>NZ_FNHP01000012.1 GCF_900103645.1 Oryzisolibacter propanilivorax
TCCTGCTTGAACTCCAGCGTGTAGCGCGCCAGCACTGTCTTCGTCATGTCCGTCTTCCTCGCTTGTATTGAAACACCCAGCAAGGGGTACGTTTTTCGAGGGCAAGGTCAGGCTCGCACAGCACTCCAGCATTAGGTGGCGATAACCAATGGCTACACGTGTGACTGCTTGGTGATCTCCAGCGAGCGCAGGCGCAGCTCTGCGTCGTACACGTCGGACACCAGCATGAACTCGTCGGCCCGGGTGCTGCTGGCCAGCGCGCGCAGGCCGGCGCGCACCGTCTCCGGCCCGCCGACCACGCCCACGGCGAGGAAGTCGGCGATCGCCTGGCGCTCTTGGTAGCCCAGGCCCTCCAGGTAGCCCGGCACGGGCGGCGCCAGCAGGCCGCGCTGGCCGGTCAGGATGCCCAGCACGCGCTGGTAAGTGCTGCTGGCCAGCAGCCGCGCCTCCTCGTCGGTGGGCGCGGCGATGACCGGCACGCCGATCACCACGTAGGGTCGGGCCAGCACCTGGGAGGGGCGAAACAGCCGGCGGTACATCTCGATGGCCGCGTGCAGCATGCGCGGCGCGAAGTGCGAGGCAAACGCATACGGCAGGCCGAGGTGCGCCGCCAGCTGCGCGGAAAACAGGCTGGAGCCGAGCAGCCAGATCGGCACCTCGGTGCCGGCGCCGGGCACGGCGACGAGCTTCTGGCCGGGTTCGGCCGGCGCCAGCAGGCGTTGTAGCTCGGCCACGTCGCGCGGGAAGTCGGCCTCGGTCTCTACCCGGTCGCGGCGCAGCGCACGCATGGTCGCCGGGTCGGTACCGGGGGCGCGGCCCAGCCCCAGGTCGATGCGGCCGGGGTAGAGCGTGGCCAGCGTGCCGAAGGCCTCGGCCACCACCAGCGGCGCATGGTTGGGCAGCATGATGCCGCCCGAGCCGACGCGGATGCGCTGCGTGGCGCCGGCGATGTGCCCGATCAGCACCGCGGTGGCCGAGCTGGCAATGCCCGGCATGTTGTGGTGCTCGGCCAGCCAGTAGCGGGCAAAGCCCAGGCTTTCGGCGCGCTGCGCGGTGCGCACCGACAGCTGCAGCGCCTGGGCGACGCTGCCGCCTTCGCGCACGGCGACCAGGTCGAGAAAGGACAGCAGGGGAAGGGAAGGATGGGCGGTCATGGCGCCGATTGTGGGCGCATCGGCCAAGGAGTGCCTGTCAGGCAGAGGCGATGGTGGACGTTGGTGCTGGACGCTCAGCCCCGGGTAAGGCGGGGTGCGGATAATGCCTCGCCCATCCGGCACAGACCGGGGGAGGGAGGGATGCCATGGGATTTTTCAGCCGACTGTTCGCCCCGGCGGCGGACGCCAGCCCGGCCCCTTCGGGCTGGACCGACCTGCCGGAAGGCGAGGCCAGCGCGCTGGTGCTGCCGGACCCGGAGGCGGCGCATCTGCTGGCGCAGTTCGACATCGAGGCAGCCATCGTCGGCCACAAGCGTTGGCTGCCATGGCTGGGCACGCTGCTGCAGGGCCAGCGCGACGAGCGCCTGCGGGCCGAGGTGGTGGACGATGCCGGCTCATCCGAACTCGGCCACTGGCTGCAGGGCGCCGGTCGCGCCGCGCTGGGCCACTTCCCAGCGTTCGAGATGCTGCTGCGCCGCCACGGCTTCTTTCACCAGCAGGCGGCGGCGTTCATCCGCCACATCGAGGCCGGCGAACGCGCGCAGGCCGAGCAGGCCTACAAGGCCTGCCAGCACGCCTCGCGCCAGGTGGTGCTGCTGCTGCGCGAGCTGCAGAAGGGCCTGAAAACCCCTGTTGTGCTATCAAAAAAATAGCTCCAGGCCGTTGTCTTCAAAGGGCTGATGGCCCAAAACCCTTGAAACCCGTCAGTCGCGCGTCACGCGCAGCACTTCCTCGGCGCTGGTAATGCCGGCCTCGACCAGGCGCTGGCCATCCTGCTTCATCAGCTGCATGCCGCCGGCCAGGGCCTGGGCGCGGATCTCGCCCTCCGGCGCGCCGGCGTGGATCTGCGCGCGGATGGCGTCGTCCACCAGCAGCAGCTCGAACACGCCGGTGCGCCCGGCGTAGCCGGTCTGGCCGCAGGCGTCGCAGCCGGCGCCGGCGCACACGCCGCAGTACTTGCGCACCAGGCGCTGCGCCAGCACGCCCAGCAGCGACGACGACAGCAGGAACGGCTCCACGCCCATGTCGATCAGCCGGGTGACGGCGCTGGCGGCGTCGTTGGTGTGCAGCGTGGCCAGCACCAGGTGGCCGGTCAGGCTGGCCTGGATGGCGATCTGCGCGGTCTCGAAGTCGCGGATCTCGCCGATCATGATCACGTCCGGGTCCTGGCGCAGGATGGCGCGCAGCGCGCGTGCGAAGCTCAGCTCGATGCGGCTGTTGACCTGCGTCTGGCCGACGCCGGGCAGCTCGTACTCGATCGGGTCTTCCACCGTCATGATGTTGCTGCGCGTGGCGTCCAGCCGGGCCAGCGCCGCGTACAGCGTGGTCGTCTTGCCGGATCCGGTCGGGCCGGTGACCAGCACGATGCCGTGCGGCTGGGCGATGAGGCGCTCCATGCGCGCCAGCACCTGGCCCTGCATGCCCACGGCCTCCAGCTGCAGGCGCGACTCGCTCTTGTCCAGCAGGCGCAGCACGGCGCGCTCGCCGTGGGCGTTGGGCAGCGTGGATACGCGCACGTCGATAGCTCTGGTCCCTAAGCGCAGGCTGATGCGCCCGTCCTGCGGCAGGCGCTTTTCCGAAATATCGAGGTCGGCCATGATCTTCAGCCGGCTGATCAGCGCGGCGTGCAGCGCGCGGTTCGGCTGCACCACCTCGCGCAACTGACCGTCCACGCGAAAGCGCACGCTGGAATGGCGCTCGTAGGGCTCGATGTGGATGTCGCTGGCGCCGTCGCGCACCGCCTGGGTCAGCAGCGCGTTGAGCATGCGGATGATGGGCGCGTCGCCGGCGCTCTCCAGCAGGTCTTCCACCGCGGGCAGTTCCTGCATCATGCGTGACAGGTCGGCGCCTTCCTCGACCTCGCTGACCACCATCGCGGCGCTCGACTCGGACTGCGAATAGGCTTGGCTGATGCGCTGGGCCAGCTGCGGCGCGTCCAGCGCCTGCAGCTGCTGCACCGGGTGCTTGCGCAGCACCTCCGACAGCGCCGTGGGCGCGGGCTGCGGGCCGTGCCACAGCAGCAGCTGGTGGCCGTCGTCCTCCAGCAGCAGCTGGTGCGTGCGCGCGAAGGCGTAGGGCAGGGGATGGCGCATGCGCGAAGGTCCTCGCCGCCGTCAGGGCGACTGGTAGGCGGGGTCGGCCACAGGCGCGGGCGCCGGCCGGGGCGCGGGCGCTGCCGGCCGCACCGGCGCCAGTGGCGCGGGGGCGGGCAGACCAGCGCCGGGCGCCGCGGGCAGCGGCGGCAGCACCGGCGCGTCGGGCACGGCGCGCAGCAGGCTGCTCGGTGCGGGCTGGCTGGTCTGCTGCAGCGCGCGGATGGCGTCGTAGCGGTCCATCATCAGCGCGTCGCTGGTGGCGCTGTCGCGGATCACCATCGGGCGCAGGAAGACCATCAGGTTGGTCTTCTCGCGCGTGCGCTTTTCGCTCCTGAACAGCCCGCCGACCACCGGCAGGTCGCCGGCCAGCGGCACCTTGTCCTGGGCCAGACCGTAGCTGTCCTCCAGCAGGCCGCCGATGACGATCACGCTGCCGTCGTCCACCAGCACCGTGGACTCGATCGAGCGCTTGCTGGTGGTGGGCCCATTGACGTTGTTCAGCGTGTTGGCGGCGACCTTGGAGACCTCCTGGTACAGCGTCAGCTTGACGGTGCCGTTCTCGTTGATCTGCGGGCGCACGCGCAGCATCAGGCCTACGTCCTTGCGCTCCACGGTGGTGAAAGGGTTCACCGCGCCGCCGACGCCGCCGGTGTTGGCATAAGAGCCGGTGGGGAAGGGCACGTTGTCGCCGATGACGATCTGCGCCTCCTCGTTGTCCAGCGTCATCAGGTTGGGCGTGGACAGCACGTTGGCGTCGCCGGTGTTTTCCAGGAACGTGGCCAGCGCGCCCAGGTAGTACTTGCCGTTGATGCGCGGCGCCACGGCAAGGTTCATGCCCGGCGCCGGCTTGGCGGCGGCCAGCGCCGACAGGTTGCCGTTGGCGGCATTGGCCGCGGCGATCGCCAGGTCCAGGATGTTGGTGCCAGCCACACCCGAGTTAGTACCCAGCACGCCCAGCGTGCCGCCCATGTGGCCCAGCACCCCCTGCCACTGGATGCCGAACTCGGCCACCTTGCTGGCGCGCACCTCGACGATCAGGCTCTCCACCAGCACCTGCGCGCGGCGCCCGTCCAGCTTGTCGATCACGGCGCGGATCTGCCGGTACAGGGGGTCGGGCGCGGTGATGATCAGCGAGTTGGTGGTCGGGTCAGCCTGGATATAGCCGCCGGTGGAGGGCTGATTGGCGTTGCCGCCGTTGTTGCCCGACAGCGACGGGGCGCCGGCGCCCAGGCCACCGGCGTTCAGCCCGCTCGCGCTCTGGCCCAGGCCGCTGGCCTGGTTGCCCATGCCGCCGGACAGACCACCCACGCCGCGCGCGCCCCCACTAGCGGGGCTGGTGGCGGCGCCCGCGCTGGCGGTGTCGCTGCCGCCCGCGCCCAGGGCCGCGCGCAGCGTGGTCGCCAGCTTCACGGCGTCGGCGTTCTTCAGGTACACCACATGGATGTTGCCCGCCGCGCCACCGGCGCCAGGCGCCGCCGGCTGGTCCAGCCGCGCCACCAGCGAGCGCACCAACGCCACCCGCGCCGGGTTGGCCGCGCGCACGATCAGCGCGTTGCTGCGCGGCTCGGCCAGCAGCGTGGTCCTGAACGAGGTATCGCTCTGGCCCGGCGTGGCCGCGGCCACCGCGCCGCCCGTGGCCCCGCCGCTGCCACCGCCCTCGATCAGCCGCGCCACCAGCGGCGCCAGCTCGCTGGCGATGGCGTGCTGCAGCGGGATGACCTCGACGTCGCTGGCGTTGGACACGTCCATCGCCGCGATGATGCGCGCCAGGCGCTGCAGGTTGTCGGCGTAGTCGGTGATGACCAGGCTGTTGTTGCCCGGGTTGACGTTGATGGTGTTGTTCGGGCTGATGAGCGGGCGCAGCACCGGCACCAGGTTGGCCGCGTTCTCGAAGTTCAGCTTGAAGATCTGCGTGACGATCTGCCCGCCCGTGGGCGCGCGCCCCGACGGGCCCTGCGTCACCGCCACGCTGCCGGTCTGCAGCTTGGCGTCGGCCTCGGGCACGACCTTGTACAGCCCGGCCGACTCGACCACCGTGAAGCCCTGCAGGCGCAGCGCCGCCAGGAACTGGTCGAAGGCGCGCGCCGGCGAAACGGCGCGTTCGGTCACCAGCGTCATCTGGCCCTTGACGCGCGGGTCCACCACCACGTTGCGCCCGGTGATGGTGGCCAGGGTGCGCGCCACGGCCTCGATGTCGGCACCGTTGAAGTTCAGCGTCACCGGCTCGTTGGCGCGCACGCTGCCGGTCTGCGCCTGGGCAGGCAAGGTGCTGCAGGCGCCGGCCAGCAAAGCGCTGGCCGCTATCGAATGCAGAGCGTGGCGCAGGCGGCGGCGGTTCAGGGGGTTCATAAGCATCGCAAGGCGGGGCTGCAACAAGGTCAGCCCAGGGTGATGAGCGAGCGTGCGCCGCTGCGTCGCCCGATGATATTCAACAGATTCGCCAGCGCCCCTTCGCGCCCCGGCGCGGCGCGCGCCTCGCCGGAAAAACGCAGGCGCTGGCCGACCCAGTGACCGCTGCCCGACAGCAGCAGCGCGCCGTCCAGCGTGGACAGCTGCAGCTGCGGCGCCTCGCCGCCGTGCAGCGCCAGCCGGTAGCTGCCCATGGGTCGCAGCGTGGACAGGCGCGAGGACATGGCCAGCGCGTCCAGCCGGGCGCTGCCCGCCAGCTGCAGCCGGCCGTCGGCCCAAGCCAGACGCAGGCCCTTGGTGGCCAGCTGCAGCTGGCCCTGCGGCTGCAGCGTGTTCCACGGCGTGCCCAGGCCGGCCAGCACGGCGGCGGGCCACTGGCTGCGGCCGTCCTCCAGGCGCAACTGCAGCGCGCGCCAGCCGGCGCGCAGGTGCAGCGCGAGCGGTTCGGGCGTGCAGCAGGCGGTCTGCAGGCGCACGCGCGCGCCCAGCCATGCCGGGCGCAGCTGCCAGTGCACGCGCGCGGGCAGCGCGGCGCGGTCCTGGCTGCCGGCGCCGCCGGTCAGCACCAGTTGCGCCGAGCCGTCCCAGACCGTGCCGCGCGCATCGTGCAGCTGCACCTGCGCGCCGCTGGCGCGCGCCACGCCGGCCGCCAGCCAGCGCGCCGGTGCCGCGGCCAGCCCCACGGCCAGCACGCCCAGTGCGGCGCCGGCCAGCGCCCAGCCCCACGGCGCGCGGGCCGGGGCAGCGGAGGCAAGGGCGGGGCGGGGGCGGCGCGGCACGGGCTGCAAGCGAAGGGCAGGAAAAAATCAGCCGGGCGGCAGGGCCAGCACCAGCGTGCCGTCCCAGGCGGGCGCGGCGCCGGGAGCGCTGCTGCGCGTCAGGCGCGCCTGCAGCGGCGTGGCGTGCGCCTGCGCGCGCACCTGCGCCAGCCAGCGCGCCAGCGCCTCGGCCGGTACCTGCTGCAGGGTGACGGTGGCCTGCTCGCCGGCGATCACCAGGCGCGCCCCGTCACCTAGCAGCTGGCCGGTGGCGCCGCGCAGCGCCGCCAGCGCATCGACGGCCGGCGCGCGCGGTGCCTGCTGCAGCTGCTGCGCCTCGGCCTGCAGCTGCAGCATCTGCTGCAGCTGGGCGTCCACCTGGGCGTGGCGCGCGGCCGAGGTCTTCCAGGTCAGCAGCGCCGGCGCCAGCAGCAGCCACCACAGCAGCGCCAGCGCCACCAGCGCGCCGGCCAGCAGCACCAGCGTCTGCTCGCGCGCGGCCAGGCGGCGCCACTGCGCCTGCAGCGGCGCCCAGGCCTGGGCCAGAGCGGGAGGGGTTTTCAGGGCGCGGGGGGTCATGGCGTGCCCCCGGCGGCGGCCAGCAGCACCAGCGTGCCGTCGTCCTGCTGGCGCGCGTCGGCCTGATCCCCGGCCAGGCGCTGGCGCAGCGCGGCCAGTTCCTCCGCGCCCAAGGCAATGCCGCGCAGGCGCAGCTCGCCGTCGCCGTATTCGATGGCGCTGGGCAGGCGGCCGGGCGGCAGGGCCGTTGCAGCGGCGGCCAAAAGCGGCTCCAGGTCGCGCGGCGACAGGCCGCCCGCGCCGGCGCGCAATCGCGCCAGCTCGCGCTGCATCTGCAGCGGCGCGTCCACCACCACCTGCACCTGCGGGAAGGTGCCGGTCAGCACGGCGCGCACCTGCGCCTGTTGGGCGGCCAGCTGCTGGCGGTCCTGCAGCGCCCACAGGTTCAGGCCGATGACGTGCACCGCCAGTGCCAGCCCCAGACCCCAGCGCGCGGCGCGCCACTGCGGTGCGCGCAAGAAGGTGTTGGCGCCGCCCGCGGCGCGGCGCAGCGCGCGCCGGCGGCCGCTGCTGGCCAGGTCGAGCTGGGCCAGGTCCCAGGCGCCGCGCGCGGCGGCCAGGGCGCGCTCGGGCGCGGTCTGCAGTTGCACGGGGCGCGTCAGCAGCCGCTCGGCCAGGGCCACCACCGCAGGCTCGGCGCGCACCGGCGGCGCGCCTTCGGCGGCTGGCCCGGGCAGGCCCAGCGCGGGCGCAGCGGCCAGCGGCAGCACGGCCAGCGCCTGCTCGTCGCCCATGCCAGCCAGCACCAGGCGCGCGTCCTCGGGCGGACCGAGCACGGTGGCCTCTGTCTGCCCGCTGGCCGTGGCGCCGGGCGCGAATTCGGGCACCACCCGGTCGGCCGGGTGGCCGGCGGCCTCCAGGGTTTGCAGCGCCGCGCGCAGCCAGGCGCGGTCGCACACCGCGACCCACGCCGGGCTGCCGGCCTGCGCGCCGGGCGCCAGGGCGAAGTGCAGCGCGGCGGGCTCGTCCAGCAGGTGCTCTTCCAGCAGGCCTTCCAGCACCGCGCGCAGCCGCGCCGGCTGGGCCAGCGAGCCGGGCGGCAGCGTCACGCGCTGCCAGGACAGGGCGCGCACCGGCACCAGCGCCACCGTCTCGCCGGTGCGTCCGGCACCGGGCAGCAGCGCGGCCTCGCTACTAGCGTGGCGCGTCACCGCCTGGCCGTCGGCGGACAGGACGTGGTCGTAGCGGTCGGGGGTGGCCGAGCCGGGCTCGGACAGGGTGATGACGAGGGTGCTCATGGGCGGGTCGGCGCGGCATTGTAGGGGCCGGCCTGCGGCGCCCCGGCCGGGGGCAGTGCCCCGCGCTCGCGCCACAGGGTGCGCGCCTGGCCGCCTTCCTTGAGCACCAGCGAACGCTCCTCCACTGTGCTGCCCTCCAGGCGCAGGCGCCCGCGCACCTCGAAGTAGCGTGAGGAGACGGCGTGCGTGGCGGTGGTGATGCCGTTGCTGCCCGCGCGTGGCGTGCCCAGTAGGCGCATGGCGTCGGCCTCGCTCTTGAAATGCTGCGCCTCGCGCGCCTGCACCAGCTGCTGCGCCTGCGCCATGGACAGGCCGTCGGCACTGGCCCACAACACCACCGCGTCGGCGGTGTTCAGGTTGACTGGTGTGCGCGCCGGCAGCAGCGTGACGTAAGGCGTCAGCCGCGCCGCGCTGGCCGGCGGCAGGCCCCACCAGGTCAGCTGCGCGGCGCTTTGCGGCAGCAGCGGGGCGCTGGCGGGCGCGTCGGGCTGCAGGGCCTGCTGCAGCTGGCGCGCGAGTGCGTCCAGCTCGGCGCCGGACAGGCCGAGGTAGTCGAACAGGCGGGCGAACTGTTGGTAGGCGACGGCGTCCACCGCGTCGTCCTGCACCAGGTTGCGCAGGTTCAGCAGCGCCTGCTGGTCGCTGATCTGGCCGGACAAGAAGGCGTCGGCGGTGTCGGTGCTGGCGTCCTGCACCTGCGCCACGCCGCGCTGCGCGGCCAGGAACGTGGACAGGCGCGCCTCGGCCAGCGGCACCGACCAGGGCTCGGTCAGGTTGTCGGTGCCGTCGCCCGAGCGCGCCAGCGCGTCCTCGCGCAGGATCAGGCGCGACCAGTCCAGCGCGCCGACCAGGATCCACGCCGACTGGATGCGAGCGCGCTCGGCCGCCTCGACCTCGGTGGCGCGCCACTGCTGCCACAGCGCGGCGGCGGCGAAGCTGGCGACCAGGGTCACGGTCAGCATGGCGGCCAGCAGCGCGGCGCCGGCCTGGCGCCACATTGGCCGCCCGGCTCCGCGCACGGCGGGGCGCTGGCACGCGCGCACGCGTAGGCCCCTGGCATGGCAGGGGAAGCAGGGGAGCGCGCCAGCCCGGAAACGACCGTCAGGTATAAAAAGTGCCTCCAGCCCTTTGTTTGTCACGGCGCGCAGCTATCAAAACAGGAGTTCACGACTTGCCCCCACCCAGCAGCGGATTGACCCAGTCACGCGTCAGGCTGCCCGCCAGCGCCCCGCCGGCGGGCAGGGTGAGCTGCAGGCGCACACCCTCGGGCAGGCGCGCGGCGGCGTCGCTGGCGGCGCCGATGGCGCGCGGCAGGCCGGTCGCAGCGCCGCTGGACAGCGCGTTCGCCCAGGCGCCGCCGCGGTAGTAGAACAGCCGCCAGTCGGCCACGGGCAGCAGCACCGTCTCGGCGCGGCGCTCGGCATCGCCCGGCGTGCGCGCCCACAGCGCGGCCTGCTGCCAGGCCTGCGTCCATTCGGCGCGGGTACGTACGGTCGGCGACTGCCAGCGCAGCCACTGCCCGCCGCGCAGCGCCCAGGCCACCACCAGCGCGCCTTCCTCGGGCGTGCGCGTGCTGCGCCGCGTCAGGCGCAGCGCCTGGCCGTCCCAGGCGATGGGCTCGGTGTGCTCGATGGCCTGCAGCGCGTCCAGATCGGCATTCCACTGCGCCAGCACGGTCTGCAGCACCAGCAGCTCGTCGGCGCGCGCGCGCGTCAGCTGCTGCGAGCGCACCATGCCGTCCAGCCCGCGCCAGCTGACCAGCGCCAGCAGCGCCATCACGGACAGCGCGACCAGCAGCTCGACCAGGGTGAAGCCGCGCGCTGTGCGGCTGGTCGGGCGGTTGGACGGTTGATGCCGGCCCGCGCGCGTCACGCCGCGCCACGGGGCGCGTGCACATTCCCATCTTGTTCGTGCGCAACCCGACCGCGTCGTTGCTTCTCCGGTCAACGCAGGTGGCGCCGGCTCGACCTCTCCCCGCCGGCTCTCATTCGAAGGACCGCGGAGCAGGCCATGCCAGCGGACGCCGTGGATCTGGCTTTGCCAGTCCACCAGCGTCGTCCCCCCTCGGGGGGATGGCGCGAAGCGCCTCAGGGGGGGCATCAATACCTCCCGACGATGGTCGACACCCGCAGCACCGGCTGGGCGCGCGCGTCCAGCACCTGCGCGTCGACGCGGCGGAACTGCGGGTTGGGCGTGGGCGTGGTGGCCAGGGTGACCTGATAGCGCCGTCCGGCCTGCTCGCAACTGCTCTGCGCGTCGCCGATGGACGGCATCTGCTGCGCCAGGCGCACGGCAACCAAGGCGTTCTCGGCGCACAGGTGGCCCAGCACCACGTCGGTCTCGCGCTCGGCGTTGCGCACCAGCGCCGAGGTCGCCTGGGCGCCGGCCAGCAGCGCGATGGCGACGATGGCCAGCGCCACCAGCACCTCCACCAGGGTAAAGCCACGCTGCGCAGCGACAGAGGGGCGCCGCCCCCGCCCGCGCGCCGGTCCGCGCGGCGCGTGCGCGTGGCGCACGACCGTCACGGCAGCGCCTGCACGGCAAACGGCCGCAGCCCGTCGCTGGCCACGGCCACGGCGCGCCCGGGTTGGGCGCGGTTGACCAGCACCACCTGCTGCGCGCCGATGATCGGCTCCGGCCCCAGCCACAGGCTGGCCGTGCCGCCGCGCACGCCGGTGGCGGCATCCAGCCAAGGGCGCTGGCCCTGGGGGCCGGGCAGGCCGTCGAAGGCGAAGCCGCCCGACCCGGGCAGCGCGCGCCAGCGCACCGCCACGCCGCTGGCGCGCGACTGGGCGCGCGCCGCCTCCAGCTGGGCGGCCAGGCGCTCGCCCTCGCGCTGCAGCAGCACGGCCCCGCCATCGCGCAATGCCAAGCCGACGCCGGCGGTGGCGATCGCCATGATGGCCAGCACCACTAACAGCTCCAGCAGGGTGAAACCGAGAACACCCCCCCGAGCCGCTGCGCGTCGCCCCCCCTCTCTCGCTGCGCGGGAGGGGGGGCGACGCCAGCGGCCTGGCAAAGCCAGATCCGCGGCGTCAGCTGGCCTGGCGGGTCGGTAGGTCACGACGAGGCTGAAAAGGAATGCGGTAGAACGACAGCACGACATACCCTATGCCCCGTCGGCGGCGGCAGTGCGCGACCGTGGGGGCGCACAGGTTTCGCCGCCGGGCCGCCCCAAGGCGAAACGCGGCCCCCTGGGGGGCAGGAAGCACACGCAGTGCGCGACCGTAGGGGCACCCCTACCCTCACTGCCAGCTGCCGATATCGGCGTCCTTGCCCTCGCCACCCGACTGCCCGTCGGCGCCGAAGGACATGACATCGACCTCGCCCTTGATTCCCGGATTCAGGTACTGGTAGGGGCGGCCCCAGGGGTCGGTGGGCAGCTTTTCCAGGTACGGGCGCCAGTTGCCGGGCACCGGGCCGGCGCTGGGCTTGGTGATCAGCGCCTGCAGGCCCTGCTCGGGCGTGGGGTAGCGCTGGTTGTCCAGGCGATAGAGCTTGAGCGCCTGCATGATGTTGGTCACGTCGGTGCGCGCCGCGGTGCCGCGTGCATCGTCGGCGCGGTCCAGCACGTTGGGCACGATCAGCGCGGCCAGCACGCCGATGATGACCAGCACCACCATCAGCTCGATCAGGGTGAAGCCGGCGGCGAGGCGGCGGCGCAGTGCGCGCGCGGGAAGGCGGACGAAGGTCGAAGAGGGCATCGGGCAATGATAAATAATCGGGCGATGGCCATGACTGCTCCTGCCCCTTCGCGCCGCACCGCGTCCCCGTGGGGCGTGCGCCTGGCCACCCTGGCGCTGTGGGCGCTGGCCGGCGCCGGCGCGCTGTACTGGGCGCTGGCGCTGGCGCGGCCGGCCGCCGGGCCGGTGCCTGCGCCGGCCGCGCCATCGCTGCGCGCCGATCCGCAGGCGGTGGCACGCCTGCTGGGTGCGGGGGCGGCGGCTGAGGCGCCGCTGGTGACCGGCGCGCCCGCGGCACCGGCGCGTTTCGTGCTGCAGGGCATCCTGGCGGGCACCGCCAGCGGCGGCGGCGCGGCGCTGATCGCCGTGGACGGGCTGGCGCCGCGGCCCTATCGCGTGGGCGCGGCGTTGGAGCCGGGGCTGGTGGTGCAGTCGCTGTCGCGCCGTGAGGTGCATCTGGGGCCGTCCTTGGGAGCGGCTTCCACGCTCACTCTGCAGATGCCGCTGCCGAGCCCGTGAGCGCAGGCGGCGGCAGCGCCTGCGTGGTCCAGGCGCCGCAGGCCGGTGCCTCGACGGGCCACTGCGCCGCTGTCGGCACCGCGTCCGGGCCGTGCGTGCACAGCCAGTGCACGCAGCGCGCCACGCCGGCATGGGTGATCCAGACGACGTCGCGCGCCGGCGCGTACGCGCCCGCATCGGCATGCGCCAGCCGGGCGGCCTCTTGCAGCGCCTGGGCCACGCGCGCCAGCATGCGCGCCAGGCTCTCGCCGCCGCCGGGGGCATGCTCGTGCAGCCGGGCCGACCAGGCGTCGATCTCCGCGTGTGGCAGCGCGTCCCAGGCGCGGCCTTCCCAGGTGCCGAAGTCCAGTTCGGCGATGCGCGGCTCTGGAATACTGGTCAAATCCGGCCTCAGTCGTTGCAGATGAACGGCCAGCTGCTCACATCTTCGTAGCGGCGAGTGGCGCACTGCGGCCACCCGCGCGGGCAGCGCATGCGCCAGCGCCATGGCTGCGTTGCGGCTGGCGTCCGGGTCGGCGGATACGTCCAGCCGGCCGTAGCAGAGGCCTGGATCGATCTGCGGCCGCGCATGGCGTACCAGCCACAGGCGCGGCAGGGCGTCCTGCGTGCTTGGCATTAGCTGCGCCACGGGGCCTGGCATCGTTCGTCGACCGGACCGCTCCTGCTGTGGCCAGTGGCCTGTGCGCGGGACAGGTTTCCCTCGGACGAGTTCTGTGGGCGTGCCTCGCCGCTGCCAGCGGACGTCTGAAGTGGCGTGCTGCGGTTCACGCGGCCCGCTGCGCCAATGCCAGCGCCGCGCCCAGGTAAAAGCCCAGCTCGGCCACCTGCTGCGTGGCGCCCAGGCAGTCGCCGGTGAAGCCCTGCAGTCGGCGCGCGTAGCGCCAGTGCATCCACGCCGCGCCGGCGCCGCTGGCCAGCAGCGCGGCGGCCAGCACGCCCGCGCCCAGCAGCCCGCCCAGCAGCAGCGCCGGCGGCACGCACCACAGCGCGGCGCAGGCCAGCGCGCGCCTCGAGATGCGGTCGGCTAGCGGCTTGCTCTTGGACGTGGCGCTGTCGCCGACGTGTGGCAGCAGGCGCACGGTGACCAGCGGCCACAGGCGCGACAGCGGGTGCGCCGCCGCCAGCACGGCCAGCGCAGCGGCCAGCCCGGCGCTGGACAGCTGCGCCAGCAGTGCCACCTTGGTCAGCAGCGCCAGCACCAGCGCCATGGCGCCGAAGGCGCCGATGCGCGAGTCCTTCATGATCTCCAGCGCGCGCTCAGCGGTGTAGGCGCCGCCCAGGCCGTCGGCCACGTCGGCCAGGCCATCCTCGTGAAAGCCGCCGGTGGCCAGCACCGTGGCGGCGGTGGACAGCGCCGCCGCCACCGCGCCGGCCAGCGGCCCGGCCCGCAGGCCGGCAAAGACGGCCGCGTACACCGCCGCCGCCAGCAGCGCCACCAGCCAGCCGACCCCGGGAAAGTGCCCGCTGGCCGCGCGCAGCATGGCCGGGCTGTAGCCGACCCAGGCGGCCAGGCGGCCGGTGACCGGCAGGCGCGTGAAGAACTGCACCGCCAGCAGGTAGTGGCGCACGGCCTGCATGGGGGTTTGCTATCTAAAGAATAGCTCGAAGCCCATGCAATACATGGGCTCAGGGGCGATTTGACTTGAAATCATGCGTCCTGCGCCTGCAGGAACATGCGGTACGCCGGGTTGTCCGTTTCCTCGGCGTAGGGGTAGCCCAGCGTCTGCAGGAAGGCGTCGAATGCCGCTGCGTCGCCCGGCGGCACCTGCATGCCGACCAGGATGCGGCCGTAGTCCGCTCCCTGGTTGCGGTAGTGGAACAGCGAGATGTTCCAGGTCGGCTGCATCAGACTCAGGAACTTGAAGAGCGCGCCCGGCCGCTCGGGGAAGGTGAAGCGCAGCAGCCGCTCGTCGCGCGCCAGCGGCGAGTGCCCGCCGACCAGGTGGCGCAGGTGCTCCTTGGCCAGTTCATCGTGCGTCAGGTCGAGCGCGGCAAAACCCGCCTTCTGAAAGCTGCGCGCGATCTTTTCCGACTCGCCCCGGCCGTGCGTGGACAGGCCGACGAAGACGTGCGCGCGCTGGCCGTGGCTGATGCGGTAGTTGAACTCGGTCACACTGCGCGGCCCGCCGGGCAGCGCGCCGACCACCTCGCAAAAGCGCCGGAAACTGCCGCGCTCCTCGGGGATGGTCACGGCGAACAGCGCCTCGCGCTCCTCACCCATCTCGGCGCGCTCGGCCACGAAGCGCAGCCGGTCGAAGTTCATGTTGGCGCCCGAGAGGATGGCGGCGTAGGTCTCGCCGCGCGTCTTCTTCTCGGCCACGTACTGCTTGATGGCCGCCACCGCCAGCGCGCCGGCCGGCTCGACGATGCTGCGCGTGTCCACGAAGATGTCCTTGATGGCGGCGCAGACGGCGTCGGTGTCGACCAGCACGTATTCGTCCACCAGCTCGTGCGCCACGCGGAAGGTCTCCTCGCCGACCAGCTTCACGGCGGTGCCGTCGGAGAACAGCCCCACGTCGGGCAGCTGCACGCGCTGGTGCGCCTGCGCCGAGCGCGCCATGGCGTCCGAGTCGCGCGTCTGCACGCCGATCACGCGGATCTCCGGGCGCACCGCCTTGATGTAGCTGGCCACGCCGGCGATCATGCCGCCGCCGCCGATGCCGACGAACACCGCGTCCAGCCCGCTGCCCAGCTGCTGCACCTGGCGCAGGATCTCCATGGCGATGGTGCCCTGGCCGGCGATGACCAGCGGATCGTCGAACGGGTGCACGAAGGTCAGCCCGTCGCGCGCCTGCAGGGCGGCGGCGTGCTCATAGGCGTCCGAGTAGCTCTCGCCGTGCAGCAGCACCTCGCCGCCGAGCGTGCGCACGGCATCGACCTTGACCTGCGGCGTGGTCGTCGGCATGACCACCACCGCGCGCGTGCCCAGCTTGGCCGCGCTCATCGCCACGCCCTGTGCGTGGTTGCCGGCCGAGGCGCAGATCACGCCGCGCGCCAGCTGCTCGGGCGACAGGTGCGCCATCTTGTTGTAGGCGCCGCGCAGCTTGAAGCTGAACACCGGCTGCTGGTCCTCGCGCTTGAGCAGCACCTTGTTGTGCAGGCGGCGCGACAGACTGCGCGCGGGCTGCAGGTCGGACTCCACCGCCACGTCATAGACGCGCGCGGTCAGGATCTTCTTCAGGTAGTCGACGGGGGTGAGGGAAGGGGAGGCAGGAGAAGTCATGGCGCTGGCCCGGTCGAGGGCCGATGCTGCGCCGCAACAGCCGCGGCGCGAGGACGCCCATCATAGTGGCCGCCCGCAGGCGAAAAAAAGCCCCGGGCGGTAAGGCCCGGGGCCAATCCATCCTTTGAGGAGATGGAGGAGACAATCGTCGGACGCCAGCGTAGCTGGCGGGCTGCAGGCCCGTGCTGGCCGTCGATGTCCGCCATGGTAGCGCAACCTGTGCTGCATTGCAGCAAAATTCCCTGGATGCGACAGGCCCTCTGTGCCAGTGGTCGATCTGCGTCAACCCTTCTCCTCCAACCAACCCTCAAGGAAATCCTCATGGAATGCACCGTGAGCTGGACCGGTGCCGCAGGCACGCGCTCCGGCATGGGCTTCGTTGCCGAGACCGGCAGCGGCCACGTCCTGGCCATGGACGGCGCCATCGACACCACCCGCCCCGCCAACGGCGGCCAGAACCTGGCGCCGCGGCCCATGGAGACCGTGCTGGCCGGCACCGGCGGCTGCACCGCCTACGACGTGGTGCTGATCCTCAAGCGCGGGCGCCACGATGTGCGCGGCTGCAGCGTGCGCCTGACGGCCGAGCGTGCCGAGGTCGAGCCCAAGGTCTTCACGCGCATCCACATGCACTTCACCGTGACCGGCCGCAACCTGCCGCGCGAGGCGGTGGAACGCGCCGTCGCCCTGAGCCACGAGAAATACTGCTCGGCCAGCATCATGCTGGGCAAGACGGCGCAGATCACTACCGGAGTGGAGGTGGTCGAGGGCTGAGCCAGCCCAGGCTCAGGGTCAGATGCGGTGCGCGACGGTGGTCATCACCTTGGCCGCGGCGCGCATCAGCCAGCGCGCCGGGGCCGGCAGCTCGGCCGCGCCAGCGGCGCGGGCCTGCGCGGCGTGGCGCGCCTCGTCGCCCTGCATGCGCGCCACCACGGCGCGCGAGGCCAGGTCCTGCGCGGGCAGGCGCTGCAGGTGGTCCTGCAGGTGCTTTGATACTTGGCGCTCGGTCTCGGCCACGAAGCCCAGGCTGACGGCATCGCTCACCCGTGCCGCTCCCAACCCGATGGCAAAGGCGCCGCCGAACCACAGCGGGTTGAGCAGGCTGGGGCGGCCGCGCAGCTGGTCCAGCCGCTCGCGCGTCCAGGCCAGGTGGTCGGTCTCCTCGTGCGCGGCCTGCAGCAGGCCTTGGCGCAGCGACTCGTCGCGGGTGACGCAGGCCTGCGCCATGTACAGCGCCTGCGCGCACACTTCGCCGACATGGTTGACGCGCATCAAGGCGGCCGACAGGCGTGCCTGCTCTGCCGTCAACGTCTGGAGGGGCAGGCCGCGCGCTGGCGACGGCTGGCTCGCGCTGGACCGCGCCAGCAGCGTGCGCAGTGCCGTGTCGGCCGCAATCAGCAAGAATTCGCTGCGTGCGGTTGCAGTGAGAAGGCGCCCGTTGGTCATTATTTGATGAATGAAACCTTGTGTTGCAGATGAACTCGTGGCAGGCGATACGTCTTTTCCACAATTCGGCGGGCCTGTTGTGGAACGGCAACGGATTGCCTGATGCGCAGTTCATTGTGCGGGAATTTCTTTGCTTATCACGGCCCGGTCTGTTGCAATAGAAGCAACTTCCCCACCAGGAGGTTGGCCCGGGGAGCCGGCGGGGTCGTGCGCCAGCTTCGCGCCCGTGCCATATGCCCTACCACCCGGGGCCCTCTGTTTAACCTTGGAGTAACACGCAATGAAAAAATCCCTGATTGCTCTGGCAGTGCTGGCCGCTTCCGGCACGGCAATGGCTCAGTCGTCCGTGACCCTGTTCGGTATCGTGGATACCAACTTCACCTACATCGACAATGCCAATACCGCCGGCGACAACAAGTACGGCCTGGGCACCAGCGGTAACGCGACCAGCCGTCTGGGCTTCCGCGGCGTGGAAGACCTGGGTGGCGGCCTGAAGGCCGGCTTCTGGCTGGAAGGCGAGATCTTCGGTGACGACGGCAATGCCGCCGGCTTCAACTTCAAGCGTCGCTCCACGCTGAGCCTGATGGGCGGCTTCGGTGAAGTGCGCCTGGGTCGCGACCTGGTGCCTTCCTACACCAAGGTCAGCTCGTACGACGTGTTCGGCCAGGTCGGTATCGGCCAGTTCATGGGCTGGAGCACCTGGGGCCAGAGCACCAGCACGCCTGACGCCAACGGCTATCGCCAAGACAACATGCTGGCGTACTACACGCCTAACTTCGGTGGCTTCACCGCTGGCCTGGGCTATGGCTTCGATGAAAAGGCTTCCGGCCACGACGGTCGTTACATGGGCGGCTTTGCAGCCTATGACAACGGTCCTCTGAGCGTGACCGTGGCACTGGACCGCCGCGACATCGGCTACAACGTGGCTCCGCTGGTCTATGACGGCAAGAAGGACATGCTGTCCATCGGCGCTTCCTACGACGTCGGCATGGCAAAGATTAGCGCCCTGGCTCAGCAAAGCCGCTTCAAGGACGTGCCCGCTTCCAGCGACCGTAAGGTCAACTCCTACATGATCGGCGCCGCCGCTCCCGTGGGTGCTGGTCAGGTCCGTCTGCAGTACGCCCTGTATGACCAGAAGGCCATCGATTCCAAGGCTCACCAGCTGAGCCTGGGCTATGTGCACAACCTGTCCAAGCGCACTGCTCTGTACGGTACCGTGGCCCACATGAAGAACAAGGATGCTTCCAACCTGGCACTGGCCGCCAAGGGTCTGAGCACCACTGGCGCTGGCGCTGGCGAGAGCCAGACGGGCGTGCAGCTGGGTATCCGCCACTCCTTCTGATGACATTGCTGGCCTTCATGGCCAGCTTGCACGGAAGACAAACGCCACCTTCGGGTGGCGTTTTTTTATGTCGCCCATGTAACAAAAGCCTAGGGTAAATGCCTGTGGCTGGCATGCCATAGCGCCTTGTTCCCATACGGTGCTATCTGAAGAATAGGGTTTCGCCGAGCAACCCATCATTCCTTGGATAGAAAGACCCGGAACATGCAATCGTCGTACAAGAATACGTTGGCGCTGGCAGCCCTGATGGTGACCACCCCGTTGCTGCATGCCCAGGCCCCTGGAACCAGCAAGGTGCAGCTGTGGGGCATCGTGGACGCGGCCGTGCGGCATACCAACAATGAGGGGCCGGGGCAGGACGGCAAGACACAGATGCTGGGTGGCGGCATGTCGCAAAGCCGCTGGGGCATCAACGTAGAGGAAGACCTGGGCGGCGGTAGCAAGGCGCTGGTAGTACTGGAAAACCGCTTTAATGCCGATGACGGCACTGTCTCCACGCCCTTTTTCCAGCTGGCGCACGTGGGGCTGCAGGGCCCATACGGCCGTATCACGGCAGGTCGGCAGTGGAACGTACTGTTCGACGTGGTGACCAGCACCTATGCGTCCTTCCCCTACTCGCCCTACATGGAGGCATACAAGCCAGAGCTCGGCCTGGCCATGGGCGCGCGCACCAGCAATATGCTGAAGTACGCCATCGCCACGCCCGACCGGACCTGGGCGGGTGCTCTGCAGTATTCTTTCGATGAAAACAATTCCACCAGCGCGCTGGAAGGCGGCCTGCCCGGCTCGGCGGCCCAGGTGCCGGACTACGTCCGCAGCACCCTCGGGGGTGGTGCCTGGAAGACCGCGGGTGGCTATCTGCGCTACGCCGCCAACGGATTGGCGGTGGGTGGAGGCTTCATGCGCACCACCCTGCCGGGGGGCACGGACGTGGACGCCTGGACCGTTGGCGGCTCGTACCGCACCGGACCCTGGTATTTCAATATGGGCTATGGCCTGAACAAGGCCAAATACGCCGCGGTGACCAGTCCGCTGGTGGGTTTTCGCAATACTGTGGACCGCGCCATCCTGGGCCAGTTCTGGTCAGGCCAGACCAACGGCGGCTTCCTGCCAGGCGACGCCGACAAGCGCCATCTGATCAAGGTGGGAGTGGGGTACCAGCTCACCCCGCAGCTCAATCTGGGTATGCATTACTTCCGAGGCAAGCAGTCGGGCTCCACCAGCGGAGCCTTCAACGGCAACACGAACTTCTACGTCGCAGTGGCGGACTATGCCTTCAGCAAGCGCACCGATGCCTATTTCGGCGTCGACCACACCAGCATCAGCGGTGGCAGTGCCATCACGCTCGATGCAGTGAGCCAGGCCCGCAGCCGCACCGGCATCACGGTCGGCATTCGCCATCGCTTCTGAGGGGTGGCAGTTCCGGCAGCGCAACCTTTTTCTCGGCACTGCGCTGCCGCACTGTCCAGGCCGGGGCCTCCCATGGGAGGCCCCGGCGCTTTCTGCGGCTCTGAAGCAGCGCGGCCAGCACAGATCAGGGCTGCTGTCTCCGGGGCTTTCCCTTGCCGTACCCAGCGGTTGGCTGCGGCATATTCCCCACTTTCCCCGCCTGAGCCGCCGGCGCTCACAAGGAATCCTCATGCAACTCACAAGGCTGCTGCTTTCCCTCGTCGCCGCATCCGCCTGCGCGGCCGTGCCCGCCGTGCACGCCAAAACCTTCAAGTGGGCCAGCCAGGGCGAGATCGCCACCTGGGACATCCATTCGCAGAACAACGCACTGCAAAACGGCATCCATGCGTATGTCTACGAGAGCCTGGTGTACTACGACAGCAAGACCTTTCAGGTCGAGCCGCAGCTGGCCACCGCCTGGAGCAACGTCAGCCCGACGCAGGTGCGCTTCACCCTGCGCCAGGGCGTGAAGTTCCATGACGGATCGGCCTTCACGGCGGACGACGCGGTGTATTCCATCCAGCGCGCCATGGCCAAGACCTCCAACTACGGCCCCTTCGTGCAGGGCATCGAGCGCGTGGCCAAGGTCGATGCGAACACCATCGACGTGTTCCTGAAAGGCCCCAACCCGGTGCTGCTGCGCCAGATGACCGAGCTGCGCATGATGAGCAAGGCCTGGGCCGAGAAGAACCGTTCGGTCGAGCCCAAGGACATCAAGGGCAGCGACGAGAACTACGCGCACCGCAACGCCGTGGGCACCGGTCCCTTCACGCTGCAATCCTGGCAGCCCGATGTGCGCATGGTCTTCAAGCGCAACCCCGACTGGTGGGGGAAGGCGGACAGCAACGTCACCGAGATCGTCTACACCCCGATCAAGTCGGGCGCCACGCGCATCGCGGCGCTGCTGTCGGGCGAGGTGGACATGGTGCTGGACCCGGCGCCGCAGGACCTGCCGCGCCTGCGCAGCAACGCCGAGCTGAAGGTCATCGACGGGCTGGAAAACCGCACCATCTTCCTCGGCATGGACCAGTTCCGCGACGAGCTGTCGGGATCCAGCGTCAAGGGCAAGAACCCGCTCAAGGACGTGCGCGTGCGCCGCGCGCTGTACCAGGCCATCGACGCCAACACCCTCACGCGCAACATCCTGCGCGGCCTGGGCAAGCCCACCGGCACGCTGGTGGCGCCGCAGGTGGCTGGCTGGACCGAGGGTGTGGGCAAGCGCCTGCCGTACGACGTGGAAGCGTCCAAGAAGCTGCTGGCCGAGGCCGGCTATGCCGATGGCTTCGAGGTCGATTTCGCCTGCCCGAACAACCGCTACATCAACGACGAGGCCATCTGCCAGGCCATCACGGCGATGTGGGCGCGCATCGGCGTCAAGGCCCGGCTGCGCACGCTGCCGCTGGTGACCTATTTCCCGATGATCCAGCGCAGCGAGGCCAGCATCTACATGCTGGGCTGGGGCGTGCCGACCTTCGACGGCCTGTACAGCCTGCAGTCGCTGGTGCGCAGCGTGGGCACGGGCGGCGACGGCAACTACAACGTCGGCAAGTACAGCAACGAGCGCATGGACTACCTGGTGGATCGCATCAAGGTCGAGACCGACGCCCCGGTGCGCGCGCGCATGATGACCGAAGCGCTGCAGCTGTCGAACGACACCGTTTCGCACCTGCCGCTGTACGACCAGGTCATCCCCTGGGCGATGAAGAAGAACGTCGAGCTGGTGCACCGCGCGGACAACCGCGTGGACATCCGCACCGTGAAGATCAACTGAAGGCACGACGAGGGCGCGCGGCGCCTTCGGCCTTTGGTTCACACGCGGCCGGTGCGCCACATGCACCCGTCGCGCACCGCATGCCGTGCCGGGCCCACCCGCCTGCTAGCATGCGTCCACCCCCTTCAGCCAACCCATCTGCATGCTGGCTTTCATCCTTCGGCGCCTCGCCCAGGCCGTGCTCGTCATGGTCGCCGTGGCCTTCATTTCCTTCATGCTGTTCCAGTTCGTGGGCGACCCGGTGGTGTTCCTGCTGGGCCAGGACGCCACGCCCGAGCAGATCACCGAGATGCGCGCCGCGCTCGGGCTGGATCAGCCGTTCATCGTGCAGTTCTGGCACTTCCTGGTGAATGCCGCGCAGGGCGAGTTCGGCCTGTCGCTGCGCCAGGGCGCCAAGGTCTCGCGGCTGATCGCAGAGCGCTTCCCGGCGACGCTGGAACTCGCCCTGGTGGCCGCCGCCATCGCGCTGCTGGTGGGCGTGCCGATGGGCGTGTACGCGGCGCTCAGGCGCGGCACCTTCCTGAGCCAGACGTTCATGACCCTGTCGCTGCTGGGCGTGTCGCTGCCCACCTTCCTGATCGGCATCCTGCTGATCCTGGTGTTTTCGGTGACGCTGGGCTGGTTCCCCAGCTACGGGCGCGGGCCGACGACACAGATCGGCTGGTGGAGCACCGGGCTGTTGAGCCTCAAGGGCTGGCACCACTTGGTGCTGCCGGCGGTGACGCTGGCGATCTTCCAGCTCACGCTGATCATGCGGCTGGTGCGCGCCGAGATGCTGGAGGTACTGCGCACCGACTACATCAAGTTCGCCCGCGCGCGCGGCCTGTCCGACCGCGCGATCCACTTCGGCCATGCGCTGAAGAACACGCTGGTGCCGGTCATGACCATCACCGGGCTGCAGATCGGCGGGCTGATCGCCTTCGCCATCATCACCGAGACGGTGTTCCAGTGGCCCGGCATGGGCCTGCTGTTCATCCAGGCGGTCACCTTCGCGGACATCCCGGTCATGGCCGCCTACCTGTGCCTGATCGCGCTGATCTTCGTGGTCATCAACCTGGTGGTGGACCTGCTGTACTTCGCCGTCGATCCGCGCCTGCGCGTCTCCGGCAAGGGTGGGGGGCATTAATGCACACGACAACCCCACGCTATCAGGCCAGCGGCCGCGCCTTCGCGCAGATCGCGCAGTTCCACCCCGAGCTCACCGCGCTGCGCCGCGACCTGCACGCCCACCCGGAACTCGGCTTCGAGGAGGTCTACACCGTCGCGCGCGTGCGGGAAGCGCTGCGCGCCTGCGGCGTGGACGAGATCCACGAGGGCATCGGCAAGACCGGCCTGGTGGCGCTGATCCACGGCCGCGGACGCGGCAGCAAGGCCATGCTCGGCCTGCGCGCCGACATGGATGCGCTGCCCATGGCCGAGCACAACGAGTTCCCCTGGCGCTCGACCAAGTCCGGACTCATGCACGGCTGCGGCCACGACGGGCACACGGCGATGCTGGTGGGCGCGGCGCGCTACCTGGCCGCCACGCGCGACTTCGACGGCACGGCGGTGCTGATCTTCCAGCCGGGCGAGGAGGGACTGGGCGGCGCGCGGGTGATGATCGAGGACGGCCTGTTCGAGCGCTGGCCCGTGCAGGCGGTGTACGCCATGCACAACTGGCCGGCCATGAAGCCCGGCACGGTAGGCCTGAACGACGGCGCCATGATGGCCGCCGCCGACCGCATCACCATCGACATCACCGGCCGCGGTGGGCATGGCGCGCATCCCTACCAGACGGTGGACGTGGTGCTGGTGGCGGCGCACATCGTCACCGCGCTGCAGAGCATCGTGGCGCGCAACGTGAGGCCGATCGACAGTGCCGTGGTCAGCGTCTGCGCGCTGCAGGCCGGCGACCTGGGCGCGTTCAGCGTGCTGCCGGGCACGGCCACGCTGGTCGGCACGGTGCGCGCGTTCGATCCAGCGGTGCAGAACCTGGTGGCGCAGCGCATCCAGGAGCTCTGCAGCGCCGTGGCGTTGGGCTTTGGCGCGACGGCCAGCGTGCGCTACGAGCGCATCTACCCGGCCACCATCAACACCCCGGCCGAGGCGCGCTTCGCCGGCGATGTGGCCGCCAGCCTGGTGGGCGAGCACCAGGTGGTGCGGGACCTCGAGCCGAGCATGGGCGCGGAGGATTTCTCCTTCATGCTGCAGGCCCGGCCCGGCGCCTACCTGCGCCTGGGCCAGGGCATGGGCGCGGGTCATTGCACGCTGCACAACAGCCGCTACGACTTCAACGATGAAGTGCTGCCGCTGGGCGCGGCGCTGCTGGCCGGGCTGGTGGAACAGGGCATGCCGCTGGCAACCGGGTTGTAGGGTGGGGCGACTCTTTACTCTCATTCCCATAGCTGCAGGCCCTTTATTCAAAAGGGCTGGCGGCCTGTTTCGCATGAAAATCACTCCACGCCGACCATGATGCACACCCTCTCGCGCTGGTGGGACAGCGACGTTTTTCACAGCTTCCGCAGCTCCCCCGTGGCCATGCTGGCGGCGCTGATCGCGCTCATCTGCGCGGTCTGCGCGCTGTTCGCCGGCTGGGTGGCGCCGCACAACCCTTTCGACCTGGCGACGCTGGAGCTGGGCGACGCGCGCCTGCCGCCCGCCTGGCTGGAGGGCGGCACGACGAAATACCCGCTGGGCACCGACGACCAGGGCCGCGACATCCTCTCCGCGCTGATCTACGGCGCGCGCATCTCGCTGGTCGTCGGCCTGGCGTCGGTGGCGATCTCGGTAGTGCTGGGCGTGGGGCTGGGCCTGTGGGCGGGTTTCGCCGGCGGCTGGGTGGACGCGGTGCTGATGCGCCTGTGCGACGTGATGCTGTCCTTCCCCGCCATCCTGATCGCGCTGCTGATCGCCGGCGTGGGCCGGGCGGTGTTCCCGAACGCGCCGGACTCGCTGGCCTTCGGCGTGCTGATCGTGTCGATCTCGCTCACCGGCTGGGTGCAGTACGCGCGCACCGTGCGCGGCAGCACTTTGGTCGAGCGCAGCAAGGAATACGTGCAGGCTGCGCGCGTGACCGGCGTGCCGCCCCTGCGCATCATGCGCCGGCACGTGCTGCCCAACGTGCTCGGCCCGGTCATGGTGCTGGCCACCATCCAGGTGGCCACGGCCATCATCACCGAGGCCACACTGTCATTCCTGGGCGTGGGCGCGCCACCGACCTCGCCGTCGCTGGGCACGCTGATCCGCGTGGGCAACGATTATTTGTTCTCGGGCGAGTGGTGGATCACCGTCTTCCCCGGCGCCATGCTGGTGCTGATCGCGCTGTCGGTGAACCTGCTGGGCGACTGGCTGCGCGATGCGCTCAACCCCAGATTGAGGTGAACAACCCCCTGAGCCGCTGCGCGGCTTCCCCCTTCTCTCGAACGGCTGCGCCCTTCGGGAAGGGGGACGACGCCAGTGGCCTGGCACAGCCAGATCCACGGCGTCCGCTGGCCTGGAACGCGCCTGTTTTCACCGTTTTGGCCCGTATTGACGGGCCGGAATTCCGCCATGTCCTTGCTTGAAGTCCAGAACCTGATCGTCGAATTCCCGAACCGGCGCGGCACGTTGCGCGCGCTGGACGACGTGAGCTTTTCCATCGCGCCGGGCGAGATCCTGGGCGTGGTGGGCGAATCCGGCGCCGGCAAGTCGCTCACCGGCGCGTCCATCATCGGCTTGCTCGAGCCACCCGGGCGCGTGGCCGGCGGGCGTATCGTGCTGGAGGGCCAGCGCATCGACGACCTGCCGCACGCGCAGATGCGCCACATCCGCGGGCGGCGCATCGGCGCCATCTTCCAGGACCCGCTGACCTCGCTTAATCCGCTCTACACGGTGGGCCAGCAGCTCGTCGAGACCATCCACACGCACCTGCCGCTGGACGCGGCGCAGGCACGCGCTCGCGCCATCGAACTGCTGCAGGACACCGGCATCCCGGCCGCCGAGCAGCGCATTGACCACTACCCGCATCAGTTCTCCGGCGGCATGCGCCAGCGCGTGGTCATCGCCCTGGCGCTGGCGGCCGAGCCGCAGCTGATCGTCGCCGACGAGCCGACCACGGCGCTGGACGTGTCGATCCAGGCACAGATCATCCAGCTGCTGAAATCCATCTGCAAAAGCCGCGGCGCCGCGGTCATGCTCATCACCCACGACATGGGCGTGATCGCCGAGACCTGCGACCGCGTGGCCGTGATGTACGCCGGGCGCATCGCCGAGATCGGCCCGGTGCACGAGGTCATCAACCACCCGGCGCACCCCTACACCGCCGGCCTGATGGCCTCCATCCCCGACATGGACAGCGAGCGCGAGCGCCTGGCCCAGATCGACGGCGCCATGCCGCGGCTGAACGCCATTCCGCCGGGCTGCGCCTTCAACCCGCGCTGCCCGCACGCCTTCGAGCGTTGCCGCGTCGAGCGCCCGGACCTGATGCCGGCAGGCGCCACGCGCGCCGCATGCTGGCTGCACGCTGCCGATGCCCAGGAGGCCGCATGAACGATCACGCACCCCACTCTCCCGGCCTTCCCTCCCTCTCCCTCTGGGAGACGGCCGGGGTGAGGGCAGGCCTCGTCGCGGGCGGCAATGGCGGATCGGGTGGCGCAGGCCCTCACCCCGACCCTCTCCCGCCAGCGGGAGAGGGCGCAAAACCGCTGGTGCAGGCGCACGACCTGGCGATGGCCTTCGACGTGTCGGCGCCCTGGCTGAACCGGGTGCTCGAGCGCAAGCCGCGCACCCTGCTGCATGCGGTGGACGGCGTGAGCTTCGACATCGAGCGCGGCACCACGCTGGCGCTGGTGGGCGAATCGGGCTGCGGCAAGAGCACCGTGGCGCGGCTGCTGGTCGGGCTGTACGCGCCCACGCGCGGCAGCTTCGCCTTCGACGGCCAAGACGCGCACGCGGCCTTCAAGGGGCGCGACGCCAAGGCCATGCGCCGGCGCATCCAGATGATCTTCCAGGACCCCTACGCCAGCCTGAACCCGCGCTGGAAGGTCGAGGACATCATCGCCGAGCCGCTGCGCGAGCACGGCATCCTGAGCGACAAGGCACAGCTCAGCGCCCGCGTGGGCGAGCTGCTCACGCGCGTCGGCCTGTCGCCGCAGGACATGGCCAAGTTCCCGCACCAGTTCTCCGGCGGGCAGCGCCAGCGCATCTCGATTGCCCGGGCGCTGGCCACCGAGCCGGAGTTCCTGGTCTGCGACGAGCCGACCAGCGCGCTGGACGTGTCGGTGCAGGCGCAGGTGCTGAACATCATGAAGGACCTGCAGCGCCAGCAGGGCCTGACCTATCTGTTCATCAGCCACAACCTGGCGGTGGTGCGCCACGTCAGCGACCGGGTCGGCGTGATGTACCTGGGCCGGCTGGTCGAACTGGCCGACAAGGTGCAGCTGTTCGCCGCGCCGCGCCACCCCTACACGCGCATGCTGCTGGACGCCATCCCGAAGATGCACGACACCGGTCGGGCGCGCACGCCGGTGCAGGGCGAGGTGCCCAACCCGCTCAACCCGCCCAGCGGCTGCGCCTTCAACCCGCGCTGCCCCTGGGCCAACGAGCGCTGCCGCGCCGAGCGCCCGCAACTGCTGGACGACGGCCACGGCACGCGCGTGGCCTGCCATGCAGTGCAGGAAGGGCGGATCGACATCCCGGCCGTGCCGGTTTGAGCAAAAAATGGCCTCGGCCCTGGTCAGGCAAAGAGAGTTTGCTATGCAATCAGGAGCTCTGACGGGACTGGCGCACCGGCCGCGCGGGCTTTTCTGCCTCTCCCGCTGGCGCGAGAGGGCCAGGGCGAGGGTGCAGGCCCTGGCGCTGGCCCTGCTGCTGTCCGGCTGTGGCGGCTCGCACCCCGTGCAGACGCCGGCCGCCGGCCCAAGCGCCTACCAGCTCACCATCCTGCACTTGAACGACCACCACTCGCACCTGCAGCCGCGCAGCGCCACGCTGCAGCTGGACGACAGCAGCGGACGGCGCGTGCCGGTGGCGGTGCAGGTCGGCGGCTTCGCGCGCGTGGTCGGCGCGCTCGACGCACTGGCCGCCGGCAAGCCCAACGTGCTCAGGCTGCACGCCGGCGACGCGCTCACCGGCACGCTGTACTTCGACCGTGCCGGCGCGCCCGGAGCGGCCGACGCAGCGCTGATGGACGTGGCCTGCTTCGACGCTTTCGCCGTGGGCAACCACGAGTTCGACAAGGGCGACACCGTGCTCAGGGGCTTCCTGGACCAGTTGGCCACGGGACGCTGCCCGACTCCGATCCTGAGCGCCAACGTGCGCTTCGGCGCTTCCTCGGCACTGCACCCCAGCCGTGCGCCGGGCCTGGTGCAGCCCTCGGTGGTGCTGCGCCGCGGCGGGCAGGACATCGGCATTGTCGGCCTGACCGTGGCCTACAAGACCCGGGTGTCGTCCTCGCCCGACCCGGACACGCAGTTTGAGGACGAGGCCGAGGCCGCGCAGCGCGAGATCGACCGGCTCACCGCGCGCGGCATCGACAAGATCGTCGTGCTCAGCCACATCGGCCACGCGGCCGAGCGGCGCTTGGCCGAGCGCCTGCGCGGCGTGGACGTGATCGTCGGCGGCGACTCGCACACCCTGCTGGGTCCGCCGGGGCTGGCGCGGGCCGGCATCGGCACGCCGGTGGCCGACTATCCAGTGCGCACGCGCAACGCCGATGGTCAGCCGGTGTGTCTGGTGCAGGCCGGCGAATACGCCCAGGTGCTGGGCGAACTGCGCGTGGACTTCGACGCGCGCGGCCAGGTGCTGGAGTGCAGCGGCACGCCGCATGTGCTGGTCGGCGACGACATGCAGGTGGACGGCCAGCCGCCCGCGCCGGCGCTGCGGCAGTCGCTGGAGGCCAGCCGCACGGCGCTGGGCTTCCTGCGCGTCACCGAACCGTCCGCCGCCGCCCTGGCGGCGCTGGCGCCGTTCGAGGCGCGCGTGGCCGCGTTCGCCCGCACCCCGGTGGCGCACGCGCCCGAGGAGCTGTGTGCGCGCCGCGTGCCTGGCGGGCCGGGCAGCCGCGACCACGGCCGCTCCAGCGCCGCGTGCAACGCCGAGGGCCGGGTGGACCGGCACGGCGGCGACATCCAGCAACTGGTGGCCCAGGCTTACCTGGACATGGCGCGCCTGCGCTACGGCGGCGCCGACTTGGCCATGCAGCACGGCGGCGGCGTGCGCACCCCGCTGCTGGGCACGGTGACGGGCGAGCAGCTCATCGGCGTGCTGCCGTTCGGCAACACGCTGTGGCGCCTGCAGGTCAGCGGCGCCGAGCTGCGCGGCATGCTGGAGGACGGCATCGAGGCCGTGTGGGGCCCGCGCGGCTCCACCGGGCCGTACCCCTACGTCGCCGGACTGCGTTTCACCGTGGACGTGACGCGCCCGCGCGGCGAGCGCATTGCGCAGCTGCAGTTCCATGACGTGGCCAGGGACGTCTGGGTTCCGCTGGAGCCGCCGCGCACATACCGCCTGTTCGTGCCTGAGTACACCGCGCGCGGCGGCGACCGGCACCTGACCCTGGCCGGCGTGCCGCCCGAGCGCCGGCTGGACATCGGCGTGCTGGACGCCGATCTGCTGCTGGACTGGATCGAGCGCCAGCCGCGCGATACTGCCACCGGCCTGCCGCTGCTGCGCCGCCTGGACGAGGGGCGCTACAGCACCTGGCATTTCACCGATGAAAGGACTTCCCGATGAGCCAACACGGTTTC
Source organism: Oryzisolibacter propanilivorax (assembly GCF_900103645.1). GTDB lineage: Bacteria > Pseudomonadota > Gammaproteobacteria > Burkholderiales > Burkholderiaceae_C > Melaminivora > Melaminivora propanilivorax. The sequence continues at coordinate 29,368 of NZ_FNHP01000012.1, forward strand.
ACCCTGACCAGCCCCGACATCGTCGCGGGCGCCAGCATCGACGCGCGCTTCGAGTTCGACGACTTCGGCTGCGGTGGCGAGAACCGCTCTCCCGTCCTGCGCTGGAGCGGCGCGCCCGAGGGCACGAAGAGCTTCGCCGTCACCTGCTACGACCCGGACGCGCCCACCGGCTCGGGCTTCTGGCACTGGTACGTGATCGACCTGCCGCCCGGCACCGCCGAACTGGCCGCCGACGCCGGCGCCCGCGGCGGCGCCAACCTGCCCCAGGGCGCGCGCCACATCCGCAACGACTACGGCCAGTACGCCTGGGGCGGCATGTGCCCGCCGCCGGGTGACAAGCCGCACCGCTACGTCTTCACCGTGCATGCGCTATCCGTACCGCGCATCGACGTGCCCGACGATGCGCCAGCGGCGCTGGCCGGCTTCAACGTCAACGCGCACACGCTGACCAAGGCCAGCTTCACTGCGACCTACGGCCGTTGATATGAAAAAGTGAGCTGTCCGCGCAGGCTGTGTCTGAGTTTTCGCATGAAAATGCGCTGAAAACCAGTGCTGACAAGCGTAAGCAGATCTCTATTTGATAGCGCCGTCCCCACGGCGCTTCGGCCGCGGCGCCGTGAGGTGCGCGCGTACCGTCGCCAATATCTCGTCCGACAGCGCAGCGTCCGCCGGTGCGGTTGCACGCGCCAGCACCAGCGCGCCCACCAGCGTGGCCAGCGTGACCACCGCATCGGTTCGCTGCGCCGCGCTCGGCTCTTGGCCCGGCGCCAGGCCGTGCGCCAGGGTGGCAAAACGGCTGATGTTGCCCTTCACGCCCTGTGTGAAGGCCTCTGCCACGGCGCCGCCTGCGCGCCCCACATCCACCGCCAGCGCAGCCACCGGGCAGCCTTCCCCCGGCTGGTCGCGGTGTGCGGCAGACAGATAGGCCTGCACGAACGCCGGCCGCGCGTGGTCTGGCGAGGCATGCTGCAGCGCGTCCTGCAGCACGGCCTTGGGCAGCTCGAACGCGCGTGCGCAGGCCTCACGCACCAGCGCATCCTTGGACTCGAAATGCCGATACAGCCCGCCGTGCGTCAACCCCGCGCCGCGCGTCACCTCGGCCACGCCCACGCCAGCCAGCCCGTGCTCACGGTACAGCCGGGCGGCGGCCTCCAGGATGTCCTGCCGGTTCTGCGCGGTCTGCGCCTTGGACACTTTCATGCAGCGACTCCATTGATTGCTTCCATCATCAAAACCTATTTATGATGATGTGCGTCATCATAAACGCCGGAAGCGGCAGGGATTCGCCATGGACAACAGCACGAGCGCAGGCGCCAGCCGCCGCGTGGTCATCACCGGCATGGGACTGGTTTCGCCGCTGGGGCGCGGCGTGGAGCGCTGCTGGCAGCGGCTGCGCGCCGGCGCCTCGGGCCTGGTGCGGCTGCCGCCGGAGCTGGCGCCCGACGTGCCGGGCCAGGTCGCCGGCCTGGTCCCCAGCCTGGCGCAGGACGCCGAGGGCGGCTGGGACGAGGGCGCCGTGGCGCCGCCCAAGGAGCTGCGCAAGATGGACCGCTTCATCCCTCTGGCGCTGGACGCGGCCGCGCAGGCACTGGCCCAGGCCGGCTGGCCGCCCGCGGACGAGCGCGCAAGAGAGCGCACGGCCTGCGTCATCGGCTCAGGCATCGGCGGCTTCGGCGCCATCGTCCAGGCCGTGCGCACCACCGACAGCCGGGGCGCAGGGCGCCTGTCGCCCTTCACCGTGCCGTCGTTCCTGGCCAACCTGGCGGCCGGGCACGTGTCGATCCGCCATGGCCTGAAAGGGCCGCTGGGCGCGCCCGTCACGGCCTGCGCGGCCAGCGTGCAGGCGCTGGGCGATGGGCTGCGGCTGATCCGCTCGGGCGAGGCCGACGTGGCCCTGTGCGGCGGCACCGAGGCGGCCATCGACCGCGTGAGCCTGGGCGCCTTCGCCGCGGCCAAGGCGCTGTCCACCGGCTACAACGACCGCCCGCGCGAGGCCTCGCGCCCGTTCGACGCCGGCCGCGACGGTTTCGTGATGGGCGAGGGCGCGGGCGCGCTGGTGCTCGAATCGCTGCAGCACGCCCTGGCGCGCGGCGCCGTGCCGCTGGCCGAGGTGGCGGGCTACGGCACCTCGGCCGATGCCTTTCACATCACCGCCGGCCCCGAGGACGGCGACGGCGCGCGCCGCAGCATGGCACAGGCGCTGGCCATGGCGGGCGTGCAGCCGCACGAGGTGCAGTACCTGAACGCGCACGCCACCTCCACACCCGTGGGCGACCGGGGCGAGTTGGCCGCCATCCGCCGCCTGTTCGGCACGGGCGGCGCCCTGGCCGTCAGCTCCACCAAGTCCGCCACCGGCCACCTGCTGGGCGCGGCCGGCGCCGTGGCCGCCATCTTCACGGTGTTGGCGCTGCGCGACCAAATAGCGCCGGCCACGCTCAATCTGCTCGACCCCGACCCGCTGGCGGACGGCCTGGACTTGGTGGCCGGCAGCGCGCGGCCCATGGCCATCGAACACGCACTGGTCAACGGCTTTGGCTTTGGCGGCGTGAACGCGTCGCTGCTGCTGCGGCGCTGGCAGGGGTAGGCGCGGGCTGTGCCGCTCAGGTATAGCGCTTGGCGCGCAGGTTGTTCTTCATCTGCTGCAGCACCGGCTGCAAGGGCTCGCCGATGGACAGCGCCACGCGCGTGGCCAGCACGTCGATGATGAGCAGGTGCAGCAGGCGCGAGACCATCGGGCTGTAGCGGTCGTAGCCCTCGGGGTGGTCGGCGGCCAGGTGGATCTGGCAGCTGTGCGCCAGGGGCGAGCCGCTGGCGGTGATGGCGATGGTGGTGGCGCCGCGCTTGCGCGCGATGTCGGCCGCGTCCATCAGGTCGCGCGTGCGGCCCGAATTGCTGATGATCACCGCGCAGTCGCCGGCCGCCAGCAGCGTCGCGCTCATCACCTGCATGTGCCCGTCGCTGGTGGACAGGCTGGTGATGCCCAAGCGAAAGAACTTGTGCTGCGCGTCCTGCGCCACGATGCCGGAGTTGCCCGCGCCGTAGAACTCGATGCGCCGGCCGGTCTGCCAGGTCGCGGCGATGGCCTCGGCGGCGCGGTCCAGCGCCTGCACGCTGGCGGCGTTGCGGTACTGCAAAAAGGCCGCCACGGCGTTGTCCACCACCTTGACCAGCACCTCGGGCGTGCCGTCGTCGGCATCCACGCTGCGGTGGATGAAAGGCACGCCCTCGCTGACGCTGCCGGCCAGCTTGAGCTTGAAGTCGGCCAACCCGTCGTAGCCCATGCTGCGGCAAAAGCGCACCACCGTGGGCTTGCTGACCTGGGCGCGCGCCGCCAGTTCGCGCACCGGCAGGCGGGCAAAGGCGCGCGGGTCCTCCAGCACCAGCCGCGCCACGCGCTGCTCGGCCGGGGCCAGGGAGGGGAGGGAGGCGGTGATGCGTTCCAGCACGTTATGCCTCCATCGCCAGCCACCTGTGACACTGGCGCTCACCAGGCCAGGGCCACCGCGCAAGGGCTGCCCCGCCGCGCTGCGCCTCAGAGGGGTGTTTCAACATTCCTCTACCCAGGTATTGCCGTCGCGCGCCACCAGCGCGCTGGCCGCGCCCGGGCCCCAGGTGCCGGCGGCATACGGGCGCGGGCCCTCGCCGCGCGCGTTCTGCTCGTCCCAGGCCTGCATGATGGGCTCGACCCATTGCCAGGCGGCCTCCTGCTCGTCGGCGCGCACGAACAGGTTCAGCCGCCCGGCGATCACGTCCAGCAACAGTCGCTCGTAGGCGCCCACGCGCTCGGCGCCGAAGCGCTGCTCGAAGTCCAGGTCCAGCTGCACCGGCGTCAGCGCCGGGGCGGCACCGGCGGCGGCGTGCGCCGCCTGGGCGCTGCTGCTGCGCGTTTCGCTGGCCGAGGCGAACAGGTGCAGCGTCAGGCCGTCGCGCGGCTGCAGGTGGATGTCCAGGCGGTTGGTGCCGCACAGCGGCGTGCGGTAGATGGCATGCGGCGCCGCGCGCAGGTGGATGGCGATGTGCGCCTCGTGCGCCGCCAGCCGCTTGCCGGTGCGGATGTAGAACGGCACGCCGGCCCAGCGCCAGTTGGCGATGCTGGCGCGCAGCGCGACAAAGGTCTCGGTGCGGCTGTCCGGTGCCACGCCGTCCTCGTCGCGGTAGCCGCGCACGCGCTGGCCGGCCAGCATGCCGGCGGCGTACTGGCCGCGCACCACGTCCTGCGCCAGCGTGGCCTGGGTCCAGGGCACGAGCGAGCGCAGCACCTTCAGCTTCTCGTCGCGGATGGCGTCGGCATGCGCGTTGATCGGCGGCTCCATGGCGATGGCGCACAGCAGCTGCAGCGCGTGGTTCTGCACCATGTCGCGCAGCGCGCCGGTCTGGTCGTAGAAGGCGCCGCGGCCCTCCACGCCCAGCTGCTCGGCGATGGTGATCTCGATGCTGGCGATGGTCTCGCGCCGCCACAGCGGCTCGAACAGCGCGTTGCCGAAGCGCAGCGCCAGCAGGTTCTGCACCGACGGCTTGCCCAGGTAGTGGTCGATGCGGAACACCTGGCGCTCGCTGAACACGCCGCGCACGGCGGCGTTGATGGCGCGGTTCGACTCCAGGTCGTGGCCCAGGGGCTTTTCCAGCACCACGCGGGTGTTGGGCGTCGCCAGGCCGGCGGCGCCCAGCTGCTCGCAGGCCACGGTGAACAGCTGGGGCGCGGTGGCCAGGTACATCACCACCACGTCGGCGTTGCGCTCGGCCAGGCGGCCCTTCAGCTGCGCGTAGTCCTCGGGGCGGGTCAGGTCCATGCGCTGGTAGTGCAGCAGCTGCGCGAAGCGCTCGAACTCCTCGGCGCTGGGGCGCTTGTCGCTGTCCACGGCGGCCAGGCGCTCGCCGATCAGCGCGCGCCAGGCCGCGTCGGACAGCTCGTCGCGCGCCACGCCGATGATGCGGCCCTGCGGCGGCAGCGTGCCGTGGCGGTGCGCCTGCAGCAGCGCGGGCAGCAGCTTGCGCCAGGCCAGGTCGCCGGTGCCGCCGAAAATCACGAGGTCGAAACTCATGCCAGCCATGTTATCGAGTTTCATACGCGCTACCGGCCGACATCGGCGTGTCCGGCGGGCGCATACACTGCTGGCGCCGTTTCGAACGGGCCGCTTCTACGGCCCAGGCCCCTTTTGTCGAACGAGGTATCGCCTTGAACCAGCTTGAAGCCCTCCGCCAGTACACCACCGTGGTCGCCGATACCGGCGACTTCCGCCAGTTGGCCCAGTTCCAGCCGCAGGACGCGACCACCAACCCCTCGCTGATCCTGAAGGCCGTGCAGAAGGCCGAGTACGCGCCGCTGCTGCAGCAGTGCGTGGCCCAGGGCAGCGGCCAGCACATCGACGCGCTGATGGACCGGCTGATCGTGCGTTTCGGCTGCGAGATCCTGCAACTGATCCCGGGGCGTGTATCCACCGAGGTAGACGCCCGCCTGTCGTTCGACACCGCCGCCAGCGTGGCGCGCGCCGAGCGCCTGGTGGCGCTGTACCGCGCCGAAGGCGTCGATCCGGCGCGGGTGCTGATCAAGGTGGCCGCCACCTGGGAGGGCATCCAGGCGGCACGCCAGCTGGAGGAGAAGGGCATCCGCACCAACCTGACGCTGCTGTTCTCCTTCGCCCAGGCGGTGGCCTGCGGGCAGGCCCGGGTGCAGCTGATCTCGCCCTTCGTCGGGCGCATCTACGACTGGTACAAGAAGCAGGGCGGCAGCAGCTGGGACGAGGCCGCCATGGCCGGCGCCCACGACCCCGGCGTGCAGAGCGTGCGCGCCATTTACCAGTACTACAAGCACTTCGGCATCGCCACCGAAGTCATGGGGGCGAGTTTTCGCAACGTCGGCCAGATCCTGGCGCTGGCCGGCTGCGACCTGCTGACCATCTCGCCCGAGTTGATGGCGCAGCTGCAGGCCAGCGAGGGGGCCGTGGAGCGCGCGCTCGACCCGGCAGCCGCACGCGGCCTGCCAATCGAGCGCGTCGAGTACGACGAGCCGGCGTTCCGCTATGCGCTGAACCAGGACGCCATGGCCACCGACAAGCTGGCCGAGGGCATCCGCGCCTTCGCCGCCGACGCGGCCAAGCTGGAACAGCTGCTGCAGGCAGCCGCGGCAGCATGAGCGCAGCGCCCCCTGCGTACCACGACCCGCGCACGCGCTGCGACCGCACGCCGGCCTGGGGCGCGCTGCAGCAGCACTTCCAGCAGTCCGGGCGGCACTTCGACCTGCGCGCGGCGCTGGAGGGCGGCGGCGGCGCGGCGCGCGTGGCGCATTTCAGCCAGCAGGCGCCGCACGTGTATGCCGACCTGTCGAAGAACCTGATCGACGCGCGCACCGAGGCATTGCTGCTGCAGCTGGCGCGCGAGTGCGGCGTCGAGGCCTACCGCGACGCCATGTTCGCCGGCTGCCCGATCAACCACACCGAGGGGCGGGCGGTGATGCACTGGTTGTTGCGAAATCCGCCGCCAGACCATATGAATCAAGGGGCTGCAGCTATCGAAAACGCAGCAAGCGGATTCGTCGCCGAGGCCGCGCGCGAGGTGCAAGCCACGCTGGAGCAGATGCTGGCGCTGGCCGAGCAGGTGCGCGCCGACGACGCCATCACCGACATCGTGAACATTGGCATCGGCGGCTCCGATCTGGGGCCGTCGATGGCGGTCAAGGCGCTGGACGACCTGCGCCCTGCGCCCAAGCGCCTGCACTTCATCAGCAACGTCGATGGCATGGAGCTGGGCAGCCTGCTGCGCACCCTGCAGCCCGAGCGCACGCTGTTCCTGATCGCCTCCAAGACCTTCACCACCGCTGAAACCATGACCAACGCGCGCGCGGCGCGCGCCTGGTTCCTGGCGCAGGGCGGCAGCGAGCAGCAACTGGCGCGGCACTTCTGGGCGCTGACGACCAACCTGGAGGCGGCGGCGCAGTTCGGCATCCACACCACGCTGGGCTTCTGGGACTGGGTCGGCGGGCGCTACTCGCTGTGGTCGGCCATCGGGCTGCCGATCGCCATCGCCGTCGGCGCCGACGCCTTCCGCCGCCTGCTGGCCGGCGCGCACGCCATGGACCAGCACTTCCGCCGCGCGCCGCTGGAGCAGAACCTGCCGGTGCGCCTGGCGCTGCTGGACGTGTGGTACCGCAACTTCCACGGCTTCGGCAGCCGCTGCGTCGCGCCCTACAGCCACGGCCTGCGCCGGCTGCCGGCGTACCTGCAGCAGCTGGAGATGGAGAGCAACGGCAAGGGCGTGGACGCCGCCGGCGACCCGCTGCCCTACGCCACCTCGCCGGTGGTCTGGGGCGAGCCCGGCACCAACGGCCAGCATGCTTTCTTCCAGATGCTGCACCAGGGCCCGAACGTGATCCCGGTCGAGTTCATCGCCCTGGCGCGCCCAGGGCGCGATCTGCCGGGGCAACATGCACGGCTGGTGGCCAACGCGCTGGCGCAGGCCAAGGCGCTGATGCGCGGCCGCCCGTCGCCGGACAACCCGCACCGGCATTTCGGCGGCAACCGGCCCAGCACCTTTTTCGTGCTGGAGCAGCTGACGCCCGAGGCGCTGGGCGCGCTGATCGCGCTGTACGAGCACCGGGTGTTCGTCGCCGGCGCCGTCTGGGGCATCAACAGCTTCGACCAGTGGGGCGTGGAGCTGGGCAAAGTGCTGGCCCAGGGCCTGGAGCCGCGCCTGGCCAGCGGCGACACCGAGGGGCTGGACGCCTCGACCGCCGCGCTGCTCGGCAGGTTTCAGGTCGAATAGGCCTCCAGCCCTTGTTCTGTATGGGCTTATAGCTATTTTTTCGGAAGCAAAAAGGCCGGTCGCAGGACCGGCCTTTTTTCCATGATGGGCGCGCGGCCCGCGGGGTCAGAACGACACGGTGGCCGAGACCTTGAAGGTGCGCGGCGCGCCGGCCATCGCGAAGCCGTCGCCGAAGGTGCCGATCCAGTACTTCTTGTCGGTCACGTTCTCCACGCTAGCGTTGAAGCGCACCGGCGTGGCGGCGAACTGGGTGCTGTAGCCGGCGTTCAGGTCCAGGCGGTTCCACGACGGCATGCGGATGCGGTTGCCCGAGTCCAGCCACTGCGAGCCGGTATAGATGAAGCGCCCGCCCACCTTCAGGCCCCGCACCGGCGTCTGCCAGTCGGCGCCGATGCGCACGCGCCACTTGGGCGTGCCGTAGGTGTCGCGGCCGGTGTTGCGCTGCTCGGACTTCAGGTAGGTCACGCCGCCCAGCACCGACAGCGTCTGCAGGGCCTGGCCGTACAGGCTCCACTCCAACCCGCGCAGGCGCTGCTCGCCGTCCTCGACCAGCGCGGCCGGGGCGGTGCCGAGGAAGGACGGCCGGCGGATCTGGTAAGTGCTGAAGGTGTGCGTCAGCGCGCCGGTCTGCACCTTGGCGCCCAGTTCGAACTGCTGGGTCACCTTGGGCGCCAGCGCCTCGCCCTCGTTGGCGAAGCCGACGCCGACGATCTGCCCCGGCTCCAGGCCTTCGGTGTAGTTGCCGAACAGCGAGACGTTGTCGCCCCAGGGCCGTACCACGGCGGCGACCATGGGCGAGAAGCGGCTTTCTTCGTAGCCCTGCAGCGGCATCTTCACCGTCTGGTGGCGCCCGCCCAGCGTCAGCAGCACCGCGTCGCCTGCGAACGCCAGGGTGTCGGCCACGGCCAGCGAGCGGTAGTGGTTCTCGGTGTTGTAGCCCTTCCACACAGGCGCCGCCGGGAAGTTGGGCACCACCGGGTCGTACAGGTGGGTGGTGTAGCAGTAGTTGCACGCCGTGTTGGCCGTGCCTTCTTGGTGCTTGAGGATGTTGGCCGACAGCTGCAGGCGGTGGCGCAGCGCTCCGGTGTCGAACTTGCCGATCACACCCGCCTCGGCGGTGCGGCGCTCGGACTCGGTGTGCACGTGGTAGATGGCGCCGCGCGTGGTGCCGTCGGCGCCGGTGACGAAGGCGCGCGTGCCGAACAGCAGGCCCTGGCCCTTGGCCTCGGAGCCGCCCAGCGCCAGGTAACCCTGCCAGTCCTGCGAGAAGTCGAACTCGGCGCGCGCCAGGGCGCCGCTGTTGTCGTACTCGCCATGCGTGCCGCGGAACATGTTGGTGTCGCCCCTGGGCGGCGCCAGCAGGCGGCCCACGCCGGGGATGGCGGCATTGCCCAGGAAGTTGAACATGCCCGGGCTGCCGTTGTCGATCTGGTTGACGCTGCTGTAGAGGTCGAAGGAAACGCGCGCGCGGTCGCCCACGTAGTCCAGTGCCAGCGCGCCGACGCGGCGCTTTTGCTCCTCGTCCCTGGCGCCCATGTCGCCGGCACCGTACACGCCGTTGAAGCGGATGCCCAGGCGCTTTTCCTCGCCAAAGCGCCGGCCCACGTCGGCATGCGCCTGGAAGTAGGACTTGGACGCGTAGGTCAGCGTCAGGTCGGCGATCGGCTGGGGCAGCGCGCGCTTGGTCACCATGTTCACCGTGCCGGCAACGCTGTTGTTCGGCGGCATGCCCGACAGCAGCACATTGGGGCCGCGCAGCACCTCAATGCGCTCGAACATCTCCACCGGCACCGAGTTGGCCGGCGCGATGCCGTACAGGCCGTTGGTGGCGATGTCCATGGCGCCCATGTCCAGGCCGCGCAGGTTGAAGTTCTGCAGCAGGTGGTTCTTGTTGGTCGTGAAGACCACCGCCGAGTCGTTCTCCAGCACGTCCTGCAGCGTCAGCGCCGACCAGTCCTCGGCCAGCTCGCGGGTGTAGGCGTTGACGTGTACAGGCGCTTCCATGATCGAGGTCGCGCCCAGGATACCCAGGCGCGCGCCCGAGGCGGCCTTGTGGCCCGGCGCGCGCACCGGCAGGTCCTCGCGTTCGTACTTGCTGCGCACGGTCACGGTGGGCAGCGCGGCGGTGCCTGCGTCCGGGCCCGGGACAGGCTGCTGCTGGGCGGCGGCGCCCAGGCCGAGCAGCGCCAGGGCGATGGGGGACAGCCGCAGCGCGCGGCGGGTGGTAGTGGACATGGAGTCAGGTTTCGGGGGCAAGGGGTGGAAGGGAAGGGTGAACTTGGCGCTGGCGCCAGCCCAGCCAGGCGAAGAACAGCGCCAGCAGTGCGCAGGTAGCGCCCAGCAGCACGCCGTCGGCGCCGGGCCGCAGCAGGGCGGCCAGCGGCACCAGCGCATTGCCGGCGGCGGCCAGCCACAAGAGCGGCCGCGCCGCGCGCTCGGTGCCGCGCCACAGCGCCCAGGCGACGCAGGCGCCGAACAGGCCGAAGTACGCGCCCTGGTGCAGCGCGTCCAGGTCGGGCAGCCACGGCGCCAGCCAGCGCGCCAGCGCCAGCGTGGCCGGCAGCGCGGCGGCGCAGCCCAGGCACACGCCCAGGGTCAGCGCCGAGACCACGCGCACATGGCGGGGGCGCTGCGCCGGTGCCGTCTCCTGGCCGCGGCGCGCGTGCCGGGTGCGCGATTCGATCCACAGCAGGTTGCCGGTGTAGAACAGCAGCGCGCCCGACAGGCCCAGCAGCACATACACCACGCGCACCGTGTCGCCGCCGAAGCTGCCGAAGTGCAGCGCGAACAGGCTGCTGATCAGGGCCGTGGAGGCGTGGCTGCTGGCGCCGGGCAGGTAGCTGCGGTCGTAGATCTCGCCGCTGCCTGGGTTGACGAAGGCCAAGCCGTAGCGCGAGGCGCGCTGGAAGTGCCGCTCGTCGCTGCCGGTGACCACGGCGATGGCGCCGCCGGGCTGCAGCCGCAGGTCCAGCGCCAGCGGCACGAACTGCGGCGCCTGCTCCTGCACGCGCGCGCGCAGCGCGCTCGGCGTCAGCCAGTCGGCGCGCGCCACCTGGGGGCGCGGGGCGCTGTCGCGCGCCACGGTGGCCCGCAGGCCGTCCTGGTAGATGAAGAGGTCCTGCGCGTCATAGACGAAGTCGTGCAGGCCGAAGACCGCGGCGGTGAAGGCGATGACCAGGTGGAACGGTAGGCTGGCCACGCCCAGCAGGTTGTGCACGTCCAGCCACATGCGCTTGAGGTTGGCGCCCAGGCGCAGGTGGAACAGGTCCTTGACCAGCGACGGCAGCAGCACCACGATGCCCGAGACCAGCGCCAGCCCATAGGCCAGCGACACCATGCCGATCAGCGGTTCGGCCACCTCCAGCGGGATCGGCAGGCCGCCCTTGCGGTGCAGGTGGTCGACGAAGTTGCCGCTTGTGTGCGCCTCGTCGGCGCGGCTGGCGCGGCGCAGCTGGCCGTCGCGGGCGAGCTGCCACCAGGTGGCCGCGGCGCCGCCGGGCGGCTGGTGCAGCAGCGCCGGCTGGGCGTGGTCCGGGCCGGGCCAGAACAGGCGCACGCGCCCCCGGGCCTCCGGATGGGTGGCGAAGAAGGCGGCGGCCAGCGCATCGCCATCGTCGCTGATAGCGCTAGATGCGGGCGCCGGCGGCTGCGTCCAGCGGGTGATGTCGGACTCCAGCATGGAGAACGCGCCGGCGTAGAAGGCCACGAACAGCACCAGCCCGCACAGGATGCCGACCCAGGTATGCACCGCCAGATAGTCCTTGACGGTCTGCGCCTTGAGGCTCATTGCAGCACCTTCCAGGCGGCGCAGGCCGCCGCGTTGGCCAGCAGAAAGACGCCGGCGCACTGCGCACGACTGCGCGCCAGGAAGGCCGCGCACGGCGCCGCCGCCCACAGCAGCGTCGCCAGCCACATGGCGACCTGGTCGCGTACCGGCACGAAGTCCGGCAGCAGCCCGCCGTAGGTCAGCAGCCAGCTGAGCCACAAGGCCAGCGGAAACCCAAGCACGAGGCCGGCGCAGCCCTTGAACAGCAGGTGGCGCGGTGCGGCCGAAGCAGCGTCGCTCACCGCGCTGCCTTCCGGGGCAGGCGATGGACATCAGCCGCCGCGCTGGCGTGGCGTTGGCGCGCGGCATGCGCCCAGCTCAGGCCCGGCACGGCCAGCATGGCCACGCCCAGCGCCAGGGCGACGGACGCGGCCAAGCCCAGGCCGGTGCCGGCCTGCAGGCGGTGCACCGCCAGCGCCGCCGCCAGCAGCCCCAGCGCCGTGCCGCGCCAGCCGCGCAGCGGCCCGTCCACGCGCGGCGTGGCGCACAAAAAAAGCCAGCCGCACAGGGCGGCCAGCAGGATGCCGATCCACATTGAGTGTCCCAGTTGAAAATGAGAATGAATCTCAATTTTACAACCAGACGCGGGCGCATCCGATAAAGGCAGGCCAGAAAAACCGCGTGCCGTCCCGGTGCGAGGGCTTCTGGCTCGCCAAAAGGAAAAAGCCCCGCAGGCGCGATGCCTGCGGGGCTTTCATTTCCGGAGGGCCGGAAGGCTTACATGCCCATGCCGCCCATGCCACCCATGCCGCCCATGTCGGGCATGCCGCCGCCAGCGGCTTCTTCCTTCGGCGCCTCGGCGACCATGGCCTCGGTCGTCAGCAGCAGCGACGCGACGGACGCGGCGTTCTGCAGCGCGGTGCGGGTCACCTTGGTCGGGTCCAGAATGCCCATCTCCAGCATGTCGCCGTAGGTGTCGTTGGAGGCGTTGTAGCCGTAGTTGCCCGTGCCTTCCAGCACCTTGTTCACGACCACCGAAGGCTCGCCGCCGCCGTTGGCAACGATCTCGCGCAGAGGCGACTCGATGGCCTTGAGCACCAGCTTGATGCCGGCTTCCTGTTCGGCGTTGTCGCCCTTCAGGTGGCCGATGGCCTGGCGTGCGCGCAGCAGGGCCACGCCGCCGCCAGCGACGATGCCTTCTTCCACGGCAGCGCGGGTGGCGTGCAGGGCGTCTTCCACGCGCGCCTTCTTTTCCTTCATCTCGACCTCGGTGGCAGCGCCGACCTTGATCACGGCCACGCCGCCGGCCAGCTTGGCCACGCGCTCTTGCAGCTTCTCGCGGTCGTAGTCGCTGGTGGCTTCCTCGATCTGCACGCGGATCTGCTTGACGCGCGCCTGGATGTCATCGGCGTTGCCGGCACCGTCGATGATGATGGTGTTTTCCTTGCCCACCTCGATGGTCTTGGCCTGGCCCAGGTCGGCCAGCGTCACCTTCTCCAGCGACAGGCCCACTTCCTCGGCGATCACCTTGCCGCCCGTCAGGATGGCGATGTCTTCCAGCATGGCCTTGCGGCGGTCACCGAAGCCAGGAGCCTTGACAGCCACCACCTTCAGGATGCCGCGGATGGTGTTCACCACCAGCGTCGCCAGGGCTTCGCCCTCGACTTCCTCGGCGATGATCAAGAGCGGACGGCCGGCCTTGGCGACCTGCTCCAGCGTGGGCAGCAGGTCACGGATGTTGCTGATCTTCTTGTCGAACAGCAGCACGAAGGGGTTGTCCAGCAGCGCAGCCTGCTTCTCGGGGTTGTTGATGAAGTAGGGCGACAGGTAGCCGCGGTCGAACTGCATGCCTTCCACGACGTCCAGCTCGTTGTCCAGGCTCTTGCCGTCCTCGACGGTGATCACGCCTTCCTTGCCGACCTTGTCCATCGCGTCGGCAATGATCTTGCCCACCGACTCGTCGGCGTTGGCGGAGATCGAGCCCACCTGGGCGATTTCCTTAGAGGTCGTGGTGGCCTTGGACTGGGCCTTGAGCTGCTCGACCAGGGCGACGACCGCCTTGTCGATGCCGCGCTTGAGGTCCATCGGGTTCAGGCCGGCGGCCACGTACTTGGTGCCTTCGCGCACGATGGCCTGGGCCAGCACGGTGGCGGTGGTGGTGCCGTCACCGGCGATGTCGTTGGTCTTGGAGGCCACTTCCTTCACGAGCTGGGCGCCCATGTTCTGCAGCTTGTCCTTGAGCTCGATTTCCTTGGCCACGGACACGCCGTCCTTGGTCACGGTGGGGGCGCCGAACGAGCGCTCGAGCACCACGTTGCGGCCCTTGGGGCCCAGGGTGACCTTCACAGCATTGGCCAGGATGTTCACACCCTCGACCATGCGGGCGCGGGCTTCGCCGCCGAAAACTACGTCTTTTGCTGCCATTGCTGACTCCGTATATGTGGTTCAAATATGCCGCAAGCCCATATGGATGAAGGGCTTGCAGCTATGAAAAAGTGAGTATCGGGAAGGGCCGGGTTACTTCTCGACGACCGCGAACAGGTCGTCTTCCTTCATCACCAGTAGCTCCTCGCCGTGGAGCTTGACGGTCTGGCCGCTGTACTTGCCGAACAGCACGCGGTCGCCGACCTTCACGTTCAGGGCGGAGACTTCGCCCTTGTCGTTCTTCTTGCCGGGGCCCACGGCCAGCACTTCACCCTGATCGGGCTTCTCGGCAGCGTTGTCGGGGATCACGATGCCCGAAGCGGTGGTGGTCTCGCTCTCGATACGCTTGACGATCACGCGATCGTGCAGGGGGCGAAGGTTCATGGCTCTCTCTCCTGTGAACTAGGGGTAGTGACGTTCAAACAGCGCGCCCGCTGGTTCAGGGCGGGCGCTCGGGATGTCAGCCGACAGTGTTGTTAGCACTCGTCTGCTTCGAGTGCTAATGATAGGGCCATTTCGCTGCATTTCAAGAGGCAGATGCGGCGCCGTGCGACATGGCGCGCAGCACCGCACCTGTCAGCGCACCAGCCTTCCGGTGCTGCCGATCACGGTGACCTCGACTGCGCGCGAGCCGATGCGGTTGCGTGGCCCGTAGTCCACGCGCAGGCCACCCAGGTCGAAATCCTGCAGCGACTCCAGGGCTTGCAGGACCTTGGCGCGCGTGGGCTGCGGGCCGGCGCGGCGCAGGCCCTCGACCAGCACCTTGGCGCCGAGGAATTCCTCGAAGCTGGTGTAGCTGACCTCCGTATCCGGCGCCTGCGTTTTCAGCAGCCGTTGGTACTCACGCACCACTGGTAGCGCAGAACGAAACGGGTAGGGCACGACCTGGCTGATGCGCACGCCATGGGCGTTCTTGAGCCCGGCCAGCTGCACGATCTCGTTCGGGTCGACCACCGAGATGCTGTACAGCTGTGCACCCCCGCCGAGCTCGCGGTAGCGCCGGATGAAGGCGGATGCCGGTCGGTTGATGGCCACCATGATGACGGCCTGCGCATCCGACTGCCGGATGGCCTGCACTGCGGCCTCGACCTGGTCGGTGTTGCGTTCGTAGCCGGCCTCGGCCACGGGCTGTAGCTTGCGCCGGGCCAATGCCGCGCGCACGCCCGCCAGGCCAGCCTGGCCGAAGCCGTCGTCCTGGTAGAGCACCGCCACGCGCTCCACGCCGATGGTGGTCAGGTGCTGCACCATGTGTTCGGCCTCGTCGGCGTAGCCGGCGCGCACGTGGAAGATCCACGGGTTGAAGGGTGTGCGCAGCGCCTCGCCCCCGGTGTAGGGCGCGACCAGGGCCGCGCCGCCCTCGGCCAGCACGCCGTCCTGCAGCAGCTGCGTGATGTTGGCCGTGCCGGCAAAGCCGAACAACGCCACCACTTCCGGCCGCGCCAGCAGCGCGCGGGTGGCGCGCACCGTGTCTTCCACGCGGTAGCCGTCGTCCACCACCTCGTGGCGGATGGCGGCGCCGTGCACGCCGCCGTTGGCATTGACCCAGTCGAAGTACAGGCGGCCGCCCAGCACCATTTGCCGCCCGGTCGAGGCCAGCACCCCCGACAGCGGCGCGACCTGGCCGATGACGATCTCGCCGGCGCGCGGGGCCGCATGCGCCGCCCATGGCACTAGCGCCGAGGCGAGCGCGCCCTGCAGCCAGCGGCGCCGGCTGGCGCCTGCGGCCCCGTCAGACGGGCCGCAGGCGCCCCGGTGCGCCGGGGGCTTGGCAGGTTGTGTTGCGCCTGCCATCTCAGCGCGGCACGGCGATGGCGTTGCCGGCGAAGCCGATCTGGTCGCCCGCCGCCGGCGCGGCGACGAAGGGCGGCAGCTGCGCGGCGGTGATCGCCGGCGCCGCGCCCGGCATGCCGCCGCGCGGCGTGGTGCGCACGACCTGGCTGGGCGGCAGCGCCGCGCCGGAGGTGAGCGTGGCCCACATCGCGTCCAGCGCCTGGTTGAAGTACGGGTGCAGCGGCACGAAGCGCGTGTCGAAGCCCGCCAGTGGCAGGAAGGCGTCGAAGTGCTGGCCGTTGGTCACCTCGATGTAGCGCAGCCGGCTGCTGCCGCCTTCCACAGCGTGGTTCAGCGCGGTGTAGGCGCGTGCGTTGTCGTTCACCGGGATCAGCGCGTCGCTGCGGCCGGCGACGATGATGGTCGGCTTGCTGCGCAGGTTGCCGTTCAGCAGCACTTCCTGGATGCCGGCGCGCACGGCGTCGCTCTGGGCCTTGGTGGGCGTGCTGGCGGCCGTCAGCGGCGCGCCCGTGACCGGGTCCTGGCCGGTGACCAGCGCGTGCTGGCACAGCGCCTGGTCCAGGCCCAGGTCGGCCTTGCCCGTCGAGGGCGACACCGCGAACTGCCAGGCGCGGGCGCCGCCGACCGAGTCGTTGTAGATGACCGTGGCCGGCACGCCGTTGGAGGTGCCGTTGGCCAGCGCCGCGCTTTGCGCCAGCACCGCGGGCGCGGCGGGGACCACCTCGCCAGTGGCGCTGGCAGCGGCGAAGCTGGTGCCGCAGACATTGGCGTCGGCGGCGAAGCGGCCGTACGACCAAGGGTACATGGCCGACAGAATGGGGCCGTTGCCCAGCGCGTAGTGCGCGTTGTGCATGGTGTCGTTGTCCGCCGTCCAACCCCAGGCGCGCAGGCGTGCCAGCGCATCCGAAGCGCGTTCGGCGGTGGTGGCGCCGCGCACCAGCCCCTTGGCGGCCAGGCCGTCGCAGCGCGCGGTGGCGCGCTCGGTCATGTTGGTCAGGGCGATGTAGTTGTAGGCCGAGGTCTCGGTCAGCTGCGCCTCGGGCGCCAGCGCCGCGCAGGGCTGGTAGAGGTTGCCGAAGGTGGTGTATTCGGCCAGCGTCTTGCCGTAGCCGGCCACCGGGCGGCCGTCGAACTGCACGCCGTAGTTGCCGGCTGTGCCCACATCGGTCTTGGGCTCGGAGGCGACCACGCCGTCGATCAGCCCGCCACTGTCCTGCTCAGCCGCGCGCAGCACCGCCGCGCCGCCGTTGGAGACCGAGGCGGCGATCACCGTGGTGTTGTCGCTGGTGAACGGCACGCGGTTGTCCGGCGAGCCGAACTGCTGGTTCAGCACATACAGTGCATAGCGTGCGGACACCAGGGTGTCACGGCCCCACTCCTTCTCGGGGTTTTGCTGCGACTGCGCCTGCTTGATGGCGATGCGGTTCGGAAACGCCGCGTTGTAGGCGGCGCGCGCCGCGTCGCTCAGGGCGGCGGCGAAGTACGCCATGGAGCCGGCGGCGCTGCGCGTGGCGCGCGTACCGTCGAGCTGGTTCACGGTGTCATCCATCAGGTTGTGCAGGCCCACGCCCTTGCCGGCATCGGTCAGCGCCACGGCGCAGCCCTTTTTCAGGCCCCACTCGCTGGCAGTGCCGATGGCGCCATACACGCCGCGCGAACCCGACGACGGGCCCAGGATGACGCAGGGCCGCGCCGAGTTGAAGCTGTCCGGCACCTGTACGGCCATCACCACCTGCTGGCGGCCGCTGCCTTCGTCGTACACCGCCAGGTATTCCCGCCCGGGGATCAGGCCTTCACCGGTTGTCACCTGGCCGGCGGCAGTCACGTTGGGGCCGTACAGCCGGCCATAGCCGCCATTGGCGCTGGGGTCGAGGATGCCGCGGTAGTTGGAGTACAGAGCGTTGCGCCGCAGCTCGGCCGCCGTGGGTTTGGCCGGGTCGGCGTAGGCCGGCGCGGCGGCGGCGCCCAGGCCAGTCTTGCCGATGCCGCCGGTGAGCAAGTCCTGGCTGGCGGCGGTGCTGCCGCTGCCCACGCTGGTGGCGGAGTACGTGGTGGCGCTGATCTCGCGCACCCCGGCGGGCAGGCTGTTGTCGGGGCCGGACGAGCTGCCGCCACAGGCGGCGAGCACGGCGCTGGCCAGGGCGGTGAAGGTCCACCGCAGCGCGGTGTGGGACTTTGCGGGCATGTTGTCTCCTGGAACGGTGTTGTCGAATGCATGCACACGCCAGCAGCCGCGGGCTGGGGGTGTGCGCTGCTTCGCATCGACCCACCGTCCGACCCGCTGCACTGGCGCGGGCAGTATTGCATCGAAGGCGCGCAAAAGCGCACCGTCAGTGGAACTGCGTAAGCCCGAGGAAATGGTCCAGGATGTGGAAGTGGTCGTCGTGGAAGCGCGCCTCCAGCGCTGGCAGCTGCGCGATGGGCGTCCACTGGGCCTCGCTGGCATCGTCGCCGCCGCGCACCTCGGGCAGGGGCGCATCGCCCAGGTCGAAATGGTGCACGTGGCCGATGATGCGCCCGCGCTGGCTGCGGTCCGGGTGGTCGAACACCGCCACGCCGCGCAGCGCGGCACGCAGCCGGGCCTGGGGCAGGGCGCAGTGAGTTTCCTCGGCCAGCTCGCGCAGGCAGGACTGCCACAGCGTCTCGCGCTGCTCGATGAAGCCGCCGGGCAGCGCCAGCAGGCCCTGTCCCGGCGCGTGCGCGCGGCGGATCAGCAGCACCTGGCCGCGGCACTGCAGCAGCGCATCGACGGTGACGAAAACCGGCGGGTAAGGCGCGCCTGCCCAGGCGGCGCGGTACTCGCGCAGCGCGCGCCACTCGTGCTGCAGCGCCGGGAAGGCGGGCGTGGCGGCCAGCGCCCGCAGCTGTGCCAGCGTGGCCGGCGGGATCTCGTCCGCCAGCGGCGCCAGCGCCGCGTCCAGCGCGCCGGGCGCCGCGCCTAGCCAGGCATCGCGGATGCGCGTGGCGTCCATGCCGCCTTGGCGCGGCAGCTCCAGCAGTTGCCAGCCGGGGAACCAGGTCAGGTACTGGCTGGTGGCGTCCTTGAAGTGGCCGACCAGCGCCACGCGCGCGCCGTCCTGGACATGGGGGGCGACCGCGTACTGCACCGCCGCGACCCAGCGCGCCTCGTCGTAATAGTCGCGCACCGGCAGCACCTGCAGGCGCGCGGCGTCGGCCGGGGGCACGGCGCCCTGCAGCATGGCCGCGCGCTCTTCCCAGGTGAAGGGATTCTTGGGCGTGCGCGCCTGGTAGGCCGAGCCGGCTACCACCAGCACCCGCCGCGCCTGCGCCAGCGCATGCCGCAGCAGCGCCACGTGGCCGGCATGCACGGGCTGGAAGCGACCGATCAGAAGGGCAACGTCATACATGCAAAAATGCTATTGATATGAGAGCTGGAGGCCCATGTATTCATTGGGCTAAAGGCCGATTTGGCTATGAATCGGCGGCGGCGGATGCGTTCACCCCTGGCGCGCGGCGATCGGCAGCTGCCAGCCGCCGCTGCCAAATGGCCGCGGCCGCACGCGCAGCATGGGTGCGGACTGGTGGCGCTTGTACTCGCTGCGCGCCATCAGGCCGCGCACGCGCTGCACCAGCGCGCGGCCGTCGTCGCGGCCGAGCAGCTCCTCGACGAAAGCGCGCGCGGCATCGAACTGCTCCGGCGGCAGCAGCGGTCCCTCGACGAAGAACTTCAGGATTTCGTCGAGCACCGGGTACGGCGGCAGGCTGTCGTCGTCGCGCTGGCCCGGCGCCAGCTCGGCCGACGGCGGCTTGTCGATCACCGCCTGCGGCACCAGCTCGCGCCCGGCCTCGCGGTTCAGGTGGCGCGCCAGCTCGAAGATCTCGGTCTTGTACAGGTCGCCCACCAGGCCCAGGCCGCCGTTGGTGTCGCCGTACAGCGTGCAGTAGCCGACGGCGCTCTCGGACTTGTTGCCGGTGGTCAGCAGCAGGTGGCCGAAGGCGTTGGAGTACTCCATCAGCACCGTGCCGCGCAGGCGTGCCTGCACGTTCTCCAGCGCCAGCCCGGCCAGCGGCTGGCCGAAGCTGGCCTCGAACTGCTGCGCGCAGGCGCCCACCAGATCGACGATGGGGTGGCTGAGCAGCTCGATGCCGAGATTGCGGCACAGCGCCACCGAATCGTCCACGGAGCCGCTGGTGGAAAAGCGCGAGGGCATGGTGATGCCGACGACCTGGTCAGCGCCCAGCGCCTCGGCGGCCAGCGCCAGCGTCAGCGCGCTGTCCAGCCCGCCCGAGCTGCCCACCACCACCTTATCGAAGCCGCAGCGGCGCGCATAGTCGCGCAGGCCCAGCACCAGCTGGCGGCGATAGAACTCCAGGGTCGGCAGGCCGGCCGGGTCGATGGCAGCCAGCGGCTCGCCCTGCCGGCCGCGCAGGCCGCCGTCCTCTGCCAGCACCAGCGTCGGGGTGTCCACCTCGAAGCGCCGCGCCTCGAAGACCACGCCCGCGCCGGGCAGCGCCGCCAGCGAGCCGCCGTCATACACCAGGGCGTCGTGCCCCCCGATCTGGTTCACGCTGACCAGCGCCGCGCCGCAGCGCGTGGCCGCCTGCGCCAGCGCCGCGTGCACCTGGGCGCGCCGGCCCAGGTAGCTGCTGTGCGCGTCGATGTGCAGCACCAGGTCGGGCGCGGCGGCGGCCACGCCGGCCAGGACGGCGTCGTCGGCGCCTGCCTCGGCCAGCGCCTCCGCGCCGATCAGCAAGGCCACGCGCGTGCGGCCCATGCGCAGCAGGCGCGGCGCGGCGGGCGCAGCGTCGAAGTGCCGGTGCTCGTCGAAGTCGCCGCGCGTGGCCAGCAGCTGGCGGCCGCATTGCAGGCGCAGCTCGCCGCCGTGCAGCACCAGCAGGCTGTCGTGCAGCCGGCCCGGCCGGCCTTCGACACGCGTCGGCGCGCCCAGCACCCAGTGCAGGTCGGGCAGCGCGACGCTTTCCTGGCGCAGCTGCTCCAGGGCGGCATCCACCCGGTCCATGAAGCCCGGCAGGTCCAGCAGGTCGCCGGGGTGCCAGCCGGTGACGGCCAGCTGCGGGAACACCACGAGGTCCGCGCCCTGCGCCGCCGCCTGCCGGGCGGTGGCCAGCATGCGCTGGGTGTTGCGTTCGATGTCGCCCAGGGTGGGGTTGAGCTGGGCCAGGGTGATGCGGAGCATGGCGGTTCGGCGTCTGGAAAACGGCAGGCCAGGTGCATCCGGCTGCCGACGGGTTGACAGGGAAGCGCATCGTCGCACAACAGCCGCGCACGGCCGGTCGCGGTGCGCGGGATGACCAGCGGCAAGGCAGGAGCCAGCTGCTTTGTCAACGAACTTCAACACAGTGACAAAGCTGGGGTTGCAGGGGCAATGGCCTACAGAAACCCGATTGACACAAGCTAACAAGCGCCTCTACTATCCGCAGCGTTTCAAACAATCTGTTTCACCTGACTGAGGAGCATAGCTATGAAGCTGCGGAGAGTCTTGATGGGTACGGTCGCGGCAGCCGCGGCCATGGCGGCGCAGGTCCCTGCGCATGCGTGGACACAGAACGCGCATTTCTGGATGAGCGTTGGCGTGTTCAGTCGTTTCAACGTGGTGACGCGTAATGATTTCACTGCCAAGCAGTCCGACATGCAGTGCGGTTTCGCGGCCGGTGGCAATGCCTACCTGAGCAGCGGCTACACCGTGGGCAAGGCCGACATCGTCCATCAGAATGCTCCAGACAAGCCGCAAATCGGCATGCTGGTGTCGGGCAAGCTGGACTGGCAGGACCACCCCAGTGGCACTATCGACGGCGCCGTGATCCTGGGGCAAGGTAGCAACGTCACGCTGGCCCCTGACTCCAGCGTGACCCTGCTGCCCGGTAGTTCGGTGTTCGCGGCCACAGGCAATGACCTGTTCACGGCGATTGCGCCCGAGCTGTGGGTGGGCTGGGGAAACGACACGGACAATTGGGGCTACAACAGTCTGCAACCCAATAACAAGACGCCCGGGGCCCATGGCTGGACTGGCTACTCCCAGATTCCCCTGGGCAGTGCGGTCCAGACCTTCTTCGATTCCTACCTGAGCAACATGTACGGCGGCATTTGGATGACGCCGGCCAATGGCACTACGACGGTGCGCAGCTACAACGCACCACGCACCAACATCACGCTGGACGGCAAGAACCTGGGCCGCTGCGAGATGTCTGGCAACGACGCCAGCAACTGCTCCTCCACGGGCGGCACCAACACCCAGCCGGGCGGCCGCCGCGCGGTCTATCTGTTCGATGTCAATGCCAAGGATCTGTCCAACGCCGATGTCGTGACCCTGACCAATACCCGCTGGACGGATGAGTTCGGCTCGCGTACCTGGACCGTGGTCAAGGTCAAGGCCGATGGCCAAACCTCGGTAAAGATGGAGAACCTGGGCCTGCAGAGTTTCGCGCCGAACAACGATCACACGATCTGGGTGTTCGACGATGCCATCAGCAAGATCGAGCTGGGCGGCGTGGCCATCGAGGGCACGATCTTCGCGCCCCAGGCCGATGTCGTCGCCAACAATGGCCACATCAACGGCACCATCATCGCCAAGAGCTTCAATGGCACGATGGAAGGCCATTGCAAGCCGTTCGTGAACTACATCGACCCATGATGGTCTGCAACGCATGGCGTGCTCCGCGCCTTGCGTAAATGACGAACAAAAAAGGCAGGTGATGCGTCACCTGCCTTTTTTGTTTGGGCACCAGCTTATAAAAGCCAGTATCAAGGAGCAGCCAATTGCTACCTGAGCGCCTTGCGCGCCGCCCCCACGCCCAGCAGCGCCAGCACCACGAACAGCACAGCGAGCGCCACGAAGACGAAGAACAGCAGCTTGGCGATGCCCGCCGAGCCGGCGGCGATGCCGGTGAAGCCAAGTGCACCGGCGATGAGCGAGATGATGGCGAAGATGAGAGCGTATTTCAGCATGGCGAGACTCCTTGCGACGCGGTTGCGGTGGGGACCGGGGAAGGCCCGAAAGCCTGGAGTGCAGCCTAGCAAGTGGGGCCGGGGGTGGTGCGTCGGCGCAGTAAGCGGCGCGGCGTAGGATGCCGCCGGCGCACCGTCCCCGTGGTGCCGCTTCAGCCCGCGGGCGCCAACTCGGCCGGGGGCAGGGTGGCGGGCTTGCGGCGCAGGCGGGAATACGCCACGCCCACCAGCAGCAGCACGCACAGCGCCATGAAGGTGCCGCTGATCGGGCGGGTGACGAACACGTTCATGTTGCCGCGCGACAGCAGCAGGGCGCGGCGGAAGTTCTCCTCGACCATGGGCCCCAGCACGAAGCCCAGCAGCAGCGGGGCGGGCTCGAAGCCCAGCCGCGCGAAGATGAAGCCGGCAATGCCGATGGCCAGCACGGCGCCCACGTCGAAGAAATTGTTGTTGGTGCTGTACACGCCGATGCAGATGAAGAACAGCACGGCGGGGTAGATGATGCGGTAGGGCACGCTCAGCAGTTTGACCCACATGCCAATCAGCGGGATGTTGAGCACCAGCAGCAGCAGGTTGCCGATCCAAAAGCTGGCGATCAGGCCCCAGAAGATGGTCGGGTGCTCGGAGATGATCTGCGGGCCGGGCTGGATGTTGTGGATCATCAGCGCGCCCAGCATCAGCGCCATCACGGCGTCTCCGGGAATGCCCAGGCTCATGGTCGGGATGAAGGCCGTCTGCGCGGCGGCGTTGTTTGATGCCTCGGGGCCGGCGATGCCCTCGATGGCGCCGCGGCCGAAGCGCTCGGGCGTGCGCGAAAGCTTCTTTTCCGTCGCGTAGGACATGAACGAGGCGATCGTCGAGCCGGTGCCCGGCAGGATGCCGAAGAAGGCCCCGATGCCGGTGCCGCGCACGATCGGCAGCCACGAGCGGCGCATGTCGCCCGGCGGCAGGCGCAACGAGCGCATGGTGATGGGCGTGCTGCGCACCGGGTCGCCGGTGCCGATGCGGTTGGCGTGGCGCAGGATGTCGGCGACGCCGAACAGGCCCATGGCCAGCGCCACCAGCGAGATGCCGTCGGTCAGCTCGGGCACGTCGAAGGAAAAGCGCGCCACGCCCGAGTTCACGTCGGTGCCGACCACGCCCAGGATCAGCCCGACGAACACCATCGCCACGCCCTTCAGGGGCGAGCCCTTGGCCAGCGTCGAGGCCGCCAGCAGGCCCAGCAGCATCATCGCGAAGTACTCCGCCGGGCCGAACTTGAAGGCAATGTCCACCAGCAGTGGCGAGAAGAACATCATCACCACGATGCCCACCGTAGCGCCGATGAACGAGGCGAACATGGCCATGAACAGCGCCGCGCCGCCCTGGCCCTTGCGCGCCATGGGGTGGCCGTCCAGGCAGGTCACGGCGTGCGAGGCCACGCCCGGCAGGTTCAGCAAGATGGAGGTGGTGGCGCCGCCGTACTGCGCGCCGTAGTAGATGCCGGCCAGCATCATCAGCGCCCCGGTCGGCTCCAGCGAATAGGTCACGGGCAGCAGCATGGAGATCGCCGCCAGCGGCCCGATGCCCGGCAGCACGCCGATCAAGTTGCCCATGAAGACCCCGATGAAGGAGTAGAGCAGGTTGTGCGGGGTGAGGGCGACGACGAAGCCGCCCAGCAGGTTGTTCAGGACTTCCATGGCGATTACATCCAGGTGAACAGGGGAATCTGGATCTGCAGCAGCAGACGGAACAGCACCACCGCCAGCACCGTCACGCCGACGGCCACCAGCACGCAGGCGCGCTTGCTGTTGCCCCGGTCACCCATGGCGGCCAGCAGCACCAGGAAGAAGGTGCCGGGCACCAAGCCGGTCATCGAACCCAGCACGATGAAGCTGACCACGCCAGCGGTGATGAAAGCCCAGGCGCGGGTGTTGGCCGGCTCGGCCTCGCCGGCCTCCTCGTCCTCGGCGGACACCGGCGTGAACACCATCAGCAACGCCAGCAGCATCAGCGTGCAGCCCAGCGCCACCGGGAAGAAGCCGGGGCCCATGCGGCCCAGGGTGCCGATGGTGTAGTGGGTGCCGCCCCAGGCGGCCGCGGCACCTATGCTCATCAGGAGCGCCGCGCACAGCAGCTCCTGTCTATTGGTCTTGAAATGCATTGCATACCCCGCAAAGGAAGGACATCAAGACCTGGCGGCGCGACGTTCAGCCGCGCGCAGCCAGGGCCCGCCGGCATGGTAGGAAGGGATGGCGCGGCGTGGCATTGCCGGAACATTGCCGTTCGTCCATGTGCGCCGGCGCGGGCGCGCTGCGCCTTCAGGCGGGGATGGCGTGGCCGGGCAGGTCCAGCAGCGCGCACAGCCCTGGCGTGCCAGGCTGCAGCTGCAGCGTGCCGCCGTGCAGCGCGGCGATGGCGCGCACGCTGGCCAGGCCCAGGCCCTGGCCAGGCACGGCGGCGTTCAGGCGGTGAAAGCGCAGGCCCAGGCGCTGCAGCTCGTGCGCGGGCACGCCCGGCCCGTTGTCGCACACAGCCAGCTGCAGGTGCGTGCCGGCCTGCCTGACGGTAAGCTCGACGCGCGCCCCGGGGCCGCTGTGCTTCAGTGCGTTGTCCACCAGGTTGGCCACCGCGCTGGCCAGCAGGTCGGCATCGCCATGCACCAGCGCCGGCTCTGGCGCCGCCTCGGCATGCGTCTGCACCAGGGCCTGCCCGGCATCCTCGGCCACGGCGTCGTACAGCTCGCAGACGTCGCGGGCGATGGCCTGCAGGTCCACGGCCTCGAACGGCATGCGCCGCGTGCCGGCCTCGGCCTCGGCGATGCGCAGCAGCTTCTCGAAGGTGATGGCCAGCTCCTGCAGGTCGGTGGCGCTGTCGTGCAGCACGGTGCGCAGGGTGACGGCGTCGGCATCGGCGCCAGCGGTGCGCTGCAGGCGCAGCAGCACCCGGGTCAGTGGCGTGCGCAGGTTGTGCGCGATGGTGTCGCTGACGTGGCGCACTCCGTCCATCAGCGCCTGGATGCGGTCCAGCATGCGGTTGATGTCCTGGCCGAGCAGCGCGAACTCGTCGGGTTCGCCCAGCACCGGGATGCGCGCCTGCAACTGCCCGGCGGCGATGCGCCCGGCGGTCTCGCGGATGTCGGCGACGGCGCCCTCCAGCCGCTGGCGAAAGACAAAAGTGCCGCCGGCCAGCAGCAGCGCCGACACGCCCAGCGCGGCCAGGCAGGCCTGCAGCACCAGCGATTCCACGCCGTCCTGGTCGCGCATATCGTGGCCCACCAGCAACAGGGCGCCGCCGTCCAGGTGGCGCAACTGCAGATAGGCGTGCACCGTACGGCCGCGACGCTCGATGCTGCGCTGCAGCGTGGCGTCGGCGCGCGGCAGCTCGGCCGTGTCCAGCTGCATGTTGCCGGCCAGCGGTCGGCGGCCGGCGTCCAGCAGCAGCAACAGCTCGTCCCCGCCGTCCAGACCGCGTGCTTGCTCGGCCTGCAGGGTGCGCACCAGCGCGTCGAGACCGTCCTGGGCAAAGCGCTGCATCAGGCGCTGGCTGTCCAGCGCCACCGCGCGCGCCATGCGCTGCTGCATCACCCCCACCGTCTGCAGATACACCACCGCCAGCGTGGCGGCGATGGTGATGCTGACCAGCAGGCCAACATAAGCCGCCAGCCGGAAGCCCGTGGATGCCCACAGGCCGCGCAGCCCGGCCATCACGCCGGGGTGTCGGGCAGCGCCAGGCGGTAGCCCACGCCGCGCACGGTCTGGATCAGCGCCGGCTCGCCGGCGGCGGTGAGCTTGGCGCGCAGCCGGCTGACCTGCACGTCGATGACATTGGTCTGCGGATCGAACCGGTAGTCCCACACTGCCTCCAGCAGCATGGAGCGGGTCAGGTCCTGCTGCGCATGCAGCAGGAAGAACGCCAGCAGTCGGAACTCGCGCGGCTGCAGCGTCAGCGCCCGGGCGCCGCGCTGCGCCTGGCGCCGCGCCAGGTCCAGGCGCAGGTCGGCGAACTCCAGCACGCGGATCTCGGGACCAGGGCGGGCGCGCCGCACCAGCGCCTCGGCGCGTGCTGCCAGCTCGGTGAAGGCGAAGGGCTTGGTCAGGTAGTCGTCGCCGCCGGCCTTCAGGCCGCGCACCCGCTCGTCCAGCGCGCTCAGCGCGCTGAGCACGATGACCGGCGTCTTGCGGCCCAGGCCGCGCAGCGTGGCCAGGATGGACAGTCCGTCCACCTCGTGCGGCAGCATGCGGTCCAGCACGATCAGGTCCCAGGGCTCGGTGGTGGCGCGTTCCAGCGCCTGCGCGCCGTCGTGGCAGACCACCGCGATGTGCCCCAGCTCGCGCAGCCCGTCGGCGATGAAGCGGGCGTTGGCCACATCGTCCTCGACGACCAGGCAGCGCCACAGGGCGCAGGCCGCGCCCGCGCTCATAGCGGCACGCCCGCTGGCCGGGCGACCAAGGGGCGGATCGACATGGCTCAGCGTCCCACTGCCTGGCGCAGCGCGGCGGCGCGGTCGGTGCGCTCCCAGGTGAACTCGGGCTCCTCGCGGCCGAAGTGACCGTAAGCGGCGGTCTTGCGGTAGATCGGGCGCAGCAGGTCCAGCATCTGGATGATGCCCTTGGGGCGCAGGTCGAAGTGCTCGTGCACCAGTTGGGCGATCTGCTCGTCGGGAATGACGCCCGTGCCCTCGGTGTAGACCGTGATGTTCATCGGCCGCGCCACGCCGATGGCGTAGGCCACCTGGATCTGGCACTGGCGCGCCAGGCCCGCGGCCACGATGTTCTTGGCCACGTAGCGCGCGGCATACGCCGCGGAGCGGTCGACCTTCGTCGGGTCCTTGCCGCTGAACGCGCCGCCGCCGTGCGGGCAGGCACCGCCGTAGGTGTCGACGATGATCTTGCGGCCGGTGAGGCCGCAGTCGCCCTGTGGGCCGCCGATGACGAAGCGGCCGGTGGGGTTGATCAGGTAATTGGTGTCCTGCAGCCACTCTTTGGGCAGCACTGGCTTGATGATTTCCTCGATGATGGCTTCGTTGAACGAGGCCTTCATCTTCGTCGCGCTCTCCGACTGGTCCGGGCTGTGCTGGGTGGACAGCACCACGGTGTCGATGGAGTGCGGCTTGCCATCGACGTAACGCATGGTGACCTGGCTCTTGGCGTCCGGGCGCAGGAAGGGCAGGCGGCCGTCTTTCCTCAGCTGCGCCTGGCGCTCGACCAGACGGTGCGCGTAGTAGATCGGCGCGGGCATCAGCTCGGGCGTCTCGTCGCAGGCGTAGCCGAACATCAGGCCCTGGTCGCCGGCGCCGGTGTTCAGGTGGTCGTCTGACGCATGGTCCACGCCCTGGGCGATGTCGTTGGATTGCTTGTCGTAGGCCACCAGCACCGCGCAGCCCTTGTAATCGATGCCGTAGTCGGTGTTGTCGTAGCCGATGCCGCGGATGGTGTCGCGCGCCACCTGGATGTAGTCGACGTGGGCGTTGGTGCTGATCTCGCCGGCGAGCACCACCAGGCCGGTGTTGGTCAGCGTCTCGGCGGCCACGCGCGAGCGCGGGTCCTGTTCGAGGATGGCATCGAGGATGGCGTCCGAGATCTGGTCGGCCACCTTGTCGGGGTGGCCTTCGGAGACCGATTCGGACGTGAAAAGGAAGTCG
Organism: Oryzisolibacter propanilivorax; assembly: GCF_900103645.1. Taxonomy (GTDB): domain Bacteria; phylum Pseudomonadota; class Gammaproteobacteria; order Burkholderiales; family Burkholderiaceae_C; genus Melaminivora; species Melaminivora propanilivorax. The sequence continues at coordinate 57,658 of NZ_FNHP01000012.1, forward strand.
TTCGCCATTTGAATAAACTCCGGTGTTTGTCGTCAGCAGCTTTGTTGGGCGTTGCCCAAAGCCCTGCGGGAGCTTCATGGCGAACGCTTTAGCAGTTGTGTTTAACGTCGCCCTGCAAGTTGCTCATTTAACTCGGCGACAGCCCGCGATTTTAATGCCATCCCTGTTCCGTTTGATTTCCCGGCTGCCTTTGCCCCTGCTGCACGCATTGGGAGCCGTCCTGGGGTGGTGTGCCTTCCTGGCGTCGCCGACCTACCGGCGCCGCTTCCTGGCCAATGCCGCGCAGGCCGGCTACTCCTTTGCGCAGGTGCGCGCGGCGGTGGCGCATGCCGGGCGCATGGCGGCCGAGGCGCCGCGCCTGTGGCTGCATCCGCGTCTGCCGCACTGCACGGTGCAGGGCGCCGAGTGCGTCGAGCAGGCCTGGGTCGCCGGGCGCGGCATCGTCTTTCTGACGCCGCACATCGGCTGCTTCGAGATGTCGGTGCAGCAGGGCGCGCGGCTGTGGGCCGGCGCGCACGGGCCGTTCACCATCCTGTACCGCCCGGCGCGCCAGCCCTGGCTGGCGCGGCTGATGGAAACCGCGCGCAGCCGCCCGGGCATCGTCGCCGTGCCGACCAGCCTGCAGGGCGTGCGCCAGATGCTGAAAAGCCTGCGCCGCGGCCAGGCCGTGGGCCTGCTGCCCGACCAGGTGCCGCCCGCGGGGCTGGGCCTGTGGGCGCCGTTCTTCGGCCGCCCGGCCTACACCATGACCCTGGCCGCGCGGCTGGTGCAGCAGACCGGCGCCGCCGTGATCCTGGCGCGCTGCGAGCGCCTGCCTTGGGGGCGCGGCTACCAGTTGCGCCTGCAGCCGCTGCAGGCGCCCCTGGCGGCGGAGCTGGAGCCGGCGGTGGCACAGATCAACACCGCCATGGAAGCGCTGATCCGCCAGTCGCCGCAGCAGTACCTGTGGGGCTACGCGCGCTACAAGCAGCCGCGCGGCCTGCCGCAGGCGGCGCCCGAAGGGGCGGCGTGATGGCGGCGCGCTTCGGCATCGCCCTGCTGAACCTGCTCGGCCGCCTGCCGCTGCCGGTGCTGCGCGCCCTGGGCGCAGCCATCGGCCGGGTGCTGTTCGTGCTGGCCGCGCCGCGCCGGCGGGTGGCGCTGCGCAATCTGGAGCTGTGCTTTCCGGAAATGCCGCAGTCCGAGCGCCGCGTCCTGGCAAGGCAATCGTTCGAGGTGTTCTGCCAGACCTTCCTGGACCGCGGCTGGCTGTGGTCGGCTCCCGAGGCGCTGGTGCGACGCCGCGTCAGGCTGAGTGGCGCGGTGCACGAGCTGGACGGCGACACGCCGACCATCGTCTTCGCGCCACATTTCTACAGCATGGACGCGGGGGGCCTGGCGCTGCCGCTGAACACCACGCGCGAGTTCACCTCGATCTTCGCCACGCACCCCAACCCGGTGCTGGACGCCTGGTTCATGGCCGGGCGCCAGCGCTTCGGCACGGTGCGCATGCTCAACCGCGCCGACGGGGTCAAGCCGATCATCTCGTGCGTGAGGAAAGGCGGCCTGCTGTACCTGCTGCCCGACATGGACTATGGGCCGAACGACTCGGTCTTCGTGCCGTTCTTCGCCGTGCCCCATGCCGCCACCATCCCGTCCCTGTCGCGCTTCGCGCGCCTGGGCCGGGCCAAGGTGGTGGCGCTGTACAGCCGCATGACGCCGCAGGGCTACGAGGCGGTGCTGACGCCGGCCTGGGAGCACTTCCCGACCGACGACGCGGTGGCCGACACCGCGCGCATGAACCGCGAGCTGGAGGCGGCGATCCGTCGCATGCCGGCGCAGTACTACTGGGTGCACCGGCGTTTCAAGACCCGGCCCGAGGGGCAGGCGCCGCTGTATCAGTAGCCAAAAGTGGCTCTGGCCCTTGATGGATAAGGGCTTGCAGCTATCAAGAATGTAGTGAATTGCCGGCCGCTTCGACGGGTTGGCCCGGCCATGCCCGCCTTGCAGGGTGCGGAAAGCTATCGTTTCAATAGCTGCAGGCCCTTTATCAGCAAGGGCTCAGGCCGGTTTTTCCTGTGTATCTTCAGCTGCCGGAGTGGCCGGCCCGTCCGGGTCCTGCTGCGGCTGCTCGGGATGTGACCATTCCCACAGCAGCTGCGCCACCTCGTCCACGCCCTGGCGCTTCAGAGCCGAGAACATCCGCACCTCGCCGCCGCCGGCCTGCAGCTGGGTGATGGACAGCGCCTTGGCCTGTTCGGCCCGCGTCAGCTTGTCGGCCTTGGTCAGCAGCACCAGGAATTTCAGGCCCTGCTCGACGCGCGGGCGCAGGGCGTCCAGCAGCGCCTCGTCCAGCTCGGTCAGCCCCAGGCGCGGGTCGCACAGCAGCACGATGGCCGTCAGGCTCTCGCGCTGGACCAGATAGTTCAGCATCACCCGCTGCCAGCGCAGCTTGTCCGAGCGCGACACCGCCGCGTAGCCGTAGCCGGGCAGGTCGGCCAGCACCGCGTCCATCTCGCCCTGGCGGCCGAGCGCGAACAGGTTGATGTGCTGGGTACGGCCGGGTTTTTTGGACGCAAAGGCCAGCTGGCGCTGCTGGGTGAGGGTGTTGATGCAGGTGGACTTGCCGGCGTTGGACCGGCCGACGAAGGCGATTTCGGGTACGTCGATGACGGGCAGCTGGTGCAGCTGGGCGGCGGTGGTCAGGAAGCGCGCGGTGTGCATCCAGCCCACGGCGGCTTTGGCGTCGATCGCGGGCGCAGCGGCGGCGGGCACGGAAGGGGTGGTCATCGAGGGGAAGGGTTCATCCAGGTCAAGGTTTGCGGCCGGGGCCGCTGCAGGGTGCATTGTAGAATCGCGGGGTTTTGCGCAACCCTCACAAGAAGCTGTCCACGATATGAAGTTGCTCGCCTCCCTGCTGATGGCTGCCGCGCTCGCGGCCCCCGCGTTCTCGGCCGCCGCTGCGGACGCGCCTGCCGCGCCGGCCAAGATCGACCTGGCCGCGGGCGAGGCCAAGTACGGCACCGTGTGCGTGGCCTGCCATGCGGCGGACGGCAACTCCACCATCGCTGCCAATCCCAAGCTGGCCCAGCAGCATCCGCAATACCTGGTCAAGCAGCTGCAGGAGTTCAAGTCCGGCAAACGCGCCAGCCCCGTCATGCAGGGCTTCGCCTCGATGCTGAGCGACGATGACATGCGCAACATCGGCGCCTGGCTGGCTTCCAAGCCCGCCAAGGAAGGCTTCGCCAAGGACAAGGAACTGGTCGCCCTGGGCGAGCGCATCTACCGCGGCGGCCTGCAGGACCGCCACATCGCCGCCTGTGCCGGCTGCCACAGCCCGAACGGCGCCGGCATCCCGGCGCAGTACCCGCGCCTGGCCGGCCAGCATGCCGACTACACCGCCACCCAGCTCAAGGAATTCCGCGCCGGCAAGCGTGCCAACAGCGCCCAGATGATCGACGTGGCGGCGAAGCTGAACGACCGCGAAATCCAGGCTGTGTCCGACTACATCGCCGGCCTGCGCTGACCGGATACGGTTGATGCACGTCAAGCCAGTAGGGGTGTCCCCTCACGTGGCGGGAACCTGCCGCCGATAATTCCACCCCAAGACGGGCGGGCCCATCCGACGGATGGCCCGCCCTTTGCACGTTTGAGCCCCCGCCTCCATGTCTGACCCTTCTGTTGCCGCAGGCCAGGCGCCGCGCCGCGCACGTGGCGCGCTGGCGCGCCCGCTGGTGGAACTGCTGGCGTCGATGCGCTTCGCCATCGCGCTGCTCACGGTGATCTGCATCGCCTCGGTCATCGGCACCGTGATGAAGCAGCACGAGCCGGTGAACAACTACGTCAACCAGTTCGGCCCGTTCTGGGCCGACCTGTTCCTGGCCCTTAAGCTCAACGCGGTCTACAGCGCCTGGTGGTTCCTGCTGATCCTGGCGTTCCTGGTGGTCAGCACCTCGCTGTGCATCGCGCGGCATGCGCCCAAGTACCTGGCGGACATCCGCAACTACAAGGAAAACATCCGCGAGCGGAGCCTGCAGGCCTTCGGCATGAAGGCGCAAGGAGCGCTGCCGGCCGAAACGCCGCAGGACGCGGCCCGCCGCGTGGCGCAGCAGCTGGTGCGGCGCGGTTGGAAGGTGCGCGTGCAGGAGCGCCCGGGCCGCGGCGTCATGGTCGCCGCCAAGGCTGGCGCGGCCAACAAGCTGGGCTACATCGCCGCGCACAGCGCCATCGTGCTGATCTGCCTGGGCGGCCTGCTGGACGGCGACCTGATCGTGCGCGCGCAGATGTGGCTGGGCGGCAAGACGCCGTACCAGGGCGGCGGGCTGGTCTCCGAGGTCGCGCCCGAACACTGGCTGAGCGCGCGCAACCCCACCTTCCGCGGCAACCTGGTGGTCAGCGAGGGCACGCAGTCCAGCACCGCCATCCTGAGCCAGTCCGACGGCATCCTGCTGCAGGAGCTGCCGTTCTCGGTCGAACTGAAGAAATTCATCGTCGAGCACTACTCGACCGGCATGCCCAAGCTGTTCGCCAGCGAGGTCGTCATCCACGACAAGGCCACGGGCGAGGCCACGCCGGCCCGCATCGAGGTGAACCACCCGGCCAGCTACCGCGGCGTGGAGATCTACCAGTCCAGCTTCGACGACGGCGGCTCGGCAGTGCGCCTGCGCGCGCGGCCGCTCGTCGCCGGCGTGGCGCCGTTCGACGTGCAGGGCACCATCGGCAGCGCCCAGCCGCTGCAGCAGCCGGGCCTGGGCGGGCCGGTGACGCTGGAGCTGTCGGCGCTGCGTGTGCTGAACGTCGAGAACCTGGGCCAGGAGGGCCCGGCCTCCGGCGCCGACGTGCGCAAGGTGGACCTGCGCGGCGCCATCGAGTCGCGCCTGGGCGCGGGCAACAAGACGGTGACCCAGCGCACCCTGAAGAACGTCGGCCCCAGCATCAGCTACAAGCTGCGCGACGCCGCCGGCCAGGCGCGCGAGTTCCACAACTACATGCTGCCGGTGGACCTGGGCGACGGCCAGCTGCCGATGTACCTGCTGGGCGTGCGCGAGAGCCCGTCGGACCCGTTCCGCTACCTGCGCATCCCCATCGACCCCGAGGGCGGGCTGGACGGCTTCACCCGCCTGCGCCTGGCGCTCGCCGACCCGGGGCTGCGCCAGCAGGCGGTGCGCCGCTACGCCGCCAACGCGGTGGACGGCAGCCGCCCGGACCTGGCCGAGCAGCTGGCGATCTCCGCGTCGCGCGCGCTGGCGCTGTTCGCCGGCACCGGGCGCGACGCGCAGGGTCGGGGCAACGGCGGGCTGCAGGCGGTGTCGAAATTCATCGAGGACAACGTGCCCGAGGGCGAGCGCGAGCGCGCCGGCGAGGTGCTGGTGCGCATCCTGAACGGCGCGCTGTTCGAGCTGGCGCAGCTGACGCGCGCGCAGGCCGGCCTGGCGCCGCTGCCGCCGGATGCGCGCACGCAGGAATTCATGGCGCAGGCGGTGCTCAGTTTGAGCGACGCGCAGGCCTACCCGGCGCCGGTGGCGCTGGAGCTGGTGGACTTCGACCAGGTGCAGGCCAGTGTCTTTCAGGTGGCGCGAGCACCTGGCAAGAATGTGGTCTATCTGGGCTGCTTCTTCCTGATCCTCGGCGTCTTTGCCATGCTCTACGTGCGCGACCGGCGCCTGTGGGTGTGGCTCGCGCCGCGCGAGGGCGGCGGCGCGCAGGCCACCATGGCCATGTCCAGCAACCGCAAGACGCTGGACGACGGCCGCCACTTCGCCCAGCTCACCACCCAGGTCCTTGGCACGCCCACAGACGGAGGCACACCGACATGAACACCGCCACCACGACCCCTACGACCACCACCTACACGCTGGACGCGGGTTATTTCGCCCGGCGCACCTGGCTGGACTGGCTGTTCGCGCTGCTCGTGGCCGCCGGCGGGCTGTTCGCGCTGCAGCGCTACGGCGCGCACATGGACGTGTACGAGAAGGGCATCCTGCTGGCGTCCATCCCCGCCGGCGTGTGGCTGGGCTGGTTCTGGCGGCCGCTGATGTGGCTGATGCTGGCGGTGGCGGTGCTGTCGCTCGGCGCCATCGGGCTGTACCAGGACGGTGACGCGGGCGGCAACCTGGCGCGCGCCGACAGCGTGTTCCTGCTGAAATACTTCCTGTCGAGTCAGTCGGCCATCCTGTGGATGAGCATGCTGTTCTTCATGAGCACGGCGTTCTACTGGATCGGCATGTTCGCCGGCGGCGAGCAGCAGACCTTCATGCGCATCGGCTCGCGCGTGGCCTGGGTGGCCATCGGCCTGGCGCTGATCGGCACCATGGTGCGCTGGTATGAGAGCTACCAGATCGCCCCCGACATCGGCCACATCCCGGTCAGCAACCTGTACGAAGTGTTCGTCATGTTCTGCTGGATGACGGCGCTGTTCTACCTGTACTACGAGGAGCAGTACGCCACGCGCGCGCTGGGCGGCTTCGTGATGCTGGTGGTGAGCGCCGCCGTGGGCTTCCTGCTGTGGTACACGGTGGTGCGCGAGGCGCACGAGATCCAGCCGCTGGTGCCGGCGCTGAAGAGCTGGTGGATGAAGCTGCACGTGCCGGCCAACTTCATCGGCTACGGCACCTTCGCGCTGGCCGCCATGGTGGCGTTCGCCTACCTGATCAAGCAGCAGGCCACCGAGACGCGCTGGTGGAAGCTGGCGCCGCTGTGGCTGCTGGGCATCGTGCTGTGCTTCGAGCCCCTGGCCTTCCGCCAGGAGGTGGCCACGGGCAGCAGCTACTGGATGGTGTACTTCGGCGTTTCGGCGCTGATCGTCGGCGGCATTTTGCTGGCGCGGCGGCGCATCGCCGCGCAGCTGCCTGACCTGACGGTGCTGGACGACGTGATGTACAAGTCCATCGCCGTGGGATTTGCCTTCTTCACCATCGCCACCGTGCTCGGCGCGCTGTGGGCCGCCGAGGCCTGGGGCGGCTACTGGAGCTGGGACCCGAAGGAGACCTGGGCGCTGATCGTCTGGCTGAACTACGCGGCCTGGCTGCACATGCGCCTGATGAAGGGCCTGCGCGGCACCATGTCGGCCTGGTGGGCACTGGGCGGGCTGGCGGTGACGACGTTTGCCTTCCTGGGCGTGAACATGTTCCTGAGCGGGCTGCACAGCTACGGCACGCTATAAAAAAATAGCTGCAAGCCCATGCGGATCATGGGCTGAGTGGCATTTTGGCGCTTGTTATTCCAAGTGCCATCGCAGCAGCGGCAGCGCGGCGCATGGGACGTATTTCCGAGCGCCTGCAAAGGGCGGCGGGGCTGCGGCAGACTGGCCGTCTGTCCCCGGAGACCGCCATGCTGATCCACACCCGACACGACCCTGAATCCACCCCCGCCGCCAGCGAGATTACCCCGCGCGGCATGTACGACGGCCGCCGCGCGCTGCTGCGCCAGCTGGCCGGCGGCACGGCTGGCGCGGCGCTGGCCACCTGGGCCGGGCGCAGCGCGCTGGCGGCCGATACGGCCCTGGTCACCCCGCCCGGCAAGCTGGCCGCGCTGCCCGCGCGCCGCTCGGCCGTGACCGGCGCGATGACCATGGAGAAGGTCACCGACTATGCGGACGCCACCACGTACAACAATTTCTACGAGTTCGGCACCGACAAGAGCGACCCGGCGCGCTACGCCGCCACGCTCAAGCCCCGCCCCTGGACCGTGGCCGTGGAGGGACTGGTGAACAAGCCGCGCACCTTCGACCTGGACGAGCTGCTGAAGCTCTCGCCGCAGGAGGAGCGCATTTACCGCCTGCGCTGCGTCGAGGGCTGGTCCATGGTCATCCCCTGGGTCGGCTATTCGCTGGCCGAGCTCATCAAGCGTGTCGAGCCCCAGGGCAGCGCGAAGTATGTCGAGTTCGTCACCCTGGCCGACAAGGCGCGCATGCCCGGCGTCGGCTCGCGCGTGCTGGACTGGCCGTACACCGAGGGCCTGCGCCTGGACGAGGCGATGCACCCGCTGACCCTGCTGGCCTTCGGCATGTACGGCGAGGTGCTGCCGAACCAGAACGGCGCGCCGGTGCGCCTGGTGGTGCCGTGGAAGTACGGCTTCAAGAGCGCCAAGAGCATCGTGAAGATCCGCTTCACCGACAAGGAGCCCGGCACCGCCTGGAACAAGGCGGCGAAGAACGAATACGGCTTCTATTCCAACGTGAACCCGGATGTGGACCACCCGCGCTGGAGCCAGGCCACCGAGCGGCGCATCGGCGAGGGCGGGCTGTTCGCCAAGCGGCGCAAGACGCTCCCGTTCAACGGCTACGAGGCGCAGGTCGGCCAGCTGTACGCCGGCATGGACCTGAAGAAGTTTTTCTGATGGCGGCGCGCGAGGGGACCTTGCCGCCAGCCGCGCCCGGCCGGTCGCGCGCGGCGCAGAAGGCGCCGCCGCGCGGCGGCTGGCTGCTCAAGGCCTGGGCCAAGCCGCTGGTCTTCACGCTGTGCCTGCTGCCGCTGGCCTGGCTGGTCTGGGGTGCCGCCGCCGACCGGCTGGGCGCGAACCCGGCCGAGGCGCTGATCCGCGCGCTGGGCGACTGGACGCTGCGCGGGCTGTGCCTGACGCTGGCCATCACCCCGGCGCGGCTGGCCCTGGGCCTCACGCCGCTGGCGCGCTACCGGCGCATGCTGGGGCTGTTCACCTTCTTCTACGCGCTGCTGCACCTGCTGGCCTATGCCGTGTTCGACATGGGGCTGGACGTGGGCGAGATCGCGCGCGACGTGGCCAAGCGGCCGTTCATCCTGGTCGGCATGGCAGCATTCGCCATCCTGCTGGTCCTGGCCGCCACGTCATTCAACCGCGCCATGCGCTGGCTGGGCGGCAAGCGCTGGCAGCGGCTGCACCGCAGCGTGTACGCCGTGGCGGGGCTGGCCATCCTGCACTTCTGGTGGATGCGCGCGGGCAAAAACAACTTCGCCGAGGTCTGGGTGTATGGCGCCATCCTGGCGGCGCTGCTGGGCGCGCGGGTGCTGCTGAACCGGCGCAGGCAGCTATCAAAAAAGTAGCTAAAGGCCATTTGTATATATGGGCTGAAGGCAATTTTGGCTGTAAATTCAGCCGTTCACCGCCTTCAGCGCCGGGCGCATCTGGCGCGTCACCGGGTCGATGTGCGCGGTGGGCACCTGGTAGGCGCGCTCGTCGAACAGGTCCACGCCGCAGGCCAAGCCGTCCAGCCAGTCGTACAGCTGGCCGATGGCCCGGCCCATCAGGGGCGCGCCGTGCTGCGGCACGATCATCGCCACGTCGAGCTGGCGCGCCATGCGCGTCCACAGCCGCAGGATCTTGTTGCTGACCATGTAGCGGCGGTGAAAGCCTTCCATGCGCGGGATGTGGTCCTTCAGCTCGGTCACCGGCACGCGCGCCTCGGCGCCGCTGGTCATGGACACGCCCAGGTCGCCGGTGAACAGGATGCGGCTGACCGGGTCGTAGAAGTGGAAGTTGCCCTCGGAGTGCATGAAGTGCGCCGGCAGCACCACCAGCTCGTGCCGGCCCAGCGGCAGGTGGCCGCCGCCGTCGGGCACGGCGATGATGCGGCCCTCGGTCTTGCCGGCCTTGGTGAAGTGCGGCACGAAGCGCTCCCACACCCGCGAGATGACCAGCTGCGCGCTGGTGCTGGTCAGCCAGCGGTCGAGCGCGGCAATGATGTCCGGATCGGCGTGCGAGGCGATCAGGTAGGACAGCTTTTGCGGCGGGAAATGCCGCGTCATGCCCATGAACAGCTCGTTGTAGGCCAGCGTGCCGCCCGGGTCGATGATGGCGCCGGTGTCGCCATCGACGATCAGGAACTGGTTTGCCTGCACCGCTTGGCCATCTTCCTCGACCAGGTCGGTGAACATCAGGCAGGCATGCTGGCGGTCGCGGTACAGCTCCAGGGGTTCCATGAGGGCAGGTCTTTCAGGCACGAAAACCTGAATAGTAGTGCTGCCGCCAGGGTTATGGCTTGATGCCAGTCAAGGGTGCGTTGCGGGCAGGCGCTCATTGCGCAGCAGATCGGCAACGGATTCGCGGTTGCGGATGATCTCGGCATGGCTGCCGCTCACCAGCACCTCGGCCGGGCGCGGGCGGCTGTTGTAGGTACTGCCCATGGCGCTGCAATAGGCGCCGGTGGACAGCACCGCCAGCAGGTCGCCGGCGGCGACCGCCAGGTCACGGTCGCGGCCGAGCCAGTCGCCGCTCTCGCACACCGGACCGACCACGTCATAGACGGCGTGCCCACGACCCTCGGGCACATGCTCCAGCGGCACGATGGCGTGGTACGCCTGATACATGGCCGGACGCGGCAGGTCGTTCATGGCAGCGTCTACCACACAGAAATTCTTCTGCTCGCCGGGCTTGAGGTACAGCACTTCGGTCAGGCACACGCCGGCATTGCCCACCAGCGAACGGCCCGGCTCGATCATCAGCTGGCGGTCGCCGTAGCCGCGTGCGTCCAGGCGCGCCAGCAGCTTGGCCCACAGGGCATCGGCCGCGGGCGGGGTGTCGCCGTTGTAGTCGATGCCCAGGCCGCCACCGAAGTCGATGTGGTGGATGGCGATGCCGGCGGCCTCCACGGCGGCCACCAGGTCCAGCATGCGCTCCAGCGCATCCAGGAACGGCGTCTCTTCGGTGATCTGCGAGCCGATGTGGCAGTCGATGCCGACCACGCGCAGACCCGGCAGGCTGGACGCGCGCTGGTAGGTGGCCAGGGTGCGTTCGTGCGCGATGCCGAACTTGTTGCCCTTCAGGCCGGTGGAGATGTAGGGGTGCGTCTTGGGGTCGACGTTGGGGTTGACGCGGATGCTGACCGGCGCGCGCAGGCCCATCGAGGCGGCGACCTCGCTGAGCACTTCCAGCTCGGCCTCGCTCTCGACGTTGAAGCAGCCGATGCCGGCCTCCAGCGCCTGGCGCATCTCGGTGCGCGTCTTGCCCACGCCCGAGAAGATGACCTTGGCCGGGTCGCCGCCAGCGGCCAGCACGCGCGCCAGCTCGCCGCCCGAGACGATGTCGAAGCCGCAGCCGTGCGCCGCGAACAGCTGCAGCACCGCCAGCGACGAATTGGCCTTCATGGCGTAGCAGATCTGCACGCGCCGGCCGGCGAAGCCGCGCTGGTAGGCGGCCAGGGCATCCAGCATGGCGCCGCTCGAATAGACGTACAGCGGCGTGCCGTGCTCGCGCGCCAGGTCGGCCAGCTGGCAGTCTTCCAGGTACAGCGATTCCTCGCGATAGTGCAGTTGCGGCTGGCCGGGCAGGGGGTTGGGAATCATGGACGGGAGGTGGAGGGGGAGGAAAGCAGGGTCGCCGGATCAGGCGCCTTCGCGGAGGAGGGCACCGGGTTCAGCGTCTGGGGCAGGGTGGCGCGGGTCGCGGCAGCCGGGTCGGTGGGCAGATACAGCGGACCGCGCTGGCCGCAGCCGGAGATGAAGAGCACGGCCGCCACGCTGGCGAGGGTGCTGACTAGAATGCGGCGGCCTTTGAACATCTGCAAATTGTAGTAATGACCGATCTGGACTTCATGGAACTTGCCGAGCAGCTGCTGCTGGCGGTGGAGCAGGGCTGCGACCGCATCAACGACGAGACCGACTGCGACCTGGACAGCCAGCGCAGCGGCGGCATGGTCACCATCGCTTTCCCCAACGGCAGCCAGATCATCGTGAACCTGCAAAAGCCCCTGCAGGAAGTCTGGCTGGCGGCACGCTCGGGCGGCTACCACTACCGCCACGACGGCAGCTGCTGGCGCGACACCAAAACCGGCAGCGAGTTCTTCGCCGACCTCGGCCGCAGCGCCAGCGAGCAGGCCGGGCAGCCCCTGCGCTTCGCGCCGCGGCAGGCCTGAGAGCCCGTCCCGGACGGGCGCCGCGCCGCCCGTCAGTTGCGGAACATGTCCAGGATGCGGTTGCGTTCCTCGGGCGGTGGCGGCGGCGGGGCAGCCGTCTGCGGGGCGTCGCTGCCGCGCGGCGCGGCCGACTCCAGTCCCACACTGGAGACGCCGCCGCTGCGCGCGTATTCGTCGTAGTACCACTCGCCGCTGACGTTGACCACGCCGGCCGGCACAACCGGTTCGGCCACCGGCACGCCCTTGAGCGCCTTGTCCATGAAGCTGATCCAGATCGGCAGTGACAGGCCGCCGCCGGTCTCGCGGCTGCCCAGGTTGCGCGGCGTGTCGTAGCCGATCCAGGTCACGGCAGCGATCGTGGGTTGAAAGCCGGCGAACCAGGCATCCACCGCATCGTTGGTGGTGCCGGTCTTGCCGTACAGGTCGGGGCGCTTGAGGGTGGCCTGGGCGCGCGCGGCGGTGCCCGAGCGGGTCACCTCCTGCAGCAAGCTGTCCATGACGAAGGCGTTGCGCGCGTCGATGGCGCGCGGGTTGTCTTCCAGCGCGGGCGGCTGGAAGTTGGACAGCACGCGCCCCTTGTGGTCGGTCACGCGAGTGATCAGGTAGGGATTGACGCGCATGCCGCCGTTGGCGAACACCGAATACGCGGCCGCCATCTGCATCGGCGTGACCGAGCCAGCCCCCAGCGCCATGGTCAGGTAGGCCGGGTGCTTGTCGGCGTCGAAGCCGAAGCGCGACACCCACTGCTGCGCCGTCTTCGGCCCCACGGCCTGCAGCACGCGGATGGACACCAGGTTCTTGGAGCGTGCCAGGCCGGCGCGCATGGTCATGGGGCCGTCGTACCGGCCGTCATAGTTCTTCGGCTCCCAGGGCTGGCCGCCCGTCACGCCGGCGCTGAAGAACAGCGGCGCGTCGTTGATCACCGTGGCCGGGGTGAAGCCTTTTTCCAGCGCCGCCGAATAGATGAAGGGCTTGAACGCCGAGCCCGGCTGGCGCCAGGCCTGGGTGACGTGGTTGAACTTGTTCTTGTCGAAGTCGAAGCCGCCGACCAGCGCGCGGATGGCGCCCGAGCGCGGGTCGATGGCGACGAAGGCGCCCTCGACCTCGGGCAGTTGGGTGATCTCCCAGGTCTTCTTGGGCGTCTGCACCACGCGGATCACCGCGCCACGGCGCAGCCGGATGTTGGGCGGCGCCTTGTCGGACAGGCCGGACTGCACGGGCTTGAGGCCCTCGCCGGTGATTTCCAGTTTCTCGCCGTCGGCGCGCGCGGCAATCACCTTCTTGGCCGAAGCTTCCAGCACCACGGCGGCGCGCACGTCGCCGTTGTCGGGGTGCGCGGCCAGGGCGTCGTCGATGGCGTCCTCGACCTCCGCCGCGGCCGTGGGCAGCTCCACGAAACGCTCGGGGCCGCGGTAGTGCTGGCGCCGCTCGTAATCCATGATGCCCTTGCGCAGCGCGTCGTAGGCAGTCTCCTGCTCGCCCGCGTTGAGCGTGGTGTAGACGTTCAGGCCGCGGGTATAGGCCTCGGCGCCGTACTGCGCGTAGATCAGCTGGCGCGCCATCTCGGCCACGTATTCGGCGTGGATGCGCGTGTTGCTGTCGCCGGGCGAGCGCAGGCGGATGGGCTCGGCCTTGGCCTCGGCCGCCTGCGCGGCGGTGATGAAGCCGTTCTCCAGCATCCGGTCGATGATGTAGAGCTGGCGCACCCGCGCGCGGTTGGGGTTGCTGATCGGGTTGTAGGCCGACGGGGCCTTGGGCAGGCCGGCGAGCATGGCCGCCTCGGCGATGGTGATGTCCTTGAGCGGCTTGCCGTAGTAGGTCTCCGAGGCCGCCGCGAAGCCGTAGGCGCGGTTGCCCAGGTAGATCTGGTTCATGTAGATCTCGAGGATCTGGTTCTTGCTCAGCAGGTGCTCAAGCTTGAAGGTCAGCAGGATCTCGTAGATCTTGCGCGTGAAGGTCTTCTCCGAAGACAGATAGACATTGCGCGCCACCTGCATGGTGATGGTGGAGGCGCCCTGGCTCTTGACCCGGCCCAGGTTGGCGATGGCAGCGCGCAGCACGCCCTTGTAGTCCACGCCGCCGTGCTGGAAGAAGCGCGCGTCCTCGATGGCCAGCACGGCATTGGTCATGACCGGCGGAATTTCCTCGATCGGCGTCAGGTTGCGCCGCTCCTCGCCGAACTCGCCCAGCAACGCGCCCTCCTGTGAATACACGCGCATCGGCAGCTTGGGCTTGTAGTCCGCCAGCTCCGAGATGTCGGGCAGGTTGGGGTACGCCATGGCCAGTCCCAGCGCCACGGCCATGGCACCGGCCGCCGCCGCCGCCACCCCCAGGCCGGCGATCCACGCCAGCGTGAGAAATACCAGGCGCAGCCAGCGCGGCAGGCCCGGAGCGGGTGGGGCGGCTTTCTTTTTTTCGGGAGATTGGGTCATAAGGCTGGGCTCGAGGCGAACCGCGCATTATAAAAATCCACCCTTTGTCTGGCCTGTGAGCGTTCGTACGGCCTTTGCGCCGCAGGGGATGGTCTGCGGGAAGCCGTTGTCACAGGCGTCTGCTTTTGGCAACGCCGGGTTTGCCGAGCCCGGGGTCAAGGTCCGGGACGAATATCCTTGCTGCTAGCATCGACCGCCAAATCTGGTTGCTCGTCTGCAAAAAAAGTTACACAAGGGGGCGCTCTTGGTCTCAGTGGGATCGTTATTTCGTCGCAAGGCCGCCCCGATGCTGGGGGTGGACATCAGCTCTTCCAGTGTCAAGCTGGTCGAGCTGGCACGCGACGGCGAGGACCGGCTGGTGCTTGAGCGCTGCGCCATGGAGCCGCTGGAGCGCGGCTGGATCACAGACGGCAACATCGAGAAGTTCGATGAGGTGGCCGAGGCGCTGCGCCGCTTGGTCAAGAAAAGCGGTACCCGCACCCGCAATGTTGCGCTGGCGCTGCCCGCCTCGGCCGTGATTACCAAGCGCATCACCCTGCCTGGCGGGCTTAGCGAGCAAGAGCTGGAGGTGCAGGTCGAGTCCGAGGCCAGCCAGTACATCCCGTTCTCGCTGGACGAGGTGAGCCTGGACTTTTGCGTCATCGGCCCGGCGCGCAACGCGCCCGCCGACGAGGAGGTGCTGATCGCCGCCTCGCGCAAGGAAAAAGTGCAGGACCGGGAGGGTCTGGCCGAGGCGGCCGGGCTGAAGGCGCTGGTCGTGGATGTCGAATCCTATGCGTCGCGACTGGCTGCCGGCCGCCTGATCCAGGCGCTGCCCGGCAGTGGCGCCGATGCCGTGGTGGCGCTGTTCGAGGTCGGCGCCTTCACCACCAGCATGCAGGTCATACGCAACGACGATGTGCTGTATGAGCGTGACCAGGCCTTCGGCGGCGCCCAACTAACACAGCTGATCGTGCGCCAGTATGGCTTCTCACAGGAGGAAGCCGAGGCCAAGAAGCGCAGCGGCGAGCTGCCCGACGACTACGCTTCGGCCGTGCTGCGCCCGTTCGTGGACAGTCTGGCCCAGGAAATCAGCCGGGCGCTGCAGTTCTTCTTCAGCAGCACCCCCTACCACCGCGTGGACCACATCCTGCTGGCTGGCGGTTCGTCACCCCTGGGTGGACTGGCCGAGCAGGTCATCCGCAACACCAATTCCGCCTGCACCGTGGTCAATCCGTTCGACGGCATGGAAGTCGGCAGCGCGGTGCGCCTGAAGAAGCTCATGCGCGAGGCACCGTCCTATCTCACCGCCTGCGGCCTGGCCCTGCGGAGGTTCCTGCCGTGATATTGATCAACCTGCTGCCGCACCGCGAGGCGGCACGCAAGCGCCGGCGCGAGACCTTCCAGCTGGTCATGGGCCTGTCGGCCCTCGCCGGGCTGGCCATCGCCGGGCTGATCTACCTCTGGCTGCAGTCGCAGATCACCGAGCAGCAAGGACGCAACGATCTGCTGCGCAGCGAAATCAAGGTGCTCGAGGGTCAGATCAAGGAAATCGCCAGCATCGAAGAAGAAATCACCGCGTTGCAGGCACGCCAGAAGGCGGTAGAAGATTTGCAGGCCGACCGCAACCTGCCGGTGCACCTGCTCAGCGAGCTGGTGGTGCAGTTGCCGGACGGCGTGTACGTCACCAGCCTGAAGCAGGTGGACGAGGTGGTGACCATGCAGGGTATGGCCCAGTCCAACGAGCGCGTGTCCGAAATGCTGCGCAACCTGTCCGAGAACACCCCCTGGTTTTCCAAGCCCGAGCTGGTCGAGATCGTCGCCGCCAACGTGGCCCTCACGCCGCGCGACCAGCGCCGGGTGGCATCCTTCAACCTGCGCTTTCGGCTGACGCGCAGCACCAGCAGCACCGACGCCGACAAGGCCGGCGCCGCGCCAGGCGGAAAGTGACCATGGCGACACGCAAGCTACCCATGCTGGATTTCGCCGAGGTGCAGGAGCGGCTGCAGCGGCAGTTCCAGAATCTCGACCCCAAGGACCCGTCGCTGTGGCCTGTCCTGCCACGCATCCTGCTGTGCCTGTTCATCGCCGCGGGCGTGGCGGCACTGCTGTGGTACGGCAAGCTGACCGAGTATGAAGAGGAGCTGATCGCCGAACGCTCGACCGAGCAGCAGCTGCGCGAGGACTACCAGAAGAAGCTCATCAAGGCAGTGAGCCTGGAGGTGCTGAAGAAGCAGCGCGAGCAGGTGCAGCAGTACGTGACCCAGCTGGAAAAGCAGCTGCCCAGCAAGGCCGAGATGTCGGCGCTGCTGTCGGACATCAACCAGGCCGGCCTGGGCCGCAGCCTGCAGTTCGAGCTGTTCCGGCCCGGCCAGGTGGTGGCCAAGGACTATTACGCCGAACTGCCGATTTCCATTCGCGTGGTCGGTCGCTACCACGACATCGGCTCCTTCGCCTCCGATGTGGCGCACCTGTCGCGCATCGTCACGCTGAACAACATCTCGCTGGCCCCGGCGGCCAAGGACGGCGCGGGCAATCTGACCATGGAAGCCACCGCGCGCACCTTCCGCTATCTCGATCCCGAGGAGATCCAGGCGCAGAAGGCCGCCACCAAGAAGGCGGGCAAGAAATGACGCGCGGCCGATTTCAAGCGGCATGGCTGGCGGTACTGCTGGCGCTGGGTGGCTGTGGCAGTGATGGCCAGGACGAGCTGCGCGCCTGGATGGCGCAGCTGCGCGCCACCACCAAGCCGCGAGCCTTGCAGATCACCGAGCCCAAGCAGTTCGTGCCGACCGACTACCCAGCGAACAGCGGTGCCGATCCCTTCAGCCCGCAAAAGCTCACGCAGGCGCTGCGCCGCGACTCGGGGCAATCAGCCGCAAACATGGCGCTGATCGCGCCCGAGATGGCACGGCGCCGCGAGCCCCTGGAGGCCTATCCGCTGGACTCCATGCGCATGGTCGGCAGCCTGAACAAGGAGGGAATCCCCACGGCGTTGATCAGCGTGGACAAGCTGCTCTACCAGGTTCGGGTGGGCGACCACTTGGGCCAGAACTACGGAAAAGTCATGGCCATCAATGAAACCGGGGTGCAGTTGCGCGAGATCGTGCAGGACGCCACCGGCGACTGGGTCGAACGCACGATCAAGCTTGATTTGCAAGAGGGAAGCGGGGAGAAGAAACCATGATGAAGCGCGTCAAGACACGCCTGCGCGAACACCTGGCGCCCGCCTCCATCGCGCTGCTGGCCCTGCTGGGCAGTGCGCTGGCCCAGGCCCGCCCGAACATCGAGTCGGTCAACGGCTTCCAGCAGTCGGGCGCGCAGGTGCTGCGCATCGAACTGTCCGAGCCGCTGGGTGAAACGCCCACTGGCTTTGCCACACAGACCCCGGCGCGCATCGCACTGGACTTTCCCGGCGTGGCCAACGCCACCGGGCAGTCGCTGGTGGAGATCAATCAGGGCAACCTGAAGTCTGCCCACATCGTGCAGACTGAGGAGCGCGCCCGTGTGGTGCTCAACCTCAAACAGCCTGTGCCCTACAGCACGCAGGTGCAGGGTCGCACGGTGCTGGTGCTGCTGGACGCAGCCACCGGTGGCGTGCAGGAGCCGGTCGCGCCACGTGCTGCGCCGATCAGCGTGCAGCAGGGCACCGACCTGCTGCCACTGCGTGACCTGGACTTCCGCCGCAGTGCCGATGGCGCCGGCCGGGTGGTCGTGGCGCTGGCCGGCAGCCAGGTCGGTGTGGACGTGCAGCAGCAAGGCAAGGGCCTGGTGGTCGAGTTCCTGCAGTCGTCCCTGCCGCAGGGCCTGCGCCGGCGTCTGGACGTGTCCGACTTCGGCACGCCCATTCAGACCATCAGCGCCACCCAGCAGGGCGACCGCGTCAAGCTGACGATCGACCCTGTGGGCGAGTGGGAGCACAGTGCCTACCAGAGCGACAACCAGTTCGTGGTCGAGGTGCGGGCGAAGAAGGTGGACCTGAACAAGCTCAGCCAGGGTCCGCACTACACCGGCGAGAAGCTGTCGTTGAACTTCCAGAACATAGAGGTGCGTTCGCTGCTGCAGGTCATCGCCGATTTCACCAATTTCAACATCGTCACCTCCGACACCGTCACCGGGGCGCTCACGTTGCGCCTCAAGGACGTGCCCTGGGACCAGGCGCTGCAGATCATCATGGACGCCAAGGGCCTGGGCATGCGCAAGTCGGGCTCGGTGCTGTGGATCGCCCCCAAGGACGAGATCGACGAGCGCATTCGCAAGGACTACGAGGCCGCGCAGGCCATCCAGAAGCTGGAGCCTGTGCGCACTCAGGCATATCAGCTGAACTACGCCAAGGCTGCCGACATCGTGATCCAGCTCACCACCGCCTCGACCGGCGGCGGCGCGGGCACGACCAACGCCCGCTTCCTGTCCGAACGCGGCAGCGCCATCGCCGAGCCGCGCACCAACCAGCTGTTCGTCACCGACACCCCCGCCAAGCTGGAGGAGGTGCGCCAGCTGCTGGCCACGCTGGACGTGCCGGTGCGCCAGGTCATGATCGAGGCGCGCATCGTCGAGGCGCGCGACACCTTTGGCCGGTCGCTGGGGGTACGTCTGGGCGGCGGTGACCTGCGGGCCAACCGTGGCGGGGATGGCGGTTATGGCATCGGGGGAGGCAACCGCGTGGCGATCGGCACCGACTACGGCAACGCCACCAATTCCTCTGGCTTTGGCGGGCCCGTGAACGTCAATGGCAACTTCGTGAACTTGCCCGCTTCTCTGTCCACCGTGACGGGCGCAGGCTCCTTTGCACTGTCCATCTTCAACTCTGCCGCCAACCGCTTCCTGACCCTGGAGCTGTCGGCCATGGAGGCCGACGGCCAAGGCCGTATCGTCTCCAGCCCGCGCCTGATCACCGCCGACCAGACCAAGGCACTGATCGAGCAGGGCACGGAATATCCCTACTCGGTCACTGCCCCCAACGGCGCCACCACCATCGCGTTCAAGAAGGCGGTGCTGAAGCTGGAGGTCACCCCGCAGATCACGCCGGAAGGCGCCATCATCCTGGACCTGGATGTCAACAAGGACAGCCGCGGCGAGGATACCGGCCAGGGTGTCGCCATCGACACCAAGCACGTCAAGACCCAGGTGCTGGTGGAAAACGGCGGCACCGTGGTGATCGGCGGTATCTTTGAGATGGAAGAAACCAACCAGGAAACCAAGGTGCCGGTGCTGGGCGACGTACCCGTAGTGGGCAATCTGTTCAAGAGCCGGACCAAGGAATCGCAAAAGCGCGAGATGCTGGTGTTCATCACCCCCAAGGTGATCACGGATCGCGGGCCGGTGCGTTGATTTTTTTTAGGTGATAGAGATCTCATGAGAACTTTGAAATATCCCGTTTATTCCCTCCTTGCTGGTGTCGTGCTGGCTGGCTGCGGCGGTGGCGGCGGCAGCGGGGGCGAGTCGTCGGCGCCCTACACCATCAGCCTGCGCGCGGAGAAAACCTCTCTGCCGCTGAACGTGCAGGGCTACCCGGCCGGTATCGGCGCTTATCACCCCTACACCACCACGCTCTACGTCCAGGCGTCGCAGGGTGGACAAGCCATTGCGGATGGGAGCGACGATACCTTCGCGTGCGATATGCGTGCAGGGCTGGACACGGGTGCGCTGTACTACCTCGATGGCAAGAGCGAGCACGAGACCTCGGAC
This sequence comes from Oryzisolibacter propanilivorax, assembly GCF_900103645.1. Classification (GTDB taxonomy): domain Bacteria; phylum Pseudomonadota; class Gammaproteobacteria; order Burkholderiales; family Burkholderiaceae_C; genus Melaminivora; species Melaminivora propanilivorax. The sequence continues at coordinate 77,563 of NZ_FNHP01000012.1, forward strand.
AAGGACGCCAGCGGCCAGGAAGTCAAGCGCCCGACTGCCTACCGCAGCATCACGCTCGGGGCCAATTCCGGCGGCAATTCGTTCCATTTCCATGCTGGCGACAAGGCGGGCGTGGCAACGATTGCCTGCACGGTGACCGACCCGCGCGACAAGAAGCGCCATACGGCAACCGTGAACATCACCGTGGGCGCCGCCACCGGCATGGCCGCCAGCATTGAAACCGTGGCGCAATTTCCTGCGGTGGCCGTGCAGGGCAATGCGTACAACTATCGCACCGCCACGGCGGTCCAGGTCTTCGCCCTGGACGACGCCAACCAGCCGCTGCCCAATTCGACCAACTACAACATGCTGGTGAACTTGCTGCCTGGCAGCGCCTCTGCTGGCGCACGCCTGCTTTCGGGCACGCAGTCGGGCAGTTCGGTCACCGTCAATTCGGTCGGCGGCGTCGGCCAGTTCGCCTTCTCTGCCGGAACCACACCGGGCACGGTGGGCATCGAGGTGGTTGCCGACCGCGCCGATAACAACGTCAGCAACGGCATCCAGGATCCCATCAAGCACGTGATGGTGCTGCCCGTGGTGAGCGGCCAGCCCGCCGAGGTGTATGAGCCCCTGACGGTCGCCAGCGTCAGCCCGCCGGCAGCTACCGTGGGTCTGCCCTACAGCTACTTCCTCAGCGCCGCCGGTGGCGCCGCTCCATACGCCTGGGCGGCGCTGGGCGAGCTGCCTGCAGGACTGGGGTTGAGCCAGGAAGGCCTGCTCAGCGGCACTCCGACCCAGACGCAGAGCGGCACCGTGCCGGTGGCATTGCGCGTGATCGATAGCAAGGGCGCAAGCCAGGTCGTCAACGTCAGCATAGCGGTCACAGCGCCTGAGAAACCCAAGGTGTCGGGGACGGCGACGCCGTGAGCGCCTCTTTGCTGCGCATCCGATGAGGGCCTGTGGCCGGGGCAGCACCAGCCGCTGCGCCTGGCCCTAAACTCGTGCGCTCGGCACGTGGTGCGGCCATTGCAGCCCCGGCACACTCTGCCGGGGCTTTTTCGTGTTCTGGCGCGGGGCGCTAGAACTTCTCTTTCAAGGCAGCGAAGGATGGACGATGGGTGCAGCAGGCAGCACGGCGGATCACAAGAATCAGGCAGAAGGAGCAGGCGACACTCCGCAGCAGGTACGCATCGCTCTGGACGAGCGCAGCTATTGCATCCACATTGGCGCCGCCTTGCTTCCGGCACTGGCGCGGCAGCAATTGCCCGCAGGAACGGCTGCGCTGATCGTCAGCAATACCACCGTTGCCCCGCTCTACGGCGCACAGCTGGCGCAAGCCCTTGCACTGCACTATCCGCAGGTCCATACCGTCACCCTCCCCGACGGTGAGGAACACAAGACCTGGCAGTCGCTGAACCTCATCTTCGACGCCCTGCTGACCCACGGCTGCGACCGCAAGGTAGTGCTCTACGCCCTGGGCGGCGGCGTGATCGGCGACATGACCGGCTTTGCCGCCGCCTGCTACATGCGCGGGGTGGACTTCGTGCAGGTGCCGACCACGCTGCTGGCGCAGGTGGACTCCAGCGTCGGAGGCAAGACTGCCATCAACCACCCGCTGGGCAAGAACATGGTCGGCGCCTTCCACCAGCCGCGGCTGGTGGTGTGCGACCTGTCCACTCTAGATACGCTTCCCGCGCGCGAACTGGCCGCGGGGCTGGCCGAGGTCATCAAGTACGGCCCGATTGCCGACATGGAGCTGTTCGCCTGGCTCGAGCAGAACCTGGACGCGCTGCTGGCGCGCCAGCAGCGGGCGCTGGCGCACGCGGTGCGGCGCAGCTGCGAGATCAAGGCCCAGGTGGTCGGCGCCGACGAGCGCGAGGCCGGGCTGCGCGCCATCCTGAACTTCGGCCACACCTTCGGCCATGCCATCGAGGCCGGCATGGGCTACGGCGTGTGGCTGCACGGCGAAGGTGTGGCCGCCGGCATGGTCATGGCGGCCGAGCTGTCGCGCCGACTGGGGCTGGTGGACGCGGCCTTCGTGCAGCGTCTGCGCACGCTGATCGAGCGCGCCGGCCTGCCGGTGCGCGCGCCGGTGCTGGACGCGGCCGATAACGCCGGCCGTTATCTGCAGCTGATGCGTGTGGACAAGAAGGCCGAAGGCGGCGAGATCCGCTTCGTGCTGATCGACGGCCCGGGCCGGGCCGTGGTGCGCGCTGCTCCCGATGCGCTGGTGCGCGAGGTCATCGACACCTGCTGCGCCGGCTGATGGTTTGTGCTATTTTTTCAATAGCTGCAAGCCTAAGTAGACACAGGGCTAGGGCCGGATTTGGTATGAGATCCCCAGGCAGGGCTGCATTCGGGGTGCGATACGGAGGTTTTGCTACTTTTTCAGTAGCTGAAGGCCGTTTATTCAGAAGGGCTTGAGGCTGTTTTGACCATGAATGTGCTGCTGGCCCCTTACGCCTGCGACCCGGCCCGCTCGCGCGGCCGGCGCCATCCCCAGCTGCCGGCGCCGACGCGCACCGAGTTCCAGCGCGACCGCGACCGCATCGTGCACTCGTCGGCCTTCCGACGGCTGGTCTACAAGACGCAGGTTTTCCTGAACCACGAGGGCGACCTGTTCCGCACGCGCCTGACGCACTCGCTGGAGGTGGCGCAGCTGGGCCGTTCCATTGCGCGCTCGCTGCAGCTCAATGAGGACCTGGTCGAGGCCATCTGCCTGGCGCACGACCTGGGCCACACGCCCTTCGGCCATGCCGGGCAGGACGCGCTGAACGCCTGCATGCAGGGCTTTGGCGGTTTCGAGCACAACCTGCAGAGCCTGCGCGTGGTCGACTGGCTGGAGCACCGCTACCCCGAGTGGAACGGCCTGAACCTGACCTTCGAGACGCGCGAGGGCATCCTCAAGCACTGCGCGCGGCGCAACGCCGAGCGGCTGGAAGCGCGCGAGCCGCACGGCGTCGCCTGGCGCTTCCTGCACGGCGGCCAGCCCAGCCTGGAGGCGCAACTGTGCAACCTGGCCGATGAGATCGCCTACAACGCGCACGACCTGGACGACGGCGTGCGCTCCGGTCTGGTGACGCTGACGCAGCTGCGCGAGGTGCCACTGTTCGACCGCTACCGCGCCGCCGTACAGGCGCAGTACCCGCAGCTGGCCCAGGGCGAGACCGGCCAGCGCCGGCTGCTGCACGAGGCCATCCGGCGCATGCTCAGCGACCAGGTCTATGACGTGATCGGCGGCACCCGCGCGGCGCTGGCGCGGCACCGGCCGGGCAGTGTCGAGGAAGTGCGCCAGCTGCCGTCCCTGGTATGTTTTTCCGACGCCATGCGCGCGCAGTCGCAGCAGCTGAAATCATTTTTGATGCAGTCGCTGTACCGGCACCCGCAGGTCATGCAGACCACCGACAGCGCCCGGCGCATCGTGCGCGAGCTGTTCGGCATCTACCAGTCACAGCCGAACGAACTTCCTGCCGAACAGGCCGCCCAGGCGCTGGAGGGCGACGAGCAGCAACGCGCGCGCACGGTGGCGGATTTCATCGCCGGCATGACCGACCGCTTCGCCATGCGCGAGCACGAGCGGCTGACGGGCGAGCGGCTGCTGGACTGAAAGTCCGGGCAGGTGGCTGCCCGGCCAGCCTGGCCTCTATCGCACCACGCGTAAGCCACGCTCCGGTGCTGCAGGCGCCAGCGGCACGCGTCCGCTTGCGTGCAGCCACGCCCGGCGCAGCACCCGCGGCGCCCAGGCTTCCTCCGGGATCAGCAGCCAGCGCCGCTCGCGGGCGCTGCGCCCCAGGGCCAGCTGGCTGGTCACCACCGTCAGCGGCACGGCAGCCAGCAACGGCAGCGCCACCGGCAGCAGCCACACCAAGGCGCGCGCGTCCAGCAGCGCCACGCCAGCCGCCAGCGCGGCCACGGCCAGCCCGGCGGGGGCGAAGCGCGCGGCGGCGTCCTTCCAGGGCACGGCAGCAGCTTCGCGCGGCGGCGATTTCCAGTCCAGCTTCAGGCCGGTGAGCGCCACCAGCACGAACAGCGAGTGCGCCAGCATGCGGATCGGCGCCTGCAGGATGGCCAGCAGGCTCTCCAGCAGCGCGCTGGCCAGCAGGCTGGCGGCGCCGCCAAACTGGCGCTGCTCGCCCTTGAGCACCACCGCCAGCACGCCCAGCACGCGCGGCATGAACAGGATGCACAGCGTCCAGGCCCACAGCGCCAGCAGCTCGCCCGGCAGGGCGCGCCAGTCGGCGACGAGCGGCGAATCGGTCAGCCACAGCCCGGTGCCCAGAGTGATGAAGACCAGCCACAGCGGCGCCGACAAATAGGCCATGGCGCCGGTCACCAGCATGGCGCGGTGCACCGGGTGCAGGCCGGGCTCGGCCACCAGGCGAGCGTTCTGCAGGTTGCCCTGGCACCAGCGGCGGTCGCGCTGCAGCTCGGCCAGCAGGTCCGGCGGCTGTTGCTCGTAGCTGCCGTCCAGGTCGGCCGCCAGCCACACCTGCCAGCCGGCACGGCGCATCAGCGCGGCCTCGACGAAGTCGTGCGACAGGATGGAGCCCGACAGCCCGCCCGTGCCGGCCAGTGGCGCCAGCGCGCAGTGGCGCATGAAGGGCGCGATGCGGATGATGGCGTTGTGGCCGAAGTAGTGCGACTCGCCCAGCTGCCAGTACTGCATGCCCAGCGTGAACAGGCGCCCGGTGACGCGCGCGGCGAATTGCTGGGCGCGCGCGTGCAGCGTCACGTGGCCCACGCCCTGGCTGGCGGTCTGGATGATGCCGGCGCGCGGGTGCGCCTCCATCAGCCGCGCCAGGTTCACCAGGCACTCGCCGCTCATCACGCTGTCCGCGTCCAGCACCACCATGTAGCGGTAGTCGCGCCCCCAGCGGCGGCAGAAGTCGGCCACGTTGCCGGCCTTGCGCTGCGTGCGGCGCCGACGCAGGCGGTAGTACACCTCGGGCTGGGGCTGCTGCGTCTGCGCCGCCTGCGTGGCCAGCTGCAGGCGCAGCGCCTCCCAGGCGGCGCGCTCGGCGGCGATGGTGGCGGGCTCGGAGCTGTCGGACAGCACGAACACGTCGAAGGCGCGCGCCTGGCCGGTCGCGGCCAGTGACTCGCAGGTGGCGCGCAGGCCGGCGAACACCGTGGCCACGTCCTCGTTGCAGATCGGCATGACCACGGCGCTGCGCGCATCCGGCGCCAGCGCGTGGCCGGCGACGCTGCGTGCCGACAGTGCATGGCGGTCGCCGCGCAGCAGCACCCACATGCCCATCACCGCCGTCATGAAGCCGGTGACCACCCACGCCGACAGCAGCGCGAACAGCGCCAGCTGCAGCCAGCCCAGCCAGGCGTGGCCATACACCGGCTGCAGGCGTGCGAACAGCAGCGTGGCGGCCAGCGTGCTGGCCAGCGACAGGCCGATGAAGACTTGGCGGCGCCGGGCGGCAGCGCGCTGCCAGGGCTGGGCCGGGCCGTGCGCGGCGGCCGTGCGGGCCTGCCCGCCCAGGCGCAGCAGCAGCGCGGTGGCAATGCTGTTCCAGAAGCCGCGCCAGGGCAGCGGCACCATCGAGCCGCGGTGCACCGGCGGCGCCGTTCCGTGGCCGGGGTGGCGCCGGTCGTCCGTGACGATGGCGGCAGGGGTAGGCAGGTTGTCCAGGTTCATTCGGGAAGAAGCACGTGCGTCCATGTCTCGCTCACTGCGTGGGAATCGTGTTGAAGAAAGGCGCGCAGCTCGGCCGGGCGCGTGGCTTCGACGGCCTGCACGCGCAGCACCGCGCGCCAGCCGCCGGTGGCGGGATGGGGATGGGCCTCGGCGCGCAGCACGCGGGCGTTGCTGCCGGCGCTGGCCACGACGCGCACCGGCGCGTTGGCAGGCAGCGCGCGCAGGGCCGGGCCATCGAAATCGATCACGTACTGCACCTGGCCGGGCGCCAGGGCGTTCGCAGGCGTCTGGTGGCCTGCGCCGCGCCGCGTCTGCGTGACCCAGGAAGACGGCGGACGCTGCTGCTGCTCGCCCTGCCACAGCAGGTCGTAGTCCAGCTCCAGTGGCATGCCGGGCGCGGGCAGGCGCGCCGGTACCCAATAGGCGACGATGTTGTCCTGCGTCTCGTCAGGCGTCGGCAGCTGCACCAGCTCGACGCGCCCGGGGCCCCAGGGCGTGCGCGGGCGCACCCAGGCGCTGGGGCGGCGTTCGTAGCGCGCCTCGGCGTCCTCGTAGCTGGCCCATTGCCGATCGCGCTGCATCAGCCCGAAGCCGCGCGGGTTGTCGAGCGCGAACGAGGTCACGCTGACCTGGCGCGGGTTCTGCAGCGGGCGCCACAGCCACTCGCCATCGGCAGCAGCGATGGACAGACCATCGGAGTCGTGCACCTCGGGGCGGAAGTCCTGCTTGTTCGGCTGGTTCTCGCCGAAAAAGAACATGCTGGTCAGCGGCGCGATGCCCAGCGTGGCCGGCGCGGGTATGCCGGCGCGCAGGAATACGCGGGCGCGCACCCGCATGGCGGTCTGCGCGCCCGGCTGTAGGTCGAAGCGGTAGGCGCCAGTCGCGCGGGGCGATTCCAGCAGTGCATACACGGTCAGCGCGCGCGCCCCGGCCTGCGGGCGCACTAGCCAGAACTGCGTGAAGCGCGGGAATTCTTCCGCGCCGGCGCCGACGGTGTCGATCGCCAGGCCGCGGGCCGACAGGCCGTATTGCTGCCCCTCGCCCAGGGCACGGAAGTAGCTCGCTCCCTGGAATACCGCCAGCTCGTCCTTGTAGGCAGGCGTGTTCAGCGGGTAGTGCAGGCGCACGCCGGCAAAGCCCAGGTCGCCCCAGTCCTGCGGCTGCAGGCGGTTGGCGCCGAAGTCGAAATCCTCGGGCCGGTAGCGCAGCGCGCGCACGCTGCCATCGGGCAGCACCTCGTTCACCGCCACCGGCTGGGCATGCAGGCCGGCGCGGTGGAAGAACATGGCCTCGAACGGCAGACCGGCGTCGCGCCACAGCGCGCGCTCCGGGCGCCAGCGGATGTCGCGCGCACCGTCGTAGTCCAGCGCGGCCAAGGCTGGCGGCAGCGAGGCGGCAGCAAGTGCGGGCGTGGATGGACGCGCCGCCGCGTCCCGGGCGATGCGCGTCAACGTGTCGAAGCCAAAGGCCTCGGCGCCGAAAGCCGGCTGCACCAGGGCCATCGCTCCGCCCAGGGTGGCGCTGGCCAGCCAGCGTCCCAGCTGGCCACGGCGCCGGCGCCCGATGAAGGAGGAGACGAACAGGGTCATGCCCGTCTAAGGGCAAACCCCGTGCCAGCCGTAAAAAAACCAGCTGTGACAAGGACTTGAAGGGCGTACGCAGCGTAACCGGGTGTACAGCTGGGTCCGGGGCGTCAGCAGTCCCTCATTCCGTCGTCAAGCAGCGACGCGAAAATGTCGGACTTTTTCGAAAATGCCTTGCAAATCAAATACTTACTCATGTCGCTAAATGGCGACATCGTCCTCTTCACTGCCTTCGGCCTTGAAATTTCCGGGCGTCAGGGCGTGTTTCTGCAGCAGCCGGTAGAACTCAGTGCGGTTGCGCTGCGCCAGCCGTGCGGCGTCGGCTACGTTGCCATCGGTCATCTTCAGCAGGTCCACCAGATAACCGCGCTCGAAGCGCTGGCGCGCCTCGGCCAGGCTCAGCACCTGGGCCGCCGGGCTGCGCAGCGCGCGCTGCACCAGGCCCAGCGGCACCAGCGGCGTGGTGGACAGCGCGCACACCTGCTCGACCACGTTGTAGAGCTGGCGCACGTTGCCCGGCCAGGCGGCCGTGCCTAGCGCCTTCAGCGCCTCGGGCGAGAAGCCCGACAGCCGCTTGCCGTACTTGCGCGCCAGCGCGTGCAGAAAATGGTTGGCCAGCAGCGCGATGTCCTCGCGCCGCTCGGCCAGCGACGGCAGGCCGAGCGTGACGACGTTCAGGCGGTAGTACAGGTCCTCGCGGAACTGCCCGGCGGCCATGGCCGCCTCCAAGTCGCGGTGCGTGGCCGACAGGATGCGCACGTCCACCGCCACCGCCTGGCTGGCGCCCACCGGGCGCACTGCGCGCTCCTGCAGCACGCGCAGCAGCTTGACCTGCAGGGCAGGCGGCATATCGCCGATCTCGTCGAGCAACAGCGTGCCGCCGTGCGCCGCCTGGAACAGGCCCTTGTGGTGCGCCACCGCGTCGGTGAAGGCGCCCTTGACGTGGCCGAACAGCTCGGACTCCAGCAGGTTCTCGGGGATGGCGCTGCAGTTCACCGCCACGAAGGGCTGCTGCGCGCGTGGGCTGGCGCGGTGGATGGCGCGCGCCAGCAGTTCCTTGCCGGTGCCGCTTTCGCCCAGCAGCAGGATGCTGGCGTCCGACTGGGCGACCATGCGCGCATCGGCCAGCAGGTCGGCCATGCGCGCCGAGCGGCTGACGATCTCGGCGCGCCAGGCCTCATTGGCCTGTGGCGTCGGCGCCGCGGCGGGGGCGGCCAAGGCCAGCGCTGCTTCGACCTTGGCCATGAGCTCGCGCGGCTCGTAGGGCTTGGTCAGGTAGGTGAAGACGCCGCGCGCCGTGGCCTCCACCGCGTCGGGGATGGTGCCGTGCGCGGTCAGCAGGATCACCGGCAACGCCGGATGTTGGGCGTGGATCTCGTCGAACAACGCCAGCCCATCGCGCCCGGGCAGGCGCACGTCGCTGATGACCAGCTGCGGGCGCTCGATGTCGAACTGCGCCAGCGCCGCCTCGGCCGATGCGGCGGTGGTGACCGCATAGCCGGCGGACTTCAGGCGCAGCGACAGCAGGCGCAGCATGTCGGTGTCGTCGTCCACCAGCAGGATGCGTTGGCGCGCCGTGTCGGCGCCGTGGCTGGTGGCAGGGGCGGGGGTGCGGCTGGGCATGGCGCAGTGGTGAAGGTTCAGCGCGTGGCCGGCACGCGGCTGCTGCCGCGCGGGCGCGCGGGACGGGCGTTGAGGCTGCGCTCGAGCGCGCGCACGGCGTCCAGCCGCTCGTCCAGCTGCTCGTTGCGCCGCTGTACCTCGCGCAGCTGCTGGCCCTGTTGCTGCAGCTGCTCCTCCAGCCGGCGCTGCTGTAGCAGCCGCGCCTGCAGCAGCCGTGCCAGGGGGTGCAGCTCCTGCAGCGAGGGCTGCTCCAGCGTGCGCTGCACCAGGCCCAGGGCGCGCGCGGTGTCCGCCGGCTGGCGCGTGGGCAGCAGCACCAGCGCCAGGCGCAGCGCCGGGGCGTCGGCGGCGCCGGGGTCTTGCTGCGCGGCGCGCTCCAGGTCCGCACGTTGCGCGGCCAGCGCGGCGCCGTCGAGCTGGCGCACCGCATCGGCGTACCGCAGCAGCACGTCCTGGGGCGATGGCACAACAGCTGGCTCCGGGCAGGACGCGACCGGCTCGGGCGGCGGCGCCGTGCAGGCCGGCGCCTGGGCCAGGGCCGGGGCGGTTTCCACGGGCGCGGGTATCTGGGCGCAGCCGGCCAGCGCCGCGCCCAGCACCAGCGCGGCAGCGGCAACGCGCACCGCTGCCGGGCAGGGCGATGTCTGCAGGGCAGGGGTGGGCATGGCGGGGTTAAAGGTCATCAGGCAGCTCGATGCGGAAGGTGGTGTGCGGGCCGGTGTCCAGCAGCAGGGCGTCGCCGCCATGCGCCTGCGCGTATTCGCGCACGATGGACAGGCCGACGCCGGTGCCGCGCGCCGCGTCCTCGGGCTGGCGCACGCCGCGGTAGAAGGGCTCGAAGACATGCGCGCGGTCATTGTCGTGGACGCCTGGGCCTTCATTGTGTAGGTCGATATGCACCCAGCCCTGGCTGCGCGCCAGGCGGATCTGGATCACGCCGCCGCGCGGCGAGAAGCGGATGGCGTTGGACAGCAGGTTGCCCACCGCCGAGGCCAGCTTGTCCGCGTCCACTTCCAGCCACAGCGGCTCGCCCTGCACCTGCACGCTGAGCTGGCGTGCCTGCCACTGCAGGCGCTGCACCTCCACCTGTGCCTCGACCAGCGCCAGCAGGTCGGTGCGTGCGCGCCGCAGCTGGCGCGCGCCGAACACGGCGGCATTGAAGCGCAGCAGTGCCTCGATTTCCTCCTGCAGCGCCAGCGTGTTGTGCTGCAGGATCTGCACCACCTCGCGCTGGCCGGCGCTGAGCTCGCCCGTCACGCCCTCCTGCAGCAGCGCCACGCCCTCGCGCAGCGAGGCCAGCGGCGTCTTCAGCTCGTGCGAGATGTGGCGCAGGAAGCGCGTCTTGTCGGCGTCCAGCTCCAGCAGGCGCACGCGCAGCCACTCCAGCTGCTGGCCCAGGCGGCGCACGTCCACCGGGCCAGCGATCTCGATGCGCCGGCTCGGCTCGCTCTCGCCCAGGCGGCGGATGGCGCGCTCCAGCCGCTTGAACGGCCGCGCCAGCCACACGCCCAGCGCCAGCGCCAGCAGCGCCGCCAGCGCGATCACGCCGACCACTTGGTGCTGCGCCGCGTGCCGGCTGTCCTCCACCCGTGCCAGCAGGGCGTCGGCGCGGCGCGCGTTCAGCTCCTGTACTTCCTGGGCGATACGCGCGTTCAGTGCGTCGATGTCCAGGAACACGGCAGCCACCGCGCGCTCGCGCTCCAGCGCCAGTGCGCCGGGGCCTTCCAGCAACTGGTGCGCCTGGGCCAGGTGCGTGTTCCATTGCGCCGCCAGCTCGGGCGTCAGCCCGCCGGTCTGCAGGCGCCGCAGCGTGGCCTGCGCGTCGCGCAGTTCGCCTTCGAAACGCTGGCGCAGCTGCGCGTCGCCCAGGATCAACGACTGGCGCGCGGCGCGCTCCAGCGCCTGGCTGCGCGCGGCCAGTTCCTGCGCGCCGGCGGCCAAGCGCGTGGCCTCGGCGGCACCGCTGCGGCTGTGCTCGATCAGCTGCTCCAGCGTGGCCAGCGCGCGCAGCGAGCTGGCGCCCAGCAGCGCGCCGATGACCAGGAAGGCCAGCAGCAGCAGCTGCAGGAACGACAGCCGCGCCAGCAGCCAGCCGCGCTGACGACGCTGGTCATGTGCGCGCACGGGCTGCGCCGCCGGCCTGGTGGGCACCGCGACCGTGCCGCTGCTCAGGACGCCGCCAGCGCCGCGCCGCGCTCGCGCACCAGCGCCTCGCCGCGCAGCGTGTAGGTGCGCGCCTCGGTGATGCGCACGTCGATCATTCGGCCGATCAGGCGGGCGTCGCCGGCGAAGTTGACCACCCGGTTGCACTCGGTGCGGCCCATCAGCTCGCCGCTGTCGCGCTTGGATGCTCCTTCGACCAGGATGCGCTGCACCGTGCCCACACGCTCCTGGCTGATCTCCAGGATGTGGCGGTTGATGACCGCCTGCAGCTCCTGCAGCCGCGCCAGCTTCACGGCGTGCGGCGTGTCGTCGTGCAGGTTGGCCGCCGGCGTGCCGGGGCGCGGGCTGAAAATGAAGCTGAAGCTGTTGTCGAAGCGCACGTCCTCGATCAGCTTCATCATCTTGCGGAAGTCCTCGTCGGTCTCGCCGGGAAAACCGACGATGAAGTCGCTGCTCATGGCCATGTCCGGACGGATGGCGCGCAGCTTGCGGATGGTGCTCTTGTATTCCATGGCCGTGTAGCCGCGCTTCATGGCCATCAGGATGCGGTCCGAGCCGTGCTGCACTGGCAGGTGCAGGTGGCTGACCAGCTTCGGGATGCGCGCGTAGGCCTCGATCAGCCGCGGCGTGAACTCGTTCGGGTGGCTGGTGGTGTAGCGGATGCGCTCGATGCCGGGGATCTCGGCCACGTATTCCAGCAGCAGCGCGAAGTCGGCCTTTTCGGCCGTGTCGCCCATGGAGCCCAGGTAGGCGTTCACGTTCTGGCCCAGCAGCGTGACTTCCCTGACGCCCTGGTCGGCCAGACCGGCCACCTCGACCAGCACGTCCTCGAACGGCCGGCTCACCTCCTCGCCGCGCGTGTACGGCACGACGCAGTAGCTGCAGTACTTGCTGCAGCCTTCCATGATCGAGACGAACGCGCTGGCGCCCTCGACGCGCGCCGGCGGCAGGTGGTCGAACTTCTCGATCTCGGGAAAGCTGATGTCCACCTGCGGCCGGTGCTGCCGGGCGCGCGCGTCCAGCAGCTCGGGCAGGCGGTGCAGCGTCTGCGGGCCGAACACCACGTCCACGAAGGGCGCGCGCTTGATGATCTCGGCGCCCTCCTGGCTGGCCACGCAGCCGCCGACGCCGATCAGCACGCCGCGCTGCTTCAGGTGCTTGACCCGGCCCAGGTCGGAGAACACCTTTTCCTGCGCCTTCTCGCGCACCGAACAGGTGTTGAACAGGATCAGGTCGGCCTCGTCGGGGTTGTCGGTCGCCTCGTAGCCCTGGGCGGCGTGCATCACGTCGGCCATCTTGTCCGAGTCGTACTCGTTCATCTGGCAGCCAAAGGTCTTGATGAATACTTTCTTGGCGGTCGTGGTCATGGCGTTCTTCAGCGTGCGGTTTGGGTGGCGGGCAGGGTCTGGGGCGCATGCCCGGCGCTGCCCTTGCGCGCCAGTTCGGCCTCGGCCGGCGTGAGCATCCAGGCGGTGAGCAGCCAGCCGGTGCTGGCTTCGCGCACGTAGCGCACGGCCAGCGGCCGCTGCGCCACGGTGTGCGCGAAGACCAGGGCGTTCTTCTCGTTGAACAGGCGCAGGCCCGGGGCCAGGCGGATCGGCTTGCCGTCCAGTTCGGCCTGGTTGCGGTCCAGGATCTTGAGCGTGCCCGCCTGGGCCTGGGCGGGAAAAGTGCGCTGGCCGGCGATTGGCGCCTGGGCAGTGGCGGCCAGGGGGGCCAGGGGGGCCAGCGCCAGCACGCCGGCCAGGGCGGCGGCGCACAGCCGCGCGGCGCGTGGGCAGATGGAAAGTGGACAGCGTTGCATGGTGTGTATCCAGGGGCTGTAAGGAAAACGGACGAAAGGCGGGGATTGTGCCCAAGGCGCAAAAGCCGTCGGTTCCGCTGGTCCAGGGATGTCCCCGCATCCTGACCAATGTTTCTGACTGATACAGAATCTTGGGTTTTGTTCGGCCATGCCGCACATTCCCCAGGACATCACATCGTCAGGTTGACATGGATTTTTCGCGCATCAAGGTAAGCACCCGACTGGGTTTGGGTTTCGCGGTGGTCATCGTGGCCGGCATCGCGGTGGCGGCGCTGGGCGGGGTACAGCTGAACCGGGTGCAGCACAGCACCCAGCTGCTGGTGCAGGACCGGCTGGTCAAGATCGAGCAGGTCACGCGCATCCAGAACAACGTCAACCACATCGCCCGGGCGGTGCGCAACATCGCCCTGCTGTACGACGAAGACCCGCGCGAGGAGCAGATGAAGCGCCTGGAGGCGGCGCACAAGGACAACCAGGAGCTGTACCGGCAGCTGTCCGCCAGCATCACCACGCCCGAAGGCCAGGCGCTGCTGCAACAGCTCGACCAGGCGCGTACGGTCTATAACGAATCGATCGAGAAGGCGGCCAACCTGGGCATGGCGGGCCAGGGCAGCATGGCGGCGCACGTGCTGATGAGCGAAACCCCGCCTTTGCAGGCACGCTACTTCAGCAGCCTGGAAGAACTGACCGCCCTGCAGCGCGGCCTCATGCAGGATACGGCCCGCGAGGTGCAGGACCTGGCGCGGTCGACCATCCTGCTCATGGCACTGATGGCGGCAGCCGCTGCCGCGGCGGGCGCGCTGATCGCCTGGCAGCTCACCCGATCGATCACGCGCCAGCTGGGCGGCGAGCCCGACCATGCCACCAGCGTGGCACGCGAGATCGCCGCCGGCCGCCTGACCGCGCAGCTGCAGCTGCGCGCGGGCGACACGCACAGCCTGCTGGCGGCCATGGCCGGCATGCAGGCCAGCCTGGGGCAGGTGGTCAGCCGGGTGCGCCGCGGCTCGGAGGCCGTGGCATCGGCCAGCACCCAGATCGCCCAGGGCAACCAGGACCTGTCCGCACGCACCGAGAGCCAGGCCAGCGCGCTGCAGCAGACTGCCGCCAGCATGGAGCAGCTGTCGTCTACCGTGCGCCACAACGCCGACAACGCCCAGCAGGCCAACCAGCTGGCGCAAAGCGCCAGCGGCGTCGCCCAGCAAGGCGGCGAGGTCGTGGCGCA
>NZ_FNHP01000010.1 GCF_900103645.1 Oryzisolibacter propanilivorax
TCCTGGGTGAGGTCGCCCGCGGCGATGGCGTCGGCCAGCGCCACGGCGCGCGCCAGCGGGCGGGTGATGGAGCGCACCAGCAGGGCGGACAGGAGGATGCCGGCGAGCGCCACCGCCAGCGCAATGGCCCCGCCCAGCCATTCGGCCCGCAGCTGCTGCGCGGCCATGAGCTGCACGGTTTCGTCGCGCTGGCGCTGCTGCAGCTGGGCAAAGGCGTCTTGCTGGGCCACATAGCGTTCGACAGCAGGGTTGAGTTGCTGCTCGACCAGGGTGAGCACACCGGCGAAATCGTTCTCGGCGCGCATGCGGCCCGCCTGCCCGATACCCTCCAGCACCACCTTGCGCGCCTCGATGACGCGGGCGAGCTGCGCCTTGTCCTCGGCGGAAAACGCTTTGTCCTCGATTTGCTTTTGCAGGCCGTTGATGGTCTGAATGTTGTGCTGCGCTTGGCCGCGCAGGCGCTCGGCGACGGCCTCGTCCGCCAGGCTGACGCCCAGCACCGCCCGCTCCACGGCCAGGGCCGTCAGGCCCTGCCAGCGCAGCGCCAGTCCCAGGCGCTCCTCGTTGGCCAGCGCGATGCGCTGGGATTCGCTGCCCAGCTTTTGCACATGCGTCACCATGGTCGCCAGCAGCACCAGCATGACCAGCATCAGGCCCAGTACCAGGCCCCAGAGTTTGCGAACGACTGAGAGATTTTGGAAATTCATCATGGCCGAAGCGAAAAACAAGTAAGGGTGCTGCCGTAGGGCAGGCACAAAAAAAGCTTGCATAGTGTCGCATTGAATGACATTTATTTACAAAGCTAGTCAGTCGTGACTTTCATGCACGAGCGGATTTCCGACACGTCAGCGCATAAAACCGACCCCTAAAATGCCTTGGTGACCATCCTGCTGAATGCCGATCTGCACTGCCACTCCACCGTTTCCGACGGCACCCTGATGCCCGAAGCGCTGGCTGCGCGCGCGCATGCCAACGGGGTGCAGCTGTGGGCATTGACCGACCATGACGAGATTGCCGGACAGCAGCGCGCCATCGCGGCAGCACACGCACTGGGACTGGACTACCTGACCGGCGTCGAGGTGTCGGTGACCTTCGCCGGCACCACGGTGCACATCGTCGGTCTCGGTTTCGACGCCGACGATGCGCAGCTGGCAGCAGGACTGCTGGCCACGCGCGGCGGGCGCGGTGAGCGGGCGCAGGAGATGGCCCGCCAGCTGGCGCAGGTCGGTATCCAGGATGCCTATGCAGGTGCGTTGCGCTACGTCGGCAATCCGGAACTCATCTCCCGCACGCACTTCGCTCGCTATCTGGTCGAAACCGGCGTGTGCCGCGATACCGGCGAGGTCTTCCGCCGCTTCCTGACCGAGGGCAAGCCGGGCTACGTCGAACACCGCTGGGCCAGGCTGGGCGACGCCGTACGCTGGATACGCGATGCCGGCGGCCTGGCAGTGATCGCCCATCCCGGGCGCTACCGCTTTACCCCGACCGAGGAGTACGCGCTGTTCTCCGAATTCACCCAGCACGGCGGCCAAGGCGTGGAGGTGGTCACCGGCAGCCACCTGCCATCGGAATACCCCATTTACGCCGGCATGGCGCAGGAGTTCGGTCTGGCCGCCTCACGCGGCAGCGATTTCCATAGCCCGGACGAGTCGCACACCGATCTGGGCGCGCTGCCCGACCTGCCCGGCCAGCTCACACCCGTGTGGGCGCTGCTGCAGCCGCGCATCCTGCGCGCGCCGCGCACCTGACAAGGATTGATAGACACCATGGCCCAGCTGTTCCAGGTTCATCCCGAAAATCCCCAGCCACGCCTGCTGCAGCAGGCCGAAAAGCTACTCGCCGGTGGCGGCATCCTTGCGGTGCCGACCGACTCCAGCTACGCCCTGGTTTGCCGCCTTGACGACAAGGTCGCCGTGGACCGCATGCGCCGGGTGCGCCAGATCGACGACAAGCGCCTGCTGACCCTGCTGTGTCGCGACCTGTCGGAGCTGGCCAGCTACGCCCATGTGGACAACCGCCAGTTCCGCCTGCTCAAGCTGGGCACGCCCGGGCCCTACACTTTCATCCTGGAAGCCACCAAGGAGGTGCCGCGGCGCGTCAGCCACCCGCAGCGCAAGACCATCGGCCTGCGCGTGCCCGACCGCAAGGGCCTGCAACTGCTGCTGGAGTTGCACGGCTCGCCCCTGCTGGCGACCACGCTGATCCCACCGGGCGAGACCGAGCCGCTGAACGATGCCGAGGAGATCGCCGAGCGTTTCGGCAAGCTGATCGATGGCGTGGTGGACGCAGGCGGCTGCCCGCTGGAGCAGACCACGGTGCTGGACCTGACGCCGATGAATAGCGGTGGCGATCCGGTGGTGGTGCGCGAAGGCCGCGGCAGTCTGGCCAAGCTGGGGTTGTGACGCAGCGGCGCTGGGCTGGCGGGAAAAGCCAGGGACATATCCAGGGTTGTGTCACCCGGTTCGGTTTGCCCATGCCTCAGGCTGCGGCAGCACTATCAAAAAAGCAGCTTGCCGCCCTTGCAAAAAAAGGGCCGGAGGCACTTTTCATCCAAAATCAGCTAGACGCGTTGCCCCTCAGGCGCGCCAGGGCCGCAGCCACAGCCACTGACTGGTGGCGCACGCCAGCACCAGCGCGGCATAGGTCAGCATGCGTCCGTCGCGTCCCAGCAGTACCAGCCCGCCCGAGAGCACTGCGCAGCCGACCACGAAGTGCAGCACCATCGGGCGCAGCCAGCCACCCTCGCGAGCACGCTGGCGCCACAGGGCATGGCTGGCCAACACCAGCAGCATTGCCAGCGCCAAAGCCGGCAAGGCAAAGTTCAGCAGGTGATTTAACAAGGACAGGACACTCATGCAGTCTTGAGGCAGATCAAGGCGTGATACCCCGCGCGCTGGCCGGGAGCGGCACAAATTTTATAATCCACCCCCATGGCAGTCTGGGCGCTCGGCATCAACCACACCACTGCCCCGCTGGACCTGCGGGGCCGTTTCGCGTTCGCGCTTGACCAGATCGCGCCCACGCTGCATGGCCTGCGCCAGTCGCTGGCCACCAGCAGCCGCCACCCGCAGGTGGAAACCGCCATCCTGTCCACCTGCAACCGCACCGAGATCTACTGCGCCGCGCCCACGGCGGCGCTTGAGCACACGCTGGGCTGGCTGGCGCATACCGGCGGCGTCAGCCCCGAGCTGCTGCACGCGCATTCCTACCAGCTGGAGAACGGCCTGGCCGCACGCCACGCTTTCCGCGTCGCCAGCGGGCTGGATTCGATGGTGCTGGGCGAGGCGCAGATCCTGGGGCAGATGAAGAACGCCGTGCGTGTCGCCGAAGGTGCGGGCGCCCTGGGCAGCACGCTGAACCAGCTGTTCCAGCGCAGCTTCGCCGTGGCCAAGGAAGTGCGCACCAGCACCGACATCGGCGCGCATAGCATCAGCATGGCTGCCGCTGCGGTGCGGCTGGCCGGGCAGCTGTTCGAAGACTTGTCGCAGATCCGCGTGCTGTTCGTCGGCGCCGGCGAGATGATCGAGCTGTGCGCCACGCACTTCGCCGCCAGAAGCCCCAGGCACATCGCCATCGCCAACCGCACGCTGGAGCGCGGCGAGAAGCTGGCCACGCGGCTGGGCGGCTCGGTCATGCGCCTGGCGGAACTGCCCGAGCACCTGCACGAGTTCGATGCCATTGTCAGCTGCACTGCCAGCCAGTTGCCGATCATCGGCCTCGGTGCCGTCGAGCGCGCCGTCAAGCGCCGCCGCCACCGGCCGATCTTCATGGTCGACCTGGCCGTGCCGCGCGACATCGAGCCCGAGGTCAAGGAGCTGGAGGACGTCTACCTCTACACCGTGGACGATCTGGCTGGCGTGGTGCAGACGGCCCAGGCCAGTCGGCAGGCGGCTGTCGCGCAGGCCGAGGCCATCATCGACGCGGGGGTGCAGAACTTCATGCGCTGGGTGGACCAGCGTGACCCCACCGGCGGCACGGTGCCGCTGATCCGCCAACTCAACGCCCAGGCCGATGAGTGGCGGGCACTGGAGTTGGCCCGTGCGCGCAAGCGCCTGGCGCGTGGAGAGGATGTGGAGGCGGTGCTGGAAGGGCTGTCGCGCGGGCTGACGCAGAAGATGCTGCATGGCGCGATGGCTGAACTGCGGGCGGGGGGCGCGGCCGATCCGATACCTCCTTCGGAGGCCATCGCGCGCATGTTTTTGCGTGCTGAACGCCCGGCAGCCGGTAGCACCAGCGGCTCATAGGTTCAAGGGCTAGCAGGCCCCGGCATCGCTGTTCCCGGACTTGGAGCCGCCGCAGATGCGCGTACGACCGATCTTGTCGAACACCACACAACGATGGCGCTCGGACTCCGTGGAAACCAGCGGCACTCCACCGTTGCCGTAGTCACTGCCGAATTTCAGAAAACCGCTTGGCTGGTAGGCAAACCGGTTCTTGACAGTGCAGTTGGTGGGCGGACTGCTGTTGATAGCCACGGAGTCGGGAAACGAAGGGCCAGTGGCCACCAACTCGTCGCTACCAGCAGCATAGCCTTCGGTATTGTCTTTTTCCAGATAGATACGCCAGCCGCTCGTCCAGTCGTTGCCGGACAGGGGCTCCAGCACTACCGGTGCATTGCGACTGATGGCCAGACTGCGCGCATTCATCGCCGCACCCACCAGCTCCGAAACGGCCGCCGACAGCGCCTGGTTGGCAGAAAACTGCCGCAGCGATGGCGCCGCCAGCGCAGCCAAGATGGCCACCACCGCCACCACGACCATGAGTTCGATCAGTGTGAAGCCGGCCAGGGGATGGGAGCTTGCCGGGCGCGACGTGCGGTTCACCAGCATAGTTTGTCCGTAGTGGTACGCGTGCCGTTGATGGAACAGCCGCGTACTCCATTGCTGTCCACGTAGAAATAGTTAACCTTCTTGGGGTCGGTGAACTTCGGGCTGGAGCGTACCTCGACGCACTGCTCCAGCGTCAGGTTGGCACAGGCGTCAGCAGTGATATGGCAGGCACTGCCACCCGGGTTGTCACCCGAGAAATTCTTGACCTTGGCGGTCTTGGGCGGGGCCTCGGCTTTCACATAGGTGTTGTACTGCCCGAAGTAGCGTTCCTCCTGCTGCATGGCCTGTAGAGCGCCGGAGCGGCATTCGCTGCGCTTGCCTTTGACGATCTGCTCCATGAAGGACGGGTAGGCGACCGACGCCAGGATGGCCACAATCGCCACCGCGATCATGAGTTCGATCAGGCTGAAGCCCCGGCGCTGGAAGTGGTGCTGCATGTCTCGTGCCGATCAGAAGTTCTTGATCTCGCGCCAGCCGACGCGGCCTGCCGGGATCTCGATGGATACCCGCGCCCCTTGGGCTACCGTGGGCTCGCTGGCACCCGCGCCGCTTACCGCGCTGACCGGCCGGGAAGTTACCGTCAGCTTGCGCCGCCCTGTGGGCTGGCGCACGGTGTAGGTATGCGTATCGGCGCCCGACAGGTCCAGGGCGACGATGCGTGGCCGGCTGAGCGGGCGCGAGCGGTAGTCGCGCGCACTACGGCTAAAGCCGTACAGGTTGTCAAAGGTCATCATGGCGCCAGTGCCGTTGGCCGAACAGTCGGAGGGCGGCACGAAGGAGTTGACGGCGGTATAACCAAAGCGGGTGTCTGGCTCGACCACCACGCGCTCGCCATCCACCGGCAAATCCAGATACCAGCCGCGCTGGCTACCGAATTCGAAGGTTTCTTGGCTGGCCGGATCTGCGCTGCGCGCTGTGAGTTGCGTGCGCTTTACTTCGTAGTCCGCCTTTTTGTTGCCCAGGTTGTCCCAGATGCCATAGACGCTGTTTTGCTCGGTGGTGGCCGCATCGCCGCTTTCCAGATATTTGCCGGTGCCGACAATGACCATGTAACCCTCCATCAACCCAGGGGCCACGCGCGGTATGGTGGTGATGGGCTGCGGCTTGCCGTTCTTGTCCGTCAGCTTGGCCAGCGGCCGCTCGGAGCCGCTCTTGCGGGTCGCCACCGCTGCCTTGGCAGCGTCCAGGCCCAGCCGGAAATCGAATTTCCAGAGGTTGCCGTAGGTGTCGCCGGCATACAGGTTGACGGCGTTGCCCTGCAGATCGGTCGCAACGCCTGGGTTGGTCAACGCTGCGGCCTTGGTAGTGCCGCTGGGCGCAGGCAGCCGAACCTTGAAGTAGTTGGTGTTTTCCACCCAAGCAGCAGAGGGCGCCTTGTCCACGCTGAGCAGAAACAGCGCCTGCGCGCCATCGGTGTTGGCATGGCCATCGGGCTGATAGTTGTTGTAGCCGCTGCCCACCGCAACGAACCAGCGGTACGTCGCCGGACTGCCGGGAATCATCATGCGCACCAACTGCGGGGCACCCACGACATTGCCCATGTCCACATCGTCCTGGTCGGTGAACTCGAACAGCACCTTGTCCTTGGAAAAGTTGACAGGGTCGGTCACGTCCAACGCGAAGATTCCCTGCGCGCCGCCGCCCATTCCCGACACCAGTAAGGTCCGCCATTGCAGCTGCCCTTCATCATCGACCTGCTGGGCGTCGCTGATCGCCGGAATTGCGTCCACCAGAGGCTGATAGGTGTAATCGGCCGATGCCAGGCGCGCTGTCTTGTGGGCAACGGCGCGTGGCATGTAGCCAAACAGCTCTTTGCCGTCACTGGCGCGGAAAGCATGCAGGAAACCGTCATTGGCGCCCACATAGACCACCGGTGTACGGTTTTTCTGCGCGACGGCATATTGCGCAAAGCCGTCTCCCTGGCTGTCGCTGTCAACGCTCCCCTGATAGACCGGCCCGGAATTGACGATAGCGCCCAGCACCGAGGTCCTGGCACGCAGATAGCCCCCTTCGACGCCGGCTTCCAGGGCACGCTCGCCACGCAGCCAGTCGAGCGTGGCGTCCTGCATCCCCGAATCTGAAATGCCGGTCGGCGCCCCAATCGGTCGCACGGCAAGCGAGACCAGAACGGCGGCGTCCAGCTTGCTCTTTTCTCCCTTGGACAGCACCTGACCGCCCCGATTGGCACCTTCACGGGTATAGGTGAACAATTTGCGGTCCACGGGCCTGACCATTGGATCGGTCACGGAGCCTGCCACGGAAGCATCGGTCAGAATTTTGCCGGCGTCCCACAGCGCGGATGCAACCGCAAGATCGCCCGTGGACTGGGAAAAGGACATCTTGGCCTTCACCAGCCGTCCGGCCCAGGTCTTGGAATCAAATTGCGGCACGAACAGGGCGCCGTCCGGCGATGCGGTGCTGAAATTGACCGAACTCAGCCCCACGACTGAACTGGGAGTGACACTGCCGCCGATCGAGTTGAAAAAGCGCGCCACTCCTTCCTGCAGCTTCTTGGCCTGGCTGGCGATGACGTAGCCGTCGGGCGTGTTGGGTGCGCCAGCATATTCCCAGCGGCTGTTGTCGAGCGCTCCGGTCAGGACGTTGCGAAACGGATGGCCGTCGAGGTCCTCGTTGACCCCAAGGGCACCATTGGACAGCGGCTGCAGGCGGTTGACCTTGGAGCCGTCGGCATTGTTGAACCATCCGTACTTGCCCGCCAGATAAAAACTACTCTCCCGCGGCTTGATACTGCGCGGGTTGTTGTCGATCGTGCCGTTGCCGCCCTCGTCCACATCGATGGTGAAGGTATTGACACGCACCAGACTCTTGCTTTTTACATCGCTGTCGTTGTCGTTGCGGATGGGCTGGGTGTGCGCCCAGTAGGCAGCTCCGGCCCACAAATAGGACGAGCGATTACCCGAACCGGTTTTCTTGTTATTCAGACCGCTGTTGGAGCCGTTGGGGTTGGGGTTGCCCTTGGTCGAGACCGCGACACCGAAGGAGTTTGTATAGGTCTGGCTGGCGTTGGTTTCCAGGTCGCCAATGACCTTGGCCCAGTCGGCGGCGTTGAAGGTCCCACTGCCCAGTAGGCTTTCGACGCCACGCGCTGGGTCCTGGGCGTCCGTGCTAGTGCCGTTCGAGCCGCCATGCCCGGGCAGTTGCTTGTCGAAGTGGGTATTGACGTCGCCGATCACCAGGGTGAAGTTCTTGCGCTGGCAGGCATTGCGGATCGGATCCACCCAGGTGGTATAGACCGGGAAACCGTCTTCCTTGCCGACATAATCCTGCACGGCCGCTGGGGTGGGACCCAGGCCCATGTAGTAGCGCAGCGATTCGTAATACAGCTCGCCGACCGGGTCCAGCCCCTTGTAATCCCCCTTGGTGCTTCCCGTAGTGCCGAAGCGGTTGACGTAGTTGATCACACCGCTGTAGGTGAAGGAAGAAGCTTTCTTAGGGTTGTCCGTGAACACACCCGTGACGGCATCCCATTCCTTTTCCGCATTAGGCGCCAAGATGCCCGAGGCGTTGGGCACCATCGGACCCACATAGCCCATAGGAGCACGCAGCACCCCGCCGTAACGCCTGTCCGAGTTGTCCGCCAGATAGCCAAAAGCAGCCAGGCGGGTGCCATCGGATTTCTTCTGAATTTCTCCGATTGGTTTGTACTGCCCGCTGGGATAGCGCGCGCACAGGTCCCCGCGGCTGGGCGCTTCCGACGGGGTGCAAACCTTGACGCGGGCATACATGGGCACATAGACCGTCTTGTCCTTGCCATCACTGCCCTTGACCTGCTTCGAAGGGTTGAGGTCGTTGTTCGAGCTGGGAGCGTCACAATCTAAGTCATTGCCGGTCTTGGTGCCAAACCAGACACGGTCCTTGCAGCTGCCGGCATAGACAAAATCGTCCCCGCTGGCCGCCGTGCCATTGGGCATGGCCTTGCCGAAATACTTTTTGTGGATCTTGCGCACCGGAAAATAAGTTCCGTTGTTCAGCTTCCAATCCTTGTACAGATAGGCGCGCTCCAGCACCGTGGCGCTGGCGGTATCCACCACCCGGTTGCCGCCCGTCAACGTCAGCCGCAACACGTCGATGGCCGAGGTGGCGACGTAGTTCAGCAGATTGCCGCTATAGGCATTGCTGCAGTCGCCACTGCTACTAGCAGCGCCAGTGCGGTAGAAATACTCTCCACCCAGCGAAGAGGCATCACCGCCCTCCTTGTAGGCATAGCAGCTTTTGACATCCCAATACCCCAGGTAAGGATCAGTGGTGGGCTCGTGCCGGTATTGCGCCTCCCGATAGGCAGCGCCCACTGTGGGGAATTCGACGGACAGCGCCAGCGACACGTTGGAAGGCTCTTCCTGCTTGGCGCTCGGGGGCGAAGCCAGGTCCACCGTCGCGACGGGCAGGCTGTCCTGGGATGTGGCCAAGCGCAGGCCCAGGGTGGTGGCGAGCACGACCACGCCGGACAAGCCCGCGAACCGCAGCCCGAGCATATGCCGTGCGGCAACACTGCGCCGCGCGGGGACGGACGAGTTTGTCATGGCATTTGCCTCCTTCACTTTTTCACCCGCCACAGGATTTCTCCAGCACGGGCTTGTAGATTTCGGCCTCCAGCATGACCCGGGTGTTCGGATTCACGCCGTACCCCAGCGCATACACCTTGTAAGCCGCCTCGACCTCGAAGGTCTGCTTGTTGCGCACGATCTGCACCTTGGCCGGCGTTGCCTGGACGATGATGTACTTGGGTGGCTTGGCGGGCATGGGGGGCTTGCTGCCGGTCTTGAAATGGCTGGCGCGCCCAGTGAACTCGCCGTACTTGACGTACACGCGCGCGTTATCGCTGGTCTCTTCCCAATCGATGTGTTTGTAGATGGGTGTGGCAGTGTCGGGGTCCTGCATCGGGATGGCGCAGAAACCACGCCGGTCGGTATCGGCACTGCAGTTGATGTCCGGATAGAAGGCCGCTTTCTTGTTGCCGAACTTGCAGCCTCGCGCCTTGGAACCCGTTGCCAGCGCCAGGGTGGCATCCATGATGTCCAGCTCGGCGTCGTTCAGGGCCAGCTCGGCCGCCTGGAAGGCGGTCTGATGGTCACGGTCGTTGCGCGCCGCCTTGTCGCCCAACAGTGTCGAGCGTGCGGCGAACAGCGCCGAGGACAGCGTGATGACCATCATCAGCAACACGAAAATCAACGCCAGGCCGTGCTGGCGGCGCATGGGGCGAGGCGAAGCGATGGGGGTCATGGTGTCGGCGGCGGCTTGTCAACCACGTTGCGCAGCATGAAAGTGCTGGTATAGACGCGGCGCAGGCGCCCGTCGGTCTTGGAAGGCGTGAACTTGAAATCCGATGCACTCTGGCCAGCGCTGAAGCCCTTGCCCAGCGGATACAGGTCATGTTCCGTTGCATCCTCGACTTCGCGGGATCCTTGCGAGCTGCCTGGCGAGCCGCGCAGCACCAGACCGATACGCACGGCGCGCACATAGACCCAATCCACGTCCTTAATATCCGTGGCGCGCACCCACCGGTCCGGGATTCCGTCACTGCTGCAGCTGCCCGCGCAGTCCAGGCCGTACACCACCTGGAACACTTCCACGCCGCGCGCTACTGGATTGCTCGATTTCTTCCATCCCTTGGGAGAGTCCGCTTGGTAGTACTCCTCGGTGCAGTACAGCTCGGGCTCACCGTTGTACTCTTTCAGCCAGAAGATGCTCATACCCAGTTGCGACTCGTCCGTGGTGAGCGCGACGGCGTTGCCACCGCAGGTGGTGATGCTCTCGTTACCCCGACCCTGGTCACGTTGCTTGACGCTGTCGCTGGCGCCATTGAAGCGCACGGCCAGACTGTCACTGGCGTTCACGCCGCCACTGTTGTTGCCGCCCACGGCCCCTGTAGTGCCCGCCACCTTGGAATTGTCGAAGCCCAGGATGGGGCAAGGTTTGATTTTGGGTTTCGCGCTGCATGCGTCGAACGGATTGACGACGGTGCGGCGCAGCGTACCTTCATCGGCGTCCTCGGGCACGGCGCCAGGGTAACCGGCATTGCGGATCGCCTGCCCGACCAGCTCGAACACGAACCGCGCGGTGTCGTCCAGGCTTTGCGAGGCGTCCACCGTCTTGTTGCTCCCGGCATTCACCGAGTACAGCGCCACCGTGCCGGCGGTGACCATCAGCATCAGCGCCACCGCCACCAGCAACTCCACCAGCGTCAGGCCGCGCTGGCGCGCTACATGCTTCGGACAG
The DNA here is from genome assembly GCF_900103645.1 of Oryzisolibacter propanilivorax. GTDB lineage: Bacteria > Pseudomonadota > Gammaproteobacteria > Burkholderiales > Burkholderiaceae_C > Melaminivora > Melaminivora propanilivorax. The sequence goes on from NZ_FNHP01000010.1 coordinate 11,067, forward strand.
GGCTGGTGGTTCATGGCGAGGCTCCGGCCGGGGGTGTGCCGACGTAGTCGCGCAGGTTACCCATCACCGAGAGGGCGAACTGCGGTCGATCGGCGGTCATCCAGGAGCGATCCACGGTGCTGCCCTCCGAGCCGACCGCCTGCTTGCCCAGCCAGCCCAGCTTGATCAGCACCGTGGCGCCGTCCTCGTCGCAACCGCCCCATTCCAGTTCGCCGTCGGCGTTGCGCGGGGTGGAGTCGCGGCAGACCTCGGCGCGGCCCTGCGGCAGGGTCGCAGTATCCTTGACGCGCAGCGCCCAGTCGTCGCGCAGTGCGGCCAGTAATTCGACCGGAGTGCAGGTCTTGTCCTTGCCGGTGCAGTTACCGGGCGAGCCGCTGCTGATGGCGGTCGTGTCCAGCATCAGCGTGTTGGCGGAATCGGCGGTTGCGGACGCGGTGGACGACACCCCGTCGGACACCAATTGCATGATCTCGCCGTATTCGCGCGCCAGAGCGCCGGCCACGGCTGAGTTGGAGGAGTACTTGGTTGCCTGCAGGGACGACAGGATCAGGCCGACTGCGCCCAGCATGCCGAAGGAAAAGATGATCAACGCGACCAGCACCTCGATCAGGGTAAAGCCGCGCGGCGGGCAGGAAGGGTGCAAGTCCATGGCGGCCACCAGTCTGGTGCCGATGCGCTGGCGTGGCCATGGCCGGGCAGACCAGCGGCGCACGTGGCCCGACAGACGGCGCGCCGAGCAACAACGAACGACAATACGCGGCTTTTCTCGCTTGCCTTTTTGCCCATGCAGCAGTTTCTTCGCACCCAGCTCCAGCGCCATGCCGACCGCCTGGGGGAACTGGACTTCCTGCTCTCGCGCGAGGACATCATGGCCGACATGCAGCAGATGCGCACCCTGGCGCGCGAGCATGCTGAGGTGTCCGCCGTGGCCGGCCGCTGGGCACGCTGGCAGCAGCGCGAGGCCGATCTGGCGGCTGCCGAGGAACTGCTGGCCGACCCTGACATGGCCGAGCTGGCGCACGAGGAAATTGCCGCCGCCCAGGCCGAGCTGATCACGCTGGAGGACGAGCTGCAGCGCTTGCTACTGCCGCGCGACCCGGATGACGAGCGCAACGCCTTTGTGGAAATCCGCGCCGGCACGGGCGGCGACGAATCCGCGCTGTTCGCCGGTGACCTGGCGCGCATGTACACGCGCCACGCCGCCAACGCCGGCTGGCGGGTGGAGATCATGAGTGCGCACGAGGCCGAACTCGGCGGCTACAAGGAGGTGGTGCTGCGCATCGAGGGCGAGCGCGCCTATGGCCGGCTGCGCTTCGAGTCCGGCGGCCACCGCGTGCAGCGCGTGCCGGTGACCGAGACCCAGGGCCGCATCCACACCAGCGCCTGCACCGTGGCGGTGATGCCCGAGCCCGACGCGACGCGGGCCATCACCTTGAACCCGGCGGACCTGCGCATCGACACCTTCCGCGCCAGCGGCGCCGGCGGCCAGCACATCAACAAGACCGACTCGGCCGTGCGCGTGGTGCACCTGCCCACCGGCATCGTCGCTGAATGCCAGGATGGGCGCAGCCAGCATGCCAACAAGGCCAAGGCGCTGGCGGTACTGCAGGCGCGGCTGGAGGACAAGGAGCGCAGCGAGCGTGAGGCGCGCGAGGCCGCCACGCGCCGCGGCCTGGTCGGTTCGGGCGACCGCTCGGACCGCATCCGCACCTACAACTTCCCGCAGGGCCGCCTGACCGACCACCGCATCAACCTGACGCTGTACAAGCTGCTGGCAATCATGGAGGGCGATCTGGACGAGGTGCTGGACGCACTGCAGCACGCGCGCGAGGCCGAGTTGCTGGCCGAACTGGAGACTGGCGCCTGAGGCCTGCCTCGGGCCGACCCAATCGGCCTCTTTCAGGAGTTTCGAGTCAAATTGGCCTTTAGCCCATATTCATTAAGGGCCTACAGCTATTAAAAACATAGTGTCTGAGCCTACCATCTTGCGCCACGCCTTGGCCCGCGCCCAGCAGCGCGGCGTGGACCGCACCGACGCGCGCATGCTGCTGCTGCAGGCGCTCGGCCGCCCGGCGCACGACCGCGCCTGGCTGTTCGCCCATGACGACGAGCCGCTGCCGCCGCAGGCCGCCGCAGTCTTCGACGCGCTGTGCGGCCGGCGCCTGGACGGAGAACCTGTTGCCTACCTGACCGGCCACCGGGAATTCCACGGCTTGACCCTGGCCGTGGATGCGCGCGTGCTCGACCCGCGCCCCGACACCGAAACGCTGGTGGACTGGGCGCTGGAGTGCCTGGCACCGGTGCCCGCGCCGCGCGTGGCCGACTTGGGCACCGGCAGCGGCGCCATCGCCCTGGCGCTGGCCCATGCCCGGCCCGATGCCTGGGTGCTCGCCGTCGACGCCAGTGACGATGCGTTGGCCGTGGCGCGTGCCAATGGTGAACGTCTGGGCCTGTCCGTGCAGTGGCAGCGCGGCGACTGGCTGGCGAGCGCGCCCGGCAACTTTGACGCCATCGTCAGCAACCCGCCCTATATCCGCGCGGATGACGCGCACTTGGCCGCGCTGCGCCACGAGCCGCTATCGGCGCTGGCCAGCGGCGCCGACGGCCTGCGCGACCTGCGTGCCATCGTGGCGCAGGCGCCGGCCCATCTGGTGCCCGGCGGCTGGCTGCTCCTGGAGCACGGCTGGGACCAGGCCGCCGACGTGCAGGCTCTGCTGCGCGCGGCCGGCTTCGAGCAGGTACAAAGCCGCCACGACCTGGCCGGCATAGCCCGCTGCAGCGGCGGGACAATGCCGGGCAAACATCCACCGCCAATGAAATAATCCCGTCATTCACGTGCCCCGGTCGGGGCCTCCACCCCTCGAGGAGCATTCACGCCATGAGCGACGTCCAGCAACGCATCGACCAACTGGTCAAGACCCACGACATCCTGCTGTTCATGAAGGGCAGCGCCAGCTTTCCCATGTGCGGCTTTTCCGGCCGGGCCATCCAGATCCTGAAGGCCTGCGGCGTGGACCCCAAGGACATCGCCACGGTGAACGTGCTGGACGACCAGGAAATCCGCCAGGGCATCAAGGACTACAGCCACTGGCCCACCATCCCGCAGCTGTACGTGCGCGGCGAATTCGTCGGCGGCTCGGACATCATGATGGAGATGTACGAGTCGGGCGAGCTGCAGCAGGTCGTCTCCGGCCAGCAGGCCGCCGGCTGATCGCCAGCCGCTGCGCGCCAGAAAGGAACCGCTCTTCGGAGCGGTTTTTTTCTGGCCGCTCGATGCGGGATTGTTCCGACGGGCCAGGCGAGGGACGCATGCTTGAATCGTGGCGTGTCCCTGGCGGTCACGCCGCCTTGTTCAGCAGGAGCGATCCATGACGACGAGCCTCAGCCTCGTATCCCCGCCGCCCGTCCTGTCACTGCCCGTGGCGCAGATGCGCTGCGTGTTCCAGCCGGGCGAGGTCGAACGCAAGCTCTCACGCCTGTCCGGCGGCGCAGCCGGCGAATCCGGCAACCTGCGCGCGGTGTACGAGCGCATGCTCGAGCGCGGTCCGGAGCGCTTCCAGGTCAAGCCCGCGGGCGTGCCCGACATGGCCGACCTGTACCAGCAACTGCCCAACTTCACCGAGGTGCTGGACGACGTGAAGCGCCACGTTGCGCTGGCGCAGGACAGCCGTGACGGCCTGGAGGTCACGCCCATGCTGCTGCTCGGCCCGCCGGGCATCGGCAAGACACACTTCGCGCGCCAACTGGCCGAGCTGCTGGGCACCGGCATGAACCTGGTGCCCATGAGCTCCATGACCGCCGGCTGGCTGCTGTCGGGTGCCTCCTCGCAGTGGAAGGGCGCGCGCCCGGGCAAGGTCTTCGAGGCGCTGGTGGAGGGCGAGTTCGCCAACCCGGTGATCGTCGTCGACGAGATCGACAAGGCCGCGGGCGAGGCGCAGTACGACCCGCTGGGCGCGCTCTACAGTCTGCTGGAGCACGACACGGCGCAGAGCTTCACCGACGAATTCGCGGAAGTGGCCATCGACGCCAGCCAGGTCATCTGGATCACCACCGCCAACGACGAGCGGTCGATTCCCGACCCGATCCTGAACCGCATGAACATCTTCGAGGTGCAGCCACCCACGGCCGGGCAGGCCCGCGCCATCGCCCTGCGGCTGTACCAGGGCATCCGCGCCGAGCATGACTGGGGCCGTCACTTCGCGCCCGAGCCGCTGGACGACGTGCTGGACCTGCTGGCGCAGCTGGCGCCGCGCGAGATGCGCCGCGCGCTGATGACCGGCTTCGGCAATGCCCGACTGGCGGCACGCGACGCCATCGCGGCGGAAGACCTGCCGCCCTCTTCAGGCACACGCAAGCCACGTATCGGCTTCACACAGTGAGCCTGCGGCCCTGGGCGGCCATGCGCAGGCCGCCCGCTACACTGCCAGCATTGCCACCACCCGGGGTGGCAGGCCTGTACCGGCCGCGCCCCGCTAGCCTTCATGACCCTGCCCCAGAGCCTGCTCGTCATCGTCCTTCTGATCGCCGCCAGCGCCTTTTTCTCGGTGTCCGAGTTGTCCTTGGCAGCCTCGCGCCGGCTGCGGCTGCGCCAGATGGCCGACGAGGGCGATGCACGCGCTGCGCGCGTGCTGCTGATGCAGGAGCAGCCCGGGGACTATTTCACGGTGGTGCAGGTCGGGCTGAACGCGGTGGCCATTCTGGGCGGCATCGTCGGCGAGGGCTCGCTCAGCCCGTATTTCACCGACTTGCTGGCGCTGTGGCTGCCGGCGCAACAGGCGCAGACGCTGGGTTTCGTCGCCTCGTTCCTGGCCGTCACCTCGCTGTTCATTCTGTTCGCCGACCTGCTGCCCAAGCGCCTGGGCATGGTCCAGCCCGAAGCCATGGCGGTGCGCGTGGTGCGGCCGATGCAGTGGTGCATGCGCCTGCTGCGCCCGCTCATCTGGCTGTACAGCCGCGCGGCCGACGCGCTGCTGCGCCTGTCGGGCCTGCCTTCCCAGCGTGATGAGCGCGTCACCTCGGACGACATTCTGGCGATGATGGAGGCCGGCGCGCGCTCGGGCGTGCTGGCGGCGCGCGAGCAGCAGGTGATCGAGAACCTGTTCGAACTGAACTCGCGCAGCGTGGTCAGCAGCATGTCGCCGCGCGACCGCATCGCCTATTTCCTGCGCGACGATCCGGATTCGGTCATCCGCGCGCGCATCGCCAATGAGCCGTTTTCCACCTACCCGGTATGTGTGGCCGACATCGACCACGTGGTGGGTTACGTCGACGCCAAGGACCTGTTCCAGCGTGCACTGAACAACCAGCCGATCTCGCTGGCTGAGGACGGCTTGGTGCGCAAGGTGCTGATCGTGCCCGACCGGCTGTCGCTGGCCGAGGTGCTGGAGCAGTTCCGCCAGGTGCACGAGGACTTCGCCGTCATCGTCAACGAATACAGCCTAGTGGTCGGCGTGGTGACGCTGAACGACGTGATGAGCACCGTCATGGGCGATCTGGTCGGTCCGGCCGACGAGGAGCAGATCGTGCGCCGCGACGAGAACTCCTGGCTGATCGACGGCATCACGCCCATCGACGATGTGCTGCACGCGCTGGCCATCGACGAGCTGCCGCATGCCGACGAGTACGAAACACTGGCGGGCTTCTTGATGGTCATGCTGCGCCGCGTGCCGCGGCGCACCGACAGCGTCACCTTGAGCGGCTACAAGTTCGAGGTGATCGACGTGGACAGCTACCGCATCGACCAAGTGCTGGTGACGCGCGTCGGGCAGCCGCATGCGCTGGCGGCCGAGGCCATGCCGGCCGCCGCCATGGGCAACAGCCCGGCAGGTCAGGCCGCCGAAGTGCGCTCCTGAAAGAACCAGTTCCGCTGCGCGGCGAACACGGCGTTGGGATACGGCGCCTTGCCGCGGCTGCCGTTGTAGCGGCCCAGCGCCAGGTACAGGTCGCCCTCCTCACGCTCCAGGTAGTGTCGCAGGATGACGCAGCCGAAGCGCAGGTTGGTCTGCATGTGGAACAGCTTGCCCGGGTCGCCATCACCGATCGCCCGTGTCCAGAACGGCATGATCTGCATGTAGCCGCGCGCGCCCACGGATGAGATGGCGAACTTGCGGAACGCGCTCTCCACCTGGATCAGGCCCAGCACCAGCGATACGTCCAGCCCGGCGCGCTTGGACTCGTACCAGACGGTCTGCAGGAAGTCGCGGCGCACCTCCCAGTCGGGCTTGCGGCTGCGCAGGCGCTCGCTCATCGTGCCCAGCCAGCGCAGGTACGACAGGCGTGCCTCGGTACTGGCGAACAGCGGCTCGGGCGGCGCCAGGTCGCCCACGGCGGAGGCCAGCGCACCGCGCACGGAGTCGATCAGCGGCTCTTCCAGCTGCCCGCCGGCGTGCGCCAGCGTCGGCGCGGCCAGCCAGGCACCCGGCCCCATGGCCAGCGACACCATGCAGGCGCGGCGCGACAACGCCCCGCGCCGCGGCAGCGCTGCTTTCATCCCCTCGGCATTCATGCTGCGAGCTTTTCCTTCACGAACGACAGAATGTCCGCCGCCGCCACCTTCGTGGCCGCGGTATCGCGGCGGTGCTGGTATTCCACCTGGCCTTCTTTCAGGCCACGCTCGGACAGTACCACCCGATGCGGCACGCCGATCAGTTCCCAGTCAGCGAACATAGCGCCCGGGCGTTCGCCGCGGTCATCCAGCAACACATCGACACCGGCGGCGAGTAAATCCATGTGCAGCTGCTCGGCGGCTGCCTTTACGGTCTCGCTGCGGTCCATGCCGATGGGGCACAGCACCACGGTGAAGGGGGCGATGGCGTCGGGCCAGATGATGCCGCGCTCGTCGTGGTTCTGCTCGATGGCCGCGGCCGGCAGGCGCGTCACGCCGATGCCGTAGCAGCCCATTTCGAAGAACGCCGGCTTGCCGTCCTCGTTCAGGAATGTGGCGCCCATGGCCTTGGAGTACTTGGTGCCCAGGTAGAACACATGGCCGACTTCGATGCCGCGCTCGATGGCGAGTTCCCCGCGCCCGTCCGGCGAACGGTCGCCGGCCACCACGTTGCGCAGGTCGGCCACGGCACGGGGCTCGGGCAGGTCGCGGCCCCAGTTCACGCCGGTGATGTGGTGGTCCACCTGGTTGGCGCCACAGATCCAGTCGGCCATCACGGCGACCTCGCGGTCGGCGACGATCTTCACCGGCTTCTTCAGATCCAACGGGCCGAGATAGCCGGGCTTGGCGCCGAAGTGCTCCTCGATCTCGGGCACGGTGGCGAAGCGGAAACCCGCGTCCAGCCCCGGCACCTTGGAGACCTTGATCTCGTTCATGTCATGGTCGCCGCGCAGCAGCAGCAGCCAGACCTGCACGCCGGCGGGTTCGCCCGCGTCGTTCAGCACGTCGGTGGCCAGCACCAGCGACTTCACCGTGCTCGACAGCGGCACGCCCAGCAGCGCGGCCACGTCGGCGCAGGTGGCCTTGCCGGGCGTGGGCGTCAGCGTGCGTGCCTGGGCCGGCGCCGGGCGCGGGCCGGCCGGGGCAGCCGCCTCGGCCTTTTCCATGTTGGCAGCGTAGTCGCTGTCCGGGCAATAGACGATGGCGTCCTCGCCGGTGGCGGCAATCACCTGGAACTCCTCGCTCAGGTCGCCACCGATCGCGCCCGAGTCGGCGGCCACGGCGCGGTATTTCAGGCCGAAGCGATCGAAGATGCGGCGATAGGCCTGCGCCATCGCCTGGTAGCTGGCCTGCGCGCCGGCCGGGTCGCGGTCGAAGGAATACGCATCCTTCATGATGAACTCGCGTCCGCGCATCAGGCCGAAGCGCGGACGGCGCTCGTCACGGAACTTGGTCTGGATCTGGTAGAAATTCTTCGGCAGCTGCTTGTAGCTGCGCAGCTCCTGGCGGGCGATGTCGGTGACCACCTCCTCGCTGGTCGGCTGCACGATGAAATCGCGTCCATGCCGGTCCTGGATGCGCAGCAATTCAGGACCCATCTTCTCGAAGCGGCCGGTCTCCTGCCACAGCTCGGCCGGCTGCACCACGGGCATGGTGCACTCCACGGCGCCGGCGCGGTTCATTTCCTCGCGCACGATGGCTTCCACCTTGCGGATCACGCGCAGTCCCATGGGCATGTAGGTGTAGATACCCGCCCCCAGTTTCTTGATAAGTCCGGCGCGCGTCATCAGCCGGTGGCTGACCACTTCGGCATCGGCGGGCGCCTCTTTCAGAGTGGAAACGAAGAATTGGGAAGCTTTCATCGAACGGATCCGGCAGCACTGCGGCTGGGCTGGCTTGCCGCCCGCTGGGGGGCGTGCATAATGACCAACAGTTTGAAAAATTTGGGGTCAGATTATGCTCGACCGGGACGGTTTTCGCCCTAACGTCGGCATCATCCTGCTCAACCAGAAGAACCAGGTATTCTGGGGCAAGCGCATACGCACCCACAGCTGGCAGTTCCCGCAAGGGGGCATCGACCGAGGCGAGACACCGGAACAGGCGATGTTCCGCGAGCTTCACGAAGAAGTCGGACTACAGCCCAACCATGTGCGTGTTATTGCCCGTACCCGCGACTGGTTGCGCTACGAGGTGCCGGACCGCTTCATCCGCCGCGACGCGCGCGGCCATTACCGGGGCCAGAAGCAGATCTGGTATCTGCTGCAGTTGCTGGGTCATGACTGGGACCTGAACCTGCGTGCCACCAACCACCCCGAGTTCGATGCCTGGCGGTGGAACGAATACTGGGTGCCGCTGGACGTGGTGGTCGAGTTCAAGCGCGGCGTCTACGAGATGGCGCTGACCGAACTCTCGCGCTTCGTGCCCCGTCACGAGCAGCGCAACCGCTATCTGCGCAGCGGCATGCGCGCGCGCGACATCGATGGCCTGCCCATGGCCACGCACCGTGGCGGCAGCGGCATGCTGGTCAAGCCTGGAGTGGAGCTGCCGCCTGGCGCCAGTTTCGATCCAGACCCCCAGACTGGAACGCCTGGCCTGGGGACACTTGGCCCGGCAAGCGTACCCAAGCCGGAAGCCGGCAACCCCGGCTGAACCTTACCCGGGCGACCCTGGCCTGGTGCATCAACGCTGCATCAACACCATGTTGTCGCGGTGCACCATCTCCGGCTCGGCGGCATAGCCCAGCAGGCGCTCGAACTCCGACGATGGCTTGCGGCACAGCAGGCGCGCCTCGCTGCTGGCGTAGTTGGCCAGGCCGCGGGCGATTTCCGTGCCTCCGGCATCGCGCACGGCGATCACGTCGCCGCGCGAAAAGTCTCCCGCCACCGCCACCATGCCAATGGGCAACAGGCTCTTGCCCTCGCCTTGCAGCTTGGCTGCGGCGCCGGCATCCACCGTCACCGCGCCGCGCAGCTGCAGATGATCGGCCATCCACTGCTTGCGCGCATGGTTCTTGGCGGTCTGCGCGACCAGCAGGGTGCCGATGGCCTCGCCGCGTGCCAGGCGCAGCAGCACGTCGCGCTCACGGCCCCAGGCAATCACCGTCGAGGCCCCCGAGCCGGCAGCGCGCTTGGCGGCGATGATCTTGGTCAGCATGCCGCCCCTGCCAATGCTGGAGCCGGCGCCGCCGGCCATGGCCTCCAGCGCGGGGTCGCCGGCACGTGCCTCGTGCACGAACTGCGCGTTCGGCTCGCGCCGCGGGTCGGCGGTGTACAGGCCCTTCTGGTCGGTGAGGATGACCAGCGCATCGGCCTCCACTAGGTTGGCCACCAGCGCGCCCAGAGTGTCGTTGTCGCCGAACTTGATCTCGTCGGTGACCACGGTGTCGTTCTCGTTGATGACCGGCACCACGCCCAGGCGCAGCAGCGTGAGCAGCGTGGAGCGTGCATTCAGGTAGCGCTCGCGGTCGGCCAGGTCGGCGTGGGTCAGCAGCACCTGGGCGCTGCCCATGCCCTGCTCGCGCAGCTTGGTCTCGTACATCTGCGCCAGGCCCATCTGCCCGACGGCGGCGGCGGCCTGCAGCTCATTCACTTCGCTCGGACGCTGCGCCCAGCCCAGGCGCTTCATGCCTTCGGCGATGGCGCCGCTGGAGACCATGATGACCTCGCGCGCCGCGCCGCCCTCGCCGCGCACCAGTGCCGCCAGCTGGCGGCTCCATTCGCCGATCGCGGCCTCGTCCAGGCCGCGGCCCTCGTTGGTGACTAGGCTGGAGCCGACCTTGACCACGATGCGCCGGGCGTCGTGCAGTACAGGGGTTGTCATATTTGAATGAAATCAGGCCCCAGCCCATGTTTCATATGGGCATGCAGCTACTGTTTTTATAGTGAGAAGCGCGATCAGGTGCGCGGCACGTCCTCGCCGGCAAAACGCGGATCCACCTCGCCGGCAGGAGCGTTCTCCACCAGTTGCTGGGCGCGCACGTGCTGGTAGATGGTCTTGATCAGCGGTTCGCAGCCCTCGCGCGTGAGCGCCGAGATCTCGAACACCGGCCCCTTCCACTTGAAACGCTTGACGAAGTCCTGCACGCGCGCGGCGCGCTCCTCCGCAGGCACCATGTCCAGCTTGTTCAACACCAGCCAGCGCGGCTTGGCATGCAGCTCGGGGTCGTATTTCTTCAGCTCGGCGACGATGGCCCTGGCCTGCGCGACCGGGTCCACGCCCTCGTCGAACGGCGCCAGGTCGACCACGTGCAGCAGCAGCCGCGTGCGCTGCAGATGGCGCAGGAACTGGTGCCCCAGGCCGGCGCCCTCCGAGGCGCCTTCGATCAGGCCTGGAATGTCGGCGACGACGAAGCTCTGCTCGGGGCCGACGCGCACCACGCCCAGGTTGGGATGCAGGGTAGTGAACGGGTAGTCGGCAATTTTCGGCCGGGCATTGGAGACAGCGGCGATGAAGGTCGACTTGCCGGCATTGGGCATGCCCAGCAGGCCGACGTCGGCCAGCACCTTCAGCTCCAGCTTCAGGTTCTTGCGCTCGCCCGGCCAGCCGGGCGTCTTCTGGCGCGGCGCGCGGTTGATCGAACTCTTGAAGCGCAGGTTGCCGAAGCCGCCATCGCCGCCCTTGGCGATGGTGATCAACTCACCTGGCGTCAGCAGCTCGTGCAGCACCTCGCCGGTGGTGGCGTCGCTGATGATGGTGCCCACCGGCATCTTCAGCGTGATGTCCGAGCCAGCGGCGCCAAACATGTCCGAGCCCATGCCGTGCCCGCCACGCTTGGCCTCATGCCGGCGCGAGTAGCGGTAGTCCACCAGGGTGTTCAGATTCGGGTCGGCCAGCGCGAACACATGACCGCCCCGGCCACCGTCGCCGCCGTCAGGACCGCCAAATTCCTTGTATTTCTCGTGGCGGAACGACACGCAGCCGTTGCCACCGTCGCCTGCGGCAACGTCGATGAAGGCCTCGTCGACAAATTTCATGGGGGTGCAGTCTACAAAATACGGCAGGGGCAGAAAGGCCGGCGCACCAACAGCAAAGCCCCGACCAGCGGGGCTTTGCGCATCAGGCCGAAGGCAGCGAAGTGCTCTTAGGCCGGGGTCACGTTGACCATATGCTTGGACAGTGCGCCCTTGGTGCTGAACGACACATGGCCGTCCACCAGCGCGAACAGGGTGTGGTCCTTGCCCACGCCGACGTTCACGCCAGGGTGCATGCGCGTGCCGCGCTGGCGCACGATGATCGAACCGGCGCTGACCAGCTCACCGCCGAAAGCCTTCACACCGAGCATCTTGGGCTTGGAATCGCGCCCGTTTCGCGTAGAGCCGCCGCCTTTTTTCTGTGCCATGAGAATTTCTCCTGGTTATCAACCCATCAAGCGGCAATCGCCTCGATCTGCAGTTCGGTGAACTGCTGACGATGGCCCTGGTGCTTCTGGTAGTGCTTGCGACGGCGCAGCTTGAAGATGCGCACCTTGTCGTGCTTGCCATGGGCCACGACCGTGGCCTTGACGCTTGCGCCGGATACCAGGGGCGTGCCCACCGTCAGCTCGGTGCCGTTGCCGACAGCCAGAACCTGGTCGATCACGATTTCCTGGCCCACATCCGCAGCAATCTGTTCTACCTTGATTTTTTCGCCAGCGGCAACGCGATACTGCTTGCCACCGGTTTTTATGACCGCGTACATGTAAACCTCGTTCAGTTGAGTTCCGCAAACGGATTTTGCGGAACCCGCGATTGTACTACGGCACCTGAAAAACACCAATTGGCGGCGCCTGAACGCGTGCGCATAGCCTTCTACCTTCTCAAGGTGACGGGCGCAATGCCCTTCCTATAATCGGAGGCTTTGCACCAACCGGCCCACACCTTGGCAGCCCCTCATCCCAGCACCACCGCCGCCCTGGCACTCATCGCCGGGGACATGCGCGAAGTGGACAACGTCATCGCCCAGCGCCTGCATTCCAGCGTCCCGCTGGTGGGGCAGGTGGCGCGCTACATCATTTCCGCCGGCGGCAAGCGCCTGCGCCCGGCGCTGCTGCTGCTGGTGGCCGGCGCCCTCGAGTACCGCGGCGCGCAGCGCTTCAACCTGGCAGCAGTGGTGGAATTCATCCACACGGCCACGCTGCTGCACGACGATGTGGTGGACGAGTCGACGCTGCGCCGAGGCCGCGCCACGGCCAACGAGAGTTTCGGCAACCCGGCGAGCGTGCTGGTGGGTGATTTTCTGTACTCGCGCGCTTTTCAGATGATGGTCGACGCTGAGGACATGCGCGTGATGCAGGTGCTGTCGGAGGCAACCAACATCATCGCCGAGGGCGAGGTGCAGCAGCTCATGAACACCCATGATGCGTCGCTGGACGAGGCGGGCTACCTGAGCGTCATCCGCTCCAAAACTGCCAAGCTGTTCGAGGCCAGCGCCCGTCTGGCGGCTATTTTGGCTGGGAGCAACGCCGAGATCGAGCAGGCCTGCGCTGAATACGGACAGGCCCTGGGCACCGCCTTTCAGGTCATCGACGACGTACTGGACTATGACGGTGACGCACAGGAAATGGGCAAGAACCTGGGCGACGACCTGCGCGAGGGCAAGGTCACGCTGCCGCTGATCATCGCCATGCAGCGCGGCGACACCGCCCAGCGCCAGCTGCTGCGCACGGTGATCGAGACCGGATCAACTGACGAACTGCCGGCAGTAGTCGCCATCATCCGCCAGACCGGAGCCCTGGAAGCCACGCGCCAGGCCGCCGCCGCGCAGGCACAACTGGCCATCGATGCAGCACGCAAACTTCCTTCCAATTCTTACGCCGAAGGTTTGCTACAATTGGCGGCTCAGCTGCTTGAGCGGCGCACCTGAAGGAATACCTTCAGGGCCTGCAACAGCTTTCGGGGTGTAGCTTAGCCTGGTAGAGCGCTACGTTCGGGACGTAGAGGCCGGAGGTTCGAATCCTCTCACCCCGACCAGGAACACACGAAAAAAAGCCCAAGTGATTCATGATCACTTGGGTTTTTTTCGTTGCGCACCTGTATAGGTCGACTTGTATTGAATCGCTTTTCAATGCGCAATGCCCCTTGCACGGCTGACGCGGCGCAAGAAGCATTGTCAAATGGCGATTCATGGCGAATCGCATGCCAGTACAGCTCCGGGAACCGGCCTGGCCTTGCATCCGCACCTGTCAGTGTCCGCCGATAAAGATGAACTTCACCATGAACAGGATAGCAATCAACCATGTCATCCAGTGCACCTCCCTGACTCGGCCGGTGAACAGCTTCAGGGCCGCATAGGAGATGAAGCCGAATGCCAGGCCGTTGGCGACGTTGTAGGTGAAGGGCATCATCAGCGCGGTGATCACCCCAGGAATCGCATCCGTAGGCTCGGCCCAGTTCAGCTCGGTCAGCTCGCTCAGCATCAGGCAGGCCACGAAGAACAGCGCCGGTGCTGTCGCGTAGGCTGGCACGACACCTGCCAATGGCGAGATGAACAGGCAGGCCAGGAACAGCACGGCGACGGTCAGCGCGGTCAGGCCGGTGCGGCCGCCAGCCTGCACGCCGGCAGCGCTCTCGGCGTATGCCGTAGTGCTGGATGTGCCCAGCAGCGAACCTGCAAAGATGGCTGCACTGTCAGCCAAAAGTGCCTTGTTGATACGCTCCATGCGTCCGGGAACCAGCAGGCCCGCACGCTTGGCCACGCCCATCAGCGTGCCCGTGGCGTCGAACAATTCGACCAAGAAGAACACCAGCACCACGTTGACTACCCCGCCCTTGAGCGCGCCGGCAATATCCAGCTGCATGAACGTGGGCGAGATCGACGGCGGAGGCGCGAACACGCCGCCAAACTTGTTATCGGCGAAGAAGAACGACAGCACGGTCACCGTCACGATGCCGATCAGGATGGCGCCCGGCACGCGGAAGCGGTCCAGCACAACGATGAGCAGGAAGCCGACCACCGACAGGATGACAGCCGGCTGATGCAGGTCACCCAGGGTGACCAGCGTGGCCTCGGAAGCGACCACCACACCGGCGCTCTTCAGCGCAATCAGGGCGAGGAACATGCCGATACCCACCACGATGGTGATGCGCAGCGACTGCGGAATGCCCTGCACGATGAGCTCGCGGATGCGAAACAGCGTCACCAGCAGGAACAGGCAGCCCGAAATGAACACGGCGCCCAGCGCGGTCTGCCACGTATAGCCCATCGCACCGACCACGACGAACGCGAAGTAGGCGTTCAGGCCCATGCCAGGAGCCAGTGCGATGGGATAGTTGGCATACAGGCCCATGACGGCCGTGCCCAGTGCTGCGATCACGCAGGTGGCCACGAACACAGACTCCTGCGGCATGCCGGCCGCGCCCAGAATCGACGGGTTGACGAAGATGATGTAGGCCATCGTCAGGAAGGTCGTCAATCCCGCTAGGATCTCAGTGCGCACGTCGGTTCCGTGCTCCTTCAGCTTGAAGTATTTCTCTAACATAGGTTGTCTCCGATGGCGTGTACCGCGCCTGTCAGGTGCATGGCTGCGGTCGCCCTTTGTTGTGGATAAGCGGTGCGGTGCGCGGATCTCGCGCGGTGCTGGTGGATTACGCTGGTAGTGCCACCTCCTGCTGCGCCGCTGTGGCGGCATCTGCGGCGTGGCGTTTCACGCCAGCTACGTAGGCCGCTACCAGATTGCGTTCATCTGACAGGGTCAGCCAGGCAAACACACGCTCATGCAGGTCCCGCACTAGCTGGTCGCGCCGCTCGGCCACCAGGCCCCGGGCCCAGTCCCAAACGCACACGTCGGCGGTGCAGCCAATGTCGAAGGAGCCGATTTCACGCTCCAGCCCCAGCGCCTGCGCGGCGCCGCGCGTGGCGCTGTGCAGGGCCTTCCAGGCTGTCAGCCGCTGTCCGTTCAAAGCCTGAATCTTGTAGGCGTCGGCTAGTGTGCGCTGCATGGACAGGCTGGTTCCGGCCCCCACGTCACTGGCCATGCTGACGTTGGCACCCGCCTGCACCGCACCATTCCAGTCAAACAGGCCGCTGCCCAGGAACAGGTTGGATGACGGGCTATGCGCCACCTGCGCACCGGAGTCGCGGATGGCCGCGCGATCGTTGTCGTCCAGCCAGATGCCGTGCGCCAGCACGCTGCGCGAGTACAGCAGCCCGGCCCGGGTATATACATCCAGATAGCTGCGCGCTTCCGGAAACAGCGACTGCACCCATTTCACCTCGTCGCGATTTTCCGCCACGTGGGTCTGCATGTACGTCGTGGGATAAGCCGCGCACAGTTGTCCGGCCATCTGCAGCTGCTCAGGGGTGCTGGTCGGGGCGAACCGCACCGTCACCGCATAGGAGTTGCGCCCCACCCCATGCCAGCGCTCGATCAGGTCCACGCAATCACGCTCAGCCTTGACGACGTCATCGCACAGGCTTGGCGGGGCATTGCGGTCCATCAAGACCTTGCCGGTGACCAGGCGCATGCCGCGGGCGCTGGCACCGGCAAACAATGCTTCCGCACTGCCCTTGTGCACCGTCGGAAACACCACGGCGCTGGTGGTGCCGCTCTCCAGCAGTGCATCCAGAAAGCGCGCCGCCCCCGCATGCGCGACCGCCGGATTGGCAAAGCACATTTCGGCGGGAAAGGTATAGGTGTTGAGCCAGTCCAGCAGTTCCGTGCCATAGCTGGCGATCATGTCGATCTGCGGGCTGTGCACATGGGTGTCGATGAACCCGGGCAACACCAGCCTGCCACGGTAGTCATGCCGCTCCCAGCTTTCATCCGGAGGTTGTGCTGCGGGTTGAGCACCGACGATGCGGCCGTCCTCGATCAGCACCCAGTGGTCGGGACGGAAACGGACAGCAGGCGTCTCGATCGTGGCCCATTCAGGCATGCCGGTGAAGTCCAGCAAGTCACCGCGCAATGCGAGCCGGCGAGGGAGTTGAGATGTCATGGGCATGATTCGCGGGTAGTGGTGTTGCCCTGCGAGGCAGGCCGACCCTGAGGCCAGCCCGCGGCGGCCGTCTCTGTGGCCGCACCAGGCAGTCAGCCTATCTTGGCGAAAGATGTCCTTTGCACCATATTCGACAGCAGATAGGAACTGTTACCCATGCCATATGCACCTGGAACCAAAAGCGGCTAACTTTGCTGCGTTCTTTCGATTATCAGAGCCGCCCCATGTCCACTCAACCGATTCGATTCTTCCACCGCGGCGCCGTCGTCGAAGTGCACGATGTGCATCCCACTCGCAGCGTTCTCGACTGGCTGCGCGAGGACGCACACTGCACAGGCACCAAGGAGGGTTGCAACGAGGGCGACTGCGGTGCCTGCACGGTGGTCATTGGCGAACTGCCCGAACATACCGACGCACCGGAGTCTGCCGTCCGGGGACTGTCGCTGCGCACCGTGAATGCCTGCATCCAGTTCCTTCCCACCTTGCATGGCAAGGCACTGTTCACGGTGGAAGACATCAAGCAGCTGGCACTCGACGCCGACCCTGCTCCCGCCCAGGAAATGCCCGCTGTGGCCGCGCTCGCCAAACCGGCAACGCAGCTACACCCTGTGCAGCAGGCCATGGTGGATTGCCATGGCTCGCAATGCGGCTTCTGCACCCCCGGCTTCGTGATGTCGCTGTGGTCCACCTATGAAAAGCACGGCGCTTGCGGCACGCAGCCGTCGCGCCAGCAGTTGGCGGATGACCTGTCGGGCAACCTGTGCCGCTGCACCGGCTATCGCCCCATCCTGGACGCCGGCCAGCGCATGTTCGATCTGCCGCAGGTCCAGCTGAACACGGCCCCGGTGGTCGCCGCCCTGCAGGCGCTGCGCGAGGACGAGCAAACCTTCACCTATGCCGGTCTGAACCCGCGCCTACGCAGCGACCGCTTCTTCGCCCCGCGCACGCTGCAGGCGCTGGCCACGCTGCGTGCCGAGCATCCGCAGGCGCGCATGCTGGCAGGCTCCACCGACGTGGGCCTGTGGGTCAACAAGATGTTCCGCGATCTGGGCGACATCCTCTTTGTCGGTGATGTGGACGAACTCAAGGTGGTGCGCGAGCAGGACGGTGCGCAGGGTCGCGAGCTCTACATCGGCGCCGGCGCCTCGCTGACCAGTGCCTGGACGGCGCTGGTGCAGCGCTGGCCCGCGCTGGAAGACGTGTGGCTGCGCTTCGCCTCCCTGCCCATCCGCAATGCCGGCACCATGGGTGGCAACGTGGCCAACGGCTCGCCCATCGGTGACTCGCCACCGATCCTGATGGGGCTGGACGCGCAGATCGAACTGCGCAAGGCCGACCGCGTGCGCCGCATGCCGCTGGAGGACTTCTATATCGACTACATGAAGAACCACCTGGAGGCAGGCGAGTTCGTGCAGGGCCTGTCCATCCCGCTGTCGATGCTGTCCCACCAAGTGCGTGGCTACAAGATCAGCAAGCGCTTCGACTGCGACATCTCGGCGCTGTGCGCAGGATTCTCGATCGCCGTGGAAGGCGACGTGGTGCGTGACGTGCGCCTGGCCTACGGTGGCATGGCCGCGACGGTGCGCCGCGCCAAGCATGCTGAATCCGCGCTCCTGGGCAAGCCCTGGACGCACGACAACGTATCGGCGGCCAAGGCAGCGCTGGTGCAGGACTATCAGCCGCTGACCGACATGCGCGCCAGCGCCGACTACCGCCTGCAGGTCGCACAGAACCTGCTGCAGCGCTTCTGGCTGGAAACACGCACCGAGCATCCCCTGCCCAGCGAGGAGACCAGCGTGTTCAGCGTGATGCCGCACGTCACCGCCGCAACGGCGCCTGCTGGCGTCAGAACCGCCAACTCCCTCACGCAAGGAGCCTGAAATGAACAAGCCACTGGATCCCAAGGTGCTGCAGCGCGCGCAGGTTTTCAGCCACTACCTAAAAAATACCGAACTGCGCGTGGACCGCATGGCCGAAGCACAAGCCGAGCGCGCTGGCGCACGGGTGGGCGTGAGCCGTCCGCACGAATCGGCGCACCTGCATGTGGCCGGCGAAGCCGCGTATATCGATGACCTGCCCGAACTGGCCGGTACCCTGCACTGTGCCTTGGGACTGTCTCCTGTGGCCAGCGGCCAGCTGACAGGCATGTCGCTGAACCCTGTGCGGGCCATGCCCGGCGTGGTGGCCGTGATCACGCCCGAAGACATTCCGGGTGTCAACGATTGCGGCTCGATCATTCACGATGACCCCATCCTGTGCGATGGCGAGATCCGCTACCTTGGCCAGCCCGTATTCGCCGTCCTGGCGCGAACGCGCGACGCAGCCCGGCGTGCGGCGGCCCTGGCCAAGGATGTGTTGCAGATCGAGGCCAAGACCCCGGTGATCTCACCCCGACAGGCGCATGAGCTGGGCCAGTACGTGCTGCGTCCCATGCATCTGGCGCGCTCGACCACGGAAGGCGGCGCGCAGGGCGCCATCGCCCGTGCCCCGCACCGCCTCAAAGGCAGCTTTTCGGTCGGTGGGCAGGAGCAGTTCTATCTGGAAGGACAGATCAGCTACGCCATCCCAAAAGAGGACGGCGGGATGCACGTGTACTGCTCCACGCAACACCCCAGCGAAATGCAGCTGCTGATCTCCCATGCCCTGCACGTCCCGGCCAACCATGTGCATGTAGAGTGCCGCCGGATGGGTGGCGGCTTTGGCGGCAAGGAGTCGCAATCGGGCCTGTTCGCCTGCGTGGCCGCAGTGGCTGCGCGTCGCCTGCGCCGACCAGTCAAGCTGCGTGTCGACCGTGACGACGACTTCATGATCACCGGCCGGCGTCACTGCTTCTGGTATGACTATGAAGTCGGCTACGACGACCAGGGCAAGGTGCTCGGGGCCGAGATCAGCATGATCTCGCGTGCCGGCCACTCGGCCGACCTGTCCGGCCCGGTCATGACGCGCGCACTGTGCCACTTCGACAATGCCTACTGGCTGCCCGATGTGTCGATGCACGGCTACTCGGGCAGGACCAACACCCAGTCCAACACCGCGTTTCGCGGTTTTGGCGGCCCGCAGGGTGCCATTGCCATCGAAAACATCCTGGATTCCGTCGCACGCCATCTGGGCAAGGATCCGCTGGATGTGCGCCGCATTAACTTCTATGGCAAGACCGAGAACAACGTCACGCCGTACGGGCAAACGGTGGACGACAACATCATCCACGAGCTGACCGCGCAGCTGGAATCCGAGAGTGACTACCGCAGCCGCCGCGCCGAAGCTGATGCCTTCAACACCAGCAGCCCGGTGCTCAAGCGTGGCATTGCCCTCACGCCCCTGAAGTTCGGCATCTCGTTCAACGTCAAGCACTTCAACCAGGCCGGAGCACTGGTGCACGTGTACGCCGACGGCTCCATCCTGGTGAACCATGGCGGCACGGAAATGGGCCAGGGGCTGAACACCAAGGTGGCGCAGGTGGTGGCGCACGAACTGGGAGTGAATTTCGAGCGCGTGCGCTGCACGGCCACGGACACGGAAAAGGTGGCCAACACCTCGGCCACGGCGGCCTCGACGGGCGCCGACTTGAACGGCAAGGCGGCGCAGGACGCAGCGCGGCAGATCCGCGAACGCCTGGCCACCCTGGCGGCAAGGCTGCACGGCGGCCGGGCAGAGGACGTGCGCTTCGCCAACGACGCGGTGCAGGTCAATGGCCAGGAGCTGCCGTTCTGCTCACTCATCACCCAAGCCTACTTGGAGCGCGTGCAGTTGTGGTCGGATGGCTTCTACGCCACCCCGGGCCTGAGCTGGGACCGCGAGACCATGCACGGCCGGCCGTTCTTCTATTACGCCTACGGCGCCGCAGTCAGCGAAGTGCTGGTGGACACGCTGACCGGCGAATGGAAACTGCTGCGCGCCGACATCCTGCACGACGCCGGCAAGTCGCTGAACCCGGCGGTGGACATTGGCCAGATCGAGGGAGCGTTCATCCAGGGCATGGGCTGGCTGACGACGGAGGAACTGGTATGGCACCCGACCAGCGGCAAGCTGACCACACATGCCCCCAGCACCTACAAGATTCCGACGGCCAATGACTGTCCGCCAGTATTGCACTGTCAGCTGTACCAGGGCCAGAACGTCCATGACAGCATCCACCGCAGCAAGGCTGTGGGCGAACCGCCGCTGCTGCTGCCGTTCTCGGTGTTCTTTGCCATCCGCGATGCCGTGTCGGCAGTGGGGCAACACCGCGTTGACCCGCCGCTGATGGCGCCTGCCACCAGCGAGTCCATCCTGCGCGCGATCACGGCCGTGCAGGCGGGCTGATCGCCGTGTCCCGGGCCGGTCCAGCACCGTCCCGGGAAGGCCGGGAAAAGCGCCGGACAAGCCGGGCAGCTCCCGATCTGACGGCTGACGGGCGATGTTAGGATGCCCGCTGCCCCTCCCACGACAGATCGCTGGTTTCATGGCCGCCGTCAACAGCCCTTCCAAGCAAACTCCGCCCGTCGCCCTGCCAGGGCTGGCGCGCGCGCTGATGTCCGTGGACCGACTGAACCAGCAGACGGCTGAAGACTTGTTCCGCAAGGCGCAGTCGAGTCGTTCCAGCTTCATTGCCACCCTGATCGCCAGCGGCACCATCAATGCGGCCGACCTGGCGCACACGGTCTCAGGCATCTTCGGCGCACCTCTGCTGGACTTGGATGCAATCGATCCCCTGCGCGTCTCGCGCGAGCTGCTCGACATCAAGCTGTGCAAGGCCTATGGCGTGGTGGCGCTGGCCAAGCGCAGCAACCGACTGATCGTCGCCACGGCCGATCCGACACACCAGGAAGCCGCAGAGAAGATCAAATTCACCACGCAGATGGGCGTGGACTGGGTGATTGCCGAGCACGACAAGCTGCTCAAACTCATCGAGGCCGCGACCAAGGGCGATGAATCCATGCAGGCCGCGGCCGACATGGATTTCGACTTCGACGACATGCAGCCGGATCAGGAGCAGGAGGAGCCCCAGGGAGGCTCGTCCGAGGTCGAAGATGCGCCGATCGTCAAGTTCCTGCACAAGATGCTGCTGGATGCGTTCAACATGCGCGCCTCCGACCTGCACTTCGAACCCTACGAACATCAATACCGGGTGCGTTTTCGCATCGACGGCGAGCTGCGCGAAATTTCCACTCCGCCTATCGCCATCAAGGAAAAACTGGCCTCGCGCATCAAAGTCATCTCGCGCCTGGACATCTCGGAAAAGCGCGTGCCCCAGGACGGCCGAATGAAGCTGAAGGTCGGCCCGGACCGGGTCATCGACTTCCGCGTCAGCACACTGCCCACGCTGTTCGGCGAGAAGATCGTGATCCGTATCCTGGACCCCAGCAGTGCGCGCCTGGGCATCGAGGCATTGGGCTACGAGCCGGAAGAAAAGGAGCGCCTGCTCACCGCCATCGGCCGGCCCTACGGCATGATTCTGGTCACGGGCCCGACCGGCTCCGGCAAGACAGTGTCGCTGTACACCTGCCTGAACCTGCTGAACAAGCCGGGGGTGAATATCGCCACCGCCGAGGATCCGTCGGAAATCAACCTGCCCGGAGTGAACCAGGTCAACGTGAACGAGAAGGCCGGCCTGACCTTTGCGGCCGCCCTGCGCGCCTTTTTGCGCCAGGACCCGGACATCATCATGGTCGGCGAGATTCGCGACCTGGAAACCGCCGACATCGCCATCAAGGCCGCGCAAACCGGCCACTTGGTGCTGTCCACGCTGCACACCAACGACGCGCCGACCACCCTCACGCGCATGCGCAACATGGGCATCGCGCCGTTCAACATCGCCTCCAGCGTCATCCTGATCACCGCGCAGCGCCTGGCGCGGCGCCTGTGCCCACAGTGCAAGCAGCCGGCCGAGGTGCCGCACGAGGCACTGCTGGATGCCGGCTACCGCGAAGAAGAAATCGATGGCTCGTGGGTGACCTACCGCCCGGTGGGCTGCACGGCATGCAACAACGGCTACAAGGGCCGTGTCGGCATCTATCAGGTCATGCCGATCAGCGAGGAGATGCAGCAGATCATCCTGCGCGACGGAAGTGCGCTGGACATTGCCGCCCAGGCGCGGCGCGAGGGCGTGCGCTCGCTGCGCGATTCAGGGCTGCACAAGGCACGGCTGGGGGTGACCTCGCTGGAAGAAGTACTCGCCGTCACCAACGAGTGACGGCACACCGAGGGGGAGCGAGCAGATGGCCACGGCTGCATCCAGGGGCATCAAGGACGTTGTCTTTGAATGGGAGGGCAAGGACCGCAGCGGCAAGACCGTGCGCGGCGAGGTGCGCGCCGCCGGCGAGAACCAGGTCAAGGCGACGCTGCGCCGCCAGGGCGTGCTACCGACCAAGATCAAGAAGCGGCGCATGCGTGCGGGCAAGAAGATCAAGCCCAAGGACATCGCCCTGTTCACGCGCCAGATGGCGACCATGATGAAGGCCGGGGTGCCGCTGCTGCAGTCCTTCGACATCGTCGGGCGCGGCAACAGCAACCCCAGCGTGACCAAGCTGCTCAACGACATCCGCGCCGATGTGGAAACCGGCACCTCGCTGAACGCGGCGTTCCGCAAGTACCCGATGTACTTCGACAGCCTGTACTGCAACCTGGTCGAGGCCGGCGAGGCTGCGGGCATCCTGGAGACGTTGCTGGACCGGCTGGCGCTCTACATGGAAAAGACCGAGGCCATCAAGTCCAAGATCCGCTCGGCGCTGATGTACCCGATCTCGGTCATCGTCGTGGCCTTCGTCGTGGTCACGATCATCATGATCTTCGTGATTCCGGCGTTCAAGGAAGTCTTTACCTCCTTCGGCGCCGATCTGCCGGCGCCCACGCTGCTGGTCATGGCCATCAGCGAGTTCTTCGTCGCCTACTGGTGGCTGATCTTCGGCACGTTGGGTGGGGGCTTTTACTTCTTCATGCAAGCCTGGAAGCGCAACGAACGCATGCAGCAGGCGCTGGACCGGGCCATGCTCAAGCTGCCCATCTTCGGCGACCTGATCAACAAGTCCGCTGTGGCGCGCTGGACGCGTACCCTGTCGACCATGTTCGCCGCCGGCGTGCCGCTGGTCGAGGCGCTGGACTCGGTGGGCGGCGCCAGCGGCAACTATGTCTACTCATCGGCCACCGAGAAGATCCAGCAGGAGGTCTCCACCGGCACCAGCCTGACTGCGGCCATGGGAAACACCAACGTCTTCCCGTCCATGGTGCTGCAGATGACCGCCATTGGCGAAGAATCCGGCGCGCTGGACCACATGCTGGGCAAGGCCGCTGACTTCTATGAGCAGGATGTAGACGAAATGGTCGCCGGCCTGTCCAGCCTGATGGAGCCGATCATCATCGTCTTCCTGGGCACCATCATCGGCGGCATCGTGGTGTCGATGTACCTGCCAATCTTCAAGCTGGGCCAGGTGGTCTGATGACGGGTTCGATCCTGACGGATGCCACGCTGGTCGGCATCCTGGGGCTGCTGGTGGGCAGCTTCCTGAACG
This sequence comes from Oryzisolibacter propanilivorax, assembly GCF_900103645.1. Classification (GTDB taxonomy): domain Bacteria; phylum Pseudomonadota; class Gammaproteobacteria; order Burkholderiales; family Burkholderiaceae_C; genus Melaminivora; species Melaminivora propanilivorax. Next base: position 34,850 of record NZ_FNHP01000010.1, read on the forward strand.
TGGTGGTGCACCGGCTGCCGCTGATGATGGAGCGCCAGTGGGCGGCCGAATGCACGCAGTACGGGCGGGACGCGGGCCTGCTGCCTCAGGGCGCCTCAAACCCTGCGGCGCAGCCGGAGCGCTTCAACCTGTGGACGCCACGCTCGCGCTGCCCGTCCTGCGGCCACGGTGTGCGCTGGTACGAGAACATCCCGGTGCTCAGCTGGTTGTTCCTGCGCGGGCGCTGCTCGGCGTGCCGCACGCGCATCAGCGTGCGCTACCCGCTGATCGAACTAGCCACTGGCGCGCTGTTCTTCGCCTGCGCGCAGCGCTGGGGCTGGTCGGCCAGCACGGCCGCCTGGTGCGCTTTCTGCGCCGCGCTGGTGGCGCTCACGGCCATCGATTGGGACACCACCCTGCTCCCCGACGACATTACCCTGCCACTGCTGTGGGGCGGCCTACTGGCCTCTGCAGCCGGGCTGACCGCCGTGCCGTTGCAAGACGCGGTGCTGGGCGCCGCGGCCGGCTACCTGACGTTGTGGAGTGTGTACTGGGCCTTCAAACTGGCCACCGGCAAGGAAGGCATGGGCTACGGCGACTTCAAGCTGCTGGCCGCACTGGGCGCCTGGTTCGGCTGGCAGGCACTGGTGCCGATCATCCTGCTGGCGTCGGTCATCGGCGCCGTGGTAGGCATCGCCATGAAGTTCGCCAACAGCCTGCGCGAGGGCAAGTACGTGCCCTTCGGTCCATTCTTGGCCGGGGGCGGTTTTGCCGTGCTGCTGTGGGGACCGCAGCGCATCATGCACGGCGTGCTGGGGCTGATGGGACTGGCATGAGCAGGCGGGCCGTGCACCTGGGGGTCACTGGCGGCATCGGCAGCGGCAAAAGCACCTTCGCCGCCATGCTGCAGGGCTGCGGCGCGGCGCTGGTGGATGCGGACGCCCTGGCCCGCGGCGTGACCTTGCCCGGCGGCGCGGCGATCGCCCCGCTGCGTACCGCTTTCGGTAGCGAATTCATCGACGCCAGCGGCGCCCTGGACCGCGCGCGCATGCGCGCGCTCGCCTTCGCCGACGCTGCGGCGCGTACCCGGCTGGAAGCCATCGTCCACCCGCTGGTCAGCCAGGCAGTCGATGCCGCGGTTGAAGCCGCAATCCGGTCCCACCACCGGCTGGTGGTGCTGGACATTCCGCTGCTGACCGAGTCCAGCCGCTGGGCTGCACGGCTGGACGCGGTGCTGGTAGTGGATTGTCCCGAGGAGGTGCAGATCGCGCGCGTACAGGCGCGCAGCGGCCTGGACGTGGCCGCGGTTCGCGCCATCATGGCCACGCAGAGCCCGCGCGCCCTGCGCCGCAGTGCAGCCGACTGGCTGGTGTTCAATGATGGCCTGGCGCTGGAGCAGTTGCAAACGCAGGCACGCCAGGTGGCGGCGCACTTCGGGCTATGATGAAAACCGCCAGTCTTCATGCCCTGCGTCCGTCGCAGAAATCCCGCAGCGTGATCCTCTACGAATACCCCTTCAACGAACGCCTGAGAACCTACCTGCGCCTGGAGCAGCTGTTTCGCCGCCTGGGCGAACTCATGGCGCGCGAACATCCGCTGGACCACCACTACGCTCTGGTGACGGTGTTCGAGGTCATGGACGTGGCCGCGCGTGCCGACCTGAAGGCCGACGTGCTCAAGGATCTGGAGCGGCACAAGCACCAGCTGGAGGGCTTTCGCGGCAACCCGTCGATTTCAGAGGCAGCGCTGGAGGGCGTGATCGCCCAGCTGGACACAGCGTTTGCCAGTCTGAATGCGCAAAGCGGCAAGGCCGGCCAGCCACTGACCGAAAACGAGTGGCTGATGAGCATACGCAGCCGCATCGGAATTCCCGGTGGCACCTGCGGCTTCGACCTGCCTGCCTACTATGCCTGGCAGCAGTTGCCGGCGGAGCGGCGGCAGCATGACCTGCAAGGCTGGGTTGCCACGCTCGGGCCGCTGGCCGAGGCGGTGATGCTGCTGCTGCGGCTGCTGCGCGATGCCGGGCTGCCTCAGAAGGTGGCGGCCGAGCGCGGACAGTTCCAGCAAAATCTGCCGCAGGGACGCACGTTCCAGCTGTTGCGCCTGGCAATTGATCCGGCGCTGCAGCTGATCCCGGAGATCAGCGGCAATCGGCTGGTGGTGTCCGTGCGCCTGATGCGCCAGGAACCAGGGGGACGCCTGGTCCCTAGCTCCGATGACGCGGCTTTTGAACTCGCGTTGTGCGCTTGAACTCTGCTGGCATGTCCACCGACTCCTCTCCTACCTCCGCTGGCGAACCTCGCCGGGTCGCCTGCCCGACCTGTGGCGGTCCCAGCCTGTTCATTCCGGCCAATCGCTTTCGTCCGTTCTGCAGTGAACGCTGCAAGCAGATCGACCTGGGTGCCTGGGCCGCAGAGGATTTCCGCGTTCCGGACACGGGAGAAAGCGAAGATTCCGGCCAGGACCCTGGCATCTCTCAGGACTCATAAAGCGTCAGCACCACGTCTGCAGCATTCGAGCGCAGGGCGATCAGCGCTTGGTACTGTGGCGAATCGAACCAGCCGCGTGCCGCTGCCTGGTCGGGGAATCGAATGGCCACGATGTCGCTGTATTGCTCATCCATTGCGGACAAGGCTGCAACCTTCCGGCCGCGCAGCAATAGCTCTCCACCCCATGGCTCCAGGGTGGCGTTCACTTGGCCGCGGTACAGCGCCCACGAGTGGGATTCCTTCACCGACACTCGTCCAACCACATAGGCCGCGGTCATGGTTTTACCCTTTCGCGCTCACACGCCCAGGTAGCGCTGAATGATCTCGGGTTGCGCTTTCAGCTCGGCCGCCGATCCCTCATGCGCCACATGCCCGTTGTTCAGGATGTAGACCCGCTGGGCCAGCGTCAAGGTCGCCACCAAATTCTGCTCGATCAGCACGATGGTCTGCCCGGCATGCGCCAGTTCACGGCAGATGCGCACCAGATCCTTGACGATCACCGGCGCCAAGCCTTCGAACGGCTCGTCCAGCAGGATGATCTTCGGATCACGCACCAGCGCGCGGGCGATCGCCAGCATCTGCTGCTCGCCGCCTGAGAGGTCGGTGCCACGGCTGCGGCAGCGCTCCTTCAGGCGCGGGAACATCTCGTAGATGCGGGCCAGGGGCCACCTGTTCTCGGCCGTGAGCCCGGCCAGGATGATGTTCTCCTCCACGGTGAGACTGCCGAACACCCGGCGCTCTTCGTGTACCAGCTGCATCCCCAGGCGCGCGATGGCGTGCGCCTTCTTGCCCGCCAGTTCCACACCATCAAGGCGCACGCTGCCGCTGCGTGGCCGCACCACCCCCATCAGGCTCTTGAACGTTGTGGACTTGCCCGCGCCGTTGCGGCCGAGTAGCGCCACCACCTCGTTCTTCTCGACGTGCATACCCACGTCAAACAGGATGTGGCTGTCGCCGTAGTAGCTGTTCAATCCCTGGACTTCGAGCAGGCTCATGCCACCTCCTCATAGACACCGCCGATGTAGGCTTCCTGCACCTTGGCGTCGGACTTGATTTCCTCCGGCGTGCCCTCGACCAGCAAGCGGCCTTCCTGCAACACCGTCACCTTCTCGACCAGTTCGAACAGCGAGTCCATGTCGTGGTCGATGATGACCAGCGTGCGCCCGCGCGCGATGGACTTGAGCAGGGCCACGGTTTCCACCCGCTCCTGCGGGCTCATGCCGGCCAGGGGCTCGTCCAGCAGCAGCAGGCTGGGCGATGTCGCCAGCGCCAGCCCGATCTCCAGCCGGCGCTTCTCACCATACGCCAGCTCCGAGACCGGTGCGTCGAGCCGCGCCGTCAGGTTCACCAGCGCCGCCGTCTGCTCGACCAGGCGGTTGAGCTTGGGCACCTTGTACAGACTGCGGAACAGGTCCAGGCGGAACTTGCCGCGCAACTCGCCCAGCGCGGCGATGGTCAGGTTCTGGCGCACCGTCAAGCGCTCGAACAGCTGGTTGATCTGGTAGCTCTTGGTCAGGCCCAGCTGGCAGGCGTCGATCACGTTCATGTCGGTGATGTCGCGGCCGTCGAAGGTGATGCGCCCGGAGGTCGGCTTGACTTCGCAGGTGAGCATCTTGAAGAAGGTGCTCTTGCCGGCGCCGTTCGGGCCGATGATGCCGCGGATCTCGCCGTGGTTGACGGTGAAGTTGATGTCACTGTTGGCCAGTAGGCCGCCGTAGCGCTTGGTCAGGCCCGTGGCGGTCAGGATCGGGCCGCTCTTGCCAGAGGTTGTCTTGATCATGACCGGCTCGTTCGCGATGCCATGTGCAGCCGGCGCCCGTGGTGCAGCAACGATGGAAGAGACAGGGGAAACAGGAGCTTCCGCAGTGGCACTGCGGCGGCGCAGCATGTGGTACACGTCGGCGATCGCACCCGCCAGACCGCGGCGCAGGAAGCACACCAGCAGCACGAAGACGATGCCCAGGATCAGCCGCCAGGTCGCGCCCAGATTCAGCACGGTCTGGAAGAAGTCGCTCAGGTACAGCCAAACGATGGCGCCCAGCAGGGGGCCGAACAGCGTGCCCGCCCCGCCGATCGCCGTCTGCATGACGATCTCGCCGGACGTGGCGAACATGAACGCATCCGGCGGCATGAAGCCCTGCATCATGCCCAGCAGGCCGCCACCGAATCCGGCATACATCGCCGCGATGACGAACACCACCAGCTTGTAGCTGCGGATGTTGTGACCCAGCGCCTCGGCGCGCATCGGGTTCTCGCGGATGGCGCGCATGACCAGCCCGAAGGGCGAGCGCACGATGCGCAGCGCAATCACCAGCCCCACGAAATACCAGAACGCGAAGAAGGCATACATCTCGAGGTTGCTGGAGAATTTCAGCGTCGTGAAGCCGAGGCTGAGGCTGGGCGAAGGCACGCCCGGCAGCCCGTTTTCGCCACCCGTGTACTCGGACAGCGGGTTGAACTCCAGGAAGAAGAACACCTCGGCAATCGCCACCGTGATCATCGCGAAATAGATGCCGGTGCGCCGCAGGGCGATCAGGCCGATCCCGTAGCCGATCACGCCCGCGAACAGAGTGCCCAGCAGCAGCGCTCCGATGGCGTTGGAAAACGACGTCTGCGTCAGCAGGTAGGCGGCGAACATGCCCCCGGAGCCGAAGAAGGCTGACTGGCCGAACGACAGCAGCCCGGTGTAGCCGAACAGCAGGTCGAACCCGATGCCGACCAGACCCCAGATCAGGATGCGGTTGATGGTGGCCGGCGAGAAGCCGATGTGGGGCAGCACGAAGGGGGCCGCGACGAGCGCTGCGATGGTCAGCGCCTCGACCAGGAAAGGACGGTGTCGGATCATGGATGGACTTTCCTCATTCGCGGCCGACGCTGCCGAGCAGGCCGCGTGGGCGCAGTACCAGTACCAGAGTCATGGCGACGAACAGCATGACGTACGAGTAGGCAGGGTTGACCATGGAGGTCAGGCTGATGATCTCGCCCGCGATCAGCCCTCCCAGGATGGCGCCCGGAAAGGAGCCGACGCCCCCGATCACCACCACCACGAAGGTCTGCACCAGGATCGCGTCGCCCACATCCGGCGCCACCGACACGACCGGCGCGTTGACGATGCCGGCAAACCCTGCCGCCATGGCGCCGATGCCGAAAACCAGCATGAACACCCGGTAGACGTTGATGCCGAGCGAGTCGACCATGACCGCGTCCTCGATGCCGGCGCGCACGATCATGCCGATGCGCGTGCGATACAGCACCCAGTACAGCAGGAACAGCGCCACCGCGATGATGAACAACAGCCCGATGCGGTAGGTCGGGTACACCATGAAACCCAGCTGCGTGATGCCGGTCAGCGGCGCCGGTGGCGGGACGGTCTTGGACAGGCTGCCAAAGAAAAACCGCACGGCCTCGACGAAGACGATGCCGAGGCCGAAGGTGACCAGCAACTGGTCCTCGTGCGGCCGGGAATAAAAGTGGCGGATGATGAGCTGCTCCATCACCAGGCCGACGACCATGACGAACAGCGAGCCGGCAATCACAGCGACGATGAACGAGCCGGTATAGGTATAGGCCACCCAGCCGGCGTAGCCACCCAGCATGAACATGGCACCGTGCGCCAGGTTGAGCACCCCCAGCGTGCCGTAGATGATCGTCAACCCCGAGGAGATCAGCGCCAGCAGGGCGCCGAGAACCAGCCCGTTGAAGCACTGTGAGATGAAGTTGGCCCAGTTGATCACGCTGACCTGCCTTTGCTCGTGAAACGGTGAGAAGCGGACGGCAGGCAACATCCGGCCCGCCGCCCCGGTGTGCCGGAGCGGCCTGGCTCAGTGAGGATGCCTGCGGGCGGACGGGCCGGTGCGGGCGGCAGCAGCTCGCTACCCGCCACCGGCCCTGCGGCGGTCAGGTGTAGTCGCCCAGCTTGCAGCCGAAGGCATCGGCCGGCTGGATGACCTTGTCGCCCGGCACCACCTCCACCACGTCCCAGAAGTCTTCCGGGTTCTTCATGTCCTTCTTGGCCTTGCCGCGGACGATGATGACCGGACGCACGTACTGGTGGTCCTGCGGGCGGTAGTGGAAGTCGCCCAGCAGGTGGGGCACCGGATCGCCCTTTTCCCACTGCTTGATGACGTCGGGTGGGTAGAAGCTGTTGGCCTCGGTGACCATGCGCGCCCAGTGCGCGAAGCTCATGTAGCCGTTCTCGGCGCCCCACTCGGGCCGGTAGCCGTACTTCTTCTGGAACGACTCGACGAACATCTTGGCCAGCGGGTACTTGTCCTCCAGCGTCCACCAGAAGTCGGTGGCTGCGAACACGCCCTCGCTGATGTCCACGCCCGCCTCGCGCGCGAAGAACGGGATCTGGTAGGGCAGCACCAGCGTCATCTTGGGCAGCAGGCCGAACTGCTTGGCCTGCTGGCTCGACAGCACCGCGTCGCGGCCCCAGTTCACATTGATCAGGAAGTCGGCGCCCGCGTTGGCGATATTCGTCAGGTACTGGCTGAAGTCCTGCGTGCCCAAGGGCGAGACCTGGTTGGTGACCATGGTCCAGCCAGCCTGCTTGACCAGAAATTCGCGCACCGATTCGGTCGTGGTGTGGCCATAGGTGTAGTCGGGCGTCATGAAGGCCGCCTTGCGGTTCTTGCCGAACTGCTTGACCAGAATCGGCCCGATGGCGTTAGCGCACATCTCGCCGTAGACGCCCTGGCGGAAACCATAGCGCACGCAGTCCTTGCCGGTGGTGTCGTTCGATCCCGAAATGCCGGCCATGTAGAGGATCTTCTCGCGCTGCGCGAACTTGTTCAGCGCCACCGCCACGGCCGACGAGGTCGAGCCGATCATGGCGATGATCTTGTTCTGGTTGATGAAAGTCTGCTCGACCTGCAGCGCCTGGTTCGGTTTCGCGGCCGAGTCGGCCGACAGAAAGCCGACCTTCTTGCCGAGCACGCCGTTGTTGATCTTGGGCGCCAGCTTTTTCATCAGCTCGTGGTTGCCGTTGATGTGCTCGATGGCCAGCTCCATGCCCTTGCGCTCGTCCTCACCCTGCACAGCGTAGGGCCCGGTCAGCGGCACTGCGGCGCCGATGTACACCGTGTTGCCCTGCGAGCCGGCGGGCCAGGTGCCCATTGCCGGCTTGTCGGCCGCGAACGCCCAGCGCACACCGGCCACCCCCGTCAGGGCCAGACCCGCGCCGGCCTGCAGCGCAGTGCGGCGGGAAACATAGGGAGCAGAGCCATTTTCGAATCGCGTCTTGGACATGTGTCTCCTCGTTGTGGCAATGAATGCCCACCGGGCCAAGCGATGCCCGCTGGTTGGGAAAAACAGTGCATCCACGTTCGGGCAAGCCCGCTGACACCGGCACCTAGCCGATAACCTGTCCATGCGGCAACACTGTGTCTGGAAACCGACGCCATTGGCAGGCGATGACGCGAAATCAATTAAACGTGACGCAGATCAGATGCCACAGGGAGAAAACCCGAAACAAATACTTGCCTGAATTGCTCGGTTTGTCAGACCTTTGTAAGCCCCTCATGGCACATTCGCGCCCGTTTTGGCGTCAGTTTTCTGTAAGGTTCACCGGCGGCTGGTGACCTTGAGCGCGATATTGGAAGGCTGTCCCAAACCCACGGCAGCGCGGGACAATCAACGCGGCATGGCCGTGGATGCCGGTGCATGACGCGCACACCGCCGTACAGGCGACCGTCCTTGCACAGTCCCTGGCTGCCGCCAGGCCCGTTCTGTACAGGGCATGCCCCGCAAAACGCTCAGGCCACCGGCGAAAACGAGGCGCCGCGCTCGCGCGCCAGCAACTGCAGCACCGGATAGGCGCCGGGCAGGATGGGGGTGACCGTCAGCGGAAAGGTTTGCCAGCACATCGCCTGGCCTTCGCGCATCTCGAAGTCCCCTTGCCAGGCGCGCACCTTGCACCAGTGCAGACGCACCCGGGCGTGCGGGTAATCGTGCTCGGTGACTTGCCAGCGCTCGACCTGCTGCACGGTGATGCCAAGCTCCTCGTGCAATTCACGCCCGATGGCCTGCTCCACCGTTTCTCCGGCTTCGACCTTGCCGCCGGGAAACTCCCAGCAGCCCGCACACACCTTGCCCGTCGGGCGGGTGGACATCAAAAAGGCGCCATCAGTTGCGCGCAGCAGCACCCCTGCGGCCACATCGATGCGCTGCGCCGCCACGCTCATGCCGTAGGGCTGCCGCGCCGCCCGGCGTAGTCGCGTGCGAACTGCAGCGCCACGCGGCCGCTGCGCGAGCCGCGCTCCAGTGCCCAGACCAGCGCCTCGGGCCGCGCGGCCTCGATCTCCCCCGGCGGCACGCCGAAGCTGGACAGCCACTGGCTGACGATCGCCAGATATTCGTCCTGGCTGAACGGATAGAAGCTGACCCACAGGCCGAAGCGCTCGGACAGCGAGATCTTTTCCTCGACCACCTCGCCGGGATGGATCTCGCCATCAGCGCTGGTGGAGTAGCTCAGGTTGTCCTTCATCTGCTCAGGCAGCAGGTGGCGCCGGTTGCTGGTGGCATAGACCAGCACGTTGGGCGTCGCCGCGGCCACCGAGCCGTCCAGGATGGATTTCAGCGCCTTGTAGCCGCCCTCGCCTTCCTCGAAGCTCAGGTCGTCGCAGTAGACGATGAACTTCTCCGGCCGCCCGGCGACCACCTCGACGATGTCGGGCAGGTCCGTGAGGTCGGTCTTGTCGACTTCGATCAGGCGCAATCCATGGGGCGCATATTCGTGCAGGCAGGCACGGATCAGCGAGGACTTGCCGGTGCCGCGCGCGCCGGTCAGCAGCAGGTTGTTGGCCCTGCGCCCATGCACGAACTGCTCGGTGTTGCGCTGCACTTTCTCCTTTTGCGCGTCGATTTCCTTCAGGTCCTGCAGGCGCATCTGCGCCACCTGGCGCACCGGCTCCAGGGCACCATGGCCGCTGGCGCGCTTGCGGTAGCGCCAGGCAGCGGCGGCCGTCCAGTCGGGCGCCGACAAAGGTCCGGGCAGCGCTGCCTCGATGCGCGCCATGAGTTGCTCGGCACGATCGATCAGGCGCTCAAGGTTTGGAGTCATTTTGGCCTCTAGCCCTTTATATATAACGGCCTACAGCTATTGAATCAGGAGCAATCTCAGGAGCGGTAGTCAGCGTTGATGGTCACGTAGTCGTGGCTCAGGTCGCAGGTCCAGACGGTGGCCTGGGCATCGCCGCGGCCCAGCAGCACGCGCACGGTGATCTCGCTGCCGCGCATCACGCGCTGGCCGTCTTCCTCGCGGTACTGCGGGTTGCGCCCGCCCTGCACGGCCACGTGCACGTCGTCCAGGTACAGGTCGATCAGCGTCTGGTCCAGATCCTGGATGCCCGCATAGCCCACCGCCGCCAAAATGCGGCCCAGGTTCGGGTCGCTGGCGAAGAACGCGGTCTTGACCAGCGGCGAGTGCGCGATGGCGTAGGCCACCTGGCGGCATTCGGCGGCGGTCTTGCCGCCTTCGACGCGCACGGTGATGAACTTGGTCGCGCCCTCGCCGTCGCGCACGATGGCCTGGGCCAGCTGCTGCGCCACCGCCAGCAACGCGGCGTAGAGCTGCCGGCCGTCCTCGCTGTCCAGCGCCGTGATGGGCGCGTGCCCCGCGCGCTGCGTCGCGACCAGCACGAACGAGTCGTTGGTCGAGGTATCGCCGTCGATGGTGATGCGGTTGAACGACGCACCGGCCAGCGCGCGCACCAGCGGCTGCACCAGCGCCGGGTCGATGCAGGCGTCGGTGGCGATGAAGCCCAGCATGGTCGCCATGTTCGGGCGGATCATCCCGGCGCCTTTGCTGATGCCGGTCACGGTCACCGTGCGCCCGCCGATCTTGACCTGCCGGCTGGTCGCCTTGGGCAGCGTGTCGGTGGTCATGATGCCTTCGGCGGCGCGTGCCCAGTGCTGCTCCTCGGCGTCGGCCAGCGCGGCGGGCAGGCCGGCGACGATGCGCTCCACCGGCAGCGGCTCCATGATCACACCGGTGGAAAACGGCAGCACCTGCGCCGGCTGCAGCCGCAGCTGACCGGCCAGCGCATCGCAGGTGGCGCGCGCACGCGCCAGGCCATCGGCGCCGGTGCCGGCGTTGGCGTTGCCGGTGTTGACCACCATCGCCCGGATGGCGCCGCCCGCCTGCAGGTGCTCGCGGCAGACCTGCACCGGCGCGGCGCAGAAGCGGTTCTCGGTGAACACGCCGGCCACCGTGACGCCCTCGTCCAGCAAAAACACCGTCAGGTCCTTGCGACCGGCCTTGCGCACGCCAGCCTCGGCCACGCCGATGCGCACGCCCGCGACAGGGTGCAGGTCTTGTGCAACGGGAGCGGAGAGATTCACAGGCATGGATCGTCTTTCTTCAAAGGTCAAACATACGCGCTACGTCATGCCACTGGCGCAACCCGCGCCAGCAGATACCGCGCAAGGGCCGCCCCAGCGCGCTGGAGTCGTCTCCCTTCCCAGCGCGCAGCGCGCCAGAGAAGAGAGAAGCCGCGCAGCGGCTCCAGGGGGTTGTTCTCTAGTTCAGCTTGCCGTGGCACTGCTTGTATTTCTTGCCGCTGCCGCACGGGCAGGGGTCGTTGCGCCCCACGCGCACGCCCGGCTGGGCCTGGCGGGCGGCATCGTCCCCGTCGGGGCTGCCCGAGCCGCTTTGCTGCGGGTTGCCATCCTCGCCGGGAGCGCTGTAGGTCACGTTGGCGATGCTGCCCTCGCCGCGCTCCTCCATGGCCTGCGCGGCTTCGTCCAGTTGGGTGGGCGACTGCACCTGTACGGTCATCATGACGCGCGTGACCTCGTTCTTGACCTGGTCGATCAGCTGGCGGAACAGTTCGAACGCCTCGCGCTTGTATTCCTGCTTGGGCTGCTTTTGCGCGTAGCCGCGCAGGTGGATGCCCTGGCGCAGGTAGTCCAGCGCCGCCAAGTGGTCGCGCCAGTTGGTGTCGAAGCTCTGCAGCAGCACCATGCGCTCGAACTGCAGGAAGTTCTCCTGCCCGACCATGGCCACCTTGGCCTGGAAGGCCTCGCGCGCGGCGGCCAGCACCTTGTCCAGGATGTCCTCGTCGGTGATCGCCTCGGAGCCCTGCACCAGCTGCTGCAGCGGCAGCTCGATCTGCCAGTCGGTGGCCAAGGCCTTTTCCAGCGCCGGCAGGTTCCATTGCTCTTCCACCGACTCGGGCGGCACGAACTGGTGCACCACGTCGGTCAGGCAGTCGTCGCGCATGGCGTCAATCAGGCCGGCCAGCTCGGCCGTATCCAGGATCTCGTTGCGCTGCTGGTAGATGACCTTGCGCTGGTCATTGGCGACGTCGTCGTACTCCAGCAGCTGCTTGCGGATGTCGAAGTTGCGCGCCTCGACCTTGCGCTGGGCACTCTCGATGCTGCGCGTGACGATGCCGGCCTCGATGGCCTCGCCGTCGGGCATCTTCAGGCGGTCCATGATGGCCTTGACGCGGTCGCCCGCGAAGATGCGCATCAGCTGGTCGTCCAGACTCAGGTAGAAGCGCGACGAGCCCGGGTCGCCCTGGCGGCCGGCACGGCCGCGCAGCTGGTTGTCGATGCGGCGCGATTCATGGCGCTCGGTAGCGATGATGCGCAGGCCGCCCAGTGCCGAAACCTTGTCGTGGTCTTCCTTCCACTGCGCGCGCAGCTGCTCGGTGCGCGCGGCGCGCTGCTCGGAGTTGAGGCTGTCGTCCTCATCCAGCGCGGCGATCAGCTTTTCCACGTTGCCGCCCAGCACGATATCGGTACCGCGGCCGGCCATGTTGGTGGCGATGGTGATCATCCCGGGCCGGCCGGCCTGGGCAATGATGTCCGCCTCGCGCGCGTGCTGCTTGGCGTTCAGCACTTGGTGCGGCAGGTTGGCGCGGGTCAGCAGCTCGTCGATGATCTCCGAGTTCTCGATCGAGCTGGTGCCCACCAGCACCGGCTGGCCGCGCTCGTGGCACTCGCGGATGTCGGCGATGGCCGCCTCGTATTTCTCGCGCGTGGTCTTGTAGACACGGTCGAGCTGGTCGTCGCGGCGGCTGGGGCGATTGGGCGGGATGACCACCGTCTCCAGGCCGTAGATTTCCTGGAACTCGTAGGCCTCGGTGTCGGCCGTGCCGGTCATGCCCGAGAGCTTGGCGTACAGGCGGAAGTAGTTCTGGAAGGTGATCGAGGCCAGGGTCTGGTTCTCGGCCTGGATGGTCACGCCTTCCTTGGCCTCCACCGCCTGGTGCAGGCCCTCGCTCCAACGGCGGCCCGCCATCAGGCGGCCGGTGAACTCGTCGACGATGACGATCTCGCCGTTTTGCACCACGTAGTGCTGGTCGCGGTGGTACAGGTGGTGCGCGCGCAGCGCGGCGTACAGGTGGTGTACCAGCGCGATGTTGGCCGGGTCGTACAGCGTCGCACCCTCGGCGATCAGCTTGGCGTCGGCCAGGATGCGCTCGGCGTTCTCGTGGCCCTGCTCGGTCAGGAAGACCTGGTGGGTCTTTTCGTCCACGGTGAAGTCGCCCGGCTTGGTCACGCCCTCGCCGGTGCGCGGGTCGGCCTCGCCTTCCTGGCGCGTGAGCAGCGGCACGATCTGGTTGATGGCGACGTACATGGCCGTGTGGTCGTCGGCCTGGCCGCTGATGATGAGCGGCGTGCGCGCCTCGTCGATCAGGATCGAATCCACCTCGTCGACGATGGCGTAGTTCAGCTGGCGCTGCACGCGCTCGCGCGCGTCGTACACCATGTTGTCGCGCAGGTAGTCGAAGCCGTACTCGTTGTTCGTGCCGTAGGTGATGTCACTGGCGTAGGCAGCCTGCTTTTCCTCGCGCGGCATCTGCGGCAGGTTGATCCCCACCGTCAGGCCCAGGAAGTTGTACAGCCGCCCCATCCACTGTGCGTCGCGCCCGGCCAGGTAGTCGTTCACGGTGACCACGTGCACGCCGTTGCCCGACAGCGCGTTCAGGTACACCGGCAGCGTGGCGGTCAGGGTCTTGCCCTCGCCGGTGCGCATCTCGGCGATCTTGCCGTAGTGCAGCGCCATGCCGCCGATCAGCTGCACGTCGAAGTGGCGCATCTTCATCACGCGCTTGGAGCCCTCGCGCACCACCGCGAAGGCTTCGGGCAGCAGCGCGTCCAGGCTCTCGCCGCGCGCGACACGCTCCTTGAACTCCTGCGTCTTGCCGCGCAGCGCCTCGTCACTCAGAGCCTCGTACTCCGGCTCCATGGCGTTGATGCGCGCGACGGTCTTGCGGTATTGCTTGAGCAACCGGTCGTTGCGGCTGCCGAAAATCTTGGTGAGGAAGTTGGTGGCCATGCGGGCAGGGCCGCTGCGCACGCCGGCGTGGCGCCCTGAGCGGCCGCAGTTCCTAGATGAATGGATACGGACCTGCCGCCACGTCAAGGCCGGACCCGGCACAGCCGGCACCCGCGTCCTCCAGCGGCAGCGAAACAGGGCATTCTAACGTTGCACCCGCCACGCCCCTGCGCCGCGCCGGCTGGACGATAATCGCCGCCCCCCGTCCGCCTTGCCGCCCCAACCAATCCCGATGAATCGCCGTCACCACCACGCCGTCACCGTCCAGCAGGCCAGCTTGGAGTCGCCGCCGCTGGCGCGCCTGGCCGCACTCACGCGCGAATCCAGCGAACGCCTGAAGGCGGTAGAGGGATTGATTCCGCCGCTGCTGCGCCCGGCGCTGAAGGCGGGTCCGATCGACGGGGACAGCTGGTGCCTGCTGGTGCGCGGCAATGCGGCTGCGGCCAAGACCCGGCAGCTGCTGCCGGCCCTGCAGGCTCACCTGCGCAGCAAGGGGTGGGATGTGAACTCGATCCGCCTGAAGATCCACAGCTGAAGGCCGTCAGGGCGACCCGGGTGGATGGCGGAGGAGCGAAAGAAGACAGATGGTGCCGGTTGTCGGATTCGAACTGACGACCTACCGCTTACAAGGCGGGTGCTCTACCAACTGAGCTAAACCGGCACAAAAATCAAAGCGCGATTGTAGCCGGCAAAAAACCGGCTGACGGGCAAGCGCGGCATCCATTGCGGCGCGCGCCTGCCTGCCTGCGCGGCATCACTTCACGCGCTTGAGCGAAGGCCGTTGTGCTCCAGCAGGAGGCGGCGACGGCGGAGGCTCGTCGCCATCCTCGGGGGCGGCATCGCGCTTCGCCGACCCATCCACCGACTGCAGCGCGGGCGCCGTCGCGCCACGCTGCGCATCGGCGGCCAGCAGCGCGCCGGGCTGCAGCTGGGGGTCTTCCTCCAGCGCAAAAGCCATGCCCTGGCCGTTCTCGCGCGCATAGATGGCCACCACGCGGCGCACCGGCACGATGATCTCGTGCGGCTTGCCACCGAAGCGCGCCTTGAACTCGATGAAATCGTTGCCCAGCTGCAGCGCACTGGTGGCGTCGTAGCTGACGTTGAGCACGATCTCGCCGTTGTTCACGTACTCGCGCGGCACGCGCACCGACTCGTTCACGCGCACCACCAAGTAGGGCGTGAAATCGTTGTCGGTGCACCACTCGTGCAGCGCACGCAGCAGATAGGGGCGCGTCGAGGGCAGTTCCGGCATGGAATCTTCGGTGGTCATACGCGGCCTTCGGAGTGTCAGAGGGAGCAGGTGCGACGTTGCATCACTTGCGCATGACCTTCTCGGACGGCGTCAGCGCCTCGATGTAGGCCGGACGCGAGAAGATGCGCTCGGCGTACTTGAGCAGCGGCGCGGCGTTCTTGGACAGCTCGATGCCGTAGTAGTCCAGGCGCCACAGCAGCGGGGCGATGGCCACATCGAGCATGGAGAAACCCTCGCCCAACATGTACTTGTTCTTCAGGAACACCGGCGCCAGCTGCGTCAGGCGGTCGCGAATGTGGGCGCGAGCCTTTTCCAGCGCCTTGTCGTTGCCCTTGGTGGCGCGCGACTCCAGCGCGTTCACGTGCACGAACAGTTCCTTCTCGAAGTTCAACAGGAACAGGCGCACGCGTGCCCGGTCCACCGGGTCGCCGGGCATCAGCTGCGGGTGCGGGAAGCGCTCGTCGATGTACTCGTTGATGATGTTGGACTCGTACAGGATGAGGTCGCGCTCGACCAAGATCGGCACCTGGCCGTACGGATTCATCACGCTGATGTCCTCGGGCTTGTTGTACAGGTCGACGTCCCGGATCTCGAAATCCATGCCCTTCTCGAACAGGACGAAGCGGCAGCGATGGGAGAAGGGGCAGGTCGTGCCCGAGTAAAGCACCATCATGGTGAGTGGCTCCTGAAAATCAAAAAGAGTGGGCGCGCTGGCGTCCACTCCGCAATGTCGCCCGGCGCGCGTTGGCACACGCGCCGGACCCGTAACGATCAAAGGGGAAGACGGCTTACTTCACGTCTTTCCAGAACGCGGCGTTCAGCCTCCAGGCGATGAAGGTGAATACCGCCAGGAAGGCCAGTACCCACACGCCGATGCGCACGCGGGTGTTCTGCGCTGGCTCGCCCATCCACTGCAGGTAGTTGACGAGGTCACCCACGGCCTGGTCGTACTGCTGGGGGGTCATGCTGCCTTCGCTCAACTGCTTCCAGCCGGTGAAGACATGCTCGGGGGCACCATGTCCGCCGCTCTTTTCCTCGAACACCGCCTGGCGCTCGCCCTGCAGCTGCCACAGCACGTGCGGCATGCCAACGCTGGGGAAGGCCAGGTTGTTCCAGCCGGTGGCCTTGGCGTCATCGCGGTAGAAGGTGCGCAGGAAGGTGTAGAGGTAGTCGGCGCCGCTGCCGCCCGAGCCGGCGCGCGAGCGCGCGATCACCGTCAGGTCGGGCGGGTTGGCGCCGAACCAGGCCTTGGCCTGCTGCGGGTCGATAGCCGCCTTCATGGTCTCGCCGACCTTGTCAGTGGTGAACAGCAGGTTGTCCTTGATCTGCTCGTCGGTCAGGCCGATGTCCTTCAGGCGGTTGAAGCGCATGAAGGCCGCCGAGTGGCAGTTCAGGCAGTAGTTGACGAACAGCTTGGCGCCGTTTTGCAGCGACGCGGTATCGCTGACATTCACAGGCGCCTTGTCCCAGGCCATGCCGCCGCCAGAGGCTTGCGCGCCGGCCACCAGGCCCACCGCGGTGAGCAGGGCAAAGAAGATTTTCTTCATGAAATGGTTCTCCAGCTCGGGCTCAGTGGGCGGCAAAGGTCACGCGCTCGGGCACGGGCTTGGGCGTCCCCAGGCGGCTCCACCACGGCATGAGCAGGAAGAAGCCGAAATAGAACAGCGTGCCGACCTGCGAGACGCGCTCGCCGATGGGCGACGGCGGCTGCACGCCCAGATAGGCCAAGATGACGAAGTTGATCACGAACACGGCGTACACCCACTTGTGCCAGTCGGGGCGGTAGCGGATGGAGCGCGCCGGGCTGTGGTCCAGCCAAGGCAGGAAGAACAAGATGATCACGGCACCGCCCATGACCACCACGCCCCAGAACTTGGCGTCGATGGACAACATCAGCACGATGGCCACCGCGGCCGCGCCCAGGACGATGGCCTTCATGATGCCGGGCAGGCGCGCCTTGAGCACGCCGAAGCCGGCGCCCAGCACCACGCAGGCGATCAGCGCGTACATCATCTCGGTGGTGATGGCGCGCAGCATCGAGTAGAACGGCGTGAAGTACCACACCGGCGCGATGTGCGCAGGCGTCTTCAGCGGATCGGCCGGGATGAAGTTGTTGTACTCCAGGAAGTAGCCGCCGAATTCGGGCGCGAAGAAGATGATCGCCGTGAAGACGAACAGGAAGATGCCCACGCCCAGGATGTCGTGCACCGTGTAGTACGGGTGGAAGGGCACGCCGTCCAGCGGGTGACCGTTGGCGTCCACCGGCTTGCCGGGGCCCTTGATCTCGATGCCGTCGGGGTTGTTCGAGCCCACGTCGTGCAGCGCCAGGAGGTGCGCCACCACCAGGCCCAGCAGCACCAGCGGCACGGCGATGACGTGGAAACTGAAGAAGCGGTTCAGCGTCGCGTCGCCCACCACATAGTCACCGCGGATCAAGAGGGCCAGGTCCGGGCCGATGAAGGGGATGGCCGAGAACAGGTTCACGATCACCTGCGCACCCCAGTACGACATCTGGCCCCAGGGCAGCAGGTAGCCCATAAAGGCCTCGGCCATCAGCGCCAGGAAGATGGCGCAGCCGAAGATCCAGACCAGCTCGCGCGGCTTGCGGTAGCTGCCGTACATCAGGCCGCGGAACATGTGCAGGTACACCACGATGAAGAACGCCGAGGCGCCGGTGGAGTGCATGTAGCGGATCAGCCAGCCCCAGGGCACGTCGCGCATGATGTACTCGACCGACTCGAACGCCTTGGCGGCGTCGGGCTTGTAGTGCATCACCAGGAAGATGCCGGTGACGATCTGGATCACCAGCACCAAGAGCGCCAGCGAGCCGAAGATGTACCAGAAGTTGAAGTTCTTCGGAGCGTAGTACTCCGACATGTGGACCCGGTAGGCGTCGAAGGCCGTCGGAAAACGGTTCTCCAGCCAGTTCATGGTCTTCGCGCCGGCCGAGGCGTTGGGCGAGACTTCCTTGAATTCGCGGTAGGCAGCCATGTGTCGTTTTCCCTCAGGCCTTCTTGTCTTCGCCGATCAGCAGGCGCGTGTCCGACAGGTACATGTGCGGGGGCACCGGCAGGTTGTCGGGCGAGGGCTTATTCTTGTAGACGCGGCCGGCCATGTCGAAGGTCGAGCCGTGGCAGGGGCACAGGAAACCGCCTTCCCAATCGTTGGGCAGCGACGGCTGCGGGCCGGGGGTGAACTTGTCCGAGGGCGAGCAGCCCAGGTGCGGACAGATACCGACGGCCACCAGAATCTCGGGCTTGATCGAACGGTGCTCGTTTTGCGCGTAGGGCGGCGTGAATTCCGCCGGGTTGCGCTTGGACTGGGGATCGGCCAGCTGGCTGTCCAGCTTGGGCAGCTCGGCCAGCTGCTCGGGCGTGCGCCGCAGGATCCACACGGGCTTGCCGCGCCACTCCACCGTCATCTTCTCGCCCGGCTTGAGCTGCGAGATGTCCACCTCGACCGCCGCGCCGGCCGCCTTGGCCTTTTCGGACGGCTGGAATGTGCTCACGAACGGAACGGCGACTGCCACGCCGCCGGCCGCGCCAGCGCAGCCAGACGCGATCAGCCACGTCCGCTTGCTGGAGTCGATCGGAGTATCACTCATGGGGATCCTCGGTATGCATCGTTATAAAAGGTCAACTGCAAATTGTAGCGGAGCGAAAATCGGCGCCTCGGGGGTCTGGCACATGGGCGCTCGGTAATACTGCGCTTCTTTCATCCAAAACAAGGGTTGGGCAAATGAGCATCGCGCAAGAGTTTCGCGAATTCGCTGTCAAAGGCAATGTGATCGACCTGGCGGTGGGTGTCATCATCGGCGGCGCGTTCGGCAAGATCGTTGACTCGGTGGTCAACGACCTGATCATGCCGATGGTTGGCCTGGTCTTCGGCAAGCTCGACTTCTCCAACCTGTTCATCCCGCTGGCGCATGTCCCGCCGGACATCCCGCACACGCTGGAGGCCATGCGCAAGGCCGGCGTGCCGGTGTTCGCCTATGGCCACTTCCTGACCATCAGCCTGAACTTCGTGATCCTGGCGTTCATCATCTTCATGATGGTCAAGCAGATCAACCGCCTGAAGCGCGAGTGGCCGCTGCACAAGCACGAGGAGGCCCAACCCGACGCGCCACCCCCGCCGCCGGCCGAGGACATCCTGCTGCTGCGCGAGATCCGCGACAGCCTGCAGCAGCGCCGGCAGACCTGAAGGCTCAGCGCCGCGCCAGCGCGCGCGCCATGCGCACCGCCTCGATCAGACTGCCGGGGTCAGCCACGCCGGCGCCAGCAATGTCGAACGCCGTGCCATGGTCCGGGCTGGTGCGCACCAGCGGCAGACCCAGGGTCACGTTCACGCCCTTGTCCACGCCCAGGTACTTCACCGGGATCAGCCCCTGGTCGTGGTACATGGCCAGCACCACGTCGAACTCGCCCGGCCGCGCCGGCGTGTGGCGCGCGCGCATGAACACCGTGTCAGGGGCGAACGGCCCGTGTGCGTCGATGCCCTCGGCGCGCGCCGCCGCGATGGCCGGGGCGATGGTCTCGATCTCCTCGCGCCCGAACAGGCCGCCCTCGCCCGCATGCGGGTTCAGCCCGGCTACGCCGATACGCGGCGCGCGCCCGAGGCTGCGCGACAGCGCCGCGTGGGTGATGCGCAGCGTCTGCAACACGTTGTCGTGCGTAACGGCGTCCAGCGCCTCGCGCAGCGCCATGTGGATGCTGACCAGCACCGTGCGCAGCTCGTCGTTGGCCAGCATCATGCGCACCGGCATCTGTGCCAGGCCCACGCCGGCGTGCCGCGCCGCTTCGGCCTGCAGCAGCTCGGTGTGGCCAGGGTAAGGCACGCCGGCCGCCGACAGCGCCTCCTTGTGCAGCGGCGCGGTGACCAGCCCGGCCACCTCGCCCGCCAGCGCCGCACGCGCGGCCCAGACCACGCAGTCGGCGGCGGCGCGGCCGGCCTCGGCGCTGACCTGCCCGAACGGCGCCGGGCCGGGCAATCCGGGTGGCTGCAGCACCGGCAGCGCCCGTGGCAGCAACTGCGATAGGCCGTCCGGGCGCTCAATGCGCTGCACCGACAGCGCCGGCCGGCCCGGCTGGCGCACCACCTCCAGCGCGCGCGCCAGCGTGGCCGCGTCACCCACGACGAAGCAGCCGGCCAACGCCTCGGGCGCGTCGCGAAACGCCTTGGCGGCGATCTCCGGGCCGATGCCGGCCGGGTCACCCTGGGTGATGGCCAATGGGGAAAGGTTGTGCATGAAAACAGGCCTCAGCCATTTGTTTGCAACGGCCTCCAGCTATCCAAAAGATAGCATGCAGGCTATGCCGGATTGTCGATCTCGATGAACTGGTGCTCGATGCCTGCCTCCTGCGCCACCTGCGCCGCCACGGCCGGCGCGCCGTAGCGCTCGGTGGCGTGGTGGCCGGCGGCGATGAAGGCCACGCCGGTCTCGCGCGCCAGGTGCGCCTGCGGCTCGGAGATCTCGCCGGTGATGAAGGCGTCCGCCCCGGCGGCGATGGCCGACTCGAAAAAGCCCTGCGCGCCGCCGGTGCACCAGGCGACGCGCCGAATCGGCCGCGCCGGCCCGTCGGGCGCGGCCAGCAGCACCGGCCGGCCCAGCACCTGCTGCACATGGTCGGCCAGCTGGCGGGCGCCAGCCAGCTCGCACGGCGCGCTGAAAGCCAGGTCCTGCTCGCCAAAGCGCTGGTCCCACTGCCAGCCCAGCCGCGCGCCCAGCTGCGCGTTGTTGCCCAGCGTGCCGTGCGCGTCCAGCGGCAGGTGGTAGGCGAACAGGTTGATGTCGTGCGCCAGCAGCAGCCGGATGCGCTCCTTCAGCCAGCCGGTGATGCGCCCGTCCATGCCGCGCCAGAACAGGCCGTGGTGCACGAAGATGGCATCGGCGCGCGCCTCGATGGCGGCCTCGATCAGCGCGCGGCTGGCCGTCACGCCGCTGACGACACGCGCGATGCGCTCGCGCCCTTCCACCTGCAGGCCGTTGGGGCCGTAGTCCTTGAAGCGCGCGGGCTCCAGCAGCGCGTCGAAGCGGGCCAGCAGATCGTGTCGGGTGATGCTCATGCGCGCCGATTGTGCCGCGCCCGTCCGACGCTGCGCGTGCCTGGAAGGCGCGACAATCGACCTCCCTGCCCCAGCCCTGTCCTGCCATGAAGCGCCTCTGGTTGTTGTTTGCCCAGGTCGTGACGGTTCTCGTCGCGGCCTACTTCGTCGTCGCCACCCTGCAGCCGAGCTGGCTGCAGCGCGGCGCGTCCACCACCCGCGCCGGCATTTCGGTGCTGGAGGCACCGGCGGCGCCCGGCTCGCAGCCGGCGGTCGGCAGCTTCAGCGCCGCGGCGCGCAAGGCCTCGCCGGCGGTGGTCAGCATCAACACCAGCACCGCGGTGCGGCATCCGCGCAGCAACGACCCGTGGTTCCAGTTCTTCTTCGGCGACCAGGGCGTGCAGGCGCAGACCGGCCTGGGCAGCGGAGTGATCATCAGCCCCGATGGCTACATCCTGACCAACAACCATGTGGTCGAAGGCGCCGACGAGATCGAGGTGACGCTCTCGGACAGCCGCCGCGCCAGTGCCAGCGTGATCGGCACCGACCCGGAAACCGACTTGGCGGTGCTGCGCGTGCAGCTGGACAAGCTGCCCGTGATCGTGCTGGGCGACTCCGACCAGCTGGCTGTGGGCGACCAGGTGCTGGCCATCGGCAACCCCTTCGGCGTCGGCCAGACGGTGACCAGCGGCATCGTCTCGGCCCTGGGGCGCAGCCAGCTGGGCATCAACACCTTCGAGAACTTCATCCAGACCGACGCCGCCATCAACCCCGGCAACTCCGGCGGCGCACTGGTGGACGTGGACGGCAACCTGATGGGCATCAACACCGCCATCTATTCGCGCTCGGGCGGCAGCATGGGCATCGGCTTCGCCATCCCCGTGTCCACGGCGCGCATGGTGCTGGACGGCATCGTGCGCGATGGCAAGGTCACGCGCGGCTGGATCGGCGTCGAGCCGGGCGAACTCTCGCCCGAACTGGCGCAGACCTTCGGCGTCAAGGCCACCGAGGGCGTGATCATCACGGGCGTGCTCCAGGGCGGCCCAGCGGCGCAGGCCGGCCTGCGCCCGGGCGACGTGATCGTGGAAGTCGCCGGCAAGGCCATCGACACCGTGCCGCAGCTGCTCACCGCCGTGGCGGCCTTGAAGCCGGGCGAGCCGGCGCAGTTCAAGGTGCTGCGCGGCGACGCCCGCACCGAGCTGCAGGTGGTGGCCGGCACGCGCCCGCAGCTCAGCCAGCAACAGCGCCAGCAGCGCTGACCGCAGCAGCGCACAGCCGCAAAAAACCAACGGCCTGCCGGCGTTTCGACGCGGGCAGGCCGTGGTGCCATGCGGGAAGCTGACAGGCGCTCAGCCGGTGGACTCGGAAGCGTCCTCGGGCGCCTTGGTGTGGCGGATGAAGAGCTGCGCCGCCCAGATGCCCAGTTCGTACAGCAGGCACATGGGAATCGCCAGCGCTAGCTGCGAGACCACGTCCGGCGGCGTGACGATGGCCGCGACGATGAACGCACCAACGACGAAGTAGCCGCGAAAGCTCTTGAGCTTGTCCACGCTCACCACTTCCAGGCGCGCCAGCACCACCACGGCGATCGGCACCTCGAACGCCAGCCCGAAGGCCAGGAACATGGTCATGACGAAGCCCAGGTAGGCCTCGATGTCTGGCGCAGCGGTGATGCTCTTGGGCGCGAAACTCTGGATGAAGGAAAACACCTGGCCGAAGACGAAGAAGTAGCAGAACGCCACGCCCATGAAGAACAGCAGCGTGCTGGACACCACCAGCGGCAGCACCAGGCGCTTTTCGTGCGCGTACAACCCCGGCGCGACGAACGCCCACACTTGGTACAGCACGAACGGCAGCGCCACCAGGAAGGCCGACAGCAGCAGAATCTTCAGCGGCACCATGAATGGCGAGATGACCGAGGTGGCGATCATGGTCGCGCCCTGCGGCAGGTGCGACACCAGCGGCGCCGCCAGCAGGTCGTACAGCTGTCCCGGGCCGGGCCAGAAGAACAGGATGGCGGCGACCACGCCCACGGCGATGAAGGCGCGCACCAGCCGGTCGCGCAGCTCCATCAGGTGCTCGACGAAGGGCTGCTCGGTGCCGGCCAGTTCGTCTTCGGGTTTGCTTGGTTGGGACATGGCAGAAGGCGGCGCGCCGCGAAGGTGGCCGCCGCGCCGGCCGCGCTCAGGCGGGCCGCGCGAAGGGGTCAATGGGATTTGCGCGGCCGGAAGCGCGCCACGCGCGCCGCGCCGGACTGCACGTGGGTGCGCACGCCCGCCTGCGCCTTGTACCAGCGCGGCGTGGCGCCGCGCTTGAGGCGCCAGTTCTTGCCGGGGTTGCGGTAGGTGGGCACGATGTCCGGCAGGTCCAGGCCGGGCGCGGAGGCCTGGCCACCGCCGATGGCGTCCAGCTCCGAGGTAGCCTGGTTCCAGTCGCGCTCGAAGTTGCCGGCCTCGTTGCGGATGCTGTGCTCGACGTCGCGCGCGGCGCTCTCCACGCTGTCCTTCATCTTGCGCAGCTCGTCCAGCTCCATCGAGCGGTTGACCTCGGCCTTCACGTCGGCCACGTAGCGCTGCGCCTTGCCCAGCAGCGTGCCCACGGTGCGCGCCACGCGCGGCAGCTTCTCCGGGCCGATGACGACCAGGGCGACGGCGCCGATCAGCGCCATCTTGGACAGGCCGATGTCGATCATGGAATCAGGCGGTGGACGCGGAAGTCAGTCAACGGCGGTTCGGCCTTCAGCCCTTGCGCCGTGCTTCCACGTCGATGGTGGTGCGGTCGGCAGGAGCAGCCGGGGTGCCGGTGACCTGGCCCACGGGCGGCTGGGCGGCGGTGGTGGTGGCCGCCGGGTCATCGGCCGCGCCGTCGCGCATGCCGTCCTTGAAGCCCTTGACGGCGCCGCCCAGGTCGGAGCCGATGTTCTTGAGCTTCTTGGTGCCGAACACCAGCACCACGATCAGCAGCACGACCAGCCAGTGCCAGATGGAAAACGAACCCATGGAACTCTCCTAATGCAATACGCGGGATTTTAGTCGGCGCTGCCCCTGCGGCAGGCGGATGACCTTAAGGGTCACCCTTTCTTCCAGGGGCGCGGCCCGCCGATGACGTGCAGGTGCAGGTGGTGGATCTCCTGTCCGCCCTCGTCGCCGGTGTTCACCACCAGGCGGAAGCCGCCTTCCGGGTACGGGTTGCAGCCCTCTTGCTGCGCCAGCTTCGGCGCCAGCGTCATCATGTGGCCGAGCAACTGCGCGTGTTGCGGCTCGACCGCAGCCATGGACGGGATGTGCTGCTTCGGGATCATCAGGAAGTGCACCGGCGCCCACGGGGCGATGTCGTGAAAGGCGAAGACCTGGTCGTCCTCGTAGACCTTCTTCGAGGGGATCTGGCCGGCGGCGATCTTGCAGAACAGGCAATCGGGGTCGTGGGTCATGGGTCGGGTGTCAGGCCGTGACGGCCTCGCTCTTGTTCATGGCCACCATGCCGCGCACGATGCGGTACAGGAACCAGATGGAAATCAGGCCCCAGGCGATCCAGCCGGGGAAGAAGAACAAAAACCACAGCGGCGCGGTGACGATGTACAGCACGCCGGCCCAGATCACCGTGCGGATGCGCCAGGAAAAGTGGCTGGCCTGCCAGGTGCCCTCGGCATCGCTTTTCTTGACCAGGTCGATGATCAGCGCCACCACCAGCAGCGCCGCGCCCGGCTGCGCGCCCGGCAGCACCGCGCCCAGGGCGACGATCAGGTGCAGCACGTAGCTGACCCAGCCCACCGCCTTGAGCGAGTCGGCGCGCTGGTCGGGTTCGATGTCGATGATGTCACGGCTCATGGTGTGCGTCCCTCCGGTTGCGGTTCCTGACCCTCGCGCGCCTGCGCCTTGCGCAGCGCCTTTTCCTCGATGCCGCTGGTGCCCTCGCGGCGCTCCAGCTCGGCGATCACGTCGGCCGGCGACAGGCCGAAGTGCGCCAGCGCCACCATGCCATGGAACCACAGGTCGGCCATCTCGTAGACCAGCGCAGCCGGGTCGGCGCCGTGCTGCACATCCTTGGCGGCCATGACCACCTCGGTGGCCTCCTCGCCGATCTTCTTCAGGAAGGCGTCCGGCCCCTTGTGCAGCAGCCGCGCCACGTAGCTGGCCTGCGGGTCGCCGCCGCGCTCGGGCTTGCGGCTGTCGATGAGGGCGGCCAGGCGGGCCAGGGAGTCGTTGCTGCTGGTGGTGGACATGAAAGGATCAGTTGTAGATGGAAGCCGGGTCTTTCAAGACCGGATCGACAGCCTGCCACTGGCCGTCCCGCAGAACGCTGTAGAAGCAGCTGTGCCGCCCGGTGTGGCAGGCGATCCCCGGCTCGTGCCCCTGCTGCGTAACGCGCAGCAGCACCACGTCGGCGTCGCAGTCCAGGCGGATCTCGTGCACCGTCTGCACATGGCCGGACTCTTCGCCCTTGAACCACAGCCGCCCGCGCGAGCGGCTGAAGTACACGGCGCGGCCCAGCTCCGCCGTCTTTTGCAGTGCCTCGCGGTCCATCCAGGCGAACATCAGCACGTCGCCGGTGGCGGCTTCCTGGGCGATGACGGGCACCAGCCCGCGCTCGTCCCAGCGCACCTGGTCGAGCCAGGACGCAGCTTCTACGGCAGAGGTATCGCTCATGTCTTTACTATGTTATGGATAGCTGCACGCCCTTATGGATAAAGGGCTTGCGGCCAATTTTGCTTGAAAACCAGCCTACAGCCGCACGGCGATGCCGCGCGCGCGCAGGTGCTCTTTGGCCTGGCGCACGGTGAACTCGCCGTAGTGGAAGATGCTGGCGGCCAGCACCGCGTCGGCGCCGCCCTGGCTGACGCCGTCGGCCAGGTGGTCCAGGTTGCCGACGCCGCCCGAGGCGATCACCGGCACCGGCACCGCGTCGCTGACGGCGCGCGTCAACGCCAGGTCGAAGCCGCTCTTGGTGCCGTCACGGTCCATGCTGGTCAAGAGAATCTCGCCGGCGCCGCGCCGCGCCATCTCGGTGGCCCACTGCACAGCGTCCAGCCCGGTGTTCTTGCGCCCGCCGTGGCTGTAGACGTCCCAGCCCTCGCCGCGCTCGGCCACCTCGGCACCCTGGCGCCGCTTGGCGTCGATGGCCACGACGATGCACTGCGCGCCGTATTTGCGCGATGCTTCCTCGATGACCTCAGGCGTGGAGATGGCGGCCGAGTTGAAGCTGACCTTGTCCGCACCCGCGTTCAGCAGCCGGCGCACGTCCGCCACGCTGCGCACGCCGCCGCCCACGGTGAGCGGGATGAACACCTGGCTGGCCACGGCCTCGATGATCGGCAGGATCAGGTCGCGCCCGTCGCTGGTGGCGGTGATGTCCAGGAAAGTGAGCTCGTCGGCGCCCTGCTCGTTGTAGCGCGCGGCGATCTCCACCGGGTCGCCCGCATCGCGCAGTTCGACGAAGTTGACGCCCTTGACGACCCGGCCGCCGGTCACGTCCAGGCAGGGGATGATGCGTTTGGCCAGCATGCGGGCAGCTCCGGGTAGGAAATCAGACAAGAAAAGGAAGCGCCGCGCCCCGCGCCCGGTGGCGCGGCGCAGGCGCCGTGGCCTCAGGCCGCCGCCAGCGCGTCGGCGCGCGCCTGCGCGGCGGCGAAATCCAGGTCGCCCGAGTAGATGGCGCGCCCGCAAATCACACCCTCCACACCCTCGGACTCGACCGCGCACAGCTGCTCGATGTCCGCCATGCCGGCCAGGCCGCCCGAGGCGATCACGGGGATGGTCAGCGCCTGCGCCAGCTTGACGGTGGCCTCGATATTGATGCCCGACAGCATGCCGTCGCGGCCGATGTCGGTGTAGATGATGGACTCCACGCCCCAGTCTTGGAATTTCTTCGCCAGGTCCACCACCTCGTGGCCGGTAAGCTTGCTCCAGCCGTCGGTGGCCACCTTGCCGTCCTTGGCGTCCAGGCCGACGATGATATGGCCGCCGAAGGCGCTGCAGGCGTCTTTCAGAAAGCCAGGGTTCTTCACCGCAGCGGTGCCGATGATGACGTAGGCCAGGCCGGCGTCGATGTAGCGCTCGATGGTGTCCAGGTCGCGGATGCCGCCGCCCAGCTGCACCGGGATGTCCGAGCCGACCTCGGCCAGGATGGACTTGATGGCCGCCTTGTTCTTGGGCTGGCCGGCGAAGGCGCCGTTCAGGTCCACCAGGTGCAGGCGGCGCGCGCCGGCGTCCACCCAGCGCCGCGCCATGGCGGCCGGGTCTTCGCCGAAGGTCGTCGATTGGTCCATGTCACCTTGCTTGAGGCGAACGCAGTGGCCGTCCTTGAGGTCGATGGCGGGGATGAGCAGCATGGTCGTGTGGTGCAAAGTGCGCCCTGCCGGGCGCGGCGGTTGCGGGAGGGGAAAGGCTCAGGGTTTCCAGGTCAGGAAGTTGCGGTACAGCCGCAGCCCGTGGGCAGCGCTCTTTTCCGGGTGGAACTGGGTGGCGAAGAGGTTGTCGCGGGCGATGGCGGCAGCGAACGGGCCGCCGTAGTCGGCCTCGCCGGCGCAGTGCGCCGGGTTGTCGGGACGGGCGTAGAAGCTGTGCACGAAGTAGAAATAGCTCTCCTCAGGCACGCCGTCCCACAGCGCATGCCGGCCATCGGCGCCGCAGGCCTGGCGCACGCGGTTCCAGCCCATCTGCGGCACCTTGTAGCGGCTGCCGTCGGGCTGCATGCGACCGGCCAGATCGAATTTCAGCACCTGGCCGGCAATCAGCCCCAGGCCGGGCGTGTCGCCCTCCTCGCTGCGGTCGAGCAGCATCTGCATGCCGACGCACACGCCGAACAGCGGCCGGCTGGCGGCCGCGTCCAGCACCGCCTGCTTGAGGCCGCTGGCGGCCAGCTCGGCCATGCAGTCGGGCATGGCGCCCTGGCCGGGCAGTACCACGCGGTCGGCGGCGGCCACGTCCTCGGGGCGGCTGGTGACCAGCACGCGGCAGTCCAGCCCCTCGGCCGCGGCCTGCACCGCCTGCGCCACCGAGCGCAGGTTGCCCATGCCGTAATCGACCACGGCGACGGTAGTTGCTTGCATTTTCATAGCTGCAGGCGCTTTATTCATCAGGGCTCAATGCCTTTTTGACCCAAAAACACGTCACAGCGCGCCCTTGGTGGACGGAATCACCCCGGCCATGCGCGGGTCGCGCTCCAGCGCCAGGCGCAGCGCGCGGGCGAAGGCCTTGAACACCGTCTCGCACTGGTGGTGGGCGTTGATGCCCTTCAGGTTGTCGATGTGAATGGTGGCCTGCGCGTGGTTAGCAAAACCCTGGAAGAACTCGTAGGTCAGCTGGGTGTCGAAGCCGCCGATGCTGGCCGCCGTGAACGGGATGTGCAGGTGCAGGCCCGGGCGGCCAGAAAAATCGATGACCACGCGCGACAGCGCCTCGTCCAGCGGCACATAGGCGTGGCCATAGCGGCTGATGCCTTTCTTGTCGCCCAGCGCACGCGCGAAGGCCTGGCCCAGCGTGATGCCCACGTCCTCCACCGTGTGGTGGCCGTCGATGTGCAGGTCGCCGTCGCACTCGATGTCCAGGTCGATCAGGCCGTGGCGCGCGATCTGCTCGAGCATGTGGTCGAAGAAGCCGATGCCGGTGGCCAGGCGCGATTGGCCGCTGCCGTCCAGGTTGACGCGCACGCGGATGCGCGTCTCGGCGGTGTTGCGCGACACCTCGGCCGTGCGGTCGGCGTACAGGTCGGGAGAAGCGGAAGGAATGAGTGCGGAAGAAGTCATAGCGAAGCCTCGAGCGCTGCCAGCATCTGTGCGTTGTCCTGCGCGCTGCCCACCGTCAGGCGCAGGCACTGCGCCAGCAGCGCGTGCATTGTAGAAACGTTCTTGACGAGGACCCCCCGGTCCTTCATGCCCTGGAAGGTGCGCGCCGCATCCGGCACGCGGACCAGCACCATGTTGGCCTGGCTGTCCCAGACGCGCTGCACGCCGGGCATGGCGCGCAGCCGCGCGATGAGCAGCTCGCGCTCGCCGCGCAGCTCGGCGGCCTGGTCGGCGAAGACGTCGGCGTGCTCGAGCGCGAACAGCGCCGCCTCACAGTTGAGCACGCTGATGTTGTAGGGCGGGCGCACCTTGTCGATCTCGCCGACCAGCGCCGCCGGACCGATGAGATAGCCCAGGCGCACACCCGCCAGGCCGAACTTGGACAGCGTGCGCATCAAGAGCACGTGCGCGTTGCGCGCGGGCTCCGCGCGCATGCGCTCGATCCAGCTGCGGCTGGCGAACGGCTGGTAGGCCTCGTCGATGGCGACGATGCCGCCCTGCGCGGCCACCGCATCGACGATGCGCTGCATGGCGCCCTCGTCCCA
The DNA here is from genome assembly GCF_900103645.1 of Oryzisolibacter propanilivorax. Classification (GTDB taxonomy): domain Bacteria; phylum Pseudomonadota; class Gammaproteobacteria; order Burkholderiales; family Burkholderiaceae_C; genus Melaminivora; species Melaminivora propanilivorax. The sequence goes on from NZ_FNHP01000010.1 coordinate 64,230, forward strand.
CAGCGTGGCCGTGGGGTTGTTCGGATACGCCAGGTAGGTGATGGCCGGGTGGTGCGCGGCGATGGCGGCCAGCATGGCGCGCTCGTCCAGCTCGAAATCCGGTGTCAGCGGCACGCCGACGAAGTCCAGGCCCTGCAGCTGCGCGCTCATGGCGTACATGACGAAGCCCGGCACCGGCGCCAGCACCACGGCGCGGCGCCTGTCAGCGGCCGGCTGCGCGCAGGCCAGCGCCAGCAGGCTGATCAGCTCGTCCGAGCCGTTGCCCAGCATCAGCGCGCTGCCCTCGGGCGCGCCGGCGTGCGCGGCCAGGGCAGCCTTGAGCGCCTCTTGGCGCGCGCCGCCGGGGTAGCGGTTGAGCTGCAGCGCTCCCAGGCGCTCGCCCAGCGCGCGCTGCAGCGCGGGCGGCAGGGAAAACGGGTTCTCCATCGCGTCCAGCTTCAGCAGGCCATCGGACGGCGCGACGTGGTAGGCGTGCATGGCGCGCACGTCGGGACGGATGCGGGACAACGGGGAAGGCGCGGGGACGGAGGGATTCATCGGGCTCACCGGACTTGTCTGAAAAATCGGGACGGCGGGTGTTGTCAGGCCTGCGGCAGCAACGCGCAATGCTGCGGGTGCAGCACCTGCACGCCGCCGAACAGCGCGCCGTGCGGCAGCGCCAGCGACAGCAGCTGGCCGCAGCCGCTGTGCTGCGCGGCGGCCAGCGACAGGCAGTCGCCCCAGGCCAGCTGGTGGCGCGTCTGCAGCGCCCAGGCGGTCTCGAGCGTGGCGGCATCGACCTGCCAGGGCGTCCAGGCGTGGTAGCGGCGGATGGCGGCGCGCGCGTCGCCCTGCGGCATGGGCGGGCGGGCGTGCACCGTCGCGGCTTCGTAGAACTCGGCCAGCACCACGCTGCTGACGCGCCCGGCGCGCTCGCGCCACAGCACGTCCAGGGCGGCGCGCACCTGGGTGTGCACAGCCGTTTGCGCGCCGTCCTCGGCGGCCAGCAGCACGGCGGTATCGACAAACACCGGCTGCGTCAGCGGGCAGTCGAGGGCTTCGGCGCCGCTCTCCAGCGGTTGCGCCGGCGTGCGGCCGAAGCCGCAGGCGGCGGCGCTGCCGCCCGAGCGCCAGTTGCGCTCGTCGGTGCGCCAGGCGAGATAAGCGCGCTCATAGGCATCCTCGCGCCGCTGCAGCTCGCCCAGGAAGTCACCCACCATGCGCGACACGCTGGTGCCCCGGCGCGCCGCCTCAATGCGGGCCCATTCGAGCACCGGATCATCGACCGTGATGGTGACGTTCTTCATAAGGGCGAGCTTACACGAAATTCGTGTTGCACGATTTTCGTGTCGGCCACCTTCTGCACGAACACGCCATCCTTTCTATGCTTGCGCCATGCCTGTCGCCACGCCCGCATCTTCCGAAAAAGCCGCTGCTCCTGGCCAAGCTGCAGCGCCAGACGGCAGCCCTGCACTGTCGGACCCTGCGCTGCTGCCTGCCCCGCTGACACTGCTGCGCAACGCACCGCGCTGGACAGTGCTGACCGGCGCCGGCATCAGCACCGGCAGTGGCATCCCCGACTACCGCGACGCCGCCGGCGCCTGGAAGCGCCCGGCGCCGGTGATGTTCCAGGACTTCATGGCGCACGCCGCCACGCGCCGGCGCTACTGGGCGCGCAGCCTGATCGGCTGGCCGGTCTTTGCCCGTGCCCAGCCCAACGCCGCGCACCAGGCGCTGGCGCAGCTGCAGGCGGCAGGATACGTGGGCACCCTGATCACGCAGAACGTGGACGGACTGCACCAGCGCGCCGGCAGCACCGGCGTGATCGACCTGCACGGGCGGCTGGACCAGACGGTGTGCATGGGCTGCGGCCGGCGCGCACCGCGCGAAGAGTTCCAGCAGGCCCTGCTGCAGGCCAACCCCGGCTGGGCGCACTGGCGCGCACCCGTGGCGCCAGACGGCGACGCCGACCTGCAAGGCGTGGATTTCAGCGCTTTTGCTGTCCCGCCCTGCCCGCTGTGCGGCGGCATCGTCAAGCCGGATGTCGTGCTCTACGGCGAGAACGTACCGCGAGAGCGCGTGCAGGCAGCGCTGCAGGCGCTGGAGCAAAGCGACCTGCTGCTGGTCGTGGGCAGCTCCCTGATGGTGTATTCAGGGTTGCGCTTCGTGCATGCGGCACGCGAGCGCGGCCTGCCGGTGGCGGCCATCAATCTCGGGCGCACGCGGGCGGACGAACTGCTGATGCTGAAGGTAACGGCGCCCTGTGCGGACGTGCTGCAGATGCTGGCGCGCAGCCTTGCCCAGCCTGCCGCAACCGCTACGGCAGCCACGCGGTAAGCAGTGCCACGGCCCATGCGTCACGCCGCCCGCGCCACTTCTTCCTGCAGCAGCTGCCCGGCGATCTCGCCCACGCGCCGCAGCCCCTCCAGATGTGCCTCGCCCCATTCCCCACCCAGCCCGATGCGCAGGCAATTGCGAAAGCGCCCGCTGGCGCTGAACAGCGTACCCGGTGCCACCAGAATGCCCTCGGTCAGGCAGGCTTCGTGCAGCCGCAGCGCGTCCAGCCCGCGCGGCAGCGCCAGCCACAGCAGCAGGCCTCCGGGCGGGTCGCTCACGCGCGTGCCGCGCGGAAAGTGCATGGCAATGGCTTCGCGCGCGGCCTGCACCCGGGCACCGGCCCGCGCGCGCAGGGTGCGCATGGCGGCGGCGTGGCCGGGCTGGGTGATCAGGTCGGCCAGCGCCAGCTCCAGCACCGGCGACTGGCCGCCCGACTGCACGTCCTGCAGGCGGTGCACCTCGCGCTGCCAGCGCCCGGCCTCGACCCAGCCCAGGCGCAGGCCCGGCGCCAGCGTCTTGGAAAACGAGCCGCACAACATGACGTGGCCGCGGTCGTCGTATGACTTGACGCTGCGGCGCATCTCGTCGCCATCGGCCAGGTCGTTGTAGATCGCGTCCTCGATCACCGCCACGCCGTGGCGCGCGGCCAGCTGCGCCAGGCGCCGGCGCTCGGCCTGCGGCAGGCAGGCGCCCAGCGGGTTGCTCAGCGTGGGCACCAGCAGCACGGCCTTGACGGGTTGCGTCTCCAGCGCCAGCTGCAGCGCGTCCAGCGACAGGCCATGGCGCGGGTGCGTGGGGATTTCCAGCGCACGCAGGTGCAGGCTCTGCAGCACCTCCAGGAAGGAGAAGTGCGTTGGCGACTCCAGCGCCACCACGTCGCCCGGCCGGGTGACGGCGCGCAGGCACAGCGCGATGGCATCCATGCAGCCGCCGGTGACGACGATGCGCTCGGGGTCCAGCGTGCAGCCCAGGCTGGCGGCGTAGCGCGCCAGCGCCCGGCGCGCCTCGGGCTGGCCGGTGGCCGACGGATAGGCATACAGCAAACCGTGGTGGCGCTGCACCGCGCGCGCCACGGCGCGGCGCACGCGCTCGGTGTCCAGCAGGTCCGGGCCGGGCGTGCCGCTGCTGTACGACAGCAGGTGGTCGGGCTGCGCCTGTCCCAGCACGCGCTGGCCCAGCCAGTCCACGGCCACGGCGCGCGGCCGGGGCGAGGCGCGCACAGCGGCCGGCGCGGTCAGCGGCGCGGGTTGCGGGCCGCTGCGCGGCGCGACGAAGAAGCCCGAGCGCGGGCGGGCGACGACCAGCCGCGCGTCCTCCAGCCAGTGCAGCGCCTGCACCACCGTCGTCGGCGCTGCGCCGTGCTGGCGCGCCAGCGCGCGCACCGAGGGCAGGCGCTCACCGCGCGCCAGCGTGCCGTTGCGGATGAGTTCGGCCCACTGGCCGGCGATCTGCTGGTACAGGGGCAAGGCGTCGGCGGCACAGGTCATGCCGCGATTCTGTACGGGTGCGGGCGGCGCAGGGCAGTACAGACGAGCGCTGCACCGACCAACACAGCCGTCCCTGCAGCGCCGGCTGTACCAATGCACGGCGCGGCCGTCTGTGGCTGGCGGCGCGGAGTGCAGGGGGCGAGAGTGCAGGCATGCAACACACCGCCCCGCTCTTGTCGTTTCGCTGGCCCGCCTGGGCCCTTCCGCGCACCCTGCCCGGCGCCCTGCCTGCCTGGCAGGAATGTCATCTGGCGCCCGGCCAGGCGCCGCGACTGCTGGTCGTGCCGCGTGGCACGCGTCTGCTGCTGCAGGTTGGCCAGGGCCAAGTCTGGCTGACCTGCGAGGGCCAGCCGAGGGATCATTTTCTGGAGGCTGATGCCGCAGCGCAAGCGGATGGCAACGCACCTCTGGTCATCGCCGGGCCGGCGCGACTGCACGTCGGCACCGCGGGGGCCAGCGCGGCGGCGGTGCTGCGCTGGCGCTGGCTGCAGGGCTGACGGCCCCGCGCGGCGCAGCGGCTCAGCACTGCGCGGTGGGCAGCAGCCGCATCTCCGCCGCCCGCGCATGCGCCTGCAGCCCCTCGCCGTGCGCCAGCACGCTGGCGATGCGGCCCAGCTCCTGCGCGCCCTGCTCGCTGACCTCGATCAGGCTGCTGCGCTTCTGGAAGTCGTATACGCCCAGCGGCGAGGAAAACCGCGCCGTGCCGCTGGTGGGCAGCACGTGGTTCGGGCCGGCGCAGTAGTCGCCCAGGCTCTCGGAGGTGTAGGCCCCCAGGAAGATGGCGCCGGCGTGCCTGAGCAGCGGCTCCCAGCGGTGCGGGTCGCGGCTGGAGACTTCCAGATGCTCGGGCGCGATGCGGTTGCTGATGGCGCAGGCCTCTTCCATGTCGCGCGTGTGGATCAGCGCGCCGCGGTCGGTCAGGCTCTTGGCGATGATCTCGGCGCGCGGCATCTCGGGCAGCAGGCGGTCGATCTCGCGCTGCACGGCGTCGATGTAGGCGGCATCCGGGCACAGCAGGATGGACTGCGCCAGCTCGTCGTGCTCGGCCTGGGAAAACAGGTCCATCGCCACCCAGTCCGGGGGCGTCGAGCCGTCGGCCAGCACCAGGATCTCGCTGGGCCCGGCGATCATGTCAATGCCCACGGTGCCGAACACGCGCTTCTTGGCGCTGGCGACGTAGGCGTTGCCAGGACCGGTGATCTTGTCCACGCGCGGGATGGTCTGGGTGCCATGGGCCAGCGCGGCCACGGCCTGCGCGCCGCCCACGGTGAAGGCGCGGTGCACGCCGGCCACGTGCGCGGCGGCCAGCACCAGCGGGTTCTTGGCGCCGTGCGGCGTGGGCACGACCATGATGATCTCGGGCACGCCGGCCACCTGCGCGGGGATGGCGTTCATCAGCACGCTGCTGGGGTACGCCGCCTTGCCGCCGGGCACGTAGATGCCGACGCGGTCCAGCGGCGTCACCTTCTGGCCCAGCAGGGTGCCGTCCTCGTCGCGGTAGCTCCAGCTCTCGCCGCTGGCGCGGCGCTGGGCCTCGTGGTAGCGGCGCACGCGCGCGGCGGCGTCCTGCAGCGCCTGCTGCTGCACGGGCGGCAGCGACTCGAACGCGGCGCGCAGCTCATCGGCGTGCAGCTCCAGTTCGGGCACGTTTTGCGCATGCAGGCCGTCGAAGCGCTGGGTGTACTCCAGCAGCGCGGCGTCGCCGCGCGCACGCACGTCGGCCAGGATGTCGGCCACGCGCTGCTCGATGGCCGCGTCCTGTTCGGCCGACCAATGCAGGCGCTGCGTGAATTCCTGCTCGAAATTGCCGGAAGTCGTGGACAGGCGCAGGGGTGCAGCTACAAGATTCATAGTAAGACCGGGCGGGTGCGGTAGGTTTTCAGGCGGGCGCCAGGGCGCTGGCGAAGGCCTCGATGATGCGCTTGAGCGGCGCCTGCTTGAGCTTCAGCGCGGCCTGGTTGACCACCAGGTGCGAGCTGATGTCCATGATCGGCTCGACCTCGACCAGGTGGTTGGCCTTGAGCGTGTTGCCGGTGGAGACCAGGTCCACGATGGCGTCGGCCAGGCCGGTGAGCGGCGCCAGCTCCATGCTGCCGTAGAGCTTGATCAGGTCCACGTGCACGCCCTTGGAGGCGAAGAACTCGCGCGCGATCGCGGTGTACTTGGTCGCCACCTTCAGGCGCGCGCCCTGGCGCACGGCCTGCGCGTAGTCGAAGTCGGCCCGCACGGCGACGCTGACGCGGCACTTGGCGATGCGCAGGTCCAGCGGGCGGAACAGCCCCTGGCCGCCGTGCTCGATCAGCGAGTCCTTGCCGGCCACGCCGAGGTCGGCGCCGCCGTACTGCACGTAGGTCGGCACGTCGCTGGCCCGCACCAGCACCACGCGCACCTCGGGCCGGCTGGTGGGCAGGATGAGCTTGCGCGACTTCTCCGGGTCTTCCAGCACCTCGATGCCGGCGGCGGCCAGCAGGGGCAGTGTTTCCTCGAAGATGCGGCCCTTGGACAGGGCCAGGGTGATGGGTGCGTTCATTTCAAGCGAAATTGGCCTCCAGCCCTTATGCAGCAAAGGCCAGCAGCTATGGATTCAGGAGTTTAAGGCGCCCTGCGCTCAGGCGCCCGGCTGCTCGGCGCGCCACTCGGCGGGGGTCAGCGTCTTCATCGACAGCGCATGCACCTCGTCGGTCTGCATGCGTCCGCCCAGGGTGGCATACACGCGCTGGTGGCGCTGGATCTGGCGCTTGCCCTCGAACTCGGGCGAGACGATGGTGGCGAACCAGTGGCGGCCGTCGCCGTCCAGCGCGATATGCTCGCACTGCAGGCCGGCGCTGATGATGTCCTTGAGTTCGTTGGCAGTCATGGCGTAGAGAGTAGTCGGGTTGAGGGTGTGCACCGCGCCCGGCCTTGCCCTGGTCCGTTGCCAGGGGCGCAGGCCAGGGCACCCCTGGCTCCGGCTTTGCCGGGCCAACGGGTGCGTTCCCCTTTCCGCGCGCAGCGCGAGAGAAGGGGGAAGATGCGAAGCGACTCAGGGGGATGCACGCTAGTTCCTGATCTTGTAGCCCGTGCGCAGCAGGTGCAGCGCCAGCGCGCTGACCAGCGCCCAGGCCAGGCCGACCACGCCCAGGCTGATCCAGGGCGAGACGTCGCTGACCCCGAAGAAGCCGTGGCGAAAGCCGTCGATCATGTAGAAGAACGGGTTCAGGTGGCTCACCGCCTGCCAGAACGGGGGCAGCGACTGGATGGAATAGAACACGCCCGACAGGAACGTCATGGGCATGATCAGGAAGTTCTGGAACGCCGCCATCTGGTCGAATTTGTCGGCCCACAGCCCGGCGATCACGCCCAGCGTGGCCAGCAGCGCCGTGCCCAGCAGCGCGAAGGCCACGATCCACCATGGCGCGGCGAAGTGCGGCGCGGCGTAGAACAGCGTGGCGATGAAGACGCCCAGGCCGACCATCAGCGCGCGCAGCATGGACGCGCCAACGTAGGCGCCGAACCAGGCGCGGTGCGACAGCGGCGTGAGCAGCAGAAACACCAGGCTGCCCATGATCTTGCTCTGGATCAGGCTGGACGAGCTGTTGGCAAAGGCGTTCTGCAGCATGCCCATCATCACCAGGCCGGGCACCAGGAAGGCGGTGTAACTCAGGTGGCCATAGACCTGCACCCGGTCCTCCAGCACGTGGCCGAAGATCAGCAAGTACAGCATGGAGGTCAGCACCGGCGCGGCCACGGTCTGGAAGCCCACTTTCCAGAAGCGCAGCACTTCCTTCTTGAACAGCGTCTGCCAGCCGGTCATGCACGCTGCTCCCGCTGGGCGTCTTCCTGCGCCTCGGCCATGACGTTCAGGAACACGTCCTCGAGGTCAGCCTTGCGGATCTCCACGTCCTCCACGCGCACGCCGGCGGCGCGCAGCGCGGCCAGGTACTGCTCGATCTCCTGCGCGTCCTGCGCCGGCAGCTGCGCCACGCGGCCGGTAACGCGCGCGACCTGCGCCAGCGCCGGCGGCAGCGCGTCGTCGGTCTTGAAGCGCAGCACGTTGGCGGAGGCCGCGCCCAGCAGCTCGGAGGTGCGCGCCAGCGCCACCACGCGCCCGCGCTTGAGCATCGCCAAGCGTGTGCAAAGCGCCTCGGCTTCCTCCAGGTAGTGCGTGGTCAGCAGCACCGTATGGCCCTGCTTGTTCAGCCGCGCGACGAACTGCCACAACGTCTGGCGCAGCTCCACGTCCACGCCGGCGGTAGGCTCGTCCAGCACGATGATCGGCGGCTTGTGCACCAGCGCCTGCGCCACCAGCACGCGCCGCTTCATGCCGCCCGAGAGCTGGCGCATGTTGGCGCTGGCCTTGTCGGCCAGACCCAGGGCGTCGAGCAGCTCGTCGATCCAGGCGTCGTTGTCGCGCACGCCGAAGTAGCCGGACTGCAGGCGCAGCGTCTCGCGCACGTTGAAGAAGGGGTCGAACACCAGTTCCTGCGGCACCACGCCGAGCTGGCGGCGCGCGTCGGCGAACTGCGACTGCACGTCGTGCCCCAGCACCGACACGCTGCCGCTGGTGGCGCGCGCCAGGCCGGCCAGGATGCTGATGAGGGTGGTCTTGCCCGCGCCGTTCGGGCCGAGCAGGCCGAAGAACTCGCCTTCCTGGATGTCCAGCGACACCCCGTCCAGTGCCTGGAACGGGCCCCGGGGAGTGGAAAAGGTCTTGGAGACGGACTGGAAGGAGACGGCGGCCATGGGAACCGGGCATTCTAGCCCGCGCCCTCCTGGCCGACTGGCCTGGGGCTTTAGGCTACCGGCAGCAGCTCGTGCACCCCGTACAGCTCGGCCAGGCTGGCCAGATGCGTCGGCATGCCCTGCACCGCCAGAGTGCGGCCAGCCGCCACGGCGGCGCGCCGGCATTCCAGCAGCACCGCCAGCGCCGACGAGTCGAAGGTCGCCAGCGCCTGCGCGTCCACAACCACCACCGGGCCGGCTTCGCCCGGCAGCCGGGCCAGCAGTTGCTGCGCGCAGGCACGCGCCTGGCGCTGGGTTAGCTCGGCAGGCAGCGTCAGCATGGGCTTACTTCGTGCCGGAGTTATTGCTGCGGTTGCGCGTCGCCAGCGCGTCGATCAGCCCGTCGATGCCGCGCGCGTTCACCTCTTGCGCGAACTGGCTGCGGTAGGTGTCGACCAGCCACACGCCCAGCACATTCAGGTTGTAGATCTTCCAGCCGGCACCGTCGCCGGCGGTTTTTTCCATGCGGTAGTCCAGCTGCACCGGGTCGCCGCGGCCGTGCACTTCGGTCCGCACCAGCACGTCCTTGTCGCCGGGTGCGGCGCGCAGCGGCTTGACGACCACCGTCTGGTCGGAGATCTGCGCCACCGCGCCGGCGTAGGTGCGCACCAGCAGCTGCTTGAACTCCTCCTGCAGCCGCGCCTGCTGCTGCGGCGTGGCCTGGCGCCAGGCCGGGCCCACGGCGCCAGCCGTCATGCGGCGGAAGTTCACGTGCGGCAGGATGATGCGGTCGACCAGCCGCATCAGGTACTCGACGTTGCCGGACTTGACCGAGGGGTCCTTGCGCGCGGTCTCCAGCACCTCGCTGGACAGGCGCTTGATGAGCGCGTCGGGGGCCTCCTCGGCGGCCAGGGCAAGGCTGGACAAGGGCAGGCAGGAAACGGCCGCCAGCGCGGCGGCGGCATGGATCAGGGTTCGGCGGTTCATCGGCATGGCAGGGAATGGCTTTCTTTGTGTCAGGGGAAATGCCGCGGCCTCGGGCGCAGCCACGGCAGCGCCGCCATTGTGCGCAGCCGACCCGGCGGCCATGCGTCGGACGCGTGCCCGGTTGCAAGCAACTGCAAACCGCACGGGCGCCGCTGGCCAAGGTTCAATAGTCGTCGGAGATCCGTCCGGCTTCCTCGTCCCGCGCGCGTGCCTTGCGGCTGGAGAGCGCATGGTTGTTGCGCACCTGCAGGTAGACGTCGCGCGTGAACGAGTAGGAGTCAAGCGCGGCGTTGTCCAGCACCTCGCCGGCCTGCAGCAAGCGCGAGCGCTTGTCCACCACACGCAGTCCGTACAGCGTGTTGCGCGCCGACACCGGATCGACCTGACGCACCAGGTCACCCCAGTGATCGGCAGGCAGCGCCGCCGTGTCGCGCAGCGTGGACGGGCCCAGCAGCGGCAGCACCAGATAAGGCCCGGTGGGCACGCCCCAGCGGCCCAGCGTCAGGCCAAAGTCCTGCTTGTGGCGCTCGATGCCCATCTCACTGGCGATATCCAGCACGCCGCCCAAGCCAAAGACGGTGTTGACGTTGAAGCGCACCATGCTGTCGTAGGCGTCGCGCAGGCGCAGCTGCAGCACGTTGTTGACGAACGACCAGGCATCGCCCAGGTTGCCGAAGAAGTTGCCTACGCCGGTGCGCAGCGGCCGCGGCGCGACGTCGCGGTAGACCGTCGCCACGGGCCGCAGCACGGCGTCGTCCACGCGGTCGTTGAACGTGGTCATGGCCCGGTTGTAGGGCTCCAGCGGGTCGTCCGGGTGGGCATGGGGGCCGCTGGCGCAGCCTGCGGCCAGGGCACAGGCCAACGCCAGAGCGCCCCAGCGGGGCACACGGCGAACTGCGGAAAAGGTGGTGGGGTTCATTTGGAGGGTCCTGCGCTGGCGCCTTCTTCGGCCTTGCCGTAGAGGAACTGGCCGATGAGATTTTCCAGCACGACGGCCGATTGCGTGGCAGTGACGGTGTCGCCCGGGGCGAGCTGCGCCTCGTCATAGCCGGCCTCGATGCCGATGTACTGGTCGCCCAGCAAGCCGCTGGTGAGGATTTTCAGGGAGCTGTCCTTGGGGAACACGTAGCGTTTGTCCAGCTCCAGTGTCACCCGCGCCTGATAGGTCTTGTCGTCAAAATTGATGGCCTGCACGCGGCCGACGACCACGCCGGCGCTGCGCACCGCCGCCTGGGGCTTCAGGCCGCCGATGTTGTCGAAGCGCGCGGTGACGGTGTAGCCGCTCTTCCAGTCCAGATGCAGCAGGTTGGCCGCCTGCAGCGCCAGGAACACCAGAGCCGCCGCGCCCAGCAGCACGAACAGGCCCACCCAGACGTCATTCTTGGACTGCTGCATGGTGAAATTTCCTTGAGTTGTCTTGTCGTGAGGTTCAGATGCGGAACATCAGCGCCGTGAGCACAAAGTCCAGCGCCAGCACCGACAGCGACGCCATGACCACCGTGCGCGTGGTGGCGCGCGCCACGCCCTCAGGGGTGGCCCGCGCGGCGTAGCCCTGCAGCACGGCGATGAAGGTGACGGCCACGCCGAACACCGCGCTCTTGACGACGCCGTTGCCCACGTCGCGCCACACGTCCACGCCGGACTGCATCTGGCCCCAGAACGCGCCGGTGTCCACGCCCAGCAGCACCACGCCGACCAGCCAGCCGCCAATCACGCCGACGGCGCTGAACACCGCCGCCAGCAGCGGCATGGCGATCACGCCAGCAAAGAAGCGCGGCGCCAGGATGCGCCGCTCGGGGTCGACGGCCATCATCTCCATCGCCGCCAGCTGCTCGCCGGCGCGCATCAGGCCGATCTCGGCGGTGAGCGAGGTGCCGGCGCGCCCGGCGAACAGCAGCGCCGCGACCACCGGCCCGAGCTCGCGCACCAGGCCCAGCGTCACCACCAGCCCCAGGGCATTGGCCGAGCCGTACAGCTGCAGCACGTTGTAGCCCTGCAGCGCCAGCACGAAGCCGACGAACAGGCCCGAAGTGGCGATGATGGACAGCGAATGGTTGCCCAAGAAATGCACCTGGTCGCGCAGCAGCGCCGGGCGACGCGCCACCGCCGGCGCCAGCGCCAGCAGCCGCGCCAGCAGCCGCGTGGCGGCGCCGATGTCGGCCAGCTTGCAGCGCACGGCGAAACCCAGGCGCGCGGGGTGCCAGCGGCTCATGGCGTGCCTCCGAAATCCTCGGCAAGGGGCGGCGCCGGCTGGTGGAACGGCACCGGCCCGGTCGGCAGCGCGCGCACGAACTGGTGCACCAGCGGGTCGATGCTGGCGCGCACCTCGTCGGGCGTGCCCTGGGCGGCGACATGGCCCGGGCCCAGGATGATGACGTGGTCGGCCAGCCGGAAGGTCTCCTCCAGGTCGTGCGAGACCAGGATGCTGGTCAGGCCCATGGTCTCGCCCAGGCGACGGATCAGCTGCGCGGCTGTGCCCAAGGCGATCGGGTCCAACCCGGCGAAGGGCTCGTCGTACATGATGAGTTCGGGGTCGAGCGCGATGGCCCGCGCCAGCGCCACGCGCCGCGCCATGCCGCCGGAGATCTGGCTGGGCATCAGGTCGCGCGCGCCGCGCAGGCCCACGGCGTTGAGCTTCATCAGCGCGATGTCGCGCACCAGCGCCTCGGGCAGGTCGGTGTGCTCGCGCAGCGGGAAGGCCACGTTGTCCAGCACGCTCATGTCGGTGAACAGTGCGCCGAACTGGAACAGCATGCCCATGCGCCGGCGCAGCGCGTATAGGCCCGCCTTGTCCAGCCGGCCCATGTCCTGCCCGTCCACCAGCACCTGCCCCGACTGCGTGCGCAGCTGCCCGCCGATCAGGCGCAGCACGGTGGTCTTGCCGCCGCCCGACGCGCCCATGATGGCCGTGACCTTGCCGCGCGGCACCGTCAGCGATAGCCCCTGCAGCAGGGTGCGCTCGCCGTAGCCGAAGGTGACGTCGCGCAGCTCCACCAGAAAGCGGGCCTCGGGTGCGGCGGGCGGGGCGGCGGGCATGGCAGGCGGCAGGTCGGGCAGAGCGAGGGAAAAGGGCGGGTATGCGGCGGGTGCGCCGTCATCGGACAGGGCAAAAAAAGCTGGGCACGCGCCACACCGCGCGAGCGGACAGCCGGCCATCATAGGGGCAAACCCTCCATGCCCGCTGCGCCGGCCGTCGTTTTCTCGGATGAGCATATGACGTTTCGCTATAATCGCGGGTTTGCAAAAATGTCACGCTCGCCTTGCGAGCGGATTGCTGTCAGCGTTGCCAGGCGTCCTTTTCTAGGCGCACAGCAGGAAACCAAAGGCGCGGCAATGGCGATAGGGCGATTCATTCGGCCCTTCATCGACGTTTCCCACCCCCCCATTTCCTCGTGCGTGGACGCCCCAGCAGCGCGCCGGTCGGCGACCGCCGCGGGGGGACAACCCTTGTGGCCCAGCCGTTGTTTGCCACGCTCGCCTCTTGAGCGAAGAAAGGGTTTGCTCCATGAAGAACTACCAATCCGTCGTCCCGATCCGCCCGCCCGCGCCGCAGCGCCAGGCCACGGGGCTGCATTTGATCGGCGACCTGTACGGCTGCCTGTGCGACAGCCGCCTGATGCTGGACGCCGACCATCTGGAAAACTTCTGCAAGGAGCTGGTGGCGGCCGCGGGCCTGACCACCGTCGGATCGCTGTTCCACAGCTTCGGAGAGGGCGGCGGCGTGACCGGCGCCGTGGTGCTGGCCGAATCGCACTTGGCCATCCACACCTGGCCTGAGTCGGGCTACGTGACGCTGGACGTCTACGTCTGCAACTACACCGAGAACAACCGCCCCAAGGCGCAGAAACTGTTCGACGACCTGCAGGCCGCCTTCAACCCGGCCGACCCGCACCTGCACACCGTCGACCGCGCATGAGCGGCGCGACGCCCTCCCCAGCCGGCACGCCGGCCGCGGCGCCGCGCTACGTCGCCGAGCGCCTGAACGCCGACTTCGGCCTGTACCTGTCGGCCGGCGCGCCGCTGGCGCAGGCGCAATCCGAGTGGCAGCGCATCGAGATCTTCGAGAACCCGCAGTTCGGACGCGTGATGCGCATCGACGACGTATTCATGACCAGCGAGCGCGACGAATTCTTCTACCACGAGCCGATGGTGCACCTGCCGGCCATCGCCCACCCGGGGGTCAAGCGCGCCCTGGTGGTGGGCGGCGGCGACGGCGGCGCGGCGGAAGAACTGCTGAAACTGCCCGGCATCGAGCGCGTGGTGCTGGCCGAGCTGGACGGCGCGGTGGTCGAGATGGCGCGCCAGTGGCTGCCCGGCATCCACCGCGGCGCGCTGGACGATGCGCGCCTGCAACTGCGCCTGGGCGATGCGCGCGCCTTCCTGGCCGAGACCGACGAGCGCTTCGACCAGATCGTGCTGGACCTGACGGACCCGTTCGGCCCGGCGGTCGAGCTGTACACGGTGGAGTTCTACCAGTCGTGCCGGCGCGCCCTGAACCCGGGCGGCGTGCTGTCGCTGCACTTGGGCTCGCCGATCCACCTGCCCGAAACGCTGACGCGCATCGCCGCGTCGGTGCGGGCCGTGTTTCCGGTGTTCCGACCCTACCTGCAGTACGTGCCGCTGTACGGCGCGCTGTGGTGCATGGGCATGGCCTCGGACACGACCGATCCGGCGCGGCTGTCGGCGGGCGAGGTCGATGCGCGCATCGCCGCGCGCGGCATCGGCGATCTGCAGCTGTACAACGGCGCCATGCACCAAGCGCTGCTGGCGCAGCCGAATTTTCTGCGCGAGTTGCTGGCGCGGCCGGCGCGGGCGCTGCATACGGGCGATACGCTGGATGAGGTGCGCGATCCGGCGGAACTGCCGCCGATCCGGGTGATGGCGGGCTGAGCGGGCGGGCGTCTGCCTTGCTGCTGTGACGCAGTAGCAGGGCCGGCCTAGGTTTATGCCGCTTCTACTTTGATAGCTGCCGGGTATTTATTGATCGAGGCTCGGGCTGTTTTTATTGTTGGTTGTTGAGTTGACTGCGGGGGCCGGGACTCGCCCCGGCGGGCGACCTCCTTTTCTTGCTCGCACAAGAAAAGGAGGCAAAAGAAGTGCGCCCCCCGCAGGCTGCGTCCCCCACGCGCTGTCGCGCGTGGGGGCAACCTGTCTCGGGGCGCTGGCGGGGTGCGCTGCGGAACTCACTTCGCGCCTTCAAGCGCTTCGTTCAAACAACTGCGGCCAGTCAGATGACGAAGCATGGGCGCTGCGACGCCCATGCCCCCCCGCCAGCGCCCCGAGACAGGCGCGGCCTTTGAAGGGGGTGGTGGGGAGAGGGAACAGCCAAACAGCCGGGACAGCCGCACCGCGTGGTCTTCACTCCCTCTCCCGCAGGGCGGGAGAGGGCTGGGGTGAGGGTGGGAGGGCTGGTACAGGCGCAGCGCCCGAACCATCACCCCCTCACCCCTGCCCTCTCCCCCTGACGGGGGCGAGGGAGCAAGAGGGCCGCTGTCTGTCATCAGGCCGCGCGCAGCGCCGGCCTCTCCCCGCTCCCGCCTTCGCCCCTTTAAGGCTGCGCCTGGGGCGGGGCGCTGGCGGGGGGGCATGGGCGTCGCAGCGCCCATGCTTCGTCATCTGACTGGCCGCAGTTGTTTGAACGGAGCTGCGCAGCAGCGCAGTGAGTTCTGCGGCCCACCCCGCAAGCGTCCCGCCCCAGGTCTGCCCCTTCGCGCCAGCGAAGGGGTCGCAGCCGTGGGGCCGTGTTCTTTGCTTCCTTTCTTGCACGAGCAAGAAAGGAAGTCGCCCGCCGGGGCGAGTCCCGGCCCCCGCAGTCAAAACAAAATCAACACCAAAACCGAAAAAAACAGGAAAAACTGCCTCACGCCCCGATAAACAAAGGGCCGTTAGCTATCACCCCTGTAGCACCTCCCCCGACGCCAGCCGCACCACCCGATCACACCTCCCCGCCAGCTGCTCGTCATGCGTCACCATGACGAACGCCGTCCCCCGCTCCCGTGCCAGCCCCAGCATCAACGCGAACACCCCATCCGCCGTCCCCCGGTCCAGATTCCCCGTTGGCTCATCGGCCAGCACGCACGCCGGCTGGGTGACCAGCGCGCGCGCGATCGCCACGCGCTGGCGCTCGCCGCCCGACAGCTCGGCCGGGCGGTGCTGCACGCGCCCAGCCAGGCCCACGGCCTGCAGCATCTGCTGCGCCTGCGCCGCGCACTCGGCCGGCGCCAGGCGGCGGATGCGCAGCGGCATGGCCACGTTGTCCAGTGCGCTGAACTCGGGCAGCAGGTGGTGGAACTGGTAGATGAAGCCCAGGCGCTGGTTGCGCAGCCGGCCCTGCTCGGCGGGCGACAGCGCGCCCAGGTCCTGGCCCTGCAGCAGCACGCGGCCGCTGGTGGGCGCGTCCAGACCGCCCAGCAGGTGCAGCAATGTGCTCTTGCCCGAGCCCGAGGCGCCGACGATAGCCAGCGTCTCGCCGGCGCGCACGGACAGGTCCACGCCCTTGAGCACGGTCACGTCCAGCCGCCCCTCCTGGAAGCGCTTGGTCAGGCCGCCGGCCTGCAGCACCACATCGTGGGTCAGGGTCTCACTCATAGCGCAGGGCCTCCGCGGGATTGACGCGGCTGGCGCGCCAACTCGGGTACAGCGTGGCGACGAAGGCCAGCACCAGCGAGATCAGCGCGATCGGCATGATGTCGGCCGCCAGCGGCTCGCTGGGCATGCGGCTGATGAGGTAGATGTCGCGCGGCAGGAAGCTGGTGTGCAGTGCCCGCTCGATGGCCGGCACGATGACGTCGATGTTGAACGCCACCAGCAGCCCCAGCGCCAGCCCGCCCAGCGTGCCGATGACGCCGACCATGGCGCCCTGCACCACGAAGATGCCCATGATGCTCGCCGGGCTCGCGCCCAGGGTGCGCAGGATGGCGATGTCGGCGCGCTTGTCAGTCACCGTCATGACCAGCGTGGACACCAGGTTGAACGCCGCCACCGCGACGATCAGCGTGAGGATGATGAACATCATGCGTTTTTCCAGCTGCACCGCGGCGAACCAGGTCTTGTTCTGCTGCGTCCAGTCGCGGATCAGCAGCTGGCCCGACAGCGTGCCGGCCAGCTGGCGCGCGACCTCCGGGGCCTGGTGCAGGTCCTTGAGCTTCAGGCGCACGCCGGTCGGCCCCTCCAGGCGGAAGATGCGTTCGGCGTCCTGGTGGTGCAGCAGCACCAGGGCCGAGTCGTACTCGTAGTGGCCGCTGCTGAAGGTGCCGGCCACGGTCATCTGCTTCAGGCGCGGCACGATGCCGGCGGGGGTCACCTGGCCCGACGGGGCGATCAGGGTGACCGCGTCGCCGGCGCGCACGCCCAGCTGGTGCGCCAGGTCCACGCCCAGCACCACATGGAACTCGCCCGGCACCAGCGCCTTCAGGCCTTCGACGCTCTCGGCCGCCAGGTCGGTCACCTCGGCCTCGCGCGACGGGTCGATGCCGCGCACCAGCACGCCCTTCATGTCCTCGCCGCGCGCCAGCAGCGCCTGCGCGGCGACGAAGGGCGCGGCGCCGACCACGTTCGGGTTGGCGCGCGCCTCGGCCAGGGTGCGCTCCATGTCGGGCAGCGCCGCGCCGCCGGGCGCGAAGATCTCGATGTGCGAGACCACACTGAGCATGCGGTCGCGCACCTCTTTTTGAAAGCCGTTCATCACCGACAGCACGATGATCAGGGCCGCGACGCCCAGGGCGATGCCCAGCATGGACACACCCGAGATGAAGGAGATGAAGCCGTTGCGCCGGGTGGCGCGCCCTGCGCGGGTGTAGCGCCAGCCCAGGGCAAGTTCGTAGGGAATAGGCATGGATGGGGGCAACAGACGGCGCGCGGCGCGGGCCGAGGTGACGCCCGCCGCGCCGTGGGGACACGGCCACCGTGGCGGGCGGGCGCATTGTGGCATCCCGGACAATGGCGGCCATGCCAGACAACTCCCATTTGCTCATCGCGCTGGCCGCCAGCCCCTCGCCGGGCTGCCAGCCGGTGCTGGACGCGCTGCAGCTGCCGCACCTGGAGCGGCTGCTGGCGCGCCTGACCCCGGAGGCGCCGGACACAGGCAGCGACACCGATTTCTCCCCGCCGCACGAGCGCGCGCTGGCACGCCACCTGGGCCTGCCGGCATCGCCCCGCGGCACCACGCCCTGGGCGGCGTTCGCGCAGCAGGCCGCGCCCGGCGAGGCCTGGGCTTATGTCACGCCCTGCCAGTGGCATATCGGCGCCGACTCGGTCACCCTGGCCGACCCGGCGTTGCTGCAACTGACCGAGGCCGATGCGCGCGCGCTGCTGGATATCCTGGCGCCCTGGTTCGCGCAGGACGGTATCGCGCTGGAATACGACCAGCCCACGCGCTGGCGCGCGCGCGGCGATGCGCTGGCCGGCCTGGCCTGCGCATCGCTCGACCGGGTCGTGGGGCGCGACGTGCGCCCCTGGCTGCCGGACGCCGCCAGCGCGCGCTTGGTGCACCGGCTACACAGCGAGATGCAGATGCTGCTCTACACCCACCCTTTCAACGACGAGCGCGCCGCGCGCGGCCTGCCCGCCGTGAATGCCTTCTGGCTGCACGGCGCCGGCGCCCTGCCCGAGCGGCCCGCGCCGGTGGCGCCGCCGCAGCAGCCGGACGAGCTGCGCCAGGCGGCCCTGGCCGAGGACTGGGCCGCCTGGGGCGCAGCCTGGCGCGCGCTGGACGCCGGCCCGGTGGCGCAGCTGGCCGCGCCCGCCGCGGCGGGCGAAGCCGTGCGGCTCACGCTGTGCGGCGAGCGTTCGGCCCTCACCTGGCACAGCGCGCCGCGCGGCCTGTGGCAGCGCATGACCAGTCAATTCCGGCGCCAGCAACTGTCAACATTGGCCGAACAGCTATGAAAATAATAGAACGCGACATCCCGCCGCGCACCGCCTGGGCGCTGGAGCAGGCCGGTGTGCATCCCCTGCTGGCGCGCCTGTACGCTGCGCGCGGCGTGCGCAGCAAGGAAGAACTCGACGACGGCTTGGCGCACCTGCTGCGCCCGCAGCAGCTGCGCGGCGCGCAGCAGGCCGCCCAGGTGCTGGCCGATGCCATGGCGCAGGACCGGCGCCTGCTGGTCGTGGCCGACTACGACTGCGACGGCGCCACCGCCTGCGCCGTGGCGGTGCGCGGCCTGCGGTTGCTGGGCGCGTGCCACGTCGACTATCTGGTCCCCGACCGGGTGGTGGACGGCTACGGCCTCACCGCCCCGATCGCGCGGCGTGTGCACGCGCGCGGCGCCGACGTGCTGATCACCGTGGACAACGGCATCGCCAGCTGCGAGGGCGTGGCCGAGGCCCGCGCCCTGGGCCTGACGGTGGTCGTCACCGACCACCACCTGCCGGGCCCGCAGCTGCCCGAGGCCGACGCCATCGTCAACCCGAACCAGCCCGGCTGCACCTTCGAAAGCAAGTGCATGGCCGGCGTGGGCGTGATGTTCTATGTGCTGCTGGCGCTGCGCGCCGAGCTGCGCGCGCGCGGCGTGTTCGACGCGACCAGCCAGCCACGGCTGGAGCCGCTGCTGCCGCTGGTCGCACTGGGCACGGTGGCCGACGTGGTGAAGCTGGACGGCAACAACCGCCGCCTGGTGGCGCAGGGCCTGAAGCGCATCCGCACCGGGCAGATGCCGCCGGGCATTCGCGCGCTGTTCGACGCCGCCGGCCGGCGCCCGGACGTAGCCACCACCTTCGACTTCGGCTTCGCGCTGGGTCCGCGCATCAACGCCGCCGGGCGCCTGGCCGACATGACGCTGGGCATCGAGTGCCTACTGACCGAGGACGCCGGCCGCGCCGGCGAATTGGCGCGCCAGTTGGACGCCATCAACCGCGAGCGGCGCGAGCTGGAGGGCGGTATGCGCGAGCAGGCGCTGGCGCTGGCCGAGAGCCTGTTCGAGGACGGCGACACGCCGCCGCCGGCGATCAGCGTGTTCGATCCGGACTTCCACGAGGGCGTGGTCGGCATCGTCGCCTCGCGCCTGAAGGACCAGCATCACCGCCCGACCTTCGTCTTCGCGGCCAGCAGCGCGCCGGGCAAGCAGCACGAACTGAAGGGCTCGGGCCGGTCGATTCCCGGCTTTCACCTGCGCGACGCGCTGGACCTGGTCGCCAAGCGCCACCCGGGCGTGATCCTGAAATTCGGCGGCCACGCCATGGCCGCCGGCTGCACCGTAGCCGAAGAGCACTTCGACACTTTCGAGCAGGCCTTCGCCCAGGTGGCGCACGAGTGGCTGGACGCCGCCACGCTGACACGCCGGCTGGAAACCGACGGACCGCTGGCGCCCGAGTACTGCCGCGCCGAGCTGGTGGACACGCTGGCGCGCGAGGTCTGGGGCCAAGGCTTCGCGCCGCCCACTTTCAGCGAGCCGCTGACGGTGGTCAGCCAGCGCCTGGTGGGAGACGGTGGCAAGCACCTGTCCTTGAAACTGCTGCACCAGGGCCGCCCGGTGGACGCCATCTGGTTCGGCCGCACCGAGCCCCTGCAGGGCGAGCCGCTGCTGGCCTTCCGGCTGGACGTGAACGAATGGGGCGGGCAGCGGCGCGTGCAGTTCGTGGTCGAGGGCGCGGCGGACTGACCGGCCGCGCCTGCAGCCACCGCGCTGACACCCGCCAAAAAAAAGCGCCCCTCATGGGGCGCTTTCACAACCTGGCGCCGCTGTGGCGCCGCGGCGCGTCACTCCTCGACGAAAGCCTCCTCGCGTTTCTTGCTGACCGCAGGCAGCAGCACGATGATCAGCAGCAGCAGCGCCGCGACCAGCAGCCCCGCCGAGATCGGCCGCGTGGCCAGCACGCTCCAGTCGCCGCGCGACAGCAGCAGCGCGCGGCGCAGGTTCTCCTCCATCATCGGCCCCAGGATGAAGCCCAACAGCAGCGGCGCCGGCTCCATGCCCAGCTTGTAGAACAGGTAGCCGATAAAGCCGAAGGCGCCGACCAGCCACACGTCGAAGGTGTTGTTGTTGGTCGAGTACACGCCGATGGCGCAGAACAGCACGATGGACGGGAACAGCCAGCGGTAGGGCACCGTGAGCAGCTTGATCCAGATGCCGATCAGCGGCAGGTTCAGGATGATCAGCATCAGGTTGCCGATCCACATCGAGGCGATCAGGCCCCAGAACAGCTCGGGGTTGCTGGTCATGACCTGCGGGCCGGGCTGGATGTTGTGGATGGTCATGGCGCCGACCATCAGCGCCATCACGGCGTTGGGCGGGATGCCCAGAGTCAGCAGCGGGATGAACGAGGTCTGCGAACCCGCGTTGTTGGCCGACTCGGGCGCCGTCACGCCGCGGATGTTGCCCTGGCCGAACGGCACCTCGCCGGGCTTCAGCTTGGTCTTCTTCTCGATGGTGTAGGCCGCGAAGGCCGACAGCAGCGCGCCGCCACCCGGCAGGATGCCCAGCGCCGAGCCGAGCGCCGTGCCGCGCACCATGGCCGGGAACATGTGCTTGAAGTCCTCCTTGGTCGGCATCAGGCCGGTGACCTTGGCGGCGAACACCTCGCGCTCGTCCTCGGGGCGCGACAGGTTGGCGATGATCTCGCCGTAGCCGAACACGCCCATGGCGATGACCACGAAGTTCAGGCCGTCGGTCAGCTCGGGAATGTCGAAGCTGTAGCGCGCCACGCCCGAGTTCACGTCGGTGCCCACCAGGCCCAGCAGCAGGCCCAGCACGATCATGCCCACGGCCTTCAGCAGCGAGCCCGAGGCCAGCACCACGGCACCGATCAGGCCCAGCACCATCAGCGAGAAGTACTCGGCCGGGCCGAACTTGAAGGCCACCTCGGTCAGCGGCGGCGCGAACGCGGCCAGGATGATGGTGCCCACGCAGCCGGCAAAGAACGAGCCGATGCCCGCCGCCGCCAGCGCCGGCCCGGCCCGGCCCTTGCGCGCCATCTGGTAGCCGTCGATCACCGTGACCACCGAGGACGATTCGCCCGGCAGGTTCACCAGGATGGCGGTGGTCGAGCCGCCGTATTGCGCGCCGTAGTAGATGCCGGCCAGCATGATCAGCGCTGCCACCGGTGGCAGCGCGTAGGTGGCGGGCAGCAGCATGGCGATGGTGGCCACGGGGCCGACGCCGGGCAACACGCCGATCAGCGTGCCCAGCAGGCAGCCGACAAAGCAGTAGATCAGGTTCTGGAACGTGAAGGCCACGCCAAAACCCGTCGAGAGGTGTTCGAACAATTCCATGGTGGGACTCGGGTATCGGGTTGTCGGGCGGCTTCAGCCGGCGATGAAGCTGGGCCACACGGGGAACTGCAGCTTCAGCGCCCAGACGAAGGCGAAGTAGCTGCCGGCGGCCAGCACCGTGGCCAGCACCAGCACCTCCTTGAACTTGAACTGGTCGCCCGCCAGGCTGGCCACGAAGGTCAGGCCGTAGATGGCGACGATCAGGCCCATGGCCGGCACGCCGAAGCTGGGCAGCCCGGCCAGCAGCACACCGAACAGCAGGTTGGCGCCGATGATGAAGAAGATCTGCTTCCAGGCCCACTTGCCGACCGGGTCGCCGTCCACGGTCGGCACCACGGTGGCCTTGACCATGATCACGCCGCCGATCAGGGCCAGCAGGATGCCCAGCATCAGCGGAAAGTAGCCCGGCCCCATGCGGGCGCCGCTGCCGACGGTGTAGCTGGTGGCCCCCCACGCGAAGCCCACACCCACCGCTGAATACAGCAGGCCGGCGAAGAAGTCCTTTTGACTCTTGATGTGCACGAATGTCTCCACGATCCAGTTGACCTGGCGGATTGTGGAAGCCATGGCGGGTCCGGTGGATGTGGGTTCCACCTAGCATTGGCTGCTCGTTTTCCCCGATAGGGCCGGGGCGGCCGTCACTCCAGCGGTGGCGTGGCGGCGACGATTTCGTCCAGCGTGGTCAGGCCTTCGGCGGCGCGCAGGGCGCCGGCCAGGCGCAGCGGGCGCATGCCGTCGCGCGCCGCCTGGCGCCGCAGCGCGTCCAGCGACGGGCTGGCGTGGATCTCGCCCTTGAGCGCCTCGGTGACGGTGAGCAGCTCGTACAGCCCCATGCGGCCGCGAAAGCCGGTCATGCGGCAATCGACGCAGCCCACCGGCTTGTAGGCGCGATAGCCGGACACCTTCCAGGGCCGGATCAGCTCGGCCAGCGCCTGCGGGTCGGCCTGCTCGTCGCGCGCGCGGCACTGGCGGCACAGCGTACGCACCAGGCGCTGCGCCAGCACGCCCAGCAGCGTGGCGTTGATCAGGTACGGCGGCACGCCGAGTTCCATCAGCCGCGTGACGGCGCTGGGCGCGTCGTTGGTGTGCAGCGTGGAGAACACCAGGTGCCCGGTCAGCGCCGCCTGCACCGCCATGTCGGCGGTGCGCAGGTCGCGGATCTCGCCGACCATGATGATGTCTGGGTCCTGGCGCATCAGCGCGCGCAGGCCCTCGGTGAAGTCGAAGTCCAGCTGCGGCTGCACCTGCGTCTGGTTGAAGGCAGGCTCGATCATCTCGATCGGGTCTTCCACCGTGCTGACGTTCACTTCCTCGGTGGCCACGCGCTTGAGCGTGGAGTACAGCGTCGTGGTCTTGCCCGAGCCCGTGGGCCCGGTCACCAGGATGATGCCGTGCGGGCGCTTGACCAGCTGCTCCCAGCGCGCCGCGTCGTGCGGCGTGAAGCCCAGGGCGTCCAGGTCCTTGACGGCGTTGTCCGGGTCGAAGATGCGCATGACCATCTTCTCGCCGAACGCCGTGGGCAGCGTGGACAGGCGCATCTCGACCTCGTCGCCGCGCGGGTTGCGCGTCTTGATGCGCCCGTCCTGCGGACGGCGGCGCTCGACCACGTCCATGCGCCCGAGCAGCTTGACGCGCGCCACCATGGCGTTGAGCACGCCCATCGGCATCTGATACACCGGGTGCAGCACGCCGTCGATGCGAAAGCGGATCACGCCCTGCTCGCGCCGCGGCTCCAGGTGGATGTCGCTGGCGCGCTGGTCGAAGGCGTACTGCCACAGCCAGTCGACGACGCGGATCACGCCCTGGTCGTTGGCGTCCAGCTGCTTGCCGGCGCGGCCCAGCTCGACCAACTGCTCGAAGCTGCTGCCGGCCGCGCCGCCGCCGGTCTTGCTGGCAGCGCGCACCGAACGCGCCAGCGCATAGAACTCAGCCGTGTAGCGCGTGATGTCCTGCGGGTTGGCCACGACGCGGCGCACGCTGCGCCGTACCTGGCGCTCGACCTCGCCGACCCAATCGTCGATGAACGGTTCGGCGGTGGCCACCACCACCTCCTGCGGCGTGACCTGCACCGGCAGCACCTTGTGGCGCTCGGCGTAGCCGGCACTCATGGCATCGGCCACGCGGCCCACGTCCACCTTGAGCGGGTCGATGCGCAGGTACGGCAGGCCGGCACGGCCGGCGACGTATTCGGTCAGCAGCTCCACGTCCAGCGGCTTGCCGTCGGCGGCGCGCTGCATGGCCACCGCACCCAGGCGCACCAGCGGGTGCTGGCGGCTTTCGGCGTGCTGGCAGCGGGCGATGGTGCGCTGCGCTTCCTCGGCGGTGATCACGCCGTCCTCGCGCAGCCAGTCCACGACCTGGCGCCAGTGCAGCGGGCCGATGGCGGGCAGCGGCCGCGGCGGGGCGCCTGGTGCGGGCGGCGCCGTGGTCAGGCTGTCGGGAGCGGGCGCGATGGTCATGGCGGTGCCTGGGGTGAAAGGGGCGGCGCGCTCAGGGCCGCGGCGCCACCGGCTTGAACACGCGCAGCCATTTCGTTGCCGGCAGGTCCCAGCGCGCCTGCACGGCCTCCGCGCGCGCCATCAACTCGGCGCGCTTCGGAGCCGTCGGCGTGCGCTGCGCCAGCACCACGGTGTTGCCCTCGCGCGTGGGCTTGAAGGCCCACAACGCCTGTTCGCCGAAGGCCGCAGACAGGCTGGCCAGACTGCGCTCGTAGCTGCTGGCGCGGCCGAACAAATTCACTGTCAGACAGCCATCGTCGGTCAACAGCCGGCGGCAGTCGTCGTAGAAGTCGGCGTTGTCCAGTACCGGCGCGGCGGCCTCGTGGTCATACAGGTCCACCGCCAGGAAGTCCACCGTGCCGGCCAGCTCCGGGCGGCGGATCTGCTCGGCCGCATCGCCCAGCACCACCGTCAGGCGCGGCCCGTCGGGCGGCAGCTTGAACCAGGCGCGGCACACCGCCAGCACCTGCGGGTTCAGCTCGATCACGCTGGTGTGCATGCGCAGCACCTTGTGGCAGAACTTGGTGATCGCCCCGGCGCCCAGGCCCAGCTGCAGCGCGCGGCGCTTGGACACGCTCTCGGGCGGCACGAACAGCAGCCAGGCCAGCATGCGCTGCACGTATTCCAGCTCGATGGCGTAGGGCTCGTCCACGCGCATCGAGCCCTGGATCCACGGCGTGCCCAGGTGCAGGTGGCGCACCTCGCCATCCTCGGAGATGCTGACTTCGGGCAGTTCGATGCTGGCGGATTTCTTGCGGGTCACGAGAGGCAGGAAAAGTGAGAGTGGAGATGGCCAGGTTGCTATTTTTTTTATAGCTGCAGGCCCTTGTTTCATATGGGCCAGAGGCCTGAAACACCATGAACCTATTATGACAGCAGCCCCTGCAGCCGCGGCAGCGCCGCGCAGGCATTGGCGCGGCTGGCTTCGGCCAGCTCATCGGCTGCCATGCCGCGCAGCTCGGCGATCACCGCGCCGATGCGCGGCAGCTCGGCCGGGCTGTTGCGCGCCGGCGGCACGCCCGCGGCGCGCTCGGCGGCCGTCACGTACAGCCAGTGCGGCGGGATGTCGGGCGCGTCGGTCTCCAGCACCAGCGCCTCCAGGGGCAGCACCTGCGCCAGATGCCGGATGCGGTGCGCGCGCTCGAACGTCGCCGCGCCGCCGAAACCCAGCTTGAAACCCATCTCCACCAGGATGCGCGCCTGCTGCTCGCTGCCGTTGAAGGCGTGGGCGATGCCCCCGCGCACCGGCAGCTCGCGCAGGCCCTTGAGCACCTGGTCGACCGCGTGGCGCGAGTGCACGATCACCGGCAGATCGTGCTGGCGCGCCAGGCGCAGCTGCGCGCGCCACAGCTGTTGCTGGCGCTCCCAGTCCAGCTCCTTGACGAAGCCGTCCAGACCGATCTCGCCGATCGCCACCAGGTGCGGGTCGCCGGCGTGCTGCGCCAGCGCGTGCTCCAGCGCCGCCAGGTCGTCCTCGCCTGCGTCCTCGGTGAACAGCGGGTGGATGCCCAGCGCGTAGCTGTCCCCATGGTGCTGCGCCAGCTCGCGCACGGCAGCGAAATTGGCCTGCTCCACCGCGGGCAGCACGCAGTGCGCCACGCCGGCCTGCGCGGCGCGCCGTCGCTCGGCGTCGGCATGCGCGGCGCCGCCGTGGTGGATGAATTCGTCCAGGTGGCAATGGGTGTCGATCCAGGCGGCATGGGTCATCGGCCCATCATGCCAGCGCGCTTGCGGCAGGCGTGTAGGTTGCGGCAGCCAGCGTGCTGGCCGGCACCTTTCCCGCCACGGCAGTGCCATCTCTCACTGGCCAGGGCACTCCTGGAAGCGCAAACTGTCGGCATCTGCAGCGCCACTGCAGCCTGCAGCCACAAAAGGAAAGGAAGCCCCATGTCCTTCATCCAGCGCCTGCAACTGCGCCAGAAATTCTGGCTGCTGGCCGCCCTGCTGGCCGTCCTGGTCGGCGTCTTCGCCGCCACCCAGTGGCGCCTGAACGTCGCCGCCGACACCGTCGCGGCCGCCTACCAGCAGCGCTATCGCTCGTACATGCTGGCCGACGAACTGCGCCAGAGTTCGGACGATCTGACGCGCTTGGTGCGCGCCTATGCGGCCAGCGGCGATGAGCGCTGGCGCCAGCAGTACCAGGAGGTGCTGGACATCCGTGCCGGCAAGCGCCCGCGCCCGGCCGGCTATGAGGGCATCTACTGGGACTTTCGCGCGGCCGGCATCGACGTGCCGGGCTCCCCTGGCCCGGCGGTCGCGCTGCAGGAACTGATGCGCCGCACCGGCTTTAACGACGCCGAGATGGCGCTGCTGGACGAGGCCGAGAAACGCTCGGCCGCGCTGGCCGAAACCGAGGCCCGCGCCATGCAGCTGGTGCAGGCGGGGGGCGCCGGCACGCCCGAGGCGGCGCAGGCCCGGGCGCTGGTGAACGACGCGCAATACCTGCGCACCAAGGCCGACATCATGCAGCCGGTGGCCGAGTTCTTCCGCGAACTGGACGCGCGCACCGGCGGCGCCGTGGCCGATGCGCTGCAGCAGGCGCGCCGCTGGCAGACCATTCAGATAGCCAGCGGCACGCTGGCCGCAGCGCTGCTGCTGGGCGTGCTCTACAGCGTGTTCGCGCAGGTCGCCGCATCCATGCAGCGCGCCGTACAGCTGGCCGAACGCGTGGCGCAGGGTGATCTGACGCAGTCCGTGCAGGCGCAGGGCAGCGACGAGGTGGCGCAGCTGCTGGGCGCGCTGGGACGCATGCAGGCGGCGCTGACCCAGGTGGTGACCACCGTGCGACACGGAGCCGACGGCGTGGCCACCGCCAGCGCCGAGATCGCCCAGGGCAACCAGGACCTGTCGGCGCGCACCGAGAGCCAGGCCAGCGCGCTGCAGCAGACCGCCGCTTCGATGGAGCAGCTGTCGTCCACCGTGCGCCAGAACGCCGACAACGCGCGCCAGGCCAACCAGTTGGCGCAGGGCGCCTCGGGCGTGGCCACGCGGGGCGGCCAGGTGGTGTCCGAGGTGGTGCAGACCATGCAGGGCATCTCGGGCAGCTCCAGGCGCATCGCCGACATCATCCAGGTGATCGATTCGATCGCCTTCCAGACCAACATCCTGGCGCTGAACGCGGCCGTGGAAGCGGCGCGCGCCGGCGAGCAAGGCCGGGGTTTTGCGGTGGTCGCCGGCGAGGTGCGCTCGCTGGCGCAGCGCAGCGCCGACGCCGCGCGCGAGATCAAGCAGCTGATCGGCGACAGCGTGCAGCGCGTGGAGACGGGCACGCAACTGGTGGACCGCGCCGGCAGCACCATGCAGGAGGTGGTGGGCAGCATCCGGCGCGTCACGGACCTCATGGGCGAGATCAGCGCCGCCAGCAGCGAGCAGAGCGCCGGTGTCAGCCAGGTGGGCGAGGCGGTGGTGCAGATGGACCAGGCCACGCAGCAAAACGCCGCGCTGGTCGAGGAGATGGCCGCTGCCGCCAGCAGCTTGAGGAGCCAGGCGCAGGAACTGGTGCAGGCGGTGGCGGTGTTCCGCCTGGACAGCGGGCAGGCGACGGTGGCGCCACACGGCCCGGGCCAGATGGTGCTGGCGGCGCCCTACGCTGCCAGCCTTGCAGGCCAGCACTGAGAGCCCATGGTGCGGCGCCGCGACGCCCGACGCTACAGCACGTCCAGCGGCTGCTTGCGCCGTGGCGGCGGCGATGCGGCGTCGATGGCGGCCAGGTCCTGCGCGTCGAGCTGCAGCGCCAGGGCCCGGGCATTGGCGCGCACATGCTCGGCGCTGCCGCTTTCGGGGATGGCGATCACGCCCGGGTCGCGCAGCGCCCAGGCCAGCGCCACGGTGGCGGCCGGCACGCCGTGGCGCTCGCCGATCTCCTGCAGCACGCCGTCCTCCAGCACCTCGCCCTGCCCCAGCGGGCAGTAGGCCATCATGCCCACGCCGTGCTCGCGGCACCAGGACAGCAGGTCGTATTCGATGCCCCGGCTGTGCACGTTGTAGAGCACCTGGTTGACCACGCAGTGGCGCCCCTGCGGCACGCGCCACAGCTCCTGCATGTCGTCGGTGTCGAAATTGGACACGCCCCAGTGCCGGATCTGGCCCTGCGCGCGCAATTCCTCGAAGGCCGCCACCGTCTCGGCCAGCGGCACGCCACCGCGCCAGTGCAGCAGGTACAGGTCGATGCATTCGACACCCAGACGCTCGCGGCTGGCCTCGCAGGCGCGCAGCACGCCGCGCCGGCTGGCGTTGTGCGGCAGCACCTTGCTGACGAGGAACGGCCGCACGGGCATGGCGGGCAGCGCGGCGCCGATCAGCTCCTCCGACGCGCCATCGCCGTACATCTCGGCGGTGTCGATCAGCGTCAGGCCCAGGGCCGCGCCGGTGGTCAGGGCGTGGATTTCGCTGTCGGCATCCCGGCGGCCCTGGCCCAGGTGCCAGGAGCCCATGCCGAGCCGGGCATGGCCGTCCAGGAATGGCAGTGCGTGTGCGGTCATGGTGCGCTCTCGTGCAAAACGGAAAGCGTTCGATGATGCCTCCGCACGCGGGGCGGCGGGGCGGCGGAACGCGCCCGCTGACAGAAAACAGTTTTGCCCTCAGATGCCGGCCACCCGGCCCGGCAGCGTCACGCGCCGTCGCCAGCCGCGCCGGGCAGCAGCTGCAGCACCCGCTCGGGCGGCCGGCACAGCAGCGCGCCGCGCGGCGTGACCACGATCGGGCGGTTCAGCAGCTCGGGGTGCGCGGCGACGGCGGCCATCAGCTCGTCGTCGCTGCGCGCCGCATCGCGCAGGCCGAGTTCGGCATAGGCCGCCTCCTTGCTGCGCAGCAGCTCGCGCACCGGAACCTGCAGGCGCGTCACCAGCGCCTTCAGCTGCGCGGCATCCAGCGGCCGAGCGATGTAGTCCACGATCTCGGGCTCGATACCGTGCTCGCGCAGCAGCGCCAGCGCGCCGCGCGAGTTGCTGCAGCGGGCACTGTGGTAGATGGTGTAGCCGGGAGTGGAAACGGGTGCGGTACTCATGCGCGCCAGTGTAGGGCGCGCCCCGGGCGGCTGCCCTCGATGCCGGCGGCGCCGCCGCGCCGGCGTCAGCGCCGCGCCGAGCGCAGCGTGCGGCTGAGCAGGATGACCGGCACCAGCCCCACGGCCACCAGCGCCAGTGAGGGTAGCGCCGCCTCGCCCAGGCGCTCGTCGCGCGCCAGCTGGTAGGCCACCACCGCCAGCGTGTCGCTGTTGAACGGGCGCAGCACCATGGTCGCCGGCAGTTCCTTCATCACGTCGACGAACACCAGCAGCGCCGCTGCCGCCGCCGAGCGCTTGAGCAGCGGCCAGTGCACGCGCGCCAGCAGCTGCGCGCCGCCCACGCCGAGCATGCGCGAGCAGTCGTCCAGGCTCAGCGGCACGCGCGCGTAGCCGCTTTGCACCGACTGCAGCGCCACCGCGCAAAAGCGCACCAGGTAGGCCCAGACGATGCCCACCGCCGTGGCGGTGACCAGCGCCGGCACGCGTGCCTCGGGCCAGGCGGCCTGCACCCAGCCCACCGGCAGCAGCAGGCCGACGACGATGACCGCGCCCGGCACGGCGTAGCCCAGGCTGGCCAGCCGCACCACGGCGCGCGTGACGAGGTCGCGGCTCCTGCGCACGGCGAACGCCAGCACGAAACTGATCAGCACCGCCAGCAGCGCCGTGATGGCGCCCAGGCGCACGCTGTTGCCGGCCCACTCCAGGAAGCGTCCCCAGGGCAGCACCGACCAGTCGGACGCCAGCGGGCGCAGCATGAACAGCACCGGCGCGAAAAAGCCCATGACCACCGGCACGGCGCAGACGCCCCAGGCCAGCAGCCGCCCGCCGCCGGACAGCCGCAGGGGTTCGGCTTCGGCCGAGCCGGCGCGGCCCACGCCACCGGCGGCGAAGCGCATGCGCCGCTGCGCGCGCAGCTCCAGGTGCAGCAACAGCGCCACCAGCACCAGCAGCATGGTCGCCAGCTGCGCCGCGGCCAGGCGGTCGTCCATCGCCAGCCAGGCCTTGTAGATGCCCACCGTGAAGGTCTGGATGCCGAAGTAGCTGGTCACGCCGAAGTCGGCCAGCGTCTCCATCAGCACCAGCGCCACGCCGGCCGCCACCGCCGGGCGCGCCAGTGGCAGCGCCACCTGCCAGATGCGCCGCGCGGGCGATGCGCCCAGCAGCCGCGCGGCCTCCATCAGATGCGCCGCGCGCTCGGTCAGCGCGGTGCGCGCCAGCAGGTACACGTAGGGGTAGAGCGAGAAGATGAAGACCCAGATGGCGCCCCACAGGCTGCGCACCTCGGGCAGCAGCCGGCCTTCCAGCCCAAAGGCCTCGCGCAGCCCCACCTGCAGCGGGCCGCTGTACTGCAGGAAGTCGGTATAGGCGTAGGCCGTGACGTAGGCCGGCATGGCCAGCGGCAGCAGCAGCAGCCATTCCAGCTTGCGCCGCCCGGGAAAGTCGAACAGCGTCACCGCCGCCGCGCTGGCCGTGCCCACCGCCGCTGCGCCCAGGGCCACCGCCAGGCCCAGCACGGCGGTGGTCCACAGGTACTCGGGCAGCACGGTGGCGGCCATCTCGCGCACGATGGCACCGGCCTGCGCGCCACCGGCGCTGCCGGGCCACCAGGCGGAGAACACCGTCAACACCGGCAGCACCAGGGCCAGCGCCAGCAGAATCAGGAAGATGGTGCGCAGCGGCGCGGCAGGAGGACGAAGCGACAAAGGGGCGTGCACGCAACAGGGCGGCCGCACGGGCGGGCGCCGGAAAAAAAACGACGCCAGCCGGGCCGCGCTGGCGGGCCCACAGGCTGGCGATGCAAATGGGAACGATTTTACGCGCCCTTAAAATCGCGCGATGTTCCTGGAAGTCTCCCAACTGGATGTGCGCTACGGCGCGCGCGCGCAGGCCGCCGTGCAGGGCGTGACCATCGGCCTGGCGGCCGGCGAGATCGGCGTGTTGATCGGCCCCTCGGGCTGCGGCAAGACGACGCTGCTGCGCGCCGTCGCCGGGCTGGAGCCGGTGGCCGGCGGCAGCATCCGCTTGGGCTCGGAGCTGGTCGGCGCGCCCGGGCGCAGCCTGCCGCCCGAGGAGCGGCGCATCGGCATGGTGTTCCAGGACTATGCGCTTTTTCCCCACCTGAGCGTGGGCCGCAACGTGGCCTTCGGGCTGCACGACCTGCCCCGAACCGAGCAGGAGCAGCGCGTGCGCGAGGCCCTGGCGCTGGTAGGGCTGGAGGGCAGCCAGGGGCGCTTTCCGCACGAGCTCTCAGGCGGGCAGCAGCAGCGCGTGGCGCTGGCCCGCGCGCTGGCGCCGCGCCCGCGCCTGATGTTGCTGGACGAGCCGTTCTCCAACCTCGACGTGGACCTGCGCGAGCGCCTGGCGCACGAGGTGCGCGGCATCCTGAAGGCCGCTGGCGCCACCGCGCTGTTCGTCACGCACGACCAGATGGAGGCCTTCGCCATCGGCGACCGCATCGGCGTGATGGAAGCGGGCCACCTGCACCAGTGGGACGACGCCTATGCGCTGTACCACCGCCCGGCCACGCGCTTCGTCGCCGGCTTCATCGGCCACGGCGTGTTCGCCCCGGCGGAGCTCGCCAGCCAGGGCGGACACGTGGTGGCGCGCACGCCGCTGGGTGACCTGACCGACGTGGATGGCTGTCCCCTGCCCTCGGCCTATGTGGATGGCCGCTGCGACGTGCTGCTGCGCCCGGACGACGTGGTGCACGACGACGCCGCGCCGGTGCGCGCGCGCGTGCTGCGCAAGTCGTTTCGTGGCGCGGAATTTCTGTACACGCTGGAGCTGGCAGGCGGCCTGACGGTGATGGCGCATGTCCCCAGCCACCACGACCACGCAGTGGGCGAGTGGATCGGCATCCGCCCGCAGGTGGACCATGTGGTGACGTTCGCGCCGGCCTGAGGCGGAATTTCAGGCTTTTCGGGCTCCAGCCCTTTATTTACATGGGCTTGATGCTGCATAAAATGTAGCAAAAAGAGAGCCTGTGCCCGATGGGGCGTCTCTCCTTCCGTCGCAGCCATTGGAGCCCGACGCTGCAAGACAGCCCGCATCGCTCCTGCCCCGCGGCGCGCGGCGCCAACTTCCAGGGGGCAACGGGCTGCCACGGGGCTGGGTACCGGCCTGGCCTGCGTGGCTCACGGCCCAGCAGACGGGCGCAGGGACCGCAGCGCCGCCAGGTCGAGCTGCGCCAGCCATCCGCGCAGTTGCGCGGCGCTGGCGGAATGGGCCTCCAGCTGGACCACCAGCCCGTTGTCCAGCACCACGCGCAGCCGGGACGGGCGGCGGGAGGGCTGCGCGTCCTCCCGCCCGTGCCCCGATATTGGGCCGGTACCCGCCGGCGCCGCATCGTCCTCGCGCCCCGCATCATCCTTGGCATCCACGACGCGCACCCGCACCGCATCCGCGCCGCTGCCATAGTGCGCCGTCACCTGGCTGCTGGCGCGCCCCTGCGCCGTGTGCTGGCGCAGCTGCAGGGCAACGCGCGGGCGCCCGTCCAGCTGCACTGGCAGGGCCTGCAGCAGCTCAGATGGCTGGATGGTGCGCGCTGCCGGGCCAGCCCCCGCCGCCGCACCGGGCAGACCCAGCGCCAGTCCCGCGCACGCCACCGCATGGCCCAGCAGCAGCAAAAGCCACGGCAGGCGGCCTGCTCCGCCGCCTGGTCGCCGCGACGGCGCAGGCGCTCGTGCGAATCCGCGCAGGGGCATGGGCGACTCCTTCCTGGACGCGGCCGGCATCCGCCGCACACGCGTGCCGTGCCTGGCCTCGATCTGTCCACGATAGCGCAGGCGCGCGCGGCCTGCGGGCCATGCCCCTGTCGGCGTCAGGCGTGGCGCAGCGCCTGCACCTGCTCGCGCAGGGCGGCGGCCCAGGCGCGGCGCTCGCGCCCCTGTGCTGGCTCGGGCGCGCCGAAATGCACCCACGCCACCAGCGGCGGCGCGGCCAGCGTGCGCCAGACGGCACGCAGCAGGCTCTCGTCGCCCGGCCAGCACGGTGCCAGGCTGGGTGCGCCGCTGGCCGCATCGGCAAAGCCCAGCGCCACGGGCTGCACCGGCACACCGGCGTCGATGGCCGCCTGCAGCAGGTTGGCGTGGAACGGCAGCAGCGCGCGGCCGTCGCCGGTCGTGCCCTCGGGGAACAGCGCCAGCACCTCGCCGGCCTGCAGCGCGGCGCGCATGCCCCGCAGGGTCTGCAGCATGCCGCGGCGCGACTCGCGCGCCAGGAACAGCGTGCCGGCCGCCGTGGCCAGCGTGCCGACCAGCGGCCAGTCCTGCACGTCGGCCTTGGAGACGAAGCGGCAGTAGCGCGCCGCGTGCAGCAACGGAATGTCGAGCCAGGACGCATGGTTGGCCACCAGCAGCACTGGCCCGGCCGGCGCCGGCGTGCCGCGCACCTGCAGCCGGATGCCGGCGTGTGCCAGCAGCGCCAGCGCCCAGGCCTGCACGTGCGCCTGGCGCCGGTCCTCGCCCAGGCGCGGAAAGCGCAGCGCAACGATGGCCAGGCCGTGCAGCACATGCAGCAGCAGCCGCAGCAGGCGCCAGGCCGCGCGCAGGTGACGCACCACCGCCCGCCCTGCCCCGATCGTCGCCGGCCGCCTCAGCCGCGCCCGCGCTCGAAGGCGATATGGCCGCCGACCAGCGTGGCGCGCACCCGCGCCGGCAGCTCGTAGCCCGACAGCGGGGTGTGCTTGCCCTGGCTGGCCAGGGCCGCGCGCTCCACCGTCCACCAGGCCTGCGGCTCGACGATGCACAGGTCGCCCACGCCGCCCTCGACGATGCGCCCGACGCTGGCCTGCAGCGTGCCCAGCGACGCGCCCAGCACGCCGGCCGGGGCGCTGGTGACCGCCGCCAGCGCGCGCTGCAGCGGCACGCCGGCATCCTGCGACCATTTCACGGCCACCGACAGCAGCAGCTCCAGCCCGGTGGCGCCGGGCTCGGCCTCGGCGAAGGGCACGGCCTTGGCGTCGTCGTCCACCGGCGTGTGGTCGGAGACCAGCGCGTCGATGGTGCCGTCGGCCAGGCCGGCCGACAGCGCATCGCGGTCGCGCTGCTGGCGCAGCGGCGGGTTCAGGCGCGCGCGGCTGTCGAAGTAGCCGATGTCCACGTCGGTCAGCAGCAGCGAGTTGATGCTCACGTCGCAACTCACCGCCAGGCCCTCGGCCTTGGCGCGGCGCACCAGCTCGACGCCGGCGCTGCTCGACAGCCGGCACAGGTGCACGCGCGCGCCGGTGGTCTTCATCAGCTCGAAGATGGTGTGCAGCGCGATGGTCTCGGCCGCCACCGGCACGCCCGACAGGCCCATGCGCGTGGCCAGCGGGCCGCTGGCGGCGACGCCGCGGCCCAGGTGCAGCTCCTGCGGACGCAGCCAGACGGTGTAGCCGAAGGTGGCGGCGTACTGCAGCGCGCGCTGCAGCACCTGGGTGCTGGGCAGCTGCACCTCGGCCTGCGAAAAGCCCACGCAGCCGGCCTCGGTCAGCTCGGCCATCTCGGTCAGCACCTCGCCGGCCAGATTGCGCGTGAGCGCGCCCAGCGGGAACAGGCGCGCCTGGTGCAGCTTTTCGGCGCGGAACTTGAGCATCTCGACCAGGCCGGGCTCGTCCAGCACCGGGTCGGTGTCGGGCGGGCAGACCAGGCTGGTCACGCCGCCGGCCACGGCCGCGGCCATCTCCGACTCGAGCATGCCCTCGTGCTCGTAGCCGGGCTCGCGCAGGCGCGCGGCCAGGTCCACCAGACCGGGCAGCACGA
This sequence comes from Oryzisolibacter propanilivorax, assembly GCF_900103645.1. Taxonomy (GTDB): domain Bacteria; phylum Pseudomonadota; class Gammaproteobacteria; order Burkholderiales; family Burkholderiaceae_C; genus Melaminivora; species Melaminivora propanilivorax. Next base: position 99,173 of record NZ_FNHP01000010.1, read on the forward strand.
GGCAGCCGCTGGCGTCGATGGTGCGCGCGGGGGCGAAACCCTCGGGCAGCCGGTCCACGGCGATGATGCGCCCCGCCGCCAGCGCCACACTGCACACCTTGTCGAGCCCGCTGGCGGGGTCGATGACGCGGCCGTTTTCGATCAGGATTTTCATGATTCAGGCTCAAATCGGCCGTATGCCCTGATGGAATACTGGCCTCTAGCTATCAAAAACATAGTGAAGCCCGCCTTTTCAATGCGGGCTGTGTACCGGCACTGCGTTTCGCCATGGCGCCCGCCAAACCAGCAGCCGCCGTGGATCCGGCTTTGCCGGTCCATCAGCGGCGTGCCCCTGGGGGGAAGCCGCGCAGCAGCTCAGGGGGGTCAAGCCTCGTTCCCGGCGACGATGGACATGACGGCCATGCGCACCGCGATGCCGAAGGTCACCTGCGGCAGGATCACCGCCTGCGGGCCGTCGACCACGGCGGAGTCGATCTCCACGCCGCGGTTGATCGGCCCGGGGTGCATGACGATGGCGTCCGGCTGCGCCAGGCGCAGCTTCTCGGGCGTAAGGCCAAAGCTCTTGAAGTATTCCTGGCTGGAAGGCAGCAGCGCGCCGCTCATGCGCTCGTTCTGCAGCCGCAGCATGATGACCACGTCGCAGCCGCGAATGCCGTCCTCCAGGTTGTGGAACACCTGCACGCCCATGTGCGACAAATCGGACGGCACCAGCGTGCGCGGGCCGACCACGCGCACCTCGGCGCAGCCCAGCGTGGTCAGCGCGTGGATGTCCGAGCGCGCCACGCGCGAGTGCAGCACGTCGCCGACGATGGCCACCCGCAGGTTGGCAAAGTCCCGCTTGTAGTGGCGGATGGTGTACATGTCGAGCAGCCCCTGCGTGGGGTGCGAGTGGCGCCCGTCGCCGGCGTTCACCACGTGCACGTGCGGCGCGACATGCTGCGCGATCAGGTAGGGCGCGCCGGATTCGCTGTGGCGCACGACGAACAGGTCGGCCGCCATGGCCGAGAGGTTGTCGATGGTGTCCAGCAGCGTCTCGCCCTTGGCGGTGGACGAGCGTGCGATGTCCAGGTTGAACACGTCGGCCGACAGGCGCTTGGCGGCGATCTCGAACGTGGTGCGGGTGCGCGTGCTGTTCTCGAAGAACAGGTTGAACACGCTCTTGCCGCGCAGCAGCGGCACCTTTTTCACCTCGCGGTCGTTGACGCTGACGAAGTTGGCCGCCGTGTCCAGGATGTGCGTCAGGATGGCGCGGGGCAGGCCCTCGATGGACAGCAGGTGGATCAGCTCGCCGCTCTTGTTGAGCTGGGGGTTGCGCTTGTACAGCACATCAGGCCTCGTGGGATTTCACGTCGAAATGGAAGGCGCCGGCCTCGGTGCGGGCCAGCGCCAGCGACTGGCTGGCCGGCAGGCTGACGCGCGCGGCGGCGAACTCGGCGGCCACGGGCAGCTCGCGCCCGCCGCGGTCCACCAGCACGGCCAGACGCACGCGCGCCGGGCGGCCGTAGTCGAACAGCTCGTTGAGCACGGCGCGCACCGTGCGGCCGGTGTAGAGCACGTCGTCCAGCAGCAGGATGTCGGCGCCGTTCACGTCGAACGGGATGCTGGTCTGCGCGCTGGCGGCCAGGCCGCGGCGCGCGAAGTCGTCGCGGTGCATGGCCGAGGACAGCACGCCAGGCGCCTCCTGCAGGCCCAGGTCGCGCTGCAGCCGCTCGGCCAGCCAGGCACCGCCCGAGGTGATGCCGGCCAGGCGCGTGCCCGGCGCCAGCAGCGCGCGCACGCCGCGCGCCAGTTCGGCGTACAGCGCCTCGGCGTCCAGCAGCAGGCGGCCGGCCGGGCCAGCGGTGTCGGGGTGGGTCATGTCAAAGGCTCCTCAGGAACTGTTCCAGGATGATGCAGGCGGCGCCGGCGTCGGCGTCACGCGCGCCCTCCTCCAGCGCCGCGGTGGTGCTGTAGCGCTCGTCCACCTCGTGCACCGCCAGGCCGAAGCGCCCGCGCAGCTGGCGCGCGAACTTGCGCGCGCGCAGGGTGTTCTCGTGCTCGGCGCCGTCCGGGTGCACCGGGATGCCGACCACCAGCGCGTCGGGCTGCCACTCGCGGATGCGCTCGGCCACCTGGGCGAAACGCGCGTCGGCGCCCTCGGCGCGAATGGTGCGCTGCGGCGACGCCGTGCCGAGCATGCGCGTGCCCACGGCCACGCCGGTGCGCTTGGCGCCGAAGTCGAAGGCCAGGAAGGTCTGGTGCTGTGCGGCAGCGGCGGCAGGGCGGGCGGGCTGGGCGCCGCTCATGCGCGCCCCGCGACGGGCGACAGCATCCAGGTCTGCAGACCCAGCAGGGCCAGCGCGCGGTCGTAACGCTCGGGAGCTGGGGCGTCGAAGATGACCTGCGGGTCGGCCTCGACGGTCAGCCAGCTGTTTTCCGCCAGCTCGGACTCGAGCTGGCCCTCGCCCCAGGAGGCATAGCCCAGCGTGACCAGCACGCGGCGCGGGCCGGCGCCGTGCGACAGCGCCTCCAGCACGTCCTTGGAGGTGGTCATCTCCAGGCCGCTGGCGGAGATCTCCAGCGTCGAGGCATAGGGCGAGGCATCCTCACCGTCCGTGTCGGCGTGCGGGCGCATGGCGTCATGCAGCACGAAGCCGCGCTCGGGCTGCAGCGGGCCGCCGTGGAACACCGGCGCGCCGTGCAGGTCGGCACGGCCGAGCGTCAGGTCGACTTTTTCCAGCAGGCCGTCCAGGTCGATGCCCATGGGCTTGTTGATGACCAGGCCGAGGGCGCCGCGCTCGCTGTGCTCGCACAGGTAGACCACGGCACGCGAGAAGAACGACGTCCCCTCTTCCAGACCCGGCATGGCGATCAGGAAGTGGTGGGTCAGGTTCATGGACGGGCGGGAGTCGGACATGGGCCGGATTTTACGGCCACGTCCCTTGCCCCCCGCCCGGTCTCAGGCACTGTCGGCAGTGGCCGCCTGGTGCGCATAGCGCTGCACCAGCCCCAGCAGCTCGTCGTCGGAATACGGCTTGCCCAGGTAGTGGTTCACGCCCAGCTCCAGCGCATGCTCGCGGTGCTTTTGCGCGATACGCGAGGTGATCATGATGATTGGCAGGCCAGCCAGGGCCGCGTCGGCGCGGATGTTGCGTGCCAGGTCGAAGCCGTCCATGCGCGGCATCTCGATGTCCGACAGCACCACCGCCGGGCGCTCCTCCTGCAGCCGCTCCAGCGCCTGCAGGCCGTCGGCGGCCAGCGCCACGCGGTAGCCCTCACGCTTCAGGAGGCGCTGCGTCACCCGGCGCACGGTGATGGAGTCGTCCACCACCAGCACCAGCGGCACCTGCGCGGCTGCGGCGGCGTCCTGCGGCAGGGCCGCAGCCGGCGGTGCGCCGGCCTGCTCCTGGCCATGCGCTGGCAGGGCGGCGCTGCGCCCGGCGCGCAGCTGCTCGCCGTACACCGTGGCCAGGGCCACGGGGTTATAGATCAGCACCACCGCCCCCGAGGCCAGCACCGACATGCCCGCCAGGCCCGGCAGGCGCGACAGCTGCGGTCCCAGGTTCTTGACCACCACTTCCTGGTTGCCCAGCACCTCGTCCACGTGCATCGCCAGGCGCTGGGCGGCGCTGCGCACGATGACCACCGGGCGCGTGCGGCCAGCGGTCTCGTCGCTGCGCGCCGAGGATTGCAGCAGCGCCCCGGCCCAGTGCAGCGCCAGCGTCTCGCCGTCGTGCTCGAAGGCACCGTCGGCATAAGCTGCGTCCAGCGCCGCAGCCGGCACGCGGCGCACGATTTCGATCAGCGACGCCGGCACGCCGAACACCAGCTGGCCGGCGCGCAGCATGACCACCTGGGTGACCGCCGTGGTCAGCGGCAGCACCAGCCGGAACGCCGTGCCCTGGCCGTCGGCACTCTCGGTCTCGATGCGCCCACCCAGGGCACTGACCTCGGTGCGCACCACGTCCATGCCGATGCCGCGGCCGGACAGCCCGGTCACCTCGCTGGCGGTGGTGAAGCCAGGCTGGAAGATCAGCTGCGCCGCGTCGGCCCGGCCCAGTTGCACGCCGGCAGGCAGCAGGCCCAGCGCCACCGCCTTGTCGCGGATGCGCTGCACGTCCAGGCCGGCGCCGTCGTCGCGGAACTCCACCGACACGTCGTTGCCTTCCTGGCGCAGGGAGATGGTGATGGAGCCCACCGCCGGCTTGCCGGCGGCTTGGCGCTGCTCGGGCGGCTCGATGCCGTGGCCGATGCAGTTGCGCAGCAGGTGCTCGAACACCGGCGCCATGCGGTCCAGCACGCCCCGGTCCATCTCGATGGCGCCGCCGACGATGTCCAGCTTGACCTGTTTGCCGGTTTCCTTGGCGGCCTGGCGCACCACGGCGTACAGGCGCTCGGACAGGCCCTCGAACTCGACCATGCGCGTGCGCAGCAAATCGCGCTGCAGCTCGCGCGCCTGCCGGCCCTGGGCGATCAGGTCGTCCTCGGCGCCTTCCATGGCGCGCTGCATGTTGCGCTGCACGGTGGCCACGTCGTTGACCGACTCGGCCATCATCCGGGTCAGTTCCTGCACCCGCGTGAAGCGGTCGAATTCCAGCGGGTCGAAGCCAGCGGCCGAGTCGCGCGACAGCGCCAGGCGCGACTGCATCTGGCTCTCGGCCTGCACCTCGATGTCGCGCAGCTGCTGGCGCAGGCGCTCCAGGTTGCCGGTCAGGTCGTCGAGCGAGCCGCGCAGCTGGCCCATGTGCGCCTCCAGACGCGAGCGGGCGATCATCACCTCGCCGGCCTGGTTGACCAGGCGGTCGAGCAGCTGGGTGCGCACGCGCACCGACTGCCCGCCAGCGCGCGGTGCAGGCGCGGCGGCCGGCTGGCGAGCCAGTGCCGCCGGCGCGGTGGCGGCAGCCGCGTCCTCAACGCGGCCCGCGGCTGGCGCCACGGTCAGCGGCTCGTTCAGCGGCTGCGCACCCAGCGTGCGCAGGGCCTCGAAATCGGCCTGCAGCACGTCCAGGCGCGCCAGCAGCGGCTCGACATCGGAGCTCTGCGTGGACTCGACTGGAATGCGTTCGACGGCGCTCTCCAGCCGGTGCGCCATCTCGCCCAGGCGCATGGCGCCGGCCAGTCGCGCGCTGCCCTTCAGCGTGTGCAGGGCGCGCAGCAGTTCGCTGCGCGCGCTCAGGTTGTCGGGGCGCACCGACCACTGGCGCAGCGCACCCCCCAGCCGCGGCAGCAGCTCGGCCGCCTCTTCCTCGAAAATCGGGAACAGGTCGGGATCGATGGTGTCCAGCGCGTCGATGTCGTCGTCATCGACCAGCGCCGACGCGGCGGCGGCCGCGGCAGGCTGGGGCACGGGCATCGGCGCCACATGCGCCAGACCGGCGCCCTCGCGTTCGGGCATGGCCTGCCGGACGGCGGAAAAATCCAGCGGCGCCCGCGCGCTGGTGACCTCGACATCCAGCAGCTGCTGCAGCTGGGCCAGCACCTGCGGGTTGGGCTCCTTGATGAAGCCGGCCGCGAACTGGTGCAGCAGCCGGCGGATGTCGTGCGCCGCCGCGTTCACGCGCCGCGCATGTTCCGGCAGGCCCTGCGGCAGCAATTGCAGATGCTGCAGCACATGCTCCAGCGTGCGCGCCAGACCGGACAGGTCGGCGAAGCCGACAGTGGCCGAACTGCCGGCCAGGGAGTGCGCCAGCGCGATCGCTACTTCTGGCACCGGCTGATGCAGTTCCAGTTCCCACTCCTGCAACGCGGTGGACAGTCGGCGCGACCATTCGTCGGCCTCGTTCAGGTAAACGTTGTAGAGCGGAATGCCGATGCGCAGGTCGCCGATGACCTTGACCTCCTCGTCGGAGGATTCGGCCGAAGTAGAAAATTCGGGCTCGGGCTCGGGCTCGGGCTCGGGTGCATGTGCGGACTCGGGCTGGGATTGGGCAAGGGTTTCCTGTTCAGGCCAGGATTCAGGCGCGGCGGCAGGCACAGCCTCCGCCATCGCCGGCTTTTCGTCTTCCGGCTCCCGCTCCGACTGCGGCAATGGCTCGTGCGGTTCTCCCGCAAATTCGGCGGGCATCTGCCCTGCCAGCGGCGGCTCGGTCCGCACCTCCTCTGCCGCCGGCTCGTCCGCCCAGGCTTGCTGCGACGCGTCGTCCGCCAGCGGCCAGTCCAGTCCTGCCCCTTGCGACTCCACGCCTGCGTCGGCACCTGGCACAGACACCAGCTCCGCGGCCGGCACATCGGCCTCGGGCGGCAGCGCCACAGCAGGTGGCTGCGGTGCCGGCGCGACATCGTGCCTTTCCGGCAGTTCGAGGTCCAGCGAGAAGTCTTGCACGTCGCTGGCCTGGTCGTCCGGCGCAACCGGCAGCCGCGGCAGGGCCTCGTCCAGCGGAACCATCAGGGTATCGTCTGGCACCGACGGCGGCAGCAGCGCCTCGGTATCGCCCGCGCCCCACTCCAGGGGCAGTTCCGTCATGACCTCTGGCGGCTCAGCTGCCTCGCTGCCTGCGGCCGCGTCACGCGGCGGCAGCGACAAGGCAAGCGGCGGATCCAGCTCACCTTCCATCGCCTGCTCGAACAGCGAGAAATCGATCTCTTCGCCCTCGGGCAACAGCGCGGCAGGCGCATCTGCCGCCTCCGGCATCAACGCCCCGTCGATGAAGGTGTCGGCAAAGTCCAGCGGTGCCTCGTCTGCCTCCGGCGCCGCTGCCAGGGCCGGCGGCAGCTCCAGGTCGAAGCCCAGCGGCAGGCCCGGCTCGTGCGCGAGCCCGTCATCCAGCAGGTCCAGTTCCGGGTGGGGTTCCCAAGGCAACTCTGCCAGCGCCGGTGCTGCCTCGTCCGGGGCCGCCACAGGCTTTTGCGCCGCGGTTGGCGCAGGCTGCTCCTGCTCCATGTCCAGCGGCATGGCGACCGGCTCTGGCATTTCCTGCAGCAGAAGATGTTCTTCCGTGGCCTGGATGGCTGCGGCAGGCTCGGGCAGCGCGTGGTCTGTTGGGGCGAGCGTCAGATCCGGCAGCGTGCCACCCTGCCGGACGGCATCCGCGGCGGCGCGGAAGGGCTGGGCCTGCCAGGCCTGGGCGTTGCCGCTGGCGATGTCGTCGCTCCACCGGCCGAAGGAATGCAAGGCATGTTCGGACAGCGCCAGCAGCGGCTCCGGCATGGGCTTTTGCTCGGCCAGCCAGGCGTTCAAGGCCTGCTCCAGCGCCCACGCGGCCTCGCCGAACTCGGTCAGCCCGACCATGCGCGAGCTGCCTTTCAGGGTGTGGAAAGCCCGGCGCAGCGTGGTCTGCTCGCTCAGGTCGCCCGGCTGCTGCCGCAGCGCCGCACTGGCCTGCAGGCCGGTGGCGACCACTTCGCGGGCCTCCTCGAGGAAGATGTCCTGCAGTTCGCCGCCATCGTCCTCATCGGCATCGCCGGGCTGCGGCTGCGAGATGGCGGGGGCCGGCGCTGGTCCGGCAGCCGCGGGCACGGCCGCGGCCGGATCGATCGGCGGGGCCGGGGGTGCGGCCACCGGCAGGTGGTCCGCCGCAGGCGCCATGAGCGGCTGCAGGGTATCCGTGCCGGGCGCTGCGGGCGCAGGCGCCAGCTGCGCGACGAAGGTCTCCGGTGCCGGCGCCGGGGTTGCGGTCACATCGCGTGCCTGGACTCCGGCGACCGCCTGGGCTGCGCTGTCGCCGGCGCGAGTGCGCTGGCGTCCCATCAGGATGCGCAGCTCCTGGGCTTCCTCGTCGTAGACGAACAGCTTGCGCGCCATGGCGCGCTGGTAGCTCAGCATGTCCACCAGGAAGCCGAGCGCCCCCAGGCTGTTGCCCAGCCTGGCGAAAACCTCGGCGCGGTCCTGCGGCGCCACGGCTCCGGTCATCAGCTGCTCGACCGTGCCACGCATGTGCATCACCGCCAGCGAGGCCTGGTCCAGCCCCAGCACCGACAGCACGCCGCGCATCTGCTGCAGCCCGCCGGGCACGGATGCCAGCACCGCCATGTCCTGCGGGTCACGGAAATGCTGGTCCAGCGCCTTCTCGGCCTCGGCCAGCGCGATGCGCAGCTCGCCCACCACGCTGCCCATGGTCTGCTGGTCGCTGACCCGGCGGTACAGGTCCTCCATCCAGGATTCCAGCGGCTGGGGTTCGCCGCCGGCGGCCACCTCGGCCACGCGCTGCGCCAGGCGCCCGGCGCGCTGCGCCACCTGGTCCTGCGCCAGGTCCAGGTCATCGAAGGATGCCTGCAGGTACAGCACCGCCGTCGCCACCTCGATGGCCAGCGATGGATTGGGTGGCTCGCCCGAGCGCACCACGGCATCGCTCGCCTCGGTGAGCGCCCGTGCCAGGCTTTCGCTGCCCGGCTGCAGCCGGCGCAGCGAGTCGCACACCAGGCTGAACTGATCGGCCGCAGGCTTGAGCTTGTTGCGCTCGCCACCCGCCAGCGCCGACCAGGTCTCGGTGGCGGCGGCGATGCGCTTGCGCGCTTGCGCCAGCAGCGCCGGGTCGTACAGGCCAAAGCGCGGCTTTTCGTAATCCACCGGCTGGTGGCGCTCCAGGCCATAGGCCTGACGCACCGCCGCCAGCGCCGGCAGCGCGGCCGGATCGGTGGGCCGGGCCTGGGCACAGAAGAACAGCAGATCCTGCAGCAGCCGCTCGTTCAGCGGCGCATCGGTACGCGCCAGCGCGGCGTATTGCAGCAGCACGCGCGAAGCGACCCGCTTGACGTACACATCGGGCGCCAGCGCGCCGTGGGCCATGGCCTCGAAGAAGCCGGCACACACCTTCCAGAAGATGCGCACCTGGCGGTCGGTCTGCAGCGCGGCGAAACCCAGCGCCACCGCCTGCAGCTCGGCCGCGGCCTGCCGGTCGGCGCTCTTGACAATGCGCAGCACCGCGCTGTCCATGCGCGTGCGCGCCGCAGCGCCATAGGCCAGCGGCTCGGCCGTGGCCTGCAGCATCGGCTCGCGCAGGCGCCGCTCGGCCGGCCACAGGTCGGCCGGGTGCACCTGATCGGCCCCGGCCAGCGCCTGCGCCTGACGGTATTGGGGAAACAGCGAGACCGGGGACACCGCCTTGCCGGCCAGCACATGCTCGAGGTACTCGATGAGCGCGAAACTGGCGCTCTCGATCACTCCGGTGGCGTCGTCGCCGCACAGCTCGGGCCGCTGCACGAAGCGCTGCACCGCGGACTCAAGCGCGCGCACCACCAGCGCCGGCTGCGCCATGCCGACCATCTCCAGCGCACCGCCGGCCTGATGCAGCTGCTGGCGTGCCACGCGCAGGCCGCCAGCGTCCAGCGCCGCCAGATCGGACTGGCGCGCCACTTCCGCGTCGCGCACGAAGCGGCGCATGGCGCGTGCGGCACCGTCCAGGCTCTTGCGCAGCTCGTCCAGCACCCAGGCCAGCGGGCCGAGGTCCTGCTCGCCCTGTGTCCAGTCGTGGCCTGCCGGGCTGGTGTCGGTGATTGGCATGGGTTCGTTCCCGGCTGCGCGCAGCCCGTGCTGAAGTGAAAACGTCGCCGTGTCAGGCGATCTTGAAGCGGGTAACCGACTGGCGCAGCTCCTCGGCCATGTGCGAAAGCTCGCGCACCTGCTGGGCCGTCATGCGCGTGCCCTCGCCGGTCTGCTCGGTCACAGCGAAGATGTGCTGGATGTTGTCCGCCACGTCGTTGGCCAGCACCGCCTCGCGCGAGGTGGACGACGAGATCTGCTCGATCAGCTCGGCCAGCCGGCGCGACACGCGGTCGATCTCGGACAGGGCCGTGCCGGCGCTGTCGGACAGGCGCGCGCCCTCGACCACGCCCTGCGTGGAACGCTCCATGGCGGCCACCGCATCCTGGGTGTCGGTCTGAATGGCTTTCACCAGCGCCGAGATCTGGCGCGTGGCGTCGGCCGAGCGTTCGGCCAGGCGCTGCACTTCCTCGGCCACCACGGAGAAGCCGCGGCCCGCCTCGCCGGCGGAGGCCGCCTGGATGGCGGCGTTCAGCGCCAGCACGTTGGTCTGCTCGGTGATGTCCGAGATCAGCTCGGTGATCTCGCCGATCTCCTGCGACGATTCGCCCAGGCGCTTGATGCGCTTGGAGGTGTCCTGGATCTGGTCGCGGATGGCGTTCATGCCGCCGATGGCGTTCTGCACCGCTTGCAGGCCCTGCTCGGCGGCCTGCAGCGACTGACGCGCCACCTGGGCCGATTCCTGCGCCTGCGAGGACACGTCGTTGATGCGCCCGGCCATGTCCAGCACCGAGCGGCCGGTTTCGCGGATCTCGCGCAGCTGCTCGGTCGAGGCGGCCAGCAGCTCGGTCGAGGTGGAGTCCACCTGGGCGGTGGTCTCGGCCACGCGCGCCGCCGTGTTCTGCACGCTGCCCACCAGCAGGCGCAGCTCCTCCACGGTGTAGTTCACCGAGTCGGCGATGGCGCCGGTGATGTCCTCGGTCACGGTGGCTTCCTGTGTCAGGTCGCCCTCGGCCACGGCCTGCAGCTCGTTCATCAGCCGCAGAATGGCCGCCTGGTTGGCGTCGTTCACGCGCTTGGCTTCCTGCTCCTGCTGGCGCGATTCGCGCTCCTGCGTCTCGGCCAGGCTCTGGCGCTGGCGGCTGTCCAGCAGCTGCACGCGGGCGATGCCCACGCCGCACAGCAGCACGAACAGCGCCGCCGCAGCCAGTGCCGCGAACTGCCCGGCGCCCATGCCCGAACGCTCCGCCAAGTTTTCCTGCAGACCTTCCAGCTGGCGCCGCAGCGGCTCGCTGTCGGTCAGGATGGCGGCTTGCGCCTCGCGCGCCGACACCAGGCCCTGCAGGTTGCCTAGGATGGCACCGGCCTGGGTGCGCGTCTGCTCGTACAGCGCGACCAGCGCCTGCAGCTGCTCGCGCGTCTGCGCATCACGCGCCGCACCCAGGCGCAGCTCGGCGCTGCCGTCGAGCAGGCCCTGGGCGATTTCCTTGAAGGTGTTCAGATCCTTGCCCAGCAGGAACACTGCCTCGGGGCTGACGCCCTCGGTGGTCTGAAACTCGTTGGCCGATTTGCCGATGCGCTGCGTCAGCATCACCAGCTGGCCTGCGGCGGAAATCTCGGCCGCCGGAGCACCCTGCTGCAACTTCAGCGACGAGATGGCCTCGGCCATCTCCAGCAGGTCCGAGGACTGGCGGTTGATGGTGCGCAGCGCGTCGCCCACCTGCGTCAGGATCTTCTCTTGGCCCATCACGGTCGCGGCGTTCTTCTCGGCGCGCTCGACCAGCGGCAGGATGGCGTCGATCTCGCCTTGCAGCGGCGCCGCCACCTGCTGCACTCCCAGTGCAGAGTCGCCGTTATGCAGCGCGCGCACGTTGCGTGCCAGCACGCCCGAGCTGTCGACCACGTCGGGGAAGGCCTGCGGGTTGCCCACCAGCGCCTGCGACACCGACTTGGCCAGGCGTTGCGACTGCATCAGTGCCTGGCCGGTGGCGGTCAGCTGCGCCGCCGAGCGGTTGGCTTGCTGCAGCACCCAGCCGGCGATCAGCGCCAGCACCAGCAGGCCCACGGTCAGCAGCATCAGCAGGTGTCGCTGGTGCTTGGCAGTGCTGGTCCGGCCCAGTAGCGGTAGCCGCACTTCGTCCGCTGCCTCGTGCGCTACCAAAGGCTCATCGGAAGCGGCCAGCAGCGGGGCCGGCTGGCCTTGCACGCTGTTCAGCGCATCCTCCGGGTAGAGCTCGGACGGACCCAGCAGCGGCCGCGCGCCCTCGTCCGGCCGCTGCGCGTCGCCGCCTGCGACGTCCTTGCGATTGAACAGTTTTCCAAAGGGATTGGCGACGGACATGGTGCTGCCTTGACGGGAAAAGGGAGGAAAGCGGATCAGGTGCTGATGGCCAGGAAGGCCGGATCACGCGACAGGGCCTGCAGGTCAACTTCCTGCCAGCGCTGGCCCTGGGCATCCAGATGCGTGGCGCCAAGGTAGGCTGGCGTATCCGCGTCCGGGGCTTCGCTGGCGCTGAAGGTGTCGGCGCTGCGCAGGCCCGCCAGGCGTTCGACCAGCAACGCGGCATTGACCTCCAGCGCGCCGCCCAACGTCAGCACGCTGGCCTCGGCCAGCGCCTGTTCGGAGCGCGTCGACACGGCCCCGAGCAGCACTGCCAGGTCGATCACGCCGCACAGCGCGCCGCGCAGGTTGGCCACACCCAGGAACCAGGGCTGGGTATAGGGCACGGGCTGGACACCGCTCCAGGAGAAGATTTCGCCGGCCTGCGCCAGCGGCAGCAGCAGGCGCCGGCCGCCGGTCTCCACGGCCAGCCATGCCGCCACCGCCACCCCCTCGGCGCGCGCAGCCTGCAGGCGCGCGGCCAGGCGCGTCTGCAGCTCCTTCAGAGCCTCACGCTTGGCCATGGAACCGCAGCCGCTCAGCCGAGGGCATCGATGGTGGCCTGCAACTGCGCCGGATCGACCGGCTTGGTGACATAGCCGCGGGCGCCCTGGCGCATGCCCCAGACCCGATCGGTTTCCTGGTTCTTGCTGGTGCACATGATGATCGGCACGTCGCTATAGCGCGGATCGCGCGAGATGGTGCGCGTCAGCTGAAAGCCGTTCTGGCCGGGCATGACCACGTCCATCAGGATCAGGTCGGGCTTGTCCTCGGCCAGGCTGCGCAGCGCCTCGTCGGCGTTCTCGGCCGTACGTACCTGCAGGCCTTTCTTTTGCAGCAGGCCGGTCAGGAACATGAGTTCGGTCCTGGAGTCGTCCACGACCAGCACCTTGCGGATGGGCATCATTGGAATCCTTGTTGCGCGCCAAGGCAGTGCTGCACGGCCTGCAGCAGCTGGTCCTTGGTGAAGGGTTTGGTGAGGTAGTCCTGGCAGCCGACCATGCGGCCGCGCGCCTTGTCGAAGACCCCGTCCTTGGACGAGAGCATGACCACCGGCGTGGCGGCGAAGCGGGCGTTGCGCTTGATGATGGCGCAGGTCTGGTAGCCGTCCAGGCGCGGCATCAGGATGTCGCAGAAGATGACCTGCGGCTGGTAGTCGTTGACCTTGGCCAGCGCATCAAAGCCGTCATCGGCCAGCAGCACCTCGTGGCCGCCCTGCTTGAGAAAGATCTCGGCACTGCGCCGGATGGTGTTGCTGTCGTCCACCACCAGCACCCGGACCGGGGCAGCATTTGTCGTCGTAGCCAATTTCTTTGGTGCTCCTGGGCAACGGTTGGCGGCGCCGGCGGGCCGGCGCTCAGATCTCGACCATCTCGAAGTCGTCCTTGGAGGCGCCGCACTCGGGGCAAGCCCAGTCAGCGGGGACATCCTGCCAGCGGGTGCCGGGCGCCAGTCCGTCCTGTGGCGAGCCGGCGGCCTCATCGTAGAGCCACCCGCATACCACGCACATCCAGGTCTTGGGATCAGTCACGGCTTGAATCGAGTGTCAGAAAGCATCTCATAGAATGCAACGATTGTATCCAGCCCTCACAGCCGGACGCGGCTTTCGCGCCATCCGTTAGGCTGGTCGTTTTTTGCATGAAATCCAGTTCCGCGCGCCCCCCGGAAACCCCGATTGCCGCCACCGATGAACCGGACAGCCTGGTGGACGTGGTCTGCGTGCTGGCCTTCAACGCCAGCGACCCCAGCGGCGCCGGCGGGCTGACCGGCGACATCGCCGCCATCAGTGCCGTCGGCGGCCATCCGCTGGCGGTGGTCACTGGCGCCTACGCCCGCGACACCACGCAGATCTTCGAGCACTTCGCATTCGACAGCGACGCGGTGGCCGAGCAAGCGCGCGCCGCGCTCGAAGACATGCCGGTGCAGGCCATCAAGGTCGGCTTCGCCGGCAGCCCCGAAAACCTGGCGACCATTGCCGAGATCGCCGCCGACTATGCCGAGCTGCCGGTCATCGCCTACATGCCCGATCTGTCGTGGTGGCGCGACGACCTGATCGACCAGTACCTGGACGCCTTCGCCGAGCTGCTGCTGCCGCAGACCTCGGTGCTGGTCGGCAGCCACAGCCTGCTGGCGCGCTGGCTCCTGCCCGACTGGTCGGCCAGCCACCCGCCCAGCCCGCGTGAGCTGGCGCTGGCCGCCGAGGAGCACGGTGTGCCCTACCTGCTGGTGACCGGCGTGCCGCTACCCGAGCAGCACATCGACAACGTTCTGACCTCGGCCCAGTCGGTGCTGGCCAGCGTGCGCTTCGAGCGCATCGAGGCGACCTTCATCGGCGCCGGCGACACGCTCAGCGCCACGCTCACGGCCCTGGTGGCCACCGGCTGCGACCTGGGCGAGGCTCTGGCCGAGGCGCTGACCTACCTGGACGGCGCGCTGGAATGCGGCATCCGTCCCGGCATGGGCCAGGTGCTGCCCGACCGCATGTTCTGGGCCCAGCCGGACGACGACGAAGCCGACGAGAGCGCCACACCCGATCCGCTGGACCCGTCCGGCTTCGAGATGCCCCCGCATGACACACAGCACTGACCCCACCGCCTCCACCCCCGCCCGCAGCCAGCAGCTCTTCGAGCGCGCGCAGCGCGTCATCCCCGGTGGCGTGAACTCGCCCGTGCGCGCCTTCCGCGCCGTGGGCGGCACGCCGCGCTTCATTGCCCGCGCCCAGGGCGCCCACCTGTGGGACGCCGACGGCCAGCGCTATATCGACTATATCGGCTCCTGGGGCCCGATGATCCTGGGCCACGGCCACCCGGCGGCGCTGGAAGCGGTGCAAAAAGCGGCGCTGGAGGGCTTCAGTTTCGGCGCGCCGACCGAGCGCGAGGTCGAGCTGGCCGAAGAGATCCTGCGCCACGTGCCGTCGATGGAGATGGTGCGCCTGGTCAGCTCGGGCACCGAGGCCGGCATGAGCGCCATCCGCCTGGCGCGCGGCGCCACCGGGCGCTCGGTGATCGTCAAGTTCAACGGCTGCTACCACGGCCATGCCGATTCGCTGCTGGTGAAGGCCGGCTCGGGCCTGGCGACCTTCGGCCATGCCACCAGCGCCGGCGTGCCGCCCGAGGTGGTGCAGCACACGCTGGTGCTCGAATACAACGACGTGGCGCAGCTGGACGAGGCCTTCGCGCTGCACGGCGCCGATATCGCCTGCGTGATCATGGAGCCGATCGCCGGCAACATGAACTTCGTGCGCGCCAGCGTGCCGTTCATGCAGCGCGCGCGCGAGCTGTGCACGCAGCATGGCGCCCTGTTGATCCTGGACGAGGTCATGACCGGCTTTCGCGTGGCGCTGGGCGGCGCGCAGAGCCTCTACGCGCAGCAGATCCCGGGCTTCGCACCGGACCTGACGGTGCTGGGCAAGGTGATCGGCGGCGGCATGCCGCTGGCGGCCTTCGGCGGCCCGCGCGCGGTGATGGAGCAGCTGGCGCCGCTGGGCCCGGTGTACCAAGCCGGCACGCTGTCGGGCAACCCGGTGGCCACCGCCTGCGGGCTGGCGACACTGCGTGAAATTTCCAGGCCGGGCTTCTACGACCGGCTGGCGGCGCGCACGCGCGCCTGGATGCAGGGCCTGGAGGACGCCGCGCGCGCCGAGGGCGTGCCGCTGGTGACCGACTGCGAGGGCGGCATGTTCGGCTTCTTCCTGCTGCCCGAGCTGCCGCAGAACTACCCGCAGGTGCTGGCCACCGACGGACCGCGCTTCAACCGGCTGTTCCACGGCCTGCTGGCGCGCGGCGTGTACATCGCGCCGGCGCTGTACGAGGCCGGCTTCGTCAGCAGCGCGCACACCGAGGACGACATCGCGCAGAGCGTGGCGGCGGCGCGCGAGGTGTTCCGGGAACTATCGAAAGCATAGCTGCAGGCCCTTTGCACATCAGGACTGGATCGCTTTTTCACTCAAAAAAGGCCCTGCGGGGCCTTTTTGCCGTCCCAGCTGGTGCCTGGTGCGGCGACCGCCCGCCGCGTTCAGCTGGCGGACACCGGTGCGGCCAGGGCTGCCACCGCGGGCGCGGCGCGCAGGAAGTCCGCCGCCGCCGACGCCTCCAGCGGCCGCGACAGGTGGTAGCCCTGCGCCGCGTCGCAGCCCTCGCGCGCCAGGATGTCCAGCACCTCGGCGCTTTCCACGCCCTCGGCCAGCAGACGGTAGCCCAGGCTGTGGCCCATTAGGATCAGCGAGCGCACCAGCGCCAGGGCGCGCACGTCGGCGGCAATGGGTTTGATGAGCGACTGGTCGAGTTTGAGCAGTTGCACCGGCAGCGAATGCAGGCAGGCCAGGTTGCTGTAGCCGACGCCAAAGTCGTCCAGCGAGATGCTCACCCCCAGGGCCAGCACCTCCTGCAGCACGCGCGCCGTGCGGGTGCCGGCGATGACCGCGTTCTCGGTGCATTCCAGGTGCAGCGCCGGCGCCGGCACGTCGTGCAACGCGCAGGCGTTGCGCAGCATGCGCAGAAAGTGCGGGTGCTCCAGGTTGCGCGCCGACACGTTCACGGCCATGGTCAGCTCCAGCCCTTGAGCGCGCCATGCCGCCAGCTGCGCCAGCGCCTGGTGCAGCACCCATTCGGTGAACTCGTGGATCAGCGCGGTGCTCTCGATCAGCGCCACGAACTCTGCGGGCGAGACGTCCCCGTGCTGCGCGCTGCGCCAGCGCGCCAGCGCCTCCACGCCGCTGAAGCGGCCGCTGCGCAGGTTCAGCTTGGGCTGATAGACCAGGCGGAACTCCCCCGCGGCCAGCGCCGCCGGGATGCTGTGCAGCAGCGCGTAGGCGCGCTGGTGCGGCGCGTCGTCCGCGGGCTGGTGCCAGGCCAGGCGCTGCTGCGCGGCCCGCGCCCCATGCAGCGCGGTCGAGGCGCGGCGCAGCGCGTCTTCCGCCTCCCCGGGCAGCAGGCGAAAGCGCGCCAGTCCGGCATCGACATGCAGCTGCACCGACAGGCCGTTGAGCCATAGCGGCTGGTCGAAACGCGCCAGCAACCCGGACGCGAAGTCGTCCTGCGGCGCGTGCGCGCCGGCATGCACGAGCAGCACCGCTAGGCGGCTTTCGCTGACGTGGTAGAGGGCCGCACCGGCCGGCAGCCAGCCCAGCAGCTGGCTGGCGACGCTGCGCAGCGCGCTCTCCAGCCGCGCGATGCCAATGGCGCGCACGGCCGAATGCAGCTGGTCGTTGCCCATCAGGTCCAGCAGCATCAGCGTGCACTGCCCGCCGGCGCGCGCGTCGCGGCAGGCGGCGCGCAGGTCGTCGGCCAGCTGCGCGCGGTTGGGCAGCCGCGTCACCTCGTGCACCCGCCCGGCCAACTGGTGCAGGTCGATCTGGCTCATGACCAGCGCCGCCAGGTCCTGCAGCAGCTGCAGCTGGGCGGCGCTGAACGCGCGTGGGCGGGTGTCGATGATGCACAGGCTGCCCAGCACGTGGCCCGTCGGCAGGACGAGTGGCGCGCCGGCGTAGAAGCGGATGCCGGGCGCACCGGTGACCAGCAGGTTGCCGGCAAAGCGTGCGTCCTGGCGCGCATCGGGCACCACCAGCGGTGCGCGGTCGCTCACGCAGTATGCGCAGAAGGACACCTCGCGCGGCGTTTCGTCCACGTCCAGCCCGACGCGCGACTTGAACCACTGGCGCTGCTCGTCCACCAGCGAGATCAGGCTGATCGGCACCTCGAAGATCTGGCTGGCCAGCCGCGTGATGCGGTCGAAGGCGGCGCTGGCGGTGGTGTCCAGCAGACCGGTCGAGCGCAGGAAGAACAGGCGCTGGCCTTCGTCGTCCGGCGGCGGCGCGCCGCACCAGACGGCAGGCGCCGCCCCACCTGGGCGGCTGAAGGTCGGTGGCAGGTCCATGGGCAGGTTCTCTTCAGGCTGGCTGCAATCGGCGCGGGCGGTCAGCGCCCCACTATGCCCCATCGGCCGCGGCAGCGGCCGGCGCGGGTCAATGCCGGAAGTGCCGCACGCCCGTGAACACCATGGCCACGCCGCGCTCGTTGGCGGCGTCGATCACCTCCTGGTCGCGCATCGAGCCGCCGGGCTGCGCCACGCAGGTCGCGCCGGCGTCCACCACCACGTCCAGGCCGTCGCGGAACGGGAAGAAGGCATCGCTGGCCACCGCCGTGCCGGCCAGGCTCAGGCCGGCGGCCTGGGCCTTGATGCTGGCGATGCGCGCCGAATCCAGCCGGCTCATCTGCCCGGCGCCTACGCCCATGGTCATGCCGCCCTTGCAGAAGACGATGGCGTTGCTCTTCACGTACTTGGCCACCTTCCAGGCGAACATCAGGTCCTGCATCTCTTCCTGCGTCGGCTGGCGCGTGGTGACCACGCGCACGTCGGGCAGCTGCAGCTCGTGGTTGTCGGCGGTCTGCAGCAGCAGGCCCGAGCCGACGCGCTTGGCGTCCATGGCGTTGCGGCCCTGCTGCCAGGCGCTGTCGCCACCGGGCGGCAAGGCGATCTTCACCAGGCGCACGTTGGCCTTGGCCTTGAAGATCTCCAGCGCCTCGGGCGTGAAGTCGGGCGCCATCAGCACCTCGACGAATTGCTTGGCGATGGCTTGCGCCGCCGCGCCGTCCACCGGGCGGTTGAAGGCGATGATGCCGCCGAAGGCGCTGGTCGGGTCGGTCTGGAAGGCTTTGGAATAGGCCTCCAGCGCACTGGTGCCCACGGCCACGCCGCAGGGGTTGGCGTGCTTGACGATGACGCAGGCCGGCAGCTTGAAGCTTTTCACGCACTCCCAGGCGGCGTCGGCGTCGGCGATGTTGTTGTACGACAGCTCCTTGCCCTGCAACTGCTCGCCGGTGACGATGGAGCCGGGCGCGGGGTGCAGGTCGCGGTACAGCGCGGCGCTCTGGTGGCTGTTCTCGCCGTAGCGCAGGTCCTGCACCTTGGTGAAGATGCCGTTGCTCTGGCCGGGGAAGGGGTTGCGCGCGGGCACGTAGCCTTCGCCCAGCTTCTCCGCCTCGAAGGTGACGGAGGACAGGTAGTCGCTGATCGCGCCGTCGTACTGCGCGATGCGGTTGAACGCCGCCACCGACAGGGCGAAGCGCAGCGCATCCGACAGCTTGCCCTGAGCCTGCAACTCGGCCAGCACCGGCGGGTACTGCGCTGCATCGGTCACCACGCCCACGTCCTGCCAGTTCTTGGCGGCACTGCGCACCATGGCCGGGCCGCCGATGTCGATGTTCTCGATGGCATCCGCCAGCGTGCAGCCGGGCTTCGCCACGGTGGCCTCGAACGGGTACAGGTTGACCACCAGCAGGTCGATCGTGTCGATGCCGTGCTCCTGCAGCGCCGCCATGTGCGCCGGCAGGTCGCGCCGCGCCAGCAGGCCGCCGTGCACCTTGGGATGCAGCGTCTTGACGCGGCCGTCCAGCATCTCGGGGAACTGCGTGACCTCGGCCACCTCGGTGACCGGCAGGCCTTCGCGCGCCAGCAGCTGCGCCGTGCCGCCGGTGGACAGCAGGCGCACGCCCAGGGCGTGCAGTGCGCGCGCGAACTCGACCACGCCGGTCTTGTCGGAGACGGAAATCAGTGCGTTCATGGGGCCTCTCGGTAATGAAATATGGATGAAAACCGGCTGCAGTCCTCTATTTACACAGGCCTCCAGCTATGTTTAACGTAGCAAAAACGCCGCGCGGCCTTACAGGAGGTTGTGCTCCAGCAGCTTCTTGCGCAGCGTGTTGCGGTTCAGGCCCAGCCACTGCGCGGCGCGCGACTGGTTCTGCTGCGCCTGGTCCATCACCACCTCCAGCAGCGGGCGCTCTACCAAGCGCACCACCATGTCATACACGCCGTTGGGCGTCTCGCCCCCGAGGTCCTGGAAGTAGCCGTGCAGGCTGTCGCGCACGCACTGCTCCAGGCTGGCGTTGCCGCTGTCGCCCTGGGGGCCGGTGCCCTCGAGCGGGCGGATGCTGTCGATGGTCATGCAGGCAGATGGTGTTCTTCAGGGGCCGCGGCGGGCAGCCGGTCCATGCGTTGGCCCAGGTCGTCGAAATAGCGCGCCACGGCCTGCCACTGGGCATCGCAGTCGTGCAGGGTGTTGATGTGCGGGCGCAGCGCCTCGCCGCCGGGCAGCTGGCGCACGTACCAGCCGATGTGCTTGCGCGCGCTGCGCACGCCGGTGCCTTCGCCGTACAGCCGGTAGTGGTCCTGCAGGTGCGCAAGCAGCAGGCGGCGCACCTCGGCCACCAGGGGCGGCGCCAGGTGCTCGCCGGTGGCCAGGAAGTGGCCGATCTCGCGAAAGATCCACGGCCGGCCCTGCGCAGCGCGGCCGACCATCAGCGCGTCGGCGCCGGTGGCAGCCAGCACGGCGCGGGCCTTTTGCGGGCTGTCGATGTCGCCGTTAGCCACCACCGGCACGGCCACCGCGGCCTTGACGGCGGCGACCGTGTCGTACTCGGCCTGGCCGCGGTAACCCTGCTCGCGCGTGCGCCCGTGCACGGTGAGCAGCTGGATGCCCGCGTCCTCGAACTGGCGCGCCAGCCGCACGGCATTTTTCTGCGCGTCGCACCAGCCGGTGCGCATCTTCAGCGTCACCGGCACGCCGCGCGGCGCGCAGGCGGCGACCACGGCGGCGGCGATCTCCAGCGCCAGCGGCTCGTTCTGCATCAGCGCCGAGCCGGCCCACTTGTTGCAGACCTTCTTGGCCGGGCAGCCCATGTTGATGTCGATGATCTGCGCGCCGCGGTCGATGTTGTAGAGCGCCGCCTCGGCCATCATGGGCGCGTCGGTGCCGGCGATCTGCACGGCGATCGGGCCGCTCTCGCCATCATGGTTGGCGCGGCGGCTGGTCTTGAGGCTGTCCCACAGGTCGCGCCGCGAGGTGACCATCTCGCTGACCGCGTAGCCCGCGCCCAGCTGCTTGCACAGCTGGCGGAACGGCCGGTCCGTCACGCCCGCCATGGGGGCGACGAACAGGCGGTTGGGCAGGGCATGCGAGCCGATGCGCAGGGCGGACATGGACGGGCGGGCTGGGAAAAAGGCGTCAGGGCGGCTGGCCGGGACCGGGCGAGCGCGGGGGACGCGGATTGTACTGCCCAATTTTTCAGCACCCGGCCGGCGCGTCTGCCTGCGCTGGTGGTGCCAGCACCGTGCCGGGCTCAGCGCTGCGTGGCGGCCGCGCCGCTGCCAGCCTCGGGTCGGGTGGCACCGCCTGCCCCGGCGGCAGCGGGCCCGGCACCCTGCCCGGCCAGGTGCTCGAGGCAGGCCAGCAGATCGTCGCGCTGCGTCTCGCTCAGCTGCTGCGCGGCTGGCGTGGCGCAGCCCGCGTCAGCGCAGCGGCACGTCGAAATACTGCTGCGGATAGGGCTCTTGCTCCAGCGTGTAGTGCCACCACTCCTCGGGCAGGTTGCGCCAGCCGTGGCGCTGCATCAGCGCGCGCAGCCAGCGGCGGTTGGCCTGCACGTCCGGCGGCAGCTCGGCGTTGTCGGTGTGCGAGCGCGCATCGAACAGGTCGAACGGCGTGCCCATGTCGGCCTCTTCGCCATCGGCCAGCGGCCCGGCCAGCACCTGGCGCGCGCGCATGCCATCCTCCACCACCAGCGTCAGGTCCACCGTGCTGGCGCGGCTGTGGCCCGAGCGCTCGGCGATGTAGCCGCGCTGGAACAGCTCGGCCTTGGGCACGCGCGGGTAGTACGCGGCGCGCGTCGCCTGGTCTTTCAGGTCGCGTCCCCAGCGCACGAAATCGTCCACGGCGCGCTGCGGCCGGTAGCAGTCGAAGACCTTGACGCGCAGGCCCAGCGGCGCCACTTCGCGCTGCACCGCCGCCAGCGCCTGCGCCGCCGGGCGACTGAGCCAGCACTGCGCGTGCTCGTACCCGGCCACCGGGCGGCCGAGAAAGTTGCGGCTGCCGGCATAGCGCAGGTCCTGCGCGATGTCCGGCGCGACGCTGGCCAGCGGCACCAGGTCGGGCGCGCCCGCGCCCTGCGGGGCCGTGCCCGCCAGGCCGGCGCAGCCGCCTAGCGCCAGCGCCAGCAGCGCCGCGGCGCCCGCCGCCAGCGCCTTGCTGCGCCCATCCATGACCATTGCACGCTGCCTGCCTGTCATCGTCGCTCCCTCCTACGCCTGTATTGAGAGCGGCGACGATACAAGAGGCAGCGCGCCACGCACAGGAATGTTCCGGCGCGCGCGCCCTCTTCCTACACTGCCCGCCCATGCCCGACTGGATGCACCTGCTGCTCGACACCCTGGCCCTGCCGCAATTCGGCCTGAGCACGGTCTTTCTGGTGGCCTTCGTTTCCGCAACGCTGTTGCCGCTGGGTTCCGAGCCGGCGGTGTTCGGCCTGATCAAGCTGAACCCGGAGCTGTTCTGGCCGGCCGTGCTGATGGCCAGCGCCGGCAATACCCTGGGCGGCGCCGTCAGCTGGTGGATGGGCCTGGGGGCGCACAAGGCCTGGCAGGCCGCGCGCCAACTGGCCGCGGCCGATGCGCCGCCGCCCGCGCGCCGCCCGCGCCGGCTGTCGCGCCACGAGCGGGTGGTGCGCGTGTGGCTGCGCCGCCACGGCGCGCGCGCCTGCCTGCTGAGTTGGCTGCCGGTGGTGGGCGACCCGCTGTGCGCCGTCGCCGGCTGGCTGCGCCTGCCGTTCTGGCCCTGCGTGGCCTACATGGCGGTGGGCAAGTTCCTGCGCTACCTGGTCATGACCACGCTGCTGCTGCACACCGTGCCCGATGGCTGGCTGTCCTGGCTGCACGGATAACGACTGTTTTGATAGCTGCCAGCCGTTGATCCATATGGGCTCAAAGCAGATTTCATACTGAATCCAGCATCGCGAGCGTGCGGCGCCGCTGCCAGGCTCCCTCCAGCGCGAACAGCGCCAGCGCACCCCAGATCAGCGCGAAGCCCACCAGCCGCGCCGGCTGCACCGCCTCGCCCAGCAGTCCCACACCCAGCAGGAACTGCAGGCTGGGGGCGATGTACTGCAGCAGCCCCAGCGTGGCCAACGGCACGCGCCGCGCGCCGGCGGCGAACAGCAGCAGCGGCACGGCGGTGATCGGCCCGGCCGCCAGCAGCCAAGCCCAGTCGGCGGCACTGGCGTGCGCCCACGCCGCCGTGCCCTGCCAGCCCCACCAGGCCAGCAGCGCGGCGGCCAGCGGGGCCAGCAGCGCGGTTTCCAGGGCCAAGCCCTCCAGCGCGCCCAGCGGCGCCGTCTTGCGCAGCAGGCCGTAGCCGCCAAAAGTCAGCGCGATCGCCAGCCCGGTCCAGGGCAGGCGGCCTGCCTGCAGCGCCAGCCACAGCACCCCCAGCGCGGCGATGGCCACCGCTGCCCACTGGCCGCGCCGCGGGCGCTCGCCCAGCACCACGTAGCCCAGCGCCACGTTGATCAGCGGCAGGATGAAGTAGCCCAGGCTGGCGTCCAGCACATGGCCGCTGTTCACCGCCCACACATAGATCAGCCAGTTGGCTGACAGTAGCAGCGCCGACAGGCCCGAGACCGCCACCAGGCGCGGCTGGCGCAGCGCCGGGACTCGGCGGCTCTACGGGCCGGCACTGGGCTGGGCGTCTGGGTGCCGCGGATTGTGCGCTTGCCCGCCCCGGCCCGGCTGACGCGCAGCGGACAGCACGCACGGCGCTCCAATCCGCCACGGCGCCGCCTCCAAGCCCGACAGCCGACCCGGGCCAATGTCGGGCCGGGTGCTGCCGGGCAGCCGCCTGTGCGACGATGCGTCCGACTGTCACCAATGGTGTCCCCGCCCCAGCTCTTGCGGACCCTGCCCATGCACCCTCTTCCATCCGACAACGCCCCCCGTGCCACGCGCGGCTGCGCCGGCTGCATCAACGCGGCGCCGCTGGGCTTCGACTTCGACTTCGCCTACCAGCCCATCGTCGATCTGGCCGCGCACCAGGTCTGGGCGCACGAGGCGCTGGTGCGCGGCCCCGAAGGCCAGGGCGCCGGCTGGGTGCTGGGCCAGGTGACCGAAGACAACCGCTACCGTTTCGACCAGGCCTGCCGCGTCAAGGCCATCGGCACCGCGGCGGCGCTGGGCATGGGCACGCGCCTGTCCATCAACTTCCTGCCCAACGCCGTGTACCGGCCCGAGCTGTGCATCCGCACCACGCTGGACGCCGCGCGCGAGCACGCCTTTCCGCTGGAACGCATCATCTTCGAGGTCACCGAGGGCGAGCGGGTCGAGGACGGGCCGTGGCTGGCCGAGATCCTGCGCGAGTACCAGCGCTTCGGCTTTCTCACCGCCATCGACGACTTCGGCGCCGGCTATGCCGGCCTGACGCTGCTGGCGGACTTCCAGCCCGACATCGTCAAGCTGGACATGGCGCTGGTGCGCGGCGTGGACACCAGCCGCTCGCGCCAGGCCATCACGCGCGGGCTGCTGCGCATCTGCCAGGAGCTGGACATCAGCATCGTCGCCGAGGGCATCGAGACCGAGGGCGAGCGTGATTTTTTCTGCAGCGAGGGTGTGAGCCTGATGCAGGGCTACCTTTTCGCGCGCCCCGGCTTTCGAGCGCTGACCGGCGACCGCGGCGTGGGCTGGCCGGCGGCGCTGTGCAGCAGTTGAACCGGTCCGTTCGCGGTCTGGATTCGCCTGCCACGCCCGCCAGGGTGGCGTTAGCATTTGCAGGCTGCGGAGAAGGCGTTTGCCTGGCTCTGCGCCCCTTCCGCCATTCCTGATGGCTGCTCAGGCAGTTATCTTGCCGGAAGCATTTGTTCCTGAACCTTAGAAAGATCCTCGGAGATGAAATCACTTGGTTTGCGCAGCTTGGCTGCTCTTTTGTCCGTAGGACTGATCGCAACGGCAAGCGCTCAACCTGCGGCGTGGCCTGTCAGGCAGCCCTTGACCCTGATTGTCCCGTTCGGGCCCGGCTCCAGCCCGGACACCATGGCCCGTGCGGTGGCCGAGGAAGCGGGAAAGACGCTTCAGCAAAGCATCGTGATTCAAAATAAGCCAGGCGCCAGTGGCAACTTGGGCACCGATGCGATTGCCAAGGCCAATCCCGATGGATACACGTTCGGCGTTTCGATCACGGGTCCGCTGGTCAACAACACGGTCATCTATAAGCATCTGCCGTACCGGCCCGCCACCGATCTGACCCCACTGACGCTGGGCGTGCACCAGTACAACGTCTTGGTGGTCCCCTCCGCATCGCCGGTCAAAACACTCCCTGAACTGGTTGCCGCCATGAAAAAGCCGGGCGCCCAGTTGAACTTCCCAAGTACAGGGGCAGGCACGGTCTCGCATCTGGCGGTCGAGCTCTTGCTGGACCGTGTGGGCGGCAAAGCCTTGCATGTTCCCTACAAATCCTCTCCAGACGCGGTCACCTCGCTGTTGAGCGGCGACACCCAGTTTGCCGCGCTGCCCCCCGTAGCGGTGATGCCCATGGTGAAAGACGGCCGCTTGCGCGCCATCGCCGCAGTGGCGGCCAAACGCCTGTCTTTCTTGCCCGACACGCCGACAGTCTCAGAACTGGGCTACCCCGGCGTGGAAGGCTCAGGCTGGATCGGTTTCGTGGCGCCTGCCGGCATTCCAGCGGACATCAAGACACGCCTGAATGCGGCCCTGACCCAGGCCCTGTCCTCCCCCTCGGTGACGCAGCGCCTGAAAACCATGTACATGGAAGCGGCCCCATCTACGCCCGAGGCGTTCGGGCAATATATGGCGGACGAACTGCAGCGGTGGTCCCCCGTGATCCAACGCCTGAATCTTGCCGAGAACTGACTTTTTTCGGTGAATGCAAAAGACCTGCTGACACGTCGCGTCGGCAGGTCTTTTTTTGCCTAAGCCGCGCGGCGGTCATGCGATGGCGCGCATGAAGGTTTCCATCTTCATCGCTGTTTCGCGGATCTCGCTCTCCGGATCCGACCCGGCGACCGTGCCCGCGCCTGCATACAGACGCAAGCGGCGGTCTCCGTCATACCGGGCGCAGCGCAGCGTCAAGGCCCATTCGCCGTCCCCATCTTCGCGCTGCCAGCCGACCAAACCCGCGAAGTATTCGCGGTCGAACGGCTCCAAGTCCTGGATATGCGCGAACGCCTGCGCGGTGGGAAAACCGCAGATGGCTGGCGTGGGGTGCAAAGCGCAAGCCAACCCCAGCGCGGACAAGTCAGGACTCTTCAATCGGCCGGCAATGAAAGTGGACAGGTGCCATAGCGCATCGGTGCCGATCACCGAGGGACCTTGCGGCACGTCAAGTTCCTCGCAGTGCTCGCGCAAGATGCGCACGATGTCGCTGACCACATAGCCATGCTCGCGCAGGTCTTTCTCAGACACCGCCAGGCCCTCGCGGCGCGCCTGGTCCTCTTCCGGATCGGCCACACGGGGGATCGAGCCGGCCAGCGGATTGATGAACACCCTGTCGCCTTCGCGGCGCACCAGCAACTCTGGGCTGGCCCCCACCATGCTCGCGGCCGGCTGGGCCCCGGCCACACCATCGGACCAAGCGGGCACGGCAAAGGTATATCCCTGCGCGTTGCGGCGTAACAGGTCACGCAGCACATCGGCGTATGCAATAGGCGCATCCAGCTCCACGTCCATGGCCCGTGAGAGGACGATCTTGCGCACGTCGCCCTCTTCATAAAGATCCAGCGCCTTGCGCACCATATCGCCATAGATTTCAGGCGCAGGGACAGGCTGGCGCGCCACCACCGCAGGCCTGCGCCCCGCCGGCGCGACGACGGCGCCGCCGCGCTGCGGTACGGGTGCCAACTGCAGCTGCACTGGGATCGTGAAGCTGGCATGGCGTGTGGTGTCAAACGGCACCAAGCCAAACAGCACAGGGCGAGCTATGCCCGCTGCTCGCGCGCGATCAAACAGCCGGCGGACGCCGTCGGCGCTCACTGGCTCGTAGGCGCACACGGCACCTTTCGTCCCATGCGAGCGTTGCTGCAGCGTGGGCGAGGCGAAGAAAATCTCGCCATGGGACAGGCTCTCGACCATCCAGCCGTCGGCGGACATCTCTCGTGTCGGCGCTGTCATACATTGAACAGGAAATTCATCACATCGCCATCCTTGACGACGTAGTCCTTGCCCTCGGCGCGCATCTTGCCCGCGTCCTTGGCGCCCTGCTCGCCCTTGAACTGCAAAAAGTCGTCGAAGGCGATGGTCTGCGCGCGGATGAAGCCGCGCTCGAAGTCGCCGTGGATCACGCCGGCGGCCTGGGGCGCGGTGTCGCCCTTCTTGATGGTCCACGCGCGCACTTCCTTCACGCCGGCGGTGAAATAGGTCTGCAGGCCCAGCAGGTCGTAGCCAGCGCGGATCAGGCGGTTCAGACCGGGCTCGTCCAGGCCCATCTCTTGCAGGAACATGGCCCGGTCGTCGTCGTCCATCTCGGCCATTTCCGCCTCGATCTTGGCGCAGATGGCGACCACCGGCGCGCCCTGGGCGGCGGCGTATTCCTTCAGCTTGTCCAGCAGCGGATTGTTCTCGAAGCCGTCCTCGGCCACGTTGCCGACGAACATCGCCGGCTTGGCGGTGATCAGACAGAACTGCTTGAGCAGCGGCGCGTCCTCCTTGGACACCTCCACCGTGCGCGCGGGCTGGCCCGCGTTCAGCGCCGCCTGGATCGGCGTCAGCAATGCAACCAGCTTTGCCGCTTCCTTGTCGTTGCCGCTCTTGGCGGCCTTGGAATAGCGGTTCAGGGCCTTTTCCACCGTGGCCAGGTCGGCCAGGCACAGCTCGGTCAGGATGACCTCGATGTCGGCGATCGGGTCGATCCTGTTGGCCACGTGGATCACGTTCTCGTCCTCGAAGCAACGCACCACGTTGACGATGGCGTCGGTCTCGCGGATGTGCGCCAGGAACTGGTTGCCCAAGCCCTCGCCCTGGCTGGCACCGGCCACCAGACCGGCGATGTCCACGAACTCGACGATGGCCGGCACGGTGCGCTCAGGGCTGACGATGGCGGCCAGCTGGTCCAGGCGCGGGTCGGGCACCTCGACCACGCCGGTGTTGGGCTCGATGGTGCAAAACGGATAGTTCTCGGCGGCGATGCCCGCTTTGGTCAGGGCGTTGAACAGGGTGGACTTGCCGACGTTGGGCAGGCCGACGATGCCGCATTTCAGGCTCATGGCGCTTCAGGCTTTCTGGGTGTCTGGGGAAACCCGCGATTCTAGGCCGGGGGCCTGCAAGGCCCTGCGCGGGGCGCTCCTACAATGCCGCGCATGGCGCAGACATTCGACATTTGCATCCGGGGCGCGGGCATCGTCGGCCGTACCCTGGCCCTTCTCCTGGCGCGGGAGCGGCTGCGCGTGGCGCTGGTGGCCCCGCCGGCCGCGCCCGATGCACCCGAGACCGCCGACGTGCGCGCCTATGCGCTGAATGCCGCCTCGCACGCGCTGCTGCAGTCGCTGCGCGCCTGGCCGGACGAACAGCACGCCACGCCGGTGCTGCACATGCAGGTGGCGGCCGACCAGGACGGCGCCGTGCACTTCGATGCCGGCGCGGAGGGCGACGCGGCGCTGGCCTGGATCGTCGACGTGCCGGCGCTGCACGCGCGGCTGCAGGACGCGGTGCGCTTCCAGCCGCAGGTCGAGCTGGTGCCCGCGCCGGTGCCGGCGCCGCTCACGGTGATCTGCGAAGGCCGCGCCAGCAGCACCCGCGCCGAGCTGGGCGTGGAGTTCGACGTCACGCCCTACGGCCAGACGGCGATCGCCACGCGCCTGGCGTGCGAGCTGCCGCACGAGCAGGTGGCGCGCCAGTGGTTCGCGCCGGACGGCTCGATCCTGGCCTTTTTGCCGCTGGACGGACCACAGGGGAACTCGGTGGCCGTGGTCTGGTCTGTCCCCCATGACCAAGCGGCGCAATGGCTCCAGGCCGACGACGAATCCTTCACCCGGCAGCTGGCGCAGGCCAGCCGCGGGGCACTGGGCGGGCTGCGCGTGAACGGGCCGCGCGCCGCCTGGGCGCTGCAGCAAGCGCGCGCGCGCCACTGGTGCGGGCGCATGCCCGGCGACAGCCGCGGCGCCTGGGTGCTGGCCGGCGACGCGGCGCACACCGTGCACCCGCTGGCCGGCCAGGGCCTGAACCTGGGCCTGGCCGACGCCGAGCTGCTGGCGCAGGTGCTGCGCCAGCGCGAGGGCTGGCGCCCGCTGTCCGACCTGCGCCTGCTGCGCCGCTACGAGCGTGCCGCCAAGGCGGCGCTGCTGCCGGCCGGGCTGGTCATGGATGGGCTGCAGCAGCTGTTTGCCCGGCGCGAGTCGGCGCTGGCGGCGCTGCGCAACTGGGGCATGAACGGCTTCGAGCGCAGCGGCCCGCTGAAGCACTGGGTGGCGCAGCGCGCCATGGGCGGCAGCGCGCCCTGACACCTTCCCCGCCGTGCGGCGGCCCTGGCGGCCGTACTCTCGCAACCTGATTCCTTCTCCCCCGTCCATGAAACAAGCCCGTACCCTGCTCGCCACCGCAGCCCTCTTGCTGGCCGGCGGCCACGCCCTGGCGCAGGACGCCGTGATCCGCAAGGCGCTGGCCGAGCGCATTCCGCAGCTGTCGCAGATCGACGAGGTGCGCCAGACCCCGATGAAGGGCCTGTACGAGGTGCGCGTCGGCACCGACCTGTTCTACACGGACGCCGGGGGCAACTACCTGATCCAGGGCGAGCTGATCGACACCCGCGCGCGCCGCAACCTGACCGAGGACCGCATCACCAAGCTGACCGCGGTGGACTTCAAGGCGCTGCCGCTGCAGGACGCGGTAACCATCGTGCGCGGCAAGGGCGAGCGTAAGGTGGCGGTGTTCGAGGACCCCAACTGCGGCTACTGCAAGCGCTTCGAAAAGGACCTGCAGAACGTCGACAACGTCACGGTCTACCTGTTTTTGTATCCGATCCTGAGCCCGGATTCGGCCGAGAAGTCGCGCAACATCTGGTGCGCCAAGGACGCCGCCGGCAGCTGGCACGACTGGATGCTGCGCGACAAGATGCCGGCCTCCGCCAGCTGCGACACTGCCGCGCTGCAGCGCAACCTGGCCTTCGGGCGCAAGCACAAGATCACCGGCACGCCCACGCTGCTGTTCGCCGACGGCACGCGCATCCCCGGCGCCATCGGCGCGCAGGACGTGGAAAAGCGCCTGGCCGAAGCGGCTGCCGCCGCCAAGTGAGGTTCGGGCGGCCGCCATCGGTGGCGCGCCTTTTTTCCATGAAATACGGCTCCAGCCCTTTATTTACTTGGGCCTGCATCTCTGTTTTTGATAGCACCGGTTTGCCCGGCGCCTGCCGATGACCACCCTGCGCCCTACTTCGGCCGCGGTGCACTACCGCGTCGACCTCTCAGCCCGCCACGAACATCTGTACCGCATCGAATTGACGGTGCACGCACCCGCCGCGCAGCAGGAGCTGTCGCTGCCGGTGTGGATCCCGGGCAGCTACCTGGTGCGCGAGTTCTCCAAGAACCTGCAGATGCGCGGCGCGCGCCAGGGCGGCCAGCCTGTCGCCCTGCACCAGCTGGACAAGTGCCGCTGGCGCGCCGACTGCGCAGCCGGCCAGCCGCTGACCGTGCACTACGAAGTCGCCGCCTACGACACCTCGGTGCGCACCGCCTGGCTGGATGCCTGCCGGGGCTTCTTCAATGGCACCAGCCTGTGTCTGCGCGTGCACGGCCAGGAAGCGCTGGCGCACGACTTGGAGATCGAGCGCCCACAGCAGCTGGCCGGCTGGTCGCTGGCCACCGGCCTGGCGCCGCTGCGCGTGGCGCGCTCGGGCTTTGGCAGCTACCGTGCGCGTGACTACGACGAGCTGGTGGATTGCCCGGTGGAGCTGGGCCCGTTCTGGAGCATTCGCTTCACTGCCTGCAACGTGCCGCACCGGCTGGTGGTGGCCGGCGCCGCGCCCAGCTTCGACGGGCACCGGCTGGTGCGCGACGTGCGCCGCATCTGCGAGGAAGTCATTGAGTTTTGGCACGGCGATGCGCGCCCGCCGTTCGACAGCTATGTGTTCTTGCTGAACGTGGTCGGCGACGGCTATGGCGGGCTGGAGCACCGCAACTCCACCGCGCTGATCTGCGCCCGGCGTGACCTGCCGCGCCTGGGCCAGGAGCGCGCCAGCGAGGGCTACCAGACGCTGCTGGGCCTGATCAGCCACGAGTACTTCCATACCTGGAACGTCAAGCGCCTGCGCCCGGCGGACTTCACGCGCTACGACTACGCGCAGGAGAACTACACCCGGCTGCTGTGGTTCTTCGAGGGCTTCACCAGCTACTACGACGACCTGCTGCTGCGCCGCGCCGGGCTGATCGACCACGCCAGCTACCTGCGCCTGCTCACCAAGACCATCAACCAGGTGCTGCAGACGCCCGGGCGCCACCTGCAGAGCGTGGCGCAGGCCAGCTTCGACGCCTGGGTCAAGTACTACCGCCAGGACGAGAACACGCCCAACGCCACCGTCAGCTACTACACCAAGGGCGCCCTCGTCGGCCTGTGCCTGGACCTGGCGCTGCGCCGCGAGGGCCGCGTGACGCTGGACGACGTGATGCGCGCGCTGTGGCGGCGCACGGAGGGCGGCGGTCCGATGGGCGAGGACGACCTGCTGGCCGTGCTGCAGGAGCTCACCGGGCGCGACTGGGCCGGCGAGATCGACGCCTGGGTGCACGGCACCGGCGAGCTGCCGCTGGCCGAGCTGCTGGCCGCGCACGGCATCACCCTGAAGCTCCAGGACGCATCGCTGGCACAGCGCCTGGGCCTGCGCGTGTCCGAGGGCAATGGTGGCGTACAGGTCAAGACCGTGCTGCGCGGCGGCGCGGCCGAGGCGGCGGGCCTCATGGCCGGCGACGAGTGGCTGGCCGTCGAGACACCGGACGAGGGCTGGCGCCTGCAGCAGCTGGACGACCTGCCGCTGTACGTGCCCCCCGGCGCGGACTGCACCGCGCTGGTGTCGCGCGACCGGCGGCTGCTGCGCCTGCCGCTGCGGCTGCCGGCCGAAGGCCCGGGCGGCGACACGGTGTACCTGGACGTGGCCGACGCCGCCCGCGCGCAGCGCTGGCTGGGCACGGCCTGACGCCCGCGTGCTGGCTATAGTTGCCCGGTTCCCTTCCCTGTCATTCCATCCCCTACCGGAGATCACACCGTGGCCTATGCATGCATCGAAGTCCGCACCGAGGCGGACCAGGTCGGCGTCATCACGCTTGCCCGCCCCAAGCAGCTCAACGCGCTGAACGACCAGCTGATGAACGAGCTGGGCGAGGCCCTCAAGGCGTTCGACGCCGATGAGAAGATCGGCTGCATCATCCTGACGGGCAGCGAAAAGGCCTTCGCCGCCGGCGCCGACATCGGCGCCATGGCGAAATACAGCTTCGCCGACGCCTACAAGGGCGACTACATCACGCGCAACTGGGAGCAGATCCGCGCCATCAGGAAGCCGGTGATCGCCGCCGTGAGCGGCTACGCGCTGGGCGGCGGCTGCGAGCTGGCAATGATGTGCGACTTCATCATCGCCGCCGAGAACGCCAAGTTCGGCCAGCCCGAGATCAAGCTGGGCGTGATTCCCGGCGCCGGCGGCACGCAGCGACTGCCGCGCGCCGTCGGCAAGTCCAAGGCCATGGACATGGCACTCACCGCCCGCATGATGGACGCCGCGGAAGCCGAGCGCGCCGGCCTGGTCAGCCGCGTGGTGCCGACCGACAAGTTGATGGAAGAAGCCCTGGCGGCCGCGATCGTCATCTGCGGCTTCTCGCAGATCGCCGTCATGGCCGCCAAGGAGACCGTCAACCGCGCCTTTGAGGGCACGCTCTCGGACGGCCTGATGTACGAGCGCCGGCTGTTCCACGCGCTGTTCGCCACCCAGGACCAGAAGGAAGGCATGGACGCCTTCGTGAACAAGCGCCAGGCACAATTCACGCACCAGTAAGTCACGGACGCGGAATTCTTGTTCTATAATTTGCGGCTTCGGTGGTATAGCTCAGTTGGTTAGAGCGCAGCATTCATAATGCTGATGTCCCAGGTTCAAGTCCCGGTACCACCACCAGAATGTTGAAAAGACCCGGATGCGCATGCATCCGGGTCTTTTTTCTTGTCCCCGTCGATTTTGAATGAAAACAGGCTGCAGCCCTTGTATATCAAGGGCATGCAGCTATCAAAATCGCAGCAAAACTGACCTTGCCATCAGAAGGATTCCCAGTCGTCCGAGGTCGTCAGCGCCGGCTGCGGGGCCGCGGCGACAGGCTTGCGGGACGCAGCGGGCACCGGCGCGGCCATCGGCTGGCGGACGGCGGCTGGCGCAGGCACGGCCGCCGCCACAGGTGCGAGCGCCTGCTGCTGCTGCCCCAGCTGGAACACGCTCACCGCCTGCACCAGTTCGTGCGCCTGGCTGTTCAGGCTGGCCGCAGCCGCCGCCATCTCCTCGACCAGCGCGGCGTTTTGCTGCGTGGCTTGGTCCATCTGCGTCACCGCCTCGCCCACCTGCGCCACGCCGGCGCTTTGCTCGCGGCTGGCGGCGCTGATCTCGCCGACGATGTCGCTCACGCG
>NZ_FNHP01000020.1 GCF_900103645.1 Oryzisolibacter propanilivorax
CTTGCCAGCACCTTTTAGCACCAGCGCTCCGTCAGAAGCGAAGCCTTGAACTATACAACAGAAATCTGCAGAAGATCAAGACAGAGAAGAAAAGTTTTAAGTTTACTTCCCAACTGCCACTCGATTGTCTTGTAAGACAAGCGCTTGTGTCAGCGTGGGCCGAAGTATAGCCCAGGGTTTTCCCGGAAAAGACAATTTCGTGAATTTTTTGTCTTCTCGCTGCTTACACGCCTCTGACGCGCCGCCTGTGAAGCGCATGCGGCTCCCATAATCTCCCGCATGGCAGTTCTTACCTTGGCAAATGCCCAGCTGGCCTTTGGCCACGTCGCCCTTCTCGATCATGCAGATTTCGCACTGGAGAGCGCCGAGCGCGTCGGCCTGATCGGCCGCAACGGCGCCGGCAAGTCGTCGCTGTTGAAGATTCTCGGTGGATTGGCGCAACCCGACGACGGCACCCTGCACCTGCAGCAGGGCTTGCGTATCACCTATGTGGCGCAGGAACCCGATCTGACGCCCGAGGCCTCGGTCTTCGAGGTGGTCTCGCAGGGCCTGGCTGAGGTGATCGCGCTGCGCGAACAATACATGGCCGCCGCACCCGGCGTCGATCTGGATGCACTGCAGTCGCAGATCGAGGCCCAGGACGCCTGGAACTGGGAGCAGCGCGTGGAAGAGACGCTGCACCGTCTGCATCTAGATGCCGATGCCCGCATCGCCACCCTGTCCGGCGGCACGAAGAAGCGGGTGGCCCTGGCGCAGGCGCTGGTGACCCGCCCGGACGTGCTGCTGCTGGACGAGCCGACCAACCATCTGGACCTGGACTCCATCGAATGGCTGGAGGAATTACTGCTGGCCTTTCCCGGCTCGGTGGTGACCATCACCCACGACCGCGCCTTCCTGGACCGCATCGCCACGCGCATCGTCGAGCTCGACCGCGGCCAGCTGCTGTCCTACCCCGGCAACTTCGCCCAGTACCTGCTGCAAAAGGAAGAGCAGCTGGCGCAGGAAGCCGTCATCAACGCCCGCGCCGACAAACTGCTGGCGCAGGAGGAGGTCTGGATCCGCAAAGGCGTGGAGGCACGCCGCACCCGCAGCCAGAGCCGGGTGCAGCGCCTGCACGCACTGCGCGACCGGCGTGCCGCGCGGCGCGAGGCGCTGGGCAGCGTGCGCATGGACATCGCCTCCGGCAGCGGCGGCAGCTACCAGGGCAAGCTGGTGGCCGAGCTGACCGACGTGGACAAGGCCTTTGGCGGGCGCACCATCGTGCGCGGCTTCAGCGCCACCTTGCTGCGCGGCGACAAGGTGGGCCTGATCGGCCCCAATGGCGCGGGCAAGACCACGCTGCTCAAACTCATCCTGGGCGAACTGCAGCCCGACAGCGGCCAGGTGCGCCGCGGCGCCAACCTGCAGGTGGCGTACTTCGACCAGATGCGCCAGGCCGTCGACCTGGACGCGACGCTGGAGGACTTCATCAGCCCCGGCAGCGAGTGGATCGAAATCGGCAGCCAGCGCAAGCACGTGAAAAGCTACCTCGGCGACTTCCTGTTCTCGCCGGCGCGCGCGCACTCGCCCGTGCGTTCGCTGTCGGGCGGCGAGCGCAACCGGCTGCTGCTGGCGCGGCTGTTCGCGCGCCCGGCCAACGTGCTGGTGCTGGACGAGCCGACCAACGACCTGGACATCGACACGCTGGAGCTGCTGGAGGGCCTGCTGCAGGACTACGACGGCACGGTGTTCCTGGTCAGCCACGACCGTACCTTCCTGGACAACGTGGTGACCAGCACCATCGTCA
This sequence comes from Oryzisolibacter propanilivorax, assembly GCF_900103645.1. Lineage (GTDB taxonomy): Bacteria > Pseudomonadota > Gammaproteobacteria > Burkholderiales > Burkholderiaceae_C > Melaminivora > Melaminivora propanilivorax. The sequence goes on from NZ_FNHP01000020.1 coordinate 1,787, forward strand.
GCGAGGGCGACGGCCGCTGGCGCGAATACGAAGGCGGCGTGCAGGACTGGTTGGCGCAGTCGCAGCGCAGCCGCGCCCTGGCGGCCGCAGCAGCCGCGCCGCGCAAGGAGGAAGCGCGCTCGGACAAGGCCGAGCGCCGCGCCGCGCAGCCGGCCCAGCCGGCGCAGAAGAAAAAACTCAGCTACAAGGAGCAGCGCGAACTGGAGCAGCTGCCGCAGCAGATCGAGGCGCTGGAGGCCGAGCAGAAGGCCCTGCAGGCCGAGCTGGCCGACGGCACGCTGTACGCCCGCGATGGCGCGCGGGCGGCAACGCTGCATGCGCGCGATGGCGAAATCGAGGAGCTGCTGCTGCAGGCACTGGAGCGCTGGGAGGCGCTGTCAGGCTGAATACAGCAAAATTGATAGCTGAAAGCCCTCGCATTTCAATGACTTCAGTGACCTGCCCCCTCGCAGCCGTACCAGCGTAATGGCAGCGAAGTCCGTCAACTTCGAGAATGACGGACATGAGAAAAAGCAGGTACACCGAGGAG
>NZ_FNHP01000003.1 GCF_900103645.1 Oryzisolibacter propanilivorax
TCCTGGGTGAGGTCGCCCGCGGCGATGGCGTCGGCCAGCGCCACGGCGCGCGCCAGCGGGCGGGTGATGGAGCGCACCAGCAGGGCGGACAGGAGAATGCCGGCGCACAGCAGTGCCAGCGTCGCGCCGCCAGCCGCCAGGTAGGCGCGCTGGCGCTGCTGGCGCGCCTGCGCGGCCATGGCGTCGCGCTGCTGCTCCTGCAGGCCGACCAGTTCGCCCAACATGCCGATGTAGGCACTGGTGGTCGGGCGCAGGCGCTGCTGCACCAGCGCCAGCGCGGCCTGGGTATTGCCGGCCTCGCGCTCGCGGAAGATGCCCATGGCCACCTCGCGGAACTGCTCGCGGTTGGCCGCCAGGCGCTGCACCAGGGCGCGCTCCTGCGGTTCGCTGGCGCTGTCTTCGATCTGCTTTTGCAGGCCGTTGATCTGCTGGCTGTTCTGGCGGCTGAGCAGCGCCATCTCCTCGACCAGGTGGCGCTCAGTCGAAGTGGCGCTGACCAGGAAGCGCTCGGTGCTCAGCTCGGTCAGCGACTTCCACTGCATGGTGGTGCCGATACGCGCATCGGCGGCCTCGATGGCCTGGCGCGAGCGGGCGTCGATGTGCTCGACATACACCAGCACCGCCACGCCCAGCGCCAGCATCATGGCCAGCGCCCCCAGCACCACGCCCCACAGCTTGCGCGCCACCGACAGGTTGTTCCAGATCACTGCAGTCTCCTTGGTTATCGTGCCCGCCAGGCAGGCAGCGGCGGGCGGCTCATTTTTGGAAACAGTTTTTTACCAACCTCCGGCGCAAGCGCGAAATCCGCGGCCAATTCCCGCAGGCAACGCCCGATGGGGGTTGCGCATCAGGCCGAACCGCGACAGTACGGTGGCGGTCCGGCAAGGCACTGTTCGCTGCTGTCAAAGGCGACGCATGGATCGCCATGCCCCCGCCGGGAACATGACGCCCAGTTATGGGCAAAATACCGATGCAACCCTTTATTTGAAAGGACCTTCAGCTATTGAAAAAATAGCATCCGACGGCTGTTTTTCGAGGCCTATCACGGCTGCGACAATCCGTTGATTCGCGGGCAGGCACCCAGCCCCGACAGATTCGGCCCACGACAAGCCCATGCCTGGCACGCGCCCCACCCTGCACACGCACTACGACAACCTGAAGGTGGCCCGCGATGCGCCGCCGGAGATCATCCGTGCAGCCTACAAGGTGCTGGCGCAGCGCTGTCATCCAGACAAGTGGGCCGACGCTGGCGAGGCCACGCAGGCCATGCAGACCCTGGGTGAATCGCAGGCGGTGCTGCTGGACCCGCAGCGGCGTGCCGAGCACGACGCCTGGATCGCGCAGCAGGAGCAGCTGCACCAGGCATGGGCCGCCATCTGGTCCATGCCGACGGTCAAGCCGTCCAGCCCGGCCGGGGACGCCAGCTCACAGACGGCACCGGCCCGACCGGACGCCGGAAGCGCGCCGGCCGCCGCACCCGCGCCGCCCGATCGCACTGCGCCAGCCGCCGCCGAAATTCCGGCGCCGCTGCCCACGGCCAGCGCCACGCTGCCCGGGAATGGGCCAGCGCTGCAGCCACCGCCGGCAGCGGACCTGAAGGGCGACTGCCCTCCGTCCATCGAACCCGCCCGACCCATGGTGCATGCCGGTGGCCCCGCGGCTCCGGTCCCGTCCGCCGTGCTGGCACTTGCCGGTGTGTTTTTGGCACCGGCAGCACCGGATGACGCGGCGCCATGCGACGGCGCCCCGGCCCGCCCGGAAGATGTGCCCGCGCCCGCTTCTGCCCCAGAGATCCTGCCCGAACCCGCAGCCGCGCTTCCAGCCCCCGCAGCGTTGACCGCAACCGCACCGTCAGCTCCGACAGTCGCCCCGGTCAACACTGCAGCACCGACGATGGAGCCTGTCGCCCATTCTCGAATTAGCGCCAGCCCGCCACCGCTGCACGTCTGGCAGCCTGAGGCGCTCATGGCGTCGCGACCGCCACCACCGCCGCCGCAGCCCGCTTGGCGCCGGCGCGGCTTCCGTCCCGAGGCGGTGCTGGCGCTGCTGGTGGGCCTGATCGTCCTGGGCTCGCAGTGGTTGGGCGGCAGGCCCGAAGCCGACGCGCCCGCGGCAACGCCCACGCCGCCCCTCGACGTACACGACCTGACCCGCCCGCTGCCGGCGCCGATCCAGGCGGCCGGCTATCCCCAGGTGGCCGTGGCCCATCCGGATGCGCGCGTCATCGTCGCCAGCCCCGGCTTCGCTGCCTGGCGCCAGCAGCAGGGCCGCACGCGGCAGGCCGAGATCGCGCGCATCCTGCGCCAGGGCTCGCCCGGTGAGGTCATCGCGTTGCTGCACGAATACAAGCGCCAGCTCAGCGATCCCTGAGCGGCCTTTGCCGTACCTGCGTCCCGGTCCCTGTCCGGGTACCGCAAGGCGCGGCCCGCAACCCCTGGTGAACTGGCGAGCCATCGCCACCCGCGATGGCTGCCTGCCGCCATTGGCAGGCAAAACCCATCTGGTCGCGATGGCAAAACCGCCCGCGTGCGGCAAAATCGCGCCACCCATCTTTGATCGCGAATCCTTCAGCCAGCCGCCCCGCATGAAATCCGAACGCAGCTTCGCCCGCCGCATCGACCTCACGTCGCTGCAGCTGTTCGTCGCCGTGTGCGAGACCGGCAGCATCGGCCGCGCGGCGCAGCAGGAGTTCATCGCCGCCTCGGCCGTCAGCAAGCGCCTGGCCGACCTGGAGGGCGCCATGGGCACGCCGCTGGTGTACCGCCACAGCCGCGGCGTGGCGCCGACGCCGGCCGGCGAGAGCCTGTTGCACCACGCGCGCAACGTGCTGCTGGGGCTGGAGCGCATGCACGGCGAGCTGTCCGAGTACGCCGGCGGCGTGCGCGGCCATGTGCGCATGCACGCCAACATCTCGGCCATCGTGCAGTTCCTGCCCGAGGACCTGGGCGCGTTCGCCCGCGCGCACAGCCAGATCAAGATCGACCTGCACGAGCGCCTGTCGCCCGAGGTGCTGGCCGCCGTGCACGAAGGCGCGGCCGACCTGGGGCTGTGCCAGGCGCCCGCCGCGGGTCTGGCCGAAGGCCTGCAGTGCCGGCCCTACCGCAGCGACGAATTGGTGCTGGTCGTGCCACAGGGCCATGTGCTTCAAGGGCGTGCAGCTATCAAATTTGAAGACATCCTGGACTGCGACATCGTCGGCCTGCACGCCGGCAGCTCTATCAGCCTGGCGATGCGCGCCGCCGCGGCGCAGGCCGGGCGGCCGCTGCGCCAGCGCATCCAGGTCACCGGCCTGGACGCCATGTGCCGCATGATCGACAACGGCCTGGGCGTGGGCCTGCTGCCGGCGCGCGCCTTCGCGCTGATGCAAGGGCTGGGCCGGCTGGCCACGGTGGCGCTGGACGAGCCCTGGGCGCGGCGCACGCTGGTGCTGGTGGCGCGCGACTTCGCCGCGCTGCCGGCCAGCGCCCGGCTGCTGGCAGAGCACCTGGCGCCGCAGGCAGGCGCACCGCCGGAACGGGTGGCTGCGCCTTCGCGGGCGGCGCGCCCGCAGCCCGGCGCCGTCGCTGTCTGAAGCAGACTGCCGCCCGATCCGGCCCTTTCCCCTCACCATTCCACCCACGAGACGAGACCACCATGGGACGCACCCTGTACGACAAGATCTTCGACGAGCACGTCGTCCACACCGAGGAGGACGGCACCGCCACCCTCTACATCGACCGCCACCTGGTGCACGAGGTCACCAGCCCACAGGCCTTCGAGGGCCTGCGCGAGGCCGGCCGCAAGGTCTGGCGCACCAGCTCCATCGTCGCCACCGCCGACCACAACACGCCCACCACCGGCTGGGAGCTGGGCTACGACGGCATCGCCGACCCGATCAGCCGCGAGCAGATCGTCACCCTGGACAAGAACATCGCCGAGCACGGCGCCGCCGCGTTCTTCCCCTTCATGAGCCGGCGCCAGGGCATCGTGCACGTCATCGGTCCTGAGAACGGCGCCACGCTGCCCGGCATGACGGTGGTCTGCGGCGACAGCCATACCAGCACGCACGGCGCGTTCGGCGCGCTGGCCCACGGCATCGGCACCTCGGAGGTCGAGCACGTCATGGCCACCCAGACGCTGCTGGCCAAGAAAGCCAAGAACATGCTGGTGCGCGTGGACGGCAGGACTGCGCCGGGCATCACCGCCAAGGACATCGTGCTGGCCATCATCGGCAAGATCGGCACCGCCGGCGGCACCGGCTACACCATCGAGTTCGCCGGCCAGGCGATCCGTCAGCTTTCCATGGAAGGGCGCATGACGGTGTGCAACATGGCCATCGAGGCCGGTGCGCGCGCCGGGCTGGTGGCGGTCGATGACAAGACCATCGACTACCTGCGCGGCCGCCCGATGTCGCCCACCGGCGTCGAGTGGGACCAGGCGGCGGCCTACTGGAAGACGCTGCACTCCGACCCGGACGCCAAATTCGACGCCGTGGTCGAGCTGCGCGCGGAGGACATCGTGCCGCAGGTGACCTGGGGCACCAGCCCCGAGATGGTGCTGGGCGTGGACGCGCGCGTGCCGGACCCCGACAAGGAAAAGGACGCCACGAAGCGCGGCGCCATGGAACGCGCGCTGACCTACATGAACCTGCAACCCGGCAAGCCGATCCAGGACATCTTCGTGGACAAGGTATTCATCGGCAGCTGCACCAACAGCCGCATCGAGGACATGCGCGAGGCCGCCGCGGTGGTGAAAAAACTCGGCCAGAAGGTCGCGAAGAACGTCAAGCAGGCCATGGTCGTGCCCGGCTCGGGCCTGGTCAAGGAGCAGGCGGAGGCCGAGGGGCTGGACCAGGTGTTCAAGGCCGCGGGCTTCGAGTGGCGCGAGCCCGGCTGCTCGATGTGCCTGGCGATGAACGCCGACCGGCTGGAGCCGGGCGAGCGCTGCGCCTCGACCAGCAACCGCAACTTCGAAGGCCGCCAGGGCGCGGGCGGGCGCACGCACCTGGTCAGCCCGGCCATGGCCGCGGCCGCCGCCATCCACGGGCACTTCGTGGACATCCGCCAGTTCGCCTGATGACCTCATTCAACCACCGGAGCAGCACCATGACCAAGCCCCTTCACCTTGCCCTGCTGTGCGCCGCCCTGGGCGCCGGCCTTGCCGGCTGCAGCACCTGGACCGCCTTCAAGCAGGACGCCCGCGACGTCGGCCAGTCGGCCGGGCGCGGCGTCGAGCGCGCCGGCCAAGCCACCGGCCGCGGGCTGGAGAAGGCCGGCGAAGCCACCGGCCGCGGCATCGAAAAGGCCGGCGAGAAGATCCAGGAAATCTCCAAGTAATTCCCGAAGCACAGCGCCATGCAGCAATTCACCCTCCACCGCGGCCTCGTCGCCCCCATGGACCGCGAGAACGTCGACACCGACGCCATCATCCCCAAGCAGTTCCTGAAGTCGATCAAAAAGACCGGCTTCGGCCCGAACCTGTTCGACGAGTGGCGCTACCTGGACCAGCCGGGCCAGCCCGGCGTGCCGGAAGACCAGCGCAAGCCCAACCCGGACTTCGTGCTGAACCAGCCGCGTTATGCCGGCGCCAGCATCCTGCTGGCGCGGCAGAACTTCGGCTGCGGCTCCAGCCGCGAGCACGCCCCCTGGGCGCTGGCGCAGTACGGCTTCCGCGCCATCCTGGCGCCCAGCTTCGCCGACATCTTCTTCAACAACTGCTTCAAGAACGGCCTGCTGCCCATCGTGCTGCCTGAGGCCACCATCGACCGGCTGTTTGGCGAGGTCTTCGCCTTCCCCGGCTACGAGCTGACCATCGACCTGGAGCGCCAGGTGGTCGTGCTGCCGCAGGGCGAGGAGATCGCCTTCGACGTGAACCCGTTCCGCAAGTACTGCCTGCTCGGCGGCTACGACGACATCGGCCTGACGCTGCGCCACAAGGACCGGATCCAGGCCTTCGAGGCCGAGCGCCTGGCTACCAAGCCCTGGCTGGCGCACACCATGGCGCCCTGAGCGCAATTTCAAGCCAAAACAGCCTCTAGCCCTTTGAATCAAAGGGCCTCCAGCTATCAATAAGGGAGTAAATCAAGCATGAAGATCGCAGTCTTGCCGGGTGACGGCATCGGCCCCGAGATCGTCGCCGAGGCCGTCAAGGTGCTGGGCGCGCTGGACCTGCAGTTCGAGATGGAATCCGCCCCGGTGGGCGGCGCCGCCTACGCCGCGGCCGGCCACCCGCTGCCCGAGTCCACGCTGAAGATCGCGCGCGAAGCCGACGCCATCCTGTTCGGCGCCGTGGGCGACTGGAAATACGACACTTTGGCCCGCGCACTGCGCCCCGAGCAGGCGATCCTGGGCCTGCGCAAGGCCCTGGGCCTGTTCGCCAACTTCCGCCCGGCGATCTGCTACGAGCAGCTGGTCGATGCCAGCAGCCTCAAGCCCGAGCTGGTCGCCGGCCTGGACATCCTGATCATCCGCGAGCTGACAGGCGACATCTACTTCGGCCAGCCGCGCGGGCGGCGCACCGCCGAGGACGGGCACTTCCCCGGCGCCGAGGAAGCCTTCGACACCATGCGCTACTCGCGCCCGGAGATCGAGCGCATCGCCCGCGTGGCGTTCGAGGCGGCGCGCAAGCGCTCCAAGCGCGTCACCAGCGTGGACAAGGCCAACGTGCTGGAGACCTTCCAGCTGTGGAAGGACGTGGTCACCCAGGTGCACCAGGAATACCCCGACGTGCAGCTGGACCACATGTACGTGGACAACGCCGCCATGCAACTGGTGAAAGCGCCGAAGTCGTTCGACGTGATCGTCACCGGCAACATGTTCGGCGACATCCTGTCGGACGAGGCGTCGATGCTGACGGGCTCCATCGGCATGCTGCCCTCGGCGTCGCTGAACGACAAGAAGCAGGGCCTGTACGAGCCCAGCCACGGCAGCGCCCCCGACATCGCCGGCAAGGGCGTGGCCAACCCGCTGGCCACCATCCTGTCGGCCGCCATGATGCTGCGCTTCTCGCTGAACCAGCCCGAGGCGGCCGACCGCATCGAGGCCGCCGTCAAGGCCGTGCTGGCGCAGGGCTTGCGCACGCCGGACATCCACAGCGCCGGCACCACCAAGGTCGGCACGGCGCAGATGGGCGACGCGGTGGTCAACGCGCTGCGCTGACGGCACGTTGAGCCCGGGGCCGGGTCTTTGTGCCCGGCCGCTGGCTTTCCTTTCCTTAGAATGTTGCGCATGGCTGCCGCCCGATTCCGCTTCCCTTTCCACCCTGCCCCCGCCGGCCGGGTGCCGGGCGTGCCGTGCCTTCCTCTTCTCTCCGCTTCCACCAAAACCACGACCATTAAGGGCTGATCCAGCTCCGGCATCGTCGTGCGCCCTCCCTGGCCAGACGAGCCGGGGCCGAAGAAAAGCAGCCGCCGGTCGCGTGACCCCTGTTTTTTCACTTCACTTCGAAAAGGGCATTTCCCATGAGCAAGCAACTGGTAGGCCTCGTCGGCTGGCGCGGCATGGTCGGCTCGGTCCTGATGGACCGCATGCAGGCCGAGGGCGACTTCGAGCTGATCGAGCCGGTCTTCTTCTCCACTTCCAACGCTGGCGGCCAGGCCCCGGCCATGGCGCGCACGCACACCCAGCTGAAGGACGCGAACGACGTCGCCGAGCTGGCGAAGTGCGACATCGTCATCACCTGCCAGGGCGGCGACTACACCAAGGAGGTGTTCCCCAAGCTGCGCGCCAGCGGCTGGCAGGGCCACTGGATCGACGCCGCCAGCGCGCTGCGCATGGAAGATGACGCGGTCATCGTGCTCGACCCAGTGAACGACGGGCTGATCCGCAAGAAGCTGGCCGCCGGCGGCAGGAACTGGATCGGCGGCAACTGCACCAACTCCATCCTGCTGATGGGCCTGGCCGGGCTGTTCAAGGCCGACGTGGTCGAGTGGGTCAGCTCCATGACCTACCAGGCGGCATCCGGCGGCGGCGCGAACCACATGCGCGAGCTGCTCAAGGGCATGGGCGTGATCCACGGCGCCGTGCAGGACGCGCTGGCCACGCCGGCGTCGGCCATCCTGGAGATCGACCGCCAGGTCGCCAGCACCATCCGCGAGGACGTGCCGACCGAATTCTTCGGCGCGCCGCTGGCCGGCGGGCTGATCCCGTGGATCGACTCGCAGCTGGACAACGGCCAGTCCAAGGAAGAGTGGAAGGGCCAGGCCGAGGTCAACAAGATCCTGGGCACCGGCGCCACCATCCCCGTGGACGGCCTGTGCGTGCGCATCGGCGCCATGCGCTGCCACTCGCTGGCGCTCACCCTCAAGCTCAAGAGCGACCTGCCGCTGTCCGAGATCGAAGCACTGATCCAGGGCGGCAACCCCTGGGTCAAGTTCGTTGCCAACGAGCGCGCGCTCACCGTGAAGGAATTGACGCCCGCCTCCATCACCGGTGGCCTGCAGGTCGGCGTGGGCCGCGTGCGCAAGCTGAACATGGGGCCGGAGTACGTCTCGGCCTTCGTCATCGGCGACCAGCTGCTGTGGGGCGCGGCCGAGCCGCTGCGCCGCATGCTGCGCATCCTGCTGGCGGCCTGACGCCCCAGCCGCCCGGCGCCACCGCGCCGGGCGCAGGCGTTGCCCCAGGCCAACACGGCAGGGGCTTTTAGGCACCGCAGCGCGGCCCGGGTTAGCCCGGCGCCGCGTCGGCTTGTCAGTGCAAACCGTTACTGCTATGGTGCTTTTGGCACTTTTTTGCGTCTGCCGCCTCTGGCTGGCGTCACTCCTGCCAGCCTCAATTACAAGACCACGCCAATCCTGGCTTTTCCTACTGCTTCAGTCGCACCCATGCATCGCTGGAATCGTCTCGCTCTGGCCTCTGCGGCCGTCCTGTCCGCAAGCCTGTATGCCACGGATGCCAGCGCACTCGCGCTCGGGCGGCTGAACATCCAGTCGGCCCTGGGCGAGCCTCTGCGGGCCGAGATCGACCTGCCCCAGATCACACCGGCCGAGGCCGAGTCGCTGCGCGTGGGGCTGGCCAGCCCCGACGTGTTCCGCTCGCAGGGCGCCGAATATTCCTCCACCGCGCACAGCGTGCAGATGCAGCTGCAGCGGCGCGCCGACGGCAGCATGGTGCTGCGCCTGAGCAGCCCGCGCCCGATCAACGATCCGTTCGTCGACTTGGTGGTCGATGCCAACTGGAATGCCGGCCGCGTGGTGCGCAGCTACACCCTGCTGCTCGATCCGCCGGCGCTGCGCCGCCCACCGGTGGCCGTCGCCGCCGCGCCGCAAACCCAAGCTACACCGGCGCCGCGCAGCGAGCCGCCGGCGGCTGCCCCGGCACGCGCGCCCATTGCGCCGCGTGCCCGGCCAGCGCCGGCCGTGCGCGCAGCCGAAGCCCAGCCCGCCACGCGTGGTGAGGTCACCGTGCGCAGCGGCGACACCGCCGGGCGCATCGCCGCCGCCAACCGCCCCGGCGGCGTGTCGCTGGACCAGATGCTGGTGGCCATGATGCGGGCCAATCCCGAAGCCTTCATCCAGGGCAACGTCAACCGGCTGCGCGCCGGCAGCGTGCTGCAGTTGCCCGACGCCGCCGAAGCCCAGGCCACGCCCGCCGCCGAGGCACGGCGCATCGTCGCCGCGCAAAGCCGCGACTTCAACGAATTTCGCCGCCGCATGGCCGAGTCGGCGCCGGCCACGCAGCAGGCCGCCGCCGACCGCTCGGCCAGCGGCAAGGTGCAGACCCAGGTCGAGGACCGCAAGGCCTCGGCCACGCGCCCCGACCAGCTCACCCTGTCCAAGGGCAGCATCAGCGCCAGCGCCGCCGACGAACAGCTGGCGCGCGGTCGCCAGTCCGGCGAGGACGCGGCGCGCATGGCCGAGCTGTCGCGCAACATTTCCGAGCTGAATCAGCTGGGCGCTGGCGCGGCGGCTCCGACCGGCACGCCGGCAGCAGCGCCGGCTGCCGCTCCTGGCACGCTCGCCGTGCCGGCGCCGGCCGGTGTTCCGGCAACACCCGACGCTGCCGCTCCCACCTCCGGTGATGCGCCTGCAACGTCCGCGCCCGCGGCCCCCACCCCCGCCTCCGCGCAGCCGCCTGCCGCACGTCCCAAGCCCGCCACGCCGCCAGCGCCGATGGACATCGAAGAGCCCAGTTTCTTCGACGCACTGACCGGCGACCCGCTGCTAGCCGGTGGCGCGCTGGCCCTGGTGCTGGCACTGATCGGCTATGGCAGCTGGCGCGTGGTGCAGCGCCGCCGCGAGCAAAACGCCGCCGACAGCTCGTTCATGGAAACCCGCCGCCCACCGGACTCCTTCTTCGGTGTCAGCGGCGGCCAGCGCGTGGACACCGCCGGCAGCGAGCTGACCACGGGCAGCTCGTCCATGCACTACTCGCCCAGCCAGCTGGATGCCGGCGACGTGGACCCAGTGGCCGAGGCCGACGTGTACCTGGCCTACGGTCGCGACCTGCAGGCCGAGGAAATCCTCAAGGAAGCCCAGCGCCACCAACCCGAACGCGTGTCCATCCCGGCCAAGCTGGCCGAGATCTACGCCAAGCGCCAGGACCGCCGGGCGTTGGAGGCCAGCGCCAACGACGTGTTGCGCATGACCGGCGGGCGCGGCCCCGAGTGGGCGCGCGTGGCCGAGCTGGGCCGCACGCTGGACCCCGCCAATCCTTTGTACCAGCCCGGCACCAGCCCTGTCGCCCCGGCCGGCGCCGCCGGACTGGCCGGTGCAGTCGCCGGCGTGGCCGCGGCCGGCGCCGCAACTGCAGCGGACGCTGCCAGCGCCGCAGCGGAGCCGGAACCGTCCAAGCTGCCCGATCTGGACCTGGACCTGGATTTCGACCTGGATCTGCAGGAAGCGCCCCCTGCACCGGCAGCCCCTGGCGCCTTCGCCGCGGCCGCCGCTGCGGCCCAGGGCCAAACGGCGCCAGACAGGGAACCGCTGCCTGCCGCCATACCGCCCGCACCCGCCGCGCCATCCGCGGGCGCAGAGCCCGACACCATGCCCGGCCTGGACTTCGCGCTGGGCGACCTGGACCTACCCGGTGGCGCGTGGGAGGCGTCCCACCTGCCGCAGGCCGCCGTGCCGACCCAGCCGCCGGTGCCGGAGGTGGACCTGCCCACCGAACCTTCGCCCTTCGACCTGGAGGATGCAGGGCTGACCTTCGAGGAGTCGGCGCCCGCCCCGCTTACAGCGGACGAACCGCGCCCCTCGGCACCGGCGCCGCTCGAGTTCGATCTGGGCGACCTGAGCCTGGATCTGGGCGACAGCGGCCGCTCCGGCACGGCCACCTCGGCCACGGTAACTGACGAACTGGCCGACACCGCCCTGGTGCCCGATGACGCCCTGCCCGACGACCCGCTGGCCACAAAGCTGGCGCTGGCCGAGGAATTCGACGCCATCGGCGACAGCGAAGGCGCGCGTGCCCTGGTCGAGGAAGTCATCGCCGAGGCATCGGGCGACGTGCGCTCGCGCGCCCAGCGCCTGCTGGCCAAGCTGGGCTGATGCCAGCCACGACGCGGCGCCGCCCACCCCGGGGGGAGCGGCGATGAGGATGGCCCTGGGCGTGAGTTACAACGGCCAGGCCTACCAAGGCTGGCAGAGCCAGCCGAGCGGCAACACCGTGCAGGACCGGCTGGAGGCGGCGCTGGAACGCTTTGCCACCCAGCCGGTACACACCCTGTGCGCCGGGCGCACCGATGCCGGCGTGCACGGCCTGATGCAGGTAGCGCACTTCGACACGCCGCTGGCACGCACGCCGTTTTCCTGGGTGCGCGGCACCAACACCTTTTTGCCGCCGGACATCGCCGTGCAGTGGGCGCACCCGGTGCCCGATGCCTTCCACGCCCGCGCCTGCGCCACCGGCAGGCGCTATGCCTATGTGCTGCTGCAGTCCAGCGTGCGCCCCAGCGTGGACGCCGGGCGCGTCGGCTGGGTCTTCCGCCCGCTGGACGAGGCCGCCATGCGTGCGGCCGTGCAGCACCTGCTGGGCGAGCATGACTTCAGCTCGTTCCGCGCCGCCGGCTGCCAGGCGCGCACGCCCGTCAAGACGCTGCGGCGCATTGACATCTCGCGCCGCGGCCCGCCCGAAGGCTCCGGCACGGCGCTGCACGGCGTCACGCCCTGCTACTGGCGCTTCGAGTTCGAGGGCGACGCCTTCCTGCACCACATGATCCGCAACATCATGGGCTGCATCGTCGCCATCGGCCAGGGCCTGCAGGCGCCGGACTGGATGCGCCAGGTGCTGGCGGCGCGCTCGCGCGATGCCGCGGCGCCCACGTTCTCGCCCGATGGCCTGTATTTCCTGGGCCCGCAGTACGACCCGCAGTGGGGGCTGCCCGCGCACGCGGCTGCTTATGATTGGCTGCCATGAGCAGCCCGACTCCGCCAGCCCCCGACACCCCTCTTCCCGCCCCCCGCACCCGCATCAAGGTCTGTGGTCTGACGCGCGAGCAGGACGTGGACGCCGCGGTGGCGCTGGGCGCCGATGCCATCGGCTTCGTGCTGTACGCCAAAAGCCCGCGCGCGGTGAGCGCCGCGCGCGCCGCGCAGCTGGCCGCGCGGCTGCCGCCGTTCGTCACACCGGTGCTGTTGTTCGTGAATGCGCCCGCTACCGAAGTGATAGCTGCCTGCGCAAGCGTGGCGGGGGCTATGGCCCAATTTCATGGCGACGAGACACCCGAGGACTGCTGGCGCGCCAGCGACGGCGGCCGCATCCCCTTCGTGCGCGCCGCGCGCATCCCCCTGGGGCCGGCGGGTGCGGCGTTCGACCTCGTAGAATACGCCCGGCAACATTCGCACGCCCGCGCCATCTTGCTCGACGCCCTGGTCGGGGGGTATGGCGGAGGCGGACAGGCATTCCATTGGTCACTCCTTCCTCCCGCCGTCGACTGTCACCTCGTTTTGTCTGGTGGACTCACGCCTGCAAACGTGACCGATGGCATTGCGCAGGTCCGGCCGCGCTGCAAGACGCTCGCGGTTGACGTCAGCTCCGGCGTCGAAGCCACGGGGCCCGATGGGGCACCCCTGAGAGGCATCAAGGACGCCGGCAAGATCCAACGCTTCGTCGCCGCCGTGCGCGCGGCCGATGCGGCACCTGTTCCTTCTTCCTAAATGTCTGCATACACCCAACCCGATGCCTCGGGCCATTTCGGCCCCTATGGCGGCAGCTTCGTCAGCGAGACGCTGACCCACGCCATCGACGAACTGCGCGCCGCCTACGCGCGCTACCAGAACGACCCCGAGTTTCAGGCCGAATTCCGCTACGAGCTGGCGCACTACGTGGGCCGACCCTCGCCCGTGTACCACGCCGCGCGCACCAGCCGTGAGCTGGGCGGCGCGCAGATCTATCTGAAGCGCGAGGACCTGAACCACACCGGCGCGCACAAGATCAACAACGTGATCGGCCAGGCCATGCTGGCCCGGCGCATGGGCAAGCCGCGCATCATCGCCGAGACCGGCGCCGGCCAGCACGGCGTGGCCACCGCCACCATCTGCGCGCGCTACGGCCTGGAGTGCGTGGTCTACATGGGCGCCGAGGACGTGCGCCGCCAGAGCCCCAACGTCTACCGCATGAAGCTGCTCGGCGCCACGGTGGTGCCGGTGGACTCGGGCAGCCGCACCCTGAAGGACGCGCTGAACGAGGCCATGCGCGACTGGGTGGCCAACGTGGACCACACCTTCTACATCATCGGCACCGTGGCCGGCCCGCACCCCTATCCCATGATGGTGCGCGACTTCCAGAGCGTGATCGGCCAGGAATGCCTGGCGCAGATGCCGGCCATGCTCGCCAGCCAAGGCAGCGCCGCCGAACAGCCCGACGTGGTCGTGGCCTGCGTGGGCGGCGGCAGCAACGCCATGGGCATCTTCCACCCCTACATCCCCCATGCCGGCACGCGCCTGATCGGCGTGGAGGCGGCGGGCGAAGGCCTGGACAGCGGCAAGCACTCGGCCAGCCTGCAGCGCGGCTCCTCGGGCGTGCTGCACGGCAACCGCACGTTCATCCTGCAGGACGAGAACGGGCAGATCACCGAGACGCACAGCATCAGCGCCGGGCTGGACTACCCCGGGGTCGGCCCCGAGCACGCCTGGCTGCAGGACATCCGGCGCGCCGAGTACGTCGGCATCACCGACGCCGAGGCGCTGGTCGCCTTCCACCACCTGTGCCGCACCGAAGGCATCATCCCGGCGCTGGAATCCAGCCACGCCTTCGCCTACGCCATGAAGCTGGCGCCGTCCATGAAACCCGAACAGTCGATCCTGGTGAACCTGTCCGGGCGTGGCGACAAGGACATCGGCACCGTAGCCGACCTGTCGGGTGTGGATTTCTATGACCGCCCCAGCATGCGCGGCCTCACCGTGAAGGGAGGCAAGGAATGACGCGCATCGCCACGACCTTCGCCGAACTGCAGGCCGCCGGCCGCACGGCGCTGATCCCCTACGTCACGGCCGGCTTTCCCTTCGCCGACATCACCCCCGCGCTGATGCACGGCATGGTCGAGGCGGGTGTCGACGTGATCGAGCTGGGCGTGCCCTTCTCCGACCCGATGGCCGACGGCCCCGTCATACAAAAGGCAGGTGAGAAGGCCCTGGCCATGGGCATCGGCATGGCGCAGGTGCTGGAGATGGTGCGTACCTTCCGCCAGCGCAACCAGACCACGCCGGTGGTGCTGATGGGCTATGCCAACCCGCTGGAGCGCTACGAGCAGCGCCATGGCAAGGGCAGCTTCGCGCGCGACGCGCAAGCTGCTGGCGTCGATGGCCTGCTGATCGTGGACTACCCGCCCGAGGAGTGCGTGGAGTTCGCCGCCGAGCTGCGCGCGCATGGCATCGACCTGATCTTTCTGCTGGCGCCCACCTCCACGCCCGAGCGCATGCAGCAGGTGGCGCGGGTGGCCAGCGGCTATGTCTACTATGTATCGCTCAAGGGCGTGACCGGCTCGGGCGCGCTCGACACCGACGCGGTGGCAGCCATGCTGCCGCGCATCCGCGAGCACGTCACAATCCCGGTCGGCGTGGGCTTCGGCATCCGCGACGCGGCCACCGCCCAGGCCATCGGCCGGGTGGCGGACGCGGTGGTCATCGGCAGCCGCATCATCCAGCTGCTCGACGGCCAGCCGCACGAGCGCGTGGTCGGCGTCACCGTGGACTTCCTGCGCCAGGTCCGCAAGGCGCTGGATTCGGGGGCAACCCCCTGAGCCGCTGCGCGGCTTCCCCCTTCTCTGGCGCGCACTTCGTGCGCTGGGAAAGGGGACGACGCCGGCGGCCTGGCGAAGCCAGATCCACGGCGTCCGCTGGCACAGGCCGCGCCAGATTTGAGGCTGCGTGCATACGCGCAGCACAGCCTACACAGTAAGAGGAACCGTATGTCCTGGCTCGAAAAACTCCTGCCCTCCAAGATCCAGCAGACCGACCCGGCCGAGCGCCGGCAGATGCCCGAGGGGCTGTGGATCAAGTGCCCCAGCTGCGAGACGGTGCTCTACAAGAACGACTTGGAGGCCAACCAGAACGTCTGCCCGAAGTGCGGCCACCACCACCGCATCGGCGCGCGTGCGCGGCTGAACGCCTTCCTGGACGGAGAAGGCCGCTACGAGATCGGCCAAGAAGTGCTGCCCGTCGATGCACTCAAGTTCAAGGACAGCCGCAAGTATCCCGAGCGCCTGAAGGAGGCGCTGGAGAACACCGGCGAGACCGATGCGCTGGTGGTCATGGGCGGCTCGGTCAAGAGCATCAACTTGGTCGCCGCCTGCTTCGAGTTCGACTTCATGGGCGGCTCGATGGGCAGCGTGGTAGGCGAGCGCTTCGTGCGCGGCGTGGAGACCGCCATCGAGCAAAAAGTGCCCTTCCTGTGCTTCACCGCCACCGGCGGTGCGCGCATGCAGGAAGGCCTGCTGTCGCTGATGCAGATGGCCAAGACCAACGCCGCGCTCACGCGCCTGGCCAAGAAGAGCCTGCCCTACATCAGCGTGCTGACCGACCCGACCATGGGCGGCGTGTCCGCCGGTTTTGCCTTCGTCGGCGACATCGTCATCGCCGAGCCCAAGGCGCTGATCGGTTTCGCCGGCCCGCGCGTCATCGAATCCACCGTGCGCGTCACCCTGCCCGAGGGCTTCCAGCGCGCCGAGTTTTTGCAGACCAAGGGCGCGGTGGACATGATCGTCGACCGGCGCGAGCTGCGCGACACCGTGGCGCGCAGCCTGGCGATGCTGCAGCGCCTGCCGGCAGACGCGGTGGCCTGAGCTTCACATCCATTTAAAATTAATAGCACGAGACCCTTGTTCCACAAGGCCCTCGTGCCTTTTTGGCGTCAAAACGCTGTGCCACGCAGCTAGTGCAGCACACCCGCCTGCAGGTGCCCGACCACGATGCCCAGCACCTGCAGCAGCACCAGCAGCACCAGCGGCGACAGGTCGATGCCGCCCAGCAGCGGCAGCACCCGGCGGATCGGCGCCAGCAGCGGCTCGCACAGCCGGCCGATCACGTCCGCGATCGGCGAGCGCGTCTGCACCCACGACAGCACCGCATACACGATCACCAGCCCCATCAGGCCCGAGACGGCCACGCGCAGCGTGCCGAACAGCGCCATCCATGGCACCCACGCCAGGCTGACCAGCCCGCCCAGCAGCAACGCCAGCAGCAGGTATTGCGCCAGCTTCAGCAGCAGCGCAGCGGCCAGGCTGGCCAGATCCCAGCGGCCGGCGGCTGGCACCGCCTTGCGCAGCGGCAGCACGATCCAGTCGCTCAGGGCGAACACCAGCCGCCCGACCGGGTTGGAGAACGGCACGCGCTGCGCCTGCATGTACAGCCGCAGCAGACAGGCGCCGGCCAGCAGGCCGCTCGCCACGTCAAGAAGAAAGGTCAGGATCTGCAGCAGCATGGTGGTGGGTGTAAAAAGCCAGGGGAACCGGCGTGGGATGATAGCCACGCCGATTGCGAGAGCGCTCCATGTCCCCGCCCCTGACCCTGACCCACCTGCCGCTGTTTCCACTGTCCACCGTGCTGTACCCCGGCGGCCTGCTGGACCTGCGCGTGTTCGAGGTACGCTACCTGGACATGGTGCGCAAGTGCCAAGCCGCCGGCGCGCCGTTCGGCGTGGTGGCACTGGCGCAGGGCCACGAGGTGCGCCGCGCCGGCGCGCCCGAGGAGCAACTGCACGAAGTGGGCACGCTGGCCACCATCGCCCAGCTGCAATCGCCCCAGGCCGGGCTGATCACCCTGCGCTGTCAGGGCATGCAGCGCTTTCGCATCACAGCGCGCCAGCGCCTGCCGCATGGTCTGTGGATGGCGGACGTGCAGGTGCTGGCGGCCGATGCGGCGGTGTCCGTGCCCGCCGATCTGCGGCATACCGCCACGGCGCTGCAGCAGCTGCTGGAGTCACTGCACGCCCAGGCCGAACCCGAGCGCGCGCTGCCGCAGGCCAGCGCGGCGCTGCTAGCCGACTGCGGCTGGGTAGCCAATCGCTGGTGTGAGCTGCTGCCCCTGCCGCTGGAGCTGCGCCAGCGCCTAATGGCGCTGGACAACCCGCTGGTACGTCTGGAGCTGGTGGGCGACGTGCTGGAACGCATGAACATCCTGCGTTGACGCCGCCCTGCCGGCCCTGGTGGCGGCGCGCACCCTAAAATCCCCCGTTTGCGTCCGGCGCGCGGCCAGTCCTCGCTGTCGGCGCGGCCCTTTTTCCTTCCCGCGTTTGCCAGCCCTATGCCTTCCGACCAGCCCAGCCCCGTTGCCCTCCCGCCCGTGGATGAAAACCAGCTCATCGCCGAGCGCCGCGAGAAACTCAAGGAGCTGCGCGAGCGCCAGGCACGCGGGGCCGGCGTGGCCTTCCCCAACGACTTCAAACCGGCACACCGCGCCGCGGCGCTGCAGACCGTGCACGGCGCACTGGACGCCGAGGCGCTGGAGGCTCAGGCCGTCAGCGTGAGCGTGGCCGGCCGCATGATGCTCAAGCGCGTCATGGGCAAGGCCAGCTTTGCCACCATCCAGGACGGATCGCTGGGCGAGACCGGCGGCCGCATCCAGCTCTACGTCACGCGTGACGCGCTGGGCGAGGAGCAGTACGCCGACTTCAAGCGCTGGGACCTGGGCGACATCCTGGGCGCCGAGGGCACGCTGATGAAGACCAAGACCGGCGAGCTGTCGGTCAAGGTCACCCGCCTGCGCCTGCTGACCAAGAACCTGCGGCCCATGCCGGACAAGTTCCACGGCGTGGCCGACCAGGAGGTGAAGTACCGCCAGCGCTACGTCGACCTGATGACCGACGAAGCCGCGCGCCGGCGCTTCGTGGCGCGCAGCCAGGCCATCAGTGGCATCCGCGCGTTTATGGTCGAGCACGACTTCCTGGAAGTCGAGACGCCCATGCTGCACCCGATCCCCGGCGGCGCCAACGCCCGGCCCTTCGTGACGCACCACAACGCGCTGGACCAGGAGATGTTCCTGCGCATCGCGCCCGAGCTGTACCTGAAGCGCCTGGTGGTGGGCGGCTTCGAGCGGGTGTTCGAGATCAACCGCAACTTCCGCAACGAAGGCATCTCGGTGCGCCACAACCCCGAGTTCACGATGATGGAGTTCTACGCGGCCTACTGGAACTACCGTGACCTGATGGACTTCACCGAACAGCTGGTGCGCGACGCCGCCGTAAAGGCCGCCGGCACGCTGCAGCTGTCTTATGGCGGGCGAGCGGTGGACCTGGAGCAGCCTTTTGCGCGCATGACCATCCGCGAGGCCATCCACGCGCACACCGAGGCCGGCGCGCATGTGGACGACGCAGCCTGGCTGATCAGTGCCCTGAAGAAACTCGGCATGACCGAGGAGAAGAACCGCCTGTCCGGCCGCACCCTGGCCGGCCTGCAGGTGCTGTATTTCGAGGAAGCGGTGGAGGACAAGCTGTGGCAGCCGACCTTCATCATGGAGCACCCGACCGAGATCTCGCCGCTGGCGCGCGCCAACGACGCCCGCCCCGAGGTGACCGAGCGCTTCGAGCTCTACATCACCGGCCGCGAGATGGCCAACGGTTTTTCCGAGCTGAACGACGCCGAGGACCAGGTGGCGCGCTTCCAGGCGCAGGTGGATGCCAAGGACAGCGGCGACGACGAGGCGATGTTCTTCGACCACGACTTCGTGCGCGCACTGGAGTACGGCCTGCCGCCCACCGGCGGCTGCGGCATCGGCATCGACCGGCTGATGATGCTGCTCACCGACAGCGCCAGCATCCGCGACGTGATCCTGTTCCCGGCGCTGCGCCGCGAACACTGAAGCCACGGGCCGCAAGCGATCCAGCGCATGACCGAGGGCCTGTTTGGCACCCTGTCCGCCACCACGCTGCATGAGCCTTTCAGCGTGCTGCTGGTCGAGGACGATGCCGCGCTGCGCGGCGTGCTGGCCGCGCAGCTGCAGCACGCCGGCGCGAGCGAGGTGCTGCAGGCTGCCAACGCCGACGCGGCGCTGCAGCTGTTCCGCCTGCGCCGGCCCGACCTGGTGCTGCTGGACATCTGCCTGCCCGGCAGCCAGGACGGCTACTGGGTGGCGCAGCGCCTGCGCGAGGCCGAGCCCGGCGGCTGGACGCCGATCATCTTCCTGTCCGGCTTAGGCGGCGACCTGGACGTGTGGCGTGGCATCGAGGCCGGCGGCGACGACTACCTGACCAAGCCGGTCACCGCGACGGTGCTGGTGGCCAAGCTGCGCGCCATGCGCCGCCTGCGCGACATGCGCCGGCGCCTGGTGCAGCTGACCGAGGAGCTGCACCTGGCGAACCAGAAGCTCAACGAGATGGTCGAGGTGGACCCGCTCACCGGGCTGGTCAACCGGCGCGGCTTCGACCGCATGCTGCACGCCGAGATACTGGCGGCGCGGCGCGACGGCGCGCCGCTGACGTTGATGCTATGCGATCTGGACCACTTCAAGCGCTACAACGACACGCTCGGCCACGTGCAAGGCGACGAATGCCTGCGCACCGTGGGCCGGGTGCTGCACGAGGTCTGCGTGCGTCCGCGCGACGTGGCCGCACGCTACGGCGGCGAGGAGTTCGCGCTGATCCTGCCGAGCACTCCGCGCTCGGGCGCGATGACGTTCGCGCGCGCCCTGGGCCGGCTGCTCAAGGCGCGCACCATCACCCATCCGGACTCGCCACTGGGCCAGGTACTGACGCTCTCGGGCGGCATCACCACCTGCGTGCCCGACGACAGCACCAGCGCCGAGAGCATGCTGATGCGTGCCGACGAGGCGCTGTATGCCGCCAAGGCGCAGGGCCGCGACCGCTTCTTCAGCTTCGAGATGCAGATGGACACCGTCGAGCAGCGCCAGCTGTGACCGACCAACGCTCTGCCCGCGCCGGCGCCAGGCCGGCCCCGTTTTCCGACACCGCATGCAAACCCGCCTGAAAGCCTATCTTCCCCTCTGGACGCACGACTGGCTCGACGTGATCCTGCCGCTGCTGCAGATCGTGTTGATCCTGCTGGTGACCCTGCTGCTGCTGCGCCTGATGCAGCGCGTGATCCGGCGCGCCAGCGACCACTACCAGTTTCCGCACGAGCTGCTGAAACCCATACGCGCCGTGGGGCGCTGGCTGCTGGTGGGCAGCGCCGGCCTGCTGATCCTAGAGCGCCTGGGCGTGTCCGCCAGCGTGCTGTGGACGGCCTTCACGGGCTTTGCCACCGTGGGCGCGGTGGCGTTCTTCGCCGCCTGGAGCGTGCTGTCCAACCTGTTTTGCGCGCTGCTCATCGTCAGCGTCGGGCCGTACCGGCTGGGCGACCACATCGAACTGGTGGACAGCGGCGATAAGCCCGGCGTGCTGGGCCGGGTGGTGGACATCAATTTGCTCTACACCACGCTGGAGGACGCCACCGCGCCCGAGCCCGGCACGCTGCTGCAGATCCCGAATTCGCTGATCTTCCAGCGCGTGCTGCGCCGCTGGCGCGCCGGCACACCGGTGCCGGCCGAGCGGCTGGTGCCACTGGCGCCGCCATTGGCGGAAAATGGCGCACCTGCAAAGGCAATCGCACCTGCTGCCGCCGCCGTAGCAGCGCCACCCCGCCCTGCCGGCGCTTGAAATTTGCGCGATATCAAGTCCATCCGCAGTAACCCTGTTGTCAGCCCCCTGTGGAACATTAAGCTGGCGGCCTGTCCGGCAGGCCCATACTGATGGGCCTGCCCAGTTTCTGCATGTCAAAATTTTTTCTGAACAAGGTTAAGAGAGAGACACCATGACCACAGCCTTCCGCCTGCATTCCGTCGTTGCCGCCCTGGGGCTGGCCGGCGCCGCCCTGCTGCTGCCCGCGCACGCGCAGATCAAGATCGCCATGGTCATCCCGACCACCGGCCCGCTGACGCAGTACGGCGACATGGTCAAGGAAGGCGCGACCACCGCCGTCGAGATGGCCAACGCCGCCGGCGGCATCAACGGCAAGAAGATCGAGCTGGTGCCGGTGGACGACGCCTGCGAACCCAAGCAGGGCCCGGTGGCCGCCAACCGCGTGGTCAACGGCAAGATCGGCTACGTGGTGGGCCCGGTGTGCTCGGGTGCCTCCATCGCCGCCGCGCCGATCTACAACAACGAAGGTGTGGTGGTCGTGACGCCCTCGGCCACCTCGCCCGCGCTGACCGACGGCAAGAACTTCCACTTCATCTTCCGCACCATCGGCCGCGACGACCAGCAGGGCCCCGCCGCCGCCAAGTTCATCGCCGAGAAGATCAAGCCCAAGAAGGTCGCCATCCTGCACGACAAGCAGTCCTATGGCCAGGGCATCGCCGCCTCGGTGCAGGCCGACCTGAAGAAGGCTGGCATCCCGGTGGCGCTGTTCGAGGGCATCAACGCCGGCGACAGCGATTACTCGGCCGTCATCACCAAACTCAAAAGCGCCGGCGTGGACTTTGTCTACTACGGCGGCTACCACCCCGAGATGGGCCTGCTGCTGCGCCAGGCCAACGAGCAGGGCCTCAAAGTCCGCATGATGGGCCCCGAGGGTGTGGGCAACCCCGAGGTGAACGCCATCGCCGGCCCGGCCGTCGAGGGCATGCTGGTGACGCTGCCGGCCGACTTCTCGGCCAACCCGAAGAACGCCGCCGTGGTCAAGGCCTTCACGGACAAGAAGCGCAACGCCTCGGGCGCCTTCCAGCTGACGTCCTTCGCCGCCACCCAGGCCATCCTGGACGGCATCAAGGCCGTGGGCGACAACCCCGCCAAGGTGGCCGATCACCTGCACAAGGCCACCGTGGAGACGGTGCTGGGCCCCATTAGCTGGAACAAGCAGGGTGACCTGAACTCGTTCGACTTCCAGGTCTTCGAGTGGCACAAGGACGGCAGCAAGACACCCGCCGCCAAGTAAGCCCGCTTTCTCCCCTTGCACACCGGTGCGTGCCCCTGGCGGGCGCCCACCGGTGTGCTGCCATCCGGGCTCCGGTAGCGCCACCTTTGCGCCGCCACGGCCCTTTTTTCGATTGTGAGGAGGCGGCGCACCCATGTCCGATCTCTTGCCCCAACTGCTACAGCAGCTCTTCAACGGCCTGTCCCTGGGCGCCATCTACGCCCTGATCGCCATCGGCTACACCATGGTCTACGGCATCATCGGGATGATCAACTTCGCCCACGGCGAGGTGTACATGATCGGCGCCTACATCGGCCTGGTCACGCTCTCGGCCATCGGCGTGCAAAGCGGCCTGCCGGTGTGGGCCATCATTGCCATCATGCTGATCGTCTCGGTGGTCATCACCGGGGTGTACGGCTTCGTGGTCGAGCAGGTGGCGTACAAGCCGCTGCGCGGCAGCCCCCGGCTGGTGGCGCTGATCTCGGCCATCGGCATGTCGATCTTCCTGCAGAACTGGGTGGCGCTGGGCCAAGGCGCGCGCGACATGGCCGTGCCCTCGCTGATCCCCGGCGCCTTCCGCTTCGGCCTGGGCGCCGAGGGCGGCTTCGAGGTCTATGTGCCCTACTCGCGCATCCTGATCATCGTCGTGGCGGTGGCGCTGATGGCGCTGCTCACGGTGTACATCAAGCACTCGCGCATGGGCCGCGCCTCGCGCGCCTGCTCGCAGGACATGCACATGGCCAACCTGCTGGGCATCGACACCAACCGGGTGATCTCCTTCACCTTCATCCTGGGCGCCGTGCTGGCGGCCGTGGGCGGGGTGCTGATCGCGCTGGCGGTGGGCAAGCTCAACCCGTTCATCGGCTTCATCGCCGGCATCAAGGCCTTCACCGCCGCGGTGCTGGGCGGCATCGGCAGCATTCCGGGCGCGATGCTGGGCGGCGTGATCCTGGGCGTGGCCGAAACCTTCGCCGCCGCCTACATCTCGTCGGAATACAAGGACATCGTGGCCTTCGGCCTGCTGGTGCTGATCCTGCTATTCCGCCCCACCGGCCTGCTGGGCAAACCTGAAGTGGAGAAAGTGTGATGAGCGCCGCCGCCACCCTGCCGCGCGGCGCAGCTGCCGCCGCCGTGCCGTTTTCCATCCACCTGCGCCATGCCTTCGTGTCCGCGTTCCTCGCGGCCATCGTGGTGCTGCCGATCTTCACCCTACACCTGGAGCGCGCCGGCGTGCGCACCATCATCGTGCCCGAGTGGCGCACGCTGCTGTGGGGCTGCCTGGCGGTGTTCGTGGTGCAGTTGCTGCGCCCGATGCTGCTGCCGCGCCTGCCGCGCCTGGCCCTGCCGCGCATCCCGCAGGTGGCCCCCAGCCACCACCGGGTGCTGCTGCTGGCCGCGCTGATGATCGCCGTCATCTGGCCGTTTTTCGCCGGCCGCAACGCGGTGGACATTGCCACCCTGGCGATGATCTACGTGATGCTCGGCCTGGGCCTGAACGTCGTGGTCGGCTTCGCCGGCCTGCTCGACCTGGGCTTCGTCGGCTTCTACGCCGTGGGCGCCTACACCTTCGCGTTGCTGCACCACTGGACCGGCTGGAGCTTCTGGCAGGCGCTGCCGCTGGCCGGGGCATGTTCCGCGCTGTTCGGCTTCGTGCTGGGCTTTCCGGTGTTGCGCCTGCGCGGCGACTACCTGGCCATCGTGACCCTGGGCTTCGGCGAGATCATCCGCCTGCTGCTGGTCAACCTCACGGACTGGACGGGCGGGCCGGACGGCATCTCGGGGCTCCCGAAGCCCAGCGTGTTCGGGCTGGAGATGGCGCGCAGCCCCAGCACCGAGGGCGGCACCACCTTCCACCAGTTCTTCGGGCTGGAGTTCAACTCCATGCACATGGTGATCTTCCTGTACCTGATGGCGCTGCTGCTGGCCATGGTGACGCTGTTCATCAGCAACCGGCTGATCCGCATGCCCATCGGCCGTGCCTGGGAGGCGCTGCGCGAGGACGAGATCGCCTGCCGCTCGCTGGGCCTGAACCCGATGAAGATCAAGCTCTCGGCCTTCACGCTGGGCGCCATGTTCGCGGGCTTCGGCGGCGCGTTTTTCGCGGCGCGCCAAGGCATCGTCAACCCTGAGTCGTTCACCTTCATCGAGTCCGCGCTGATCCTGGCCATCGTCGTGCTGGGCGGCATGGGCTCGCAGCTCGGGGTGATCATCGCCGCCATCCTGCTCACGGTGCTGCCCGAGGTGGCACGCGAGTTCTCCGAGTACCGCATGCTGATCTTCGGCCTGGTCATGATCGTCATGATGATCTGGCGCCCACAGGGCCTGCTGCCCATGAAGCGCCACCACGTGGAGGTGCCGGCATGAGCAGCAGCACCCCCATGACCGCAACCCGCATCGCCGCCACGGCGGCCGGCAGCGCCGCGCCCATCCTGCAGGTGGATGGCCTGTGCATGCGCTTCGGCGGCCTGCTGGCGGTGGACCACGTCGGCTTCGACGTGGCGCCGCAGGAGATCTTCGCCATCATCGGCCCGAACGGCGCCGGCAAGACCACGGTGTTCAACTGCATCAGCGGCTTCTACCAGCCCAGCGAGGGCCAGATCCTGCTGGGCGGCGCCAGCATCGCCGGGCACAGCAGCCACCAGGTCGCCAACCAGGGCGTGGTCCGCACCTTCCAGAACGTGCGCCTGTTCAAGGCCATGACGGCGCTGGAGAACCTGCTGGTGGCCCAGCACCGCCAGTCGCGCGCGCCGCTGCTGGCCGGCATCTTCAACACCACCAGCTACCGCAAAAGCGAGGCCGACAAGATCGAGCGCGCCCTGAAGTGGCTGGACATCATGGGCCTGCGCGAGTTCGCCAACCGCGAGGCCGGCAACTTGGCCTACGGGCACCAAAGGCGCCTGGAGATCGCCCGCTGCATGATCACCGGCCCGCGCCTGCTGATGCTGGACGAGCCCGCCGCCGGCCTGAACCCGCAGGAGAAAAAAGACCTGCAGCAGCTCATCGACCAGCTGCGCCGCGAGCACGGCGTGACGGTGCTGCTGATCGAGCACGACATGGGCCTGGTGATGGGCGTGTCCGAGCGCATCCTGGTCATGGAATACGGCAAGCCCATCGCGCTGGGCGTGCCCGAGGCCATCCGCAACGACGAACGGGTCATCAAGGCCTACCTGGGAGAGGCTTGATGACGGCCCCGACGATCCATACGACCGCCACCACGCCCATGCTGCAGGTGCAGGGCCTGTTCACCCACTACGGCGCCATCTGTGCCGTGGACAACGCCAGCCTGCACGTGAACCAGGGGGAAATCGTCTCGCTGATCGGCTCCAACGGCGCGGGCAAGACCTCGCTCTTGATGACCCTATGCGGCACGCCGCGCGCCAGCGGCGGCAGCGTGCTGTTCGAGGGCGAGGACATCACCCTGGCGCCCACGCACTTGATCATGCGCAAGGGCATCGCCGTCTCGCCCGAGGGGCGGCGCGTGTTCCCGCAGCTCACCGTGGTCGAGAACCTGAAGATGGGCGGGTTCTTCCTGGACAAGGACGAGATCGAGGCGGGTATGGAGCACGTCTTCCACCTGTTCCCGCGCCTGAAGGACCGGTCCAGCCAGCGCGCCGGCACCATGAGCGGCGGCGAGCAGCAGATGCTGGCCATCGGCCGCGCCCTGATGAGCCGCCCGCGCCTGCTGCTGCTGGACGAGCCCACGCTGGGTCTGGCGCCGCTGATCATTGCGCAGATCTTCGAGATCATTCAGGCGATCCGCGCCGAGGGCGTCACGGTGTTCCTGGTCGAGCAGAACGCCAACCGGGCGCTGGCCATTGCCGACCGCGGGTATGTTCTGGAGAACGGGCGGGTGGTGCTGCACGACACCGGCACGGCGCTGCTGGCCAATGCGGAAGTGAGAAAAGCCTACCTGGGAGGTTGAGTCCGAACCTGCGGACACCCTTGCCGGAATTGTGTGTGCCGACGGGCATGGCGATCGTCCGCCATGCCCATCGGCACGGTGTGGCCCAGCTGCTGCGGCCCACAGGCGCAGCAGGCCGACGCGGCGAAATGTAAGCGCCGATCGGCAAATGTCGCGCACCGGAGGCAGAAACAGCCCCTGACTAACCCCGATGACCCGGGCACCGCTGTCCGTGCACCGGCACATCATCGCACTTGGCGGATTCGCCGGCCGCCTGTCCCTTGTCGCCTGGAACTCTGCATTTTTCATAAGCCTGGCTGTGTGCCTGTGAAGGCGCCATCAACGGGCTGGGCGGTGACCTGAACAAGTTCGGCGCGGCAGTCAGCCCCGTCGCCCCTGGTTCAGGGCCCCATGACTTCGGCCGGTACTGCGCCGTCGCATGGCCAGACCCCCAGAAAACCCGCGAATGATAAATTTAGATACATTTTTTCTCGCTTGAGCCTTGGCCCTCTGCGCCGGCACTTCTGGATAAGCACCTGTTTCCTTCCAAAAAATTAACTGTGCTGCGACGTATCACTTATTCAGGGGCAGTCATCCGCCTCGTTTGATTTTCCACTGCGCATTGTTTTCGCCCACAGCCACCGTCGCTGGGCAGAAGCGGTGCGCTTGTTGCCGTTCCTCTACAAGGCAACCGCCCGAACTAGTTCAAAAGGACGATGTTCCAGGCCTTCCCGCACTTGAACAATAATTCTTCAGGTCAACCCTGAATTAATCGATTTTGTTGGACAGCGCATGCGGGACTTGACACGAAGCAAAATCCCGATAGCGCTCCACAAAAATGGTGAATTTTCAACAGGAGCTGCAATGGAGACAAAATCAACCACCCACGCATGGGTCGTGCTTGCCACGGCCGCGCTGATGCATGCGGTCGCTTTCGCCAAGGCCACCCCCGAAGAGATCGACAAGCTAGGAAAGTCCCTGACCTGCATGGGCGCTGACAAGGCGGGGACCGCCAGCGGTGTCCCCGAGTACACGGGCAAATGGCTGGGTACGCCGCCTGGCATCCAGTACACCCCCCACGCAGGCCAGCACCCTGTCGATCCCTATGCAGTCGAAACCGCGCTTTTCGCCATCACCGCGGAAAACATGTCCAAATATGCCAAATATCTGACGGAAGGTCAGAAGGCCATGTTTGCCCGATATCCGGCGACTTTCCGTATTCCCCTTTATCCGGGACACCGAGATTTCCGGTACCCCGATTTCGTTTGTGCCTCCGTAAAAACCAACGCCCAAAATGCCGTCGTCGGCGCGGATGGCATGAGCGTTGAAAATGCGGTCAAAGGGGGCATCCCGTTTCCCTTTCCCAAGAGCGGGATCGAGCTGGCATTCAACAACCTCATTCCCTTTCGCGCTTTCACCGAACACACGCTGCGTGACAACGCCTACGTCATGCAAAACGGATCGATCGTTTTCGGCCGCGCAGAAAACCGCGGCATGAGCATGGTGAATGCCCCGGATGTGGCGGGCAAGCCGCTGGAGGGCACCATGGCCCGGGGAATGAACATGGTGAAACTACCGGAACGCGAAAAAGGCGGTGTCACGGTCAGCATGGAACCCCTCAATTTCTCCAAGGACAAACGACTGGGCTGGAGCTATGACCCCGGCACCAGGCGCGTGCGCCAAATTCCGGAATACGGCTTCGACCAACCCATGGGAGGTGGTGTAGGCGCCAAGATGACCATCGATTCCGACCGGCTCTTCAATGGCTCACCCGAGCGCTATAACTGGAAAATCCTAGGCAAGAAGGAATTATTTATTCCAGCCAATGCATACAAGATTCACGAAAATACGGTCAAATATGCCGACCTGCTCAAGCCCGAACACGCCAACCCCGATTACATGCGCTATGAACTGCGTCGCGTGTGGGTGCTAGAGGCAAGCTTGAAGGAAGGTTACCGCCATCTCTACGGCAAGCGTATGCTGTTTATCGACGAAGACACCGGCCATGCCGTGATGTCCGATCTCTATGATACCCGGGGCCAACTGTGGCAGCATGCGCTGGTCAATTATTATTATGCATTTGATACCAATGGGTGGCACTCTGGCACAAGCTTCTACTATGACCTCAATGCCGGAGGGTATGTCGCCTACAACTTGTTCCAAGAGCGCCCCAAAGGACCCGTGCTGAACAAGGGCGACCTCAACCCCTCCATGTTCACGCCCGAGGCCGCGCGCAATACGGGCACCTGACCGACCTGTTTTTCTGATTCAACCATGGCCTGGAAAAAATTCTTTGGGGGATTTTCCATTCAAAACCCTCCCCAAGGCTCCAACGAAATTTATTTGCATGCATAAAATCTCAAAATTGGGAAAGAAAGCCCTCATTGCCGCAGCCGCGCTGGTTTTGACCGCAGGTGCTGCCTCCGCCCAGTCGGCACCCGCCAGCCCCTCGAACGCTCCAGAACTCGACAAGCTGATTCGCGAGGCCATGCTGTATGCCTATCCTTACCAGGAATTCATGAAAATGCGTCATGAAGCCCTGGAGGTGAAGGATTCGGCCACAGCCACCACGCTCAACCACTTCCGCCATGCCCGCCACCTTGCGACTCCGCAGGATCGCTGGGCCAACGCCCCCATCCGGGATACGTTCTATTCAACCGGCTGGCTGGATGTGGGCCATGCCCCGGTGGTGCTCTCCGTTCCCGAGACCCAGGGCCGCTATTACGTGGTGGCCATGATCGGCGCAGACCTGAACACGTTCGCTTATGTGGGCAGCCGCCTTGGGGGAACGTCGGCGCGCAAGATCGCCGTGGTGGGTCCGCAATGGAACGGGGCCGTTCCCCAGGCGGACCAGATCGTGCGCGCTCCAACGCGCGACGTGTACCTCAATCTGCGCGTGCTGGTGCGAGACGAGGCCGACCTGCCAGCGGCGCATGCGGTGCAGGACGGTTTTCAGATCCAGGGCGCTTCGCCCCAGGCCCAGGACGGTCCGCGCATCCTGCCCCGCCCCCAGGACTGGGGCCGGTTTGTGGACGTGGTCAATGAGTCCCTGGTGCGCAATCCGCCGCCGGGATCGGAGCAAACCTTGCTGCAGCGGTTTGCCCAGGTGGGCATTTGCGGCCAAAGCTGTTCCTGGGACCGGCTGCCACCGGCCGTGCAGCAGCGCTGGCTGGCGCTGGCGCCGGAAATTGAGAAAACCGAACTCAAGTCACGGCTGAATGCCGAGCGCAAGTCGGCGGCCTCACAGCGGCGCAACGGCTGGCTGCCCTACCGCCTGCCGGACGGCTTCGGCACCGACTACCTGACGCGCGCGGCATCCGCCGCCATGGCGGGCGGCATTCTGGGCCTGGAAGCTGCGGAAGCCACCTATTTCTTCGGCAGCGTAGACGGCAACAACCAAGCCCTGGGCAATGGCAACCGCTATCGCCTCAGACTGCCCCAAGGCCGGCTGCCTGCCGATGCTTTCTGGTCCATTGCGCTGTACGAGTTTGTGGAAAACGGCCGCCAGTTCCTGTTGGACAACCCCCTACATCGCTACGCCATCACCGATCGCACCCCCGGGCTGACCTTCAATGCAGACGGCAGCCTGGAGATCTGGCTGCAGCCCCAGGATCCAGGGGCCGACAAACGGGCCAACTGGCTGCCTACGCCCGCCAAGAACCGGTTCCTTCTGGTGGCCCGCGCCTACCAGCCCTGGCCGGAAATGTTGGACCCCAGCTGGGTGATGGAGCCGGTCGAGTTGATCCAGCCCGACTGAGGCTGAAGGCCCTCACCGCACCCGGCCTGTCCGTGCAGACAGGCCGGTGTGGAGCGGATACGCCCAAGCCACGCGGACGCGTGTCCTCAAGGCAGCAAATCCAGCGCATGCATGTAGGCCGGCTGCACCATCAAGTCGTCCCATGCCTGCGGGACGGTTTCAGGCAGCAGTGCTAGCCGTCGCTGCTCGCTGGCCTCACTCGGCTGCCAGCGTCCCGCACCGCGCGCCGTGTCCAGCCCCTCGATCAGCCCATCCACCGCCCGGCCCTCGCCCAAGCTCTGGTTGCACAGCAGCACCAGATCGCACCCGGCGTTCAAGGCCGCCACCGCCGCGTCGGTATAGCTGACCACCTGCCCGTTCAGCCGGCGTGCGCCTTCCATGCTCAGGTCGTCGCTGAAGATGGCGCCGTCGAAGCGCAGGCGGCCGCGCAGGATGTCCTGCAGCCACTTGCTCGAAAACCCCGCCGGGCGCTGGTCGACTTTCGGGTAGATGACATGCGCCGGCATGACGCTGGTCAGCACGCTGGACAGCCAGCCGTACGGCGCGGCATCGTCGTGCAGGATGGCCGTCAGGCCGCGCCGGTCCACCGGCACCTCGGTGTGCGAATCGGCCGCCACGTACCCGTGCCCGGGAAAGTGCTTGCCGCAGTTGGCCATGCCGGCTTGCAGCAGGCCGTGCATCAGCGCGCGCGACAGCATGGCCACCACACGCGGGTCGTGGTGGAAGGCGCGGTCGCCGATGACGCTGCTGCGGGACGCCCCGCTTATCCCTTCCTCGTCGCGCCAGTCCAGGTCCAGCACGGGCGTGAAGGAAAAGTCCACGCCGCAGGCGCGCAGCTCGCTGGCCAGCACGTAGCCGGCCGCCGTGGCGGCGTCCATGGCGCGCAGGGCGCCGCTGCCCTGGCGCTGCTTCACTCCCATGCCGTCGTCCATCCATAGCTCGCCGAAGGCCCGCATCGGCGGCAGCTGGGTGAAGCCATCGGTGCGGAAGCGCTGCACGCGCCCGCCTTCGTGGTCCACGCAGATCAGCAGGTCATCGCGCACGGCCTTGATAGCGGCGCACAGCTCCAGCAACTGCACACGGTGCTGCCAGTTGCGCGCGAACAGGATCACGCCGCCGACCAGCGGGTGCGCCAAGCGGCGGTGGTCGTCCTGCGATAGGCTAGTGCCGGCCACGTCAATGATCAGGGGGGCATGTGCGGTCATATTGCTTCTTGCTCTCAATTATGTAGCTCTAGGCCCTTGAAATATATGGGCCGCGGCCGGTTTTGGCATGAAATCCTGCAGGGGCGACGCGCGCCATGTGGCATCCGAGCGTTGTCGGTGCGCTGCCCGGACCTGCGGGATTGTGCAGGCTTTGTAGGTGCCTGCCTGACTTGGATACGCGGCATCGGCCCTGGCAGGTGGCGCGGGCGGCGACGTAACCTGCAGTTGTCGCACAGGCTTCCATCGCAGTGCGCATCCCATCCACTCACAACACCCAAAGGAATTTTTATGAACACCGACCAGATCAAGGGCGCCGCCAAGGAAGTTGCCGGCAAGGTGCAGCAAAAGACCGGCGAGGTCATCAACAGCCCAGAGCAGCAGGCCAAGGGCGCTGCCCGCCAGGTGGAAGGCAACGTGCAGAAGAATTACGGCGATGCCAAGGAAAACATCAAGGACGCGACACGCTGACGCGCCTTGGTGGCCCGGTAGGTGAATGAAGGCTGACGCCCCCATTTCCTGCTGGACCATTGCAGTCTGCAAAGCCCCGCTGCCCACTGGCAGCGGGGCTTTGTCGTTGCTGGCTGCACGTGGAGCAAGTGGGCCGCGGTCAGGTGTGCTCGACCACGCAGAAGGTGGCGGCGTAGTCAGTCTCGTCGCTGACGCTCAGGTGACAGCGCAGGCCGCGTGCGGCGAACCACTCGGCCAGCGCGCCGTGCAGCACGATGGTCGGCTGGCCGCTGTCCAGGTTGGCGACTTCGCAGTCGCGCCAGGTCATGGGCATGTGCAGCCCCAGGCCGATGGCCTTGCTAAAGGCCTCCTTGGCGGAAAAGCGCGTGGCCAGGTAGCGCACGCCGCGCTCGGGCCAGCGGGCACTGCGCGCGCGCCAAGTGGCCAGTTCAGCGTCGGACAACACGCGCTCAGCGAAACGGTCGCCGTGGCGCGACAGGCTGTCGCGGATGCGGCGCACGTCACAGATGTCGTTGCCAATGCCGTAGATCATGGTTTCATAGCCAAATCGGTGCTTGGCCCATATGCATCAATGGCTGCCAGCTATTGAATCAGGAGCGCTGCGCCATGCCGGCGTCGATGCAGTGCTGGTAGGCCAGCACGGCGCCGGCGTAGCCCAGCTCCAGGGCGTCGGCCATGAAGGCGTGGCCGATGGAGACCTCCAGCAGCCCCGGCACGCGGGCGACGAAAGCCGCCAAGTTGTCTTGGTTCAGGTCGTGCCCGGCGTTCACGCCCAAGCCGGCGTCCAGGGCGGCCTGCGCAGCTGCCGTGTAGCGCGCCAGTTGCGCCTCCTGCTCGGGGGTGCCCCAGGCGGCGGCATAGGGCTCGGTATAAAGCTCGACGCGGTCGGCGCCCACGTCGCGCGCGGCCTGCATCTGCTCAGGAATCGGGTCCATGAACAAGCTGACGCGCACGCCCAAGCTATGGCACTCGGCGATGAGCGGCGCCAGGCGCGCGGCGTCCTGCGGGAACGTCCAGCCGTGGTCGCTGGTGAACTGGTCTTCGCTGTCGGGCACGAAGGTGGCCTGGGCCGGGCGCACGGCGCGGATGAAGTCCATCAGGTTCTGCGTCGGGTTGCCCTCGATGTTGTATTCGCGGCCCGGCCAGTCGGCGGCGAGCAACTGCGCCAGCTCGTACACGTCGTGCGCGCGCACGTGCCGGCCGTCGGGGCGCGGGTGCACGGTGATGCCTTGGGCGCCGGCCTGCAGGCACAGCTGCGCGGCGCGGGTCACGCTGGGGATGCCCAGGTGGCGCGTGTTGCGCACCAGGGCGACCTTGTTGACGTTGACGGACAGGGCGGTGCGCGGGTGGGCAGAGGCAGCGGCGGCGGTCATAGGTTTTGCAGGTCCATCATCAGCTGGCGGGTGCGCAGCAGCGGGGCGCCGCAATGGTATTGCAGCAGCGCGCGCAGCTGGCCCTTGAGTTCGGCGGCCACCGGGGCGCTGGCACGCAGCACGGCGGGGTACGGCCCTTCGGGCGTGGCGTCGCCCGCCTCCAGCGCCTGCCGCAACTGCTGCCACTGTGCGCCGGTCAGGGTGCTGCGCTCGGCAGCGCCGGCGGCGCGCAGGCCGCCCTCGGCCACCAGGGTGTAGGGCGCCTGGGGCTGCAGCGGTGCCAGCGTGGCGGTCTCCTGGTCCAGCGCGGGCAGCAGGCCGACGGCACGCAGCAGAAGCAGCTCGAAGGCGCGCAGCACCGGCTCCAGCGCGTCGGCCTGCACGCCGCCGCCCAGCACGCGCACCACGCCGGCGTACAGGTCGAACAACGCGGCGTGCGGGTCCTCCCGCGCCAACAGGCGCATCAGGAGCTCGTTCAGGTACAGCCCGGCCAGCAGCGCGTCACCCGCGGGCATGACATGGCCGCCAGCCCACTCGGCGCCGCGCAGCGGGTGGATGTCGCCCTGCCCCCTCGTGACGCCGTAGGCCACGCGCAGCGGCTGCAGGGGCAGCAGCACCGGGCGGAAGTTCGAGGTCGGCTTCTTCGCGCCGCGCGCGACCAGCGCCACCCGGCCGTGGTGGCGTGTGAACGCCTCCAGGATCAGACTGGACTCGCTCCAGTCGTAGCTGTGCAGGATGTAGGCAGGCTCGTCAGAGATGCGGCGGGTGGCCATGACGCTATGGTATCAATAGCTGGAAGCCTGGGTGGAATATGGGCTTGAGGCCGATTTGGCTGATATTTTTAAGAAGGCAGCCGATGGAGATGTGTGGCGCTGGCGCAGCGCCCTCACCCCTGCCCTCTCCCCACGGGGAGAGGGAGTAAGAGCGGCATTGCCGGCGTCGCCTGGTTGCTCCCTCTCGCGCAGGGAGGAAGAGGGTTGGAGTGAAGGTGCAGGGCCGGCCGCAGCGGGTCACTCGTAGCCAAAGGAGCGCACGCGCGCCTCGTCGTCCGCCCAGCCCGAGCGCACCTTGACCCAGATTTCCAGGAACACCTTGGCGTCCAGCAGCCTCTCCAGCTCTTGGCGCGCCTCGGTGCTGATGCGCTTCAGGCGCTCGCCGCCCTCGCCGATGACCATGGCCTTGTGCCCGTCGCGCTCGACGACGATGGTCGCGGCGATGCGCATGAAGCGCTTGTGGTGCTTGCTCGGCTCCTCGTCGAACTTATCGATGACCACCGTGGAGGTATAGGGCAGCTCGTCACCGGTGAAGCGGAACAGCTTCTCGCGCACCGTCTCGCTGGCCAGGAATTTCTCGCTGCGGTCGGTCAGCTCATCCGGCGCATACCACCAAGGCTGCTCGGGCAGGTACTTCTCGACGATGCCGAACAGGCGCTCGATGTCGCCCTTGTTCTTGGCCGACATGGGCACGAACTCGGCGAACGGGTGGCGCTCCTGCATGCCTTTCAGCCAGGGGGCCAGCTCGGCGCGGCGGTGCACGGTGTCCAGCTTGTTGGCCACCAGCAGGGTCGGGATGCCGGGCTTGAACAGCGACAGCACCTTGGCGTCGGCCAGCGTGAAGTTGCCGGCCTCGACGACGAACAGAATCAGGTCCACGTCACCGATAGCGCCCATCACCGTCTTGTTCAGCGACTTGTTCAGCGCCGTGCTGTGCCGCGTCTGAAAGCCCGGCGTGTCGACGAAGACGAACTGGGTGGCGCCGCGCGTGCGGATGCCGGTAATGCGATGGCGCGTGGTCTGCGCCTTGCGCGAGGTGATGCTGATCTTCTGTCCGACCAGCGCGTTCATCAGCGTGGACTTGCCGACGTTGGGCTTGCCGACGATGGCGATCACGCCGCAGCGCTGCGGGCCCTGTGCACCCGCCTCGGGTGTGGCAGGGGCAACGGCGCTGGCCGGTGTCAGGGCCGCGCCGCCGGGGCGCGCGGCGGCCAGCATGGCTTCCAGGTCGTTTTGCGGCTGGGCCGGCGCGGGTTGCTGGCTTGCAGCTTCTTTTTTGCTAGCAGTCATGCCTTGTGGGTTCCGTGGTTCAGTTGCGCCAGCATGGCGGCGGCGGCGGCCTGCTCGGCGGCGCGACGCGAGGCGCCCTTGCCCTGCGCCTGCAGGCCCTTCTCGGCCACCGCGCATTCGACGTGGAACACCTGGGTGTGCGCGGCGCCGGTGGTCTGCACGACACGGTACAGGGGCAGCTGCATGCGCCGGCCCTGCAACCACTCCTGCAGCGCGGTCTTGGCGTCCTTGGCCTCGGCCTGCAGCCGGGCGCTCAGCTCCACGCCCTCGTACAGCCGGTGCACCAGCGCCTGGGCAACCTCGTAGCCGGCATCCAAGTACACGGCGCCGATCAGCGCTTCCAGCGCGTCGGCAAGGATGGATGGCCGCTCGCGCCCGCCCGAGCGCGCCTCGCCCTCGCCCAGACGCAGCACTGCGGAGAGCTGCAGCCGCACGGCGATGGGGTGCAGCGACTCCTGGCGCACCAGGTGCGCGCGCACGCGCGACAGCTCACCCTCGGGCAGGGTGCGCAGGCGCGTGAACAGCAGGCTGGAAACGGCCAGGTTCAGTACTGAATCGCCGAGGAACTCGAGGCGCTCGTTGTGCTCGGCGCTGTAGCTGCGGTGGGTGACGGCGCGCAGCAGCAGCGCGGGCTGGGCAAAGGGGTGCTGCAGGCGCTGCTGCAGCGCGAGCAAGGCGGGGGACAGGGTCGAGGACAAGGCGGAGGTGGCGAGAAGGAAGAGAAGGGTCAGCGGGCGGCGTCTTCGAAGCGGTACACCAGGTAGGCCGGGCCGGCCAGGTGGATCTCGCGCGAGTAGCTGTAGGCGACGACGATCTTGTCGTTTTCCTTGCCGATATCCAGGTCCTTGCCGGAGATCGAGGTGATGTCGTCGATGGAGGCGGCGCGGTCGAACGAAGCGCGGATCTCGGGCACCGTGCTGCCTTCGCGCGCGGCCTTGATTGCGGCCTTCTTGATGGCGTAGTACTCGATGAAGATGGGCACCGACCTGCCGCCCACGGCGAAGGCGGCCACGGCAAGCACGCCGATGAGGACCACGCCGATGAACGTCAGGCCACGCTGGCGCGCGCGGGCGGTGGTGCGGTTGCGGTGCTGCTGCATCGTCATGCGCTGAAGTCCCCTCTTGGTCTGTTGTCGTGGTGCGTCACGTGCGCCGGCCCGCGCTGCCCGCTGCGGGTCAGTTGAACGAGCCGATGCGCTTGAAGTCGCCGAAGTTCATCCACACGAAAAAGGCGCGGCCGACGATGTTCTCATCGGGCACGAAGCCCCAGTAGCGTGAATCGAGGGAATTATCCCGGTTGTCGCCCATCATGAAGTAGTGCCCTTCAGGCACTTTGCAGGTCACGCCTTCGACGCTGTAGCGGCAGCCGTCGCGGCCCTGAAAGTTGCTTGCGCCCTGCACGAAGGCTGGCACCTGCGGGTTGATGATGGCCCGGTGCGTCTTCTCGCCCAGGCGCTCCTCGATCTGCTGGAAGTAGCGCATCGCGTCGCGGTCGAAGTAGTCCGGCAGGCTGGTGGTGGGCACCGGCTGGCCGTTGATGGTGAGGCGCTTGTTCAGGTAGGCCACCTCGTCGCCCGGCAGGCCGACCACGCGCTTGATGTAGTCCATGCTGGGCTGCGGCGGGTAGCGAAAGACCATCACGTCGCCGCGCTGCACGGGTGTTCCTTCGGTGATCTTCTTGTTGATGACCGGCAGGCGCAGCCCATAGGTGAACTTGTTCACCAGGATCAGGTCGCCGACTAGCAACGTCGGGATCATCGAGCCCGAGGGGATCTTGAACGGCTCGAACAGGAACGAGCGCAGCAGGAACACGATGGCGATCACCGGGAACAGCCCGGCCGTCCAGTCTAGCCACCAGGGCTGCATCAGGATGCGGCCCTTGGCCTCGTGGATGTCACCGTCCACCTTCTGGATGCCCATGCGGTCGAGTTCTGCGCGGCGCTGCACGGCGGCCGCTTCCAGCGCCTGGGCGGCGCGCCGGCGCCGGGGCAGGAACATCAGCCGCTCGGCCAGCCAGTAGCCGCCGGTGACCACCGTGGCCAGGAACAACAGCAGCGCGAAGTTGCCTTCGATGGCGCCGGTGTACCAGGCAGCCACGTAGCCGACGAAGGCCGCCAGGATGGCGGCCGTGATGTATTGCATGGCGTGCATGGGTGTCGCGTTCTTCTTTCTGGCCTGCGGGGCCGCTGGGGCGTGTCGGGGCGCGGGGGTGGCGCGCGTGGCCGGTCAGTCCTCGACCTGCAGGATGGCCAGGAAGGCCTCCTGCGGCACCTCGACCGAGCCGATCTGCTTCATGCGCTTCTTGCCAGCCTTCTGCTTTTCCAGCAGCTTGCGCTTGCGCGTGATGTCGCCGCCATAGCACTTGGCCAGCACGTTCTTGCGCAGCGCCTTGATGGTCTCGCGGGCGATGATGTTGGCGCCGATGGCGGCCTGGATGGCCACGTCGAACTGCTGACGGCTGATGATCTCGCGCATCTTGGCGGCCACCGCGCGGCCGCGGTACTGCGCCTGGGTGCGGTGCACGATGATGGACAGCGCGTCCACTTTCTCGCCGTTGAGCAGGATGTCCACCTTGACCACGTCAGAGGCGCGGTACTCCTTGAACTCGTAGTCCATCGAGGCGTAGCCACGGCTGACGGACTTCAGCTTGTCGAAGAAGTCCAGCACGATCTCGCCCAGCGGCATCTCGTAGGTCAGCATGACCTGGCGGCCGTGGTACTGCATGTTCATCTGCACACCGCGCTTTTGGTTGGCCAGCGTCATCACCGGGCCGACGTAGTCCTGCGGCATGTACAGGTGCACCACCACGATGGGCTCGCGCACTTCCTGGATCTTGCCCTGCTCGGGCATCTTCGACGGGTTCTCGACCTGCAGCACCTCGCCGTCACCGCGCACCACCTCGTACACCACGCTGGGCGCGGTGGTGATCAGGTCCATGTCGAACTCGCGCTCCAGGCGCTCCTGCACGATCTCCATGTGCAGCAGGCCCAGGAAACCGCAGCGAAAGCCGAAGCCCAGCGCCTGGCTGACTTCGGGCTCGTAGTGCAGCGAAGCGTCGTTGAGCTGGAGCTTTTCCAGCGCGTCGCGCAGCGCGTCGTACTGGTTGGCCTCGGTCGGGTAAAGCCCCGCGAAGACCTGCGGCTGGATTTCCTTGAAGCCGGGCAGCGCCTTGTCGGCCGGGCCGGCGTTGTTGGGCAGCTTCTTTTCCAGCGTGATCGTGTCGCCGACCTTGGCGGCTTTGAGCTCCTTGATGCCGGCGATGATGTAGCCCACCTCGCCTGCCCTGAGCGCCTCGCGCGACAGCTGCGACGGGGTGAAGACGCCCAGGTTGTTGGCATCGTAGGCGGCGCCGCTGGCCATCATCTTGAAGCGCTCGCCTTTTTTCAGCTCGCCGTCGACCACGCGCACGAGCATGACCACGCCGACATAGCTGTCGAACCAGCTGTCGATGATCATGGCGCGCAGCGGCGCCTGCGGATTGCCGCGCGGCGCGGGGACCTTGGCGACGATCTGCTCGAGCACATCGTCGATGCCCATGCCGGTCTTGGCGCTGATGGGAATGGCTTCGCTGGCGTCGATGCCGATCACGTCCTCGACCTCGGCCTTGGCGGTCTCCGGGTCGGCCTGCGGCAGATCCATCTTGTTGAGCACCGGCAGCACTTCCACGCCCAGGTCCAGCGCGGTGTAGCAGTTGGCCACGGTCTGCGCCTCCACGCCCTGTGAGGCATCGACCACCAGCAGCGCGCCTTCGCAGGCAGACAGCGAACGGGACACCTCATAGGAAAAATCGACGTGACCGGGGGTGTCGATCAGGTTCAGGTTGTAGACCTGCCCGTCCTTGGCCGTGTACTGCAGCGCAGCGGTCTGCGCCTTGATGGTGATGCCGCGCTCGCGCTCGATGTCCATCGAGTCCAGCACCTGCGCTTCCATGTCGCGCTCGGCCAGGCCGCCGCAGCGCTGGATGATGCGGTCGGCGAGCGTGGACTTGCCGTGGTCAATGTGCGCAATGATCGAGAAGTTTCGGATGTGGTTCATCAACGGCTAACGACAAGAGGGAAATTGTTGGCGCCACGGCGGCCGCGGCCATGAAAAAAGGGCGCATCGGCTATAGCGACGCGCCCTGAACCAACAATCTTGGGCAACTGCGATGGTTGGAGCTTCATTGTAGGCAAAAACACCTGCAACCCAGGCCAGGGTGCGTCGCCCCGCAAGGCCGGCGCGCGCGTCGGGCGCCATGGCCGGCCGGGAGCGCCGCGCCGCGGCATGCAGGCCTGCAGGCCCGTTCACATGCGCCGCGTGGCTGCCAGCCGGGGCCGGGCATTCTAGCAAACCGGCCCCACGCGGGCCCGGGCCGGCACGGGACGGCCGATCAGCGCGCCGGGCGGATCAGTGCGTACTGCGCCCACTCACCGCGGCGCACCAGCACGCTGACGGGCTTGGACTTGTCGGCCTTGGCCACGGCCGATTCGAAGTCCTTCAGGGTACGGATCTCGACATTCGCCAGCGCCACGATCACGTCGTCGGCGCGCAGGCCGGCGCGCGCTGCGGCGTCGTTGGCCGAAACCACGCGCACCCCGCCCTTGATCTTCAGCTCCTTCTCCTGCGCCGGCGTCAGCTCGGCCACCACCAGACCCAGCTGCTGCGCCGAGGAGGTCGGCTGGCTGCCGCTCTTGCCCTGGCCGTCCGGCGCCTTGGCCACAGCCTTCTCGTCGGGCTCGACCTCGGCGATGGTCACCGTCAGGTCGCGCGCTGCGCCGCGGCGGAACACCGTGATGGTGGCCTTGGTGCCCGGCTTGGTGTTGCCCACCAGGCGCGGCAGGTCGGCCACTTTGTCCACCGCCTTGCCGTCGTAGCGGGTGATGATGTCGCCGGCCTCGATGCCGGCCTTCTCGGCCGGCGAACCGGGCTCGACGCCACGCACCAGCGCACCCTGCGCCTTGCCCAGGCCGATGGACTCGGCCACGTCGCGCGACACGCCCTCGATCTGCACGCCGATGCGCCCGCGCGTGACGCGACCGGTGGCACGCAACTGGTCGCTCACGCGGATCGCCTCGTCGATGGGAATGGCGAACGAGATGCCCATGAAGCCGCCCGAGCGCGAGTAGATCTGGCTGTTGATGCCCACCACCTCGCCGCGCATGTTGATCAGCGGGCCGCCCGAGTTGCCGGGGTTGATGGCCACGTCGGTCTGGATGAACGGCAGGTAGTCGCCCGTGTCGCGCTGCTTGGCGCTGACGATGCCGGCGGTGACGGTGTTGTCCAGCCCGAACGGCGAGCCGATGGCCATGACCCACTCGCCGGCCTTCAGGCGGCTGACGTCGCCCACCTTCACGGCCGGCAGGCCAGTGGCGTCGATTTTGACCACGGCCACGTCGGTGCGCTTGTCCGAGCCGATGATCTTGGCCTTGAACTCGCGCTTATCGGTCAGGGTGACGATGACCTCGTCGGCGCCCTCGACCACATGCGCGTTGGTCATGACGAATCCGTCGCTGCTCAGGATGAAGCCCGAGCCGACACCGCGCGGCTGCTCCTGCGGTTGCTGGGGTGCCTGCTGCGGCCCCTGCTGGCGCGGGATGTTGGGCACCGGCAGGCCGAAGCGGCGGAAGAACTCGAGCATGTCCTCGTCCATGCCGCCCATGGACGGGCGGGCGCTGACGCGCTCGGTGGTGCGGATGTTGACCACCGAAGGGCCGACCTGCTCAACCAGCTCGGTGAAATCCGGCAGCCCGCGCACCAGCGGCGCGTTCTGGGCATGGGCGGGCACGGCCAAGGACAGCAGCGCGGCGCCGCCAGACAGGCTCAGGGCAACGGCAACGGCGCTGGCCGACAGGCGGTGGCGCAGGGTGCGAGGGGAATCAGACATGGAAGAGAAAGCCTTTCCGGACTGTATGGGACAGGAGGGATGGCGCTGTGGCCATGCACCGGAATTTTGAAGTCGGCAGGTGCTTTTGGTTCCCACTCCCGTGCAGGCGCAGGCTGCTCTGGCATGTCGGACCGTGCCGCGAGGCACGCCGCGGGGCGTCAGCGTTCGCGCCCGGCGAAGTTGGCGTTGCGCAGGAAGCCGGCCGGCATCTGCAGTGCGTTGGTGCTGTTGCCCAGTTGCCGATGCGCCGCCAGCAGTTCGTCCAGGCGCGGGTCGCGGATCATGACCTGCTGCTGGGGCTGGGCGCCGGGGGCCGTGCCCGTCACGCCGGTGGCCACGAAAACCTGCCCATCGGCCGGCGCCAC
The DNA here is from genome assembly GCF_900103645.1 of Oryzisolibacter propanilivorax. Lineage (GTDB taxonomy): Bacteria > Pseudomonadota > Gammaproteobacteria > Burkholderiales > Burkholderiaceae_C > Melaminivora > Melaminivora propanilivorax. The sequence continues at coordinate 41,252 of NZ_FNHP01000003.1, forward strand.
CACCACCGGGGCATTCGACGCCAGCTGCGCCCCAGCCGCCGCGCTGCCGGACAGGCCGGTGTAGGCGTTCCAGCCCAGCACCGCCACGGCTGCCAGAGAAGCAAAGCCGGCCGCCATCTTCCAGCGCATGACCTCGACGTTAGCCGCAGGGTCGCGCGCCTGCGGCGCCTGCACGTCCACCGGCGGCGCCACCTGTTGCAGGCTGCCGGGCAGCAGGCGCGCCGGCGCACCTTCGCGCTCGATCTGCCCGCGCAGCCGCGCCAGCAGCGCGCCGTCGGCATGGTTGCCCTGCGGCTGGCCGTGGCGCAGTGTCTCGCCGATCACCTGGTAGGCGTGCCAGCAGTCGCGCCCGTCCGCGGACGCGGCAAAGTCCAGCGCGCGCACAAGGTCCTGCCCGCGCAACTCGCCATCGGCCAGCGCCGACAGCTGCTCGCGCCCGTTCATCCACATGTCCTGGTCCGTCATGGCTTCATCCGCCTTCATGTCCAACGCCTGCGACCCATGGCCGCCCTTTTCCCGCTACCAGCGCTTGCCTGAACGCTTGTCGAGCAGCGGCTTGACCCGCGCCGAAATCGCCTCGCGCGCCCGGAAGATACGCGAGCGCACGGTGCCGATGGGACAGTCCATGGCGGTGGCGATCTCGTCATAGCTCAGGCCCTCGATCTCCCGCAGCGTGACGGCTTGGCGCAGCTCTTCGGGCAGTGCCGCCATCGCGTCGTTCACGGCAGCCGCAATTTCCTGGGCGGCCAGCACGGTCTCCGGGGTCTCGTCGCTGCTTAGTTCGCGATCGAGCACGGAAGTTTCATCGTCTTCGTCGCTGCCGGCGCCGCGCAGCGCGCTTTCGGTGATGACCGGGTCGCGCCGCATGTCTACCAGCGCCTTCTTGGCGGTGTTGACGGCGATGCGGTACAGCCAAGTGTAGAACTGCGCGTCGCCGCGAAACTGGTGCAGTGCGCGCCAGGCACGCAAAAACGTTTCCTGGGTAATGTCGGGCACCAGGTCCACGTCGCGCACCATGCGTGCCACCAGCCGCTCGACGCGGCGCTGGTACTTGATGACCAGCAGCTCGTAGGCGCGCAGGTCGCCCGCCACGGCGCGCTCGACCAGCTGCAGATCGGAGTCGGCAGCAGGGCTGGCGGGAGCGGCGGGCGCAGAGGTCATGTCGATGGAGGCGTGGGCGATGGCCCGGGATCTGGCGCCATAAAGGCGCGGGAATATAACGCCCGGCGTAGGGACAGCCAGGCGTCGGGGCTGGTAGCGGCACCCTGGCGCAGCCACAGCCAGCGCGTGCCGCACGGCTGAAGTCGCACGCTCAGCAGCAGGGCCGATTGCAGGTCCAGGGCGACACGCGGCGGCTGGGTCAGTGGCTGGGGCGGGGTGCCGGCCGTGGCCGGCTCCAGGCTCCATGCAGCGCCATCCCAGGCCAGCAGGCCGGCCGGCAGCTCGCGCCACCAGCGCCATGCCAGCAGCGCGCATGCAGTCCAGCCGGACAATCCTGCCGCGACCCAGGCGGTCCGGTGCATCTGCCCGGCGCCCAGAACCAGCCACCAGATGACGGCCGCCAGGCCGCTTCCTGCCAGCACCAGCAGCGCCAGACCCAGCCCGGCCGTGCGGCCGAAGGCATGGCGTGCAGACGGAGGCAGCAGGTGCGCGCGCATGAGGCAGGGCCCGTGGCCGGCGCGGCCGCGGCCTCAGGCCGGGCCCGCAGCGCGCTCGCGCGCGCCGACGTCACACACGCTGGAAGACCAGCGTGCCGTTGGTGCCGCCGAAGCCGAAGTTGTTCTTCAGCGCGACGTCGATCTTCAGGTCGCGTGCCTCATTGGCGCAATAGTCCAGATCGCACTCCGGGTCCTGCTCAAAGATGTTGATGGTCGGCGGGGCCTTCTGGTAGTGCAGCGCCAGCACCGTGAACACGCTCTCGATGCCGCCGGCTCCGCCCAGCAGGTGGCCGGTCATGGATTTCGTCGAGCTGACCACCATGCTCTTCGCATGCTCGCCCAGCGCCGCCTTGATGGCGTTGGTCTCGTTCAGGTCGCCGAGCGGGGTCGAGGTGCCGTGGGCGTTCAGGTACTGCACCTGATCGGCGTTCACGCCGGCGTTCTTGAGCGCCGCCAGCATGGCGCGGCGCGGGCCGTCCATGTTGGGCGCGGTCATGTGGCCAGCGTCGGCGCTCATGCCGTAGCCCGTGATCTCGGCGTAGATTTTCGCGCCGCGCGCCTTGGCGTGCTCGTACTCTTCGAGCACCAGCACGCCGGCGCCCTCGCCCAGCACGAAGCCGTCACGGTCCTTGTCCCAGGGGCGCGAGGCCGTGGCCGGGTCGTCGTTGCGGGTGGACAGCGCGCGCATCGCGGCAAAGCCGCCGACGCCCAGCGGCGAGACAGTGGCCTCGGTGCCGCCGGCGACGATCACGTCGGCGTCGCCGTACTCGATCTTGCGCGCGGCCTCGCCGATGCAGTGCAGGCCGGTGGTGCAGGCCGTGACCACCGACAGGTTCGGTCCCTTGAAACCGAAACGCATCGAGACATGCCCGGCCACCATGTTGATGATGGACGCCGGCACGAAGAACGGCGTGATGCGGCGCGGGCCGCGCGCGGCCAGTTCGGCGTGGGTGTTCTCGATGAGCGGCAGACCGCCGATGCCGGAGCCGATGATGCAGCCGATGCGCGTGGCCAGTTCCTCATCCAGCGCGTCGCCGGTGGGCAGGCCCGCGTCCTGCACGGCCTCCTGCGCGGCGGCGATGCCGTAGTGGATGAAGGTGTCCATCGTGCGCGCATCCTTGGCGCTCAGATAGGCATCCAGGTTGAAGCCCTTGACCTCGCCGGCAATCTTGCAGGCGAAGTTCGACGCGTCGAACCGGGTGATGAGGTCGATGCCGGACTTGCCGGCGAGGATGTTGGCCCAGGCGTCGGCCACCGTGTTGCCCACGGGGGAGACGCAACCCAGGCCGGTCACGACGACGCGACGACGGCTCATGCGTTGAAACCTTGTAGCTGTGCGAATGCGGCAGCCGCCGCTTCATGGTGGCCGGTGCGCCACCGGGCTGCGTGAGCCCCGGTGTGCGGCGGGCCGGGCTGCCCGACAGGCGCGGGCGCTGGGCGTGTCAGCCCTTTTGGTGGTTGACGGCGTAGTCGATGGCGTTTTGCACCGTGGTGATCTTCTCGGCGTCCTCGTCCGGAATCTCGATGCCGAACTCGTCTTCCAGAGCCATCACCAGCTCCACCGTGTCCAGCGAGTCGGCACCCAGATCGGCGACGAACGCCTTCTCGTTGGTGACCTGGGACTCTTCAACGCCGAGTTGTTCGGCAATGATCTTTTTGACACGTGCTTCGATATCGCTCATGGTTTCCCTCTGGGGGTTGTGAAAATGAATCCGCGATTCTAGCCGCTTCGGGTGCAGGCACCCAGGGCGGTTGGCCGCGCGGGAAAACCGGCCAACGCCCTTCAATTACATGTACATGCCGCCATTGACGTGCAACTCCTGGCCCGTCACGTAGCCGGCTCCGTCCGAGGCGAGGTAGGCCACGGCGTGCGCGATGTCCTCCGGGCGGCCCAGGTCGCCCAGTGCGATCTGCGCGCGCAGCGCCTGCTTTTGCTCCTCGGGCAGCACGGCGGTCATGTCGGTGGCGATGAAGCCGGGCGCCACGCAGTTCACAGTGATGCCACGGCTGCCCAGCTCGCGCGCCAGCGCGCGGGTCATGCCGGCGACGCCCGCCTTGGCGGCGGCGTAGTTGGCTTGGCCGGGGTTGCCCGAGGCACCGACCACGCTGGTGATGCTGATGATGCGGCCGAAGCGCTGCTTCATCATCGGCCGGATGGCGGCTCGGCTCATGCGGAACACCGCCTTCAGGTTGGTGTCGACCACCGCGTCCCAGTCTTCGTCCTTAAGGCGCATGGCGAGCATGTCGCGCGTGATGCCGGCGTTGTTGACCAGCACGTGCAGGCCGCCGTCCTGTTTGACGATCTCGTTCACCAGCGCATCGACGGCGGCGCCGTCGGTCACGTCCAGCCGAACGCCGCGCCCGCCGTGCGCCGCCAGCGCAGCGCCGATGCGCGCGGCGCCGTCGTCGGAGGTGGCGGTGCCGATCACGCGCAGCCCGCGCGCGGCCAGCTCGGCGGCGATCGCCGCACCAATGCCGCGCGTGGCGCCGGTGACGAGGGCGACGCGGGGGGAATTCACAGGGCTCTCACTCATGCCAGCAGTTCCTGGGTATCGGCCAGCGTGGCCGGGTCGTACAGCGATGCGCCGACCAGCTCGGGGTCGATGCGCTTGGTCATGCCGGCCAGGGCCTTGCCCGGGCCGCACTCGACGATGTGGGTGACGCCGAAGCGCTCCTTCAGCGCACGCACGCACTCGACCCAGCGCACCGGCTGCCAGGCCTGGCGCACGAGCGCGTCGCGGATGGCGTCTGGCATGTCCTGCACGGCCACGTCGACGTTGTTCAGCACCGGGATCGTGGGCGCGGCCAGGGCCACGCCGGCCAGCGCCGCCTGCAGCTTCTCGGCCGCGGGGCGCATCAGGCTGGAGTGGAACGGCGCCGACACCGGCAGTGGCAGCGCACGCTTGGCGCCCAGGCCCTTGAGCACCTCGCAGGCCTTGTCCACGCCGGCCTTGGTGCCGGCGATGACGGTCTGGCCAGGGTCGTTGAAGTTCACGGCCTCGGCGACCTCTGGGTTACCAGCGCCGAAGCTGGCCTGCGCCTGGGCGCAGCCGGCGACGACCTGGTCGGCGCTCAAGCCGAGGATGGCGGCCATGGCGCCGGCGCCCACCGGCACAGCTTCCTGCATGGCGGCGGCGCGCAGGCGCACCAGCGGCGCGGCCTGGGCCAGCGTCAGCACGCCCGAGGCGACCAGCGCCGAATACTCGCCCAGCGAGTGGCCGGCCAGTGCGGCGGGCAGCGCGCCGCCCTCGGCGCGCCAGGCACGCCAGGCAGCCACGCCGGCCACCAGCATCACCGGCTGGGTGTTGGTGGTCAGCGCCAGCGCCTCCTTGGGGCCGGCGGCAATCAGCGCGCCGACATCCTCATGCAGCGCGTCGCTGGCCTCGGCCAGCGTCTCGCGCACGGCCGGGTGGTCGCCCCAGGCGTCCAGCATGCCCACCGACTGCGAGCCCTGGCCTGGAAATACGAATGCAAAGGTCTTTGCCATGAATCCACTGAGATTTGAAAGAAAAAGGCATTCATCCCTTGTTCTGCAAGGGCATGTAGCTACATTTTCAGGAGCACCGCACCCCAGGTGAAGCCCCCGCCCACGCCTTCCAGCAGCACGTTCTGGCCGCGCTGGACCTGGCCCGCGCGCACCGCGTGGTCCAGCGCCAGCGGGATGGATGCGGCCGAGGTGTTGCCGTGCTGGTCCACGGTGACCACCACCTTGTCCATGGGCAGCTTCAGCTTGCGCGCCGTGCTTTGCATGATGCGGATGTTGGCCTGGTGCGGGATCAGCCAGTCGATGTCAGACTCCTGCATGCCGGCCTTGTCCAGGGTGGCGCGGGCGGCTTTTTCCAGCACGCCCACGGCCAGCTTGAACACCGCCTGTCCGTCCATGGTCAGCAGAGGGCTGCCCAGCACCTCGCCGCCATAGACGTGGCCGGGCACGCACAGGATGCCGACGTGGCTGCCATCGGCGTGCAGGTCGCTGGCCAGGATGCCGGGCTCGTCGGACGCCTGCAGCACCACGGCGCCGGCGCCGTCGCCGAACAGCACGCAGGTCGTGCGGTCCTGGAAGTTCAGGATGCGGCTGAAGACCTCGGCGCCGACCACCAGCGCGCGCGTCGCCGTGCCGGCGCGGATCATCGCGTCGGCCACGGTGAGCGCATAGACAAAGCCGCTGCACACCGCCTGCAAGTCGAACGCCGGGCAGCCGGCCACGCCCAGCTTGTGCTGCAGGATGCAGGCGGTGGAGGGAAACACCATGTCCGGCGTGGACGTGGCGACGATGATCAGGTCGATGTCGGCGGCCTGGCAGCCGGCGGCCTCCAGGGCGCGCTGCGACGCCTCCAGCGCCAGGTCGCTGGCCGACTGCTCGCGCTCGGCGAAGTGGCGCGCGCGGATGCCGGTGCGCTCGACGATCCACTCGTCGGAAGTCTCGATGCCCTGCCCGGCCAGTTGGGCCACCAGGTCATCGTTGCTCACTCGGCGCGCAGGCAGGCAGCTGCCCGTGCCGACAATGCGGGAATAGCGTGTCATCAAAGGGGGGCCGAGGCGGCGCCGGGGGCGGTAAGGGATGCGTCGGCGGTGGCCAGCAGCGGCGCCGCGTGGGCGACCCGTGCGCGCACGCGCTCGAGCAGGTTGTTGCGGGCCGCATCATACGCGCGGGTGAGCGCCTGCTCGAACGCCAGCGCGTCGGCCGAGCCATGGCTCTTGAACACCAGCCCACGCAGGCCCAGCAGCGCCGCGCCGTTGTAGCGGCGGTGGTCCATGCGACGCTTGAGAGCCGAGAGCACGGGATACGCCACCACGGCAGCAGCCTTGGTCAGCAGGTTGCGCGAGAACTCTTCCTTCAGGAAGCCGCCAATCATCGACGCCAGGCCCTCGATGGTCTTGAGCGCGACGTTGCCGACGAAGCCGTCGCAGACCACGATGTCGGCCGTGCCCTTGAAGATGTCGTTGCCCTCGACGTTGCCGACGAAGTTCAGATCGCCCGAGGCCGCGGCGGTGCGCAGCAACTCACCGGCGCGCTTGATCTCTTCGCTGCCCTTGATGGCCTCCTCGCCGATGTTCAGCAGGCCGACGCTGGGCTGCGGGTCGTCGTTCAGCACCGACACCAGCGCCGAGCCCATGACGGCGAACTGCAGCAGGTGCTCGGCCGTGCAGTCCACGTTGGCGCCCAGGTCCAGCACCGTGGTGGCGCCGCCGCGGGCATTGGGGATCTGCGTGGCGATCGCCGGGCGGTCGATGCCGTCCAGCGTCTTGAGCAGGTAGCGCGCGATGGCCATCAGCGCGCCGGTGTTACCGGCCGACACCGCCGCCTGTGCGCGCCCGTCCTTGACCTGGGCGATGGCCACGCGCATGGATGAGTCGCGCTTCTTGCGCAGCGCCACCTCGACGGCGTCGTCCATGGCCACCACCTCGGTGGCCGGCACATGCTGCGCGCGCGGGTGCACCAGCGCCTGCAGCCTTTCGGGCTGGCCGACCAGCAGCAGCTGCGCCTCGGGGTGGGCATCCAGGAACTGGCGGCACGCAACGAGCGTGACGTCGGGGCCGTGGTCGCCCCCCATGCAGTCAACAGCCAGTGTGATCATCGGCAATCAGGCAAAGCCGCTCAGGCGCGGCCGGATGAAAAAGGACCGCCATTGTGGCAGCCAGAAACGACAAAGCCCGCGGCTACGAACGTCGTAGGCGCGGGCCTGCAAGTGGACGCGGGCGGCACGCCCCGCGCCGGGAGCGTCAGGCTTCGGACTTGGCCTTGACCACCTGACGGCCACGGTAGAAACCGTTGGGGCTGATGTGGTGGCGCAGGTGCGTCTCGCCGGTGGTCGGCTCGACGGCGATGCCCGGCACATTCAGGGCGTTGTGCGAACGGTGCATGCCGCGCTTGGAGGGGGACTTCTTGTTTTGCTGAACAGCCATGATCGGCTCCTGGGTCTGAAAGGGGTGGAAAGAAAGAACGCGATCAGCCCATTGAGACACGAGGGTTTCGCGCGAAGCCCGCAATTATAGCCCACCTGCCGCGCCGCGGCAGCGCGCTCACTTCTGCGGCGGCTCCTTGCGCAGCCCGACCAGCGCGGCAAAGGGATTGGGCGCGGCCTCGTTGGCAGCCTCGAAATCGTCGTCGCTGGAGGCCATGGGTATGTCCACCGGGCACTCATCATGGCGCGGCACCAGGGGCAGGGCCAGGATCAGTTCGTCCTCGATCAGCTCGCGCAGATTGAACTCGCGGCTCAGGGCCAGCAAATCCTCATCGCTTTCATCGTCCAGCGCCTCGGCCGTGGCCTCGTCGGCGACGAAGCGGAAGTCGCGCTCGACCTGCACCGGCACGTCCACCGGCTGCAGGCAGCGCTGGCAGGTCAGCGGCAACGTGGCCTCGGCCTTCAGGTGCAGCCAAACCTGGCCGGCCATCCCGTGCGTGGTGCGGATGGCACCATCGGCGCTCCAGTCCACGCGCAGATCCGGATGCAGGCCGCGTGCCTCCTCGGCCAGTCGCTTGTAGCGCAGCAGGGTGTCATGACCGGACAGGTGACCGCCGGCCTGTGCGAAGGCCTTGACGTCCAGCCGGTCGGGAGAGTGTTCCTTGGTCATACCTGGCAGTGTAAGAGAATCGAACCATGCTTCAAGCGCCTTTCCCGACCCCTGCCCTGTCTCGCCAGCTGGTGCTGGCCTCCACCTCGCGCTACCGGCGCGAACTGCTGCAGCGCCTGCAGTTGCCCTTCGATATCGAATCGCCCGACGTGGATGAAACCCCCTTGCCTGGCGAGGCGCCTGCGCCGTTGGCGCAGCGCCTGGCGCTGGCCAAGGCGCACGCGGTGGCGCTGCGCCACCCGAACGCGCTGGTCATCGGCTCTGACCAGGTCGCCGACTTGGCCGGCGAGCCGCTGGGCAAGCCGGGCGGGCACGAGCGCGCGGTGGCGCAGCTGCAGCGCATGCGCGGTCAGTCCGTGGTGTTCCAGACCGCCGTGGCCGTGGTGTGCCTGGAGTCCGGCTTCGCGCAGGCCGAGCTGGCGCAGGTGCGGGTGCGTTTCCGCGACCTGCACGACGACGAGATCGAGCGCTACCTGCGCGCCGAGCAGCCGTATGACTGCGCCGGCAGCGCCAAGAGCGAAGGCTTGGGCATCGCACTGCTGGACGCCATCGACAGCGACGACCCCACGGCGCTGATCGGCCTGCCGCTGATCCGCACCTGCCGCCTGCTGCGCGCTGCCGGCGCGCGCCTGCCATGAGCGGCGCCAAACCCGCACCCGGCACGCTGTACCTGGTGCCGGGGCCGCTGGACTTCGGCTGCGACGCGCAGGTGCCGCTGGACGACGTGCTGCCCGCCGGCACGCTGCGCCGCGCTGCCGCGCTCCGCCACTGGATCTGCGAGAACGCGCGCAGCCTGCGCGCTTACCTGAAGCGCGTCGACGCGCTGCACCCGCTGGCACTGCCGCTGCAGCAACTGCAGGTGGCCGAACTGCCGCGCCAGGCGCACAAGAAGGGCGACCACCCGGGCAGCGGCGGCGCGTTCGACGCTAGCGCGCTGCTGGCGCCGCTGCTGGCCGGGCACGACATGGGCTTGGCGAGCGAGGCCGGCATGCCGGCCATCGCCGATCCCGGCAGTTCGGTGGTGCGCGCCGCGCACGACGCCGGCGCGCGCGTGGTGCCGCTGGTCGGGCCGGTGTCGCTGCTGTTGGCGCTGGCGGCCAGCGGGCTGAATGGGCAGGAGTTCGCTTTCGTCGGCTACTTGCCGCAGGACGCGGCGGTACGGGGGCAGCGCATCCGCGAACTGGAGGCGCTGGCGCTGCGCCAGGGTCAGAGCCAGCTGTTCATCGAAACGCCGTACCGCAACCCGGCGCTGTGGCAGGCGTTGCTGCAGCAGCTCAAGCCCGACACCCGGCTGGTACTGGCGCAAGGCCTGACCCTGGCGGACGGCCAAGTGCGTTCGCTGAACGTGCGGCAGTGGCGCGCGCTGGGCGCCGCGGCGGCACCGGACAACCGCACGCCGGTGGTGTTCGCCCTGGGGCGCTGAAACGCGGCGAGTGGCAGCCGGCATGCACGGCAGCCGTGTCCGGAAAACAAAAAACCGCAGCCAAGGCTGCGGTTTTTTCCTTCCGTGGCCGCACGAGACGCGGTTGCGCCTCGCCGCCAGGCCGACGTCAGATCTTGACGCTGTTCATGTACTGGTTGAACGGGAACTCGGAGAAGCGGTTCCACAGGATCTGGTCGCGCTGGAAGGCGCGCATGTCCTGGTGGATCTTCTTGAACTCGGGCGACTTGGCCTCGTGCTCGGCAAAGACTTCCATGCAGGCCTTGAAGCCGGCATCGTTCACCGCCTTGGGGAACGCCTTGAGCTGGGTGCCGCTGGCCACCAGGCGCTTCAGGGCCTGCGGGTTCAGTGCCATGTACTTGGCCGTGCCGTCAGCGGCAGCCACTGCCGCGGCCGCCTTGACGATGGCCTTGTTCTCGGGCGAGAGTTTGTCGAACGCCTTGTTGTTGATGAAGAACTCCAGGTCGGCGCCGCCTTCCCACCAGCCCGGGTAGTAGTAGTACTTGGCGACCTTGTTGAAGCCCAGCTTCTCGTCGTCGTACGGGCCGACGAACTCGACCGCGTCCAGCGTGCCCTTTTCCAACGCCTGGTACAGGTCACCGGCGGGCAGGTTCTGCGCCACCACGCCCAGCTTGGCCATGCCTTCGCCGAACACGCCGCCGCCCATGCGCATCTTCAGGCCCTTCAGGTCCTCGACGCCCTTGATCTCCTTGCGGTACCAGCCACCCATCTGGGTGGTGGTGTTCAGTGCGCTCAAGGTCTGGAAGTTGTACTTCGAGAAGAAATCGTTGAGCAGCTTGCGGCCGTTGCCGTAGTCCTTCCAGGCCATGTTCTGCAGCGCTGTCAGGCCGAAGGGCACGGCGCAGCTGAAGGCGAAGACAGGATCCTTGCCGGTGAAGTAGTACGCGGCGGACAGGGCCATCTCGATGGTGTCCTTCTCCAGGGCGTCTACCACGCCGAAGGCGGGCATCAGCTCGCCGGCGGCGTGCACCGACACCTCGAACTTGCCGCCCGAGAGTTCCTTGACGGTCTCGGCGAACTTCACGCCCGTGCCGAAGATGGTGTCCAGGGACTTGGGGAAGCTGGCGGCCATGCGCCAGCGCACTGCCGCCTGGGCGTGCACGGCAGGCGCCACGCCAGCGGCCAGCACGCCGGCGATGCCGGCCTGCTTGATGATTGAACGACGATCCATGGACTTGTCTCTCCGGTTGGTTGGTGACGAAAACAGGATGGCAGCCCGCATGGGGGCCTGGTGGGCAATCATGCCGTGCTGCGCAATCGTAAATTCTAGAAACAGCGCCTGCGACAGCAGTTACGTGTTTCCCCTCGAACGTGGGGCCGCCGCATCACCCGGCGTCACGCCGCCGCGCGCCTGGCACCGGCCTGCGCCTGCTCGCCGAAGCGCGCGCGCACCGAGCGTTCGATGCCCGAGGCATCCAGCCCCAGCTGTGCCAGCAGCCGCGCCGGGTCGCCATGCTCGGTGAACACGTCGGGCACGCCCAGCTGCAGCACCGGCAGCACCACGCCGGCGGCGTTCAGCGCCTCGCACACGGCGCTACCGGCGCCGCCCAGGATGGCGCCCTCCTCCACCGTCACGATGGCCTCGTGCGTGGCGGCGATGCGCAGCAGCAGCTCGGTGTCCAGGGGCTTGGCCCAGCGCATGTTGGCCACTGTCGCATCCAGCCGCTCGCCGGCCTCCAGCGCCGGGTACAGCAGCGTGCCGAAGGCCAGGATGGCGATGCGCGCGCCCTCGCGGCGCACCTCGCCGCGGCCGTAGGGCAGGCCCTCCAGGCTGGCCAGCGGCACCGCGCCGACGCCGGCGCCGCGCGGGTAGCGCACGGCCACCGGGTGGTCCTGCTCGAAGGCGGTAGTGAGCAGCTGGCGGCACTCGCGCTCGTCGGCCGGGCAGGCCAGCGCCATGTTCGGGATGCAGCGCACGAACGGGATGTCGTACACCCCGGCGTGCGTCGCGCCATCGGCGCCGACGATGCCGGCGCGGTCCAGCGCGAAGACCACCGGCAGGTTCTGCAGCGCCACGTCGTGGATCAGCTGGTCGTAGGCGCGCTGCAGGAAGGTGGAGTAGATGGCGACCACCGGCTTGACGCCCTCGCAGGCCATGCCGGCGGCGAAGGTTACCGCGTGCTGCTCGGCGATGCCGACATCGTAGTAGCGGCCGGGGAAGCGCCGCTCGAACTCGACCATGCCCGAGCCCTCGCGCATCGCCGGGGTGATGCCTACCAGCCGCTGGTCCTTGGCGGCCATGTCGCACAGCCACTGGCCGAAGACCTGGGTGAAGGTCTGCTTCGGGGGCGTGGCCGGCTTGACCAGGCCGATCTTTGGGTCGAACTTGCCCGGGCCGTGGTAGGCCACCGGGTCAGCCTCGGCCAGCTTGTAGCCCTGGCCCTTCTTGGTCACCACATGCAGGAACTGTGGGCCCTTGAGCTCCTTGATGTTCTCCAGCGTGGGGATGAGCGAATCCAGGTCGTGCCCGTCGATGGGGCCGATGTAGTTGAAGCCGAACTGCTCGAACATGGTGGCCGGCACCACCATGCCCTTGGCCTGCTGCTCCAGGCGCTTGGCCAGTTCCAGCAGCGGCGGCACGTTCTTGAGCACGTTCTTGCCGACGTCGCGGGCGCGGGTGTAGACGTTGCCGCTCATCAGCTGTGCCAGATAGCGGTTCAGTGCGCCCACCGGCGGGCTGATGCTCATGTCGTTGTCGTTCAGGATCACCAGCAGGTTGGCATCCGCCACGCCGGCGTTGTTCAGCGCCTCGAAGGCCATGCCGGCGGTCATCGCGCCGTCGCCGATGATGGCCACGCAGTGGCGCTCCACGCCCTGCTGGCGCGCGGCCAGCGCCATGCCCAGCGCGGCCGAGATGCTGGTGGACGAGTGCGCCGTGCCGAAGGTGTCGTAGTCGCTCTCGCTGCGCTGCGGAAAGCCCGACAGGCCGCCGAGCTGGCGCAGGCTGGCCATGCGGTCCTTGCGGCCGGTGAGGATCTTGTGCGGGTAGGTCTGGTGGCCCACGTCCCAGACCAGCCGGTCCTCGGGCGTGTTGAACACCGCGTGCAGAGCGATGGTCAGCTCCACCGTGCCCAGGTTGGACGACAGGTGCCCGCCGGTCTGGGACACGCTGTGCAGCACGAAGGCGCGCAGCTCGTCGGCCAGGCCTTTCAACTCGGCGCGCGAGAGACGGCGCAGGTCGGCCGGGTCATGGATGCGATCGAGCAGCGGATGGGTCGTGGTGGACATAGCTATGTTTTATATAGCACAAGGCCATTGAAAGACAAGGGCCTGCGTGCGTTTTGGCTCCAGATGCGCGGGCCGGGCGCCTTGGAGGCGGGTTGCAGTGGGTGAGTGTCAGTGCGTGCGCCGCACCACCATGTCGGCCAGCGCCGCCAGCGCGCGCGTGTCGGCCAAGCCGCTGGCGGCCAGATGTGCATGCGCCTGCGCCAGCAGCGCATCGGCATGCGCGCGCGCGCCTTCCAGGCCCAGCAGCGAGACGTAGGTCGGCTTGTCCTGCGCCGCATCCTTGCCGGCGGTCTTGCCCAGCGTGGCCGAGTCCTGGGTCACGTCCAGCACATCGTCGACCACCTGGAAGGCCAGGCCGATGGCCGCGCCGTAGCGCGCCAGCGCCTGCAGGGCGGCGTCGTCGCATGCGCCGCAGGCCGCGCCCATCTCGACACTGGCCTGCAGCAGCGCGCCGGTCTTCAGCGCATGCATGCGGCGCAGCGCCGCCTCGTTCATGGGCTTGCCGACATGCGCCAGGTCGATGGCCTGGCCGCCGGCCATGCCCTGGCTGCCGGCGGCGCGCGCCAGCAGCCGGCACAGCCGGGCCTGGGTGGCGCAGTCCACGCCGTCGTCGGGCGTGAGCAGCTCGAAGGCCAGCGCCTGCAGCGCGTCGCCGGCCAGCAGCGCCTGGGCCTCGCCGAACTGCACGTGCACCGTCGGCTTGCCGCGGCGCAGCACGTCGTTGTCCATGCACGGCATGTCGTCGTGCACCAGCGAGTAGGCATGGATCAGCTCCACCGCGCAGGCTGCGCGCAGCGCAGCGCCTGGCTGTCCGCCCACGGCCTCGCAGGCCGCCAGCACCAGCAGCGGGCGCAGCCGCTTGCCGCCGCCCTGCACGGCATAGCGCATGGCCTCGCCCAGCCCGTCGGGCGCGTCGATGCCCAGGAAGCGCTCCAGCGCCGCCTCGACACGCGCCAGCCGGTCGACCAGCCAGACGCCCAGGTCGAAGTCATGCGCCACAGCCGCGCCGGCCAGCGCACTCATGCCTCGTTCCACGGCTGCAGCGCGCCGTCGTCCAGCACCTTGATCTGCTCCTGCACTGCCTCCAGGCGCGCACGGCAGAACTGCAGCAGTTGCGCGCCGCGCTGGTAGCCGGCCAGCATCTGGTCCAGCGGCATCTGCCCGGACTCGATGCGCGCGACGAGCTGTTCGAGCTCCTGCAGCGCGGCCTCGTAGCTGGCGGGTTCCGGGGGCGGGGTGGAAGCGGCGGGGGCCTTGGGCATGGCGGATCGGAGGGTGGCGCCGGGCGCGCAAGTGGAAACCGGGCATTTTAGGACGCGCCCTGCTCCGGCCGTGCCGCGCATGGCCGGGAGCCGGCCCGATACACGTACCCATCCCACGGAAATAACCCCACCAACTACAATCCCATTCCGTCACAAGACCGGCTATGGAGCGTTGCCCAGGGCCGGTTTCTTTTTTCCCGGGCGCCCGTGCGCGCCTGCCTCTCCCTGTGGGGAGTCTTTAGGTCAGGTCACCCATGTCTGATTTAAGTCTTCAACTGCAGCAGGCCACGAGCCAACTTCCCGTCTCCAGCTATTTCGACCCGGCGCTGCTGCAGCGCGAGCAGGAATTGCTGTTTGGCGCCGGCCCGCGCTACGTCGGCCACCAGCTCGCCGTACCCGAGCCGGGCGACTACCACGCGCTGGCGCAGGAGCAGCAGGGCCGCGCCCTGGTGCGCAACGCGCAGGGCGGTATCGAGCTGATCTCCAACGTCTGCCGGCACCGCCAGGCCATCATGCTCCATGGCCGCGGCAACCTGCGCAGCCAGGGCAAGGGCCACGCCGGCGGCAACATCGTCTGCCCGATCCACCGCTGGACGTATTCGCCCGAGGGCACGCTGCTGGGCGCGCCGCACTTCTCGCACGACCCCTGCCTGAACCTGAAGCAGTACGGCCTGCGCGAGTGGAACGGCTTGCTGTTCGAGGACAACGGCCGCGACATCGCCGCCGACCTGGCCGGCATGGGCCCGGCGCACGACCTGTCGTTCGACGGCTACGCCCTGGACCATGTCGAGCTGCACGAGTGCCGCTACAACTGGAAGACCTTCATCGAGGTCTATCTGGAGGACTACCACGTCGGGCCGTTCCATCCCGGCTTGGGCAACTTCGTGACCTGCGACGACCTGCGCTGGGAATTCGGGCGCGAGTTCTCCGTGCAGACCGTCGGTGTGGCGCCAACGTTTGCCAAGCCCGGCTCGGATGTCTACCGGCAGTGGCACGAGGTGCTGCTGCGCTACCAAGGTGGCGAATACCCGAAGCGCGGCGCAATCTGGCTGACCTACTACCCGCACATCATGGTCGAGTGGTACCCGCACGTGCTCACCGTCTCGACGCTGATACCGCAGGGCGTGGACCGGACGCTGAACATGGTCGAGTTCTACTACCCCGAGGAGATCGTGGCCTTCGAGCGCGAGTTCGTCGAGGCGCAGCGCGCCGCCTACATGGAGACCGCCATCGAGGACGACGAGATCGCCGAGCGCATGGACGCTGGCCGCCGCGCCCTGCTGGCGCGGGGCGACAACGAGGTCGGCCCCTACCAGAGCCCGATGGAGGACGGCATGCAGCACTTCCACGAGTGGTACCGCGCGCGCATGGGCCAGGCGCTGACGCAGGGCTGAACGGCCGTTTTTTGCTCATGAAATAGTAGCTGCAAGCCCTTTGTTCATCAGGGCTTGCGGCTTTTTTCATTCCAAAACCTGAATTTTCACGCCCATGCAAGCGTTGTGGATGGTCCTGGCCGCGTTCCTGTTCGCCAGCATGGGGGTGTGCGTGAAGATCGCCTCGCAGTGGTTTTCCGCCTTCGAGATGGTGTTCTACCGGGGACTGATCGGCATGGCGCTGCTGGCGCTGCTGGCGCGCCACCAGGGCGCGCGCCTGGGCACGCGCTACCCTGGCATGCACGCCTGGCGCAGCCTGGTCGGCGTCATCTCGCTGGGCGCCTGGTTCTATGCCATCGGCTACTTGCCGCTGGCTTCGGCCACCACGCTGAACTACATGAGCAGCGTGTGGATCGCCGCCTTCGTCATGGGCGGTGCGCTGCTGCAGTGGCGGCCCTCGCCCGAGCAGCCGCGCCCGCCGCTGCAGGTGCCGCTGGTGCTGACGGTGCTGGCCGGCTTTGCCGGCGTGCTGCTGATGCTGCGCCCCAGCGTCGGCCAGGGCCAGGGTTTTGCCGGCACGGTGGGGCTGCTGTCGGGCTTTTGCGCGGCCATGGCGTATATGCAGGTCTCGGCGCTGGCGCGCCTGGGCGAGCCCGAGGCGCGCACGGTGTTCTATTTCGCGCTCGGCTCGGCGGCGGCCGGCGGGCTGGCGGCCGTGGTGACGGGCTTCTCACCCTGGCCGGGCTGGCCAGCGCTGTGGCTGCTGCCGCTGGGCCTGCTGGCCGCGGGCGGCCAGCTGTGCATGACGCTGGCGTACTCCCGCGCGCGCACGCCGCGCGCCACGCTGGTGGCGGCCAGCCTGCAGTACTGCGGCATCATCTTCGCCAGCCTGTACGGCGTGCTGGTGTTCGGCGACGAGCTGCCGCTCATCGCTTGGGGCGGCATGGCGCTGATCGTCGCCAGCGGCATCGCCGCCACGCTGCTGCGCGCAAGCCGCGGCGTGACCGCGCACGAATAGAGCCCGCGGCAGATGCGGCGGGCACCGACGCGCAGGCACCGGCGCGGCGGCCACAATCGGCCTTCCTCTGTCCACTCACCGCCGTGCCATGCCCTCCTACACCCTGCTGATTTCCGTGCCCCAACTGCAGCAACTGCTGGACAGCTCCCAGCGGTTGATGGTGTTCGACTGCAGTTTCGATCTGGCCGCACCCTCGCACGGCCTGGCGCTGTACCAGGAGGAGCACATCCCCGGCGCCGTGCACGCCGACCTGGACCTGAACCTGAGCGCGCGCCATGGCGTGCCCGGCCCCGGCGGCATGCTGGTGGCGGGGGCGGCCGATTCGCCGTGCTCCGGCGGGCGCCACCCCCTGCCCAACCGCGAGCGCTTCGCCATGTGGCTGTCGGCCATCGGTTTCGCCAACGACATGCAGGCGGTGGTGTACGACCGCAACCAGAACATGTTCTGCGGCCGCCTGTGGTGGATGCTCAAATGGATGGGCCACGATGCCGTGGCCGTGCTGGACGGCGGCCTGCCCGCCTGGAAGGCAGCCGGCGGCGCGCTGGCGCAGGGCGACGAGCCGGCGCACTTCCAGACCAACTTCGAGATCCGCGAGCCGCTGCGCCAGCTGGTCGATGCCGACCTCGTCTGGCAGCGCCTGCACAGCAGCGGCCAGACCGTCATCGACGCCCGCGCCGCGCCCCGCTACCGGGGCGAGGTCGAGCCACTGGACCCGGTGGCCGGGCACATCCCCGGTGCGCTGAACCGCCCGTTCACGCAGAACCTGGCCGAGGACGGCCGCTTCAAGTCGCCCGAGCAACTGCGCGCCGAGTTCGACCAGCTGCTGGCCGGCCGCGCGCCGGATGGCGTGGTGCACCAGTGCGGCAGCGGTGTCAGCGCCCTGCCCAACCTGCTGGCCATGGAGGTCGCCGGCTATCCGCCCGCCGCGCTGTACGCCGGCAGCTGGAGCGACTGGTGCAGCGACCCGGCGCGGCCGGTCGAGCGCGGCGGCTGAAACGGGTATTGCCCCCTCTCCCGCCCTGCGGGAGAGGGCTGGGGTGAGGGTAAGCGCACTGCACATCGGCGCAGCGCCTGGACTGTCCCCTCACCCCTGCCCTCTCCCCCACGGGGGAGAGGGAGTCAAGACGTGAAACGCGCGAGCGGCTGGCGCAAGCCCCCGCCTCACATCGGCGTGATCGAAATCGCCCGCGTGTTCAGGCACGCCTCGACCGCCTCCGGCCCGCCCTCGGAGCCGTAGCCCGAGTCCTTCAGTCCGCCGAACGGCAGCTCGGCGCTGGGCGTGGCCGGCTGGTTGACCCACAGCATGCCGACCTCGACCTGGTGCGCCAGCGCGTGCGCGTCCTTCAGCGAACGGGTAAAGGCGTACGCCGCCAGGCCGTACGGCAGGCGGTTGGCCTCGGCGATGGCGTCCGCCAGGTCGGTGAAGCCGCGCACCGCCGCCACCGGGCCGAAGGGCTCTTCGTTGAAGATGCGCGCCGACAGCGGCACATCGTCCAGCACCGTGGGCGCGAAGAAGTGGCCGGCGCCGCCGCCCAGCGTCTCGCCGCCGGTGACGACCCGCGCGCCCTGCTGGCGCGCGTCGCCCAGGAAGTCCTGCATCGCCGTCACGCGGCGCGCGTTGGCCAGCGGGCCCATGCGCGTGCCGTCCTGCAGGCCGTCGCCCACCTGCAGCCCTTCGGCGTGGCGCGTGAGCGCGGCGACGAACTCGGCGCGCACGCTCTCGTGCACCAGAAAGCGCGTCGGCGCGATGCACACTTGGCCGGCGTTGCGGAACTTGGCGCCGGCCGTGGCCTTCACGGCCAGCTGCACGTCGGCGTCCTGGCAGACGATGACCGGCGCGTGCCCGCCCAGCTCCATGGTCACGCGCTTCATGTGCGCGCCGGCCAGCGCCGCCAGCTGCTTGCCGACCACCGTCGAGCCGGTGAAGGTCACCTTCTTCACCACCGGGTGCGGGATCAGGTAGCCGGAGATCTCGGCCGGGTCGCCATACACCAGATTGACCACGCCGGCCGGCAGGCCCGCGTCAGCCAGAGCGCGCACCAGCTCGGCCGGGCTGGCCGGCGTTTCCTCCGGCGCCTTGACGATCAGCGCGCAGCCCGCCGCCAGCGCCGCTCCCAACTTGCGCACCACCTGGTTGATGGGGAAGTTCCAGGGCGTGAACGCCGCTACCACGCCCACCGGGTCCTTCAGCACCAGCTGCTGCACCGCCGGGTTGCGCGCCGGCACGATGCGGCCATAGACGCGCTGGCCCTCGTCGGCGAACCATTCCAGGATGTCGGCAGCGGCCGCCGCCTCGCCGCGCGCCTCGACCACCGGCTTGCCCTGCTCCTGCGTCAGGATGGTGCCGATGGCGTCGGCGCGCTCGCGCATCAGGGCGGCGGCGCGGCGCATGATGCGCGCGCGCTCCACCGCGGCCATGGCGCGCCAGGTCTCGAAGCCCTTTTGCGCCGCCGCCAGGGCGCGGTCCAGGTCGGCGGTGCCGGCGCGGGCCACCGTCCCGATTTGCTGTCCGGTGGCCGGGTTGTGCACCGCCAGCGTGCGGCCGCTGGCGGCGTCCTGCCACTGGCCGTCGATGAACAGGCGGGTATCGGGATAGGTCATGCGGAAATCTCCTGGAAATAAAAGAAGAGGCACAGGAAAGGAAATAAGGCAGCCAGGCCACGCCGGAGCCGTTTGCGGCCGGGCCGCTTAGGGCAGCAAGCCCAGTGTGCCGCAGGGCTGGTGCCCCGCGCTGCTTCGGGGGAGACAAGAAAGGTCTCCGCTCGCGCGGGGCAACCCCTCCAGCTCAGTGTCGGTCGTGGTGGCAGCGAGGCCTATCCCCGCTCGCGCGGGGCAACCTTGCCCAGCTCGATCTTGCGGGCGTTGTTCTCGGGCCTATCCCCGCTCGCGCGGGGCAACCCTCGGGCCATGCATCACGCCGGTCCGCTCGTGCGGCCTATCCCCGCTCGCGCGGGGCAACCGGAACTTGGTGTTCATGGGTCAGGTTTCCTCGGGGCCTATCCCCGCTCGCGCGGGGCAACCGCCGGCAGCTGCGGCGCTGACGGGCGCGGCTTGGGCCTATCCCCGCTCGCGCGGGGCAACCGAGGCTGGGCTGGCGCCGGTGGGCGAGGCGTAGGGCCTATCCCCGCTCGCGCGGGGCAACCTGGCCCGCTGCGCATCGGCGCGGGCGCCCTCGGGGCCTATCCCCGCTCGCGCGGGGCAACCGGATAGGCGCGCTGGTTGAAGGTACTGCGGTCGGGCCTATCCCCGCTCGCGCGGGGCAACCTTCCTCGTCGCGCAGGCCGTTGAGCTTTTGCAGGGCCTATCCCCGCTCGCGCGGGGCAACCGCCGCCGCCATCGCGCTGCATGTGCAGGCGTGCGGCCTATCCCCGCTCGCGCGGGGCAACCGGCATGGTGATGCTGGGCAGCCGCACGTCGAAGGGCCTATCCCCGCTCGCGCGGGGCAACCGCGTGCTGCAGCCACTGGCGCAGGCTCAGCGGGGGCCTATCCCCGCTCGCGCGGGGCAACCCTGGAGGGCGAGGGCAAATCCGACGTGGCGAAGGGCCTATCCCCGCTCGCGCGGGGCAACCGGCTTGCCGTCGCGGCTGAACATGGCGATCTGGGGCCTATCCCCGCTCGCGCGGGGCAACCTGCTTGCGCCGCTGCTCGATCCAGGACAGCTGCGGCCTATCCCCGCTCGCGCGGGGCAACCCGGCCTATCCTGCCGGCCATGCCGTCACCATCGGGCCTATCCCCGCTCGCGCGGGGCAACCTGCGCCACGGCGGCCGGACGGCTGCGGTCGCGGGGCCTATCCCCGCTCGCGCGGGGCAACCGAGTGGTCGGACATTGGCAAGGCGGGCATTGCGGGCCTATCCCCGCTCGCGCGGGGCAACCTAGGTGAGGGAGCCGGTGGCTTTGGCCTGGGTGGGCCTATCCCCGCTCGCGCGGGGCAACCCCCACGGTGCTGGCGATGTTGCCCACCATGCCGGGCCTATCCCCGCTCGCGCGGGGCAACCTCCAGCACCAGGGCGCAGGTCTGGGAATGGCGGGGCCTATCCCCGCTCGCGCGGGGCAACCTGCTGATGGCCCCGGCACTGCCGGGGAGGGGGGGGCCTATCCCCGCTCGCGCGGGGCAACCGAAGACTGCAGCCCGCAGCGCGCGCAGATTGACGGCCTATCCCCGCTCGCGCGGGGCAACCAGCTTTCCTCCGGTGTAGGTGCGGGCAGCGAAGGGCCTATCCCCGCTCGCGCGGGGCAACCCAGACCTGCGCGCTCTCTAGCTTCCTTCATTCGGGCCTATCCCCGCTCGCGCGGGGCAACCATAGCAGCATCTCGCCGCGTGGCCTGCGCTGTGGGCCTATCCCCGCTCGCGCGGGGCAACCCATGTCGTCGCCATAGGCGTGCAGGTCGTGCAGGGCCTATCCCCGCTCGCGCGGGGCAACCGGCAAATACCCAAATGGAATGGCGCCAACTGGGGGCCTATCCCCGCTCGCGCGGGGCAACCACGCCTTCGTCGGTCGGCGTGTACGTCGTCTTGGGCCTATCCCCGCTCGCGCGGGGCAACCGGACTGGGGCATGCGGCCCGGGCATTGCGGTAGGGCCTATCCCCGCTCGCGCGGGGCAACCCCTAAGGAGTAGAAGGGGCCGCGGGTGTTTGCGGGCCTATCCCCGCTCGCGCGGGGCAACCTACCTGGCCCGCGTCAAGGGCTCGCACCACCAGGGCCTATCCCCGCTCGCGCGGGGCAACCAGACGGGGCGAGCGGGCGCATCAGTAGTCCACCGGCCTATCCCCGCTCGCGCGGGGCAACCAAGCCCTCGAGCAAATGCAGGTCGTTGAAGTCGGGCCTATCCCCGCTCGCGCGGGGCAACCACCGTGGTCATGGACGTGAAGGCCTGGGCGCTGGGCCTATCCCCGCTCGCGCGGGGCAACCGAGGGCGCAGCGCTGGCCAAGCTGGCCGGCCTGGGCCTATCCCCGCTCGCGCGGGGCAACCGGCCGCTCATTCTCGACCTCGTGCCCTACCGGCGGCCTATCCCCGCTCGCGCGGGGCAACCGTAGCGCAGGCGCTGGTCGATCAGGCTTGCCAGGGCCTATCCCCGCTCGCGCGGGGCAACCCTGATGCGGCGGGGCGCGAGTGGGTGGACCTGGGGCCTATCCCCGCTCGCGCGGGGCAACCCCGTACACGCGCACGCTGGTGGCGCCGGTCAGGGGCCTATCCCCGCTCGCGCGGGGCAACCAAGCCGCGCATGAGGGCGTCGGTCAGCGACTGGGGCCTATCCCCGCTCGCGCGGGGCAACCTGCCAGCCGGACTTCAGCTCATAAAACGCGCCGGGCCTATCCCCGCTCGCGCGGGGCAACCTCTCGCACTTAACTCTTTGCCCTGAAAGAGAAAAGCAGGAAAGTGATGTTGAATTTTAAAGAGCGTCCAACACAATCGTTCAACGGCGCACGATCCACATACCGTCTGCTTCCACCAACTCGCGTGGGGGTTCGCCCAGATGGGCCACGCCTACGCCGCCTGTGGCGTTGACATCGCGCCAGACCATGACCGCACTGCCTTGTCGCTCATGGCCGTACCAGTCGGACAGCACCTGCCAGACGCGCTCGCGCACCCCGGGATTCATGCGGGGCGATACAAAGATGTTGGGTGCCACCTCCAACATGACCGACGACAGAAAGCCGTGGAACCGGCCCGGCATGTCACGAATCACGATCATCGCCAGCGCCATGGCTCTCCTCGTCTACACGCAGCACCTGCTTGATGCGATCGATCATGGCTCCAATCACCTGCTGCTTGCGGAACACGGAGGCGGCTTCGCGTCGTACCAAACGATCGATGGTGTCGTCTGATTGCTGGGCCCGCTTGGCGGCAGTGAATGCAATCTGCAATGTCACCGTGTCACGAAACAGGTCGGCAATGTCCAGTACGAACGATTGCCCTGAGTCTTCATGGATGAAGCCCAGCGGCGGCAGCGCGGCCACGGATTGCACGGCGATGGCGGCCGCTGCCTGCACCGCCGTGGCGGCGTGGTTGATGGCCTGGTTGGCAATGTCTGCGGCGTTGGGATTAGCGCGGTCATAGTGCCGTCCCTCCCATTCGATGCCGTGCTTTTGCGCCATCAGGCGGTAGATGGTCTTGACCCTCGCGCCCTCGATGCCGCGCAAGGTGTCCAGATCGCGGTGGGGCAGGACTTCGCCCAAGCGCAAGGCATACATATGGCGCGCCACGCTGATGCGCCGACGCGGGCTGCCCCACAGCTCGGCCTGACGGCGGGCAACGTCGGAGCGGTCAGGCAGCAAGGGCGGCGCGGTATAGCTGCGCACGCCGTCCTCGCCCACCGCCGCCAGCAGCGTGCCATGGCGCGCCAACAGGCGCAGCGCGTCGTGTGTCACGCTGCTGCCCGGCCCCAGCAAGATCATGGACACCGCCTGATGCGGAATCTGGTCGATGCCCGGCGTCAGGCTGTCCTTGCCCCGCATGAAGTGCAGGCAACCCTCCACCACGCACAGCTCGCCACGCGAAAGCCACAGCAAGCCGTGGCGGTCTGCGTGCGGAATGCGGGCCTTCTCCAGCCCTAGCCGGCCCTTGAGCATGGTGCTGCCCTTCAGCCGGCAGGCTGCAGCAGCAGCATGCCGAAGCCGAAAGATCGGTGGCGCCCCACGCCGCGCGCAAGCAGGTGCGCGAAAGCCGTCGTATCTGCTACGCGCAACCGGCCCGTCAAAACGGCATCCGGCCCCTCGATGGCCTTGCCCTTGCGCTCTTGGCCGGTCTGGGCCTGTGTGCGGCGCAGCACCTTGCTGCGAGCAAAGGCGCTGAGCCGAACGTCCAGCAGCTCCACCGCACCCTGCCAAGGCTGGCGCTCGGCGTCCTGCGGTGCGCTCAGATGCTGTCGCAGCCACCCGGCATAGACGGCCTCCCGCTGCAGCGGCGCTCCTTGCGGTCCACCTGCCTGGGCAACGGCGAGCAAGAACGCATCTTGCTCGCCCTTGGCACCGCGCACCGCGGGCCGCACGCGAACATCGAAGTTCAGCTCATGACCTGGCGCCCACTGGTTGGGAAATGGCCGCAGACGGTAGCCCTGGCGGCCATCGGCCAGACACAGCCCCAGGGCCTGAGCCGCCAGCGGATCGGCACTGGCGACATGGGCTTCGAATGCCTGAGCGTCCAGCCCGGTGTAGGCCAGCAGGCCACGGTGCTCGTCCAGGTATCGAAATGGCTGTGGTGCGTGTGTGCCCAGCGCCGCGCGCAGCAGGCCATGCAGCGCATCGCCCAAGTCTGTGCTTTGGCGCGCGTGGCGTGCCTGGTGCCGCGCCATCCAGGCCGCCAGCAGCCGGGCATCGGGCTGCAGGTGCAGCAGATGCAGTTGCGGTGTTGTGCTCATGCGTTGTGCTCCACTGCGCGCAAGGGCGCCTCACGGACCGGACGCCAGCCCCCATGCACGCCGCTGATCCAGTTGCGCTCGTCGCAGACATCCAGCAGGCGGTCGCCTGCCTGGGAGCCCTCCCCGTCGGGCCATTGGGCGCGCCAGTCCTGGTCAGGCTGCACGCTAGCCTGCAACACCATGGCAGCCCGCAAGGCGCCGTGTATGTCCGCAGCTTCGACCCAACCTGCCACCAGCCGGCCTGAAGGCAGGCAGGGTTTACGGCCAATGAACAGAGGGCGTGCCGGGCGATCTAGCGCTGCGGCAATTTCGTCCAGCGTGGGCGCCTGCTCTGCCGGCTCCAGGCGCAGCACCACCCAGGCGCGCAGGTCTGCGTGGTAGTCGCGGTAGCGCAGGTGTGGGCCGGCATAAGTGCCTGCGCCACCGGCCCGGGCTTCGGGTGTGCCCCAGGTCGTCCATGCCCTGTCGTCCTTGCCGAGCTGTGCCGTCTGAAAATCCTGAATGCGCCGCGCACCCGGCTGCAGGACGCAGCCCATGCGCAGACGCTCCTGCAGGCGGTTGTGACAGGCGCCCTGGCCGCGATCCCAGCCCAGCGCGTTGGCAATCAGGCCCGTCACCATGGACAGCGCCGGAAAGTCCCGGATGACGCCCAGGTTGTCGATGGCCTCGCCGCCGAATGCGATCAGGGGCGAGGCCAGTTGAAGTACCAGATGACGCGCCACATCAGGCCTCCACGCTGGCCTGTACCACGGCGCCTTGTGCCCAGGCGGCCAGCGCCTGCAGGCTCAGGCGCTGCGCGCCTGGGATCTGCACATCGTCCACCGCCAGATAGCGCCGCGCCAGCGGTGCGCCATACGCGGCGTCCAGCTTCGCGATCTCGTCTCCCAGGCGCTGCACGGTGGCCTGCCGCAGGGCTGGCTGGCGCAGCGACAGGGCATTGTGGAAGGCGCCCGCCAGGCTGCGCGGCTGCCAGTCGCCTGCCTCCACCAGCATGAACTTGGCCCACTCGAACGGCGCGGTGGAGCCGCGCTTGGCGCCAGGGCTTACCGTGGCGATCAGGTGCAGCAGGCTTTGCACCACACGGCCGGCCAGCTCGCGCTGGGCCGGCGTGGCGCTGGCCCAGTCCTTGATGTGGACGCCCTCCAGGTTGGCAACCAGCTGGGGCACGTCCACCACCACGTAGCCGTAGTACAGGCCGCTGGCCAGTTCGGTATCGAAGATGCCGGCCGAGCCTGCCTCGCCCGCTTCGCGCAGCAGGTCATCGACCACGGTGAAATAGTCGTTTTCCACCTGCGCCTCGTGCACGGTGAAGGCGTGGGCGACATAGACGGCGGCGTCCCGGCTGGCCAGCACGTCGGAAGTCACCATGCGGCCGAACAGGGCTGACTCCAGGCCACTGCCCAGGCGCAGGGCCTCGATGTTTTTCTTTTCTTCCTTCAAGAAGGCCGCGATGGCCGCCTTCAGCGCCTTTTCTTCCGTGTGCTCGCTGGCCAACGCGGCGCAGCGCTGCACCAAATACTCGATTTCCGCGTAACCGAGCAACACCGCCTGCCCGGTTTCCAGGGCTTCCTGGCCCTTGAGGTCCTTGGCCTTGTCCAGCAGCCCGGCGGCGCGCAACCCCTCCACCGCGATCTGCGCAAGGGACTCATCCACGCCGGCCTTCATCAGCCGATCCTTGATGAGGCGCGGCGTCTCGCGCGAGCGCACGGCCATGGGCACGTCCAGGCGGCTCAAGGCGAATGCGTCATCCGCCACACGCCAATGCCGCTTCAGGCATTGCGACGACACGCGCGTGCGGATGGCATCGCCGTAAGGCAGGCGCTTGGCCAGCCCCGCGTCATCACGGTTGAGCAAGGTGGCGGAGTAGTTGTGCAGGGTATGAATCTGCAGAAAGCGCGGCAGGGTCATGAGGGCTCCTGAAAGACGGTGAAAAAGAAAAAAGGGTGTGCAAGACAAAAATTTGATAGCAGACGGTCCTTTGCCGACAAGGGCTCAGGCGGTTTTTTCCTTGCGGTTCAGCGCAGAGAAGTAGTGGCCCGCCAGACGTAGGCGGATGTCTTCGGCCTGCGCCTGTGCATCGCGCTCGGCACTGCCCTCCTTGAGCACCAAAGCGCCCAGTTCGTGCCAGTTGGGCCGCACGCCCTTGCTGGCCAGCAGACGCAACACACGCGGTAGCAACTGGGTGAAGGCGTCTCCCCGAGCAGTCAGCATCTTGCTGACGCGGGACTCGGCCACACTCGCACGCGCCAGCTGCTCGCCCAGCCGCCCCTGGCCGTCATGCCCGGCCAGGGCAATGCCATGCGCCACCAGCGCCCAGCGTTGCCAAGTGGCAGTGCGCCAGGTTTCAGGCTGCAGCCCGGCCGACAGCAAGGCCCGCGCCAGCGCGGCGATTTCGTGGGGCCGCAGGGGCTCGTCGGGGCTCAAGCGCGCCAGCGCGGCACGCTCCCCTGGGTCGGCCCGCTCCACGTAGCTGGCCAGGGCGTTGAACGGGTTGAGCGTCACAGCAGGGGCAGCTGCTGGCTGGAGGTGGCCGGCGCCGGGTGGGCTTGTGCTGGCGTCTGCGCGGGAAGCGGATGGATCGGACAAGGCAAATCTCCTTCGGGAGCGGATGGACGGGAGTTTTTTTGTGCGGCGTAGTGGCTTGCCAGCTCCGACAAGGCGCCCTTGCCGCTGCGCAATCCACCGTGGAAGCGCGCCAGCGCACTGGCGCGCGCCTTGTAGCGCTGCATGCCGCTGCGCGGGCCGGCGTCAAAGGACTGGAGCAACACCGCTTCGGCGCGCTGTGCCAGTCCCAGCAGCCACTGCACATACACCACGTCCTGCTGCTCGCCCTCGGCTTCGGCGTGCTGGGTCAGATCGCTGAAAAAGCGGCTGTCTTCCTGGGCTTCAAAGGGTTGCGCGAATCGGCTGGCACGGACACTGATGGTGTCATTGCCATTGACGCTCTCACCATTGGCGAACAGTACAGCCAGCGCGCTCCACAGCAGCTTGCGCATGTCGCCGATTGCCTGGATATGTTTTTGCGCCAGTGCAGCCACCAGTGGACGCTGTGCGTTGTCCATCAGCAGTCGGCGCAGCTTGGGCGAGACGGGAACGCGCCGTTCATGGAAGCCTTCCGTCTTGCCCTGTCCACGCACGGCGGCTCTGGCGAGCACCTCCAGGCGCGCGTCGGAAGCCCAGCCGTTGAGGCGCCACGCGGCACCATGGGCAAAACGCTCACCGGCCAGCAGTTCCGTCATGAGCTTGTAGTCGAACCCGGCGGCAGACACTGTGAGCGCCTTCGCCTTGGCCTTTTCAACCGGCGTCCAGGCGTCGCCCGTGACACCGTTGCTGTCCTTGGCAGCAACGCGGGTGGTTTTGCTGCCGGCAGCGTGGGCCTGTATTTTTCCGTGCGGGGCTACAAGACGCACGCGCCGGCAAATTTCGATGTAGAACGGATCGAGCGATGACAGCGCCAACGACTCGGCGCCTGACCACGGCAGCAGCCACAACAAGGCATGGCCATCCTCGTATGCAAAGCTGTGATCACCAGCAATTCGCTCGCGCTGCGTCAGCAGGACATGCACGTCACTGCGCCAGCGCTGCCCCCAGGCGCCCACCTGTGCCACGCCCACGCCAGGGCGGTTGGCAAAGCCGCCATTCATGCGCGAGATGCCATAGTTGCCCGCGCCCAAAAAACCTTCCTGCGTCTGCAAGCTGAGTAAGGCAAACAGCCAGTCTTCAGGCTGGGCCTGGCGCATGCGCGCCGCCTTGAGATCGTGGTTTTTGGATGTCACCAGCATGTCCATCGCATCAGGCGTGGTCAGCAGGTTGCTCCACTTGGCTGGCACCTCATTGGGTACTGGCGGCTGCAGCAAAGCCGGCCGGTCCGCAGGCGCCACCAGGCACCAAGGCGCTCCATCCGCATCGTCGGGCGTCAGCGCCAGCAAGGCGGCACGCCACTGCCCGGCCTCCTGCCATGGCGCTTCCTGCCCCGCCCGGTGCAGCGCCAAGGCGCCCAGCTGCACCAGGAAGGCATGCCAGGGATGGCGCTGGTGCGCCCGCAGCGCAGGAAAGTCGCGCACCTGGTCGGCTGCCATCGCCGCCAGCAGTTCGGGCAGGCTGGTGGTCTGCAGCGCCCCATCACCAGTGCCGCGCCAGCGGATCAACGGCGCATCCAGCACGTTCCACTGCAGTGCATCGCAGACAGGTGTTTCAAGCATTGTGTTGGCCATGGGTGGAACCATCCTTTGCAGGTGCAGTATGTTTTTGATAGCTGGATGCCATTGATTTACAAGGGCTGAAGGCACTTTTCATTGCTTTTCTTGAGCCAGACGTTCGACACCGAAGCGACCATAGCGATAGCACTGGCTCCCCAGCATGAAGGTGAATCCCGGCTGATCCGCCAGTGCCTGCACCTGGCTGGGCTGCACATCGTCTGCCAGACCGTGTGGCAGCAGGTGATGACGCAGTGCCAGCTGCTGCACCGGCTGACCGAACGGCCCGGCAGGCGCATCGTCAAAGACCACCAGCCGATCAGCCGCGCCCAGCCGGGTGCCGATGCCCTGGGCGTTGTCAGGAAAGAACTGCTCGCCAAACTCCTGGTCGAACGCCAGCGCATGCAGCTTGGCCATGGTGGCGCTGGCGTTGCGCAGCCCATCGCACTCCTGGCCAAAGCGCACCCAGTCCTGGCCAAGTTCCTGCGCCACTGCATCCAGGGCCTCGCCGTGCGTGGCCTGCTCCACCAGCGCCCGGTTGTCCGCGGGGATGCAGCGCGTGGGCGCGGCATCGATCAGGCGGCGCGTGGCCTCCAGGCCGCGCAGGTCGAGATAAACACCCGCCAGGGGTTGCCCCCGCATGCGGATGGGCCCCAGTCCGTGGCGCTGGCGCTGCAGCAGGGCGGACAGGTCATGGCCCGGCGGTGTCAGCACCCAGGCGCGCGCCTGCGCGAAACCCTGCGGCCGACTGCCTCGCGTATGCCGGTGCAGACGCCCCAGGCGCTGCAGCAGCACGTCCATCGGGCACAGGTCGGTGATGAGCAGGTCGGCGTCGATATCCAGGCTTTGCTCCAGGGTCTGCGTGCCGATCACCACCAACCCCGCGTTCACTGGGCGATCCGGGCGCTGCTTGCCGATCTGCGCCTGTACCTGAGCGTCCAGCAATGGCCGATCCTGGCGGCTGAAACGGCTGTGGTGCAGCGTGCTGACGCCGGCCACCTTGAACAGACAGTCCAGGCCTTGCGCCGCTGCCAGTGTCTCCACGGCCTGCAGTGTGGCAACCGCCGCCGGCACGGTATTGCGCACCACCAGCACGCAAGCTCCCTGGCTTGCGGCCTCGACCGCCAGGCTGGCGATGCGCTCGGGCTCATCGATGGCGTCAAGCGTTTGCCAGTGCACGGTTTTCTGCTGCGGGTTGCCCTGCACCGCCATCAGCTGCGCACCCTGGGCGCTGCGGTGGCTGATCGCCGGGTAGTCCAGCGCTTGCGCTTGCGCCAGGCTGGGCGGCGTTTCAGGCCTGCGCGCACCGATGGACAGATACCGGGTGCGCGCCACGGCGCCCAGCGTAGCCGACAGCAGCAGCGCCTGCCCGCCACAGGCCACATGGGCCTGCAGCAGATGCTCTGTCAGACGGCCCATGTAGGCGTCGGAAGCATGCACCTCGTCCACTACCAGCAGACTGCGCGCCAGCAGTGCCTGGCGCAGATGCGCATGCTTGAGCTGCAACGAGGCCAGCAGGGCCTGATCCACCGTGCCGACGGCGATAGGTGCAGCCAGGTACCGCTTGGGCGTTTCCGCTGCCCAACGTCTTTCGGCGTCTTCGTCCTGGGGCAAGTCGTGCCACAGCACCTGGAAGCCGGGCAGCGGTTGATATCCCTGGTTATCCGCCGCCGCATACCCCGGCAGGGCGCGCACCGCCACCGGCGGCTGATCCTTCCAGGCACGGCGCACGAATTGCAGCACGCGTTCGTACAGCTGGGTGGCTGCCACACGGGTGGGCAGCGCAAAGTACAGCGCATCCACCTGTCCGGCACGCCACAGATGCAGGAAGCGCCACAGTGCTGCCTCGGTTTTGCCACTGCCGGTTTCCGCCTCCAGCACCACGACCGGGCCCAGATGGTCATCGGCCATGGCCGCCTGCATCGGACGCGGCGCGGGCACGCCGAATACATGGGCAAAACCGTCATGCGTGGCGTGCGTGCGCAGCTGTACATCGCCCTGCCAGACACCGATGGCCTGCAACGCATGCCGGGCGCGGGCTGGCGCTGTGCCGGCTCTTACCTCATCTGGCTGGGAAAAAGGAAAAAAGCCGGGCCGGGTATCCGAGCCCAGCCAGTCCGCCAGCTGTACCAGGCCAGTGAACAGATGTGCGAAAGCGGCTGTTTCCGGCAGCTCGCCGGCGCCGGCAGCGAACGCCCGTGGAAACTGTTGCTGGATGGCCTCGCCCATCGCTGCCACGGCATGCGCCGGGTCGTAGAGCAGCTGTCCGGCATGCTCGACGGGCTTCCAGAGAGAGGCGCCGCCTTCGGGCTGCACGGGACGGCCATGGTGGCTGATGCTGGCGTGCAGCAGAGGCAGCCAGGCCTCGCCCCAGCTATTAAATGCCTCCAGCGGCAGCCCCTCCAGAATGCGCTGGGGCCAATGCATTCCCTGCCGCGCATCCTCGATCAAGCCCCAGCCCTGAGGGCCATGGCCCGTGGCCGGGGCCAGCCACCCCTTGGGCTTTTCCTGAGCATCAGTCCAGAACCGTCCCTGAAACCCGGCATTGGCCTTGCCGATGTCGTGCAAATAGGCCAGCACCGTCAGTCTGGCCTTGTCCACGTCGTGCAAAGGGCGCCCCGCCGAACGGGCAAGAGATCGATCGATGGCTGGAATCCGCAGCAACTCCGCCATGACGGAAGCTACATCCGTCATGTGGTCGAGCAGACTGTGGTGCCGCGTTATCGGGCCGGTACGGTCGAGCTTGCCCCAGGGAAAAACCTGCATGACGTCTTCATAAGTAAATTTACTGACGCAGAGGTTACTCAAAAAACTTTTGTTTACTTAAAAAGACGGAAGCACCGTCAATTTCTGGAATTGGTTTTTCAGGA
The DNA here is from genome assembly GCF_900103645.1 of Oryzisolibacter propanilivorax. GTDB lineage: Bacteria > Pseudomonadota > Gammaproteobacteria > Burkholderiales > Burkholderiaceae_C > Melaminivora > Melaminivora propanilivorax. The sequence continues at coordinate 72,257 of NZ_FNHP01000003.1, forward strand.
AACTGGTGCTGCCAGTAGCGCCCTTGCCGTTCACGCTGGCAGGCCGCGCGCCCGCTGCCCGACTCCCACTGTGCCGCGCCGCACTGCGGCGATGCCAACAGCGTGATGCCACGCGCGTGGTAGCGCGCCGTCACCTCGGGCGCCGGGTGGCCGAACGGGTTGCGGTAGCCCGACTGCACCAGCGCCAGTGCCGGCCGCACGGCGTCGAGGAAGGCCTCGCTGGACGAGGTCTTGCTGCCGTGGTGCGGCACCAGCAGCACGTCGGCGGCCAGCGGCGCGCCGGCGTCCACCAGGGCCTGTTCCTGCGGCCGCTCGATGTCGCCCACCAGCAGCGCGGTGCGTCCCTCGGGGCTGGCGATGCGCAGCACGCAGCTGCGCGCGTTGGGCCGCGCCGCCTGGCCGCTGGCGGGCGCGGGGCCGGGCGGCGGGTGCAGCACGCTGAATTCCACGCCGTCCCACTGCCAGTGCTGGCCGGCGGCGCAGGGCTGGACCGGCACGCCCAGCGGCTCGCGCCCGGCGTCGATGGAGCCGAGCACGCGCATCTGCGGGTGTTGTGCCAGCACCGCGGCGGCGCCGCCGGTGTGATCGCTGTCGCCGTGGCTCAGCACCAGCAGGTCCGGCCGCTCGCCCAGGGCGCGCAGCAGCGGCACCAGCACCCGGTCGCCGGCGTCGCTGCCGGGCGCGAAGCGCGGGCCGGCGTCGTACAGCAGGCTGTGGCGCGCGGTGCGCACCAGCACCGCCTGGCCTTGGCCGACATCGGCCGCCAGCAGGTCGAACTGCCCCGGCGCCGGCCGCGCCGGCTGCCACAGCAGCGCCGGCAGCAGCAGCGGCAGGCCCAGCGCCCGCACGCCCCAGGGCAGGCGCAGCACCAGCAGCAACCCGCCCGCCACGGCAACCAGCCCCACCGGCAGCGGCGCCAGCGGCAGTTCGATCTGCGCCAGCGGCCACGCCGCCAGCCACTGCAGCCACGCGCCCAGCAGCTGCACGCACCCGGCCGCCGCCTGCCACAGCGGCGGCCACAGCATGCCGGCCAGCGCCAGCGGGGTGACCAGCAACGTGGTCCACGGGATCGCCACCAGATTGGCCACCAGGCCGACCAGCGACACTTGGCCGAATAGCAGCAGCGTCAGCGGGGCCAGCGCCACCGTCACCACCGCCTGTTCGCGCAATAACAAGAGAAATCGGCCTCCGGCCCTTTTATTCAAAGGGCCTGCAGCTCTCATATCCGTAGCAAACAGGATGCCCACGGCGACGAAGCTGAGCCAAAAACCCGCCTGCAGCAGCGCCCACGGGTCGGCCAGCAGCACCGCCGCGCAGGCCAGCAGCCAGACCTGGGGCCACGGCCAGTGCCGGTCCGACAGGCGCAGGAGCGCCACCGCGGCCAGCATCAGCACCGTGCGCTGCGCCGGCACGCCCCAGCCGCTGAAGGCCGCATAGCCGCCGGCCAGCAGCACTCCGCCGACCAGCGCCGCGCCAGGCGCGGGCCACCACAGGCACAGGCGCGCGCTGCGCCGCCACAGCCAGGCCAGCGCGGCGGCCGCCAGCCAGGCGAACAGGGTGATGTGCAGGCCCGAGATGCTCATCAGGTGCGCCACGCCAGTGGCGCGGAAGATGTCCCAGTCGGCGCGGTCGATGGCGCGCTGGTCGCCGGTGACCAGCGCTGCCACCACACCCGCGGCGCGGCGCTGCGGGGGGCTGGCGTCGGCATCGGCCAGGCGCGCGGTGATGGCATCGCGCACGCGCTGGCGCAGCTGCTGCAGCGGGTAGTGCCAGGTGGCGGCCAGGCGCTCGGGCGGTGTGTCGGCGCGGCCGGCGCGCACGTAGCCGGTGGCCTGCACGCCCTGCTCCCACAGCCACAGCTCGTAGTCGAAGCCATGCGGGTTGCGCGCGCCGTGGGGGGTTTTCAGGCGCAGCGTCAGGCGCCAGCGCTCGCCGGCGCGCAGGGGCGGCGGGGCGGTGGCGGCGTCCGCCTCGCCCCAGCGGCCGGTGGCGTACCACGACAGGTCCAGCAGCGGCGGCAGGCGCACCGGCCGGTCCTGCAGCGTGGCCGATTCCACCGCCAGGCGCAGGCGCACGGCGTCCTCGCGCGGCTGCGGCATGGTGGCGACGATGCCGGTCACGCGCAGGTCACGGCCTTCCAGCGCGGGATCCAGCGCATCGGCCAAAAACGCGCCAGCGCGCAGCCCGCACAACGCGCCGACCAGCAGCGCCGCGCCCAGCGCCACCAGCCCCAGGCGCAGGGCCGCGAACCGGCCGGCGCAGCGCACGACTCCCATGCCCAGCAACAAGCCGCCTGTCAGCGCCAGCGCGGCGTACGCCCAAGCCGGCCACAGCGCGGCCTGCTGCAGCTGCAGCGCCGTGCCCAGCGGCACGCCCAGCAGCGCTGCCGTGCCCGGCCAGCGTGCAGGGGCACTGACACGACGGATGGCCGGGGCAGTGCCAGCAATGGGCGGCGCGGGGGAGGCGTCCATGCGCGCATGCTAGGGCCTGCGCGGCTGTGCAACACTCGTCATCACGCCGGCGCCGCACCGCCCGTGACGCGTTTTGCCGTGATGACGGAACGGCGGCGCCTTGCCAAGCGCCCTTTGCGCTGCAATCGGCCTGCACGCTGGCCGGCCACCTTTTTCCCCCACCTGAAAGTCAGTCCGCCATGAGCATCTACGACAAGCTGTCCGCCCTGGACATCACCCTGCCCCCGGTGGCCACGCCCGCCGCCTCCTATGTGCCCTACGTGCAAAGCGGCAACCTGCTGTTCCTGAGCGGCCACATCGCGCGCCGCGACGGCAAGCCCTGGGCGGCGCAGCTCGGGCGCGACATGACCACCAAGGAAGGCCAGGCGGCGGCCCGCGCCGTGGCCATCGACCTGCTGGGCACGCTGCACGCTGCCACCGGCGACCTGCACCGCGTCAAGCGCATCGTCAAGCTGATGAGCCTGGTGAACTCCACCGCCGACTACACCGAGCAGCACCTGGTGACCAACGGCGCCAGCGAGCTGCTGGGCGAGGTCTTCGGCGACGCCGGCCGGCACGCGCGCAGCGCCTTCGGCGTGGCGCAGATCCCGCTGGGCGCGTGCGTGGAGATCGAACTGATCGCCGAGCTGGCCTGACGGCAGCGCCGCGCACCGCGCAGGAAAAAGGGACGCTTTAGCGTCCCTCGTTGTTTTGAGCGCGCGCGGCCGTCAGAAGGTGATGACCTTGTCGGCCGCGGCGATCCACTCGCCCAGCTCGGGCAGGGTGCCGATGGCCACGCCGTCGATCAGCGGCAGATCGGCCAGGCCGCGCGCCAGCGCGCAGGTGCGGCACAGGCGCAGCGTGGCGCCGGCGGCGACCAGCTCCTCGACCAGCGCCTGCAGGCCGTTGCCGGCGCCGTCCTGCTGGTGCGGCAGCGCGGCCACGGTGGCGTCGGACATCAGGAACACGCGCACGCTGGCCATGTCCTCGCGCGCAGCCAGGGTGTTGGCCACGCGCAGGCCCGACAGGCAACGCTCGCTGCCGTGCGCGGCGGCGTGGATGATGACGACGATGTGTTGTGCTTGTGCGGGCATGGCGGCGTGACTCCGGTTCAGCGGCGGATCAGGTAGCGGATGGTCGGGCCGTCCTGCTCGATCGCCAGCACCTCGTAGCCGTGGTTCTTCGCGTCCAGCGGGATGTTGTTGATCGACTGCGGGCAGTCGGAGATGACCTCCAGGATATCGCCTGGCGCCAGCTGCGGCAGCGCCTCCAGCGTGGCGACGGCGGGGTACGGGCAGGGTTCGCCCATCATGTCCAGGCGGTGCGTGGGCACCCAGGTATCAACGGTAGTCGGCATGGCAGATCCTTGGCAATGGCGGGATGGACATCAGGCTGTGGCGGCCACCGGGGCGGCAGGCGCCTGCCCGCGGCCGCGCTGGCGGCGAAAGAAGTGGCGCTCCCACGCCAGCACCAGTGCCAGCGCCAGCGCCAGCAGCGCATAGGTGACCAGCAGCCCGCCCTGCGGGCCGAACACCTGCAGCAGGTTCACCTTGTCGTAGTTCACGGCAATGGCCGGCGCCAGGTCGTCCCAGACCAGCGCCAGCAGCGTCGAGCCGATGACGTTGCCCAGCCCGACCCACCAGTAGTGCACCTGGCCCTCGACGGCGCGGTACATCCAGCCGGTCTCGCAGCCGCCGGCCAGCACGATGCCGAAACCGAACAGCAGCCCGCCGATCACCGCATTGGGCCCGGCCCAGAAGATCTTCTGCTCCAGCCCCAGCTGCGCGTAGCCGTACACGCCGATGGCGCTCACGGCCATGCCGATGAGGATGGCCTTGGCCATCTGCGTGCGGCCGGTCAGCCACAGGTCGCGGAACGCCGAGGTGAAGCACACCTGCGCACGCTCGATGATCAGGCCAAAGGCCAGGCCGAACAGCGCGGCGAAGCCCAGCTTGGGTCTATCCAGCACCAGCGCCAGCGCCCAGGCCGCGAACGCCCCGAACAGCAGCATGCCGACGCGAAAGCGCCGCTGCGCCTGCTGCTGGCGCTGCTGCAGCGGGCGCGGCGCGCTCACTTTCTCCAACCTGACGGGAATGCGGAACATCGGCCACATGCTGACCTTGGCACCGGCCAGCGATCCGATGGCGGTGGCGATGGCGAAGAACCAGGCATGCAGCGAGAACTGTGGGATGCCGGTGAAGAACGCCGCCAGATTGCAGCCCATGGCCAGGCGCGCGCCGAAGCCGGCGATGATGCCGCCGACCAGTGCCTGCGCGATGCGAATGCGGTGCTGCGGCGTGCGCAGCTTGACGTTGTTGGCCCACAGCGCCGCCGACAGGCAGCCGGCGAACATGCCGAGGATCATCACGCCGTCGACGCGCGTCAGCGGCGTGCCCTGCATGCCGATCAGCTGGAAGTAGCCCCAGCCGGACAGGTCCACGCCCAGGAACTGCAGCACGTGCCCGCCCCAGCGGGTGAATTCGCCGGTCACGGCCCAGAAGGTGCCGGTCAGGCCGAAGTAGTACGCCGAAAGCACGCCGGCCGCGATGACGGCAGGCACGGGCGACCAGAAGCGCACCAGGTACTGGTGGCGGAAGTCTTGCCAGGTTTGCATGGGAGAAAGGGAGGATGGGCCGCAGCACGTGCGAGCGATGGCGGCGCAGCGCGTGGCCGCGTGCCGCAGGGGCGATTGTGCCTGTGCGCCGGCAGCAGCGCCCACGGGCCGCCCCGGCAGTGTCACGTGCCACGGATCGCGGCGCCCAGGGCACGGCGCGCAGGGCACAGCGGCCGGCGCGTGCGCCCCGGCCTGCAAGGTGGGATCAGAAGCTTTCCCAGTCGTCGCCCGCCGCGGGCGGGCGCGCGGCCCGGGCCGGCGCGGCAGCGGGCAGCGCCGGCGGCGTGGAGCGGCCTGGCCGGGCAACGGCCGTGCGCGGCGCAGAGGCGGCCACCGGCATGGGTGATGGGGCCGCCCGACCGGCAGACGCGGCAGCAGCACTGCCGCCCTGCCGGATGGACGCGGACGCGGCTGCCGGACCGGTGGCCGTCAGTGTGGCCGCAAGGGCGCTGACTCCGTCCACCTGGAACGTGCCCACCACCTGCGCCAGCTGCTGCGCCTGCTCACGCAGGCTTTGCGCGGCGGCGGCGCTTTGCTCGACCAGGGCGGCGTTTTGCTGCGTCATCTGGTCCAGCTGGCCCACCGCCTGGTTGACCTGCGATACGCCGGCGCTCTGCTCGGCGGCGGCAGTAGTGATCTCGCCGATCATGTCGGCCACGCGCTGCACCGACTGCACGATCTCGTCCATGGTGCCGCCGGCCTCGCGCACCAGGCGCGCGCCGTCGTCCACGCCCTGCACCGAGGTGTCGATCAGCGCCTTGATCTCGCGTGCCGCCTGGGCGCTGCGTTGCGCCAGGCCGCGCACCTCGCCGGCGACCACCGCGAAGCCCCGGCCGGCGTCGCCGGCGCGCGCTGCCTCCACCGCCGCGTTCAGCGCCAGGATGTTGGTCTGGAAGGCAATGGAGTCGATCACGCCGACGATCTCGGCGATGCGCTGGCTGCTGGACTGGATGCCCTGCATGGTGGCGACCACCTGGCCGACCACCGCGCCGCCGCGTTCGGCCACCGTGCGCGCGCCGCCGGCCAGCTGGCTGGCCTGCGCGGCGCTGCCGGCGCTCTGGGCGATGGTGCCGGTGAACTGCTCCATCGCGGCCGCGGTCTGCTGCAGGTTGCTGGAGGCGCTCTCGGTGCGCGCCGACAGGTCCTGGTTGCCGGCGGCGATCTGGCTGCTGGCGGTGGCGATGCTGTCGGTGCTGCGCCGCACCTGTTGCACCATGCCGGCCAGCGCCGCGCGCATGGCCTCCAGCGACGCCAACAGCGCCCCGAATTCGTCGCCGCGCGCCTCGCCCTGCTGCGTCTGGGCGCGCAGATCACCCTGGGCGATGCGCGCGGCCACCTGGTTGGCCTGCGCCAGCGGGCGCTGAATGCTGCGGATCAGGAAGAACGCCCCGGCGACGATGGCCAGCAGCAGCGCCGCCACCGCCACGCCGGCCAGGCGCACCGTGTCCAGCCGGGTGGCCGACATCGCCTCCTGGCGCTGGCGCGCGGTCTGCTCGAACTGCTGCACCAGCTGCTCCAGCGTGGCCAAGTAGGCGGTCACCGCGGGGGTCAGCGACTGCACCGCCAGCCGCGCCGCGCCTTCATAGTCGCTGTCGTCACGCAGGCGGCGGGCCTGGGCGCGCAGCTCGGTCATGGTCTTGCGGGCGCTGGCCACGCGCGCCATCTGCGCGCGTTCGGCCTCGGTCAGGTCAAGCGCCTCCAGCTCTTTTTGCATCTGGCTGATGCGCGCGCTGGTGGCGGCCAGGTCGTCCTGGAAGGCTCGCTCGACCTCTATCTCACTGCTCAGCACCAGCGCCAGGGTGCGCGCGGCGTTCAGCTCCGTCAGCGACTTCCAGCGCGTGACCAGCTGCTGGCGCTGGGCGCTGCCCTGCAGCACCACATCGGCCTCGGCCTGGGCGCGCGCCGAGCGCAGCGCCGACACCCCCACCACCGCCACCAGGGCTACCACGATGGCGGCCACGGCGAGCCAGAGCTTGTGCGACAGACGCAGGGATTTCATGGAAGAGGCCAGAAGTCGTGAGAAACGGAAATGCTACCAAATGCATTCCTGCGCACTCCTGACGCGGCCACGACGGCTGCGCGGCACCGGCACCGACATCTAAAAAATCCAGGCTTTCAGGCCCTTAACCCATATGGACAAAGGGCATTCAGCTCCTGATTCAGGAGCGACCAGGCATCACTCCACCCGCACCACATCGGCCACCTTGAAGCCGAAGTCGGCGGCCTTGCCCTTCCTGCCACGCGCGGCGCGGGCGTTGTTCAGCGAGCGGATCTCGAGTTGCTCGTCGCGCGCCTTGCCGCCGCGCCCGGTGCCAGTGAAGCGCACGCTGCGCGTGTACGCCGCCGCGCCGGCCAGCTGGTCCTTGTCCTCCAGGTCCAGCAGCAGCAGGCCACGCCCGCCCTTTTCCATGAATTTCAGCTCGGCGATCTCGAACGTCAGCAGCCGCCCAGCCACCGACGCGCAGCAGACGTGCGTGGCGTTGGCCAGCGGCTGGCTGGCGCTGGTGAAGGCGGCGTGCGACGGGCGGCACAGCGTCTCGCCCGCGGCCAGGGCGACGAACGCCTTGCCGCCGCGGTTGCGCCCGGTCATGTGCTCCACGGTGCTGATGAAGCCGTAGCCGCCCGAGCCCGCCAGCACCAGCGCCGCCTGCGACGGCCCGGCGAAGTAATGCACCGGCTGCGTGCCCGCCTCCAGCTCGATCAGCGTGGTGATCGGCTGGCCGTCGCCACGCCCGCCCGGCAGGCTGGCCACGGCCACCGAGTACACCCGGCCATTGCTGCCGAAGACGATCAGCGTGTCCACCGAGCGGCACTCGAACGCGCCGTACAGGCTGTCGCCGGCCTTGACGGTGAAGGTTGTCGCCTCGTGCCCGTGACCCTGGCGCGCACGCACCCAGCCCTTGTTCGACACGATCACGGTGACCGGTTCGTCGGGCACGCGCACCTCGGCCACGGCGCGGCGCTCCTCCTGGATCAGCGTGCGGCGCGCGTCCTGGAACTGCTTCGCGTCCGCCTCGATCTCGCGCACCATCAGCCGGCGCAGCGACGCCGGATTGCCCAGGATGTCCTCGAGCTTGCCCTGCTCGTCGCGCAGGTCTTTCAACTCCTGCTCGATCTTGATGGCTTCCAGCCGCGCCAGTTGGCGCAGGCGGATCTCCAGGATGTCCTCGGCCTGCCGCTCTGCCAGGGCAAAGCGCTCGATCAGCGCCGCCTTCGGCTCGTCGGCGTTGCGGATGATGGCGATGACCTCGTCGATGTTCAGCAGCACGATCTGCCGGCCTTCGAGGATGTGGATGCGCTCCAGCACCTTGGCCAGGCGGTGCTGGCTGCGCCGGGTGATGGTCTGCTGGCGGAAGGCGATCCACTCGTCCAGCATCTGGCGCATCGATTTCTGCACCGGCCGGCCGTCCAGCCCGACCATGGTCAGATTGATGGGCGCCGACGTTTCCAGGCTGGTGTGCGCCAGCAGCGCCGTGGTCAGCTCTCCTTGGGCGATCTTCGACGTCTTGGGCTCGATGACGATGCGCACCGGCGCGTCCTTGCTCGACTCGTCGCGCACGCCGTCCAGCAGCGCCAGCAGCGTGCCCTTGAGCTGCACCTGCTCGGCGCTCAGGGCCTTCTTGCCGGCCTTGACCTTGGGGTTGGTCAGCTCCTCGATCTCCTCCAAGACTTTTTGCGCCGACACGCCGGGCGGCAGCTCGGTTACCACCATCTGCCACTGGCCGCGGGCGAGTTCCTCGATCTTCCAGCGCGCGCGCACCTTCAGGCTGCCGCGGCCGGTGCGGTAGGCCGCCTGGATCTCGGCCGCACTGCTGATGATCTGCCCGCCGCCGGGGTAGTCCGGGCCAGGGATGAGCTGGAACAAAACCTCATCGGCCAGCTTCGGGTTCTTGACCAGCGCCACGCAGGCGTCGGCCACCTCGCGCAGGTTGTGGCTGGGGATCTCGGTGGCCAGGCCCACGGCGATGCCGCTGGCGCCGTTGAGCAGCGCGAACGGCAGCCGCGCCGGCAACTGGCGCGGCTCCAGCGTCGAGCCGTCGTAGTTGGGCACGAAGTCCACCGTGCCCATGTCGATCTCGTCGAGCAGCAGGCTCGTGATGCGCGCCAGCCGCGCCTCGGTGTAGCGCATGGCGGCGGCGCCGTCGCCGTCGCGGCTGCCGAAGTTGCCCTGGCCGTCGATCAGCGGGTAGCGCTGCGAAAAATCCTGCGCCAGTCGCACCAGCGCGTCGTAGGCCGACTGGTCGCCGTGCGGGTGAAAGCGGCCCAGCACGTCGCCCACCACGCGGGCGCTTTTCACCGGCTTGGCGGCGGTGTTGCGGTTCGGGCCGCTCCACCCCAGGCCCATCTCGCCCATGGCGTAGAGGATGCGCCGCTGCACCGGCTTCATGCCGTCGCACACGTCGGGCAGCGCCCGGCCCTTGACGACGGACAGGGCGTATTCGAGGTAGGCGCGCTGGGCGTAGCCGGCGAGCGAATCATCGGCCGGCGCGGAGGCGGCCGGGTCCAGAACGGGTTCTTCGGTCATGCTATTGAAAATATAGCTGAATGCCTGCAAATTTAAAGGGCTGCAGGCCGATACAGCTTGAAAACAGTGGGGCCGCGAGCGAAGGCGGCGTCAGATGTCCACGTCGACGGCGTCGCCGTGCAGCTCCATCAGCTCGCGCCGCGAGCCGGCCTCGCCCTTGCCCATCAGGCGCGTCATCAGGGCGGCTGTGGCCTCGTAGCCGGCCACGCCGAGCTGCACCGGCAGCAGGCGCCGGGTATCGGGGTTCAGCGTGGTTTCCCACAGCTGCTCGGCGTTCATCTCGCCCAGGCCCTTGAAGCGGCTGATCTGGCACTTCTCGCGCGCCACGCCGTCCTTGACAGCCTTGTCCAGGATGGCGGAAAGCTCCGCCTCGTCCAGCGCATAGACCTTGGCCGCGGGCTTCTTGCCGCGCGCGGGGATGTCCACGCGGAACAGGGGCGGACGCGCCACGTAGATGTGCCCGGCCTCGATCAGCCGGGGGAAGTGCCGGAAGAACAGGGTCAGCAGCAGCACCTGGATGTGCGAGCCGTCCACGTCCGCGTCCGACAGGATGCAGATCTTGCCGTAGCGCAGCCCGGACAGGTCGGGCGCGTCCTGCGGACCGTGCGGGTCCACGCCGATGGCGACCGAAATGTCGTGCACCTCGGTGTTGGCGAACAGCCGGTCGCGCTCCACTTCCCAGGTGTTGAGCACCTTGCCGCGCAGCGGCAGGATGGCCTGGGTTTCCTTGTCGCGGCCCATCTTGGCGCTGCCGCCGGCCGAGTCGCCCTCGACCAGGAAGACCTCGTTGTAGGCGATGTCGCGGCTTTCGCAGTCGGTGAGCTTGCCGGGCAGCACGGCCACGCCAGAGCCCTTTTTCTTCTCGACCTTTTGACCGGCGCGCTGGCGCGTCTGCGCTGCCTTGATGGCGAGTTCGGCCAGCTTCTTGCCGTAGTCCACATGTTGGTGCAACCACAGTTCGAGCGCCGGGCGCACGAAGCTGGAGACCAGCCGCACGGCGTCGCGCGAGTTCAGCCGCTCCTTGATCTGGCCCTGGAACTGCGGGTCCAGCACCTTGGCCGACAGCACGTAGCTGGCGCGTGCGAACACGTCCTCGGGCATCAGCTTGACGCCCTTCGGTAAAAGCCCATGCAGTTCGATGAAGCCCTTGACGGCCTGGAACAGCCCGTCGCGCAGGCCGCTGTCGTGCGTGCCGCCGGCACTGGTCGGGATCAGGTTGACGTAGCTCTCGCGCACGCTGGCGCCTTCTTCGGTGAAGGCTACGGCCCAGGCCGCGCCCTCGCCCTCGGCGAAGCTGTCGTGGCCGGCGTCGGCGTAGCCCGCGCCCTCGAACAGCGGGATGACCGGGTCCACCGGCAGCGTCTGCTGCAGATAGTCGCGCAGGCCGCCCTTGTACTGCCAGGTTGTGCTCTCGCGCGTCTTCTCGTTGAACAGCGTGACGGCGACGCCCGGCATCAGCACCGCCTTGCTGCGCAGCAGGTGCGTGAGCTCGTTCATGGGCAGGTGGCTGGACTCGAAGTATTTCGCGTCGGGCCAGGCGCGCACGGTGGTGCCCTGCTTGCGCTCCCCGCCGGCCAGCGGGCGCACCGTCAGCGGCTCGATCACATCGCCGCCGGCGAACACTAGGTGCGCCACCTGGCCTTCGCGGTGCGTGGACACCTCCATGCGCGTGGACAGCGCGTTGGTCACCGACACGCCCACGCCGTGCAGGCCGCCGGAGAAGCTGTAGGCGCCGCCCTTGCCCTTGTCGAACTTGCCGCCGGCGTGCAGCCTGGTGAAGACCAGCTCGACCACCGGCGCCTTTTCCTCGGGATGCAGGCCGAAGGGGATGCCGCGGCCGTCGTCCTCGACGCTGACCGAGCCGTCCAGGTGCAGCGTGACGCGGATCTTCTTGCCGTAGCCCGCCAGCGCCTCGTCGGCGGCGTTGTCCAGCACCTCCTGGATGATGTGCAGCGGGTTGTCGGTGCGGGTGTACATGCCCGGGCGCTGCTTGACGGGCTCCAGGCCCTTGAGGACGCGGATCGAGCGCTCGCCGTAGTCGTTGGCGGGGGGAGTGTTGGGTGCTTTGCTGGCCATGGCGGCGGATTGTAATTACTGGGATTGCGTACAGTATTTTGCGCTTTTTCAGGCGCCGGGCGATGCTTGCGGGTTTTCGCTACATTTGCGCGATGTCCTCCTTACCCACCCCGCCGGCGCGCCTGTCCATGCTGCAGGTGCTGGCCTGCGGCGCCGCTGTCGTCACCCTGTCCATGGGCATCCGCCACGGCTTCGGCCTGTGGCTGCAGCCAATTACGCAGGACATGGGCTGGACGCGGCAGACCTTCGCGCTGGCCATGGCCATCCAGAACCTGTCGTGGGGTCTGTTCGGCATTTTCGGCGGCATGGTGGCGGACCGCTTCGGCGCCTTCCGCGTGCTGGTGGGCGGGGCGATTCTGTACGCTGGCGGGCTGGCCGGCATGGCGCTGTCGCCCACGCCGGGGCTGTTCGCGCTGACCACCGGCGTGGTCATCGGCGCGGCGCAGGCGGGCACCACCTACGCCATCATCTACGGCGTGCTGGGGCGGCAGATCGCGGCCGAGCGGCGCTCGTGGGCCATGGGCGTGGCGGCGGCAGCGGGCTCGTTCGGGCAGTTTCTGATGGTGCCGCTGGAGGGGCAGCTGATCGCGGCCCTTGGCTGGCAGCAGGCGCTGCTGGTGCTAGGGGCCATGGCGCTGCTCATCATCCCGCTGGCATACGGCCTGCGCGAGCCGGGTTTCTCTGCCGGCGCCGTGCCCGCGCCGCGCTCGCAGAGCCTGGGCGAGGCGATGGTGGAGGCGCTGCGCTACAAGAGTTTCGTGCTGCTGACGCTCGGCTACTTCGTTTGCGGCTTCCAAGTGGTGTTCATCGGCGTGCACATGCCCAGCTACCTGAAGGACCACGGCCTGTCGCCGCAGGTGGCCAGCTTCGCGCTGGCGCTGATCGGACTGTTCAACGTCTTCGGCACCTACGCCGCCGGGGTGCTGGGCCAACGCATCCCCAAGCGCACCATCCTGGTGTTCATCTACTGGGCGCGGGCGGTGGTCATCACGGTGTTCCTGCTGGTGCCGCTGTCGCCGGCGTCGGTATATGTCTTCTCTGCCGTGATGGGCGCGCTGTGGCTGTCCACCGTGCCGCCGACCAACGCCACGGTAGCGCAGATCTTCGGCGTGCAGCATCTGTCCATGCTCAGCGGCTTCGTGTTCTTCAGCCACCAGATCGGCAGCTTCCTGGGCGTGTGGCTGGGCGGCTACCTGTACGACCGCACCGGCAGCTACGACATCGTGTGGTGGCTGGCCATCGTCCTGGGCGTGCTGGCCGGACTGGTCAATTTGCCGGTGCGCGAGGCCGCCATCGTGCGCGCGCCTGCCGCGGCGGCAGCGGCATGAGCGCCACGGCTACGCCGCTGCTGCGCTGGGCTTGGCGCGCGCTGGTGCTGGCCGCGCTGCTGGCGGTGTTTGCCTGGTACCTGCAACCCGACTTCATGCTCACGCTGGCCGACCAGCTGTGGAGCTGCTTATAGAAAGACCTGCATTTTCATGACCGCCATCTCTGCCCCTGCCGCGCTGGAAACACCTTCGGACTGGATCGTGCGCTGGGCACACCTGGTGCCTGCCGGCGGCGCGGTGCTGGACGTGGCCTGCGGCGGCGGCCGACACCTGCGCTGGTTTCATGAAAGAAATCACCCGGTAGCCGGCGTGGATAAATCTCCGATAGCTATTGAAGATATAGCAAAGGGCGGCACTTTCATCGAGGCCGATATCGAGGCCGGCCCCTGGCCGCTGGTTGGCCGGCGCTTCGCCGCCGTGGTGGTCACCAAGTACCTGTGGCGCCCGCTGCTGCCGACGCTGGTGGACAGCGTGGCACCCGGCGGCGTGCTGCTGTACGAGACCTTCGCCCAGGGCAACGAGACCGTGGGCTCGCCGCGCAACCCGGACTTCCTGCTGGCGCCGGGCGAGCTGCTGCGTGCGTGCGAAGACCTGCGCGTGGTGGCCTACGAGGACGGCTTCCTGGACGGGCCCGCACGCTTCGTGCAGCGCATCGCGGCGGCGCGTCCGCCGCAGGGCATGGCCGGGCCGCTGCGCCTGCCGCTCGCTAGTTAGAATGCCTTTTTCCCATTCTTCCGGTTCAAGCGCGTCCATGAACTCTTCCAGCGCCCCCCTCACGGGCAGCATCGTCGCCCTCGTCACGCCCATGCAGGACGACGGCAGTGTGGACTACCCTGCCCTGCGCCGCCTGATCGACTGGCACATCCAAGAAGGCACGGACTGCATCGGCGTCGTCGGCACCACGGGCGAGTCGCCCACGGTGAATGTCGAGGAGCACCGCGAGATCATCCGGGTGTCCGTGGAGCAGGCCGCCGGCCGCGTGCCGATCATGGCCGGCTGCGGCGCCAACTCCACGCACGAGGCCATCGCCCTGGCACGCTACGCCAAGCAGGTGGGCGCGGACAGCCAGCTGCAGGTCGTGCCCTACTACAACAAGCCGACGCAGGAAGGCCAGTACCGGCACTTCAAGGCGATCGCGGAAGCCGTCGGCGACCTGCCGATGGTGCTGTACAACGTGCCCGGGCGCTCGGTGGCGGACATGCAGCACGAGACCGTGCTGCGTCTGGCGCAGGTGCCGGGCATCGTCGGCATCAAGGAGGCCACGGGCGACATCGCGCGCGCGCAGTGGCTGATCCGCGACCTGCCCGAGGGCTTTGCCGTGTACTCCGGCGACGACCCCACCGCCGTGGCGCTGATGCTGTGCGGCGGCCACGGCAACATCAGCGTGACGGCCAACGTCGCCCCGCGCCTGATGCACGAACTGTGCGTGGCAGCCATCGCCGGCGACCGCCGCACGGCCATGGACATCCAGTTCCAGCTGATGCCGCTGCACAAGCATCTGTTCGTCGAGGCCAACCCGATCCCCGTGAAGTGGGCGGTGGCCCGCATGGGCCTGTGCGGCGGCGCCATGCGCCTGCCCATGACGCCCCTGACGCAGGCCAACGAGGCCGTCGTGGAAGGCGCGCTGCGCGCCGCCGGCCTGCTGGCCTGACGCTTCGTTGACCGCGTCCCTTCGTTTTCGCGCCCCACTTATCGATCGACGAGGAATCTTCTCGTGAACCCTAGCACCCGCATCGGCCTGATTGGCCTTGCCCTGAGCCTGTCGGCCTGCTCCGTCCTGGAGAACGACAAGATCGACTACAAGAGCGCCACCAAGGGCGCGACGCTGGAAGTGCCACCGGACCTGACGCAGCTGTCGCGCGACACGCGCTACACCGTGCCCGGCGGCGTGGTCTCGGCGGCGGCCTTCGAAGCCGGCCGGGCACAGCAGCCCAGCCACGCCACCGGTGCCGCGCCCAAGGCCATCGGCGACGTGCGCATCGAGCGCGACGGCAACCAGCGCTGGCTGGTGGTGGCACGCCCGGCCGACCAGCTGTGGGAGCCGGTGCGCGACTTCTGGCTGGAAAGCGGCTTCGTGTACACGCTGGAAAACCGTGATCTGGGCCTGCTGGAAACCGACTGGGCGGAAAACCGCGCCAAGCTGCCGCAGGACATCATCCGCTCGACCATCGGCAAGGTCTTCGACTCGCTGTACTCGACCGGCGAGCGCGACAAGTTCCGCACGCGCCTGGAGCGCCGCGCCGACGGCGGCACCGAGATCTACGTCAGCCACCGCGGCATGATCGAGGTCTTCAGCAATTCGCAGAAGGACCAGACTGTCTGGCAGCCGCGCCCGGCCGACCCCGAGCTGGAAACCGAGTTCCTGCGCCGCATGATGGTCAAGCTGGGCGTGTCCGAGGAGCAGTCGCGCGCCGCGGCGGCCGCCCCGGTGCCGGTGACGCCCTCGGCCCGCATCACCCAGGTGGGCGGCGCGCCGGCGGTGCAGATCGCCGAGCCCTTCGACCGCGCCTGGCGCCGCGTCGGCGTGGCGCTGGACCGCACCGGCTTCACCGTGGAAGACCGCGACCGCAGCCAGGGCGTGTACTTCGTGCGCTATGTCGAGCCCAATGCCGACAAGCAGGACAAGAAGGGCTTCTTCGGCAAACTGTTCAGCCGCGGCAAGGACGCGGCGCCGCCGGTCAAGTACCGCATCGTGGTGCGCAGCGAAGGCGAGCTGAGCACCGTCTCGGTGCTGAACGCCGCCGGCGCGCCGGAGTCCTCGGCCACCGCCGAGCGCATCGTGCGCGTGATCGCCGACGACCTGAAGTAACTTGCTGCGCTTTCGCAACCTGGCCAGCGGCAGCGGCGGCAACGCCACGCTGATCGAGGGTGGCGAGGGTGGCAGCACCGCCCGCCGCCTGCTGATGGACTGCGGCCTGAGCCTGCGCCAGATCGACCTGCGCCTGGCGGCGGCGGGCACCAGCGCCGCCGGGCTGCACGCGGTGTTCATCACCCATGAGCATTCCGACCACACCGGTTGCGTGCTGAAGCTGGCGCTGCGCGAGCGCCTGCCGGTGTGGATGAGCGAGGGCACCTGGCAGGCCATGGGCGCGCCCGACCTGGATGGGCTGCTGCGCATCGCCCGCGCCGGCGAGGCCATCGACCTGGGCGGGCTGCAGGCCCTGCCCTTCGCCGTGCCGCACGACGCACGCGAGCCGCTGCACCTGCGCTGCAGCGACGGCGCCAGCCACATCGGCCTGCTGACCGACCTGGGCCATGCGCCCGATGAGGTGCTGGCGCACCTGCAGGGCTGCACCGCGCTGCTGCTGGAGACCAACCACGACAGCGACCTGCTGCATGGCGGCGGCTATCCGGTGTTCCTCAAGCGGCGCATCGCCGGGCCGTTGGGCCATCTGCCCAACGACGCCAGCGCGGCACTGCTGCACAGTGTCTGCCACCCCGGCCTGCGCCACGTGGCGGCGGCACACCTGAGCGCGCGCAACAACCAGCCGCAGCTGGCCCAGGCCGCGCTGGCCGGCGCGCTGGGCTGCGCCGCGCAGGACATCATCGTCGCCGACCAGCGCGCCGGCACGCCCTGGATCGAGGCCAGCCGCGGGCTCTGGCACTGAAACCCGCCCGGAAGGCAAGCGGCGCGCCAGCACATTCCCCAGGCAACAAAAAACCCCGTCCGCCAGGCGGTACGGGGTTGTTCCAGCGAGCCGCGCGGCAGTGGAGCCGCGCAGCCAGCGCAACGGCCTTACTTGTTGGCGTCCTTGTTGGCTTCCGAAGCCGAGCTGGCAGCGGACGCGGCAGCGTCGGCAGCTGCCTTGGCGGCGTCGGCCGAATCGGCAGCGGCGTCGGCAGACGAAGCTGCTGCAGCGGCGTCAGCAGGGGCCGGCGCGGGGGCAGGTGCCGGCTCGGGAGCGGGCACGGGCACCACAACCGGAGCAGGAGCCGGAGCCGGCTCTTCCTTCTTGCCGCAGGCGGCAAGGGCGGCAGCGGCGATCAAGGCAGCCAGGACGACGGAATTCTTCATGTCAGTTTCCTAATGATGACGAAGCTAGTTATGAAACACCGGACCTCAGCGCCTTGCAGCAATCGGCTCGGCATGGGGCGCTCTGGACACCCCTGGTAAATACCAGCCAACGATTATAGGAACGATTCGTCAATACAGAGTTACACGAAGTTTGCTGTTGACATGGCGCTACAGCCCCAGCACCGTCGCCGGGAAAGCCGGGCTGCTTCTGGACTGCAGCCACTCGTCCAGCGCCTCGCGCAGCGCCAGCCGGCGCACCGGCTGAGCGTCGCAGACACCGCTGCTGCGCACCGGATCATGGCGCTGCAGCACCCAGGCCGGAGACCACAGCGCACTGGGCAGCGCCAGTGGATCGCGCGTCGTTGCCCGGCGGCAGGTGATGAGGTGGTCCCACTGCCGGCGCCACTGGACGAAGCGCGGCTGGCGCCGCACCAGATCGTCGAAATCCACCGCCAGCAAGGTGAAGCGCCGCCCGGTACGGGCCCAGTCGTGCAGCGACTGCACCACCTCACGTTCGCCCAGCGGCCAGTCGGCGAAGCTGGCATCGGCCAGCAGCAGTTCGCCCCAGCCCTGCCCGGCCGCCGTGGCCAGTGCGGCGCGCACGCACTGGCGAAAGGCGTCGCGCCCGGTGAAGGGTCCGTCAGGCAATCCAGGCGGTTCAGTGGTCATTGCCGATTTGCTCAATCGCCGGCGCGCGCATGCGCCCAGCCGGCGTCGCACCAGGTGGCCAGCAGTTCCAGCGCGTCGTCGCTGGCGCGTGCCAGTTCGCGCGGGCCCAGGGTGCGCGTGTCCGCCAGTTGGCGCATCAGCGCCGCGTCGCGCCCGCTGGCGCGAAAGCTCTCGCCGTTGATGAAGACATGCTGCTCGTCGTACAGCATGCGCGTGCGCCGGTCCAGCACCACCTGCTCCATCAGCGTGCCGACGGGCGCGGGCTCGAACCAGACGCTGGGCTTGGGCTCGGTCAGCGCCTCGCCCAGCGCGCATTCCAGCGCCCCGCCCTGCGCCAGCGCGCGCTGCACCGCCTGGCGCGCGAAGTCCTGCAGCTGGGCCGGGATGGCACCGGGATTGGGCACCGCAGGCTGCTTCGGGTCGCGGTAGATGGGCGCGCCGTCCTCGTCACCCGCGGCATCGGCCAGGCGCAGCAGGACCTCGTGCGCCAGGCCAGCACGGTCCGGCGAGCGAAAGCCGATGGAATAGGTCATGCACTCGCCCTCGGCGACACCGTCGTGCGCCCAGCGCGGCGGCAGGTACAGCAGGTCGCCCGGCTCCAGCACGTATTCCTCTTCCGGTTCGAAGTTTGCCAGGATCTTCAGCGGCAGCCCGTCCACCAGCGTGGCGTCGCGCTGGCGGCCGATGCGCCAGCGCCGCCGGCCCTGTGCCTGCAGCAGGAACACGTCGTAGCTGTCGAAGTGCGGCCCGACGCCGCCGCCGTCGCTGGCATAGCTGATCATCAGGTCGTCCAGCCGCGCCTGCGGCACGAAGGCGAACTGCTGCATCAGCGCATGCGTGGCGTCGTCGTGCAGGTCCACGCCCTGCACCAGCACCGTCCATTCGCGCGCGCTCAAGGCGGGAATGGCACGGCGCGGCACCGGACCGTGGCGCAGCAGCCAGCGGCCGTCGCGGTGCTGGATCAGGCGCGATTCGACATCCTCGCTGCCGGCCAGCTGCAGCAGCGCGGCGCGTCCGATGGGCGGGCGGAAATCGGCAATCGCCTGGCGCACCAGCAGCGGCTTCTTGTGCCAGTGGCGGCGCATGAACTGCGCGGCGCTCAGGCCGCCCAGCAGGGCAAGGGGTTGTTCTGTATCCATGACAGGCGAAGGCCCGGCAACCGGGCAGTAGGAGGGACGGGATTTGCGACAATTCTCGTATGGAAATCAACGAACACTGCGTGGTGGCGCTGACCTGGGTGCTGCAGGACACCCTGGGCGAGGAATTGGACGTGCTGGACGACCCCGTGGAGTTTCTGGTGGGCGGCGACGACCTGCTGGAACGCATCGAGCAGGCTCTGCAGGGGCATGAAGCGGGCGCCGAGCTGTCGCTCCACCTGGAGCCCGAGGACGCCTTCGGCGACTATGACGGGCAGCTGCTGTTCCTGGAGCCGCGTGCATTGTTTCCGCAGGAACTGGAAGAAGGCATGAGTTTCGAGGGCACCGCCCTGCCCGAGGGCGCCAGCAGCGGAATGCCGCGCGATGCGCTGTACACCGTGGCGCAGATCTACCCGGACCATGTGGTGCTGGATGCCAACCACCCGATGGCCGGCATCGCGTTGCGGCTGCGCCTGAAGGTGCACGCCGTCAGGGAGCCGACCGAAGAGGAGGCCAAGCGTCGCTCGGCCGGCACGGGTTTTTTCCGCATCCAGCCCCAGGCGCCAGGCAGCGGCCTGCTGCACTGACGGCCCCAGGGCCGGGCGCGGCGTGGATCAGATGCGCGAGATCTGGCCGGCGTACAGGCGTACGCGGTCGCCGGTGCGCAGGTCGCCCGGGTTGGGCACCTCGAAGACACGCTGGCCGCCACGGTCCAGCTGGATGGTGATGCGGTAGCCTTCGTAGCTGGTGCGGTCGTTGTTGCGCCCTTCAATGGCATTGCCTGCCACCGCGCCGCCGACAGCACCAATGGCCGTGGCGGCCGTGCGCCCGCCGCCGCTGCCGATCTGGTTGCCCAGCACGCCGCCCACCACGGCGCCCAGCACCGCGCCAGCGCCGCTGGTGCGGTTGCGTGCGTGCATGCCCTCGATATAGGAAACCGTGCCGTACTCGGTCACGCGGTCGTCGTAGGTGGGCGCGGTCTGCACCGGCTGGCCGGAGTAGTAAGGCCGGTCGGAATAGCGCGGCGCCTCGGCACAGGCGGCCAGCGATCCGGCCAGGACGATGGCGCTGCCCAAAGCGGCAAGACGGGAATAGTGGCGCATGACTTCACTCCTTGGGGTGGATGAAAAACGGAATGGAAAAACCAGAGCGCAGGCCTGCCCGCGCTGCCGGTACCGATTGCAGCAGCGCCGGCACGTGGGCCGGGCCGGGCAAGCGCGACGCAGGACGTAGTGAGGGCGTGGCAAAGGGTGTCAGCAAAGGCCGACAGGAAGGCCGGGAGCGAAAAGACCGGTCAATTGCGCCCGGTGGAGCCGTAGCCGCCCGCGCCGCGCGTGCTGCCGGCGCTGAACTCCTGCACCACGCGCAGCCGTGCCTGCACCACCGGCACCACCACCAGCTGCGCCAGGCGCTCCATCGGCTGCAGCGTGTAGGCGGCGGTGCCGCGGTTCCAGGCGCTGACCATCAGCTGGCCCTGGTAGTCGCTGTCGATCAGCCCCACCAGGTTGCCCAGCACCAGGCCGTGTTTGTGCCCCAGGCCGGAGCGCGGCAGGATCATGGCGGCGTAGCCGGGGTCGTCCAGGTGGATGGCCATGCCGGTGGGCACCAGTTCGCAGGCGCCCGGGGCCAGGGTCAGGGGCGCTTCCAGACAGGCGCGCAGGTCCAGGCCGGCGCTGCCGGGGGTGGCGTAGGCGGGCAGCTGCTCGTTCAGCCGCGGATCGAGAATCTTGACGTCGAGGTTCATGCGGCGCGAGTGTGCCGCAGGCGCTGCGCGATTTCGGCAACCAATTGATGCGCCAGCGCCGCCTTGGAGGCGCGCGGCAGCTCCTGGTGGCCTTGCGCGTCGATCAGCAGCAGCGCGTTGTCGTCCTGGCCGAACGTGGCCGGGCCGATGTTGCCCACCAGCAGCGGCACGCCCTTGCGCTGGCGCTTGGCGCTGGCGTGCGCCAGCAGGTCATCGCTCTCGGCGGCGAAGCCCACGCAATACAGCTGGCCGCTGCGCGCCTGCGCCGAGGCGGCCATGCGCGCCAGGATGTCCGGGTTCTCGACGAAGTCCAGCGCCGGCACCTGGCCGCTGCCGTCCTTCTTGATCTTGTGCTGCGCGCTGTGCGCCGGACGCCAGTCGGCGACGGCCGCCGTTGCTATGAAAACAGTAGTTTGAGACGCATATGCCTCCACGGCTTCGAGCATGTTTTGTGCCGAAACCACGTCGATGCGGTGCACGCCACGCGGCGTCGGAAGGTGCACCGGCCCGGCGACCAGCGTGACCTCGGCGCCGGCCGCGCGCGCGGCGCGGGCGATGGCGAAACCCATCTTGCCCGACGACAGGTTGGTGATGCCGCGCACCGGGTCGATGGCCTCGAAGGTCGGGCCGGCGGTGACCAGCACGTGTTCGCCGGCCAGCAACTTGGGGCGGAAGAACGCCGCCAGCTCCTCCAGGATTTCCGCCGCCTCCAGCATGCGGCCGTCGCCGGTCTCGCCACAGGCCTGGTCGCCATGGCCCACGCCCAGCACCGTGGCGCCGTCCGCCTGCACCTGCACCAGGTTGCGCTGCGTCGCCGGGTGCGCCCACATCTCGCGGTTCATGGCCGGGGCCAGCAGCAGCGGCACGCGCCCGATGGGTCGCGCCAGGCACAGCAGGCTCAGCAGCTCGTCGGCCCGGCCCTGCACCAGCCGCGCGATGAAGTCCGCGCTGCAGGGGGCGATCAGCACCGCGTCGCCCCCCCGCGACAGGTTGATGTGCGGCATGTTGTTGGCCTCGCGCGCATCCCACTGCGAGCCGTACACCGGCCGGCCGGACAGTGCCTGCATGGTGACCGGCGTGATGAACTGCTCGGCCGCCTCGGTCATGACCACTTGGACGCTGGCCCCGGCGCGGGCCAGCAACCGCACCAGCTCGGCCGATTTGTAGCAGGCGACGCCGCCCGACAGTCCCAGAACGATGTGTTTGCCGGCAAGGATGTGCATGGCGCGCGATTCTGGCAGACGGGCCGCCCCTGGCTGGCCGGCCGGCGCGGGCGATGCCGATACAATCGCCATTTCCCACCTCCATCACGGCATGACCAAATTCGTCTTCGTCACGGGCGGTGTGGTGTCTTCCCTGGGCAAGGGAATCGCCTCCGCCTCCCTTGCCGCGATCCTCGAATCGCGCGGTCTCAAGGTCACCCTCATCAAGCTCGACCCGTACATCAACGTGGACCCGGGCACCATGTCCCCCTTCCAGCACGGCGAGGTCTTCGTCACCGACGACGGCGCCGAGACCGACCTGGACCTGGGGCACTACGAGCGCTTCATCGAAACCCGGATGAAGCAGGCCAACAACTTCACCACCGGCCGCATCTACCAGAGCGTGCTGGAAAAAGAGCGCCGCGGCGACTACCTCGGCAAGACGGTGCAGGTCATCCCGCACGTCACCAACGAGATCCAGGAATACATCAAGCGCGGCGCCGGCATCGGCACGCCGGACGCGGTGGACGTCGCGATCTGCGAGATCGGCGGCACCGTGGGCGACATCGAGTCGCTGCCCTTTCTGGAGGCCGTGCGCCAGCTGTCACTCAAACTGGGCCCGAACAACTCGGCCTTCGTGCACCTGACCTACCTGCCCTGGATCGAGACCGCCGGCGAGCTGAAGACCAAGCCCACCCAGCACACGGTGCAGGAGCTGCGCAAGATCGGCATCCAGCCCGACGCGCTGCTGTGCCGCGCGCAAAAGGCCGTGCCCAACGAGGAGCGCGCCAAGATCTCGCTGTTCACCAACGTGCCCGAGTGGGGCGTGATCAGCATGTGGGACGTGGACACCATCTACAAGGTGCCGCGCATGCTGCACGAGCAGGGCCTGGACGGCCTGATCTGCGACAAGCTGCGCGTGCACACGCCGCCGGCCAACCTCAAGCGCTGGGACGACCTGGTGCACGAGTGCGAGCACCCGCAGGGCGAGGTGCGCATCGCCATGGTCGGCAAGTACGCCGAGCTGTCGGACGCCTACAAGTCGGTCAACGAGGCGCTCAAGCACGCCGGCATGCAAAGCCACGTGCGCGTGAAGATCGCACACCTGGACTCCGAAGCCATCACCGACGACAACGTGGCCGCGCAGCTGGGCGCGTACGACGCCATCCTGGTGCCGGGCGGCTTCGGCTCGCGCGGCGTCGAGGGCAAGATCAGCACCGCGCGCTATGCCCGCGAGCACAAGGTGCCCTACCTGGGCATCTGCCTGGGCATGCAGGTGGCGACCATCGAGTACGCGCGCCACGTGGCCGATCTGGCCGGCGCCAACTCCACCGAGTTCGACCCGGCCAGCCCGCACCCGGTCATCGCCCTGATCACCGAGTGGAAGAACGAGGACGGCCGCCTGATGACGCGCAGCGAGAACTCGGATTTGGGCGGCACCATGCGCCTGGGCGCGCAGACCTCCAACGTGCAGCCGGGCACACTGGCGCACCGCATCTACGGCGACACCGTGACCGAGCGCCACCGCCACCGCTACGAGGCCAACGTGCAGTACCTGGAGCGGTTGCGCAAGGCCGGCCTGGTGATCTCGGCGCAGACCCAGCGCGAGCAGCTGACCGAGATCGTCGAGCTGCCGCAGGACGTGCACCCTTGGTACATGGGCGTGCAGTTCCACCCCGAGTTCAAGTCCACGCCGTGGAGCGGCCACCCGCTGTTCAACGACTTCATCCAGGCCGCGGTGCAGCACCATCGCCAGGCCAGCGGCTACCAGGGCCAGGCCGCCGCCGCGCCCGCCGCCGGCGCCTGAACGCGCACGTACAAGGAACCCTTGCCATGCAACTGTGCGGCTTTCCCGTCGGCCTGGAGCACCCTTTCTTCCTGATCGCCGGCCCCTGCGTGGTCGAATCCGAGCAGCTGCAGCTGGACGTGGCCGGCCAGCTGCAGGAGATCACGCGGGCGCTCGGCATCCCGTTCATCTTCAAGAGCAGTTTCGACAAGGCCAATCGCAGCTCGGGCAGCAGCTTTCGCGGCCCGGGCATGGAGCGCGGCTTGGAGATCCTGGCGAAGGTGAAACGCGAGTTGGGCGTACCGGTGCTGACCGACGTGCACACCGAGGCTGAGGTGCCGCACGTGGCCGCCGTGGTCGACGTGCTGCAGACCCCGGCCTTCCTATGCCGCCAGACCGACTTCATCCGCGCCGTGGCCCAGTCGGGCAAGCCGGTGAACATCAAGAAGGGCCAGTTCCTGGCGCCGGGCGACATGAAGAACGTCATCGACAAGGCCCGCGCCGCCGCGCGCGAGGCGGGCCTGCCCGAGGACAACTTCATGGCCTGCGAGCGCGGCGCCAGCTTCGGCTACAACAACCTGGTCAGCGACATGCGCAGCTTGGCCATCATGCGGGAGACCGGCGCGCCGGTGGTGTATGACGCCACGCACAGCGTGCAGCTGCCGGGCGGCCAAGGCACCAGCAGCGGCGGCATGCGCGAGATGGTGCCGGTCCTGTCCCGTGCCGCCGTGGCCGTGGGCGTGGCCGGGCTGTTCATGGAAACCCACCCGGACCCGTGCAACGCCCTGTCCGACGGGCCCAACGCCGTGCCCCTGAAGCACATGCGGGCGCTGCTGGAGACGCTGGTGGCGCTGGACCAGGTGACCAAGCGCCACGGCTTCCTGGAAAACGCCTTCGACGCCTAAAGCCTTCCTTTCCCGACCATCCATCACCAGAGAGACAAACGCCATGCCCAGCGGATACCTGATCGTCGATGCCCGCGTCACCAACCCGCAGCAGTACGAGGAATACAAGAAGTGGTCCACCGCCGCGATGCAGGCGCACGGCGCCGAGATCTGCGTGCGCGGCGGCGCCATCGAGCCGGTGGAGGGTGACTGGGCCCCCGAGCGCATCGTCATCGCAAAGTTTCCCAGCCTGGAGGCCGCCAAGGCCTTCTATCACTCGCCCGAGTACGGCCGCGCGCGCGCCGCGCGCGAGGGTGCAGCCATCATGCGCATGGTCTGCGTCGAAGGCCTTTGAGGCCTGCGCGCCACTTCTTTTCTGATAGCAGAATCCCGGTGACTGGCTTGGGCCAGGGCCGTTTTTTTCGCCTGATCCAGACTTCCCCTGGCCTGGGCTTCCACCTTTAGCTTGAGGATCACCATGAGTGCCATCGTTGACATCGTAGGCCGCGAAGTGCTGGACAGCCGCGGCAACCCCACCGTCGAGTGCGACGTGCTGCTGGAGAGTGGCGTGATGGGCCGCGCCGCCGTGCCCAGCGGCGCCTCCACCGGCTCGCGCGAGGCCATCGAACTGCGCGACGGCGACAAGGGCCGCTACCTGGGCAAGGGCGTGCTCAAGGCCGTCGAGCACATCAACACCGAGATCAGCGAGGCCGTGCTGGGCCTGGACGCCTCCGAGCAGGCCTTCCTGGACAAGACCCTGATCGACCTGGACGGCACCGACAACAAATCCCGCCTGGGCGCCAACGCCATGCTGGCGGTGTCGATGGCCGTGGCGCGCGCCGCGGCCGAGGAAGCCGGCCTGCCGCTGTACCGCTACTTCGGCGGCATGGGCGGCTGCCAGCTGCCGGTGCCGATGATGAACGTCATCAACGGCGGCGCGCACGCCAACAACAGCCTGGACCTGCAGGAATTCATGATCGTGCCGGTGGGCGCGCCCAGCTTCCGCGAGGCGCTGCGCTGGGGCGCCGAGGTGTTCCACGCCCTGAAGAAGATCCTGCACGACCGCGGCATCAGCACCGCCGTGGGCGACGAGGGCGGCTTCGCCCCGAGCGTGGAGAACCACGAGGCCGCCATCCAGCTGATCCTGCAGGCCATCGAGGCCGCCGGCTACACGGCCGGCGAGCAGATTGCCCTGGCGCTGGACTGCGCCGCCAGCGAGTTCTACCACGACGGCCAGTACGTGCTGGCTGGCGAAGGCGGCCTGAAGCTGTCGGCCCAGCAGTGGACCGACATGCTGGCCACGTGGTGCGACAAGTACCCGATCATCAGCATCGAGGACGGCATGGCCGAGGGCGACTGGGACGGCTGGAAGGTGCTGACCGAGCGCCTGGGCCAGAACGTGCAGCTGGTGGGCGACGACCTGTTCGTGACCAACACCAAGATCCTGAAGGAAGGCATCGACAAGCACATCGCCAACTCGATCCTGATCAAGATCAACCAGATCGGCACCCTGACCGAGACCTTCGCCGCCATCGAGATGGCCAAGCGCGCCGGATACACCGCCGTGATCTCGCACCGCTCGGGCGAGACCGAGGACAACACCATCGCCGACATCGCCGTCGGCCTGAACGCCGGCCAGATCAAGACCGGCTCGCTGTCGCGCTCGGACCGCATGGCCAAGTACAACCAGCTGCTGCGCATCGAGGAAGACCTGGGCGACGTGGCCGAGTACCCCGGCCGCGCAGCCTTCTACAACCTGCGCTGACCGCGCGGTTGCCGCCCTGCCCGCCCACCTGCTGCTGCCGCTGACCCGCCATGGGCACCCGCACCGTCGCCCTTCTGCTCGTATTGCTGCTGGTGGGCCTGCACGCCCAACTGTGGACCGGGCGCGGCAGCATCGGGCAGGTGCGCGAGATGCGCCAGCAGCTGACCGACCAGCAGGCGGCCAATGCCCGTGCGCGCCTGGCCAACGAGCGTCTGGCGGCCGAGGTGCAGGACCTGCGCGAAGGCCTGGACATGGTCGAGGAGCGCGCCCGCACCGAGCTGGGCATGGTGCGCCAGGGTGAGATCTACGTGCAGGTCACACCCGGGCGGCGCTGACCGCCGCGCCACTCCCAAAAAGATAGCTGCAGACCCTTATGGAATAAGGGCTTGCGGCCTATTTGACCCTTATTGCATGCCGGGCGGTACCGGCGGCTGCTTGTCGGCCTCGGTGAACAGCTGCACCGCGTCCACCGGGTCGAAGTGGTACTGGCGACCGCAGAAGTCGCAGCCCACTTCCACATCGCCGCGCTCTTCCAGGATGGACTGCACCTCGTCGCGGCCCAGGCTGCGCAGCATGGCACCCACGCGCTCGCGCGAACAGGTGCAGGAAAAGCGTGGGCCGTCGGCGCCCTGGCGCGGCTCGAAACGCAGCAGTTTCTCTTCCCAGAACAGGCGATGCAGGATGGTGTGCACATCCAGGGTGAGCAGCTCCTCGCGCGTCAGGCTGGCGGCCAGGGTGGCGATGCGGCGGTAGTCCTCGTCGTGCTGCTCGCGCAGCGCATCGGCGTCGCCGGCGGTGCCGCCGCGCGCCAGGTTGGTCTCGCCCTGCACCGGCATGCGCTGGATCAGCAGGCCGGCGGCCACCTCGCCGTTGGCGGCCAGCACCAGCGTGGCGTCCAGCTGCTCGGACTGGCGCATGTACTGCATCAGCACATCCGACAGCTGCGGCAGCTTCTCGCCATGCACGTCGTTCAACGGCACCACGCCCTGGTAGGGCTGCTGGCCGGGCAGGCGGTCCTGCGGATCGAGCGTAATGGCGCAGCGCCCGCCGCCGGCCACGTTCACCAGCTCGGGCAGGCGCGCGCCTTCAGGCACCTCGCCGTGCAGCGTGGCGGTGGCGCGCAGCCCCAGGCTGGAGCGCACCTCGGCCACGGCCAGCTTGACCGGGCCGTCGCCGAAGACCTGCAGGATGAGCGCGCCGTTGAACTTGATGTGCGACTGCATCAGCACGCCGGCGGCGGCCATCTCGCCCAGCAGCTCGGCCACCGGCAGCGGGTAGGCGCCGGTCTCGCTGTTGCCGGCACGCCGCGCCAGCAACTCGACCCAGGCACCCGTCAGGCGCACGATGGCACCGCGCACGGGCAGGCCGTCAAAGAGGAATTTGTGCAGTTCGGACACGGAAGGGAATCACTTTCAAGGAGGTCGCGGCAGGCGGCGTCGGGCCGTCAGCCGATCTTGCGCAGGCCGCTCTGGAAGCGCCGCGCGTTGTCCACGTAATGCCGCGCACTCGCGCGCACGGCCTCGACCTGTTCGGGCGTCAGGGCGCGCACCACGCGCGCCGGGCTGCCCAGGATCATCGAGCCGTCGGGGAATTCCTTGCCCTCGGTGACCAGCGCGCCCGCGCCCACCAGGCAGTTGCGGCCGATGCGCGCGCCGTTCAAGACCACCGCGCCGATGCCGATGAGCGAGCCGTCGCCGATGCTGCAGCCGTGCAGCATGACCTGGTGGCCGATGGTCACCCCGGCGCCGATGACCAGCGGCTGGCCGTGGTCGGCGTGCAGCACGCTGGCGTCCTGCACGTTGCTGCCGGCGCCGATGGTGATGTGCTCGGTGTCGCCGCGCACCACCGCGCCGAACCAGACGCTGGCGTCCTGCCCCAGCGTCACCGCGCCGATGACCTGCGCGCTGTCGGCCACCCAGGCGCCCTCGCCCACCTGCGGCGCCTTGCCGTCCAGTTCGTAGATGGCCATGCTGTCCTGCCTTTCATCGTGTGTCTGCCGGGAAAAATACAATTGTAGGGATGGAGCTTCGCCACCGCGCCCTGCATGTCCTGCAACTCACCGATCCCGAAGAAAAAGCGGCCCAGGCCCTTGATCTGCATGGGCATGCAGCTACTATTTCTATAGCTGAAAACACGATTCTCGAACCCACCGCGCCGCTGCCCGGCTGCCCCGCGCGGCCCGAGCTGCGCCACCACACCGCCGTGGCCCGGCGCTCGCCGGCAACGGCCGCCGGCCGCGCGGTGCTGATCCACGCCATCGCCCACATCGAGTTCAACGCCATCAACCTGGCGCTGGACGCCCTCTGGCGCTTTCCCGGCATGCCGCGGCGCTTTTATCTGGACTGGCTGCAGGTGGCGGGCGAGGAGGCGCGGCACTTCCAGATGCTGCGCACGCACCTGCGTAGCCAGCTGGGCCACGACTACGGCGACTTTCCCGCGCACCAGGGGCTGTGGAGCATGTGCGAGAAGACCGCGCACGACATCGTCGCGCGCATGGCGCTGGTGCCGCGCACGCTGGAGGCGCGCGGACTGGACGCGACGCCGCTGATCCAGCACAAGCTGCGCAGCGTGGGCGCGCCGGACGCGCTGGCGGCGGTGCGCATCCTGGACGTGATCCTGCGCGAAGAGGTCGGGCACGTGGCCATCGGCAACCACTGGTACCGCTGGCTGTGCGAGCGCGACGGCCTGGAGCCGGTGGCGCACTACGCGCTGCTGGTGCAGCGCCACGAGGCGCCGCGCGCCAAACCGCCGCTGAACACCGCCGCGCGCCGCGCCGCCGGCTTCAGCCAGGCCGAGCTGGACTGGCTAGAGCACGGCTGACGCCGATGGCTGGGCACGCGCCGGCCTCCCTACAATGCCCGCAGCCTGTCCCTGCCGCTCGTTTGCCCCTCACCCATGCAGCCTTCGTCTCCCACCGCCCACGTCGTCGATACCGGCGCCATGATCGCGCGCCAGGCCATCGTGAACGGCCAGCAGGCGGTCGTCGGCTACGAGCTGTTCAACCGCTCGCGCACGCACCACACGGCGGCCAGCGACGTGGTCATGGTCTTCACCGCGCTGTCGCACGCGGGTTCCGACGAGCTGGTGGGCAACCTGCTGCTGTTCGTCAACTGCACGCACGAAAGCCTGGCCGGCGGCCACCTCGACCTGGTCCAACCCGACAAGGTGGTGCTGGAGGTGCCGCCCCTGGGCCACGCCGCCGCCGACGAGGTGCAGGCGCGCCTGCCCATGCTGCAGGCTCTGCGCGCGCGCGGCTTCAACCTGGCCTTCGATCATTCGGTGCTGCAGTCGGCCTACGCGCCCTGGCTGCCGCTGGCGGACTACATCAAGCTGGACCTGTCGGTGCTGGCCCGCGACCAGCTGGCGGTGCTGGTGGGCTATGCCGGGCGCAACAGCCATGCCGAGCTGATCGCCGAGAAGATCGAGTCCGCGCAGCAGTACGACATGGTCTCGTCGCTGGGCGTACAGCTGTTCCAGGGCTACTGGTTCGCGCGCCCGACCCTGGTGCGTGCACGGGTGCTGGCGCCGTCGCAGGCGACCACCATGCAGCTGCTGAACGCCGTGCGCAGCCGCGCCGACGTGGACGCCATCGAGGAGGTCCTGAAGCGCGACGCCAGCCTGTCGTTCAACCTGCTGCGCCTGATCAATGCCGCCGGGCTGGGCATGGCACGCGAGGTGACCTCGCTGCGCCAGGCGGTCATGCTGCTGGGCGCACGCAAGCTGTTCCGCTGGGCGGCGCTGCTGCTGACCGCCGTGCGCAACAGCAGCACCCCGCCGGCGCTGGGCCAGACCGCCGTGGTGCGCGCACGGCTGATGGAATTGCTGGCGCGCCAGCTGCAAGCCCCTGAGGACGGCGACGAGGCTTTCGTCATCGGCCTGTTTTCCATGCTCGACCAGATGCTCGGCCTGCCCCTG
Source organism: Oryzisolibacter propanilivorax (assembly GCF_900103645.1). Classification (GTDB taxonomy): domain Bacteria; phylum Pseudomonadota; class Gammaproteobacteria; order Burkholderiales; family Burkholderiaceae_C; genus Melaminivora; species Melaminivora propanilivorax. Next base: position 102,366 of record NZ_FNHP01000003.1, read on the forward strand.
GCCGAAGCCGTGGCGCTGCTGAACCTGCCCCTTCCCGTCACCGACGCGCTGCTGCTGCGCCAGGGCCCGCTGGGCCGGCTGCTGGCGCTGGCCGAAGCCTGCGAGCACGGCGACGCCGAGGCCTTCAACCGCCTGGCCGCCAGCCTGGCGCTGGACCAGGCGCGCGTCAACGCCGCCCATCTGCAGGCGCTGGCCTGGGCCGACGCTGTCTCGCCCTGACGCCGCACCTTTTCCCTCTCTTGATTCCCATGACCGACACCCAGCCCGAAACCGCCGCCCCCGCAGGCGCCGACGCCAGCAACCTGGTCGTTCTCGCGCGCCAGGCCATCCTGGACGAGCAGCGCGCGGTGTTCGGCTATGAGCTGTTCGACCGCTCCACCAGCGGCAGTCCGCACACCGCCGCCAGCGATGCGGCGCTGCTGTTCAACGCCCTGTCCTATGCCGGCACCGAGGCGCTGGGGGGCAACAAGACGGTGTTCATCAACTGCACGCACGAAAGCCTGGCCGGCCCGCACCTGGAGTTGATCCACCCCGAGAAGGTGGTGCTGGAAGTGCCCATCCTGGACGCCAGCGCCACGCCCGAGCAGATCGCGCAGCAGCTGCCGGTGCTGCAGCAGCTGCGCACGCTGGGCTTTCGCATCGCCTTCAGCCAGGATGTGCTGCGCCGCGCCTATGCGTCCTGGCTGCCGCTGGCGTCGTTCGTCAAGCTGGACCTGCAGGCCTTCCGCCCCGAACTGACCGAGCCGCTGGTGAAGTTCGCCCAGGCCCACAGCCAAGCCCGGCTGGTGGCCGAGAAGGTCGAGACCGCCGAGCAGCACGAACGCGTGGCGGCGCTGGGCGTGAAGCTGTTCCAGGGCTACTGGTTCGCGCGGCCCGCGCTGGTGCAGGCGCAGACCATCCGCCCGGCGCAGGCGACCATCCTGCAGCTGATCGACATGGTGCGCAAACACGCCGATGTGGCACAGATCGAGCAGTTGCTCAAGCGTGACCCGACGCTGTCGTTCAACCTGCTGCGCTTCATCAACTCGTCGGGCTTCGGGCTGTCGGTGGAGATCACCTCGTTCCGCCACGCGGTGATGATCCTGGGGCTGAAAAAGCTGTTCCGCTGGGCGGCGCTGCTGCTGACCACCTCGCGCGGCAGCGGCTCGCCGCCGGCCGTGGGCCAGACTGCGGTGGTGCGCGGGCGGCTGATGGAGCTGCTGGCGGCCGAGCTGCTGCCGCCCGAGGAGTGCGATAACGCTTTCGTCGTCGGCGTTTTCTCCATGCTCGACAGCATGCTGGGCGTGCCTCTGGCGGCCGCGCTGGAGACGGTGGCACTGCCGCAGACGGTGGTGGACGCCCTGTTGCACGGCCAGGGCGTGTTCGCGCCCTTCCTGGAGCTCACGCGGGCCTGCGAGAGTGGCGACGACGAAGCCTTCGCGCGTGCCGCGCAGGCGCTGCACCTGTCCAACCACCAGGTGAACTGGGCACACCTGCAGGCCCTGGCCTGGGCGGAGACGCTGGAGTCGGGGCAATAGGCCGCTGCGGCCGCTTCGCAGTCAGCCGCGCGGATGGTGCTGCGCGTGCAGCGCCTTCAGGCGCTCGCGCGCCACGTGGGTGTAGATGGTGGTGGTGGAGATGTCGGCGTGGCCCAGCAGCAGCTGCACCACGCGCAGGTCGGCGCCGTGGTTCAGCAAATGCGTGGCGAACGCATGGCGCAGGGTGTGCGGCGACAGCGGCGCGGTGATGCCGGCGCCTTGCGCGTGCTTCTTCACGATCTGCCAGAACATCACCCGGCTCATGCCCGCGCCGCGCCGGGTGACGAACAGGTCGTCGCTGTGGCGCATGCCCAGGATGTCGCGGCGCGCGTCCTGCAGGTAGCGCTCCAGCCACTGCCGCGCCTCGTCGCCGAAGGGCACCAAGCGCTCGCGCGCGCCCTTGCCCATGACGCGCACCACGCCTTCGGCCAGGCTGGCGTGGAGGGTCTTGAGCGCCACCAGCTCGCTCACGCGCAGGCCGCTGGCGTACATCAGCTCCAGCATGGCGCGGTCGCGCAGGCCCAGCGGCGTGCCCGTGTCGGGCGCGCGCAGCAGCGCTTCGACCTGCGCCTGGGTCAGCGTCTGCGGCACGCGCAGCGCCTGGCGCGCGGCCAGCAGGCGCACCGTGGGGTCGTCGTGCACCAGCCGCTCGCGCAGCGCCCAGGCGTAGAAGCGCCGGAAGACCGTCAGGCGCCGGTTGGCGGTGGCCGCGCGCGTGCCGGCATGGCGATGCGCCAGGTAGCCCTGCAGCTCGTCCTCGCCCAGCCGCAGCAGATCGCTGCCTTGCCCCGTCAGCCATTGCGCCAGCGCCGTCATGTCGCCGCGGTAGGCCTGCAGCGTCAGGCGCGCCAGGCCGTCCTGCAGCCACAGGGTGTCGATGAACTGGTCGATGAGGGCCTGGTCGGGCGCGGACAGAGGTGAGGAGTCGGCGGTCATGCAAGAAAATACCCGGCGCGGGCGGCCGGCAGGGGCCGCAACCAGTGAAAACCCTGCTGGGTCTTGGCCACGTGGCGACAACGGTCAGCGTCCGGCCGCGCTATTCTGCCCGGCCACCACAACATCCAGACACACAGGAGAACTTCTACATGCGCTGGTTTCGCAATTTCGGCCTGGGGCTGGGCCTCGGCGCCGCCCTCCTCGCAACCTCGGGCGCCCAGGCGCAGCAGTTCGTCAACGTGTTGACGGGTGGCCAGAGCGGCGTGTACTACCCGCTGGGCGTGGCGCTGTCGCAGGTCTATGCCAAATCCATTCCGAACGTGCGCGCCACGGCGCAGGTCACCAAGGCCTCGGCCGAGAACCTGAACCTGCTGCAGGCCGGCCGCGGCGAGCTGGGTTTCACCCTGGGGGACGCCCTGTCGGATGCCTGGAAGGGCGACGCCGATGCCGGCTTTCCCAAGAAGCTGGACAAGCTGCGCGGCATCGCCGGCATCTACAGCAACTACATCCAGATCGTCGCCAACGCTGATTCGGGCATCAAGACGCTGGCCGACCTGAAGGGCAAGCGCGTGTCGGTGGGCGCCGCGCGCTCGGGCACGGAGCTGAATGCGCGCGCCGTCTTCAAGGCCGCCGGCTTCGACTACAAGGACCTGGGCAAGGTCGAATACCTGCCCTTTGGTGAATCGGTCGAGCTGATCAAGAACCGCCAGCTCGACGCCACGCTGCAGTCCGCCGGCCTGGGCGTGGCGTCCATCCGCGACCTGGCCACGTCGGTCAAGATCATCGTCGTGCCGGTGCCGGCCGAGACCGTGGCCAAGGTCGGCGACGCCGCCTACCAGCCGGCCACCATCCCCGCCAACACCTACGGCGGCCAGACCGCCGACGTGCCTACCGCGGCCATCCCCAACTTCCTGGTCACGCATTCCGGCGTGTCCGACGAGCTGGCCTACCAGATGACCAAGCAGCTGTACGAGCACCTGGACACGCTGCACTCGGCGCACAACGCCGCCAAGGCCATCCAGCGCGACAAGGCGATCCAGGGCATGCCGGTGCCGCTGCACCCGGGCGCCGAGCGCTACTATAAGGAAGTGGGCCTGCTGAAGTAAGCCCTCCTGCACCCGAGGCGGCCCCCACAAGGGGCCGTTTTCGTTGCCGCCACCAGCGAGAAACTCCATGACCGATACCCCTACCGCCAGCCCCACCAGCGGCCTGCGCGGCGCCATCTTCGCGGTGGCCATCGCCTTTTCCTGCTACCAGATCTGGATGGCGGCGTTCCACCCGCTGTCCAGCCAGGTGATCCGCGCCATCCACGTCGGCTTCGTGCTGCTGATGATCTTCATCATCCATCCGCCGCTGCAGCGCGCGGGCGCGGGCGCGGCGCGCTTCGGCCGGGTGCTGGGCTGGGCACTGGGCCTGACCGGCTTCGTCTTCAGCCTGTACCACTGGGTGTTCGAGGCCGACCTGACGGCGCGCGCCGGCGAGCTGGTGCCGCTGGACTGGGTCATCGGCGTGACCCTGGTGGCGCTGGTGTTCGAGGCCGCGCGGCGCGCCATGGGCTGGGGTCTGCCGCTGATCTGCGGCATCTTCCTGCTGTATGGCCTGTTCGGCCAATACCTGCCGGGCATGCTGGCGCACCGCGGCTTCGGGCTGGACCAGATCGTCAGCACGCTGGCCTTCGGCACCGAGGGCATCTACGGCACACCGACCTATGTGTCGGCCACCTACATCTTCCTGTTCATCCTGTTCGGCGCGTTCCTGGAGCAGGCCGGGATGATCAACCTGTTCAACGACTTCGCCCTGGGCACCGTGGGGCACACCCGCGGCGGGCCGGCGAAGGTGTCGGTCATCTCCTCGGCGCTGATGGGCACCATCAACGGCTCGGGCGTGGCCAACGTCGTCACCACCGGCCAGTTCACCATCCCGCTGATGAAACGCTTCGGCTACAGCCCGGCATTCGCCGGCGGCGTCGAGGCCACGGCCAGCATGGGCGGGCAGATCATGCCGCCGGTGATGGGCGCGGTGGCCTTCATCATGGCCGAGACCATCAACGTGCCGTACGTGGACATCGTTCAGGCGGCGTTGATCCCGGCCATCCTGTACTTCTTCACCGCCTTCTGGATGGTGCACCTGGAGGCCGGGCGCAAGGGCCTGCTGGGCCTGCCCAAGGACGAGTGCCCCGACCCCTGGGTAGCGGTGCGCCAACGCTGGTACCTGCTGCTGCCGCTCGCCGGCCTGGTGGCGCTGCTGTTTTCCGGCTACACGCCGATGTTCTCGGGCACCGTGGGCCTGGCGCTCACCGTGGTGCTGATCTTCGGCGCGGCCGTGGCCAGCGGCGTGCAGGGCACGGCCCTGCGCGCGCTGTTCTGGGTGCTGCTGGGCTTCGCCTGCGCCGGCTTCTTCTACTTCGGCGTGGGCACCTTCATCGTGGTCACGCTGCTGCTGGTGGCGCTGACCTACATCCGCCACACCGGCGGCGACGCGCGCCGCCTGGCGCTGGCGGCGCTGGCCGACGGCGCGCGCCACGCGCTGCCGGTGGCGATCGCCTGCGCGCTGGTCGGCGTGATCATCGGCATCATCAACCTGACCGGCGTGGCCGCCGAACTGGGCGGGCGCATCATCCTCGTCGGCGAGAAAAGCTTGTTCCTGGCGCTGGTGCTGACCATGCTGACCTGCCTGGTGCTGGGCATGGGCATTCCGACCATCCCCAACTACATCATCACCAGCTCGCTGGCCGCGCCGGTGCTGCTGCAGCTGGGCGTGCCGCTGATCGTCTCGCACATGTTCGTCTTCTACTTCGGCATCATGGCCGACCTGACGCCGCCGGTGGCCCTGGCCGCCTTCGCCGCGGCGCCCATCGCGCGCGAGAGCGGGCTGAAGATAGGGCTGCAGGCGGTGCGCATCGCCGTCGCCGGCTTCGTCGTGCCCTACATGGCGGTGTACAGCCCGGCGCTGATGCTGCAGGGCGGCGGCTGGTTGGCCACCGCGTGGGTGGTGTTCAAGGCGCTGGTGGCGGTGGCCATGTGGGGCGCCGGCGCCATCGGCTTCCTGCTGGGGCCGCTCAACTGGCTGGAGCGCTGCATCGCCGTGGCCGCCGCCAGCTTGCTGGTAGTGGCGCTGCCGCTGACCGACGAGGTCGGCATCGTCGCCGTAGGGCTGTTCCTGCTGTGGCACGTGCAGCGCACGCGCCGGCGCGCGGTGCCGGCGGGGGCCTGATGCCGCTGGCGGGCATCTGCCTGGCGCTGGCCGCCGCGGCGGCCCCGGCGGCGCCGGTATTCGTCCCGGCCAGCCATTTCACCCTGGCCTGGACGCACTCCATCGAAAAGGTGCGCTGGGAGGAAGACTACGCCGTGCTGCCCGGCCCGCCGCCCATGCTGCAGGCGCTGGCGGCGCGCGTGCGCGGCTCGGCCGCGGGCATGGAGCCGCCGCCGGATGCGCGCCTGGAAGGCGGCTGGTACCACTACCAGCCGGCTGCGGCCCTGCCGGACGCGCTGCGCCTGACCCGCTCGGAGTTCACCGCCGACTTCACGCTGTGCGTACAGGGCGATTGCCGCCCCATGGGGCACTGGCTGCCCTCGGACAATGGCATCACCCTGCTGTCGGCCTGCGCGCCACCGGCAGGCGGCGGCGCCCCGCCCTGAACGTTCCATGACCTACGCGCAACTGCTGGCGCCGGATTTCCTGCTGATCCTGTGCGGCTACCTGGTCTGCCGCTACACCCCCCTGAACCGCAGCGTCTGGCAGCCGGTGGAGGGCCTGGTGTACTACCTGCTCTTTCCGGTGCTGCTGTTCCAGTCCATCGTCAAGAGCCCCATCGACGTGGGCGAGGCCGCCGGCCTGGTCGGCGCCGGCGTGGGCACCACGCTGTGCGGCGTGGCCCTGGCCTACAGCCTGCCGCACCTGCCCTGGCTGGGCCCGCGCATCGACCGGCGCGACCACGCCGCCGCGGCCCAGGTCGCGTTCCGCTTCAACTCCTTCATCGTGCTGGCCCTGGCCGAGCGCCTGGGCGGCGCGCCGGGCCTGCTGATGCTGGCCGTGCTCATCGGCGTGTGCGTGCCGCTGGTCAACGTTGCCGCCGTCTGGCCGATGGCGCGCGGCGGCGAGCTGGGCTTCGCGCGCGAGCTGCTGCGCAACCCGCTGATCATTGCCACCGCCACCGGCCTGGCGGCCAACCTGCTGGGCCTGCGCATCCCGGCGTGGCTGGAGCCGGCGGTGGGCCGCATCGGCGCGGCCTCGCTGGCGCTGGGGCTGATGGCTGCGGGGGCCGGCATGCAGTTCGGGCTGCTGGCGCACGGCAAGCTGCTGTCGGCCTCGGTGCTGTGCATACGGCATGTGGCCATGCCGCTAATCGCCTGGGCCTTCGCCCGGGCGTTGCGGCTCGATGGCGTGCAGACCTCGGTACTGATGGCCTTTTGCGGCGTCTCGACCGCGTCGAGCTGCTATGTGCTGGCCACGCGCATGGGCCACAACGGCGCCTACGTGGCGGGGCTGGTGACGCTGTCCACGGTACTGGGGGTGGCGAGCCTGACCTTCGCCCTGGGCGTACTGCGCTGACGCTACTTTATTGATAGCTTATAGCCCTTACACCCAAAGGGCTGGAGCCTCTTTTCATTCAAATTTCCTGTGCCAGGGCCCAGGCCACGTGCTCGCGCACCAGGGCGCTGGCGTCGCCGGCGCGCGTGGCCAGCGCGGCGCGCAGGGCCTGGACCTCGCCGGCCTCGCGCGCGCCGCGCAGCGCGTTGCCCAGCGCCACGGCGATGTTGCGCAGCCAGCGCTCGTGGCCGATGCGGCGGATCGGCCCGCCCTCGGTCATGCGCAGGAACGTGGCCTCGTCCCAGGCGAACAGCTCGACCAGCTGCGCGCCCACCAGGCCGCGGCGCGGGTCGAAGTCGGGCAGGCTGCTGGCCTGGGCGTACTTGTTCCAGGGGCACACCAGCTGGCAGTCGTCGCAGCCGTAGATGCGGTTGCCCAGCAGCGGGCGCAGCTCCAGCGGAATCGGCCCGCCGTGCTCGATGGTCAGGTAGGAGATGCAGCGGCGCGCGTCGATGCGGTGGGGCGCGATGATGGCCTGCGTCGGGCAGATGTCGATGCAGGCCTGGCAGCTGCCGCAGTGCGCGGTGACGGGCTCGGTGACTTCCAGCGGCATGTCGACGTAGATCTCGCCCAGGAAGAACATCGAGCCGGCCTCGCGCGACAGCACCAGGGTGTGCTTGCCGCGCCAGCCCTGGCCGCTGCGGCTGGCCAGCTCGGCCTCCAGTACCGGCGCCGAGTCGGTGAACACGCGGTGACCGAACGGGCCCACGGCCTCGGCGATGCGCTCGCTCAGCTTCTGCAGGCGCGCGCGCAGCACCTTGTGGTAGTCGCGGCCGCGGGCATAGACCGAGACGATGGCCTCGCCGGGCCGCTGCAGGCGCTGCCACTCGACGGCCTGCCAGCCGGGTGGCGTATCCCGCGGCAGGTAGTCCATGCGCGCGGTGATGACGCTCACCGTGCCGGGCACGAGTTCCGCCGGGCGCGCGCGCTTCGTGCCGTGCGCGGCCATATAGTGCATCTCGCCATGGAACCCTTGGGCCAGCCACTGCATCAGACCGGCCTCGGCGCTGGACAGGTCGACGCCGGCCACGCCGATTTGGGAAAATCCCAGTTCGCGTGCCCACCGCCTGACCTGAGGAACGAGTTGACTGCTGCCGATCACCATCCAGCCGAAATTGTAGGAAGCCCGCAGCAGCCCCCGCTGCTGACGCGGTCGCTGACCTGGAACAGCGAGGACGACACCCAGCGCTTCGCGGCGGCGCTGGCACGCCAGCCGGCGCTGCGCGACTCGTTCTTCATCACGCTGCACGGCGACCTGGGCGCGGGCAAGACCACGCTGGTGCGCCACCTGCTGCGCGCGCTGGGCGTGGCCGGGCGCATCAAGAGCCCGACCTACGCAGTGGTCGAGCCGCACCAGGCGCCCGGCCTGGACATCTGGCATTTCGACTTCTACCGCTTCAGCGATCCGCGCGAGTGGGAGGACGCGGGCTTTCGCGACATCTTCGCCAGCCCGGGACTGAAGCTGGCCGAATGGCCGCAGCAGGCCGGCCGCGCCCTGCCCGCGCCCGACCTTGCCATCTGGCTGCATGCCGACGATGATGCACGCCGGCAGGTGCGGCTCGCCGCCCACACGCCCCGCGGACGCGACACGCTGCAGCACCTGGCGCCCTGCCTGCCCGACACGCCATGAGCCACGCCACTCCCTCTTCCTCTACCTCTTCCCCCCTGCTCCAGCCGGCTGCCAGCCGCCGCGCCGTGCTGCGCGCCGGCAGCATCGTGCTGCTGCTGGGCGCGCAGCAGATCGCGCGCGGCGCCAGCATCGTGGCGGTGCGGGTGTGGCCGGCGCAAGACTATTCGCGCGTGACCATCGAGTCCGACCGCAAGCTGGTCGCGCGCCAGTTCTTCGTCGCCACGCCGCCGCGCCTGGCGGTGGACATCGAGGGCATCGAGCTCGACCCGTCGCTGCGCGAGCTGGTGGCCAAGGTGCAGCCCGACGACCCGAACATCGCCGGCATCCGCGTCGGCCAGAACGCGCCGAACGTGGTGCGGCTGGTGGTGGACCTGAAGCAAGCCGCGCTGCCGCAGGTCTTCTCGCTGGCGCCGGTGGCCGCCTACCGGCACCGGCTGGTGTTCGACCTGTACCCGGAAAAGGCGGTGGACCCGCTGGAGACGCTGATCGCCGACCGCCTGGGCAGCACGCCGCCGGCGGCTACCGCGCCGGGCGTGGCCCCGCCGATGCCGGTGGCGCAGACGCCGCTGGCGACCGACCCGCTGGCCGAACTCATCGCGCGCCAGAGCGCGCGTGGCGAGCCGCCGCCCCAGGGCATGCCGCTGCCCCTGCCGGCGCCGCCGGTGGCGGTCGCCGCCGCCCCTGGGGCGCCTGCCGCGGTCTCGCCGCAGGCGCCTTCCACTATCACTCCCGCCAAACGCCGTCCTGGCGCGGCCGCCGTGGCACGCGCCACCGACCGGATGATCATCGTCGCCCTGGACCCCGGGCACGGCGGCGAGGACCCCGGCGCCATCGGCCCCAGCGGCACACGCGAGAAGGACGTGGTGCTGAAGGTGGCGCACCTGCTGCGCGACCGCATCAACGCCACCACCATCGGCGGCAACCCCATGCGGGCATTCCTGACGCGCGACGACGACTATTTCGTGCCGCTGGCCACGCGCGTGCAGAAAGCGCGGCGCGTGCAGGCCGACCTGTTCGTGTCCATCCATGCCGATGCCTTCACCAACCCGGCGGCGCGCGGCGCCAGCGTGTTCGCGCTGAGCGAGAGCGGCGCCTCCAGCTCGGCCGCGCGCTGGCTAGCGAACAAGGAAAACCAGGCCGACCTGATCGGCGGCGTGAACGTCGCGGCGCAGGACCGGCACGTGCAGCGCGTGCTGCTGGACATGAGCACCACCGCGCAGATCAACGACAGCCTGAAGCTGGGCAGCGTGCTGCTGGGCGAGATCGGCGGCATGGCTAGGCTGCACAAGCCGCGCGTCGAGCAGGCCGGCTTTGCCGTGCTCAAGGCGCCGGACATCCCCAGTGTGCTGGTGGAGACGGCCTTTATCAGCAACCCCGAGGAAGAAGCGCGGCTGCGCTCGGTCGTCTATCAGGAGCAGTTGGCCGACGCGCTGATGCGCGGCATCACCCGATACTTCGCCAAGAATCCGCCGCTGGCACGCAACCGCACCGTGTGACGCGGGCCCTGCCGGCGGCTTCACCAGGAGACGCACCATGGCCCTGCCCCACGCCCACTCCTCCGAGGTCGTCAGCGTCCGCCCGCTGGGCGCGCTGCTGGCGCAGACCCAGTCCCACGCCATCATCAAGGCCCAGCAGCTGGAGGTCATTCGCGTGGTGCTGCGTGCGGGCGAACCCATGCGCCAGCACGATACCCCGGGCGAGATCACCGTGCAGTGCCTAGAGGGCGAGGTCGAGTTCCAGGTCGGCGGCGCCACGCACCGGCTGCGCGATGGGGATTTCCTGCACCTGCGCGCCCGCGCTCCGCATGCACTGCTGGCCGTGAACGATGCCTCGCTGCTGGTGACGATCTGCCTGCAGCCGGGCTGACGACAGGCGCGCCCTGCAACGCTCCTACAGCACCCCACAGGGCGTGCCTACAACATTGGCGTGACACGCGGGCATAGTGAAGACACCTAGCCGGGAGCAGAAATCCCTGCCTCGGCATGCAGGCCGCCAGGCCGTTTCTTCACAAGGAGCCCATCATGAACTATCGCCATCTTCTGTGTGCCGCCGCCAGCGCCGCTGCGCTGGGGCTGGTCGGCTGCTCAAGCAACCCCACCAACGCCCAGGTCGGCACCGGCGTCGGCGCCGTGGCAGGTGGCCTGGTGGGCAGTGCCGTGGGTGGCACTGCCGCAACCGTGATCGGCGCCGGCGCAGGCGCACTGGTCGGCCATGAGGTGGGCGAGGACCGCGACCGCCGCCAGGGCCGGCGTTGACCGCCCAGCACTGATTGCTCAGTGAAAACCGCTGAAGGCCCTTGCAATGCAAGGGCCTTCAGCTATTTAAACAGTAGCAGACGACTGCTTGCGCTCGGCGCGCCAGGCACCAAAGATGGCCAGCAGGCCGGGCACCAGGATCATGGCCCAGATGATCTTGTCCAGGTGCCGCTGCACCCAGGCCAGGTTGCCGAAGAAGTAGCCGGCGGTGCAGATGCCCAGCACCCACAGCACGGCGCCAGCCACGTTGTAGGCGGTGAAGGCGCTGCGGCGCATGTCGGCCACGCCGGCCACGAACGGGGCGAAGGTGCGGATGAAGGGCATGAAGCGCGCCAGCACGATGGTGATGCCGCCATAGCGCTCATAGAACGCATGTGCCTGGTCGAAGGCGCGGCGGTTGAACCAGCGCGAGTTCTCCCACTGGAACACCTTCGGCCCCAGGTGCCGCCCGATCAGGTAGTTGCACTGGTCGCCCAGGATGGCCGCCGCCAGCAGCAACGCGCAGGCCAGCGGAAAGTGCATCAGCCCGGCGCCGCTGAGCGCACCCACGACGAACAGCAGCGAATCCCCCGGCAGGAACGGCATGACCACTATCCCCGTCTCGACGAAGACGATGACGAACAGCAGGGCATAGACCCAGGGGCCGTAGTGCAGCACGAAAGCTTCGAGGTGCTTGTCCACGTGCAGGATGAAATCGATTAGGAACGACAGGGCTTCCACAAATACCTCGGACGGACACGGCGCGGCGCACCGGCGTGGCACGCATCGAAGCGCCGTACTGTAGCGCCGTGAACGCGCAGGGCCGACGGGCAACGCTGCATAGAATGATCCGGGTGCCATCTTCCGCCAACCCGACCCTTCCCGCTGCCGCCCGCCCCATCCGCGAACTGCCTGACGAACTGATCAGCCAGATCGCCGCGGGCGAGGTGGTCGAGCGCCCCGCCTCCGCCGTGCGCGAGCTGCTGGACAACGCCCTGGACGCCGGCGCGCGCCAGATCACCGTGCGCCTGCTGGCTGGCGGCGTGCGGTTGCTGAGCGTCGAGGACGACGGCGCCGGCATCGCCCAGGACCAGCTGGCGCTGGCGCTGCGGCGTCACGCCACCAGCAAGATCGCCAGCCTGGACGAGCTGGAGTCGGTGCTGACCATGGGCTTTCGCGGCGAGGCGCTGGCGGCCATCGCCTCGGTGTCCGAGCTCAGCCTGCTGTCACGCCCCGCCGGCCAAGCCAGCGCCTTCCTGCTGGACGCGCGCAGCGGCGAATTGCGCCCGGCGGCGCGCAGCCCGGGCACCACGGTCGAGATCAAGGAGCTGTTTTTCGCCACCCCGGCGCGGCGCAAGTTCCTGAAAAGCGACGCCACCGAGCTGGCGCATTGCGTGCAAGCCGTGCGCCGCCATGCGCTGGTGCGGCCGGACGTGGGATTCGCCCTCTGGCACGAGGGCCGCCTGGTCGAGCAGTGGCGCCCTACCTGGAGCGGCCCGGCCGCCGGCACGCACGATGCCGCCTGGCGCGAGGCCCTGGGGCAGCGTCTGGCCGACGTGCTGGGCGAGGACTTCGTGCTCCAGGCCGTGCCGGTGCATCGGCGTGTGGGCAGCGTGGTCGTCACCGGCTGGGCGGGCCTGCCCGACGCCGCGCGCAGCCGCGCCGACCAGCAGTACTGCTACGTGAACGGCCGCTTCGTGCGCGACCGGGTGCTGGCGCATGCCACGCGCAGCGCCTACGAGGACCTGCTGCACGGCCAGCGCCAGCCGGTATATGCGCTGTACCTGGAGCTGGACCCGCAACGCGTGGACGTGAACGTGCACCCGACCAAGATCGAGGTGCGCTTTCGCGACAGCCGCGAGGTGCACCAGGCAGTGCGCCATGCGCTGGACGATGCGCTGGCTGCCCCGCGCGCGCAGGCGCTGGCCGAGCCTGACGCGGCCACGCCCCGGCCGGGATCGGCCTCCAGCCTTCCTGTTTTTGAAGAAAAACACGCTCCAGCCCTTTATTTACAAAGGCAGTCAGCTATCAATTTTGCAGCCCCACAGCCAGGCCATCGAGTGGCGGATCTGGCGGCCCTGTGGGGTGCGCCCAGCGCACAGGCAGAGCCCGCACCAGGTCCGGCTCCCACGTCTGGCACGCCGCCCGGGCCCGCGCAGGACGATGCCGCCGTCTGGCCCCTGGGCCGCGCTCTGGCGCAGGTGCATGGCGTGTACATCCTGGCGGAGAACGCCCACGGCCTGGTGCTGGTGGACATGCACGCGGCGCACGAGCGCATCGTCTACGAGCGCCTGAAATCCCAGGCCGACCAGGGCGAGCGCGTGGCCAGCCAGCCGCTGCTGATTCCCGCCACCTTCGCCGCCACGCCGCTGGAGGTGGCCACGGCCGAGGGCTGCACCGACGCGCTGGCCGCCCTGGGGCTGGAGGTCACGCCGTTTTCCGCGCGCACGCTGGCGGTGCGCGCCGTGCCACTGGCGCTGGCGCAGGGCAACGCGGTGGAGCTGGCGCGCAGCGTGCTGGCCGAGCTGGCCGCGCACGACGCCAGCAGCGTGCTGCAGCGCGCCCGCAACGAGATCCTGGCGACCATGGCCTGCCATGGCGCGGTGCGCGCGCACCGCCGCCTGACGCTGGAGGAGATGAACGCGCTGCTGCGGCAGATGGAGGTCACCGAGCGCTCGGACCAGTGCAACCACGGCCGGCCGACCTGGCGCCAGCTGTCCATGAAGGAGCTGGACGCGCTGTTCCTGCGCGGCCGCTGATCCACCGCGTCGCACGCCGGCATCCGAACTATGCCGGGCCCGATGGCAGGCATTGCCATGCGCGGGAGCCGGCATGCAGGTACGGGCGCACCACAATGAGGCAAAAAAGCTGCAGGAAAGTGCGAATTTTGGTGCGCGCCAAGTCAACCATGCATGACACCATGTCGTTTTGGCATAATCATGCGCTGCACCATCCCAGGGTTGCGCTCTTTCCCCTCCTTTCGCAGAAAGTCTCCTAGTCTTATGAAGCACCAGTCCGTGGGCCAGTTTCTCGAGTACGTCGCCCAGCGCAACCCCGGTCAGCCCGAATTCCTGCAAGCCGTCACCGAGGTGATGGAAAGCCTGTGGCCCTTCATCGAGAAGCACCCGCGCTACGCCGATCACGGCCTGCTGGAGCGCCTGGTCGAGCCCGAGCGCGTCATCAGCTTCCGCGTCAGCTGGTTCGACGACCACGGCCAGGTGCACGTCAACCGCGGCTACCGTATCCAGCACAGCATGGCCATCGGCCCGTACAAGGGCGGCCTGCGCTTCCACCCGTCGGTGACGCTGTCGGTGCTGAAATTCCTGGCTTTCGAGCAGACGTTCAAGAACGCGCTGACCACGCTGCCCATGGGCGGCGGCAAGGGTGGCTCGGACTTCGACCCCAAGGGCAAGAGCCCGACGGAAGTCATGCGCTTTTGCCAGGCCTTCGTTACCGAGCTGTTCCGCCATGTCGGCCCCGACACCGACGTGCCGGCCGGTGACATTGGCGTGGGCGGACGCGAGGTCGGCTTCATGGCCGGCATGTACAAGAAGCTGGCCAACACGGCGGCGGGCGTCTTCACCGGCAAGGGCCTGGCGTTCGGCGGCTCGCTGATCCGCCCGGAGGCCACCGGCTACGGCACGGTGTACTTCGCCGAGGAGATGCTCAAGACCCGCGGACGCTCGTTCGACGGCCTGCGCGTGTCGGTGTCCGGCTCGGGCAACGTGGCGCAGTACGCGGTCGAGAAGGCCATGCAGCAGGGTGCCAAGGTCATCACCGTGTCGGATTCCAGCGGCACCATCATCGACGAAGAAGGCTTCACCCCCGAGAAGCTGGCCATCCTGATGGACGTGAAGAACCACCACTATGGCCGCGTGAGCGACTATGCCGAGCGCACCGGTGTGCGCTTCGAGGCTGGCGTGCGCCCGTGGCACGTGCCGGTGGACGTGGCCCTGCCCTGCGCCACGCAGAACGAGCTGGACGAAAGCGATGCCCGCACCCTGATCGCCAACGGCGTGCTGTGCGTGGCCGAGGGCGCCAACATGCCCTCGACCAACGAGGCGGCCAAGGTGTTCGAGCAGGCCGGCGTGCTGTATGCGCCCGGCAAGGCCAGCAATGCCGGCGGCGTGGCCACCTCGGGCCTGGAGATGAGCCAGAACTCGGCCCGCCTGAGCTGGACACGCGACGAGGTCGACGCCCGCCTGCTGGGCATCATGCGCGGCATCCACGGCGCCTGCCTGGAGCATGGCCGGCGCGACGATGGCCGCGTGAGCTACATCGACGGCGCCAACATCGCCGGCTTCGCTAAGGTGGCCGACGCCATGCTGGCGCAGGGCGTGGTCTGATTCTGGCGTGACCGGTGCGGGGCCGGCCAAGGCTGTCTCCGCACCTTTTCACTTCCCTGCTCATGGCCGCCGGCCCGCCCTCGTGGCGTGCTGGCGGCCGTGGTGTTTCCGGTGTGCCGAGATGGTCAACCCGCCAGGGTCAGCATATGGCGCCAGGGCAGGCTGTCGTCCAGCGGGTCGTAGTGCGCGACCAGCACGATGCGCTCGGTCCAGGGCGATGCGTCGGCCAGCCGCTGCAGCGCCGCGCACAGGTAGCGAACGGCGCCGCGGTCCAGCGCCGCCACTGGCTCATCGATGAGCGTCAGCGCGGCGCCACTGGCCAGCGCCGCCGCGAGCAGCACCTTGCGCTGGCTGCCGGTGGACAGCTGGTGCATGTCCTTGTCTAGATGCGGGGCCAACGCGAAACCGTCGACGTGCCGCCGCCATTCGTCCTCGCGCCAACGCGGCTGCTGCCCTGCCAGCGCGGCAGTCCAGGCGCGCGGTGTCAACGCTGCCGGCCAGGGCGCGCGCGGATCGCGCCAGAACACCTGTTGGCCCCAGCCAGCGCTGCCCCAGGCGGCGCCCGCCAGGGACAGCTGTCCGGCATCGGGCGACAACTCACCTGCCAGCAGGCGCAGCAGGCTGGTCTTGCCGGCGCCATCGCCGCCCAGCACCAGGCTCAGGCCCGCGGGAACGGTCAGCGTGCAGCGCTGCACAATCCAGCGCTCACCCACCTGCAGCGCCACGTTGCTCAGGCACAGCATGGGGCCCATGTCTTCTGTCCCTACTACGTCAACAAGAGAATCGTTCATGGCCCTGCATTTTCTGGATTTCGACTACAGCGAGGACGAGGAAGGCCTCGCCACCTGGGACGCCATGGCCAGCGTGACGGCCGAGCGCCTGGCGGATCTGCAATCGGAGATCGACGAGGTGCTGGCCTGGGCCTGCCAGGCTTTTGGCGACCGGATGGGGCCGCAGGAGGAAGGCGGCCTGTGGCAGTACGACCTGCAGTGCGAGCAGGAAGGACAGGCACTGACCGAGCTGCCTGCCGATCCGGCGACGGGCCGCGTGCGCTGGCCGGCCCGCCTGGAGCGTCAGGACCGCATCACGCTGAGTCTGTCGCTGAGCGGCGAACGCGCCTTCGCCGAAGCGTTCGCGGCGCGTTTCGGCGCACCCCATGAATCGTGACCACCCGGACGCGCGGACTGCCGCTGTCGGCGAGCGGCTACTGCAGCGGCTCCTTGACGGCCTCGGGCAGCAGCAGCGGCAACACGGTGATGCCTTCTTCCAGTAGCTGTGCGGCTTCCTGCGGCGTGGCCTGGCCGCGGATGCCGCGCTCCTCGGTCTCGCCATGGTGCATGCGCCGTGCCTCCGCGGCGAAGCGCGTGCCGACATCCTCGGTCTGCGCGACGACACGGCGCGCGAACAGCAACCATGCGGCCTGCAGCGCCCGCGCTGGCGCATCCAGCGGCATGCTCCCCTCCTGCGCATGAGGTGTGGCGGCAGTCGCAGGCTCATCCCCGGGGGCTGCGGGGCTGCGGGACTCGCCGGCAGCTTCTGCGCTTCGCAAATTCAGCCGCGGCGCGCTCAATACCTTGCGCACACCCGCGTCGCCGCACAGCGGGCACTGCACCAAGCCGCGCACGAGTTGATCCTGGAAGTCGGCTTCGCTGGCGAACCAGCCTTCGAATCCATGGTCATGGGTGCAGCGCAGGTCGAGCACCTTCATGCCGTGCCTCGTCCGCCTCAGGCGTCCTCGTCCTCTTCGGCCACCCGCGTGCCCTTGCGGCGCACCAGGTAGCGATAAACGAAGCCGGGAAAGGCCAGGGTGATGAAGAGCGCCGCAGTGACGGCGTAGAACTCCCAGCCTTGGGGGGCGATCTGGCCGGCACGCTTTTCGATCAGCAGTGCCAGCGCTCCCACCAGGAAGTACAGCAGGATCAGCTCCAGCAGCCGCACGCCGAAGGGCTTGGCACTGCGGGCGACCGGGCCCACGACGAGCCAGCGATCGTTAAGAAATGGCAGGTTGGCGGCAGCGAAGGCCGCCAGGATCACCAGCCAGATGGCCGCGTTCTGGGTCATGGGGCTGATTACCGGATGGCGCTGCCCAGGCTCAGGTCGCCAGGGCGCGCACGATGGCGTCGGCGCACAGCGCCATCAGCCCGCCGGGCAGCACGCCCAGCACCAGCACCAGGGCGCCATTGAAGGTCAGCACCACGCGCACCTGCAGCGGCGCGGTGACGCGCGTGGCCGTGAGCGGCTGGTCGAAGTACATCACCTTGACCACGCGCAGGTAGTAGAAGGCGCCGATCAGCGACATCATCACCGCGAACACCGCCAGCGCGATGTGCAGGCCTTCGCCCGAAGCCACCAGGGCCTGCAGCACCGACAGCTTGGCGTAGAACCCCACCAGCGGCGGAATGCCGGCCAGCGAGAACATGCACACCGCCATCACGCCGGCATACAGCGGGCTGCGCTGGTTCAGGCCGGCGAAGTCGGCGATCTCCTCGCTCTCGAAGCCCTCGCGCGCCAGCAGCAGGATCACGCCCATGGTCGCCAGGAAGGTCAGCACGTAGGTCACGATGTAGAACATCGCCGAGCTGTAGGCGTTCTCGACGGCGGCGGCGTCCACGTTGCCGTGCACCACGCCCGACATCAGGCCGAGCATGACGAAACCCATCTGGCCGATGGTCGAGTAGGCCAGCATGCGCTTCAGGTTGGTCTGCACGATACCGGCCAGGTTGCCCACCAGCAGCGAGCCGATGGCCAGCACCGCCAGCATCTGTTGCCAGTCGATGGCCAGGGGCAGCAGGCCGTCCACCAGCAGGCGGATGATGATGGCGAAGGCCGCCAGCTCGGGCGCTGTGCCCAGGAACACCGTGACCACCGACGGCGCGCCCTGGTACACGTCCGGCACCCACATGTGGAACGGCACGGCGCCCAGCTTGAATGCCAGCCCGGCGACGATGAACACCAGGCCGAAGACCAGCACCTGGTGGCGGATCTGCCCGGCGTTGATGGCCTTGAAGACCTGGCCGATGTCCAGCGAGCCGGTGGCGCCGTAGATCATGGACATGCCGTACAGCAGGAAGCCGCTGGCCATGGCGCCGAGCACGAAGTACTTCATGGCCGCCTCGGTCGACTGCGCGTGATCACGACGCAGCGCCACCAGGGCGTAGCTGGACAGGGTCAGCAGCTCCAGGCCCAGGTACAGCACCAGGAAGTTGTTGCCCGAGATCATCACGAACATGCCCAGCAGCGCCAGCATGCTCAGCGTGAACAGCTCGCCGCCGCGCAGCATGTCGCGGTCGGCGGCGTACGGGCGGCCATAGACCAGGGTGACCAGCACGGCCAAGGTGGAGAAGCACTTGAGCCAGTTGCCCATGGCGTCGCTGACCACCATGTTGCCCCAGCCGTAGAAGGTGTTGCCGCTACTGGCGTAGAACGCCTGCAGCACGGCCACCACGGCCAGGGTCAGCAAGGTCAGCACGTAAGTGGCGGTGCGCTGGGGGCTTTTCACGCCCAGGTCCACCAGGGCGATCACGCAGGCCATGACCAGCAGCACGAGCTCGGGGTAGATCGCCAGCCAGCTGATGTTGTCAATCATCGGTAGTCTCTCGGTTCAGTCTGGTCAGGGAAGCTTGGGTTTCGCCACGTGCTGCAGCAACTGGGCGACGGACGGGTCCATCGCGTCGGTGAAGGGCTTGGGATACAGGCCCATGTACAGCACGGCAATGGCCAGCAGCGACAGCACCAGGAATTCGCGGGCATTGATGTCGCGCAGCTGGCGCACGTTGTCGTTGGTCACCGCGCCCAAGTACACGCGCTTGTACATCCACAGCGAGTAGCTGGCGCCCAGGATCAGCGCCACAGCCGCGCCCAGGCCCACCCAGAAGTTGAACTGCACGCCGGCGATGATGACCATCCACTCGCCCACGAAGCCGGCCGTGCCCGGCAGACCGCAGTTGGCCATGAAGAACAGCAACGCGAAGGCAGCGAACTTGGGCATGGTGTTGACGACGCCGCCATAGGCCGCGATCTCGCGCGAATGCACGCGGTCGTACAGCACGCCGATGCACAGGAACATGGCGCCGGAGACAAAGCCGTGGGCGATCATCTGCGCCAGGCCGCCCGATACCCCCATGGGGTTGAAGACGAAGAAGCCCAGCGTCACGAAGCCCATGTGCGCCACGGACGAATAGGCCACCAGCTTCTTCATGTCCTTCTGCACGATGGCCACCAGGCCGACGTAGATCACCGCCACCAGCGACAGGGTGATCATCAGCCAGGCCCATTCATGCGCTGCGTCCGGCGCGATCGGCATGGAGAAGCGCAGGAAGCCGTAAGCACCCAGCTTCAGCATGATGGCCGCCAGCACTGCCGAACCGCCCGTGGGGGCCTCGACGTGCACGTCGGGCAGCCAGGTGTGCACCGGCCACATCGGCACCTTCACCGCGAAGGCCGCGAACAGCGCGAAGAACAGCAGCGTCTGCGCCTGCGCCGTCAGCGGCAGGGTGTGCCAAGTCAGGATGTCGAAGCTGCCGCCGGCCTGGTTGTACAGGTAGATGAAGGCCACCAGCGTGAGCAGGGAACCCATCAGCGTGTACAGGAAGAACTTGAAGGCGGCGTAGATGCGGTTCGGGCCGCCCCAGATGCCGATGATCAGGTACATCGGGATCAGCGTGGCCTCGAAGAACACGTAGAACAGCATGCCGTCCAGCGCGGCGAACACGCCGATCATCAAACCCGACAGGATCAGGAACGCGCCCATGTACTGGTTCACGCGCTCGGTGATCGACTGCCACGACGAGATCACCACGATCACCGTGATGAACGCCGTCAGGGGCACGAACCACAGCGAGATGCCGTCCAGCCCCAGGTGGTAGAAGATGTTGAAGCGCTCGATCCAGACCGCCTTCTCGACGAACTGCATGGCGGCGCTCGTCGTGTCGAACTGGCTCATGAGCGGCAGCGTCACCACCAGCCCGATCAGCGAACCGACCAAGGCAATCCAGCGCACCGCCTGCGCCTGGCTCTCGCGTCCCAGCAGCAACATCAGGGTGCCAAAGGCGATCGGCACCCAGATGGCAAGACTCAACAGTCCCATTTTTCTTCTTCTCCCCGTCTTACTTGTTGAGCCACACGAAGTAGGTCATGAGGGCAAAGATGCCCAGCAGCATGTACAGCGCGTAGTGGTAGAGGTAGCCGGACTGCAGCAGGCGCAGCACACCGCCTAGGCGCGCCATCAGCTTCCACGAGCCGTTGACCACCGCGCCGTCGATCAGCGCCTGGTCGCCGCCCTTCCAGAAGGCGATGCCCAGACCGCGTGCGCCGCGCGCAACGATGTTCTCGTTGATCCAGTCCAGGTAGTACTTGTTGTCCAGCAGGGTGTACACCGGCTGGAAGGCGCGCTTGATGGCCGCCGGTAGCGCCGGGTTGATCATGTACATGTAGTAGGACAGCGCCACGCCAGCCACTGCCAGCCAGAACGGCAGCGTCATCAGGCCATGCACGGCCATGGCCATCGGGCCGTGGAAGGCCTCGGCGATGGCCGCCATGGCCGGGTGACGCGCGGCGTCGACGAAGATCACGTCCTTGAAGAAGTCGCCGAACAGCATCGGCTGAATCGCCATGAAGCCCACGATCACCGAGGGGATGGCCAGCAGGATCAGCGGCAGCGTCACCACCCAGGGCGATTCGTGCGGATGATGCGCATCATGGCCGTGTCCATGACCGTGGTCGTCGTGGTGCGCATCCGGGTTCTGGTCGTAGCGCTCCTTGCCGTGGAACACCAGGAAGTACATGCGGAACGAGTAGAACGCGGTCACGAACACGCCCGCCATGACGGCGAAGTGTGCGAAGCCGGCCGCCGGCAGGTTGCTGTGGTGCACCGCCTCGATGATGTTTTCCTTGGAGTAGAAGCCGGAGAACAGCGGCGTGCCGATCAGGGCCAGCGAGCCCAGCAGCGAGGTGATCCAGGTAATCGGCATGTACTTGCGCACGCCGCCCATCCAGCGGATGTCCTGGTTGTGGTGCATGCCGATGATGACCGAGCCGGCGCCGAGGAACAGCAGCGCCTTGAAGAATGCGTGCGTCATCAGGTGGAACACCGCCACCGAATAGGCCGATGCGCCCAGCGCCACCGTCATGTAGCCCAGCTGCGACAGCGTGGAGTACGCCACCACACGCTTGATGTCGTTCTGGATGATGCCCAGGAAGCCCATGAACAGCGCGGTGATGGCGCCGATCACCAGGATGAAGTTCAGCGCGGTGTCCGACAGCTCGAACAGCGGCGACATGCGCGAGACCATGAAGATGCCGGCCGTCACCATGGTGGCGGCGTGGATCAGCGCGGAGATCGGCGTCGGGCCTTCCATCGAGTCGGGCAGCCAGACGTGCAGCGGGAACTGGGCCGACTTGCCCATGGCGCCGATGAACAGGCAGATGCAGATCACGGTGATCAGCAGCCAGTCGGTGCCGGGGAAGCCGATGCCGGCCAGATCGCCGCGCTTGGCGAAAATCTCGGCGTAGTCGAACGTGCCGGCATAGGCCGCGATCAGTCCGATGCCGAGGATGAAGCCGAAGTCACCCACGCGGTTGACCAGGAAGGCCTTCATGTTGGCGAAGGTGGCCGAGGGCTTGTTGTACCAGAAGCCGATCAGCAGGTACGACACCAGGCCCACCGCCTCCCAGCCGAAGAAGAGCTGCAGCAGGTTGTTGCTCATGACCAGCATGAGCATCGAGAAGGTGAACAGCGAGATGTAGGAGAAGAAACGGTTGTAGCCCGGGTCTTCTTCCATGTAGCCGATGGTGTAGATGTGCACCATCAGCGACACGAAGGTCACCACGCACATCATCATCGCCGTCAGGCTGTCGATGAGGAAACCCACCTCCATCTTCAGGCCGCCGACGACCATCCAGGTGTAGATGGTCTCGTTCAGGCGGGCACCGTCCAGTGCCACGCTCTTGAGGGTGAGCGCCGACAGCACGAAGGCGATGAACACGCCCAGGATGGTCAGGGTGTGCGACACGCCGCGGCCGATGCGGTTGCCGCCGAAGGCCGTGCCGAAGATGCCCGCCAGCAGCGAGCCGGCCAGCGGCGCCAGCGGCACCGCCAGCAGGGTCGAAACGGAAAGGGTTTGACTCATTGTGGAGAACCTTGCAAGTGGCGGGAGCGCCTCAGCCCTTGAGGGTGTTGAGGTCTTCCGCGTCGATGCTCGAGCGGTTGCGGAACAGCAGCACCAGGATGGCCAGACCGATGGCCGCCTCGGCCGCGGCCACCGTCAGGATGAAGAACACGAACACCTGCCCGTGCATGTCGCCCAGGTAGCTGGAGAACGCCACGAAGTTCATGTTCACGGCCAGCAGCATCAGCTCAATGGCCATGAGCAGCACGATGAGGTTCTTGCGGTTCAGAAAGATGCCCACCACGGCCAGCGCGAACAGCAGCGCGCCCAGTGACAGGTAGTGGCCCAGGGTGGGGGTCATTGCTTGTTCTCCTCGACGGCCACTTCGGCCTGCGGCACCGGTCTGCGCGTGGGCGCCATGTTCACCATGACCATGCGGTCGCTGGCACGCACGCGGATCTGGTCGGCCGGGTCCAGCGCCTTGGAATCCTTGCGCTGGCGCAGGGTCAGGGCGATGGCGGCGATCATCGCCACCAGCAGGATCACGGCGGCGATCTCCACGGGCAGCAGGTACTGCGTGTACAGCAGCTGGCCCAAGGCCTGCGTGTTCGAGTACGGCAACGCCTGGCCGGCCGCATCGACCAGCTCGCCGGCGGCGCGCGGCTCGCCCGTGCCGCTGAAGCCGGTCATCAGCACCGCCGCCATCTCCAGCGCGATCAGCGCGCCGATCAGCGCGGCCAGCGGGAAGTGGCGCCAGAAACTGCGTTTCGCGGTCTCGATGCGGATATCCAGCATCATCACCACGAACAGGAACAGCACCATCACCGCGCCCAGGTACACCAGCACCAGCACAATGGCCAAGAACTCGGCCTTGAGCAGCAGCCACAGCCCGGAAGCCTGCGAGAACGCCAGGATCAGGTGCAGGACGGCGTGCACGGGGTTGCGCGCCGTGATCACCCGGACGGCCGCATACAGCAGCACGACCGAGAACAGGTAGAAGAAGCCGGTTTGGACGTCCATGAATCGGGTCTTTTCAAAGGTTCAGGGGCAACGGGAAGGTCGCCCGGGTCACCGGTACTTGGCGTCCGCGGCCTTGGCGGCGGCGATCTGCGGCTCGTAGCGGTCGCCGACGGCCAACAGCATGTCCTTGGTGTAGTACAGGTCGCCGCGCTTTTCGCCGTGGTACTCGAGGATCTGCGTCTCGACGATCGAGTCCACCGGGCAGCTCTCCTCGCAGAAACCGCAGAAGATGCACTTAGTCAGATCGATGTCGTAGCGCGTGGTGCGACGCGAGCCGTCAGCACGGATGTCGGACTCGATGGTGATAGCCAGCGCCGGGCACACCGCTTCGCACAGCTTGCAGGCGATGCAGCGTTCCTCGCCGTTGTCATAGCGGCGCAGCGCGTGCAGGCCACGGAAGCGCGGCGACAGCGGGGTCTTTTCTTCGGGGAACTGGACGGTGACCTTGCGCGCGAACGCATAGCGGCCCGTCAGGGCCATGCCCTTGGCCAGTTCCCAGAGCATGAAGCTCTTGAAGAAGTCCTTGATGGAGAAGGTGGAAGGAGCAGCAACAGCAGCCACGGGTGCCCCCTGTTAATTCCAGATGTTCCAGGGCGACAGCAACCAGCCGCCCACGAGGATCAGCCACACGAGGGTGACCGGGATGAAGATCTTCCAGCCCAGGCGCATGATCTGGTCATAGCGAAAGCGCGGGAAGGTGGCACGGATCCAGATGAAGCAGGACACGACCATGAAGGTCTTGATGCCGAGCCAGATCCAGCCAGGGATGAAGGCCAGGAACGAGAACGGAGGCAGCCAGCCGCCCAGGAACATGAGCACCGCCAGGATGGACACCAGCCACATCGCGGCGTACTCGGCCAGGAAGAAGATGGCGAAACCCATGCCCGAGTACTCGACCATATGGCCGGCGACGATCTCGGCCTCGCCCTCCACCACGTCGAATGGGTGGCGGTTGGTCTCGGCCACACCGGACACCAGGTAGACGATGAAGATGGGCAGCAGCGGCAGCCAGTTCCAGGACAGGAAGTTCAGGCCCATGCCGGCCATCATTCCGCGCTCCTGCACGGCGACGATCTGCGTCAGGTTCATGCTGCCCGAGACCATGATCACCACCAGGAAGCAAAAGCCCATGGCGATCTCGTAGCTGACCATCTGCGCCGAGGCGCGCAACGCGCCCAGGAAGGCGTACTTCGAGTTCGACGCCCAGCCGGCGATGATCACGCCGTAGACCTCGATGGAGGCGATGGCGATGACCAGCAGCAGGCCGGCGTTGATGTTGGCCAGCGCCATGTCCGGCCCGAACGGGATCACCACCCAGGCGGCCAGCGCCGGCATGATGGCCATGACCGGGCCCAGGTAAAACAGTCCCTTGGCCGCGGCCGTGGGCTGAATCAGCTCCTTGGTCAGTAGCTTGAGTGCGTCGGCGATCGGCTGCAGCAGGCCGAACGGGCCCACGCGGTTCGGGCCCATGCGCACCTGCATGAAGCCCAGGAACTTGCGCTCCCACAGCGTCAGGTAGGCCACGGCGCCCAGCAGCGGCAGCAGCACGGCGACGATCTTCAACAGGATCCACAGCACCGGCCAGGCAGCGCCGCTCCACCAGTCGGCTGCGACCAGGTTCTGGCCGCCGTTGTACAGCGTGTCGATCATGCGGTGGCTCCCTCGCCACGCGCAGCGCGCGCATCGGCGGTCAGTTGCAGCGACGGTGCACGGCGCACTAGGCTGTCGAGCTGGTAGATGCTGGCGACCACAGGCTCGTCCACCCCACCGGCTGCCACAGCCGCCGCCGGCACGCCGGTGCGATTGCTCAGGCGCTCCGCCGGCAGTTGCGCCAGCGCTCCGGCCGCCTGGCCGGTGGCGGCCGCGAGCACGTCCTGCGACGTCTCGTAGGCAACGCCCTCGATGCCCATCAGGTTGGCCAGCACGCGCAGCACCTTCCAGCCCGGACGGGTCTCGCCCAACGGACGGGCCGCGGCATGGAAGCTCTGCACCCGGCCTTCGGCGTTGACGAAGGTCCCGGAGGTCTCGGTGAACGGCGCGATCGGCAGCAGCACATCGCTGAATTCCATGTTCGCCTTGAACGGGCTGAGCGTGACCACCATGTCCACGCCCGCCAACGCCTGGGCGGCGGCGGCACCTGACGCAGAGTCGAGCACCGGCTCGGTGTTTAGCAGCAGCGCCGCCTTCAGGCCACCCTGCAGCATCTGGCCGGCATGCAGGCCCTGCTGCTGCGGCTGTGCGCCGACGAACTGCGCCCCCACGGTGTTGGCCGCCTCGGTCAGGTAGCCGACTTGTGCGCCGGTCTGCTCGCCCAGCCACTGGGCCAATGCCAGCAGTTGCGACGCCTGCGCATGGTGCGCCGCGCCATTGCCCAGCAGGATGGCCTTGCGCTCGCCGCCCAGCAGCAGGCTGGCGACGGCGCGGGCATCGTCATTGGCTTCTACACCCGCCACCGGCGCGGCCACGCCACGCTCGGCGGCGACGGCTGCAGCCACGCTGGCCAACTGGTCGGCCCAGCCGGATGCCGGCGCCAGCAGCGTGTGCGCCACCGGCATGGCCCAATCGTACGCTACCGAATTGATAGCTGCAACCGCAGCACCTGTGCGGACGGACTGGCGAATTCGCTGTGCAAACAGCGGATGGTCCTTGCGCAGGTTGGAGCCCACGACCAGCACCGACTGCAGGTTGCTCAGGGCGGCGATGGGCATGCCCAGCCAGCGCACGCCGTCGGCCGGCGTGAAGTCGGCATGGCGCAGGCGGTGGTCGATGTTGTCGCTGCCCAGGCCGCGCACCAGCCGACCGGCCAGGTACAGCTCTTCCAGCGTGCTGTGCGGGCTGACCAGCGCGCCGATGGCGTCGGCGCCGTGGTCTTTCTTGACGCACTGCAGGCCGTTGGCCACGTATTCCAGCGCGGTCTGCCAGTCCACTTCCTGCCACTGGCCGCCCTGCTTGAGCATGGGGCGTGTCAGGCGTTCCTCGCCGTTCAGCGCCTCGTACGAGAAGCGGTCACGGTCGGCCAGCCAGCACTCGTTGACCTCTTCGTTCTCGAAGGGCACGACACGCATCACGCGGTGGTTCTTCACCTGCACGATCAGGTTGGCGCCCGTGGAGTCGTGCGGGCTGACGGACTTGCGACGCGACAGCTCCCAGGTGCGGGCGCTGTAGCGGAACGGCTTGCTGGTCAGCGCGCCCACCGGGCACAGGTCGATGACGTTGCCCGACAGCTCGGAGTCAACGGTGTCGCCGACCACGGTGGTGATCTCCGCGTGCTCGCCGCGGTTGACCATGCCGAGCTCCATGATGCCGGCGATCTCCTGGCCGAAGCGCACGCAGCGGGTGCAATGGATGCAGCGCGTCATCTCCTCCATGGAAATCAGCGGGCCCACGTCCTTGTGCGGCACCACGCGCTTTTCCTCGCCGTAGCGCGAGCTGCTGGCGCCGTAGCCCACCGCCAAGTCCTGCAACTGGCACTCGCCGCCCTGGTCGCAGATCGGGCAATCCAGCGGGTGGTTGATGAGCAGGAACTCCATCACCGACTGCTGCGCCTTGATGGCCTTGTCGCTCTTGGTGCGCACGACCATGCCCTGCGTCACCGGGGTGGCGCAGGCCGGCAGCGCCTTGGGCGCCTTTTCCACTTCCACCAGGCACATGCGGCAGTTGGCGGCGATGGAGAGCTTCTTGTGGTAGCAAAAATGCGGAATGTAGGTGCCGGCCTTGTCGGCGGCATGCATGACCATGCTGCCCTCGGCGACCTCGACCTTCTTGCCGTCCAGTTCAATTTCAACCATATGCGTGTGGCCCCCTGTCAGGCGGCTGCGGCCTGCCGGGTGGCGGCCTCGATCTTGGCGACGAACTCGTGCCGGAAATGCTGGAGCATGGCGCGCACCGGCATGGCGGCGGCATCACCCAAGGCGCAGATGGTGCGGCCCATGATGTTGAAAGCCACCGAGTCGAGCAGCTCGATGTCCTCGGTGCGGCCCTGGCCGTGCTGGATGCGGTCGACCACGCGCCACAGCCAGCCGGTGCCCTCGCGGCACGGTGTGCACTGCCCGCAGGACTCGTGCATGTAGAAGTACGACAGGCGCAGCAGCGACTCGACCATGTCGCGCGAGTCGTCCATGACGATGACCGCGCCCGAGCCCAGCATCGAGCCGGCCTTGGCGATCGAGTCGTAGTCCAGCGTGCAGGCCATCATGATGTCGGCCGGCAGCACCGGCGACGACGAGCCGCCCGGAATCACCGCCTTGAGCTGGCGCCCCTTGCGCACCCCGCCCGCCAGTTCCAGCAGCTTGGGGAACGGAGTGCCCATGGGCACCTCGTAGTTGCCGGGCCGCTCGACGTCGCCCGAGACCGAGAAGATCTTGGTGCCGCCGTTGTTCGGCTTGCCGCACTCGAGATACGCCTGCCCGCCGTGGCGGATGATCCACGGCACCGCGGCGAAGGTCTCGGTGTTGTTGATGGTCGTCGGCTTGCCGTACAGGCCGAAGCTGGCCGGGAACGGCGGCTTGAAGCGCGGCTGGCCCTTCTTGCCCTCCAGCGACTCGAGCAGCGCGGTTTCCTCGCCGCAGATGTAGGCGCCGAAGCCGTGGTGCGCGTGCAGCTGGAAGCTGAAGGAGCTGCCCAGGATGTTGTCGCCCAGGTAACCGGCGGCGCGGGCTTCCTCCAGCGCGGCCTCGAAGCGCTCGTAGACCTGGAAGATCTCGCCGTGGATGTAGTTGTAGCCCAGGCTGATGCCCATGGCGTACGCCGCGATCGCCATCCCTTCGATGACGATGTGCGGGTTGTACATGAGGATGTCGCGGTCCTTGCAGGTGCCCGGCTCGCCCTCGTCCGAGTTGCACACCAGGTGCTTCTGGCCCGGGAACTGGCGCGGCATGAAGCTCCACTTCAGCCCGGTCGGAAAGCCCGCACCGCCGCGGCCGCGCAGGCCGGATTCCTTGACGGTGGCGATCACCTGGTCCTGCGTCAGGCCTTCTCCGCCATCCACGCCCAGGATCTTGCGCAGCGCGGCATAGCCGCCGCGCGCCTCGTAGTCCTTCAGGCCCCAGTTGCGGCCGTCCAGGCCGGCGTAGATCTGCGGCTCGATGTGGCGATCATGGAAGCAGGTCTCCACGCCCGTGGCCTGGAACTGCGCCAGGATGCTGTTGGCTGCGGCGTTGTTCATGCCCGACCCTCCGCGGCGCGCAGGCCGTCCACCAGCTGGTCCAGCTTGTCGTCTTCCATGAAGCTGCACATGTTGCGGTCGTTGACCAGCATCACCGGCGCGTCGGCGCAGGCGCCCAGACACTCGCATTGCTGCAGCGTGAACAGGCCATCGGGCGTGGTCTCGCCCATCTTGATGCCGAGCTTGGCCTCGAGATGATGCAGCGCGTCCTGGCCGCGGCGCAGCTGGCATGGCAGGTTGGTGCACACCGCCAGCTTGTACTTGCCCACCGGCTGCTGGTTGTACATGTTGTAGAACGTCGTGACCTCGCGCACGGCGATCTCGGGCATCTCCAGGTACTCGGCGATCTCCGCCTCGGCCGCCTGGGTGATGTGGCCCTGCTCCTGCTGCACGATGGCCAGGCAGGCCATGACGGCCGACTGCTTCTGCTCGGCCGGGTACTTCGCCACCTCGCGGGCGAAACGCTCTCGGGTTGCTTCGGTGATCATCGGTCGATCTCTCCAAACACGATATCCAGCGTGCCGATGATGGCCACGGCATCGGCCAGCATATGCCCGCGCGCCAGCTCGTCGAGCGTGGCCAGGTGCGCGAAGCCGGGGGCGCGGATCTTCAGGCGGTAGGGCTTGTTGGCACCGTCGCTGATCATGTAGATGCCGAACTCCCCCTTGGGATGCTCGACGGCGGCATAGGCCTCGCCCTCGGGCACGCGGAAGCCCTCGGTGAAAAGCTTGAAGTGGTGGATCAGGTCCTCCATGCCGCTCTTCATGTTCTCGCGCGGCGGCGGGGCGATCTTGTGGTTGTCCACGATCACCGGGCCGGGGTTGGCGCGCAGCCACTGCACGCACTGCTGGATGATGCGGTTGGACTGGCGCATCTCGGCCACGCGCACCAGGTAGCGGTCGTAGCTGTCGCCCGTCACGCCCACCGGGATGTCGAAGTCCATGCGGTCATAGACCTCGTAGGGCTGCGTCTTGCGCAGGTCCCAGGCGATGCCCGAGCCGCGCAGCATCGGGCCGGTCATGCCCAGGTTCAGGGCGCGCTCGGGCGCGACCACGCCGATGCCCACGGTGCGCTGCTTCCAGATGCGGTTGTCGGTCAGCAGCGTCTCGTACTCGTCCACGCACTTCGGGAAGCGCTGCGTGAAGTCCTCGATGAAGTCCAGCAGCGAGCCCTGGCGGTTGCGGTTGCGCTCGGCGATGGCGCGCGCGTTGCGCACCTTGCTGGCTTGGTACTGCGGCATGCTGTCGGGCAGGTCGCGGTACACGCCGCCCGGACGGAAGTAGGCTGCGTGCATGCGAGCGCCCGAGACCGCCTCGTACATGTCGAACAGGTCCTCGCGCTCGCGGAACGTGTAGACCAGGATGGTCGAGCTGCCGCAGTCGTTGCCGTGCGAGCCCAGCCACATCAGGTGGTTCATGATGCGCGTGATCTCGGAGAACATCACGCGGATGTACTGCGCGCGCAGCGGCACCTCGATGCCCAGCATCTTCTCGATGGCCAGGCAGTAGGCATGCTCGTTGCACATCATCGACACGTAGTCCAGCCGGTCCATGTAGGGCAGCGACTGGATGTAGGTCTTGTGCTCGGCGAGCTTTTCGGTGGCGCGGTGCAGCAGGCCGATATGCGGGTCTGCGCGCTGCACGACCTCGCCGTCGAGCTCCAGCACCAGGCGCAGCACGCCGTGCGCGGCCGGGTGCTGCGGACCGAAGTTCAGGGAGTAGTTCTTGATTTCAGCCATGGGTGGGTCACCTGGGCGCGGCGGCGCTTTTAGTGCAGGCCTCCGTAGTTGTCCTCGCGGATGATGCGCGGGGTGACTTCGCGTGGCTCGATGGTCACGGGCTCGTAGACCACGCGGCGCAGCTCGGTGTCGTAGCGCATCTCGACGTGGCCCGACAGCGGGAAGTCCTTGCGGAACGGGTGACCGATGAAGCCGTAGTCGGTCAGAATGCGGCGCAGGTCGTCGTGGCCTTCGAAGACGATGCCGAACAGGTCGAACGCCTCGCGCTCGAACCAGTTGGCCGCGTTCCACAGGCCGTTGACCGAGGCGATGACGGGAAAGTCGTCGTCCAGGCAGAACACCTTGACGCGCACGCGCTGGTTCAGCGATACCGACAGCAGGTGTGTGACCACGGCGTAGCGCGCGCCTTCCACCCCCACGTTGCCGTAGGCGGAATAGTCCACGCCGCACAGGTCGATCAGTTGCTCGAAGCGGCAGCCCGGCGCATCGCGCAGGGTCTGCATGGCGGCCAGGTACTCGGCGGCGGACACCACGGCCGTCACCTCGCCCAGAGCCACGGTGACGGAGCGCGCACGCTCGCCCAGCGCCGCGGCGACGGTGTCGCGCAGCTGCTCGGGCGTGGCGGGAATGGCCGGCAGCGCGGCGGAAGAAGGAGGAATGCTCATCGTGGGGCCTCGCTCACGCACGCGCGATGGTGTTGGTGCGGCGGATCTTCTGCTGCAGCTGGATGATCCCGTAGATCAGCGCCTCGGCCGTGGGCGGGCAGCCCGGCACGTAGACGTCCACCGGCACGATGCGGTCGCAGCCGCGCACCACCGAATAGCTGTAGTGGTAGTAGCCGCCGCCGTTGGCGCACGAACCCATGGAGATGACCCAGCGCGGCTCGGCCATCTGGTCGTACACCTTGCGCAGCGCCGGCGCCATCTTGTTGCACAGCGTGCCGGCGACGATCATCAGGTCGGACTGGCGCGGGCTGGCGCGGAACACCTCGGCGCCGAAACGGCCGATGTCGTAGCGCGCCGCGGCAGCGTGCATCATCTCGACCGCGCAGCAAGCCAGGCCGAAGGTCATCGGCCACAGCGATCCGGTCTTGGCCCAGTTCACCACCGAGTCGTAGCTCGTGGTGATGAAGCCTTCCTTCATCACACCTTCAATCATCGTGGTATTCCTTGTGCGGCGGCGTGGCCGCTCATTCCCAGTTCAGCGCGCCCTTTTTCCACTCGTAGGCAAAGCCCACGACCAGGATGGCCAGGAAGATCAGCACGGCAACGAACCCGGTCATGCCGACTTCCTGCAGGCTCACGGCCCACGGAAACAGGAAGGCGATCTCCAGGTCGAACAGGATGAACAGGATGGCCACGAGGTAGTAGCGCACGTCGAACTTCATGCGCGCATCCTCGAAAGCCTCGAATCCGCATTCATACGGGGAATTCTTGGCGGCGTCCGGACGATTCGGACCCAGGACATAGCCCAGCAGCAGGGGCACGACGCCAATGGCGGCTCCCACCAGAATGAACAGGAGGACCGGGAGATACTGATCGAGATTCATGTGGGACCTGCTCAGCGTTGAAAAGCCGCCCTGCCCTGGTCGCTTCGCGACACCGGACGGGCGGCCTTTACGTGATTGGTGCCGTCGGCGAGACTCGAACTCGCACAGCTTTCGCCACTACCCCCTCAAGATAGCGTGTCTACCAATTTCACCACGACGGCTGTCTTGTTATTGCGTCTGTCTAAGCCATTCGGCGTACGCCGGACGGATATCCAGACAGACCGCGATTCTAACCCGGAAAAACCCTGTCACAGGTCGGGCACTGGTTATTTACCCGAGCCTTGCGCCAAGTCATTTCGTCGGGATTTGCGCGGCGCCCTGCGCCGGCTCGGCAGCCGGTGCAGGCACGTCGGCCGGCGCCTCGGACTGCGGCGCAGTCAGCGCTGGCGCGGCAGGCACGGCCGCTGCCGGGGCCTCCAGCACGCTGCCGACGCTGGGCGCACGCTGGTTGCCCAGGTAGGCCAGCGCCAGCGTCGCCAGGAAGAACACCGTGGCCAGCACCGCCGTGGTGCGCGACAGGAAGTTGGCGCTGCCACTGGCGCCGAACAGGCTGCCCGAGCTGCCGCCGCCGAAGGCCGCGCCCATGTCGGCGCCCTTGCCATGCTGGATGAGGATCAGGCCGATCATGGCCAGGGCGGCGAGCATCTGCACCGCCAGAATCACGTTCACCAATGCACTCATGTGTCTTCAACTCCTGAATTAGTAGCAGCAGGCCGTTATTCGGCGGTCGCTGCCGCGATGATTTGCAGAAAATCCTGGGCCTTGAGCGCGGCCCCGCCGACCAGGCCGCCGTCGATGTCCGGCTGCGCCAGCAGCTCGGCGGCATTGGCCGCGTTCATGCTGCCGCCGTACAGCAGCAGCATGCGCTGGGCCTGCGGCGTGGCCGCAGCCAGCTGCGCGCGCAGCACGGCATGCACTTCCTGCGCCTGCGCCGGGCTGGCCGTGCGGCCCGTACCAATGGCCCAAACAGGCTCGTAGGCGACGACGATCTCGCTGATGCAGTGGCCGTTGGCCTGCACCACGGCTGCCAGCTGGCGGCGCACCACGTCCATGGTCTGGCCGGACTCGCGTTCGGCCAGGCTCTCGCCCACGCAGACGATGGGCGTGATGCCCGCGGCCAGCGCCTTGCGCGCCTTCTCGGCCACCGCGGCGTCGCTTTCGCCGTGGTACTGGCGGCGCTCGGAATGCCCCACCAGCACATAGCGCGCGCCAAAGTCGCGCAGCATGGCCGCCGAGACCTCGCCGGTATAGGCGCCGACGTCGTGCTGCGACACGTCCTGCGCCGCCAGGGCGATGGACGTG
The DNA here is from genome assembly GCF_900103645.1 of Oryzisolibacter propanilivorax. Classification (GTDB taxonomy): domain Bacteria; phylum Pseudomonadota; class Gammaproteobacteria; order Burkholderiales; family Burkholderiaceae_C; genus Melaminivora; species Melaminivora propanilivorax. The sequence continues at coordinate 135,498 of NZ_FNHP01000003.1, forward strand.
CCGCTGGTCAGCGCCTGCACCTGCGCCAGATACGGCGCCGGCACGGCGACCGCCACGCCGCAGCCGGGCGCCTGCTCCTGCAGGCCCGCGCGCAGCGCCTGCAGCAGCGCCTCGTTCACCGCCAAGCCGCCATTCATCTTCCAGTTGCCTGCAATCAGCTTGCCTCGCGTCATCACCCCTCCCAGGTCAGAACGATCTTGCCCACGTGCCGACCGGACTCCATCAGCGCATGGGCCTGCGCCGCCTCGGCGGCGGCAAAGGTCTTGTGTATCACCGGACGGATGCGGCCGTCCTCAAGCAGCGGCCAGACCTCGCGGTGCAGCGCCTGGGCGATGGCGGCCTTGAATGCCACCGGGCGCGGGCGCAGTGTCGAGCCGGTCACCGTCAGGCGCTTTCTCAGCACCGCGCTAGCGTCGATGGCGGCGCGGGTGCCGCCCTGCACGGCGATGATGACGATGCGCCCGTCCTCGGCCAGGCAAGCGATCTCGCGCGCCACATAGTCGCCGGCGACCATGTCCAGCACCACGTCGGCACCCCGGCCGTCCGTCAGGCGCAGCACCTCGGCACTGAAATCCTGCTCGCGGTAGTTGATGGCGTGATGCGCGCCCAGCTCCAGGCATGCGGCGCACTTGTCGTCAGAACCTGCCGTGGCGATCACGGTGGCGCCACGCGCGCGTGCCAGCTGGATCGCCGTCACGCCGATGCCGCTGCTGCCGCCCTGCACCAGCAGCACCTCGCCGGCCTGCAGCCGGCCGCGGTCGAAGACGTTGCTCCAGACGGTGAAGAAGGTCTCGGGCAGCGACGCCGCCTCGATGTCGGACAGGCCGGCCGGCACCGGCAGGCACTGCGCCACCGGCGCCACGCACCAAGGCGCATAACCGCCGCCAGCGACCAGCGCACACACTCGGTCGCCGACACGCAGACCGGCCTGCGCCAGCGCCGCGGCGTCGCCGCCCTCGATCACGCCCGCCACTTCCAGCCCCGGCAGGTCCGACACACCCGGCGGGGGCGCGTAGTGGCCCTTGCGCTGCAGCACGTCGGGGCGGTTCACCCCGCTGGCCGACACGCGGATCAACAGCTCGCCCGCACCGGGCTGGGGGCGCGGCCGCGTCCCCAGGCGCAGGCCCTCGGGCGCGCCGAAGGCCATGATTTCCACGGCCTGCATGGTGGTATCGCTCATTGCAAAATCAGCATCAAAACGGCCGCCAGCCCTTTATTTCAAAGGGCCAGCAGCTCTGCTTTCGATAGCAATCAGGCGTCGTGGCCGCCGGGCAGGTCACCACCCTGGCCACGGCCGGCGTCACCGACTTGACCATTGCCATTGCCACCGCGGTAGCCGCCTTCGCGACGCTCGCCGTAGCCACCCTCGCGGCGGCCACCGTCACGGCGCTCGCCACGGTCGCCGCGCTCGGAGCGCTCGCCACGCTCAGAGCGTTCCATGCCGGCCGGACGCTCGGTCAGCGCCTTGAGGGACAGCTTGACGCGGCCCTTCTCGTCGGTCTCCAGCACCTTCACGCGCACCACCTGGCCTTCTTGCAGGTAGTCGCCCACGTTCTCCACGCGCTCGTGGGCGATCTGGCTGATGTGCAGCAGGCCGTCCTTGCCGGGCAGCAGGTTGATCAGCGCGCCGAAGTCCAACACCTTGGTGACCGGGCCTTCATAGATCTTGCCCACCTCGACCTCGGCCGTGATCTCCTCGATGCGGCGCTTGGCCTCGTCGGCCTTGGCCGAATCGTTGGAGGCGATGGTGATGGTGCCGTCTTCCTCGATGTTGATCTGGCAGCCGGTCTCGTCGGTCAACGCGCGGATGGTGGCGCCGCCCTTGCCGATCACGTCGCGGATCTTCTCGGGGTTGATCTTCATCGTGAAGAGCTTGGGCGCGAAGCTGGAGATCTCGGTGCGCGCCTCGCCCATGGACTCCTGCATCTTGCCCAGGATGTGCATGCGCGCTTCCTTGGCCTGGGCCAAGGCGACTTCCATGATCTCGCGCGTGATGCCCTGGATCTTGATGTCCATCTGCAGCGCGGTGATGCCGGCGGTGGTGCCGGCGACCTTGAAGTCCATGTCGCCCAGGTGGTCCTCGTCGCCCAGGATGTCGGTCAGCACGGCGAAGCGGTTGCCATCCTTGATCAGGCCCATGGCGATGCCGGCCACGTGCGCCTTCATGGGCACGCCGGCGTCCATCAGCGACAGGCAGCCGCCGCAGACCGAAGCCATCGACGACGAGCCGTTGGATTCGGTGATCTCCGAGACCACGCGGATGGTGTAGGGGAACTCGTCCTTCGCGGGCAGCGCGGCGATCAGCGCGCGCTTGGCCAGGCGGCCGTGGCCGACCTCGCGGCGCTTGGTCGAGCCCATGCGACCGACTTCGCCGGTGGCGAAGGGAGGCATGTTGTAGTGGAACAGGAAGCGGTCCTCGAACTCGCCGGCCAGCGCGTCGATGCGCTGCGCGTCGCGCTCGGTGCCCAAGGTCGTCACCACCAGCGCCTGCGTCTCGCCGCGCGTGAACAGCGCCGAGCCGTGTGTACGCGGCAAGAGCGACGTGCGGATCTCGATCGGGCGCACGGTGCGCGTGTCGCGCCCGTCGATGCGCGGCTCGCCGGCGAGGATCTGGCCGCGCACGATCTGCGCCTCCAGGTCGAACAGCATGGATTCGACGCGCGTGGAATCGAACTCGGCGCCCTCGTCCTTCAGGCTTTGCAGCACCGCTGCCGATGCCTCGCGCAGCGCCTGGGTGCGGCCCTGCTTGCTGCGGATCTGGTAGGCGGCGCGCAGCTTGTCCTCGGCCAGACCCTTCACCTTGGCCAGGAAAGCCTCGTCCTGCGCCGGCGCCTTCCAGTCCCACACCGGCTTGCCGGCCTCGCGCACCAGCTCGTGGATGGCGTTGATGGCGACGCGGCCCTGCTCGTGGCCGAAGACCACGGCGCCCAGCATCACATCCTCGGGCAGTTGCTCGGCTTCGGACTCGACCATCAGCACGGCAGCTTCGGTGCCGGCCACGACCAGGTCCAGCTGCGAGTTCTTGCGCGCGGTCTGGCCCGGGTTGAGCACGTACTGGCCGTTCACGTAGCCCACGCGGGCGGCGCCGATCGGGCCGCTGAACGGGATGCCGGAGATCGACAGCGCGGCGCTGACGGCGATCATGGCTGCGATGTCGGCGTCCACTTCGGGGTTCAGCGAGATGGTGTGGATGACCACGTGCACCTCGTTGTAGAAGCCCTCGGGGAACAGCGGGCGGATCGGGCGGTCGATCAGGCGGCTGGTGAGCGTCTCCAGCTCGGAGGACTTGGCCTCGCGCTTGAAGAAGCTGCCCGGGATCTTGCCGGCGGCGTAGGTCTTCTCGATGTAGTCCACCGTCAGCGGGAAGAAGTCCTGGCCGGGTTTGGCATTCTTGCTGGCGACCACGGTGGCCAGCACCACGGTGTCGTCGATGTTGACGAGGACGGCGCCAGAGGCCTGGCGCGCGATCTCACCGGTTTCCATGGTGACGGTGTGCTCACCCCATTGGAAGGTCTTGGTGACTTTGTTGAAGATGCTCATGGCGATGGCTCCTTGCTCATTCGTTGATAGCTGGACACGCTTGTCCAGCAAGGGCTTGCGCGCTGTTCCATGCAGAAACACGATGCCATTCCAGTGGCGTTGGCGGCGCCTGCCAGCGCCCCTGGAATGACACAGCTTCGCTTCTGCCGAAAGCCGCGCATGGAAAAAACAAAAGCGCCTGACCAGGCAAAGCCCACCCAGGCGCTCTCGTTGCGGTGCGGCTGCGCGAATTACTTGCGCAGGCCCAGCTTGGCGATCAGGGCCGTGTAGCGGTCGGCGTCCTTGGCCTTGAGGTAGTCCAGCAGCTTGCGGCGGCGGCTGACCATGCGCAGCAGGCCGCGGCGACCGTGGTGGTCCTTGGCATGCTGCTTGAAGTGGGGGGTCAGCTCATTGATGCGCGCCGTGAGCAGGGCGACCTGCACTTCGGGGCTGCCGGTATCGTTGGCAGCGCGCTGGTTGGCCTTGACGACTTCGGCCTTGACGGAGGATGCGATCATGAAAATTTCCTGGTGCGGCCCGGGCGGGACATGGCAGTGGAAGCGGACTCCGACAACCTGACCCTGGGCCTGATGGTGACTTGCGCCGGCCACTGGAAAGGCCGCCGGCGTGCGTCTTGCAGGATGCAAAACCATTCGATTATATCGCCAGGGCATTTCCCACGATATCGGCGTGCTCCCTGTTGCGGCGCTGCAGGCAGACCGCCCATCATCGCGAACAATTCAAGCATCGATCCCACCATGTCCCTGTCACCTCGCTCCTGCCTGCGCTTGCTGGCCTTCGCTGCCACGCTTGGCCTAGGCGCCAGCCTCACCACGCCAGCCCTGGCCGCCAAGGCATCCGCAGTGAAGAAAACCAAGATGGTCAAGGTCAAGCATCAGCAGAACAATTCGCAGGAAAGCAGCGCAGAGCGCGACCGCCGCCTGTACCGCGAGTGCCGAGGCCGGCCGAATGCCGGCGCCTGCCTGGGCTACACACAGCGTTGAGAAATCGGCCCGGCTTCATCGGAAGCACTAAAAAACTGCGCTAGAATTCGCCTCGTTGTCGCAGAGCACGCCGCCCAGCAAGGACGTAACAGCAAAACGACAATTTTTGAAAAGAGCATGAAAATATCGTGCTACAATTCAAAGCTTAGCGGCTGTAGCTCAGCTGGATAGAGTACTTGGCTACGAACCAAGGGGTCGTGGGTTCGATTCCTGCCAGCCGCACCAAACGTCAAGCCCTGAGTCCGAAAGGATTCAGGGCTTTTTCGTTTCCTGCCTGATTGGCCATCCAGCACACAACACGGCACCATGTGGGCATGAGCAAAGCCTTCACCCGCGAAAACGACGCCCCCGAGGACGAGGACGACAGCCCTACCCCGGCAGCCGCCCTGCCTGCCGGCGGCAAGAACTACATCACACCGCAAGGCTACGCGCGCCTGCGCGCCGAACTGCTGCAACTCATCGATGAGGAGCGGCCCAAGGTCGTGGACATCGTGCACTGGGCCGCCAGCAATGGCGACCGCTCGGAAAACGGCGACTACCTGTATGGCAAGAAGCGCCTGCGCGAGATCGACCGGCGCATCCGCTTCCTGACACGGCGCCTGGAAATCGCCGAGGTGGTGGACGCATCGGCGCACGCCGGCAGCGACCAGGTCTTCTTCGGCGCCACCGTCACCTATGCCGAGGACACGGGCGATGAGCGCACCGTGACCATCATGGGCATCGACGAAGCGGACAACGCACAGCAGCAGATCAGTTGGATCTCGCCGGTGGCACGCGCCTTGCTGAAAAGCCGCGAGGGCGACGAAGTGTCGCTGATGACGCCTGCCGGCCTGCGCACGCTGGAGGTGCTGCACGTATGCTACCCCGAGCCCCCGAATCAGGATTGACTGGCGTCCCGTCAGGCGGCGTGCGGCAGCACGCGCCACACGCGCACTACCGACGGCGCGCGGCGCAGGTTGCGCAGCACCGCCTCGACGTGCGACAGGTCGCGCACGGCGACCACGAAGCGCAGCTCCGTCGTCGCCATGGCGTCGTCCATGTCCATGCGCACGATGTCGGCCTCGGAATTGCTCAGCTCCGATGCGATGCGCGCCAGCACACCCTTGCCGTTGTTCACCGTCACCGTGATGCCGGCGTCGAATAGCCGCGCCGGCTCGTCCGCCCAGTCCACGGCAATGAAGCGCTCGGCGTCCTTGCGCTGCAGGCGCTGGGCCACGCCGCATTGCGCGTGGTGCACCACCAGGCCCTCGCCACGCCCCAGGTAGCCGACCACCGGATCGCCCGGCACCGGGCGGCAGCAGGTAGCGTACTGCACCGGCGCCGACTCGCTGCCGTCCACCGTGATGGCGCCCTGCGACAGGTTTTCGTGCCCCGCATAGCGCTCGCGGCTGAGCAGCACCGCGTCCGGACGCTGACCGCCCTCGGCGAGCAGGCCCGCCAGCCGCTTGGCGACGATGCCGGCGATGCGCCGGCCCAGGCCGATGTCGGTCAGCAGCTCGGTCTGCGAACGGCTGCCTGTGGCATGCAGCAGCCGGTCCCACAGCGCCGACTGCTCCTGCGCGTCTGGCAGCTGCTGAATGCCCTCGGCGCGCAGCGCCTGGGCCAGCAGCTTCTCGCCCAGGCCGGCCGATTCGGCCTGCACCAGACTCTTGAGGTAATGCCGGATCTTGGAGCGTGCGCGCGCCGTGCGCACGAAGCCCAGCCACGCCGGATTGGGCCTGGCGCCCTGCGCGGTCATCACTTCCACCACATCGCCGTTGCGCAGCTCGGTGCGCAGCGGCACCTGCTCGTTGTTGATGCGCGCGCCCACGGTGCGGTCGCCCACGTCGCTGTGGATGGCGTAGGCGAAGTCCACCACCGTCGCGCCGCGTGGCAGCGCCAGGATCTGGCTGCGCGGCGTGAAGACATAGACCGCATCCGGGAACAGGTCGACCTTGACATGGTCCCAGAACTCGGCCGCGTCGCGCGTCTCGTTCTGGATGTCCAGCAGCGACTGCAGCCACTGCGTGTCCATGGGTTCGGCCGATTCCCCGACCTCGCCGGATGCCGCACGCGCCCTGTACAACCAGTGCGCCGCCACCCCGGCCTCGGCGACGATGTGCATCTCCTCGGTGCGGATCTGGAACTCGACGTTCAGGCCGGCCGGGCCCACCAGCGTCGTGTGCAGCGACTGGTAGCCGTTGAGCTTGGCGATGGCGATGTGGTCCTTGAACCGGCCTGGCACCGGCTTGAACGCCTGGTGCAGCACGCCCAAGGCGGTGTAGCAGTCCAGCACCGATGCCACCACCACGCGAAAGCCGTACAGGTCGATGACCTGGGCGAAGCTCAGGTGCTGCTCGGTCATCTTCTGGTAAATCGCGTACAGCGTCTTCTCACGCCCGGACACGCGCGCCGGCAGGCCCATGCGCACGAAGGCCGCATCCACATCGGACTGCATCTTCTGCACGCTGTCGCGACTGCGATTGCGGCTGCGCGCCACGGCCTTGGACAGCGTCTCGTAGCGCCACGGATGCAGGTGGCGGAACGACAGGTCCTGCAACTCGCGGTAGGTCTGGTTCAGACCCAGGCGGTGGGCGATCGGCGCATAGACTTCCAGCGTCTCCGACGAAATGCGGCGCCACTTGGAGCGCGGCATGTCCGACAGCGTGCGCATGTTGTGCGTGCGGTCGGCCAGCTTGATGAGGATGACGCGCACGTCGCGCGCCATCGCCAGCAGCATCTTGCGAAACGACTCGGCCTGGTTTTCCTCGCGCGTGTTGAACTGCAGCTTGTCCAGCTTGGTCAGTCCGTCCACCAGCTCCGCCACCGGCGTGCCGAAGCGCTCGACCAGGTCGGACTTGGTGATGCCGCAGTCCTCCATCGCATCGTGCAGCAGCGCCGCGCACAGCGCCTGCGCATCCAGCTTCCAGCTAGCGCACAGCGCAGCGACGGCGATGGGATGGGTAATGTAGGGCTCGCCGCTGCTGCGCAACTGGCCCAGGTGCGCCTGGTCGGCGTAGCGATAGGCCAGCCGGACCTGTTCGGCCTCGGCCTCGGTCAGATAGTCGAGCTTTTCCAGCAGTGCGGCAAAGCTGGCAGCGGCCGCATTGCTGGCGGCAACGGCCGCATCCACGGGCTTTGCCGCGGTGACTGCCTGAGCATTGGAGGAAGGAAAAGCCATAGCCCGTCAACTATAGCGCCGTAAAAAATCGTGCGCAGCGCCATGGTCACGGGCACGCAAAAAACGAAAGCACCGGCCAGCGGTGCTTTGGTGGGAAACGGGACAGAGCCGGGCAGTGTTCAGCCCGGCACCTTCTTCAGCATTTCCAGGCCGACCTTGCCGGCGGCAATTTCACGCAGCGCGGTCACAGCCGGCTTGTTGCGGCTGTCGATGCGCGGCGTGTGGCCCTGGCTGAGCATGCGGGCACGGTAGGTGGCGGCCAGCACGAGCTGAAAACGGTTGGGGACCTGCTCCAGGCAGTCTTCCACGGTGATGCGGGCCATGGTGTTTCTCCAGGGAAATGGGCGCGAAGGCGATCAGGGGATGTTGAGCGAGGCGAAGGTGTCGGCCCGGGCACGGCGTTGGGCGATGTACTTGAGCCGCTGGGCGTGGACGATGGTTTTTAGGTCGAAAAGCGCCCGCTCGAAAACTTCGTTGATTATAACGAAGTCGAATTTATCGGCCTGCGCCATCTCCTGCGCGGCATTGGCCAGGCGCATCTCGATCACGTCGCTGGCGTCCTCGCCGCGGCGCTCCAGGCGCGAGCGCAGCTCGTCCCAGCTCGGCGGCAGGATGAACACCAACACCGCCTCGGCGAAGGCCTGCTTGATCTGCAGCGCGCCCTGGTAGTCGATCTCCAGCACCACATCGCCGCCCTGGGCGATGCGCTCCTCGATGGCACGGCGCGAGGTGCCGTAGCGGCGCCCGTGCACGTTGGCCCACTCGACGAAGCCGTTGGCCGCGACCAGCGCATCGAATTCCTGCTCGGAGGCGAAGAAGTACTCGCGGCCGTGGCGCTCCTGGCCACGCGGCGCGCGCGTGGTGTGCGAAACCGACGGCTGGACATGCGAGTCGACTTCCATCAGTGCCTTGACCAGGCTGGATTTGCCGGCCCCGCTGGGCGCCGAGACTACAAAAAGATTTCCGGGATAGTCCATATATGGTGCCGGGTTCTAGCTATCAAAACAGGATCATTCGAGGTTTTGCACCTGCTCGCGCATTTGCTCGATCAGCACCTTCATGTCCACGCCGATGCGCGTGAGCTCCATGGTCGCCGACTTCGAGCCGAGGGTATTGGCCTCGCGGTGCAGCTCCTGGATCAGGAAGTCCAGGCGCTTGCCGACCTCGCCGCCCTGGTCCAGCAGCCGCGCGATTTCTTCCACGTGTGCCGCCAGTCGCGTCAGCTCCTCGGCCACGTCGATGCGGATGGCGAACGCCGTGGCCTCGCTCAGGGCGCGCTCCTGCGCGGCCTCGGGCACGGCCGCGCCCTCGGCCAGCTGCATCGCCTCGCGCCAGCGTTCCATGAAGCGCTGGCGCTGCTGCTCGACCAGCGCCGGGATCAGCGGCGCGGCCTGCTGCGCCAGGGTGCGTAGGCCCTGCAGCCGCTCGTGCAGCGTGGCCACCAGGCGCGCGCCCTCGCGCTCGCGCGCGGCGCGCAGCTCCTGCAGCGCCTGGCGCGCCAGCTCCAGCAGCTGCGGGCCCAGGTCCTGCTGCTGCGCGCTGCCACTGGCGGCCAGGCGCAGCGCATCGGCCACCGACAGCGGCGCCGCCTGCGGCAGATGGACACGCACCGCGTCCTGCACCTGCGCCAGGCGCTGCAGCAGCGCCTCGGGCGGCTGCGCCAGGCCGGCGCCATCGGCCTGATCGACATAGGCGCGCAGCTCGACCTTGCCGCGCTTCAAGCCGGCGGTGAGCAGGGCGCGCAGCGCCGGCTCATGCGCGCGCAGCTCGTCGGACAGGCGCAGGGTGAGGTCCAGGAAACGGCTGTTGACCGAGCGCAGTTCCAGGCCCAGCCGGCGCGCGCCGGTGGGGGCCGCGGCCATGGCGCCAGGCACCTCGCACTGGGCGCTGGCGTAGCCGGTCATGCTGTAGACTGCCATGGGACTTTTTATTGGGTGGTGGCTGGTGAACCGGCGATTATCCGGCGTTTGCGCCGCCGCCTCGTGTTCATCGCTCCAGCCCCATGTCAAAAGCCAAACCCGCTCCCCTGCCCCCCGGCACCCTCATCGGTGGCTACCGCGTGGCGCGCAGGCTGGCCGCCGGCGGTTTCGGCGTCGTCTATCTGGCGCTGGACAGCGAAGGCCAGCAGGTGGCCATCAAGGAATACATCCCGGCCTCGCTGGCCACGCGCGAAGCCGGCGAGCTGCTGCCCAGGGTGCCGCCCGAAAAGCTCTCGCTGTACCGTCTGGGCCTCAAGAGCTTCTTCGAGGAAGGCCGCTCGCTGGCGCAGATCTCGCACGCCTCGGTGGTCAGCGTGCTGAACTTCTTCCGCGAGAACGAGACCGTGTACATGGTGATGAACTACCTGGAGGGCGCCACCCTGCAGGACTTCATCGTCACCGCGCGCGACCAGAAGGCGCAGAAGGTGTTCCGCGAGTCCACCATCCGCTCGCTGTTCGACGAGGTGCTGCGCGGTCTGCGCATCGTGCACCAGCACAAGATGCTGCACCTGGACATCAAGCCGGCCAACGTCTTCATCACCGACGACGACAAGGCCGTGCTCATCGACTTCGGCGCCGCGCGCGAGGTGCTGTCCAAGGAGGGCAACTTCATCCGCCCGATGTACACCCCCGGCTTCGCCGCGCCCGAGATGTACCGCCGCGACGGGCAGCTTGGCCCGTGGACCGATATCTACGCCATCGGCGCCTGCATCTACGCCTGCATGCAGGGCTTTCCGCCACCCGAGGCGCCGCAGCGCCAGGAAAAGGACCGCCTGACCGGCGCCCTGGCCAAGCTGCGCGGCATCTACTCGGACAACCTGATCGAGATCGTCGAGTGGTGCATGGCGCTGGACCCGCTGACGCGCCCGCAGTCGGTGTTCGCGCTGCAAAAGGAGCTCTCGCGCGAGGGCGAGCGCCGCTACACCCAGCTGAGCCTGGCCGAGAAGATGCGCCTACAGCTCGACACCCTGGTGTCCGACACGAGGAAAAGCCTGCACAAGGCCAGCGAGGCCACGGGCGTCGTCGGACGGCCCAAATGAAGTTCTCCGTCTTCCAGATCAGCCGCCGCGGCGGGCGCGAGAAGAATGAGGACCGCATGGGCTATTGCTACACGCGCCAGGCCTGCCTGTTTGTGCTGGCCGACGGCATGGGCGGGCATCCGCAGGGCGAGGTGGCCGCGCAGATCGCCATCCAGGGCGTATCCAGCCTGTTCCAGGCCCAGGCCCGGCCGGCGCTGGCCAGCGTCGAGGATTTCCTGCCCGCCGCGCTGCAGGCGGCGCACGAGCAGATCCTGCGCTACAGCGCCCAGCACGCCCTGCTGGACGCGCCGCGCACCACCCTGGTCATCGCCGTGGTGCAGGACGGCTGCGCGCGCTGGGTGCACTGCGGCGATTCGCGCCTGTACCTGGTGCGTGGCGGCGAGGTGCTGCAGCGCACGCGCGACCATTCCTACCTGGAGCTGCGCAACGCCGCCATTCCCGGCATCGAGCACGTAAACCGCAACGTGCTGTTCACCTGCCTGGGCTCTCCCGCCAAGCCGCTGTTCGACATCTCGGCGCCCGTGCCGCTGCAGCAGGGCGACCGGCTGCTGCTGTGCTCGGACGGACTGTGGAGCGCGCTGGACGAGGCCACCATCGCCCGCCAGCTGTCGCACCTGCCGGTATCGCAGGCAGTGCCCGAGCTGGTCGAGGACGCGCTGCGCCGCGCCGGCGCCGCCAGCGACAACGTCACCGCCGTGGCCATGGAATGGGAGACGCCCGACGCCTTCCAGTCGACCCAGGGCATCTCCACCGAGGATTTCGGTGTCGAACATTTCGCCTCCACCATCCAGCACGAGCCGCTGGACGGCTGGGCCGACGACCTGGACGACGCCGCCATCGAGCGCTCGATCGCCGAGATCAATGCGGCCATCCGGCGGTCCGCGAAGAAATGATGGACCTCCCCCTGAGGCGCCGTGCGCCCGAGGCGGAACGCTGCCATGTCCCCGAAGCGCTGCGCCGCATGGCGGCTGCAGGCGCAGCGGCGGCTGATTGAAGGCGCACCTGGATGAGCACGATGTCGCCACGTCTGCGGCTTGAAAGGATTTCTGGAATGACATGGGAACGCAGCGGCCAGCGCGCCGCCCACCAGTTGCGCCCGGTGCGCCTGACGCGCGGCTACACCCTGCACGCCGAGGGCTCGGTGCTGGTCGAGTTCGGCCAGACGCGGGTGCTGTGCACGGCCTCGGTCGAGGAAAAAGTGCCGCCGCACCGGCGCGGCAGCGGCGGCGGCTGGGTGACGGCCGAATACGGCATGCTGCCGCGCGCCACGCACCGGCGCAGCGACCGCGAGGCCGCGCGCGGCAAGCAAAGCGGGCGCACGCAGGAAATCCAGCGCCTGATCGGGCGCAGCCTGCGCGCGGTGTTCGACCTGCAGGCGCTGGGGGAGCGCACCATCCACCTGGACTGCGACGTGCTGCAGGCCGACGGCGGCACGCGCACCGCGGCCATCACCGGCGCCTGGGTGGCGGCGCACGACGCCGTCACCCACCTGCAGACGACAGGCAAGCTGACCGTCTCGCCGTTGACCGGCGCGGTGGCGGCGGTGTCGGTGGGCATGGTGCAGGGCACGCCGCTGCTGGACCTGGACTACGCCGAGGACGTGCAATGCGACACCGACATGAATGTGGTGATGACCGGCGCCGGACACTACGTCGAGGTGCAGGGCACAGCCGAAGGGGCGGCGTTCTCGCGCCGCGAGCTGGACGCGCTGCTGGCGCTGGCCGAGGGCGGCATCGCCGAGCTGATCGCGCTGCAGCGCCTCGCGCTATCAACAACATAGCTGAAGGCCCTTTCTTTATAAGGGCTCGAGGTATTTTTTATTCAAAAAATCAGTTTTTCTCCCATGCAACTGGTCTTGGCCTCCAACAACCGCGGCAAGCTCGCCGAACTGCAGCAGATGTTCGCCCCGCTGGGTGTGCAGCTCATCGCCCAGGGTGAGCTGGGCGTGGGCGAGGCCGAGGAGCCGTTCGACACCTTCGTCGAGAACGCGCTGGCCAAAGCGCGCTTCGCCGCCGCCCACACCGGCCTGCCGGCGCTGGCCGACGACGCCGGCCTGTGCGTGCATGCCTTCGGCGGCCAGCCCGGTGTGCAGACTGCCCACTACGCCACGCGCTTCGGCTACGACAAGGGCGACGCCAACAACGTGCGTGCGCTGCTCGAGCAGATGCAGGGCGTCGATGACCGGCGTGCCGCCATGGTCAGCACTCTGGTGGCGGTGCGCAGCCCGGGCGACCCCGAGCCGCTGATCGCTGTGGGCCGCGTGGCCGGCGAGATCGCGCGCGCGCCACGCGGCGACGGCGGCTTCGGCTTTGACCCGGTGATGCTGCTGCCCGAGCTCGGCCGCACTTTTGCCGAGCTGCCCGCCGAGGAGAAGAACGCCCTGAGCCATCGCGGCCGCGCCTCGCGCCAGATGCTGGAGCTGATGCGCGAGCGCTGGCTCTGACCATCAAAAAAGTGAGCTGCAAGCCCATATGAAACATGGGCTGGAGCCCGAAAACACCCCCAATCTCCCAACGGCCGCATGCCTGCCCTGCCCCCGATCCATCCCGCGCCCGAGGCCGCCGCACCGGCGCGCGACGCGCTGCACTACCTGCGCCCCGGCCTGCTGCAGCTGACCAGCCTGCCGCCGCTGTCGCTGTACGTGCACATCCCGTGGTGCCTGCGCAAGTGCCCGTACTGCGACTTCAATTCGCACGAGGCGCGCGGCGGTGTCGAGCAGCTGCCGCACGCGCGCTACCTGGACGCGCTGGTGGCCGACCTGGAGGCGGCGCTGCCCCTGATCTGGGGCCGCACCGTGCACAGCGTCTTCATCGGCGGCGGCACGCCCAGCCTGCTGCCGCCCGAGGACGTCGACCGGCTGCTGGCCGCCCTGCGCGCGCGCCTGCCGCTGGAGCCGGGCTGCGAGATCACGCTGGAGGCCAACCCCGGCACTTTCGAGCGCGAGCGCTTTGCCGCCTACCGCAGCGCCGGCGTCACCCGCCTGTCTATCGGCGTGCAGAGCTTCAACGACACGCACCTGGCCGCGCTGGGCCGCGTGCACGACCGCGCCCAGGCGCTGGCCGCGGTGCAGGAGGCGGCCGGCGCCTTCGACACCTTCAACCTGGACCTGATGTACGCCCTGCCCGGCCAGACGCTGGCGCAGCTGCGCCAGGACGTGGCCACGGCGCTGGCGTTCGCACCGCCGCACCTGTCGGTGTACCACCTGACGATCGAGCCCAACACCTTCTTCGCCAAGCACCCGCCCGCCGGGCTGCCCGAGGACGACGACGCCTACGCCATGCTGGACGCGATCACCGAGGCCACCGCCGGCGCCGGCATGCAGCGCTACGAAGTCTCGGCCTACGCCCGTCCCGGCCACGCCTGCGTGCACAACCGCAACTACTGGCAGTTCGGCGACTATCTGGGCATCGGCGCCGGCGCGCACAGCAAGCTCAGCTTCGCGCACCGCATCGTGCGCCAGGTGCGCTTTCGCGACCCGCAGCGCTACATGGCGCAGGCCCTGGCCGGCCAGGCCATCGCCCAGGACGAGGATGTGCGTCGCGCCGACCTGCCGTTCGAGTTCATGCTGAACGCGCTGCGCCTGAAGGAAGGCTTCGCGCTGGCCGACTTCAGCGCGCGCACCGGCCTGGCCGTCACCGCCATCGCGCGCGGCTTGCAGCAGGCCGAGGCGCAGGGGTTGATCGAGCGCGACATGGAACAGGTGCGCCCGACGGAGCGCGGCTTCGACTTCCTGAGCGACCTGCAGGCGCTGTTCCTGCCCGACTGATCCGGGCGGCGCCGCGCCAGGCCATGGCCGTCTGCACGCCCTGGCCGGCGCCCGCGCGGCGCATCAGCCGCAGCGCGCAGCGGTCACCTTGCCGCCGGCATCCAGCTGCAGGTTCAGACGCTCGGCGTTGAATTCCAGCGTTGCCGGCTGGTCCGGCCGCAGCGTGCGCGCCATGCGCGCGCCGGCACGCACGCGCGCCTGCTCGACCACCTTGGCGGTGGCGCTCTGGCCCACCGCCCACTGGGCCGCCTGGGCATTGCAGGTGCCGCCCTTGGGCGCCGTGCTGGCGCCGATCGGTGGCGGCGCGGCCGGCGCTGTGCTGCCACCCCCCGGCAGGCCGATCGACGAGCACCCGGCCAGCGCCACCAGCGCCGCGCCACCCATCAGCTGCATCCAACGCATACCCATGTCTGACATCCTTTGCCTGGTTTGAATCGAGAGGAAGAAAGAAAGAAGGCCAGCACCATAAGCGCGCAGCCGCGCCTGCGCAGTGACCAGCGGTAACCGGGCCAGGCTCCAGCGCCGCCGGTCAGTCGGCCTGCCGTGCGGCGGCCGCGGCGTCCAGCCCCAGCGCGCGCACCCGGGCCGCCGCGGCGTTGGCCTCGGCCGCCGAGGCGAAGGGGCCGACGCGCACACGCTGCAGCCGGCGGCCATCGGCGGCCGTCACGGTGCGCAGCGTCGAGGGCAGGCTCTGCGCCAGCAGCCGCGCGTGCGCGCGGCGGGCGTTGGCGTCCTCGGCGAACAGGCCAACGTTGACGTACAGCCGGCGCGAATCGGACAGCGGCGCTTCCGGCGCAGCGGCCGGCGGCGCGCTGCGCCGGACCTTGGCGACCGGTCTGGCAGGCGCACTGGGCACAGGTGGGGTGCTTGCGACGCTGGCCGGCGGCGTGGATGGCGATCTGGTGGGCGCCGGCACGGCTGCCTCCGGTTCGCCAGTGGTGCTGGCGAGCGTGGAAACCACCGCCGGCGGCGTGGCCGGATCTTGTGCCACCGATGCTGGCGCGGTGCCAGGCTGCGCGGGCGCTGCGGCCGGCGACTCGGGCGGCTGCGGTTCACTGGCTGCGGCGGCCGGCACCGGTGCGGACTGCGGTATCCGTGCGCTCTCGCCGCCAGAGGGGTCGGGCGCCTGCGCGCCGGGCGCCGCTTCGGGCGGCTGGGCGTCCGGCGCTGGCACGGAAATGTGAGCTGCCTGCTCCGCCACGGTCGGTTGCCGTGCCATGGCCTGCCCGGGCAGCGCCTGCCCTGCCGCCAGCCACCACAGCGCCATGGCCGACAACAGCGCGGCTGCGGCCAGCGCCAGCGCCACCGACGCCAGCCAGGGCAGCGACGGCGCGCGCCGCTCCAGCTGCATTAATGCCCCGCGGATGGTGGGCGCCGCAGCCACTGCAGCGCTGATGCGCTGGCGCAGCTGGCCGTGCAGCAGCGCATCGCCATACAGCCCGGGCAGCGCGTACACCAGCAGCGCGCAGGCCAAGGCCAAGCCGGCCAGCACGGCGGTCGGCAGCGCACTGCCCAGCCGCACCAGCGCCGCCAGCCCCAGCCCCAGCGCCGTCACCCCGGCCAGGTACACCGCCAGCGGCACCCACAGGCGCCGAAACACCATCCAGCCCAGCGTGCACAGTGCGGCTGCCCAGTTCCAGCCCGGCAGCATGCGCTCGGTGGCATCGAAACGCTCGAAAGCCGCCAGATAGTGACCCGTGTTGATGCGCCCCAAAGCAGCGCGATACAGTGCCTCGCCCAGGTGCGCCGGCGCCGCCGGCGTGAGGGCGGCGTCGGGCACGGGGAGCAGGGGAACGGTGCTCATGCGGGGCATTCTGGCATGCAGTTTCCGGGGCGCGCCGGCGCTGTGGCGTGTCCGCCGCACACCGGCCGAGCGCCATGGGAAACGCCGCCCAGAGCCGCCACGCTGGCGAAAAACAAAAAGGCCAGTCCCGAAGAACTGGCCTGAGTGCTTGGTCGACCTGGTAGGGCGTGCTGGGCTCGAACCAGCGACCAAGGGATTATGAGTCCCCTGCTCTGACCAACTGAGCTAACGCCCCCGAGGTACCGCGCGAGCGGCGGGCGCCATTGTAGGGGCTCAGCGGCGGTGGCTCAGGGCGTTGGAGACCAGCTTGGAGGTGATGTCCACGATCTGGATCATGCGGTCGTAGGCCATGCGCGTCGGCCCGATCACGCCCAGCGTGCCGACCACCTGGCCGTCCACCTCGTAGGGCGCGCTGACCACCGACAGCTCCTCGAACGGCACCACCTGGCTCTCGCCGCCGATGAAGATGCGTACGCCCTCGGCGCGGCTGGAGATGTCCAGCAGCCGCAGGATCTGCGTCTTCTGCTCGAACAGCTCGAAGGCGCGGCGCAGGTGGTCCATGTCGCTGGAAAAGTCGCTCACCGACAGCAGGTTGCGCTCGCCGGAGAACACCACCTCCTCCTGCGACTGACTCAGGGCCTCGGTGCCGGCGTTTACCGCCGCCTGCATCAAGGTGGCCACCTCGCCGCGCAGCTGCTCGACCTCGCCCTTCAGGCGTTCGCGCACTTGGTCCATGGCCAGGCCGGCGTAGTGCGTGTTCAGGAAGTTGGCTGCCTCGACCAGCTGCGACTGATCGTGGTCCACGTCGGTGAAGATGACGCGGTTCTGCACGTCGCCGTCGGGCGAGACGATGATGACCAGCAGGCGCCGCTCGGACAGGCGCAGGAACTCGATGTGCCGGAACACCGAGGCCCGGCGCGGCGCCATGACCACGCCGACGAACTGCGAGAGGCTGGACAGCAGGTGCGCGGCGTTGGCGATCACCTTCTGCGGCTGCTCGGGTACCAGCTGCAGCGTCGGCAGCTCGCCCTTTTGTACGGTGAGCATGGTGTCCACGAACAGCCGGTAGCCCTTGGCCGTGGGAATGCGCCCAGCCGAAGTGTGCGGGCTGGCGATCAGTCCCAGCTCCTCCAAGTCGGCCATGACGTTGCGGATGGTCGCCGGCGACAGGTCCAGCCCCGAGGCGCGCGACAGCGTGCGCGAGCCGATCGGCTGACCATCGGCGATGTAGCGCTCCACCAGCGCTTTGAGCAACACCTTGGCACGGTCATCCAGCATCACATCATTTTAGTGATGTAATTTCCGACCAAATGAAGCCTATCTTTCGCCGCGTCGCAGTCATCGGCAAGTACCAGCGCCCCGCCGCGCCACCGGCCGTCGAGGGCTCACGCGAGGTCATCGACTGCATCGCGCGCTTCGTCATCGAGCAGGGCTGCGAGCTGGCGCTGGAAGCCGAGACCGCGGCCCATCTGGAACTCAGCGATTACCCGGTGCTGGACCTGGACGACGTCGGCCGGCAGTGCGACCTGTGCCTGGTGGTGGGTGGCGACGGCACCATGCTGGGCGTGGGCCGGCGCCTGGCGGCCTACGGCACGCCGCTGGTCGGCATCAACCAGGGCCGGCTGGGCTTCATCACCGACGTGCCGCTGGACAGCTACCAGGATGCGTTGCTGCCCATCCTGCACGGCGAGTACGAGGAGGACGTGCGCCCGCTGATGCACGGCTGCGTGCTGCGCGGTGGCGAGTGCGTGTTTGAGGCGCTGGCGCTGAACGACGTGGTGGTCAATCGCGGCTCGACCTCCGGCATGGTCGAGCTGCGCATCGAGGTCGATGGCGTGTTCGTGGCCAACCAGCGCGCCGACGGTCTGATCGTCGCCTCGCCCACCGGCTCCACCGCCTATGCGCTGTCGGCCGGCGGGCCGATGCTGCACCCGTCGATCCCCGGCTGGGTGCTGGTGCCGATCGCACCGCACACTTTGTCCAACCGGCCCATCGTGCTGTCCGACGAATCCGAGGTGGCCATCGAGGTGGTGGCCGGGCGCGACATCAGCGCCAATTTCGACATGCAGTCGCTGGCTTCGCTGCAGCACGGCGACCGCATCCTGGTGCGCCGCTCGGCGCACCGCGTGTGTTTTCTGCATCCGCGCGGCTGGAGCTACTTTGCGACCTTGCGCAAGAAGCTGCGCTGGAACGAGGGAGGTTCCTGACCATGGCCTTGAGGCGTATCGCGCTCTCGGACTTCGTCATCGTGCGCGCGCTCGAGCTCGACCTGCACGACGGCTTCACCGTGCTGACCGGCGAGACCGGCGCCGGCAAATCCATTCTGATCGACGCGCTGCAGCTGCTGCTGGGGGCGCGCGCCGACAGCGGCGTGGTGCGCGAGGGCGCGCAGCGCACCGACATCAGCGCCGAGTTCGACCCGGACAGCGCCGGCAGCGCCCAGGTCGTGGCCGACTGGCTGGAAGAAGCCGGCATCGAGCCGCAGGAAACCCTGCTGCTGCGCCGCACCGTCGACCTGCAGGGCAGGAGCCGCGCCTGGATCAACGGCACGCCCGCCACCGCCGCGCAGATGCGCGCCCTGGGCGTGTACCTGCTGGACATCCACGGCCAGCACGCCTGGCAGAGCCTGACCCGGCCCGACGCCGTGCGCGCCCTGCTCGATGCCTACGCCGGCACCCAGCCGCAGACACTCGTGCCGCTGTGGCACGCCTGGCGCGACGCGCAGAAGGCCCTGGCGCACGCGCGCGAGGCGCAGAGCACCCTGGCGCAGGAGCGCGAGCGCCTGCAGTGGCAGATCGGCGAGCTGGACAAGCTGGCGCCGCGCGAGGGCGAATGGGACGAGCTGAATGCCCGGCACGCGCGCCTGGCCAACGCCCAGGCCCTGATCGACAGCGCCCACGGCGCGGCCCTGCAGCTGGAGGGCGGCGACGAGGGCGGCGGCGCCGTGAGCGCGCTGACGCAGGCCCAGGAGCTGCTGCAGGAATACGCGCACATCCAGGACGATTTCCGCGACATGCACGACGAGCTGGCCTCGTGCATCGCCCAGGCCGGCGACGTGCTGCGTTCGCTGCAGGCCTACCTGCGCCATGCCGAGCCCGACCCCGAGCAGCTGGCCGAACTGGACGCGCGCGTGGCGCTGTGGCTGCAGCTGGCGCGCCGCTACCGGCGCACGCCCGAGGAGCTGCCGCAGCTGCTGGCCGGCTGGAAGGACGAGCTGCGCCGCCTGGACGACGCCGCCGACCTGCAGGCGCTGGAAGCCGCCGAGCAGCGCCACGCCGGCGCCTACCAGCAGGCCGCGCGCGCGCTGAGCCGCCAGCGCGCCCAGGCCGCGCCGAAGCTGGCCGGCGCCATCACCCAGGCCATGCAGGGCCTGGGCATGACCGGCGGGCGCTTCGAGGTGGCGCTGGACGCGGCCGAGCCCGGCCCGCACGGCACCGACCAGGTAGCCTTCCTGGTCAGCAGCCACCCCGGCATGACGGCCCGGCCCATCGGCCGCGTGGCCTCGGGCGGCGAGCTGTCGCGCATCGCGCTGGCGATCTCGGTGACCACCAGCGAGCTGGGCGAGGCGCCGACGCTGATCTTCGACGAGGTGGATTCGGGCGTCGGCGGCGCCGTGGCCGAGACCGTCGGCCGTCTGATGCAGCAGCTGGGCCGCGCGCGCCAGGTGCTGGCCGTCACCCACCTGCCGCAGGTCGCCGCCTGCGCCGACCACCATCTGGTGGTGGCCAAGCGCAAGGGCACGCGCGAGACCACCAGCAGCGTACAGCCGGCCGACGGCGACGAGCGCGTGGCCGAGCTGGCGCGCATGCTGGGCGGCCAGCAGCAGTCGGCCGCCACGCTGGCGCACGCGCGCGAGATGCTGCACCAGGGCGCGGCCGGCACCCGGAGCGCACCGTGACAGAGCGGCGCATGCAGCTGGAGGTCATGGTCATCACCGGCATGTCGGGATCGGGCAAGTCGGTGGCGCTGCACGCGCTGGAGGATGCCGGCTATTACTGTGTGGACAACCTGCCGCCCGAACTGCTGGGCGCCTTCCTGGCGCTGGAGCACGCGCACCACGGCCGGCGCGTGGCCGTGGCCATGGACGTGCGCAGCGCCACCGCGCTGCCGCTGGTGCCGCAGCAGCTGCAGCAGCTGCAGCGCGACGGCGTGCTGGTGCGGCTGCTGTTCCTGGATGCGTCCGACGACACGCTGGTGCGGCGCTTTTCCGAAACGCGCCGGCGCCACCCGCTGTCCAGCAAGGCGCTGCTGGACGGCCAGCGCGCGCTGGCGCAGACCATCGCGCTGGAGCGCGAGCTGCTGGCCCAACTGCGCGAGCGCTCGCACGTCATCGACACCAGCACGCTGCGCCCGGCGCAGCTCTTGAGCTACGTGAAAAGCCTGCTCCCGGTGCCACCCGACCGGCTGAACCTGGTGTTCCAGTCGTTCGCCTTCAAGCGCGGCGTGCCGCTGGATGCGGACTATGTCTTCGACGTGCGCATGCTGCCCAACCCGCATTACGAGCCCCTCTTGCGCCCGCTGACCGGCCGCGACGCACCGGTGGCCGAGTACCTGCGCCAGCAGCCCGAGGCAACGCAGATGCTGGAGGACATCGCCCGCTTCCTGGACCACTGGCTGCCGGCCATGGCGTGCAACCACCGGAGTTACGTCACGGTGGCCATTGGCTGCACCGGTGGGCAGCACCGTTCGGTGTACCTGGTCGAGCAGCTGGCACAGCGCTTCGCCGAGCAATGGAACACGCTGCTGCGCCACCGTGAGCTGGACACGGGCTGACGCCCAGCGTGGCCTCGACCGGCCGCAATTTGCTACTTTTTATATAGCTGCATGCCCTTTATTCATAAGGGCTAGAGGCCTAAAAACCTTGAAACCCAGGCCTGAAACAGATGTCCGGGCCCTATCCGGGCGTGCGAGTACCCGGGCTTGCGTGCAGCTGCTCCAGCAGCTTTCTGATCGGCGCGGGCAGGCCCAGCGCGCGCCACTGCTGCGGCGTGAACCACGCGCCGCCCTCCCCCTCCGCCACCTGCGGCGCCGCCGGCGTGGCGCCATCCAGCAGCAGCGGATGCAGATGCAGGTCGCGGTGCGTCAGCACATGCACGAAGGGCGGCAGTTCCTGCAGCGCGACGGCACCGCCCAACCCCGCCTCCAGCGCCGCGCGGCTGTCGTGGATCGGCGGCGCATACAGCCCGGCCCAGATGCCGGCGCCCGGGCGGCGCTGCAGCCACACCCGGCCAGCGCCGTCACGCTGTAGCAGCAGCCACCAGTCCTGGACGCTGCGCCGCAGGTTGCGCGTGCGCACCGGGTAGCGCTCGGGCTCGCCCTCGCGCCGGGCCACGCAGGGATCGTGCAGCGGGCACAGCAGGCAGGCCGGGCGGCGCGGCAGGCAGATGCCGGCGCCCAGATCCATCATTCCCTGCGTGTAGCGCGGCATGGTCTCGTGCAGATCGTCCTGTGGCAGCAGCGCCTCGGCCTGCTGCCACAGCAGGCGCTCCTGCGCCGGGCGCGCCAGGTCACCGTCAAAGCCGAGCACGCGCGTCAGCACGCGGCGCACGTTGGCGTCCAGGATGGGCGCGCGCACGCCGAAGCAGAAGGCGGCGATGGCGCCGGCGGTGGAGCGGCCGATGCCGGGCAGTGCTGCCAACTGCTCCACGCTCTGCGGAAAGGCACCGCCGTATTCACCCACCACCACCTGCGCGCAGCGGTGCAGGTTGCGCGCACGGCTGTAGTAGCCCAGGCCGCTCCACAGCCCCAGCACATCGTCCAGCGGCGCGGCGGCCAGCGCCTGTACGTCGGGAAAGCGCTGCAGGAAGCGTTCGTAGTAGCCCAGCACCGTCGCCACCTGGGTCTGCTGCAGCATGATTTCGGACAGCCAGACGCGGTACGGGTCGCGCGTGTTCTGCCACGGCAGGTGGTGGCGCCCGTGCGCCTGCTGCCAGCGCACCACGCGCGTGGCAATGTCTGGCGGCGGTGCGCTCATGGGGTGGTGTGCGGCAGCGGCTCGGTCAGGTCGATGTCCAGCACCTGCGCCGGCACCGGGGCGCCGCCGGGCATCTGCATCAGCTTGTCGATCATCTGCGCCAGCCGCGCCTGCAGGTCGTCCAAGTGGCGTGCGGACTCCTCGATCTCGGCAATACGCTGCACCAGGCTGTCGGCAGCCGTCTGGATGCGCTGCACCGCCTCGGTGCGCCGCGCGAAGCTTTGCTTGCGCTCGCGCAGCTGCATGTCCAGCTGCGCCGTGGCGGCCTTGCTCCACTGTTCCAGCTCGTTGGCCGCATCTTCGAACACCGTGCGCAGGCGCAGCCCCAGGGCGCGCAGCAGGCGCTGGCAGAACTCGGCCTGGGTCAGGCGCAGGGTGTTGCCCAGGCCGATGTACTGCAGGTGGCGCTGCTCGATGTCCTGCAGTTCCTGCATCAGGCCCTGCAGTCCGGGCTCGGGCGGCACCTGCAGCGAAAAGCCGTATTCCGCGTTCAGCTGACGGAAGGTGCCGGCCAGCATGGACTGCATCTCCGCGCCCTTGGCCTGCGCCGCCTGCAGCACCGCGCCGACGCGCGCAAACGTCTCGGCATAGACCTTGCGCAGCCCGGTCTTCAGCCCGGTCCCGCCCAGCACGCGCTCCAGCGGCGCCAGCTCGTCCTTGAGTGCGCGCGCCCCCAGCTGGCGAAACAGCTCGCGCAGCATGCGCAGGTGCACGCTGCGCACGGCCTGGATGCGCGCGGCGCTGGCATCGAACTCCTGTTGCTCGTGCCCGATGCGCTGGCGCATGGCCTCGATCACCGAGGCGTTCTTGCCGCGCAGGCTGCGCAGCTCCAGCATCTGCTCGTCCAGATCGCGGCGGCGCACGTTCAGCGTGCGCTGCACCTGTTCCTGCAGCGCGCGCATGTTGGCCGAGACGGTGGCGCGCAGGATCGCCTGGCGCCGGGCGACGATGCCCTCGGCCAGCGCTTCCTCCAGCGCCGGCAGGCCGCTGGCCTCCAGCAGCACGTCGTCGCACTGGATCTTGGCCACCAGGCCCTTGTGCGCCGACACCGGCACCACCCGCGACAGCGGCAGGCCCAGCATCTGCGCCGAGGTCTGGCACTGGCGCTCCAGCTGCGCCTGCACCTGCGTGGGCGAGCTCAGCGAATCCCACAGCGTGTCGATCTTGTTCAGCACCACCAAACGCGTGTCCTGCGCATCGGCGGCGTCGCCCAGGTGATCGCGCCAGATCGCCAAGTCCGAGCGGGTCACGCCGGTGTCGGCGCCCAGGATGAACAGCACCGCGTGCGCCTGCGGGATCAGGTTGATGGTCAGCTCGGGCTCGGCGCCCACGGCGTTCAGGCCCGGGGTGTCCAGGATCACCAGCCCCTGGGCCAGCAGCGGGTGCGGGATGTTGATGAGCGCGTGGCGCCACATCGGCACCTCGACCAGGCCGTCGGCGCCGGCCACCGGGTTGTCTTCCGGCGTCTCGTCGTTCCAGAAACCCAGTGCGCGTGCCTCCTCCACCGGCACGCGGCGCACCTGCGCGACCTTCTCCAGCGCGCCGGCCATCTGCGTGGCGTCGTCCATGTCCAGTGGCACCTGGGTCCAGCGCTCGGGCCGCAGCCGCCACTCGGCCAAGCCGGGCGACTGCAGGCGCGTCTCGATGGGCAGCAGGCGCAGGCCGGGCGCCGTTCCCGTGTCGTAGCCCAACTCGGTCGGGCACATGGTGGTGCGCCCGGCGCTGGCCGGCATGATGCGCCGGCCGTAGCCGGCGAAGAAGATGGCGTTGATCAGCTCGGACTTGCCGCGCGAGAACTCGGCGACGAAGGCCACCATCACCTTGTCGCGCCGCACCTGCTCCTCCAGGTGCTGCAGCCGGTCCTGCAGCGCCGCGCTGGTCAGCTCGTGTGCCGACATCCACTGGCCCAGCTGTCGCAGCTGCTGCGCGAACGCGCGCCGCCAGGCGCCGTGCTGGTCGAACTGCTCGTTGAAGGAAGGGATCACGGCGCTGCGGAAAAAGGGGCGGTTGCGGGGGCCGGGCCAATATAGCACCCGCCCCTGGCGGCCCTCACGCGCGCTGGCAGCGCGGGCAGTAGAAGGTGCTGCGCTGGCCCTGGCGCAGCTGGCGGATGGGCGTGCCGCAGTCGCCGCAGGGCTGGCCCTCGCGGCCATAGACGCGCGTCTCGGTCTGGAAGTGCCCGGCGCTGCCGTCGGCGCTGGAAAAATCGCGCAGCGTGGTGCCGCCGCGGTCCACCGAGCGCTGCAGCACCTGGCGGATGGCCGCGTGCAGCCGGCGCGCGCGCACCGGCCCGATGGCCGCCGCCGGCGTGGTCGGGCGGATGCCTGCCAGAAACAGCGCCTCGCTGGCGTAGATGTTGCCCACACCCACCACCAGGCGGCCAGCCAGCAGCAGCTGCTTGACCGGCATGCGGCTGGCGCGCAGCCCGGCCAGGAAGACGCCCAGGTCGAACGCCGCCTCGTCCAGCGGCTCCATGCCCAGATTGCCCAGCAGCTTCGCGGCGCGCGCGTCGTCCTCGCCCGCCGCCCAGACCACGGCGCCGAAGCGGCGCGGGTCGTGCAGGCGCAGCGTGCCGAGGTTGGTCACCAGGTCGAAATGGTCGTGCGTGCCGGCAGGCGGCAGGGTGCGCGCAAAGCGCAGGCTGCCGGACATGCCCAGGTGCATCAGCAGCAGGCCCCGGTCCAGGTGCAGCAGCAGATATTTGCCGCGCCGGCGTACGCCCTGCACGCGCCGGCCGACGAGCTCCTCGGGGGCGATGCCCAGCGGCCAGCGCAGCGGCTTGCCGGGGATGGCGGCCAGCACCGTGGCGCCTTGGATGTCCGCCGCGAAGCTGCGGCGCGTGACCTCGACTTCGGGCAGTTCGGGCATGTGGGGAAACGGGGGAAATGTCGGGAAATCGGCTGGCCGGAAGGCCGTGTACCTTGGATTATTATGGGTCGATGGTCTTTCTCCTTCGCCCGCCGCGAACTGTGGCCGCCATCAGCCTGCTGGCCGGCTGCGTCCTGTCCACCGCCTTCGCGCAGCCGGTGCCGCCGCCGGACGGCACGCCGGCGACACTGCCGGAGGTCGAAGAGTCCGAGCCCGTCGGCAGCGACCGTGACGCGGCGCTGTCGGCCGAGATGTTCTATGAGCTGCTGATGAGCGAACTGACCAGCAGCAATGGCGACCCGGCCACCGGCTACGCGCTGATGCTGGACGCCGCGCGGCGCAGCAACGACCCGCGTCTGTACCGCCGCGCCAGCGAACTGGCGCTGCAGTCCCGCTCGGCCGAGTCGGCGCTGATCGCCATCCGCGCCTGGAACGCGGCCTACCCGCAGTCGCGCGACGCCAACCGCTACCTGCTGTACGTATTGGTCACGCTCAACCGGGTGAACGAGAGCGCCGGGCCGCTGAAGCGGGAAATATCCGGCGGCTCGACGCGCAACAAGATTTCCGCGATCCGCGCCCTGCCCCAGCTGTACGCGCGCGTCAGCAACAAAGCCAGCGCGGCGCGTGTGGTCGAGCAGGCGCTGCAGGAGGAACTCAGGCACCCGGCGGTGGGCTCGGTGGCCTGGACCACCATCGGGCGCATGCGCCTGGCGGCGCAGGACGCGCCGGGTGCGCTGGCCGCGGCGCGCGCGGCCCTGGAGCTGGACCATACCGACGACGGCGCCGCCGCGCTGGCGCTGCAGTTGATGGAAGACGGCACGCCCGAGGCGCAAGCGCTGCTCGAGCCTTACTTCGCTGCCACGCCGCTGCCCGAGCTGCGCCTGGCCTACGCGCGTGTGCTGCTGGAGGCGCAGCGCCTGGACGAAGCGCAGGCGCAGGTCGAGGCGCTGACGCGCGAGCAACCGCAGGCGCCCGAGCCCTGGCTGCTGCAGGCGTCGCTGAAGCTGCAGGCGGGCGAACTGGACGCCGCGCAGCAGGCCGCCGAGCGTTTCGTCGAGCTGCTGCAGGGCGCGCCCGAGAGCGAGGCGCGCGAACGCGCGCTGGCGCAGGCCTGGCTGGTACTGGCGCAGATCGCCGAGAAGCGCGGCGACCTGGCGCAGGCCGAAAGCTGGCTGGCGCGCATCGGCGCCGGCGCCGACCTGCTGGGCGTGCAGCTGCGGCGCGCATCGCTGCTGGCGCGCCAGGGCAAGCTCAGCCAGGCGCGCGGCCTGATCCGCGCCACCCCGGCCAAGACCCCCGAGGAGGAACGCCTGCGCTGGCAGGCCGAGGCCCAGCTGCTGCGCGACGCGGGCGACTACCGGCAGGCCCTCGAAATCCACGGCAAGGCTCTGGCCATGGCGCCGCAGGACGACGACTTGGCCTACGACCAGGCGATGCTGGCCGAAAAGGCCGGACAGCTGTCCGAGGCCGAACGGCTGCTGCGCGGCATCATCGCGCGCTCGCCGCAGCACCACCACGCCCTGAATGCCCTGGGCTACCTGCTGGCCGACCGCGGCGAGCGGCTGGAGGAAGCGCGCCAGCTCATCACGCGCGCGCTGGAGCTGTCGCCGGACGACCCCTTCATCACCGATAGCCTGGGCTGGGTCGAATTCCGCATGGGCCGGCGCCAGCAGGCGCTGGAGCTGCTGCAGCGAGCCTTCAAGATCCAGCCCGATGCGGAAATCGCCGCGCACCTGGGCGAGGTGCTGTGGACACTCGGCCGGCGCTCTCAGGCCCTGGAGGTCTGGCGCAAGGCTTTGGATCTGAGCCCGGACAATGAGGCCCTCCGCGCCACTCTCAAACGCCTGGGAGCCAGGCCGTGACGCTACCCGCGCAACGCGGCCGGCTGGCGCTGCTGGCAATGGCCGGCATCTGGCTGGCTGGCTGTGCCCAGCCCCCGCGCCAGGCGCGCGAGGCGGCAGCCGCGCAGCACTGGAGCGGCCGGCTGGCGCTGCAGGTGGACCAGGAGGGGGCGCAGTCGTTCAGCGCGGCCTTCATCTTGTCCGGGACACCCGAAACCGGTCGCCTGCAGCTGTTCAGCCCGCTGGGCAGCACCCTTGCCGAGCTGCAGTGGCAGGCCGGGCTGGCGCGCCTGACCACGGGCAGCGAGCAGCGCGAATCAGGTTCGCTGGCGCAACTGGCGCAGGAGCTCACCGGCGCCAAGCTGCCCATTGAGGCCCTGTTCGCCTGGCTGCGCGGCGAGGCCGTGCAATCCGCCGGCTGGCAGGCCGACCTGTCGCGCCTGGCCGATGGCCGGCTGGTGGCTACGCGTCAGCAGCCCGCGCCGCAGGCCACGCTACGCATCGTGCTCGAGCGCTGACCCTTTTTCCACAGCTTGTTTCTTCGCACCATGCGCGCCCTGCACGACGTGCCGGCTCCGGCCAAGCTCAACCGTTTCCTGCACATCACCGGACGCCGGGCCGACGGCTACCACCTGCTGCAGTCGGTGTTCATGCTGATCGACTGGTGCGACACGCTGCACTTCGAGCTGCGCGCGGACGCGGCGTTGTCGCGCGAGGACCTGGGCCCTGCTCTTCCAGCGGATGACCTGTGCCTGCGCGCGGCGCGTGCGCTGCAGGCCGCCACCGGCTGCGCCCAGGGCGCGCACATCGCCGTGGACAAGCATGTGCCGGCACAAGCCGGCATGGGCGGCGGCTCGTCGGATGCGGCCACCACCCTGCTGGCGCTGAACCGGCTCTGGGGCTTGGGCCTGACGCGCGCGCAGTTGCAGGCCATCGGCGTGACGCTGGGCGCCGACGTGCCGTTTTTTTTGTGCCCAGGTTCGGCGTGGGTGGAGGGAATTGGTGACATAATCCGGCCTCTCGAGTTGCAGCACGCACTGGAGGCCGAGCATTTCGTGGTGGTCAAGCCCGAAGCCGGACTGGATACGAAAGCGATTTTTTCCAGCCCTTCGCTCAAGCGTGATTCAGAGCGTGCTACAATCTCGGACTTTGCTGCAGCACCAAACAGTTTCGGAAGAAACGATCTGCAGCCAGTCGCCCAGGCCCTGTGCCCCGAAGTCGACCAAGCCCTGCAGTGGCTGGCGTCTAAGGGATTGCGGCCCAGGATGACCGGCTCCGGAAGTGCGGTGTTTGCGCAGATTGCACAGACGGTTGATTTGCTCGATGCGCCCGCAGCATGGCAAGTCAGGATGTGCAGGAGTCTCGCAGTTCATCCGCTTGCCGGCTGGGTTCGGGATTGAAAGATACAAGGTTGGCTGGCCACGCCGGTCGACCTGTGTAGGGGAGTCGCCAAGTTGGTTAAGGCACCGGATTTTGATTCCGGCATGCGAGGGTTCGAGTCCTTCCTCCCCTGCCAAATTTCTCCAGTCCCGCACGGGACGTGACATCAGCC
This sequence comes from Oryzisolibacter propanilivorax, assembly GCF_900103645.1. Classification (GTDB taxonomy): domain Bacteria; phylum Pseudomonadota; class Gammaproteobacteria; order Burkholderiales; family Burkholderiaceae_C; genus Melaminivora; species Melaminivora propanilivorax. The sequence continues at coordinate 164,005 of NZ_FNHP01000003.1, forward strand.
AGCCGACAGCCGAGTTGCTCATGCAAGCCAATCACCCTGATTTCATGGTTTTCACGGGCAATGCCAATCCGGCAATGGCCACCGAGATCGCGGGTCATCTGGGCATCGGGTTAGGGGCCATCGACGTGGGGCGCTTCTCCGACGGCGAAGTCACCGTCGAGATCAAGCAGAACGTGCGCGCCCGCGAGGTTTTCGTGGTGCAGTCCACCTGCCAGCCGACCAACGAGAACCTGATGGAGTTGCTGATCATGGTCGACGCGCTCAAGCGCGCCTCGGCCGAGCGCATCAGTGCCGTCATCCCCTACTTCGGCTACGCCCGCCAGGACCGCCGCCCGCGCTCCACGCGCGTGCCGATCACGGCCAAGGTCGTGGCCAACATGCTGCAGGCCGTGGGCGTCAACCGCGTGCTGACGATGGACCTGCACGCCGACCAGATCCAGGGCTTCTTCGACATCCCGGTGGACAACATCTACGCCTCGCCGGTGCTGCTGCGCGACTTGGTGCAAAAGCAGTACGAGGACCTGATCGTCGTCAGCCCCGACGTGGGCGGCGTGGTGCGTGCGCGCGCACTGGCCAAGCAGCTGGGCTGCGACCTGGCCATCATCGACAAGCGCCGCCCGAAGGCCAACGTCTCCGAGGTCATGCACGTGATCGGCGAGATCGAGGGCCGCAACTGCGTGATCATGGACGACATGATCGACACCGCCGGCACGCTGGTCAAAGCCGCCGAGGTGCTCAAGGAGCGCGGCGCCAAGAACGTCTACGCCTACTGCACGCACCCCATCTTCTCGGGACCGGCCATCGAGCGCATCGCCAGCGGCTCGGCCCTGGACGAGGTGGTGGTCACCAACACCATTCCCTTGAGCGCCGCCGCCAAGGGCTGCCCCAAGATTCGCCAGCTGACCGTAGCGCCGCTGATCGCCGAGACGATCCAGCGCATCGCCACCGGTGAGTCGGTCATGAGCCTGTTCGCGGAGCAGGAGCAGGGCTGATACCCGGCCCCGGCAACTGCTTCCCGAGCAACCTGCAGGCCTCGTCCCATGTTTCGGGCCGAGGCCTTTATCAACAGTGGACCGCGCTGGTCGCGGCCGGTCCCCCATCGGAGTGAACATCATGCAATTCGTCGCTTTTGAGCGCGCCAAGCAAGGTACGGGTGCGAGCCGCCGCCTGCGCATCACCGGTCGCGCCCCGGGCATCGTCTACGGCGCAGGCGCCGAGCCCCAGCTGATCGAGCTGGACCACAACGCCCTGTGGCACGCCCTGAAGAAGGAAGCCTTCCACTCCAGCATCCTGGACATGGAACTGAATGGCCAAACCGCCAAGGTGCTGCTGCGCGACGTGCAGTACCACCCCTTCAAGCAGCAGGTGCTGCACGTGGACTTCCAGCGCGTGGACGAGCGCACCCGCGTGCATCTGAAGGTGCCGCTGCACTTCGAAGGCGTGGAAGAGTCGCCCGCCGTCAAGCAGGAAGGCTGCACCGTGACCCCGGTGCTGCACGAGCTGGACGTGGTGTGCATGCCCTCGCAGCTGCCCGAGTTCATCAAGGTCGACCTGAGCGACCTGACGGCCAAGTCCACTGTGGGCGTGCAGTCGCTGAAGCTGCCGCACGGCGTGAAGGCCGTGGTGCGTGGCTCGAACAAGAACCCGGCGCTGATCTCCATCAAGCTGCCCGAGGTGGTGGTGGACGCATCCGCTGCCGCACCGGCACCCGCTCCTGCCAAGAAGGGCAAGAAGTAATTCCTGCCTTCATCACGGCGCTGCGCCCTGCGTGCAGCGCCGTGTGCCCATGGCCCGCCTTGTGCGGGCCATTGTTTTTTTCGGCCCGCGTTTGCACGGGCCGTTGGTGTTTCTGGCCGGCGAAGCGTCAAGCCGTGCCGCTGTCCGGATAATCGCCCCATGATCAGACTGCTAGTGGGCCTGGGCAATCCCGGGCCGGAATACGACGGCACCCGGCACAACGCGGGCTTCCAGTGGATCGACGAGGTGGCGCGCGAGCTGAAGGTGCAGCTGGTGCCCGAACGCAGCTACTGGGGCCTGGCGGCGCGCGCCAGCGTACAGGGCCAGAGCGTCTGGCTGCTGCAGCCGCAGACCTACATGAACCTGTCGGGCAAGTCGGTGGCGGCGCTGGCGCGCTTTTTCAAGATCGCGCCGCAGGAGGTGCTGGTGGCGCACGACGAGCTGGACTTCGAACCCGGCACGGTCAAACTCAAGCAGGGCGGCAGCCACGGCGGGCACAACGGCCTGCGCGACATCCACGCCCAGCTGGGCGGCACCGACTACTGGCGGCTGCGCATCGGCATCGGGCACCCGGGCGTCAAGTCCGAGGTGGTGAACTGGGTGCTCAAGCGCCCCGCCCCGGCCGAGCGCGAGCGCATCGAGGACAGCATCCGGCATGTGCTCAAAGCGCTGCCCACGATCCTGTCCGGCGACATGGACAAGGCCGTGCAGCAGGTCAACACGCTGAAGCCGCCCCGGCCCAAGCCACCGCGCCCGGCGGCTGCTCCGGGCCCTGCCTGAGCTCCTGTTTCAATAGCTGGAGGCCCTGACGAACAAAGGGCTTCAGGCCGTTTCGGCCTTGGACTTTTGCGTCAGGCGGTTGAACTTCTGCAGCAACGTTTCACGGCTCTCGGCATGCGCCGGGTGCTGCGGGATGCAGGCCACCGGGCAGATCGCCACGCACTGCGGCTCGTCGAAGTGGCCGACGCATTCGGTGCAGCGCGACGGGTCGATGTCGTAGTGCTCGGCGCCCATGGAGATCGCCTCGTTCGGGCACTGCGGCTCGCACACGTCGCAGTTGATGCACTCCTCGGTGATCATCAGCGCCATGGGAGGCTCCAGCGGCCGCGCCGGCTGGGCGCGCGGCGGTCGATACGGGGAATGACGGCGGACATGGGCCGGGATTATCCGCCCCGCCCTGGCGGCGGCGCCGGCGCCAACCCGTACGCCCCCACGGCTTTTGCCGCTATGCTGCCCGTCCGGCGCCGGTTGTGGCGCCGCTTCGTTTCCATGGCCCTGTTCCTGCTCCAACGTCTTGCCTCGCTGGCGGCCACGCTGCTGGCCGCCTCGGCCGTGGTGTTCTTGGTACTGGAAGTTTTGCCGGGCGACGCCGCCCAGGTGCTGCTGGGTCCGGATGCCGCGCCCGAGGCGGTGGCGGAACTCACGCGCCAGCTCGGCCTGCATCTACCCGCGTGGCAGCGCTACGGCCAGTGGCTGGGCGGCCTGTTCACCGGCGACCTGGGCACCAGCCACGCCTATGGCACGCCGGTGGCCGGGCTGATCGGCGAGCGTCTGGCGCTCACCGTGCCGCTGGCGCTGCTGGCCATGCTGCTGGCGTCCGTCCTGGCACTGGTCGCCGGGGTGTACGCCGCCGCGCGGCACAACCGGCTGGGCGACGTGGGCGTGATGGCGCTGGCGCAGCTGGGCATTGCCATTCCCAACTTCTGGTTCGCCATCCTGCTGATCCTGCTGTTTTCGGTGAAGCTGCAGTGGTTCTCCGCCGGCGGCTTTCCGGGCTGGAGCCAGGACGCCGGGGGCGGCTTCTGGCCGGCGCTGCAGGCGCTGCTGCTGCCGGCCGTGGCGCTGGCCGTGGTGCAGGGGGCGATCCTGGCGCGCGTCACCCGCTCGGCGGTGCTGGACGTGCTGCGCGAGGACTTCGTGCGCACCGCCCGCGCCAAGGGCCTCACGCGCCGCGCCACGCTGTGGAAGCACGTGCTGAGGAACGCGCTGATCCCGGTCGTCACCGTCATGGGCCTGCAGTTCGCCAACCTGCTGGCCGGCACCATCGTGGTGGAAAACGTCTTTTACCTGCCCGGTCTGGGCCGGCTGATCTTCCAGTCGATCGCCAACCGCGACCTGGTGGTGGTGCGCAACTGCGTGATGCTGCTGGCGGCGCTGGTGGTGCTGGTGAACTTCGCCGTGGACCTACTGAACGCCACCATCGACCCGCGCATCCAGCGCCGCACGGCGCGCTGACCGATGGACGCCACCCTGCACGACCGCCCCGCCCTGCTGCGCGCGCTGCGCCACCCCAGCCTGGCGCTGGGCGCGCTGCTGACGCTGGTACTGGTCGGCGCGGCGCTGCTGTCCTTCGTCTGGACGCCCTGGCCGGCCTACGAGATGGACCTGGGCGCGACGCTGGCGCCCCCCAGTGCGGCGCACTGGCTGGGCACCGACGCCTATGGCCGCGACGTGGCGTCGCAGCTGCTGGTGGGCGCGCGCGCCACCATCGCCGTCGGGCTGATCGCCGTCGGCATCGGGCTGTCGCTGGGCGTGCTGCTGGGCCTTCTGGCGGCCGCGCGCGGCGGCTGGGTGGACGAGCTGCTGATGCGCGTGGCGGACTTCACCTTCGCCTTTCCGGCGCTGCTGCTGGCCATCATGCTGACCGCCGTGTACGGGCCGGGCATGGTGAATGCCATCGCTGCCATCGGCATCTTCTACGTGCCGACGTTCGCGCGGCTGACGCGCGCCTCGGCGCAGGCGGTGTGGGCGCGCGAATACGTGCTGGCCGCGCGCGCCAGCGGCAAGGGCGCGGCGCGCATCACGCTGGAGCACGTGCTGCCCAACATCGCCTCGGTGCTGATCGTGCAGGCCACGATCCAGTTCGCCCTGGCGGTGCTGGCCGAGGCCGCGCTGTCCTACCTGGGCCTGGGCACGCAGCCGCCGCAGCCGTCCTGGGGCCGCATGCTGGCCGAGGCGCAGACGCTGATGTTCCAGGCGCCGCTGCTGGCGGTGTGGCCGGGGGTGGCGATCGCGCTGGCGGTGCTGGGGCTGAACCTGCTGGGCGACGGGCTGCGCGACGTGCTGGATCCGAGGTTATGAGGAATACCCCCCTGCGCGGCTGCGCCGCTTCCCCCCTCTCTCGCCGCGCTGCGCGCGGCGGGAGGGGGGACGACGCTGGTGGACCGGCAAAGCCGGATCCACGGCGTCTGCTGGTATGGAGGGGCGCGGCGTGCGGGTGGCACGTGCGTGGTGCGGTCGAGTGCGGAGCGTGCAGGTGGCGTGGGCCTGGGGCTTTCAGCGCGCGACGCATGGCATGCGGAACATGACAATGGGACATGGACAAGGTGCAGCCTCCCTTGCTTGAAGTGCGCGATCTGCGCGTCGGGCTGGACACGCGGCGCGGCCGCGTGCAGGCCGTGCGCGGGGTGGGCTTCACGCTGGCGCGCGGCGATACGCTGGGCCTGATCGGCGAATCGGGCAGCGGTAAGTCGCTCACCGCGCTGGCGCTGATGGGCCTGCTGCCCGACGGCGCTCAGGTGCACGGCAGCATCCGGCTGGACGGGCAGGAGCTGGTCGGGCTGCCGGAGGCGCAGTGGTGCGGCCTGCGCGGCAACCGCATGGCCATGGTGTTCCAGGAGCCGATGACGGCCCTGAACCCAGTGCACACCATCGGCCGCCAGGTGGCCGAGCCGCTGCGCCTGCACCAGGGCCTGTCGGCGCGCCAGGCGCGCACTGAAGGCGTGGCGCTGCTCGAGCGCGTGGGCATCGCCGGCGCCGCGGCGCGGCTGGACGCCTACCCGCACCAGTTCTCGGGCGGGCAGTGCCAGCGCATCACCATCGCCATGGCCCTGGCCTGCGGGCCGCAGCTGCTGATCGCCGACGAGCCGACCACGGCCCTGGACGTGACGCTGCAGCAGCAGGTGCTGCAGCTGATCCAGGAACTGGTGGCCGAGCGCGGCATGGCGCTGCTCTTGATCTCGCACGACCTGGCGGTGATCGCCCGCAGCGTGCAGCGCACGCTGGTGATGTACGGCGGCACGGTGGTCGAGCAGGGGCCGACCGGGGCGCTGTTCGCGCAGCTGGCGCACCCGTACACGCGCGGGCTGTTCGCCGCGCGCCCGCAACTGGGCGCGGCGCGCGTGCCGGGGCAGCGCCTGCCGACCATCGCCGGCACCGTGCCCGAGCTGGCCGACCTGCCGCCAGGCTGCCCGTTCGCCGGGCGCTGCCCGCTGACGATCGACGCCTGCCACGACGCCCTGCCCGCGCCGGTGGTGCTGGGGGCGGGTCATACGGTGCGCTGCATCCGGCTGGAAGGGGCATGATTGCTATGTTTTATATAGCTGCACAGCCATTTTTTTTCGGGACATACCGGGGTTTTGGCTTGAAATCCGGCGGCTGGGGCCGCGCGCGGGGCTGCGGGCGTATGGCCTTGGGGCGGGCAGGCGGATGTTCGAGCCAGTGGCGGGGGGCGGTGCGCGGTGCGGAGGCCCTCACCCCAGCCCTCTCCCAGAGGGAGAGGGAGCAAGAAGGCGGCCCTTGCCTGCCAAAGTCGGGGTTTGAGCTTGCTGCAAAACACCCGGGCACGACCTGTTCCGCACCCATTGCGGCATTGCCCCCTCCCCATCTGAGAGAGAGCCGAGGTGATGACCCGTGTCCATGTCCTCCCGCATTGCCCCCTCTCCCCCTGGGAGAGGGCTGGGGTGAGGGCCAGCCACGGTGACCATGCCACCTCCCCTGCTCGAAGTGCGCAACCTGCAGCACCACTACCCCCTGCCCCGCACCCGCCTGCTCGGCCCGCGCCCGGTGCTGCCGGTGCTGCACGGCGTCGACCTGGACATCACCGCCGGCCGCAGCCTGGGCGTGGTGGGCGAATCGGGCTCGGGCAAGTCCACTCTGGCGCGCATCGCCATGGCGCTGGAGACGCCCGTCGCCGGCAGCGTGCGTCTGCTCGGGCGCGACCTGCACGCGCTGCCGACGCGCGAGCTGCGTGCCGCGCGGCGCGACTTCCAGATGGTCTTCCAGGACCCCTACGGCTCGCTGGACCCGCGCCAGCGCGTCGAGCGCATTGTCACCGAGCCGCTGCGCGCGCTGCACCGGCCGACGCGCCGCGAGGCGGCCGAGCGCGCCGCCGAGGTGCTGGCCCAGGTGGGGCTGCGCCCGGGCGACGCGCGCAAGTTCCCGCACGAGTTCTCGGGCGGCCAGCGCCAGCGTATCGCCATCGCCCGCGCCCTCATCACCCGGCCGCGGCTGATCGTGGCCGACGAGCCGGTCAGCGCGCTGGACGTGTCGGTGCAGGCGCAGGTCCTGAACCTGCTGGCCGAGCTGCAGGAACGCCACGGCGTGACCTACCTGCTCATCAGCCACGACCTGGCCGTGGTCAGCCACCTGTGCGACGAGGTGCTGGTGCTGCAGGCCGGGCGCGTGGTCGAGCGCGGCACGCCGCAGCAGCTGTTCACGCAGCCGCAGCACCCCTACACCCAGGCCCTGGTGGCAGCGGTGCCGCGCATGCCGGTGGTGTAAAAACACGCCAGGCCGCCGCGCCCCGAGGGGCCGCGCAGCACCGTTTTTCCCCTTTCCACGCTTCGAGGAGACGCCCGCCATGTTCACCCGCCGCACCGCCCTGGCCACCAGCGCCCTGGCCGCCAGCGTGCTGTCCACGCCCCTGCAGTCGCTGGCGCAGGCCGGCAAGAAGGACAGCCTGACCCTGGGCATGACGCTGGAGCCGCCGGGACTGGACCCCACCGCCGGCGCCGCCAGCTCGATCGCCGAGGTCACGCTCTACAACATCTACGAGACGCTGACCAAGATCAACGCCGACGGCAGTGTCTCGCCGCTGCTGGCCGAGGGCTGGGAGGTCTCGCCGGACCTCAAAACCTACACGTTCCGCCTGCGCCGCGGCGTGAAGTTCCACAACGGCGCGCCGTTCAACGCCGAGGCGGTGAAGTTCTCCTTCGACCGCGCCGGCGGCGAAAAGAGCACCAACAAGGACAAGCGCACTTTTGCCAACCTGACCACGCAGGTGGTGGACGAGTACACCGTGGTGCTGCTCAACCGCGAGGTGGACCCGGACCTGCTGTTCCTGCTCGGCCAGGCCACGGCCATCATCGTCGAGCCGGGCAGCGCCGAGACCAACGCCGCCAAACCGGTGGGCACCGGCCCGTACAGGCTGGGCGCCTGGAGCCGCGGCGCGTCGGTGTCGCTTCTCGCCTGGCCGGACTGGCGCGAGGCCTCGCAGGTGCGCATCCGCCGCGCCATGTTCCGCTTCATCCCCGACCCCGCGGCGCAGGTCGCGGCGTTGCTGGCCGGCGACGTGGACGTGTTTCCGCGCGTGTCGCCGCGCAGCATGGCGCAGTTCAAGGGCAGCCCGCGCTTTCAGGTCATCGTCAGCGGCTCGCGCGCCAAGACCATCCTGGCCATCAACAACGCCAGGAAGCCGCTGGATGACGTGCGCGTGCGCCGGGCGATCGCCGCCGCCATCGACCGCAAGGCGGTCATCCAGGGCGCGGCCGACGGGCTGGGTGTGCCGATCGGCAGCCACTACGTGCCGGGCGCGCCGGGCTACGTGGACACTACCGGCCTGAACCCCTACGACCCGGAAAAAGCCAAAAGGCTGCTGGCCGAGGCCGGCGTGAAGACGCCGCTGGAGCTGACCATGACGCTGCCGCCCGCGCCCTATGCGCGCCAGGGCGGCGAGGTCATCGCCGCGCAACTGGCCAAGGTGGGCATCCAGGCCAAGCTGCAGAACGTGGAGTGGGCGCAGTGGCTGTCGGGCACCTACGGCAACAAGAACTACGACCTGACCATCATTTCGCACGTCGAGCCGTTCGACTTGGGCAACTTCGCCAAGCCGGACTACTACTGGGGCTACCACTCGCGCAAGTTCGACGAGCTGTACGAGCAGATCCAGAACGCCACCCGCCCCGCCGACCGCAACCGGCTGCTGGGCGAGGCGCAGCGCCTGCTGGCCGAGGACTGCGTGCACGCCTTCCTGTACCAGCCACAGTGGGTCACGGTGGCGGTCAAGGGGGTGAAGGGGCTGTGGAAGGACATGCCGGTGTTCGTCAACGACCTCTCCACAATGTCTTGGGCAACCCCCTGAGCGGCTGCGCCGCTTTCCCCCTTCCCTGGCGCTTCGCTTGGGAGGGGGACGACGCTGGTGGACCGGCGAAGCCGGATCCACGACGTCTGCTGGCCTGGGGCGCGCCGGTGCCATGGGGCGGAGGCCAAATCGAGCCAATAAATTGGGGTCAGATTCCAATTTTCCCGATATCTTCCGGAGTCATCACCCAGGCCCGATTGGGGTCAGATTCCAATTAAAACTTTGCGCTTTGCCCTCTTGAGGGCCGGCGACCCAGGGCGCGCTGCGGCGCAGCCAGACTTTCGGAGACAACACGCATGACCGAGTTGCACGAGCTGTCCGCGCACGAGATGCTGGCGGGCTACCGCGCGCGGCGTTTCTCGCCGGTGGAGGTGGTGCAGTCGGTGCTGGCGCAGGTCGCGCGCTGGGAGCCGCAGCTGCATGCCACCTACCTGCTGCGACCCGAGGCCGCGCTGGCGCAGGCGCGCGAGAGCGAGGCGCGCTGGCTGCGCGGCGTGCCCTGCGGGCCGCTGGACGGCGTGCCGGCGACGCTCAAGGACAACATCGCCACTGCGGGCGACCCGACGCCGCTGGGCACCGCCGCCACCGACCTGACGCCCGCCGCCCACGACGCCCCGCCCGCCGCGCGGCTGCGCGAGGCCGGTGCAGTGCTGTTCGCCAAGACCACCATGCCGGATTTCGGCATGCTGTCCTCGGGTCTGTCGTCGTTCCATGCGCTGGCGCGCAATCCGTGGGATCTGTCCAAGGGGCCGGGCGGCTCCAGCAGCGGCGCGGGCGCGGCGGCCGCGGCCGGCTACGGGCCGCTGCACGTGGGCACCGACATCGGCGGCTCGCTGCGCCTGCCGGCCAGCTGGTGCGGCATCTTCACCCTCAAGCCCAGCCTGGGCCGCGTGCCGATCGACCCGCCCTACACCGGCCGCGCCGCCGGGCCGATGACGCGCAGCGTGCGCGACGCGGCGCTGATGCTGCAGGTGCTGTCGCGCCCGGACGCGCGCGACAGCATGTCGCTGCCGCCGCAGCACATTGCCTGGGACGCGTGCGCCGCCACGCCCGAGGCGCTGCGCGGCCTGCGCTTCGGCCTGTTGCTGGACGCCGGCTGCGGCCTGCCGGTGCAGCCCGCCGTGCGCGCCGCCGTCGAGCATGCCGCGCGTCTGCTGGAACAGGCGGGCGCGCACGTCGTGCCGCTGCGACCGTTCCTCACGCGCACCATGCTCGACGGCATGGACCATTTTTGGCGCATGCGCTCGTACATGGACCTGCGCGCTCTGCCCGCGCCGCGCCAGACGCGCGTGCTGCCCTTCATCCGTGACTGGGCCATGAGCGCCGCTCACATGAGCGGACCGCAGGTGTTCGAGGCCAGCCAGCAGTTCCATGCCACACGCGTGGCCACGGTGCGCGCCTGCGCGCAGGTGGACTACGTGCTGTCGCCGGTCGCGCCCATCACGGCCTTCGCCGCCGAGCTGCCGTCGCCGACCAATGACCCGCTGCGCCCGCTGGAGCACATCGCCTTCACGGTGCCGTTCAACATGTCCGAGCAGCCCGCCGCGTCCGTCAACTGCGGCTGGGACGGCGCGGGCCTGCCCATCGGCCTGCAGATCGCCGGCCAGCGCTTCGACGACCTGGGCGTGCTGCGCGTGGCGCAGGCCTTCGAGCAGTTGCGCGGCCCACAACGGCCCTGGCCGCAGCCGCCGGGCTGAGCGGCACACTTCAGGTCAAATCGGCCTCCAGCCCATATAAATCAATGGCTATCAGCTATCGTTTTTAACATTCACCGCTGCGCCGTCGCCAGCCGCAGCGCCAGCCCCAGGAACACCAGCCCGGCCGTGCGGTTGAGCAGCCGCTGCGCCCGCGCCGAGCGCTGCAGCAGCGTGCCGAAGGCGCCGGAAAAGCAGGCGATGGCGCCGAACACCAGCAGCGTCGCCAGCATGAAGACCAGCCCCAGCAGCATGATCTGCGGCGCCAGCGCGCCGCGTGCCGGGTCGGCAAACTGCGGCAGAAAGGCCAGGAAGAAGATCAGCACCTTCGGGTTGGTCAGGTTCATGACCACGCCCCGCGCCACCATGCGCAGCGCGCCGGGAGCACGCGCGGCAGGTTCGGCGCTGGCGGCGGGCGGCGTGTCCGGGCTGTCCGCCTGCGCCCGCAGCGCGCCCCAGGCCAGCCACGCCAGGTAGGCCGCGCCGCACAGTTTCAGCGCCGTGAACGCACCGCTGGACGCGGCGAACACGGCGGCCAGCCCCAGTGCCACCGCCGCCGTGTGCCCCACCAGCCCCAGGCACAGCCCCAGCACCACGCACATGCCGGCGCGCCAGCCGCGCTGCGCCGACTGCACCAGAACGAACATGTTGTCCGGCCCGGGGGTCAGGGCCAGGAGCACGGCGACGCCGAAAAACGCGATCAGGGTCTGCAGGGACGGCATGGCGGGGGTCGAGTCGGGCAGAAAGGTCGGCCATTGTCACGCGCGCGCCGCGCCGCCCTGGCCAGCCACGCCGGCGCCTGCACAATGGCGTCCTTCCCCTGGCGCCCCGGCGCTGCCCCTGCCCCTTCAATTTCGTCCCATGGATCCCTTCGTCGCGGTCGCCTTTGCCGCCACCGGTGCCTGGCTGGTCAACGGCCAGCAGCAGCGCCGCCGCATCGCCCTGCTGTCGCAGCACCTGGCGCCGCTGCAGATCGAGCAGCTGATGCAGACCCTGACGCAGGGCTACCTGCGCGCCATGGGCGAGCCGGACGGCGCGCGCCGCCAGCAGATCCTGGACTTGCTGGCACCGCAGGAAGCGCAGCTGAGCCAGCAGTTCGAGCGCCTGGTGGCCAGCTTCGCGCGCGTGCCGGACCAGGAAGCCCGCGTCAGCCGCTTGGCCGTGGGGCTGCCGTTTGCCACCCAGCTGCTGCCCGGCCAGACCTTCGACATGCGCCAGCTGCTGGCGCTGCACGCCCGCGGCATCGCCCGTGCGGTGCGCAACGAGGACGGCCTGGCGCCGCGCGATCGCGCCTACGCCATGACTGCCGAGCTGCTGCTGATGCAGCACAGCTGCCACTGGTTTTGCAAGTCGCGCGCCGTGGCCAGCGCACGCATGGTGGCGCGGCACCAGACTCCCCATGCGCAGCTGCTGGCCTCGGTTTCGCCCGGCACGCGCGTGGCCTATCGGCAGCTCACCGGCGTGCATTGACCACGTCCGCAGCGCCGCGGCCCGCCGCGGTAACGCGCCGCCACCGGCAGCACAGGTTTGCGTACACCTGCTTACATGCGACGCCGTCCTACCCGGCGCCGGCAAGGAGGCTGCTTCAATCGGGAGCTATCCATGACAGCTCCTGACACTTCCCCTCCCTCCCCCTCGCCCTGGATCGCGCTGGGCGTGCAGCACGCCATCCTGGCGCGCGCCATGCCGGTGGTACGCCACGACATCGCCGGCATGCTGACCATCATGCGCATGGCCACCGTGGTGCTGCGCCGGCGCGCGCATGATGCCGCTGGCGGCGAGGCGCTGACGGCACAGCTGGAACACCAGGAAGAGCACCTGGCCAGCCTCTCCGACAGCGCACGCCGCCTGCGCCACTGGGACCTGCAGGGCCCGCATGCGCCCGAGCCGCTGGCCGCGACGGCGCAGCTGGCCCATGCGCTGGCGGCGCCGCTGTTGTCCATGCGCGGCCTGCAGCTGGAACTGCCCGCCCCGCAAGCCCCGCTGGCGCAGACCAAGGCGCCCCAGCAGCCGCTGCTGTGCCTGCTGCTGGGCGCCATCCACCTGCTGGCCGAAGACCCGCAAGGCGCGCCCGGGCGCATCTGCATCCTGCCCGGCGCGGGCGCCGCCAGCCTGCGCGTGCAGGCCGAGGGCTGCGCCGTCGACGCACCCCCGCCCGCGCCCACGCCCGGCATGCCGGCGCTGGACAGCGCAGCGCTGCAGCATCTGGCGCAGCACCTGCAGGCCGGCCTGCGCCACGGCCCGGGCTGGGTGGAAATCGATGCCCCGGGCGCGCAGGCCGTGCAGGCCGCAGCGCCAACGCCCTAGCACGGCACGCGGACATCGGGACGGCTGGCGGGCCACCCCCTAGAATGCCCCGTCGGCCCTGCCGCGCACCGCGCGGCCCGCACCCCTCCCCGCACACTGTGCTCCTTGCCCCCCCCCATTCCCCTGCGCCCGCCACAGCGCAGATTGCGCCCCTCGACGCCCTGGCCCGGCTGCGCGCGGCCACCCGCGCCGTGCACGAGCAGCTCGACCGGCAACTGCCCATCGCGCAGCCCGGCGCCGGGCTGGAGGCATACCGGATCCACGCCAGCGCCCTGCTGCCATGGCTGACGGCGCTGGCGCCTGAGCTGCAGGGGCTGGCGGCGCGCGTGCCCGGGCTGGTGCTGGAGCCGCAGCTGCAATTGCAGCGCCTGCACGCCGACCTGCACGACCTGGGACTGGCGCCGCACGACCTTGCGGCTGCCGCCGCCGTGGCTGCCGTGCAGCAACTGTTGCAGGCGCACGCCGGCGCGCACCAGGACGCGGTGCGCTGGGGCCTGGCCTATGTCGTCGAAGGCTCGCAGTTGGGTGGCCAGGTTCTGCACCGCCAGTTGGCGCCACGCGCCGGCACGCATCCGCTGCGCTACCTGCAGGGCAGCGGCGCCGGCACCGGGGCGCGCTGGCGCGCCTTCGTGGCGCTGTTGCAGCAGCATGTGCAGACCCCCGCCGACGTGGCCGCGGCCTGCGCCGGCGCGCTGGCCGCATTCGCCGCGCTACAGGCATGCTTCGACGCGCAGGGCAGCCCGGCATGAGCGCCGAGCCCATGGCCCAGCCCGCTGCGGCGCTGCCGGTCACGCTGGACAACTGCGACCGGGAGCCCATCCACATTCCCGGCTCGATCCAGCCGCATGGCGTGCTGCTGGCGTTGGACGCGCAGGGCCGTGTGCGCCATGTCAGCGCCAACAGCGCGCTGCTGGCGGACGGCGACATCGCCCCCGGCACACTGCTGCAGGACACGCCCCTGCACGCGCACGACGCGCTGTGGCAGCTGGTGCAGGACGGCCTGCGGGCGCTGGCCAGCCAGGACGAGCTGCCGATGCCGCTGGAATGCCAGTTGCAGGGCCGTACCTGGGACGTGGTGCCGCACCTGTCCCAAGGCCTGCTGGTGCTGGAGTTCGAGGAGCGCGCGGCGGATACCGGCGAGCTGTCCGACTTCGCCACCCGGGCGCACCGCGCCATGGAGCGGCTGCGCCGCACGCGTCCCATCGACGAGCTGCTGCAACTGGCCGCCGACGAGCTGCGCCAGCTCACCGGCTTCGACCGCGTCATGGCCTACCGCTTCCGCCACGACCACAGCGGCGACGTGGTGGCCGAGGCGCGCGCGCCGCAGCTCGATGAATACAAGGGCCGGCGCTACCCGGCCAGCGACATCCCGGCGCAGGCGCGCCGGCTGTACGTGGCCAACACGCTGCGCCTGATCGCCGACGTACGCGCCGCGCCGGTGCCGCTGCACAGCGACGGCGACGCGCCGCTGGACCTGAGCGCCAGCGTGCTGCGCAGCGTCTCGCCGATCCACATCGAATATCTGTCCAACATGGGCGTGGGTGCGTCGATGAGCATCTCGCTCATCGTGCATGGCCAGCTGTGGGGCATGCTGGCGTGCCACCACATGGCACCGCGCCAAGTACCCTACAGCGTGCGCATGGCCTGCGACGTGCTGGCGCAGCTGCTGGGCGCCAACATCCAGGGCATGCTGGCACGCAGCCAGACGCTGCGCGTGGGCGAGATGGGCGCACTGCGCGCGCGGCTGATCGAAAGCACGCTGCACGCCGAGGACGAGTTCGCTGCGCTGGTGCCGTTCGCTGCACCGCTGGCCCAGGCGCTGCGCGCCGAGGCCGCGGTGGTGGCCGAGCATGGCCGGCTGCACTGTAGCGGCGCCTTGCCCGAAGGCCCGGCGCGCGCACTGCTGGGCTGGGTCGAGCAGACCTGGGGCAGCCCCGGGCACCACCAGGCGCCCTGCCACAGCGACGCCCTGCCGACACTGGCGCCGCAGCTGTACCCGGCGCTGCTGCCGTGGTGCGGCGTGCTAGCGCTGCCACTGGACCGCGCCGGCGGCAGCTGGCTACTGTACCTGCGCCGCGAACAGGTCGAGACCATCCACTGGGGCGGCCGGCCCGAAAAGGAAATCCGCCCCGGCCCGAACGGCCCGCGCCTGACGCCGCGCGGCTCGTTCGAGCTGTGGAAGGAAACCGTGCGTGGCACCGCCGAGCACTGGAGCGCCGACGACCTGGAACTGGCCCAGCAGCTGCTGGACGAACTGGTGCGCGCGCAGCACGCACGCCACGCCGAGCTGCACCGCGCGCGCACCCAGCTGATGGCCATCCTGGGGCACGATCTGCGCGACCCGCTGCACTCCATCAGCATGGCCGCGCGGGTGCTGGAAAAGGCCGGCGACGGCAGCGGCCGCGCCGGCCAGATCGGCCAGCGCATCCAGTCGTCCAGCAGCCGCATGCAGCGCCTGGTCAGCCAGGTCATGGACATGTCGCGCCTGCAGGCGCGCCTGGGGCTGGATCTGCAGCGCGCCGAGGTCGACCTGGTGCCGCTGCTGCACGACCTGATGGACGAGGCGCGCACCGCCCACCCCGGCATCGCCATCGAGGCGCAGCTGCCGCAAGCCTTGGTGGCGCATGCCGACGTCGACCGCGTGGCGCAGGTGTTCACCAACCTGCTGAGCAACGCGCGCCACCACGGCCAGGCCGGCCAGCCACTGCAGGTGCGCGCCTTCCAGGACGCCGCCGGGCGGCATATCCAGGTGCGCAACGTCGCCGACGCCATTCCCGAGGCGGTGGTGGACAGCCTGTTCAAGCCGTTCAAGCCCACCTCCACCGGCAACGCACGCAACCGTTCGGGTCTGGGACTGGGGCTGTACATCGCACAGCAGATCGCCCAGGGCCATGGCGGCGCGCTCAGCTACCGGCACGAAGCGCCGCAGGTGGTCTTCACCCTGACCCTGCCCTGACACCGGCGCCCCTGCACGACCAGCGGCGCTCCCGCCTACATCCGCCGGCGCGGCGGCCCCACAGGCCGGCGCTGCGCGCTGGCGGCGCAGGATTGCAGGGCCATCGGCATACTTGCGCGCCATGACTCCTGACGTTCTTCTGGTCGACGACAACCCCGATGCCTGCGCCCTACTGGCCGAGCTGCTGCAGATGCAGAACTATGACGTGCGCAGCGCCAGCACCGGCGCCCAGGCCCTGGCGCTGATGCGCGAGCGCCCGGCGCAGCTGCTGCTGCTCGATCAGAATCTGCCGGACATGGACGGCTCGGCCCTGGCGCAGCAGCTGCGCGCGCTGGCCGAGGCGCAGGGCCGGCGCTGCGTGGCGATCGCCATCACCGGCATGGCCAGCGGCCGCGCCGGCGCCGTGCTGCCGGGCTTCGACCATGTGCTGGGCAAGCCGCTGGACTTCGACGCCTTCGACGCCGTGCTGGAGCAAAGCCGCGCCGCGCTGGGCTGAGGCCGCGCGGCCGCCTCAGCCGTGCGCCAGCGCCGCCACGCCAGCGGCGATCAGTACGGCACCGGTCACGCGCGCGGCGCGGCCGTCCTCGCCCAGCAGCCGCCCGCCGATCAGCGCGGCGAACAGCATCGAGACCTCGCGCGCTGGCGCCACCAGGGCCAGCGGCGCGCTCTGCAGGGCGTACAGCACCAGCACGTAGGCCACCGGGCTGACCGTGCCCACCAGCAGCGCGAAGTGCCATTGCGTGGACCACAGCCCTTTCAGTTCGCGTGGCCGGCGCAGCGCCACCGGCGCCAGCAACACCACGCGCAACAGGTTGCCCATGTAGTCCAGCAGGATCGGCGACAGCAGCAGCGCCTTCACTGCATAGCCATCCACCACCGTATAGCTGGCGATGAACACGCCAGTGAGCACGCCGTACAGAAGCCCCTTGCGCAGGCGCCGCTGCGCATCGCCCGTGCCTTGGCGCACGCGCAGCAGGGCCGGACCGCCCGCCACCAGGAATACCCCGCCTACCACGCCCGCCAGGCCCAGCACGCCCCAGGCCGAGAGACGCTCGCCCAGCAGCAGCAGCGCCGCCAGCGAGGACAGCAGCGGGCCCGTGCCACGTGCCAGCGGGTAGACCACCGTCAGGTCCGCCTTGCGGTAGCCGCGCAGCAGCGTCACGTAGTACACGACATGCAGCACGCCGCTCACGGCGACGATGCCCCACTCGCGCGCGCCCCACAGCGGCACGGCGTCGCGGCCCAGCCACCAGCCCAGCGGGGCCCAGACCAGCATCATCAGCACCGAGGTGAAAAAGGCGAAGCGCGCGTCGCCGCCGGCCTTCTTGGCGGCGATGTTCCACAGCGCGTGGATCAGGCCGGCCAGCAGGATCAGCCCGAAGGCGTGCGGCGTCATGGCGCCCGCCGCGCCGGGCGGTGAGGGAAAACCGGCGCCGTCAGGCGCGGCCGATGATGGACGCCGTCGCCATCAGCTCTTCCAGCAGCGCGAACGACACCCGTCCGGACGCCGCGTAGGGGTCGAACTCGGGCCGTTCGGAATACTTCAGCACGATGGAATGGTTCAGCTTGGCCAGGTTGACCTGGCCCATGGTCCAGCCGCCGAAGCGCCGCTCGGCGATCTCCTCGAACGACAGCAGCTCGACGTCGCGGTGGCGCGCATCGCGCTGGATGTGGCCGAACAGCTCGCTCACCGCCGAGCGCCCGCCCTCGATGGCCTGCAGGAAGACACCGCCGCCATAGCACAGCACGCCTGTGATGCCGCTGGGCGGGTTGTGCTGGCGCGCTTGCGCCAGGATGGCTTCGATGGCGGCGGGCGACGGATCGACCGCGCGGCTGACGTAGAGCAGGCGCACCAGCATGGCTCGGTTCCTTCACTTCAAGACTGCGGCAGGGTCTGCCACTGTGGCTCAGCCCCGACCCGGGATGAGCGAGAGAAATTCGCGCCTGAGCGTAGGGTCGGTGAGAAACACCCCGCGCATGACCGAGTTGAGCATCTTGCTGTCCATCTCGCGCACGCCGCGCCAGGACATGCAGAAGTGGCTGGCTTCCATGACGATGGCCAGGCCGTCGGGCTGGGTTTTCTCCATGATCAGGTCGGCCAGCTGGATCACCGCCTCTTCCTGGATCTGCGGGCGGCCCATCACCCAGTCCACCAGCCGCGCGTACTTCGAGAGGCCGATGACGTTGGTGTGCTCGTTGGGCATGACGCCGATCCAGATCTTGCCGATCACCGGGCAGAAGTGGTGGCTGCAGGCGCTGCGCACGGTGATCGGGCCGACGATCATCAGCTCGTTCAGGCGCTCGGCGTTGGGAAACTCGGTGATCGGCGGCGGCGCGGCGTAGCGGCCCTTGAACACCTCGTTGATGTACATCTTGGCCACGCGGCGGGCGGTGCTGCGCGTGTTGTGGTCGCCGGCGGTGTCGATGACCAGGCTGTCGAGCACGCCCTGCATCTTGGATTCGACCTCGTCGAGCAACTGCTCCAGCTCACCCGGCTCGATGAACTCGGCGATGTTGTCGTTGGCATGGCAGCGCTGGCGCGCCGCCGCCAGGCGCTCGCGGATCTTGACGGAAACGGGCGTGCCCTCGTCGTCGGCGCCAGAAGCGCCAGGGGCGTCGGTGGGATTCGGCATGGTGCGGCATGGTACCAGCGAAGCAGCACCAGCGTTTTATGGGTGTTTTTGGCCTTTGGCCTTTGTATTTGAAAGGCCTGTAGCTATCAAATATATAGCAAAAGCCACGGTTTTTCTGCTGCCGGACGGCGTGGCTGCAGGCTCCCCGGCGGGTCAGTAGCGGTGGCCGGTGACCCACAGCGCCATGCGCATCAGCGCCAGCGCCAGCCGATCCAGCAGGCGCTGGCGCCACGGCCGGCCGGCGCAGGCCGCCGGGTGCAAGGGTCGGCCGGCATGCTGCATGGCGTCGACCAGGCGCGCGCGCAGTTCGCGCGCGAACGCGCCATCCTGCACCACCACGTTGGCCTCGCGCGCCAGCAGCAGCGACAGCGGGTCCAGGTTGGAAGAACCCACCGTGGCCCAGGGGTGCGCGCCCTCGGCGTCGATCACCGCCACCTTGGCGTGCAGGAAGCTGGGCGCGTATTCGTGGATCTCCACCCCGGCGGCGAGCAGCGCCGCCAGCACCGGACGCGCCGCGTGATATTGCATGAAGTATTCGTAGCGCCCCTGCAGCAGCAGCCGCACGCGCACGCCCCGGCGTGCGGCCAGCTTCAGCGCGCGGCGCAGCTTGATGCCGGGGATGAAGTAGGCGTTGGCGATGATGACCTCGTGGCGCGCGCGGGCGATGGCACGGCGGTAGGCGCGTTCGATGCCGGCGCGCTGGCCGACGTTGTCGCGCAGCAGCAGCCGCGCGCGCATGCCGTGATCGCTGCGTTCGACGCGCTCGGCGCGGCGGCGCTTGAGCCCGGCGGCGCGCGCCGCGCGCCAGTCGGCCAGCGCCAGCCCGAGGCGACGCTGGCGCGCGTCCTGGCCGGCCTTGAGGCTCCACCACAGCTGCTCCATGGCATCGCTGGCCTGCGCCACCAGGCTGCCCTGCACGCGCACCGCGAAGTCCAGCCGCGGCGCCTGCAGCCGGCCGTGGTTCGGATCGTGGAAATCGTCCAGCACGTTGATGCCGCCGCAAAACAGCACCTGGCCATCGACGACGCACAGCTTGCGGTGCAACCGGCGCCAGTGCGTGGGCCACAGCAGTTGCAACTGGCGCAGCGGCGCATACGCCTGCAGCTGCACCCCGGCCTCGGCGAACACGCGCGGCCAGGGGTCTGGCAACCGGCCGGTGCCAAAGCCATCCACCACCACCTGCACGCGCAGGCCGCGCGCGGCCGCACGCACCAGCGCCTGCGCCACCTCCACGCTGCTGTCGGTGCAGTCGAAGATGTAGGTCTCGAACTGGATGTCCGACACCGCCGCATCCATGGCGGCGATGAGCGACGGGAAATACTCGGCCGTGCCCTGCAGCAGCTCGACCTGGTGGCCCGGCCGCAGCCCGGCGGGCGGCGCGGCCGAGGTGCGGTGACCCATGGGCGGCACGTGCGCTACAGCTGGAATTCCGCGATCAGCGGCAGGTGGTCAGACATGCGCCACCAGATGCGCCCGCGCGGCACGTGCAGCGACAGCGGGCGCAGCCCGCGCACGTACACGTGGTCGAGCTGCACCATCGGCAGCCGCGCCGGGTAGGTATAGGCCTGCGGCGCCTCGTCGTATTCGAACAGGCCGAAGCCAGCCAGCATGTTCTTGATCTGCAGGCCCCAGTCATTGAAGTCGCCGGCCACCACCAGCGGCGCATCGCCCGGCACCTCGCGCTCGATGAAGCGCTGGATCTGCGCCACCTGGCGCAGGCGGCTGCCCGCGATCAGCCCCAGGTGCACGACGATGGCGTGCACGCGCCGGCCCTGCACCTCGACCTCGACGTGCAGCAGGCCGCGCTGCTCGAAGCGGTGGTCGGAGATGTCCTCGTGTCGGTGCCCCACCACCGGCCAGCGCGTCAGCAGCGCATTGCCGTGCTCGCCGTGGCGCGTGTAGGCGTTGGTGCGGTAGATGGCCGCATAGCCCTCGGGCGCCAGGTACTCGGCCTGCGATACCTCGGGCCAGCGGTCGAAGTACAGCGCCTCGCGCCGGTTCATGGCGCGCACCTCCTGCAGGCAGACGATATCGGCGTCCAGCTGCTCCACGGCCAGGCCCAGGTTGTGGATTTCCAGGCGACGCGCCGGCCCCAGGCCCTGCACGCCCTTGTGGATGTTGTAGGTGGCCACGCGCAGGATGCCGGGGTGCTCGGTGGTGATGGGTTCAGCGGTGTGGTTCTGGGCGGTCATGGCACGGCAGCATCGGCGAATCGGGGCAGCATCAGGATGGCCTCGGCGTTGGACGGCGAGTAGCAGCGCCGCGCCGCCTCGCGCCAGTCCCACCAGGCGTATGCCGTGTGCTCGCGCGGGCTCAGGGCGACCGGGGTGCCCGCCGGCACGCACAGCCCCAGCACCCGTTCGGTGTTGTGCCAGACGCCCGGGGCGTAGCGGTGCTGCCACTCCGGGTAGATGGTATAGACGTTCTCCAGCCCCCAGTCCGTCAGACGGCAGCCCGGCGCGCTGGCGTCGATGCCGGTTTCCTCGCCCACCTCGCGCGCGGCGGTCTGCAGCCAGGTCTCGTCCTCGTGGTCCTTGCTGCCGGTGACGGATTGCCAGAACTCCTGCGCGGTGTCGGCGCGGCGCAGCAGCAGCACCTGCAGGCCGGGCGTGTGGATCACGACCAGTACCGACCGGGGAATCTTGTAATGGACGATGGCGGTCATGCGGCTGGCGCTTTGGTTCACCGGCCTGCGGCAGCGGCACGCGCCGGCACCGCGGGCGGCAGCGGCCGCGCCTGCAGTGCGCGCGCCTGCAGCACCAGCTGGTTGTGCGCGTCCAGGAAGGCAGCAGCGATCACCTTGCCTTCATTGGTGTTGCTCCAGCCGGCACCGGCACCACCACCCAGCCGGCCGAGCACCAGCCCGGCCACGCCCAGATCAGTGGTGCGCGCGGCGCCGGTGGCGGCGGCGACCTGCTCGGTGGTCTCGTTGTCCGACAGCAGCAGCGCGGTCTGCGCCTCCTTGAACTTGACCTGCTCGACCAGCCCGGCCAGCACGGGAAAGTCGCGCAGCACCGGGACCATGGCCACGATGCCGCCCAGGCCGCGCCCGGCGTCCTGCTCGCTGAACGTCAGGCTCGGCATGAGGGTGTACTGCGCCTCGTAGCCGCGCCCGCGCTGCACCGTGGAGCCGTCCCGGCGCAGCACGCCGGCATTCTTCAGGTCCTGCTCCTGCACCGTGCCACGCAGGCCGGCGCCGCGGTCCACCACGCGAAAGCAGCCGCTTTGCTGCGCCAGCAGCTTGACCAGCGGTACAGGCGATGGCGGCAACTGGTATTGGCTGGACATGACGTAGCCGTGCGGGTTCTCGGCCAGCGCCACCGTGGCCACCGGCGCGTCGCAGTGCAGCAGTTCATGCGCCGCGTTCTGCGCGCCCGCCGGCCCGGCCGAGCCGGACACGACCGAGCCGCCCTGGCCGAGTTCGGTCTTCTTTTCGCCGCAGCCGGTGAGCAGTGCGGCGACGAGGAGCAGCATTCCCACGGCATGCGGGCGAGCATGGTTGCACAGAAGGGCCATGGCGTCAGTGTCCAGCGTGAGACCAAGAAAAGGGCGCCCATGGGCGCCCTGACTATCGTGCAAATCCTGCCGGGCTCAACCCGCCGCCACCGGATTGCGCAGCCGGATGTGCAGCTCGCGCAGTTGCTTCTCGTCCACCGGCGACGGCGCCTGGGTCAGCAGGTCCTGCGCGCGTTGGGTCTTGGGGAAGGCGATCACGTCCCGGATCGACTCGG
The DNA here is from genome assembly GCF_900103645.1 of Oryzisolibacter propanilivorax. Classification (GTDB taxonomy): domain Bacteria; phylum Pseudomonadota; class Gammaproteobacteria; order Burkholderiales; family Burkholderiaceae_C; genus Melaminivora; species Melaminivora propanilivorax. The sequence continues at coordinate 186,144 of NZ_FNHP01000003.1, forward strand.
CTCCGGTCATCAGCGTGATCAGGCGGTCCAGGCCGAACGCCAGGCCGCCGTGCGGCGGCGCGCCGTACTGCAGCGCGTCCAGCAGGTAGCCGAATTTGGCGCGCTGCTCCTCGGGCGTGATGTTCAGCGCGGCAAAGACCTTGGCTTGCACGTCGGCGCGGTGGATACGCACCGAGCCGCCTCCCAGCTCCCAGCCGTTCAGCACCATGTCGTAGGCCTTGGCGATGCAGGCGCCGGGGTCCGTGTCCATCAGGTCCTCGTGGCCGTCCTTCGGGCTGGTGAAGGGGTGGTGCACGGCAACCCAGCGGTTGTCTTCCTCGTCGTGCTCGAACATCGGAAAGTCCACCACCCACAGCGGCGCCCAGCGGTCCTCGAACAGGCCGGCCTTCTTCGCGAACTCGCTGTGGCCGACTTTCAAGCGCAGCGCGCCGATGGCGTCGTTCACCACCTTGGCCTTGTCGGCACCGAAGAACAGCAGATCGCCGTCCTGCGCGCCGGTGCGCTGCAGGATCTCGGCGATGGCCGCATCGTGCAGGTTCTTCACGATGGGCGACTGCAGCCCCTCGCGGCCCTTGCCGGCTTCGTTGACCTTGATCCACGCCAGGCCCTTGGCACCGTAGATCTTGACGAACTCGGTGTACTGGTCGATCTCGCCGCGGGAAATCTGGCCGCCGCCCGGCACGCGCAGCGCCACCACGCGCCCGCCCGGGGTCGTCGCCGGGGTGGAGAACACCTTGAAGTCCACATCCCGCATCACGTCGGTCAGCTCGGTGAACTCGAGCTTGACGCGCAGGTCCGGCTTGTCCGAGCCGAAGCGGTGCATGGCCTCCCCATACGCCATGGTCGGGAAGTCGCCGAGCTGCACGCCCAGCTGCTTGTCGAAGACCTCGCGGATCATGCGCTCGAAGATGGCGCGGATCTCGTCCTCGCCCAGGAACGAGGTCTCGCAGTCGATCTGCGTGAACTCGGGCTGGCGGTCGGCGCGCAGGTCCTCGTCGCGGAAGCACTTGGTGATCTGGTAGTAGCGGTCGTAGCCGGCCACCATCAGCATCTGCTTGTACAGCTGGGGCGACTGCGGCAGCGCGAAGAACTGGCCGTCGTGCACCCGGCTGGGCACCAAGTAGTCGCGCGCGCCCTCGGGCGTGCTCTTGCCCAGCATGGGCGTCTCGATGTCGATGAAGCCCTCGGCGTCGAGGAAGTTGCGCACCTGGATCGCCGTCTTGTAGCGCAGGATCAGGTTCTTTTGCATCGCCGGGCGGCGCAGGTCCATGACGCGGTGCGTCAGGCGCGTGGTCTCCGACAGGTTGTCGTCGTCCATCTGGAACGGCGGCGTGACCGAAGCGTTGAGCACCTGCAGTTCGTGGCACAGCACCTCGATCTGGCCGCTGGGGATCTTGTCGTTGGTCGTGCCTTCCGGGCGCGCGCGCACCACGCCCACGACCCGCACGCAGAACTCGTTGCGGATGTCCTCGGCGATCTTGAACATCTCTGGGCGGTCCGGGTCGCACACCACCTGCACGTAGCCCTCACGGTCGCGCAGGTCGATGAAGATGACGCCGCCGTGGTCGCGGCGGCGGTTCACCCAGCCGCACAGGGTGACGGTTTGGCCCATCAGGGCTTCGGTCACGAGACCGCAGTAGTGGGAGCGCATGGCCATGGTTCGGTTTTTCTTCCTGCGCCCTGCCATGCAGGGCGCTTCAGGTGGATGGTGAATTGCGGTGAAAGGTGGCGCCGCCGGTCACCGGGCCGGCCGCGCGCGGATGGTGCGTGGGCGCCTTCGCTAGCGCGCCGCCTCGGCGGCGGCCAGTGGGTCGGGCGGCGCCACGACGCCCATGGAGACGATGTATTTCAAGGCGGCGTCGATGCTCATGTCCAGCTCCACGCAGTCGCTCCTGCGCATCAGCACAAAGTAGCCGCCGGTGGGGTTGGGCGTGGTGGGCACGTAGACGCTGACGTATTCATCGCGCAGGTAGGCTGCCACCTCGCCGGACGGCTGGCCGGTGATGAACGCCACCGTCCACACCCCCTCGCGCGGCCACTGCACCAGCACGGCCGTGCGAAAGGCGTTGCCGCTTTCGGAAAACAGCGTGTCCGAGACCTGCTTGACGCTGGAATAGATGGAGCGCACCACCGGGATGCGGCTGACCAGCGCGTCGCCCAGCGCGACCAGCTTGCGCCCGGCGAAGTTGCTCGCCAGCGCGCCGACGGCCAGCAGGATGCTCAGGGTGAGCAGCACGCCGAAGCCGGGGATGTGAAAGCCCAGCAGCCGGTCCGGCTGCCAGGCGCCGGGCAGGATGGCCAGCGTCTGGTCCAGCGTGCCGACGATCCAGGTCAGCACCCAAGCCGTGATCACCCCGGGCACGACGACCAGCAGGCCCGTGAACAGCCACTTGCGCAGCGCGACCGTGGGGGCGATCTTTTGCATTTTTATGCGTCGGAAGTGCTTGCAGCCGGCGCAGGACTTGGGGCTGCAGCTTCCTTCTTAGGAGCATCGGGGGCTGCCGAGGGCTTCTTGCCGCTGAAGTCGGTGGCATACCAGCCAGTGCCCTTGAGCTGAAAGCCCGGGGCCGTGAGCTGCTTGGAGAACGCAGCGGCGCCACAGGCCGGGCAGGTGCTCAAAGGAGCATCGGACATCTTCTGCAGCACGTCCCTGGCGTGGCCGCATTGGGCGCACTGGTAGGCGTAGATAGGCATGGCGAAAGGCGCGCGAGAGGGTTGGGCAAAAACCCGCAATTATAGGCAGGCACCCCTGCAGCGGCCCGGCGCCGGCCGGGCTCATTCCAGGCCGGCCACGGGCTGCGCCGGCAGGTGCGCGTTGCGCACCAGCTGCGGCGCCAGCGAGCCGGCCACCATGCCTGCCACCGCCGCCAGCACTCCCGCCAGCTGCTGCGGAAACGCCTCGCCCAGCGCCGGCACGGCCATGAACAGCACCCAGGTGCCGATGCCCAGCAGCACCGCGCTCATCGCGCCCTGGGTGTTGGCGCGCTTCCAGTACAGGCCGAACACCAGCGGCACGAAGGCGCCCACCAGCGGCACCTGGTAGGCGCCGGAGACCAGCTCGAAAATCGGCGTGCCTTCCATCTTGATGGAGTAAATCAGCACGCAAACGGCGAACACGAAAACGCTGATGCGCATGATGCGCAGGTTCTCGTCGTCGCTGATATAGGTGGGGCGGAACTGGCGCCAGATGTTTTCGGTGAAGGTGACGGCCGGCGCCAGCAGCGTGGCCGAGGCGCAGGACTTGATGGCCGACAGCAGCGCGCCGAAGAACAGCACCTGCATGACCACCGGCATGCGCTCCATGACCAGCGTCGGCAGCACCTTCTGCGGGTCGTCGCCCAGCAGTGCCTCGGTCTGCTCGGGCATGATGATCAGGGCGCTGGCCACCAGAAACATGGGCACAAAGGCGAACAGGATGTAGGCGCTGCCGCCGATCACCGTGCCGTGGGTGGCGGCCTTTTCCGACTTGGCCGACATCACGCGCTGGAACACGTCCTGCTGCGGGATCGAGCCCAGCATCATGGTGATGGCGGCGCCGAAGAAGAAGACCATCTCATGCCAGGTCGGCTCGGGCCAGAAGCGGAACATGTCGCGGCTCACCGCCAGGTCGATCACGCGGCCGGCGCCGCCCGCCATGTCGGCGGCGAAAAACGCCAGCACCAGCAGGCCCACCACCAGGATGATCATCTGGATGAAGTCGGTCACCGCCACCGACCACATGCCACCCCACAGCGTGTACACCAAGATGGAGCCCACGCCGATGGCCATGCCCCACGGGATGCTGATGAGTCCGCCCGACAGCAGGTTGAACACCAGGCCCAGCGCTGTGACCTGCGCCGACACCCAGCCTAGGTAGCTGAGCATGATGATCAGCGAGCAGACGATCTCGATGGTGCGGCCGTAGCGCTCGCGGTAGTAGTCGCTGATGGTGAGCAGCGACATGCGGTAGAGCTTGGCCGCAAAGAACACGCCCACCAGGATCAGGCACATGCCGGCGCCGAACGGGTCTTCCACCACCGCATTCAGCCCCCCCTTGATGAACTTGGCCGGCACGCCCAACACGATCTCCGAGCCGAACCACGTGGCGAACGTAGTGGTGATGATCATGTACATCGGCAGGTGCCGCCCGGCGATGGCGAAGTCGGCGGTGTTCTGCACGCGCCGCGCGGCCCACAGGCCGATGCCGATGGTGACAAACAGATAGGCAATCACCATGAAGAGCAACACGGGGCAACTCCTGGGCAAGTGAGAGAAAAGAGAAAGGTGGCGGAGAAGGCTGACGCCGCTCAGAGCACGTGCACACGCACGAACAGCTGCATGACCAGCAGACCGAGCACGAAGCCCAGGCCGCCGTAGATCAGCGTCTGCAGCAGCCGGTTGGTGCGCCGCTGCTCGGCCAACAGCGCCAGCAGCTGCTGCTCGCGCGCGCGGTCCGGACGGTGCCGCAGGTAGTCATGCAGTAGGCGCGGCAGTTCGGGCACCAGCTTGGCGTAGTGCGGCGCCTCGGCCTTGAGCTCGCGCCAGAAGCGCTGCGGCCCCATCTGCTCGAGCATCCATTTTTCGAGGAACGGCTTGGCTGTGCTCCACAGGTCCAGGTCCGGGTCCAGCTGGCGCCCCAGGCCCTCGATGTTCAGCAGCGTCTTTTGCAGCAGCACCAGCTGTGGCTGGATCTCGACCTGGAAGCGCCGCGAGGTCTGGAACAGCCGCAGCAGCACCATGCCCAGCGAGATCTCCTTGAGCGGCCGGTCGAAGTACGGCTCGCACACCGCGCGGATGGCGGATTCGAGCTCGTTCACGCGCGTGGACGGCGGCACCCAGCCACTTTCGATGTGCAGCTCGGCCACGCGCTTGTAGTCGCGGCGGAAGAAAGCCACGAAGTTCTGCGCCAGGTATTCCTTGTCGGACTCGGTCAGCGTGCCGACGATGCCGAAGTCCAGCGAGATGTAGCGCCCGAAGGTCGCCGGGTCGAGGCTGACCTGGATGTTGCCCGGGTGCATGTCGGCGTGGAAGAAGCCGTCGCGGAACACCTGTGTGAAGAAGATGGTCACGCCGTCGCGTGCCAGCTTCGGGATGTCCACGCCGGCCTCGCGCAGCCGCCCCACCTGGCTGATGGGCACACCGTACATGCGCTCCATCACCAGCACGTCGGGGTGGCAGAAATCCCAGAAGATCTCCGGGATCAGCACCAGGTCCAGCCCGGCCATGTTGCGCCGCAGCTGCGCAGCGTTGGACGCCTCGCGGATCAGGTCCAACTCGTCGTGCAGGTAGTTGTCGAACTCGGCGACCACCTGGCGGGGTTTCAGGCGCTTGCCGTCGGCCGACAGGCGCTCGACCCAGCCGGCCATCATGCCCATCAGCTCCAGGTCCTGATCGATCACCGGCAGCATGCCAGGGCGCAACACCTTCACGGCCACCTCGCGCTCTACGCCGTCGCGGTCGCGGATGACGGCGAAGTGCACCTGCGCGATGGAGGCGCTGGCAACCGGCGTGCGCTCGAACGAAACAAAGACCTCGTTCAGCGGCCGGCGGAAGGCGCGCTCGATGGTGGCGATCGAAATTGCCGGGTCGAACGGTGGCACCCGGTCCTGCAGCATCGCCAGCTCGTCGGCGATGTCCGGCGGCATCAGGTCGCGCCGGGTGGACAGCACCTGGCCGAACTTCACGAAGATCGGCCCCAGGCTCTCCAGCGCCAGGCGCAGGCGCACGCCGCGCGGGGCGTCCAGCCGGCGCCCGAAAGTCAGGACGCGCGTCAGCGAATGCAGCCACGGGTGGCGGAAATTCGACAGCACGACCTCATCGAGGCCATGGCGCAGCACCACCCGCACGATGGTGAAGCCGCGAACGAAGCGCTTCATGGGGGCGAGCGGTCGGTGTGCGTGTCCACGCTGCTGCGCGCACCCATGCGCGCGCCAACGAAGCGGCGCAGTGCCGCCGCCACGCGCTCGGCCACCGAGGCCACGGCACGCGCCGGCGTGTCGCCGATCAGGCGCGACAGGTCTTCCTCGACATCCCAGCGCACGTTGTCCACCACCCAGTTGATGTCGGCTGCCAGCTGCACGTCACCCTCGATGCGGATGGTCGGGCGCTCACCCGCCAGCGCGCCGCGCGCCAGGCTCAGGGGCGAGGTCTCGGAAACTTCCAGCCGCAGGTCGGGCACGGCACCTTCGGGCGCCAGGTCCAGCAGTCCGGCCGGGGTGATGGCCAGCGTCATGGAGTAACCGCGCCACTGTACGTGCGCGGTGCGCCCGCTCTGGCGTGCCAGGCGGTCCATGGCTTCGCGCTCCTGCATCAGCACGTGGTTCAGGAACAGCACGGCGCGGTGCTGTACCTCATGCACCAGCCACGCGGGCGGCTGCGGCCCGGACACGACGCGCTCCATGAGGCCGTCCAGAAACGAAAAAGGGGACTGCTTAGGCATAGTCCCCGATTATTCCCCGAAGTGGCACGGGCGCTGTCGGCTTTTTGGCCGCGCGCGCCGCGCCCTTGGCTGACTGCTCTTACTGCAGCGCCTGCACACCGGCCACCAGCCAGCCACTAGCGCCACTCTTGGGCTTGGTCATGTTCCAGACCTCGCGGAACGGGCTCGGGCCAGCCGAGGGCTCCTCGCGGATCATGCCGGAGAACTCGACGCTGGCCATGTAGCCGTCGCCCAGGTCCTCGATGCCCAGCAGCTGCGCTTCCAGCATGACCACGTCGGTGTGGTTGGGCTCGGCGCCACCGCGGTGCTGCTCGCGCTCGGCCAGCTGGGTGCGGATCTCGCCCAACATGGCGTCGGTCATCATGGAGCGCAGCGTGGTGATGTCCGAGCTGTCCCAGGCGGCCTGCAGCGTGGTGAAGTTGCGTTTGGCGGCCTGCAGGAAGCCGGCGGTATCGAAGCCCTCGGGAACGCCCCAGTTCTGCGAACCGGCCAGCGCCGAGCCGATCATCGAGCCTGCGCCCGCGGCAGCAGGTTGTGCCTGAAAGGCGCTGCCGTGGCTTTCCCAGGGACGCGCGGAGGCGTCGTTGCCGACCTTCTCGGGGTTGTACTGGCGCGGCATCTGCACGTCGGCTGGCGGCGCGGCGGCTCCGGCGCCCTGGAAAGCGAACGGCGACGGCGCGGCGCGCGACGCGGCAGCGCCATTGCGGCGCGAGCGCATCACCATGCCGACCACCGCCATGATGGCCAGCGCCAGCAACGCGAACATCAGGAACTGGGCAAAACCCGCGCCCATGCCGAGCGAGTTGGCCAGCCAGGCCAGGCCCAAGCCGGCAGCCAGGCCGCCGAGCATGGCGCCCCAGGGCTTCTTGGTCGCGGCGGCAGCGGCACCGGTGGCGCCAGCCGCGGCCGGCGCGGCGGCGCTGGACTGGGCGGCGTTTTGCTGCGCCGGGGCGCCAGGCGCGCGCGGCGGCGTGGCCTCGCGCTGCGTCACGTTGCTGGACTGGCGCCCGAAGGATTTGCCCCCGCCCATGCGGCGGGCGTCGGCGTCCAGGGACACCAGCGCCAGCACGGCGACCAGGGCTACGGACCACAGTTTGCTGTTCATGTCATCTCCCAAAAAGTGATTGAGCGGTGAGCGTGAGGTGAAATTCGCGCGTTCGTTTTGTCTGGCCGCTGTGAGATACGGCTGTTCAGCACTTGATTCCAACATGCAAGGCGACCACGCCGCCGGTCATGTTGTGATAGTCCACATGCCCGAAGCCAGTTTGCTGCATGAGGGCTTTGAGCTCGTCCTGGCCCGGGTGCATGCGGATGGACTCGGCCAGGTACTGGTAGCTGGCGGCGTCGCCCGCCACCATCGAGCCCAGGCGCGGCAGCACCTTGAACGAGTACCAGTCGTAGACCTTCTCCAGCGGCTTGGCGACCTTGGAAAACTCCAGCACCAGCAAGCGCCCGCGGGGTTTGAGCACCCGCGCCATCTCGCGCAGCGCGGCGTCCTTGTGCGTCATGTTGCGCAGGCCGAAGGCCACGCTGACCAGATCGAAGTGGTGGTCGGGGAACGGCAGGTGCTCGGCGTCGCACACGGCCGTGGGCAGCACCACGCCGGCGTTGATCAGGCGGTCGCGGCCGGTGCGCAGCATGGCCTCGTTGATGTCGGTGTGCACCACTTGGCCGGTGCTGCCGACCTTCTTGGCGAAAGCCAGCGCCAGGTCGCCAGTGCCGCCGGCGATGTCCAGCACCCGGTCGCCCTCGCGCAGGTTGGCCACCATCACCGTGTAGGCCTTCCAGGCACGGTGCAGGCCGCCCGACATCAGGTCGTTCATCAGGTCGTACTTGGGCGCGACCGAGTCGAACACACCGCGCACGCGGCGCGCCTTGTCGCCTTCGTCGACCGACTGGAAACCGAAATGGGTGGTGTTCATGGGGGAATGCTAGGTCAGGGGTTGCACGGACACAGGGACAACCCCGCGCCCGCGTGGGGCATGTGTGGCGTATGGGCCCACAAAGATGGCGTGGGTCGGCAGGGTTTTCAATGCTCCGCCGCCGTGGCGGCCGGCCCGGTCAGTGGCTGGAGCAGCCACCGCTGGCGCGCACCGGCATGGGCGCGTCGCGGTCCTTGCCGGCCGCGGCCAGCCGGCGCTCGTATTCCTGCATCAGCTGCTCCTGGTCGCGGCCCAGCTCGTACAGATAGGCCCAGGTGAACAGGCCGCTGTCGTGGCCGTCGGAGAAGGCCGGGCGCAGCGCGTAGTGGCCGACCGGCTCCAGCCCGACCAGCGTCACGTCGCGCTTGCCCGTCTGCAGCACTTCCTGGCCGGGGCCGTGGCCCTGCACCTCGGCCGAGGGCGAATACACCCGCAGCAGCTCGAACGGAATGCGGAACGTGGCGCCGTCGGAAAACGAGACTTCCAGCACGCGCGACTGTTCATGCACGGTGATGGCCTGGGGCGTGGGATCGGTGGAAGGTGCAGTCATGGGATGCGGGGGCCTGGGTTGCCAGTGTCGATCGGGACGGCGTGGGCCGCCCGGGAAACGGCCATTTTCGGCTGCCCGGCGCGCGGCACCCCGCACAAACCCCCATGGGCGACCCGGCCGAAAGCACGGCAGACGGCGCCAGGCCTGCCACGCGGGACCCGGGCGGGTGCCGCACGGCCCGCGCACGGCGGCGCGGCGCCACCTGCGGGAGCGGGCATCGCCCAACCCCAGCGCCACACGAAAAACAATGAAATCAGCCACTGACCCTTTGCTTGTCACGACATCCAGCTATCATTTTTGATAACAATGCCTGCCGCCAAGGGACGGGCGCGTGCGTGCGGTGCGCGCCTTCAGCCGTGGACATGGGCCGGCGCTTCGGCCGCCCACTGCGCCAGCCGTGCGTGCAGCGCCGCGTGCAGCGCCGGCAGGCACGCGGCCAGCTCGGCCTCCTGCTGCAGCGCGCGCGGGCGCTGCGGCGCGGCCCAGATCGGCGCGGGCCAATGGCTGTCCCAGGTGTGGCGGGCCACGACGTGCCAGTGCAGGTGCGGCACCATGTTGCCCAGGCTGGCCAGATTCACCTTGGTCGGCCGGACGTGCTCGCGTAGCGTCTGTTCGACCAGCGCCACGGCCTGCAGGCAGCGCAGGCGTTCGTGCTCGGCCAGGTCGGTGAACTCGGCCACGTGGGCGTTCCAGACCACGCGATAGAACGCCGGGAAGCCCTGCTCGTCCGCGTGGATGACGCGCAGCCGCGCGCCGCGCCAGACCAGCGTGCCGCCATCGGCGGCGCACAGTGGGCAATTGGAACTCCAGGACGCATCAGTGTCGGGCGTGGGCGCCACCGAGCCAGCGCCGGGCCGCCCCAAGCTGGCGAGCGCCCCCTCGGGGGGCAGCGAGGACACGTCAGTGCCGAGCGTGGGGGCCACGTTCACACCAGCACCCGCTCGATGCCGCCCGCGTTGGCGCGCTGCACGAACTGCGGCATCCAGTCCTCGCCCAGGATCTGCCGCGCCATCTCGACCACGATGTAGTCGGCCTCCAGCAGCCCATTGGACAGGTCGTCCTGGTAGCGCGACACGCCCTGCAGGCAGCTCGGGCAGCTGGTCAGGATCTTGATGTTGCCCTGCTGCGGCACGGCGCCGCTGGCACGCAGCTGCGCCTCGCCCTTGCGGATTTCCTCGGTCTTGCGAAAGCGCACTTGGGTGGAGATGTCAGGGCGCGTCACGCCCAGCGTGCCGGACTCGCCACAGCAGCGGTCGCTTTTCAGCACCTGGTCGCCGACCAGCGCGCGCACGGTCTGCATCGAGTCGCCCTGCTTCATCGGGTTGTGGCAGGGCTCGTGGTACAGGTAGCCGCCCTGGCCCGCGGGCAGCGCGATGCCCTTTTCCAGCAGGAACTCGTGGATGTCGATCATCCGGCTGCCCGGGAAGATCTTGTCGAACTGGTAGCCCTGCAGCTGGTCGTAGCAGGTGCCGCACGAGACCACCACGGTCTTGATGTCCAGGTAGTTCAGCGTGGTCGCCACGCGGTGGAACAGCACCCGGTTGTCGGTGATCATCTTCTCGGCCTTGTCGAACTGGCCGCTGCCGCGCTGCGGATAGCCGCAGCACAGATACCCGGGCGGCAGCACGGTCTGCACGCCGGCATGCCACAGCATGGCTTGCGTCGCCAGGCCGACTTGGGAAAAAAGCCGCTCCGAGCCGCAGCCGGGGAAGTAGAACACCGCCTCGCTGTCCGCCGCCGTCTGCGGGTTGCGGATGATGGGCACGTAGTCCTTGTCCTGGATGTCCAGGAGCGCCCGCGCGGTCTTGGTCGGCAGCCCGCCGGGCAGCTTCTTGTTGACGAAGTGGATCACCTGCTCCTTGACCGGCGCCGTGCCCACGGTGGCGGGCGGGTGCGCCGTCTGGCGCCGGCCGACGGCGCGCAGCGCATCGACGGCCACGCGCTGGGCCTTGAAGCCGACGTTGACCATGCCCGCGCGCAGCGTGTTGATGGTGCGCGGTTCGGTGGCGTTGAGCATCGCCATGGCCAGCTTGTTGCCGGGGCGGAAGCTCTTCTTGTCCATCTTGCGCAGCAGGTTGCGCATGTTCATGCTGACGTCGCCGAAGTCGATCTTCACAGGGCACGGTACGTAGCACTTGTGGCAGACGGTGCAGTGGTCGGCCACGTCCTCGAACTCCTGCCAGTGGTGGCTGGAGATGCCGCGGCGCGTCTGCTCCTCGTACAGGAAGGCCTCGGCCAGCAGCGAGGTCGCCAGGATCTTGTTGCGCGGCGAATAGAGCAAATTGGCGCGTGGCACGTGCGTCGAGCACACCGGCTTGCACTTGCCGCAGCGCAGGCAGTCCTTGACGCTGGCGACGATGGCGCCCAGGTCGCTTTGCTGCATGATCAGCGACTCGTGCCCCATCAGCCCGAAGCTGGGCGTGTAGGCGTTGGTCAGGTCGGCATAGCGCAGCGAGCGGCGCGTGCCGTTGCCGCTGGCATCGCCCGCATCGCCGGCGTGCCCCGGCTGGCTGGCGGCCAGCAGCGCGGGATCGCGCAGCAGCTTGCCCCAGTTGAAGTGCCCGCGCGGGTCCACGCGCTGCTTGTAAGCGGCAAAGGGCGCCAGTTCCTCGTCAGTCAGAAATTCCAGCTTGGTGATGCCGATGCCGTGCTCGCCCGAGATCACGCCGTCCAGCGAGCGCGCCAGCTGCATGATGCGCTCGACCGCTTCGTGCGCGGTCTGCAGCATGGCGTAGTCGTCGCTGTTGACGGGGATGTTGGTGTGCACGTTGCCGTCGCCGGCGTGCATGTGCAGCGCCACCCACACCCGGCCCTTGAGCACGCGCTGGTGGATGGCCTGCACGGCCTCCAGGATCGGCTGGTAGGGCGCGCCGGCGAAGATCGCCTCCAGCGGCTTTCGGATCTGCGCCTTCCAGCTGGCGCGCAGCGTGTGGTCCTGTAGCTGGGCAAAGAGCATGTCCACCTGCTGCAGCCACTCGGCCCAGGTCTGGCGCACCTCGGACAACAGTGCCTGCGCCTGCGCCACGCGGTCGCCCAGCAGCACCGCCGCGGGGATGCCCTGCGCATCGTCCTGCTGCCCCAGGGGCAGCTGCTCCTGCGCGAAGAAGTCCTGCAGCGCATCGCACAGCGCCAGCTTGTTGCGCAAGCTGAGCTCGATGTTGATGCGCTCGATGCCGTCGGTGTACTCGGCCATGCGCGGCAGCGGGATGACCACGTCCTCGTTGATCTTGAAGGCGTTGGTGTGGCGCGAGATCGCCGCCGTGCGCTTCCTGTCCAGCCAGAACTTCTTGCGCGCCTCGGGGCTCACCGCCGTGAAGCCCTCCCCGGCGCGCGAGTTGGCGATGCGCACCACCTCGGCGGCGGCGCGCGCCACGGCGTCCGGGTCGTCGCCGACCAGGTCGCCGATCAGCACCATCTTTGGCAGCTTGCCGCCGCCCTTCTTGCTCTTGGTGGCGTAGCCGACGGCCTTCAGGTAGCGGTCGTCCAGGTGCTCCAGGCCGGCCAGCAGCACGCCGGAGCGCTGCGCCTCGGCGAACATGAAGTCCTTGATCTCGACGATGCTCGGCACGGCGTCGCGGGCGTGGCCGAAGAATTCCAGGCAGACGGTGCGCGTGTGCGCCGGCATGCGGTGCACGATCCAGCGCGCGCTGGTGATCAATCCGTCCGTGCCTTCCTTTTGCACGCCGGGCAGGCCCGACAAGAACTTGTCGGTCACGTCTTTGCCCAGGCCTTCCTTGCGGAAGGTGCGGCCGGGGATGTCCAGCCGCTCGGTGCGGATCGGCGTTTTGCCATCGGCCTGGAAGTACTGCAGTTCGAAACTGGCCACCTCGGCATCATGGATCTTGCCCAGGTTGTGCCCGATGCGCGTCACCTCCAGCCACTCGCCGTCGGGCGTGACCATGCGCCAGCTGGCCAGGTTGTCCAGCGCAGTGCCCCACAGCACGGCCTTCTTGCCGCCGGCGTTCATGGCGATGTTGCCGCCGATGCAGCTGGCCTCGATCGAGGTCGGATCTACGGCGAAGACGTAGCCGGCGCGCTCGGCCGCGTCGGCCACGCGCTGTGTCACCACGCCGGCCTCGCTCCACACCGTCGGCACGTCGTGCGCCAGGCCGGCCAAGCGCACCTGCTCGACCTCGGTCATGGCCTCGAGCTTTTCGGTGTTGATAACGACGCTGCGCCAAGTCAGCGGAATCGCCCCACCGGTGTAGCCGGTGCCGCCGCCGCGCGGGATGATGGTCAGCTCCAGCGCGATGCACTCGCGCACCAGCGGGGCCATCTCGGCTTCGGTGTCGGGCGTGAGCACGACGAACGGGTATTCCACGCGCCAGTCGGTCGCGTCCGTCACGTGCGATACGCGCGACAACCCGTCGAACTTGATGTTGTCCTTGTGCGTGTGCGGCGCCAGGCGGCGCTGCACCTCGCGGCGTAGCGCGGCGGCCTGCACCAGGGTGGTGTCGAACTCGGCGATCGCCCGGTTGGCGGCCTCCACCAGCTGGCCGACCAGGCGGTCGCGCCCGCTATCCTCGTGCGGCAGGCGACGCTTGTCGATCTCGGCCATGCGGTGGCGCATGGCATCCACCAGCAGTCGGCGCCGGCTGTCGTTGTGCAGCAGGTCGTCCTGCAGATAGGGGTTGCGCTGCACCGCCCAGATGTCGCCCAGAACTTCATAGAGCATGCGCGCCGAGCGGCCGGTGCGGCGCTCGCGGCGCAGCTGGTCGAGCACGCCCCAGGCGGCCTCGCCCAGCAGGCGGATCACGATCTCGCGGTCGGAAAACGAGGTGTAGTTGTACGGAATCTCGCGCAGCCGGGCCGGCTCGGCGCCCTGCGCAGCCTGCACGGCCGCCAGCGCTATCGGAACGTTCATGGGGGTCAACCTGAATCGGGCGCTGGCCGCGCCCGCGTGTCGCTCGTGGGGGGCCGGCGATTTTACGGCAGGGGTAAAGAGGCCGCGCCCCGCCCCCCGTGGCGTGGCGGCGTGGTGCAGAGCATTGACAGGAATGCTGGCGCTCGATGCTGCACCGTGCGGCTGCCACTCCCTCTCCCGCGCGCGGGAGAGGGCCGGGGTGAGGGTCTGCGCTACAGCACGAAGCTTCAGGCGCGCAGCACGTCCAGCCCGCCCAGGTAGGGCCGCAGCACCTCGGGCACGGTCACGCTGCCGTCCGAGTTCTGGTAGTTCTCCAGCACCGCCACCAGCGTGCGGCCCACCGCCAGGCCCGAGCCGTTCAGCGTGTGCACGAATTCGTTCTTGCCCTGTGCGTTCTTGAAGCGCGCCTGCATGCGCCGCGCCTGGAAGGCCTCGCAGTTGCTGACCGAACTGATCTCGCGGTAGGTGCCCTGCGCCGGCAGCCAGACCTCCAGGTCGTAGGTCTTGGCGGCACCGAAGCCCATGTCGCCGGTGCACAGGTTGACCACGCGGTAGGGCAGCTCCAGGCGCTGCAGGATGGCCTCGGCGTGGCCGGTCATCTCCTCCAGCGCCGCGTAGCTCTTGTCGGGGTGCACGATCTGCACCATCTCGACCTTGTCGAACTGGTGCTGGCGGATCATGCCGCGCGTGTCGCGCCCGTAGCTGCCGGCCTCGGAGCGAAAGCACGGCGTGTGCGCCGTCAGGCGCAGGGGCAACTGCGCCTCCTGCAGCACCTCGCCGCGCACGATGTTGGTCAGCGGCACCTCGCTGGTCGGGATCAGGTACAGCTGCGCATCGTCGGGCACCGGCTCGCCCTCCTGGCCGCCCTTCTTCGCGGCGAACAGGTCGCCCTCGAACTTCGGCAGCTGGCCCGTGCCCTTGAGCGAGTCGGCGTTGACGATGTAGGGCACGTAGCACTCGGTATAGCCGTGCTCGGCCGTCTGCACGTCCAGCATGAACGCGGCCAGCGCCCGGTGCAGCCGCGCCACCGGGCCGCGCATGACGGTGAAGCGCGAGCCGGTCAGCTTGGTGCCCAGATCGAAGTCCAGGCCCAGCGGCGCGCCCAGGTCGACATGGTCGCGCACGGCGAAGTCGAATGCGCGCGGCTGGCCCCAGCGGCGCACCTCGACGTTGCCCGCTTCATCCTGGCCCAGCGGCACGCTCTCGTGCGGCAGGTTGGGCACGGCCACCAGCATGGCCTGCAGCGCGTCCTGGATCTGCTCCAGCCGCGCGGCCGAGCCATCCAGCTCGCCCTTGAGCGCGGCGACCTGCGCCTTGGCGGCCTCGGCGCCTGCCCGGTCGCCCTGGCCCATGAGCTGGCCGATCTGCTTGGACAGCTGGTTGCGCTGCGCCTGCAGCTCCTCGGTGCGCGTCTGCAGCTGTTTGCGCTCGGACTCCAGCGCCTGGAAGGCCTGAACGTCCAGGAAAGGTTGGGGGTTCTTGCGGGTCTGCAGCCGGGCGATGGCCGAGGACAGGTCTTTGCGAAGCAGGAGGATGTCGAGCATAGCCGGCGATTTTAAGAGGCCGCGCACGGCCCTCATGCGCACCGCCGCGGCGCCGATACCATGGACATATCCGCAGCGCGTCCAGGCAAAAGGAATCAGGCCATGTTCTTCGTGTTCGGCCCCTCGGGGCAGATGTTTCGCGGCGGACCGGGGCAGCTGGGCCAGGTGGCGCCGGTGCACCGCGTGCAGCGCCCGCAGGCCCTGCGCGTGGCCACCGACGAGGTCACGCGCGAGGCGCCCGCGCCCCTGCCCCCGCCGCCCGCACCCAGCGTGCCGCTGCGCGTGCTGGAGGCCGTATCCGCCTACGTGCAGACCGAGCAGGGCCCGGCCGAGCCGCGTCAGCAGCTGACGCAGGTGCGCGACGTGATGACGGAGGGCGGCATCGACGTGCCGGCGCAGATGCCCGCGCACGAGGCCTGGGCCTGGATGATCGAGCGCGGCATCGCCCAGGCGCCGGTGCTGAACGCCCAGGGGCTGGTGGTGGGGCTGCTGCTGCGCGCCGACCTGGCACCGACCGAGCTGCTGCCCGGGCGCGATGCCGTGCGCGCCGCCATCGCGCGTGCGCAGCGCACGGTGGAGCAGGCCATGGTCACCCCAGTGCCCACGGTGGCGCCCGACACCGAGCTGCGCCGCCTGGCCAGCGTGCTGCTGGAGACCGGCCTGCCGGGCCTGCCCGTGACCGACGAGCGCGGCGGGCTGCTGGGGTTCGTCTCGCGCACCGACATCCTGCGCGCGGTGGCCAACGACCCGCCGCTGGACCTGTGGAGCTGACGCGGAACGCTCGACCGCTATTTATTCAGGAGCTACAGGCCCTTGCGACTCAAGGGCTACAGGCCATTTTGGCCTGAAACACTCACATCTCCACGCCGGGATCGGTATCCACCACCACCGGCGCCAGCCGCGTGGCCAGCACCTTGTCGATGGTCTTGCCGTCCATGTCCACGACCTCGAACTGCCAGTCCTCCCACTGCACCGTGTCGGTGACGCCCGGCAGCTTGCCGGTCAGCAGCATGACCATGCCGCTGAGGGTGTGGTAGCGCCCGCGCTCTTCCTCGGGGACGCTGGCCAGCTGCAGCCGGTCTTTCAGCTCGGGCACCGGGATGTGCCCGTCCAGCAGCCAGCTGCCGTCCTCGCGCTGCACCGCCCAGGCGTCGGCCGGGTCGAGCGTGGTGAATTCGCCGGTGATGGCCTCGATCAGGTCCTGCAGCGTGACGATGCCCTGGACCTCGCCGTACTCGTCAATGACGAAGGCCATCTGCACGCCCGACTGGCGGAAGTTGTCCAGCAACTCCATGCCGTTGATGGTCTCGGGCACGTACAGCGCGGTCTGCAGCGGCAGGTTGGTCAGCTCGCGCGCGGCCGGCTCGCGCAGCGCGCGCGACAGCCACTGGCGCGCGTTCAGCACGCCCAGGATGTCCTCCATGCCGCCGCGCACCACCGGAAAGCGCGCGTGGTCGGACTCTTCGATGCGCGCCAGGTTGTCCTCGAAGGAATCGAGCACGTCCAGCACCACCACGTCGGCGCGCGGCACCATCAGCGAGCCGATCTGCCGGTCGTCCAGGCGAAAGACGTTGCGCACCATCAGATGCTCGTTGGATTCGATCACCCCGGCGCTGGTGCCCTCGGCCAGCACGGCATGGATCTCGGCCTCGGTGACGGTGGCCGAGGTTTCCTTCACGCCCAGCAGGCGCAGCAGGCCCTGGGTGGATACCGACAGCAGCCGCACGAAGGGCTTGGTGGCAATCGCCAGCCAGTTGATCGGCCGCGCCACCAGGCGCGCCAGCGTCTCGGGGTAGCTCTGGCCCAGCCGCTTGGGCACCAGCTCGCCGACGACGATGGAGAAGTAGGTGATGACCAGCACCACCAGGCCGGTGGCGACCCAGCCGGCAGTCTGCGCGTCCATGCCCAGGCGGATCAGCCACTCGCCCAACGGCTTGGCCATGGCCGACTCGCCGACGATGCCGTTGAGCACGCCGATGGAGGTGATGCCGATCTGGATGGTGGACAGGAAGCGCGTGGGGTCCTCACCCAGCTTGGCGGCGGCTATGGCGCCGCTGTCGCCCTCGTCGATCAGCTTCTGCAGCCGCGCGCGGCGCGCGGACACCAGCGCCAGCTCGGACATGGCAAACAGTCCGTTGAGCACGATGAGGGCGAAAAGTAAGGCGATTTCCATATGCGGGGAGCCCGTGATGCTCCCTGGGTGTGGCGGGACGGGAATTGTAGGAAGGCCTGCATTGTGCAGGGGCTTGCGCCGCGCGCCATGCGGGCGCATGCCGCGTGCCATTGCCGGCTCAGGGGCCAAATCGGGCCTCAGCCCTTGTATTCAAAGGGCCTGCAGCTATTTTTTTGAAAGCAGCCGAGTGCTCAGCCCGCGCTGCAGTGGCGTACCTTGAACTCCACCCGCCGGTCCAGCGAATCGCGCGTGTCGTCGGTGCCGCTGCCGATGATGTTCTCGCGCCAGCCGCGCCCGTCCACCTCGATGCGCCCGGCCAGCGCGCGCTCGTGCGCCAGCAGCAGCTCGCGCACGGCACGGGCGCGGGCCTGCGACAGACGCTCGTTCACCGTCTCGCTGCCGGTGCGGCTGGTGTGCCCGACCACCGTCAGGCAGTAGGCGCCCGCCACCGTCTCGCGCGCAATCTGGCGCAGCCATGCCGGATACACGGCGCTCACCGCGCGCTCGCGCCAAAACTCGGTTGTGCCGGGGTTGAACAACAGGCGCACCGCCAAGTTGTCGGTGGCCAGGCCGAGGGCGACGATCTGCGCGAAAGCGGCCTCGGCCTGCTGCGTCTGGCCCAGCTTGCCGTGGCAGTTGTACAGGCCGTTGAACACCCGTAACTGCTGGCCATCAGGCCGCTGGGCGGCAGCCTGGTAGCGCGCCAGCGCGTCGGCATGGCGGCCGGCGTCGTAGGCCTGGGTGGCCTCGTTGATGAGCGCGGCGGTGTCCAGGGAGGCGAGATACGGGCCGTCGGCGGCGCTGCCCTGCGGCGCGCGCGCGGTCTGGATGTAGCCCTGCGTCAGCCGGTCGGACACCAGCGACGGGCTGTCGGCGAAGTAGGCGGTGGGCGCGGCGTCGATCTCGGCGGCCGCCACCCGCGCGGTGGAGCTGGCGATCACCAGCGCCGTGCGCCGCTCGGTGACGGTGGCGCTGAGCACGTAGTCGGCGCCGCCGCCATCCGGGCGCGCCAGGGTGCCGGCGATGACGTAGTCGGCGTGCTGCACACCCTGGGCGTCGAACGGCTCGATCTTCAGGCCCCCGTCCTGCATCGCCAGGCGCTGCGTCAGCAGCTGGGCGGCATGCGCAGCGCTGGCGGTCTGTTGGCCGCTATGCGCGTCGATGAACGGGTCCAGCACCACACGGCGGCTGCGCATGCGCTGCAGGATGCTGGTGTTGAGCTGCCCCGCCAGGTCGTCGCCCAGGCGCGCGACGGCCACCGGCAGGCTGCCGGCGGCGGCGGCCGGCGGCGCGGGCGGGTTACTGATGCAGGCGGCCAGGACGCCCAGCAGGCAGCCGCCCAGCACATGGCGCGCACGGCGCAGGACAGAGGCGGTCGTCAGTGGCATGTGGTCCCCAGGTAATGGCGATCGGATGGCTGCAGAGTCTCGCCCAGGCTGAAGCGCGACAGCAGCTCAGTGCAGCGCGCGCGCTGCTGGGCCGTCAGCGCCGAGCCAGCAGGGGCCGGCGCGCTGCTGGCGGCAGGCGCGGCATCGGCGCGCGGTGGCTGCGCGGCCTGTCGCCTTGGCGGGGCGACAGATGCCTGGGCAAGCGGCACGCCCACAGCCACAGCCGCTTGGGTCTGGGCCGGCGCCGCTACCGGCGCAGGGCCGGGCTCGGGCCTGGGCGCCGCCCGCACCATCGCTGCGGCGGAAGCGGAAGTCGGGCCGGCCTGTGCCGCTTCGGCCGCAGGCTGCGCTGCATTGGGCCGTGACAGCGCAGCCGTTCGGGCTGTGACATCCGCCAGCGACTGCACCTGGATGGCACCCGCTGCCTCATCGGCCTCGGCCGGGGCGGCGGCTCCGGTGGCGCGAGCGGGCGCCGAGCGCTGGTGCGCCATGAACGCCTCGGAAATCACGATGCCGCACAGAAAGAACAGCGTGATCGCCAGCAGCACGCCGTGCGGGCTGACGGAGCCATTCTCGTCCGTGCCTTGCATTTCTGGCTGTACCAGCGGCGGTGCCGGCTGGCGCCAGTGCAGATGGAAGTGGCGCGCCCAGGCCAGCAACGTCACCGTCAGCAGCGCCGCGCCTACGCCGCGTACCAGCCACCCGCTGGGGTCCAGCAGCGTGAGCATGGCGATGCCAAACGCCACCGCACCGCCCAGCATGTAATACGGCCCCAGCCAGTCGCGCAAGGCAAAACCGGTGTTGCGGATGTCCTGGGCAATCGAACGGTTTTCCATGGGCAGGGCCAAGCGGAGCAAAGGGGCGGAGGCGTCTGGACGCAGAGGGCCGGAGACGCCCTGGGGCTCTGCCGGCATGGCGGGGAAATTGTAAGGGGATGATTCGCCCACCCCCGATGCATGCTCAGGCCATGCCTGTGGCGGGGGGCGCCTCCAGCCTGAGCCCCTTGGGCAGCGGAAATTTCACCGTTTCTTCGATCCCTTCCATCTTGCGCACGGCCACGGCGCCCAGCGCCTTGATGCGCTCGATCACGGCCTGCACCAGCACCTCGGGCGCCGAGGCGCCTGCGGTCAGGCCCACGCGCGAGACGCCTTGGAACCATTCGGCGCGCAGTTCGTCGGCACTGTCCACCATATAGGCGGGCCGGCCCAGGCGCGCGGCCAGCTCGCGCAGGCGGTTGCTGTTGGAGCTGGTCGGGCTGCCGACCACGATCACCAGGTCCACCTGGGGCGACAGCAGCTTGACCGCGTCCTGGCGGTTCTGCGTGGCATAGCAGATGTCCTGCTGCTTGGGCTCGCGGATGGAGGGAAAGCGCGCACGCACGGCGGCGCTGATCTCGGCGGCGTCGTCCACCGACAGCGTGGTCTGGGTGACCACGGCGAGTTTTTCGGTCTGCGCCGGCTGCACGCGCGCCACGTCGGCCACGTCCTCGACCAAGTGGATGCCGCTGTCGAGCTGGCCCATCGTGCCCTCGACCTCGGGGTGGCCCTTGTGGCCGATCATGATGAACTCGTAGCCTTCCTTGGCCAGCTTGGCGACCTCGACGTGCACCTTGGTCACCAGCGGGCAGGTGGCGTCGAAGATGGAAAAGCCGCGTGCGCGCGCTTCTTCCTGCACCGCGCGGCTCACGCCGTGGGCCGAGAACACCAGCGTCGCGCCGGGCGGCACGTCGGCCAGGTCCTCGATGAAGATCGCGCCCTTGGCCTTCAGGTCGTTGACCACGTAGGTGTTGTGCACGATCTCGTGGCGCACGTAGATCGGCGCGCCGAACTTGGCCAGGGCGCGCTCGACGATCTCGATGGCCCGGTCCACGCCGGCGCAGAAGCCGCGCGGCTCGGCCAGCAGGATTTCATGTGGTGCGTTCATGGCCTACAGCACGCCGATGATCTGCACTTCGAACGTCACCGCCACGCCAGCCAGCGGGTGGCTGAAGTCGAAGCGCACCGCGCCGTCGCTCTCGCGCACCTCCAGCGCCAGGCCGGCGTACTGGCCGGCGCCGCCGGGCATGGGGAACTGCACCACGTCGCCCACACGGTACTGCTCCTGCGGGTCGCCCAGCTCGTCGAGCAGCTTGCGCGCCACCCACTGCCGCATGTCGGCGTTGCGCTCGCCGAAGGCCTCGCCGGCGGCCAGCTGGAAAGTCTGGCGCGTGCCTTCGGGCAGGCCGATCAGATACGCCTCCAGCGCCGGCGACAGCTCGCCGGTGCCCACGGTGAGCGTCGCCGGCTTGTCGGAAAAGGTGTTGATCACGTCGCCCGCCGGGCCCGCCAAACGGTAATGCAGCGTGAGGAAAGAGCCGGCCTGCACGAGCGGCGTGCCGGCGGCGGTAGCGTTTGCAGTCATGGAATGGGAGCGGCGCCAGGGCCGGAGAAAGGGAAACGACAGGGCGCCCGCAGGCGCTGGATACACTGCCCGCCATTGTAGGAAACCGGCCCCGACCCCATGCCGCTCAAGGACCTGCCGCCCGACGCCCAACCGCGCGAGAAACTGCTCGCGCGCGGCCCCGCCGCCTTGGCCGACGCAGAGCTGCTGGCCATCCTGCTGCGCACCGGCATCGTCGGCAAGGGCGTGCTGCAGCTGGCCGATGAGTTGCTGGCGCCGCCCGCGCAAGGGGGCTTTGGCGGCATCGCCGGGCTGCTGAACGCCAACATGGCGCAGCTCTCGCGCATCAAGGGCCTGGGGCCGGCCAAGCGCGCCGAGCTGGTCGCCGTGCTGGAGCTGGCGCGCCGCGCGCTGGCCGAGCAGCTGGCCGAGCGCGCGGTGTTCGACTCGCCCGCGGCCGTGCGCCAGTACCTGCAGCTGCACCTGGCGGCGCGCGGGCACGAGGTCTTCGCCGTGCTGTTCCTGGACAGCCAGCACCGGCTGATCGCGCTGGAGGAGCTGTTTCGCGGCACGCTGACGCAGACCAGCGTCTACCCACGCGAGGTGGTGCTGCGCGCGCTGCACCACCACAGCGCCGCCGTCATCCTGGCGCACAACCACCCCAGCGGCAGCGTGCAGCCCAGCCGCGCCGACGAGGCGCTGACGCAGACCCTGAAAAGCGCCCTGGCGCTGGTGGACGTACGCGTGCTGGACCACGTCATCGTCGCGCCGGGGGCGTCGCTGTCGATGGCCGAGCAGGGCCTGGTGTGAACCTTCGGGCGCCGCGCGGGGCGGCAGCGCGCGTCGGCAGGGGCGCAGGCACCTGCGCAGCCACGGGCACCGCCGGGTCAGCACCAGCCCTGTCGGCGAATGCGGCAAGGCCACCGCTCGACCCCGCACCGCCCCGGCCGACGTTGCACGCAGGACATGCATCCAGACCGGCTGCGCCGAGCCCATCGGCGCCGCTGCCGGCAATGGCGCGAAGCCTGACGCGCCTCCTGGCCCTGCCGGCAGCGCTGGCCTGCGCCCTGGCGCTGGGGGGCTGCGCGCCGCTGCCGCGCCCGGCGCCGGGCGACAGCGACGGCGTGCAGCGCGCCGGCGCCACGCCTTCCTGGCTGCGCATCCTGGGCACGGCCGCCATCGCGCCCGGCACCGAGTGGGGCGGCAGCGTCTTTGGCGGCATCTCCGGCATCGACCGCGACCCGGCCACGGACGAGTACCTGCTGATCAGCGACGACCGCTCGGCGCGCGGCCCGGCGCGCGTCTACACCGCGCGCCTGCGCTACGGCGTGCAGGGCCTGGCGCCGCCCGAGATCACCGGCGTGCACTTGCTGCGCGCGCCCGATGGCCGGCCGTTCGCCGCACGTAGTGCGGCGCGCGTCCGCGTGGACGTGCCCGACGCCGAAAGCGTGCGCTGGCTGCCCGGCGCCGCGCAGTTCCTGTGGACCAGCGAGGGCGACTTCGGCCGCGGCTTCGGCCCGCAGATGCGCGCCGCGCACGCCGACGGCAGTCACGCGCGCAGCTGGACGCTGCCGCCTGCCTTCCAGCCCGGCCCAGGGCATGGCCCACGCGGCAACGGCACGCTGGAGGGCCTGGCGCTGGCGCCGGACGGCCGCAGCGCCTGGCTAGCGATGGAACTGCCCTGGCGCCAGGACGGCCCCACCGCGCGCCACGGCCGGCCGGGCGCGCCGGTGCGCATCACCCAGCTGGACCTGGACAGCGGCCGGCCGCTGCGCCAGATCGCCTACCAGCCCGACGCGCCGCCGCAACCGCGCGCCCTGCCCTTCGGGCCCGAGCTGAACGGCGTGAGCGAGATCCTGGCCGACGGCCCGCACCACCTGCTGGTGCTGGAGCGCGCCTACAGCACCGGCCGCGGCTTTGCCGCGCGGCTGTACCGCATCGACACGCGCAGCGGCAGCGACACCCTGGCGCTGCCCGCGCTGGCGCCGGGCAGCCACCGTCCGGCGGCGAAGACGCTGGTCGCCGACTTCGCCGCGCTCGGCCTGCCCGTGGACAACCTGGAGGGCATGGCCTGGGGCGCGCCGCTAGCGGATGGCAGCTGCGTGCTGGTGCTGGTCAGCGACGACAACTTCAACCCGGCGCAGGCCACGCAGTTCATCGCCGCCGAGTACCGCCCGCCCGGCGGCGGGAATGCCGCCTGCGGTACAACCGGCGGGCCATGAATGCCGCCGTCCGTCCCAGCCTGTCCGTCCACTCGTTCGCCGACCTGAAGCCGGTGCGGCGCGCGCTGGCCGAGGCCGCGGCGCAGCAGGCCGAGCGCGAGCGCCTGCAGCGCGAGGCGGCACGGCGCGCGCAGATCGAGCGCCAGCTGTTCGCGCACAGCGTCGGCCCGGTGCAGCCTTTGCGGGGCCAGGACGAGCGCCACTGGCACCAGCACCAGCTCCCTGAGCCGGTGCCGGTGCAACGCCAGCTGGACGAGGCGCGCGTGCTGCTGGAGTCGCTCAGCGACGAATTCGACGTGACCACGCTGCTGGACGTGGACGACCAGCTCAGCTACCGCCGCCCCGGCATGGGGCTGGACGTGACGCGCAAGCTGCGCTCGGGCGCCTGGAGCATCCAGCGCCACCTGGACCTGCACGGCCTGCGCACCGACGAGGCGCGCGAGGCGCTGGCCGAGTTCATCCGCCTGGCGCACCGCACCGGCCTGCGCTGCGTGCGCGTGGTGCACGGCAAGGGCCTGGGCTCGCCCGGCCGGGTGCCGGTGCTCAAGAGCCGGGTGCAGCGCTGGCTGGTGCAGAAGAAGGAAGTGCTGGCCTTCGTGCAGGCGCGGCCACTGGATGGCGGCGCCGGGGCGCTGGTGGTGCTGTTGGTGCCGGGAAGGCGTTAGCCCCTTTTTTCGGCGCCACGCGCCGGAGGCGTCCTGGCGTAAACCCCAGCAAACCACCTGGTCCGGTTGCAGCAGGCAGTCTAGGTGCCGACCATGGCGCTCCAGCACCTGCCTACTAACACCAAGGAGATCGGTATGCACCATAAAAGAGCTTGGCTAGTCGCCAGCGCCGCCCTGGCCCTGGGCGCCTGGGCCCTGCCTGCCGCGGCGCAAGCCGACCGCCCCATCACCATCGTCGTGGGCGCATCGCCTGGCGGTTCCACCGACACGCTGGCGCGCGTCATCGCGCAGAGCATGGGCGCCACGCTCAAGCGCACCGTGCTGGTGGAGAACAAGCCCGGCGCGGGTGGCAACATTGCTGCGCAGTACGTGGCCAAGAGCGCACCGGACGGCTCGACGCTGCTCATGAGCTTCACCAGCCACACCATCAACGCCACGCTGTTCAAGAAGCTGCCGTTCGACCCGGTGGCCGACTTCACGCCCATCACCATGGTCGCCCAGGTGCCCAGCGTGCTGGTGGCGCGCAAGAACGCACCCTTCGACGACGTGCGCGGCCTGATCGACTACGCCCGCAAGCACCCGCAAAAGCTCAGCTTCGCCATCGGCGGCCAGGGCTCGTCGCTGCACCTGGCCAGCGAACAGTTCAAGTTCGCCACCCAGACCGACATCGTCAACATCCCCTACAAAGGCACCGGCCCGGCCCTGACCGACCTGCTGGGCGCCGACACGGTGGACCTGATGTTCGCCAGCACCATCAACGTGCTGCCGCACTACAAGCAGGGCACGCTGAAGTTCCTTGGGGTGAGCAGCCTGAAGCCGCTGCCGCAGTTCCCTGGCCTGCCACCCATCGCCGACGTGGTGCCGGGCTACCGCTCCGAGGCCTGGTTCGGCCTGTTCGGCCCGGCCAAACTGCCGGCCGAGGTGACGCAGCAGCTCTACGGCGCAGTGCGCAAGGCACTGGAATCGCCCGAATACCGCCAACGCATGGAGAGCGAGGCCGCCACTGTGCCCACGATGACCCCGGCGCAGTTTTCGGAGTTCGTCAAGAAGGACGTGCAGTTCTGGGGCGACATCGTGAAGAAGTCCGGGGCCACGGTGGAATGACACCGCGCACCCTGGCACAGAAGCTGGTCGGCCGGGCCTGCGGCCATCCGCAGGTGCAGCCCGGCGACATCGTCACCTGCCGCGTGGACCTGGCGATGATGCACGACTCCGGCGGACCACGGCGCCTGAAACCCCACCTGGACGCACTGGGCGTGGGCGTGTGGGACCCCGAGCGCATCGTGGTCGTCACCGACCACTATGTGCCCGCCACCGACGCGGGCAGCGCGCAGATCGTGCGCCTGGCGCGCGACTGGGTGCGCGAGCAGGGCATCCGCCACTTCTACGACGAGCAGGGCATCTGCCACGTGGTCACGCCGCGCCACGGGCACCTGCACCCGGGCATGTTCGCCGTAGGCGGTGACAGCCACTCGTGCACCGGCGGCGCTTTCGGCGCCTACATGTTCGGCATCGGCGCCACCGAGATGCTGGGCGTGGCGGTGACGGGCGAGATCTGGCTGCGTGTGCCCCACACCATCGCCATGGAGTGGACCGGGCGGCTGCCGGACGGCGTGTGCGCCAAGGACATGATGCTGCACCTGTGCACCCGCTTCGGCATGGAGGGTGGCCAGTACGAGGCCGTGGAGTACTGCGGCGAGGCCGTGCAGGCGCTGTCGATGAACGAGCGCATGACGCTCGCCAACATGACCGCCGAGCTGGGTGGGCAGGTGGGCCTGATCGCCCCCGACGCCACCACGGCGCAGTGGCTGCAGGACGCGGGCGTGCCGCCGCAGGCGCTGCAGGACCTGGCGCACTGGCGCACGGATGACGGCGCGCCCCTGCTGCAGCACCATCGCCTGGCCGCCGGCGCGCTGGCGCCGCAGGTGTCCGCGCCCGGTTCGCCCGCCCAGGCCCAGGACGCCGCGGCCTTCGCGCACGAGCGGCTGGACATCGCCTACATCGGCGCCTGCACCGGCGCCAAACTGGACGATCTGCGCATGGCCGCGCAGGTGCTGCGGGGCCGGGGGCGCGCCGCGCCGGGCGTGCGGCTCATGGTGGCGCCCGCCAGCGCCCAGGACCAGCGCCAGGCCGCGGAGGAAGGCGTGCTGCAGGTGCTGCTGGACGCCGGCGCCGAACTGCTGCCTACCGCCTGCGGCGCCTGCGCCGGCTACGGCGCCAATACCTTCGGTCCTGATACCACCGCCATCAGCACCACGGCGCGCAACTTCACCGGCCGCATGGGCGCGGCGTCCTCGCGCGTGTTCCTGGGCTCGCCCTATACGGTGGCGGCCTCCGCCCTGGCCGGGCGCATCACCGACCCGCGGGAGGTCCTGGCATGAGCGCAACGACCATGGCTGGCGAGGCCGGCCGCTGCTGGGTCTTCGGCGACGACATCAACACCGACTACCTGGCGCCGGGCAAGTACATGAAGTTCGCCATCGACGTGATCGCCCGCCACTGCCTGGAGGACGTCGAGCCCCGCTTCGCGGCCGAGGTGCAGCCGGGCGACATCGTGCTGGCCGGGCGCAATTTCGGCGCGGGCTCCTCGCGCGAGCAGGCCGTGGAGGTGCTGCGCCACCTGGGCGTGCGCTGCGTCGTCGCCCGCTCCTTTGCCGGGCTGTTCTACCGCAACGGCTTCAACCTGGGCCTGCCGCTGCTGCTGGGCCCGCAGGCGCCGGAACTGCCCGCCTGGGGCATCGCGCCGGGCACGCCGGCGTGGCTGGACCTGCCGTGCGCGCAGCTGCACGTGCAGGGCCAGGATGAGGCCCTGCGATGCCAGCCCATTCCGCAGCACCTGCTGACCTTGGTGGCCGACGGCGGCTTGGTCGCGCACCTGCGCAAGCGCATCGAACGCGAGCGCCAGCGCCCCCCTTCCCTGGATTGAGTGAACGCATGAGTCTGCAACAACGCATTCGCGAACCCGGCATCGTGGTCGCCCCGGGCGTGTACGACGCCCTCTCCGCCCTGCTGGTCGAGCGGGCCGGCCTGCAGGCCGCCTACCTGTCGGGCGCCAGCGTGGCCTACACGCGCTTCGGCCGCTCTGACATCGGCCTGCTGAGCCTGGACGACGTGGCCAACGTCACCACCAACATCCGCGAGCGCGTGGAACTGCCGCTGATCGTCGATGCCGACACGGGCTTTGGCAACGCGCTGAATGTCATGCGCACCGTGCGCCTGTTGGAGCGCGCCGGCGCCTCGGCCATCCAGCTGGAGGACCAGACCGCGCCCAAGCGCTGCGGCCACCTGCAGGGCAAGTCGGTCATCGGCGTACAGGAGATGTGCGGCAAGATCCGCGCCGCGGTGGATGCCCGCCGCCAGGCCGACACCGTCATCATCGCGCGCACCGACGCCGTGGCCGTGGAAGGCCTGGACGCGGCGCTGGAGCGCGCTGCGCGCTACGCCGAGGCCGGCGCCGACATGCTGTTCGTGGAGGCGGTGCGCAGCCGCGAGCAGATGCAGCGGGTCAACCGCGAGCTGGGCGCGCTGTGCCCGCTGATGGCCAACATGGTCGAGGGCGGCCTGACGCCGGTGTCCGGCGCACAGGACCTGGCAGAGCTCGGCTACCGCCTGGTGATCTTTCCTGGCGGCACGGTGCGCGCGCTGACGCACGCGCTGCAGGGCTATCTCGCCAGCCTGCAGGCGCACGGCAGCACCGCCCCGTGGCAGGGGCGTATGCTGGACTTCGACGGTCTGAATGCCGTCATCGGCACACCCGAACTGCTGGCCCTGGGACAGCGCTACGGTTGAGCGCGCCCACGGCAGGCGAGGCAGCCGCGCCGATAATTCTCCGCACGCGCCTGCCACGGGCGCGGCGAGGAGACGAGCGCCGATGGCTTTGCCTGCTTCACCCCCGTTGTTCCAGCAGGTGGCGCAGGTGCTGCGCCAACGCCTGCAGGACGGCACCTATCCGCCAGGCATCCCTCTGCCGGGCGAGCGCGAGTTGACACGCGAGTTCGGCGTGGCGCGCACCACCATCCGTTCGGCCCTGGCGCGGCTGCAAGAGGAAGGCTGCGTCACGCGCCTGCGCGGCCAGGGAACACTGCCGGTGCCCCAGCCCAGTACCCAGGAGCATTCCAAGATCCGCAACGGCCTGCTGGAAAACATCCTGCGCTTTGGCCAGCGCACGCGCATCGCACTGGTGTCCGTGCAGTTCGTAGCGGCCGTGCCTGCCGTGGCACGGGCGCTGCAGGTGTCGCCAGGCAGTCGCGTCATGCAGGTGGTGCGGGTGCGCAAGTCGCGCCAGACACCACTGCTGTGCACCGAGGCGTACCTGCCGCCGCACGTGGCCGCGGCCATCGACCTCTGCGCGCTGCAGGACATGCCACTGCTGGAGGCGATCGAGCGCGCGGGCCATTCCTTCGCGCAGGGTGAGCAGGAACTGATCGCCGTGCAGGCCACACCCGAGGTGGCGGCGCTGCTACAGATCGAGCCAGGAGCACCGCTGCTGCGCGTCAGTCGAGTGGTTTCGAATGCGCAGGGCGTGCCGCTGCAATACCTTCTCGGTCACTATGCGCCCGAGCGTTACCAATACCGCATGCGCCTGTCGCGCACGGGGGGTGCTACGCAGGTGTGGATCACCGATTGAACGGTAAGTGCTGCCGTGTCCGCGTGGGGCTCAGCGATTGCGCATCCAGTCCGCAGTGCCCATGAAACTCTCGTTCAGGCGCTCGCGCAGCGCTGCTGGCACGCCCTGCTCGCCCATCGCTTGGTCCATGCAGGCGACCCACTGGTCGCGCTCCAAGATGCCGATGGAAAACGGCAGGTGCCGCGCGCGCAGGCGCGGGTGGCCGAAGCGGCTCTGGTAGTGATCCGGCCCGCCCAGCCAGCCACAGAGAAACCAGAACAGCTTGTCGCGCGCGTCCTGCAGCGTGCTGCCATGCGCGGCGCGCAGCTCGGCATAGCCAAGCTCCAGGTCCATCAGATCGTAGAAGCGATCGACCAGCGCGCGCACGCCGGCCTCGCCGCCCAGCTGCTCAAAGGGGGACTGCGCGGGCGGTGGCGAGGTGTCAGGCGGCATGGGCCAGAAATCTCCAGGAAAACCAGCACAGGCCAGCGTGGAACAAGGAAAGCGTGCTGCTATTTTAGTAGTGCCTGGCAGACTGGGTAGGGCCAAAAATTGGAATCTGACCCCGATTAACGCGCCGATTAACGGTGGAAATTGGAATCTGACCCCAATAAAGATCAGTAGTCCTTGTACGGCAGGAACTTGCCCGACAGCACCACCCGCACCCGGTCGCCCTTGGGGTCGGCTTCGCGCTGTATGTCCATGGAAAAGTCGATGGCGCTCATGATGCCGTCGCCGAATTCCTCGTGGATCAGCTCCTTGAGCGTCGAGCCGTAGACGTTGACCACCTCGTACCAGCGGTAGACCAGCGGATCGGTGGGCACGGCAGTGGCCAGCGAGCCCTTGGACGGCACGACCTGCAGCCAGCGCTGCTCCTCGTCATTCAAGCCAAAAATGCCGCCCAGCGCCTCGGCCTGCTCGGCCGTGGCGGTCATCTGGCCCAGGCACAGCGCGGTGGTCCATTCCTTGGACCGCCCCAGCTGCGCCGCCACGTCGGCCCAGCGCAGGCCCTTGGCCACCTTGGTGCTGATGATCTTCTCGGTCACGTCCATGCGGTTCATGCGGTCCTCCTCAAGGGGTTTGCGGGTTGTCCACGCCCGGTCGGGCGCCCGGCCATTGTGGGCAGCGTCTGTCAGACGGGCGATGACCTGCATCA
The DNA here is from genome assembly GCF_900103645.1 of Oryzisolibacter propanilivorax. Taxonomy (GTDB): domain Bacteria; phylum Pseudomonadota; class Gammaproteobacteria; order Burkholderiales; family Burkholderiaceae_C; genus Melaminivora; species Melaminivora propanilivorax. The sequence continues at coordinate 216,031 of NZ_FNHP01000003.1, forward strand.
AGCCCGGCATCCGGGCTGCACCTCAGACCGCAGGGCGCGTGCGCAAGCTGTCCGCCCAATCGTCCCGCGGCATGCCCTGGCCGGCCGGCTGCTGGTCGCGCGAGTTCGAGCGCCACAACCCGCCCGCCCAGAACAGCTGCGGCGCGGTGCGGTACCAGAACCAGCGGCCGTCGGCGTCCTGCGCCAGCCAGTTCCAGCCATCGGGGGCTTGCGACCAGTCGGGGGCGTTTTCGGGGGCAGTGGTGGAGTCAGGCATGGCGCAACGGAGATTTCAGATAAAAACGGCTGTGGCCCATATTCCACGACGGCCTATAGCTACATTTTCGATAGCATCAGGCGGAGGCTTCGCGCAGCGTCTGCACCACCGGGCGGCGCAGCACCTCGCGCAGCGCCCACCAGCCCGCCGCCAGCGCCAGCGCCGCGCCGGCCAGCGCGCCGGCCAGGGGCACCCACAGCGGCGCGTTCCACTCGAAGTCGAACACCTGGCGCGCCAGCAGCCAGCCCACGGCCAGCGCGACGCTGCTGGCCAGCAGCCCGGCCAGCAGGCCGACCCCGGCGAGCTCCGCGCGCTGCACCTGGCGCAGCAGCTGGCCGCTGGCGCCCAGCGCGCGCATCACTGCCAGCTCGCGCGCCCGCGCCTCGCGCGAGCCAGCTATCGCCGCGAACAGCACGGCCAGCCCGGCCGCCAGGGTGAAGACGAACAGGAACTCGACCGCGCGGATGACCTGCGACAGCACGCCCTGTACCTGCGCCAGCGTGGCGCTCAGGTCGACGTTGGTGATGTTCGGAAAGTCGTGCACCAGCGCGTTGTCGAACGCGGCGCTGCCGCCGCCGGGCGCCCCCCCTTGCCCGGCGGCGCCCGCGCGCGGCGGCGTGCCGGGCGCGGGCGCCGGCTGCGGCGGCCAGCGCTCGGGCGCGCGGTAGGCGGCCAGATAGGTCAGCGGCATGTCGGGCATCTCGGCCAGCGGATACAGCACGAAGAAGTTGGCGCGCATCGAGCCCCAGTCCACGTGGCGCAGGCTGGTGATGCGCGCCTCGCTCAGGATGCCGCCGATGTCGAAGCGCAGCGTGTCGCCCAGCCGCAGGCCCAGCGTCTTGGCGATGCCGTCCTCGACGCTCACCGCCCCGGCCTCGCCCGCGCGCCAGGCGCCGGCGCTGATGCGGTTGTGCACCGGCGGCTGAGCGGTGTGCGACAGGTTGAATTCGCGGTCGACCAGGCGGCGCGCGCGCCCGTCGGCATAGTCTTCCAGCCGCACCTCGCGCCCGTTGATGGCCACCAGCCGGCCGCGGAACATCGGGTACCAGTCGTACTCGGCCACACCGGCTGCCGCCAGGCGCGCGCGAAAGTCCACGGCCTGCTCGGGCAGGATGTTGATGACGAAGCGGTTCGGCGCACTGGCCGGCGTGGCGCGCTGCCAGCTGGCGATCAGGTCGGTGCGCAGCAGCACCAGCAGTACCAGCGCCAGCAGGCCCAGCGCCAGGCTGGTGACCTGCACCACCGCCTGCACCGGGCGTGCCGCCAGCTGGCGCGTGGCCAGCAGCAGCCAGCGCGGCGCGCGTGTCTCGGGCACCAGCCGCGCCAGCGCGCGCACCGCCAGCCAGGCCAGCGCCGCGAACAGCAGCGCCGCGCCGGCAAAGCCGCCCACCGCGATGGCGCCCAGCTTGGCGTCACCCGCCAGCAGCAAGAGCAGCGCGCCGAAGCCTGCCAGCCCCGCCGCCAGCACCAGCAGCGACGCCGGGCGCGGTCCGGCCAGGTCGCGGCGCAGCACGCGCAGCGCCGGCACGCGCGCCAGCTGCAGCACCGGCGGCAGGCCGAAGGCGGCCAGCAGCGCCAGCCCCACGCCTACACCCAGCGCCGCCGGCGCCAGCGTGGCCGCGGGCAGGTCGGACGCCACCAGCCCGGCCAGCAGCAGCACGAAGGCATGGTGCACCGCCCAGCCCAGCAGCACGCCTAGCAGGCTGCCGATCAGCCCCACGGCGAAGAACTCCAGCGCGTAGGCGCGCGCGATGGTGCGCTGCGGCGCGCCCAGCACGCGCAGCAGCGCCGCGCCGTCCAGGTGCCGGGCGGCGAAGCTGCGCGCGGCCAGCGCCACCGCCACCGCGGCCAGCAGCGCCGCCAGCAGCGCCACCAGGTTGAGGAATTTCTGCGCCCGGTCCAGTGTCTGGCGCATCTCGGGCTGGCCGCTGTCGAGCGACTCGACGCGCACGCCGCGCACCTCGGGACGCGCGGCCTCGGCCTGCGCCCAGTCGGCGAAGCGCCGCGCCGCGTTGGGCTCGCCCGCCACGGCGAAGCGCCAGGTGATGCGGCTGGCCGGCTGCACCAGGCCGGTGGAGGGCAGGTCCTGCGCGTTCACCAGCACGCGCGGGGCGAAGTTGGCGAAGCCCGCGCCGCGGTCCGGCTCCAGCGTGACGATGCGCGCGATGGTCAAGCGCGCGTCGCCCAGCAGCAGCGCGTCGCCCGGCGCCAGGCCCAGCGCCGCCACCAGCGCGGCGTCCACCCACACCTCGCCGGGCGCGGGGATGGCGTCGGTCGGCCGGCCCGGCTGCCCCGGCGCATCGGCCACCTGCAGCCGGCCGCGCAGCGGGTAGCCGGGCTCGACGCCCTTCAGCGCCACCAGGCGCGCCGCCCCGCCGTGCGCGTCGTCCGCGCGCGCCATGGTCGGAAATCCCAGCGTGCTGGCGTGGCGCAGGCCCAGGTCTTCGGCCTGGCGCACGAAGGCGGCGGGCGTGGCGTTGTCGCTGGCCACGACCACGTCGCCGCCCAGCAGCTGCAGCGCATCGCGCGCCAGCGCGCCCTGCAGGCGGTCGGCGAAAAAGCCCACCGAGGTCAGCGCCGCCACGGCCAGCAGCACCGCCACCAGCAGCAGGCGCAGTTCGCCGGCGCGCAGGTCGCGGCGCAGCGCGCGCCAAGCCAGGGGCAGCGCGCGCGGGCGGGCGGCTTCAGTCATGTAGATCAGACATAGCGCAGCGCCGTGGGTGGGCGGCACAGCCCCCACAGCTGCATGCCGGCTTCGCGCGCCAGCTGCAGCGCCAGCGTGGTCGGCGCGGAAATGGTGGCCAGCGCCGGCACCTGCAGGCGCGCGCATTTCCTCACCAGCTCGTAGCTGGTGCGGCTGGTCATGACGACGAAGCCTGGCTCGCCCAGCCGACCCGCCAGCGCCAGGCGGCCCAGCAGCTTGTCCAGGGCGTTGTGCCGGCCCACGTCCTCCAGCACGTCGGTCAGCTCGCCCTCGGGCGTGGCCCAGCCGGCGGCATGCAGCGAGCCGGCACGTACGTTCAACACCTGGCACTGGCCCAGCGTGGCGAACGGGCGCAGCACGCGCGCCGCGTCCAGCCGTGCGCACCAGTCGGGCGTGGCCATCGGGGCCGGATGCAGATCCAGCGCCTGCAGGCTGTCGATGCCGCACACGCCGCAGCCGGTGCGCCCGACCAGGGCGCGCCGGCGCTCCTTCAGCCGCATGAACTGGCGCGGCGGGATCTCGACATGCACCGCGCAGCTCTCGTCGGGCGTGCCGCTGCCCTGCTGCAGCACCTGCACGTCGCGGCACTCGTGCGCCTGCTCGACCACACCTTCACTCAGGGCGAAGCCCACGGCAAACTCGGCCAGGTCCTGCGGCGTGACCATCATGACGGCGTGCGAAATGCCGTTGAACACCAGCGCCACCGGCACCTCGGCAGCCAGGTCCAGCGCCTGCGGGACACAGACGCCCGTGCCGGCATGGTGTTGCTGCGCCGTGCCCGGCCGCAGCGGCACCGATGTTTCGGGCAGCAAGTGGCAATTGGTGGCGAACTCGATGGCAGACATGCAGCGACGATACCAGCGCTGCAGCAGTGCGCGCATTCCCCCAGGGCGCATCGCGGGGACTTTTTGCTCCCGCCCGCCGGCCAGGCAGGGGTCGCCTGCGGGACGGGCCTGCGGGCAGGCTCTACGTGCAAACCCGTAACCCCTTTGTAAGTTTTAACCGGAAGATGGACGGGTCTCGTTGTCTCGATACCGATACCTATATTTCCCACGACAGGAGGTTCCATCATGGACATGAACCGCCGGCACTTCTTCCGCGTGAGCGGGGCAGGCCTGGTGGGCTCCAGCCTGGTTGCCATGGGCTTTTCGCCCGCGACCGCGCTGGCCGAAGTGCGCCAGTACAAACTGGCCGCTGCCACCGTAACCCGCCAGACCTGCACCTACTGCTCGGTCGGCTGCGGCCTGCTGATGTATTCCCTGGGCGACGGCGGCAAGAACGCCGTCAGCTCGGTGTTCCACGTCGAAGGCGACCCGGACCACCCGGTCAACCGCGGCACGCTGTGCCCCAAGGGCGCAGGCCTGCTGGACTTCATCAACAGCCCCAACCGGCTGCTGTACCCCGAGTACCGCGCGCCCGGCAGCAACGCGTGGCAGCGCCTGTCCTGGGACGACGCGCTGACGCGCATCGCCAAGCTGCTCAAGGACGACCGCGACGCCAACTTCCAGGCCAAGACGGATGACGGCCTGCTCGTCAACCGCTGGCTGACCACCGGCATGCTGGCCGCCTCGGCGTCGAGCAACGAGGCCGGCTACATCACCTACAAGGTCGCCCGCTCCTGGGGCATCCTGGCGTTCGACAACCAAGCCCGTGTTTGACACGGCCCGACGGTGGCAGGTCTTGCCCCGACGTTTGGCCGTGGAGCGATGACGAACCATTGGGTCGACATCAAGAATGCGGACGTCATTTTGATCATGGGCGGCAATGCCGCCGAAGCACACCCGTGCGGTTTCAAGTGGGTGACCGAAGCGAAGGCGCACAACAAGGCGCACTTCATGGTGGTCGACCCGCGCTTCAACCGCTCGGCCTCGGTCGCCGATTTCTACGCCCCCATCCGGTCGGGCTCGGACATCGCGTTCCTGGGCGGGATGATCAATTACCTGCTCAGCCACGACAAGATCCAGCACGAGTACGTGCGCAACTACACGGACTTCAGCTTCATCGTGCGCGATGACTTCCAGTTCGTGGACGGCATCTTCTCGGGCTACAACGAGGAAAAGCGCACCTACGACAAGAAGAGCTGGGACTACGAGCTGGGCGAGGACGGGTATGTGAAGACCGACCCCACGCTGCAGCACCCGCGCTGCGTGTACCAGCTGATGAAGCAGCACTACGCGAGCTACACGCCGGAGAAGGTGGAAAGCGTCTGCGGCACGCCGAAGGAGAAATTCCTGCACGTGTGCGAGAAGTTCGCATCCACCGCCGTGCCGGGCCGCGCCGCGACCATCATGTACGCGTTGGGCTGGACGCAGCACTCCATCGGTTCGCAGATCCTGCGCTGCGCCGCCATGGTGCAGCTGCTGTGCGGCAACATCGGCGTGGCCGGCGGCGGCATGAACGCGCTGCGCGGGCACTCCAACATCCAGGGCCTGACGGACCTGGGCCTGCTGTCGTCCAGCATGCCGGGCTACCTGTCGCTGCCCAACGAGAAGGAGCAGGACTACCAAGAGTACATGGCCGCGCGCACGCCCAAGACGCTGCGACCGGGGCAGATGAACTACTGGCAGAACTACCCGAAGTTCCACGTCAGCCTGATGAAGTCGCTGTTCGGCGCGGCGGCCACGGCCGAGAACAACTGGGCCTTCGAGTACCTGCCCAAGCTGGACAAGCAGTACGACATGCTGCAGTACTCGCAACTGATGAACGAGGGCAAGGTCAACGGCTACATCGCGCAGGGTTTCAACCCGCTGGCGTCGCTGTCCAACAGCACCCGCGTGCGCGACGGCCTGGCCAAGCTGAAGTTCCTGGTCATCATGGACCCGCTGGCGACCGAGACGTCGGAGTTCTGGAAGAACCACGGCGAGTTCAACGACATCGACACCGCGTCGGTGAAGACCGAGGTCTTCCGCCTGCCCACGACCTGCTTCGCGGAGGAAGAAGGCACCGTGGTCAGCTCCTCGCGCGTGCTGCAGTGGCACTGGAAGGCGGCCGAGCCGCCGGGCGAGGCGCGCACCGACGTGGCCATCATGTCGGCGCTGCACCTGCGCCTGAAGGACCTGTACCAGAAGGAAGGCGGGGCCTTTCCCGACCCGATCGTCAACCTCGACTGGAAGTATTCCCAGCCGGCGCACCCCTCGTCCGAGGAGATCGCCAAGGAATACAACGGCCGCGCGCTGGTCGATCTGGCGGACCCGAAGGACCCGACGAAGATCGTGCGCGCCGCCGGCCAGCAGGTGGCGGGCTTCGCCGAGCTTCGCGACGACGGCACCACAGCCAGCGGCTGCTGGATCTATGCCGGCTGCTGGACGCAGGCCGGCAACCAGATGGCGCGGCGCGACAACTCCGACCCGACGGGCATCGGCAACACGCTGAACTGGGCCTGGGCCTGGCCGGCGAACCGCCGCGTGCTCTACAACCGGGCGTCGGCCGACGTGCAGGGCAAGCCGTTCGACCCCAAGCGCAAGCTGGTGGAATGGAACGGCAAGGCCTGGGTGGGCGCGGACGTGCCCGACACCGGCGTGGGCATCGCGCCCGAGACCGGCAACGGCCCGTTCCTGATGAACCCCGAGGGCGTGGCGCGCTTCTTCGCGCGCAAAGGCCTGGCCGAAGGGCCGTTCCCCACGCACTACGAGCCGTTCGACACGCCGCTGGGCTTCAACCCGATGTACCCGGACAACCCCAAGGCCACGTCCTCGCCGGCCGCGCGGGTGTTCGACAACATCTGGGAAACCTTCGGCAAGGCCGCGGACTATCCGCACGTGGGCACGACCTACCGCCTGACCGAGCATTTCCACTACTGGACCAAGCACTCGCTGGTCAACGCCATCACCCAGCCCGAGCAATTCGTCGAGATCGGCGAGGCGCTGGCCAAGGAGATCGGCATTGTCGCGGGCGACCGGGTCAAGGTCAGCTCCAAGCGCGGCCACATCAAGGCCGTGGCGGTGGTGACCAAGCGCATCAAGCCGATGCAGATCGAGGGCAAGACCGTGCACCACGTGGGCATTCCCATCCACTGGGGCTTCAAGGGCCTGACCAAGCCGGGCTACCTGGCCAACACCCTGACCCCCTTCGTGGGCGACGGCAACACCAACACGCCCGAGTTCAAGACCTTCCTCGTGAAGGTCGAGAAGGCTTAAAGGAGTCACGAGATGGCATTGCAATCCCTTGACATCCAACGTGTGTCGGCCACGACGTCGCCGCCGCCGCAGGCGCGCAACCCGCACGCCGGCGACGTGGCCAAGCTGATCGACGTCTCCAAGTGCATCGGCTGCAAGGCCTGCCAGACGGCGTGCATGGAGTGGAACGACCTGCGCCAGGAGCCTGGCCAGACCTACGGCACCTACGACAACCCCACGGACCTGACGCCCAATGCGTGGACGGTGATGCGCTTCACCGAATACGACAACGAGCAGACCGGCAACCTGGAGTGGCTGATCCGCAAGGACGGCTGCATGCACTGCGAGGACCCGGGCTGCCTGAAGGCCTGCCCGTCGCCCGGCGCCATCGTGCAGTACACCAACGGCATCGTGGACTTCCACGAGGAGCACTGCATCGGCTGCGGCTACTGCGTGACCGGTTGCCCGTTCAACGTGCCGCGCATCTCGCAGAAGGACAACAAGGCGTACAAGTGCACCCTGTGCTCGGACCGCGTGGCGGTGGGTCAGGAGCCGGCGTGCGTCAAGACCTGTCCCACGGGCGCCATCGTCTTCGGCACCAAGCAGGCGATGAAGGACCACGCGGCCGAGCGCATCGTGGACCTGAAGGAGCGCGGCTACCAGAACGCTGGCCTGTACGACCCGGCCGGTGTGGGCGGCACGCACGTCATGTACGTGCTGCACCACGCCGATAAGCCGTCGCTGTACCAAGGCCTGCCGGACGCGCCGCGCATCAGCCCGATGGTCAGCCTGTGGAAGGGCGCGTCCAAGCCGCTGGCCATGCTCGCCCTGGGCGCGGCCGCGCTGGGCAGCCTGTTCCACTTCGTCGCCAAGGGCCCCAACGAGGTCTCCAAGGAACTGGAGGACGAGATGGAGCGCCAGGACCGTGAGGCGGAAGCCGCCGCGAAGGAGACCCTGCCATGAGACGAAACCCGCGCGACCTGCCGCGCTACACCGCCGGCGAGCGGCTGAACCACTGGATCACCGGCATCTGCTTCATCCTGCTGGCGCTGTCGGGCCTGGCGTTCTTCCACCCAGCGTTCTACCCGCTGGTGCAGTTCTTCGGCGGCGGCCCCTGGGCGCGCATCCTGCACCCCTACATCGGGGTGGTGATGTTCGTGTTCTTCCTGGGCATGGTCATCCGCTTCGCCGGGCTGAACCTGATCGAGCGGCGTGACGTGGAGTGGCTGAAGAACGTCGGGCAGATGATCGACGGCGACGACCACAACATGCCCGAGCAGGGCAAGTACAACGGCGGCCAGAAGCTGGTCTTCTGGGGCTTCCTGCTGTGCATGCTGCTGCTGCTGGTCAGCGGCGTGGCCATGTGGCGCGCCTGGTGGACGCTGCCGGTGAACACCGTGCGGCTGGCCTCGGTGGTGCATGCGCTGATGGCCGTCATCATGCTGCTGATCTTCGTGCTGCACGTGTATGCCGCCATCTGGACGCGCGGCACCATCCGCGCCATGCTGTACGGCACCGTGACCCGCGCCTGGGCCAAGCAGCACCACCGCGGCTGGTACCGCAAGATGACCGGAGACAATCGTTGACCACCCCCGAGGCGCCTCGCGGCGCCTCCCCCTCGAGGGGGCGACGCCAGTGGACAGGCAGAGCCTGATCCACGGCGTCTGCTGGCCCGGCCAGCGCCCTGAATTGGGGGCGGCGCCCAGTTGCCGCAATACCGGGGCGTAAGCCCGGCATAGGGTCCAGCCCTTATCCTCGCCGCCGCCGGCTGCTACAGCCGACCGGCGGCGGTTTCATTTCTGGAGTTGTCCATCACCATGCAACGCATCCTTCAACCCGGCGACATCGAGGCCCTGGACCGCACCAGCCCGACGCGCGTGCGCCTGCCGCAACCGGCCAGCCTGTTCGCCGACCGCGCCGCGCGCCTGGCGCAGAAAGCCGTGGACAACCCCATCGGCGAATACCTGCAGTTCCTGTCGAACCTGGCGCGCGCGCAGCACAAGGCCGCGGCCAGTGTGCAGACCGCCGCGCCCGACGCCGCCGCCATGGCCCAGGCGCAGCAGCACTCCATGCCGCTGCTGCCCGCCGCCGGCCACGTCGATCCGGCCTGGCACGGCGTGCTGGACCAGCTGCTGGACGCCGCGCAGGCCGCGCCCGGCCTGCCCGAGGCGCTGGCGCCAGTCATCGCCCGGCTGCGCGCGTTGCCGCAGGACGAGCGTGACACCCTGGCGCGGCGCGTGCTGGTCGGCCTGCTGTCCGAGCCCGAGGACCTGGCCGCCGCGCCGCTGGTGATGGCCGCGCTGCAGGTGGTCTTCGCGGACCGGGCCAGCCGGCTGAAAGCTTCCGACATCCCCTACACCGACCCGGCCACCGTCTGCCCGGTGTGCGGCACGGCGCCGGTGGCCAGCGTGCTGCGCATCGGCGGCCAGTCGGCCGGACTGCGCTACCTGCACTGCGGCACCTGCGCCACCGAGTGGCACATGGTGCGCGTCAAGTGCAGCCACTGTGAGTCGACGCGTGGCATCCACTACCAGGGCATGGAGCAGCAGCAACCCGCGGCGCAGGCGCAGGCGGCGCCCACCAGCGGCGCGCAGGCCGACCAGGTGGTGCTGGCCGAGACCTGCGACACCTGCCACACCTACCGCAAACTGGTGAACCAGGAAAAGGACCCGCTGGCCGAACCCCTGGCCGACGACCTGGCCACGCTGCTGCTGGACCTGCTGATGGGCGAAACCGACTTCGCCCGCGCCAGCCTGAACCCGCTGCTGCCGATGGCCGACGCCGACCCCGGCGTGCCGGCATGACGGCTGCGCCGGCCGCCGCGCCCCGCCCGCCCGCCGCGCGCCTGCCCGGCGTGGACCGGGTGCTGTCCACCGATGCAGCCCGCGCCCTGGCGGCCGAGCACGGCGCCAGCGCCACCACCGCCGCCGTGCGCGCGGCGATCGACACGCTGCGCCCGGCGGCACTGGCCGGCGAACTGCCGCGCGAGGCGCTGGCGCCCGAAGCCGTGGCCGAGCGCGCGCGCACGCAGTTGGCCGCACGCCTGGCGCCGCGCCTGGTGGGCGTGTTCAACCTGACCGGCACGGTGCTGCACACCAACCTGGGCCGCGCGCTGCTGCCCGATGCCGCCGTGCAGTCGGTGCTGCGCGCGCTGACCCAGCCGGCGAACCTGGAATACGACCTGGCCAGCGGCGGGCGCGGCGACCGCGACGATCTGGTCGAGGGCCTGCTGTGCGAGCTGACCGGCGCCGAAGCCGCCACGGTGGTGAACAACAACGCCGCCGCCGTGCTGCTGACGCTGAACGCCCTGGCCGCGCGCCGCGAGGTCATCGTCTCGCGCGGCGAGCTGGTGGAGATCGGCGGATCGTTCCGCATCCCGGACGTGATGACGCGCGCCGGCGCCAAGCTGGTCGAGGTCGGCACCACCAACCGCACGCACGCGCACGACTACCAAGGCGCCATCGGCGCGCGCACCGCCCTGCTGATGAAGGTGCACTGCAGCAACTACGCCGTCACCGGCTTCACCAAGAGCGTGCCCGAGGCCGAAGTGGCACAGGTGGCCCACGCCGCCGGCCTGCCGCTGGTGGTGGACTTAGGGTCCGGCACGCTGGTCGACCTGGGCCAGTGGGGCCTGCCGCACGAGCCCACGGTGCGCGACGTGGTCACCGCCGGCGCCGACCTGGTGACGTTCAGCGGCGACAAGCTGCTCGGCGGCCCGCAGGCCGGCCTGATCGTTGGCCGCAAGGACCTGATCGCCCGGATCAAGAAAAACCCGCTCAAGCGCGCGCTGCGCGTCGGCAAGCTGACCCTGGCGGCGCTGGAGCCCGTGCTGCGCCTGTACCTGGCGCCCGAGCATCTGCCCGAGCGCCTGACCACGCTGCGCCTGCTGACCCGCGCGCAGCCCGAGATGCAGGCGCTGGCGGCGCGGCTGCAGGCGCCGCTGCAGGCCGCGGTGGGCATCGGCTGGGGTGTGCGCGCCGCGCCCTGCTTCAGCCAGATCGGCAGCGGCGCACTGCCGGGCGGCACGCTGCCCAGCTGGGCGCTGGCGCTGCAGCCTGTCTCGCCCAAGGGCGCCGGCCGCGCTCTGGGCCGGCTGGAAGCGGCCCTGCGCGCCCTGCCCCGCCCGGTCATCGGCCGCATCGAGGCCGGTGCACTGTGGCTCGACCTGCGCTGCCTGCAGGAGCACGAGGTGGCTGGGTTCGAAGCCCAGCTCCCGCGGCTGACCGAGGCGCTGGCACAGGCCTGAATTTCAAGAAAAACGGCCTCCAGCCCATATTCCATATAGACCTCCAGCTATCAAAACGAAAGCATTGACGGCACCATGATCATCGGCACCGCCGGCCACATCGACCACGGCAAGACCACGCTGGTGCGCGCCCTTACCGGCGTCGAGACCGACCGCCTGCCCGAGGAAAAGCGCCGCGGCATCTCCATCGAGCTGGGCTACGCCTACCTGCACGCGGACGGCGCCTCGGTCGGCTTCGTCGACGTGCCCGGGCACGAGCGCCTGCTGCACACCATGCTGGCCGGCAGCACCGGCGTGCGCCACGCGCTGCTGGTCGTCGCCGCCGACGACGGCGTCATGCCGCAGACGCGCGAGCACCTGGCGGTGCTGGCGCTGCTGGGCGTGGCGCAGGCCAGCGTGGCCATCACCAAGATCGACCGGCTGGAGCCCGCCGCCCGCGCCGCGCGCCTGGCCCAGGTGCATGCCGAGGTGCGCGCGCTGCTGGCGCCCACGCCGCTGGCCGGCGCGCCGCTGTTCGACGTATCCGCCGCCAGCGGCGACGGCATCGATGCCCTGCGCGCGCACCTGCTGGCGGCAGCGCGGATGCAGGACGGCAGCCCCGATGCCAGCGCTGTTGCCCACGCAGGCCTGGACGCTGCCGACAGCAGCGCCGGCCAGGCCCTGCGCCTGCCCATCGACCGCGCCTTCACCCTGGCTGGCGTCGGCACCGTCGTCACCGGCACCATCGCCAGCGGCCGGGTGCGGGTCGGCGACGAGCTGGCACTCGCCCCCGGCAGCGGCGGCGCGGCGCGGCGCGTGCGCGTGCGCGGCATCCATGCCCAGGGCCAGCCGGCGCAGGCCGGGCACGCCGGCCAGCGCTGCGCCCTGGCCCTGGCCGGCGTGGCCCGGGACGAGGTGCAGCGCGGCGACTGGGCCTGCGCGCCGGCGCTGGCGCTGGCCACCACCCGTATCGACGTGCAGTGCAGCCTGTGGCCGGACGAGGAGCGCGCGCTGCGCTCGGGCACGCCCGTGCACGTGCACCTGGGCACGGCCGACGTGGTCGGCTCCATCGTGCTGCTCGACCGCGACCTGCTGGAGCCCGGCGCCAGCGCCCTGGCGCAGCTGGTGCTGCACGCGCCGATCTCCGCCTGGCACGGCGACCGCGGCGTGCTGCGCGACGCCTCGGCCACGCGCACCACTGCCGGCGTGCGCGTGCTCGACCCGTTCGCGCCGCAGCGCTGGAGGAAGACGCCCGAGCGCCTGGCACAGCTGGCGGCCCAGGCGCTGCCGCATCGCGCCGGGCGCCTGGCGCAGCTGCTGCAGCATGCCCCCATGGGCCTGGACTGCGTGCAGGCGGCGCGCGCCGAGGGCCTGGACGGCCCGGCGCATCTGCCCTTGCCGCCCGACGCCATCCTGCTGGACGGCGGCGCCCTGGCGCTGGCGCCCGCCGCGCTGCAGGGCCTGGCCACCCTGGCGCTGGGCGCGCTGCAGGCTTTCCACACCGCCAGCCCCGACGAGATCGGCCCCGACGCACGGCGCCTGAAGCGCCTGGCCGCGCCGCGCGCCGGCGACGTGCTGTGGCAGCACTTGGTGCAGCACCTGCTGGACAGCGGCGCCATCGCACGCACCGGGCACTGGCTGCACCTGCCCGGCCACGCCGCGCGCCTGAGCGCCGCCGAGGAGCAGCTGGCCCAGCGCCTGCGCCCGCCGCTGCTGGCGGGCAACTTTGACCCGCCCTGGGTGCGCACCCTGGCCGCCGACCTGGCCGTGCCCGAAGCCCTGGTGCGTCAGACCCTGGCCAGCCTGGCGCGGCGCGGCGAGGCATTCCAGGTGGTCAAGGATCTGTACTACCCAACGGCTACACTCGAGCGCCTGGCGGCCATCGCCCGCGGCTGCGAGGCGCAAGGCGACGGGCTGAATGCCGCGGCCTTCCGCGACGCCACCGGCCTGGGCCGCAAGCGCGCCATCCAGCTGCTGGAATTTTTCAACCGCGTGGGCTTCACGCGCCGCGTGAAGGACGCGCACCTGCTGCGGCCCGGCACCGCGCTGTTCGCCGGGGTAGGCGGCTGACGCTTTTTTTGCCGACGAGGAAGGGAAACGCCCCTGGTGGGGCGCCCGGGCTTCAAACCCGGTGGGTTGCGCCACGCGCGGCCGGAAGGTTCGACTCCTTCTCCTTTCCGCCAAATATCAGTGTTTTACGGCTCTAGCCCTTGTAGATAAAGGGCTGTCAGCTACTTTTTCTATAGCAAAACCGCGCCGTGCTCAGGCTGTCGGCGCGTACCAGGCCACGCCGGCCTGGTCCACGCGGCGGCGCACCTGGCCCTGCACTTGCAGGTAGTACAGGCAGGCCAGCGCCTCGCCGGTCGCCAGGCCGAATTGGCTGGAATCCTCCGGCCCGATGGCACGGCCGAACAGCGCCTCGAAACTGTCCACCACGCGCAGCGGCGCCTCCGCCAGCCGCTCCTGCAGCCGCTGCAGCGCGCGCGTTTGGCTGTCCCGCAGCTGCGCCAGGCGCGCATGCAAGCCGTAGAAGGGCTCGTTGTGCGCCGGCAGCACCAGCGCGCTGTCCGGCACCTCGCGCGCCATCGCCTCCAGCGCGTCGAACCAGTCCTGCAGCGGGTTCGCGTCGGGCTCGGTCGGATACACCGAGACGTTGGACGAAATGCGCGGCAGCACCTGGTCGCCGGCGATCAGCACGCCCAGGTCGGCGCAGTACAGGCTGGCGTGCTCGGGCGAATGCCCGGCGGTGGCGATGACGCGCCAGTCATGCGCGCCCCAGCGCAGCACCTGCCCGCCCGCCAGGCGCCGGTAGCTGTCGGGCAGCGCATGGATGAAACGGCCGAAGCCGCCGAAGCGGCTGCGGTAGGTCTCCAGCGCCGCCGCGGGCCAGCCGGCCTGGTGGTAGAAGCGCACCGCCTCGGGCGGCGCCTCGCGGCTGGTGTCGGCGTGCAGTACGCGGCAGGTCAGGTACTCGACGCGGCTCATCCACAGCGGCACGCCCGCGCGGCGCGCGAACCAGCCGGCCAGGCCGACATGGTCCGGGTGCATGTGCGTGGCCACCACGCCGTGCAGCGGCCGCGCCAGCGGCCCGCTGGCCAGCAACGCCTGCCATTCGGCCACGGTCTGCGGGCTGTTCAGCCCGGTGTCCACCAGCACCCAGCCGTCGCCATCGTCGATGGCCCAGACGTTGATGTGGTCGAGCTTGAAGGGCAGCGGCAGGCGGATCCAGCGCACGCCGGGGGCGACCTCGATGCTGCTGCGGGGTTCGGGGGGCTGGAAGGGGTAGCGCAAGGCGGTGTCGTGGGAAGGCATGGGGACAGGACTGGCGTGACCGCCGGGCAAAGACACTGATTGTGAAACGCCGCGGCTGACTGCGCTGGCGCCAGGGCGACGGGCTGGAGTTCGCCACCCAAAGGCGCCCCAACTCGGCAGCGCGGATCAGTCGGCTGGTGTGCCGCCCGTCAGCGCCAGCATCCAGCGCCCCTGCGCCTCGTCCTGCCATACCCGCACCCCGGCCACGCCATGCGCGGCGCGCAGCAGCACGCTGGCACTCACCCCCAGCTGCTTGACCAGGCGCGGCAGCGGCGCGCCGGCGGGGTCGGCGGCGGCCAGCGCCTGCAGCAGCGCGCGCGCCAGCGCCTCGGCTGCCGGCGTTGCGCCGGGGGGCGTCATGCCGCCGGCGCGTCCGGCCGGTGCGGCACCAGCACCACCGGGATGGACTTGGAGGTCGGCGTGCCCGCGCCCTCGGCCACCGACCACAGCGGCACCAGCGGATTCACCTCGGGGTAGTAGGCCGCCAGGCTGCCGCGCGCGATGTCGAAGGCCACCAACGTGAAGCCGCGCACGCAGCGTTCGTGGCCGGCGTCCTGCTCCTGCGGCCAGACGGCGTGGAGGTCCACCCGCTCGCCCGCGCGCAGGCCCAGCGCGCGCAGGTCTTCGGGGTGGATGAACACCACGTCGCGCTGCCCGCGCACGCCGCGGTAGCGGTCGTTCAGGCCGTAGATGGTGGTGTTGTACTGGTCGTGCGAGCGCGTGGACAGCAGCGTGAAGACCTGCTGCGCCGCTTCCCGGGCGCGCGCCGCGTGGATGGCCGTGGGCAGCGGCAGCGCGTGCGACGCGAACCGCGCCCGGCCCGACGGCGTGGCCCAGACGCGCTCGCTGGCCGTGTTGCGCAGCCGAAAGCCCCCCGGCACGGCCACGCGGGCGTTGAAGTCGTGGAAATCCGGGAAGACCTTTTCGATCTCGTCGCGGATGCGCGCGTAGTCCTCGACCAGCCAGGCCCAGGGCACGGCCGAGCGCGCGCCCAGCGTGGCTGCGGCAAGCCGCGCGACGATGGCCGGTTCGGACAGCAGGTGCGCCGACGCCGGCGGGTTCATGCCGGTGCTGATGTGCACCATGCTCATCGAGTCCTCCACCGTCACGCCCTGCGGGCCGCCGGCCTGGCGGTCCACCTCGGTGCGGCCCAGGCAGGGCAGGATCAGCGCCTCGCGCCCATGCACCAGGTGGCTGCGGTTGAGCTTGGTGGTGACATGCACCGTTAGGCCGCACTGGCGCAGGCCGTGCCAGGTCTCGTGCGTGTCCGGCGTGGCGGCGGCGAAGTTGCCGCCCAGCGCGAAAAACACCTGGCAGCGCCCCTCGGCCATCTGCCGGATGGCGCCCACCGTGTCCACGCCATGCGCGCGCGGCGGCGCGAAGCCGTAGACCTGCTGCAGCCGGTCGAGCAGCGCCGGCGGCGGCGCCTCCCAGATGCCCATGGTGCGGTCGCCCTGCACGTTGCTGTGCCCGCGCACCGGGCACGGCCCGGCGCCCTCGCGGCCGATGTGGCCGCGCAGCAGCAGCAGGTTGAGAATGGCCTCGATGGTCGCCACCGCGTGCTGGTGCTGGGTGATGCCCATGCCCCAGCAGGCAATCACCCGCTCGGCGCCCAGGTACACGTCGCCGGCGGCGCGCAGCTGCGCCTCGGTCAGGCCCGACTCTTCCTTCAGCAGCGCCCAGGGCGTGTCGGCCAGCTGCTGGCGCAGCGCGTCCAGCCCCAGCGTGTGCTGGGTGATGAACGCCTCGTCCAGCACGCCGCCGCGCGCATCGTGCGCCTCCAGCACGTGCTTGGTCATGGCCGTCACCGCCGCCAGGTCGCCGCCCACGCGCGGCTGGAAGTAGTGCGTGCTGATGGGCGTGGAGCCCAGCGTGGCCATCTCCCGCTTGTCCTGCGGGTCGGCGAAGCGCTCCAGCCCGCGCTCGCGCAGCGGGTTGAAGCTGACGATGCGCGCGCCGCGCCGGTGCGCCGCGCGCAGCTCGCCCAGCATGCGCGGGTGGTTGGTACCGGGGTTCTGCCCGAAGATGAAGATGGCGTCGGCGCGTTCGAAATCCTGCAGGGTCACGGTGCCCTTGCCCACACCGATCTGCCCGCGCATGGCGGTGCCGCTGGGCTCGTGGCACATGTTCGAGCAGTCGGGGAAATTGTTGGTGCCGAACTGGCGCACGAACAGCTGGTACAGGAAAGCCGCCTCGTTGCTGGTGCGCCCCGAGGTGTAGAAGATCGCCTGGTTCGGGTCCGGCAGCGCGTTCAGGTGCTGGACGACAAGAGCGAAGGCCGCGTCCCATTCGATGGGCACATAACGGTCGCTGGCGGCGTCGTAGCGCATGGGGTGCGTCAGGCGGCCCTGCTCTTCCAGCCAATGGTCGCTGCGCGCCGCCAGCTGGGCTACCGTGTGGCGCGCGAAGAATTCCGGCGTGGCGCGCCGCGCCGTGGCCTCGGCGGCCACGGCCTTGGCGCCGTTCTCGCAGAACTCGAAGGTCGAATGGTGGTTGCGGTCCGGCCAGGCGCAGCCGGGGCAGTCGAAGCCGTCCGGCTGGTTGGCGTGCAACAGAGTTTTCGCACCCTTGAGCGGGATCTGGTGGTGCAGCAGCGCGTCCTTGACGCTGTTCAAGGCGCCCCAGCCGCCGGCCGGGCCGTCGTACAGGGTGATCCTGGCTTCTTCTTCACGTGACATGGCGCGATCTTGCGCGCGTGGCGCGTGGTGTCAATGCCGGGGCGGCAGTCCGAATGCGCCCCGGCAGCCGGCCGGGCGCGGCGCCGTCCGACTGCAACTGCTGCCTGCGGTGCCTACAACCGGGGTTGGCACATACAGGCGGGACTGCCCCGCCCACACCGCTTGGAGGACACCGACCATGGCCCACATTCCTGACACCCCGATCAAGCCCGACGACCCGGCCACCATCCAGCCGCGCAAGGTACCCGCGGTGGTGGACATGCGCCGCGCCATCTGGATCATCATCGTGGCCATCGCCGTGTCGCTGGTAGTTGCCGGCCTGGTGCGGCTGCTGGCGCCGACGCAAGACCCGTACCTGCCCGAAAGCCGCAGCGCGACGGGTGCCGAGGCGCCGGCAATTACGGTGCCGCCGGCGCGCTGATTGACCTTCAGGTCTTCTTGCTGATGGTGATGGTCGGGAACTTCGCGGAGAAGTCCTTGGACTGCTGCGCCACTTTCACCGCCACCTTGCGCGCGATGTCGCGGTACAGGGCGGCGATGTCGCCCTCGGGCTCGGCCGCCACCGTCGGCTGGCCGCTGTCGGCGTGCTCGCGGATCGACAGGGTCAGCGGCAGAGCGCCCAAGTAGTCCATGCCCAGCTCGGCCGCCATGCGCTTGCCGCCCTCGGCGCCGAAGATGTGTTCGGCGTGGCCGCAATTGCTGCACACGTGCACGGCCATGTTCTCCACCAGACCCAGGATGGGCACGCTCACCTTCTGGAACATGGTGATGCCCTTCCTGGCATCGATCAGCGCAATGTCCTGCGGCGTGGTGACGATGACCGCGCCGGTCAGTGGCACCTTCTGCGCCATGGTCAGCTGGATGTCGCCGGTGCCGGGCGGCATGTCCACCACCAGATAGTCCAGATCGTCCCAGCGGGTCTGCATGATGAGCTGCTCCAGCGCCTGGCTGGCCATGGGCCCGCGCCAGATCATGGCCTGGGCGTCGTCGACCAGGAAGCCAATGGAGTTGATCTGCAGCCCCATGGCGTGCTTGGGCTCCATCAGCTTGCCGTCCAGGCTCTCGGGCTTGCCTGACGTGCGCGTCATGGTCGGCATGCTGGGGCCGTAGATGTCGGCGTCCAGCAGGCCGACGCGCGCGCCCTCGGCGCTCAGGGCCAGCGCCAGGTTCACGGCGGTGGTGCTCTTGCCGACGCCGCCCTTGCCCGAGGCGACGGCGATGATGTTCTTCACGCCCGGCAGCAGCTGGATGCCGCGCTGCACGGCGTGGGCAATGACGCGGGTAGTGACGTTGACCGAGACGTTGTCCACGCCCGGCAGCGCGCGCGCGGCGGCGATGAATTCGCTGCGCAGCTGGGGGATCAGGCTCTTGGCCGGGTAGCCCAGCTCGACGTCGAAGGCGACGTCGCCGCCTTCGACTTGCACGTTGCGCACGGCGCGGGTGCTGACGAAATCCTGGCCGGTGTGGGGGTCGCGGACGCTGGCGAGGGCTGCCAGCAAGGCCTGTTCGGTGATGGGCATGTCGATGGGAATGCGTGGGTCGCGTGACGGGTTGGGAAGTGCGGCGAGTCTAGCCAAGGGGGCTTGCCACTCCCGGCGCTGGGCCTATGTGCCAGGCCCGCGGCGCAGCTGCCGGACCACGCTGCGCAGCATGCCGGCGAACGCCGCGCCCCAGGCGAGCAGCGCCACCACAAAAAACAGCCGCGGCAGCGCATGCAGGAAGCCAAAGGCCATGGCCCGGTCCATCTGCCAAGTGGCGGCGGCGTACATGCCAAGCGGAAACACCGCGCCCCAGTACAGCGGGTCGTAGGCCAGCGGAAAGCGCCGCACCACGTGCCGCCACAGCCCGAGCAGTACCAGCATCGGAATCCACCAGGTGCCGGCGGCCCAGTAGAACACGGTGAAGCCCTTGAGGAACGGCAGCAGCGAGACCAGGAACGGTGCGTGCGGCGCGTTCTGGATCAGCAGCGAGCCGGCCAGGGTGGAGATCGCCATGGCGCCCATGTTGATCCAGTACGGCGGCGACAGGTCGCCCGGCGAAAACGGGAAGAACAGGTAGCGGTAGAAGATCAGCGCCATCATCCAGATGTAGAGCATGCCGCCCCACAGCCACATCGACAGCGCCAGCAGGTTCAGCTCCAGACGCAGCGGCTGGCCGATGCGCGCCGCCAGCAGCGCGCTGGACACCGCCAGCGCCTGCGTGGAGACCACCGCCAGCAGCCAGGCGCCGCTGATGCCCCGGTCCAGCGCCGGCTTGGCGCGGCGGATGGTGAAGGCGGTGAAGAGGGTGTAGGTCAGCACCAGCCATAGCAGTGCAGTCAGCGCCCACAGTGCGCCGCCCAGCGTCACGCTGCCCAGCAGCACCAGGCACTGGCTGGCCAGCACGCCGGTGCCCGCCACCACGGTGAAGTAGCCCATGCCCCGGCCGTGGTCCACCAGATCGCCGAAGAACTGCTTTGGGTGGCGCCAGGCGCGCAGCAGGTACAGCACCCACAGCAGGCCGTACTGCAGCGCGTTCAGCGCCAGCAGCGCGCGCGCCAGGACTGGCCAGCCCTGCATGTCGGCGCAGAGCGAGACGATGCCGGTGGCCATGACCAAGCCAAAGTAGGCGGGCGAGAGCTGTTCCAGCCAGACGCCGCTGCCGCGCACCCGTGTGTCGTCGGGTTGGTCGCCACTATGGTGAATAGTCATTCAATTTACAGAAAAACCTACCAAGAGCTATATTTTATCCAATTGCCAATTATTTAATTTCGGGCGCCTGCTTCTAATTTAATAAAGTAAACAGCAAAAAACAGCACCAGCAAAAACCTCTACTCTACTACACGGAAAATCTAATCCAACTGCACACTTTCAAAAGGAATTTTTCTTGACAATACCATCACCACGGCAGCATCAACATCATTTAAAGAGGACTTTTTATTTCTATCACCTCTCAGAGAGATATTTTCAGACCACAAATAATCCCTGAGCGCCTCGACCTTAATTGCAAAATTAACATTTTGAGGAAAACTCCCAGTCTCGCGAACGTATTTCTCAATATCCGCCGATGCAACAATCACTCCAACTACAATTCCCGCCTCATTTACCAGCGGACCTCCGGAATTTCCACCCTGTACGGGTGCAGAAATTTGCATCCAATGATCTCCGCTCTCTGGGCCAGATAAACTATTTATAATCCCATCCGTTATTTTTGATTCTAAGCCGTGAACCGCAGCAGCAGGATACCCAATCGCATAAACTCTCTGGCCCTTTTCCACAATTTTCGGGACACCTACGGTTAAATACGGGAAAATCCCTTTAATTTTAAGTAATGCAAGATCATATTTTTCTGAAGCCCCTATAACTTCTGCTTGGTGAATTTTCCCAGATCTCTCTCTGATCATAAAATATGATTTATTGAGAACTACATGTGCGTTAGTTATTATATGGCCCGACTTAGATACAAAAAAGCCACTTCCTGATGAAATAGCTTTTTGCTCCTTCTCTTGTGCAGCAAGTCTTTCCAGTTCTTTAGTAATTCTTGCCTTTTCCTCCATAGCTTTCTTTTTCTCTATTTCTAACAACTGCATTTGTCGCCGTTGTTGCTCTTCAAGACGCCTTTGTTGCTCATACTGCCGCCTTTGCATCTCAAATTGCTTTTCTCGTAACTCCATTTCTCTTCTGCGCGTTTCTTCTTCCTGAGCACGCTGATACATTTCAGCACCCATTCGGTAAGCATCCATGTTGACTTGGAAGGCAAAAGAAGAAAGAGAGACGGAAAAAAGGATAAATGATATAACTTTCTTTCTCATCTCTATCCTCATTAAATATATGTTACAAGGAAAAAATATACCAATCAAATGATAGTTAGATTTTATTTAAATAAGACTATGCATACAACGATAAACTTGGATAACCATCGTAGAGTCTCCCCACCACCTTCGCATACTCAAACCCTTCGCGCGCGAACACCGCCAACACCTCGCCTGCCGCCTCGGGAGCGCAGGCCACCAGTAGGCCGCCCGAGGTCTGCGGGTCGCAGGCCAGCGCCTGCGCGGTGGCGGGCAGGCCCGGCGCCAGGCGCACCTGCGCGCCGTAGCCGGCCCAGTTGCGCGCGCTAGCGCCGGTGACCAAGCCCTCGCCCGCCATCTTCGCCACGCCCGGCAGCAGCGGCACGCTGGCCCAGTCGATGTGCGCAGCCAGCTGCGCGCCGCGCGCCATCTCCAGCGCATGGCCGGCCAAGCCAAAACCCGTCACGTCGGTGATGGCGTGCACGCCGGGCAGTTCGGCCAGCAGCGGGCCGGGGGTGTTCAGGCGCGTGGTGGTGGCGATCATTTCGCGGTAGTGCGCGTCCTGCAGCTGCTCTTTCTTCAGCGCCGCGGAGTACACGCCCACGCCCAGCGGCTTGCCTAGGATCAGCACGTCGCCCGGCCGGGCGCCGGCATTGCGGCGCACGCGATCCGGGTGCACCAGGCCCATCGCCACCAGGCCGTAGATCGGCTCGACCGAGTCGATGGTGTGCCCGCCCGCCACCGGAATGCCGGCGGAGCGGCACACGTCCTGACCGCCGCGCAGGATGGCGCCGATGACCTCCAGCGGCAGTTGGGCCACCGGCATGGCCACCAGCGCCAGGGCCATGATGGGTTTGCCGCCCATGGCGTACACGTCGGAGAGCGCGTTGGTCGCGGCGATGCGGCCGAACTCGTACGGGTCGTCCACGATGGGCATGAAGAAGTCGGTTGTGGCCACCAGCGCCTGCTCGTCGTTCAGCCGGTAGACGGCGGCGTCGTCGGCCGTCTCCAGGCCGACCAGCAGGTCGGGCGGCACCACGCCGGCAGCGCCCGACTGCGCCAGGATCTGCGACAACACACCCGGGGCGATCTTGCAGCCGCAGCCGCCGCCGTGCGACAGCGAGGTGAGGCGAGGAGAAACGGCGGCGGCAGGGGCAACGGACGGGGCGGGCTGGGTCGTCATGGCGGGCAAAAGGCGGGAAGCGACAGGGGGCGGCGCCGCCGCGGATGGGCGGACGGCCGGGCGGTGGAGGACAATTCCGGGCCCCGGCCGTGCCTGGCACGTCGGGGCCTCAGCGCCTGAATGTACCGCCCCGCTGCACCGCGCCCGCCCTGCGCCGGCGCGCTTTTTGCCCCACCGCCTGTCACCTGCCTCCTGCCCGTGTCCTCTCGCCACTCCCCCATCCGCCCCGACGACCGCGACGGCTTCGACGCCATCATCGACGCGCGGTCACCCGCCGAATTCGCCGAGGACCATATCCCCGGCGCCATCAATCTGCCGGTACTGCAGGATGACGAACGCGCGCGGGTCGGCACCATCTACGTGCAGCACAGCGCCTTCGAGGCGCGGCGCGTGGGCGGCGGCCTGGTGGCGGCCAACCTGGCACGGCACCTGGCCGGGCCACTGGCGGACAAGCCAGCCGGCTGGCGCCCGCTGGTGTACTGCTGGCGCGGCGGCATGCGCAGCGGCTCGATGGTGCAGTGGCTGCGCCTGGTAGGGTGGGACGCGCAGCAGCTGTCGGGCGGCTACAAGGCCTTCCGGCGCCACGTCATCGCGCAGATCGAGGCGCTGGTGCCGCAGCTGGACCTGCGCGTACTGGTCGGCGCCACCGGCAGTGCCAAGACGCGCGTGCTGCAGGCACTGCAGGATCAGGGCGCGCAGGTGCTCGACCTGGAGGGGCTGGCGCGGCACAAGGGCTCACTGCTGGGCGCGCTCCCCGGCGTGGCGCAGCCCTCGCAGAAGCACTTCGAGACCCAGTTGGCCACCGCTTTGGAGGCGTTCGATCTGCAGCAACCGGTGTACGTCGAGGGCGAGAGCGCGCGTATCGGCCGCGTCAGCCTGCCGGTGGTGCTGGTGCAGCGCCTGCGCGCCGCGCGCTGCATCGAGCTCGACGCCACGCCCGAGGAGCGCCTGGCCTTTTTGCTGCGCGACTACGCCTACCTGGGCGACGACCCCGAGGCGCTGGCCCAGCGCCTGAGCCAGCTGACCGAGCTGCACGGCCGCCAGGTCATCGCCCGCTGGCAGGACTGGGCGCGCGCCGGCCAGCTGCCCGAGCTGTTCGACGAGCTGATGCGGCTGCACTACGACCCGCACTACGGCCGTTCGCAGGCACGCAACTTTGTGCACTGGGACGGGCGCCCGCGCGTGGCCGCGCCGGATCTGTCCCTGGCTGGCGTGCAGGCGCTGGCACGGACGGTGCGCGCGCTGGAGTAAGCCCCTGGGGCAGTCGATACTCCTTTTTTGATAGCTACAGGCCCATTCTCCATATGGGCCAGAGCCACTTTTGGCTTGATTTTCGCTGGGAAAAGCCGTTCAGGCACCGTCCGGCGGCGCGGCCAGGGCCGCATGCCAGTCGGCGTACGGCGTGTTGCGTACCAGCCGGCGGTTGAAGTCCGGCGCGCCGTCGTCCCACCACACCGGGCCGCGCTCGCCCAGGGCGCGCTTGGCCGCGTCCACCTGCCGGCGGGCGGCGGCGCGCGTCTCTGGCGGGGCGCTGCCGCGCAGGGCGCGGCGCGCGTCCATCAGCTGCGCCACCAGCGCCGCGCGCTCCTCGGGCGCGAGGGCCGGATTGCTGGCGCGCCACAGGCGGCCGCGCACCACCAAGTAGCGCCCGTCGGGCGTGCGCAGCGGCGCCGCCTCGTGCGTCAACGGCCCGTCCCGCCCTGCGCCGGCGCGCGCAGCCACCACAGCGCGGCGAAGGCCGCCAGCCCCACGCCGCCGGACAGCGCCAGCGCGCCACGCCCCCAATGCTGCAGCGCCAGCCCGAACAGCCAGGGCGCCAGCGCCTGGGCGATGCGCGCCGGCACCATCAGCAGGCCCTGGCGCTGGCCGTAGCCCTGCGGCCCGAACAGCACCAGCGGCAGCGTGCCCTTGGCGATGGTCAGGATGCCGTTGCCCGCGCCATGCAGCACGCCGAACAGCGCCGCCGCCGGCGCGCCCGCCAGGGCCAGCGCCAGCGCGCCCAGCGGGTGCAGCGCCGCCGCCAGCCGCGCCGACAGCAGCGGGTGCACGCGGCGCAGCACGCCGAACTCCAGCAGCCGCGCGCCCACCTGGGCGGGGCCGATCAGCGCACCGATGGCCACCGCCCCCGCCAGCGACATGCCCAGCGCCTGCAGCAGCGCCGGCAGGTGCGCCGCCATGGCGGTGCTGATGAACCAGGTGGCGGCGAAGACGAAGGACAGCAGCGCGGTGGTGCGCAGGCCCGGCGGCGCGGCTGGCGCCGCCCCGGGCGCGCCCGGGGCATCGGCCGCCGGCGCCAGGCGCGCCACGCGCGGCAGCGCCGCGTTCAGCGGCAGGCCCAGCAGCAGGTGCAACGCGGCCCAGGCCAAGCAGGCGCCGCGCCAGCCCCAGCGCGCCTCCAGCCACGCCGACAGCGGCCAGCCGACGGTACTGGCAAAGCCCGCGATCAGCGTGATGCCGGTGATGCCGCCGCGCGACTGCGTGCCGTGCAGGCGCACCAGCGCGGCGAACGCTGCCTCGTACAGTCCGCTGCCCATGCCCACGCCCAGCAGCATCCAGGCGGCGAACAGCGCCGGCACGCCGGGCGCCAGCGCCAGCCCCGCCAGGCCGGCGGCGAAGACCAGGCTGCTGGCCATCAGCACCGGGCGCCCGCCATGGCGGTCGATGGCTGCGCCCGCGTGCGGGCCCAGCAGCGCCGCCACCACCAGCGCCACCGAGAACGCCGCGAACACCG
The DNA here is from genome assembly GCF_900103645.1 of Oryzisolibacter propanilivorax. GTDB lineage: Bacteria > Pseudomonadota > Gammaproteobacteria > Burkholderiales > Burkholderiaceae_C > Melaminivora > Melaminivora propanilivorax. The sequence continues at coordinate 241,004 of NZ_FNHP01000003.1, forward strand.
TCGCCGGCGCCACGCCCAGCGCGCGCGCCATGGGCGCGGCCAGCACCGCCGGCAGGTAGTAGGTGGACGCCCAGGCCAGCGTCTGCGCCGTGCCCAGGGTGACGACGGTGCGGATGCGCGGCGGATGGTTCATGGAAGAAAAACGGCGTGGCCATGGTGCCCGGCGGCCCGGCCGGGCGCGCGCGCCGCTACAGTGCGGGCGGCGCCGGCCCGCGGCCGGCGGCACCATGGGCGGCATTCTTGCCGCATTTCCCGCCGGGCGCATGGGCGCGTCTGGCCTTTCCACACTCCAAGGTTGACGCTTTCGTGAAATTCAAGATGGCCCCGAATTCGGGCTTCGCCGTGCTGCTGCGCTCGCCGTGGTGGATCAGCTTCGCCTTGGCCGGCGCGATCGTGGCGGCCTGCGCGGCGCTGCTGCCGCGCCACCTGGTGCCGTTCGCCGCCGCCGGCGCGCTGCCGCTCTGCGTCATCGGCTGCATCGCGGCCTGGCGCCAGGCGCGCGCACCCAGCCGCGCCCGCGTCGAGGCGGCGCGCGCGGCCGCGCTGGCGCTGCCCTGGCGCGATTTGCGCGCCCTGTTCGAACGCGCCTGGCAGGCCGAGGGCCATACCGTGCAGGCGCTGCCGGACGGCGGCGCGGCCGACCTGCTGGTGCAGCGCGGCGACGCCCATGCCGCCAGCGTGCAGACCGTGCTGGTGGCGGCACGCCGCGCCAAGGCGGCGCGCCACGGCACCGAGCCGCTGCGCGCGCTGCACGCCGAGGTGCAGCGCCGCGGCGCGCAGGCCGGCAGCTACGTGGTGCTGCAGGGCGAGGTGAGCGAGGCCGCGCGCGCCTTCGCGCGCGAGCACGGCATCGCGCTGCTGGAAGGCGCGGCGCTGGACACGCTGCTGCTGCAGGGCCAGCGCTGAACGCTGCGCGCCGGCCCGGCCGCCACCCCGGGCTTGCACCTGCTGGCGGCGCACCGAGCGCGGCACCACAATGCGGCGGTCGCCACTGCCCGCCCCTGCACCGTGCCCCCTGATGCCTGCGCCGCTTCCGCCCCCCGCCCGCTTGTAGGCTTGGTGCTGACCGGCGGCGGTGCCCGCGCGGCCTACCAGGTCGGCGTGCTGCAGACCCTGGCGCAGCTGCACCGGCGCAGCGGCGCGGCGCGCCATTCCAATCCGTTTCCCATCCTGGCCGGCACCTCGGCCGGGGCCATCACCGCCGCCGCCCTGGCCTGCCAGGCCGACGACTTCGACCATGCCGTGCGGCGCATCGCCCGCGTCTGGCAATCGCTGCACGCGCGCCACGTGTACCGGGCCGACGCCATCAGCGCGCTGCGCAGCGGGGCGCGCTGGCTGACGCTGCTGTCGCTGGGCTGGGCCATGGCCCGCTGGCACCGCACGCGGCCGCGCTCGCTGCTCGACCACGCGCCGCTGGCCGCGCTGCTGCGGCGCACGGTCCCGCTGCAGCGGCTGCCGCAGCTGTTCGAGCAGGGGCACCTGCAGGGCCTGGCGGTCACCGCCTCCAGCTACACCACCGGCGAGCACGTTACCTTCTTCGACAGCGGCGCCCCGGTGCCGGCGTGGCGCCGCTCGCAGCGGCGTGCCGAGCGCGAGCGCATCACGCACCAGCACCTGCTGGCGTCGTCGGCGATTCCGTTCGTGTTCCCGGCGACGCTGCTGGAGCACGGCGAGCGGCGCGAGTACTTCGGCGATGGCGCCATGCGCCAGACGGCGCCGCTGTCGCCGGCCATCCACCTGGGTGCCGAGCGGCTGCTGGTGGTCGGCGCGCACCACATGCCGCCGCCGCGCCAGGGCCCGCCGGCGGCCGGCGCAGCGCACTACCCCAGCCTGGCGCAGATGGCCGGGCACGCGCTGTCCAGCATCTTCCTGGACGCGCTGCCGGGCGACGTGGAGCGGCTGGAGCGCATCAACACCACGCTGGCGCTGCTGCCGCAGCCGGCGCTGGCGCGCTATGGCCTGCGGCCGCTGCGCTGCGTGCTCATCACTCCCAGCCAGCCGCTGGACGCGTTGGCGCTGCGCCACCTGCGCGTGCTGCCGCCGGCGGTGCGCGCGTTGCTGGGCGCGCTGGGCCTGCATGCGGGCAGCGCCGACCCGCGCAATGCCGAGCTGGCTAGCTACCTGCTGTTCGAGCCGGAATACACCCGCGCGCTGATGGCCCTGGGCCGCGCCGACGCGCTGGCGCGCGCGGACGAGCTGTGCGCGCTGCTGGACTGGCCGGCGCCCGGCGCCGCGCCGGGGAATGCCGCGCCGCCGCCCTGAACGGCAGGCCGCGTCCCTAGAATGGCGGGTTGTCTTGTTGCTCCCGCCTGTTGCCCATGTCCGCCCCCCGCAAGCTCTTCGTCACCACCGCCCTGCCGTATGCCAACGGCAACTTCCACATCGGCCACATCATGGAATACATCCAGGCCGACACCTGGGTGCGGTACCAAAAAATGCAGGGCGCCGAGGTGAACTTCGTCGGCGCCGACGACGCGCACGGCGCGCCGATCATGATCGCCGCCGAAAAGGCGGGCAAGACGCCGCAGCAGTTCGTCGCCGACATCGCCGCCGGCCGCGCCCAGTACCTGCAGGGCTTTCACATCGCCTTCGACCACTGGAGCAACACCGACAGCCCGGCCAACCACGCGCTATCCCAGCAGATCTACCGTGACCTGAAGGCCGCCGGCCTGATCGAGACGCGCACCATCGAGCAGTTCTTCGACCCCGAGAAGAACATGTTCCTGCCCGACCGCTTCATCAAGGGCGAGTGCCCGCGCTGCCACGCCAAGGACCAGTACGGCGACAACTGCGAGGTCTGCAGCTCGGTCTATGCGCCGACCGACCTCATCGCCCCCTACTCGGCGCTATCGGGCGCCAAGCCGGTGTTGAAATCGTCCGAGCACTTTTTCTTCAAGCTGTCCGACCCGCGCTGCGTCGCATTCCTGCAGGAATGGACCCAGAACGGCGAGCACGTGCAGCCCGAGGTGGCCGCCAAGATCCGCGAATGGTTCGGCACGCGCACGAATCCCGACGGCAGCACCAGCACCGGACTGGACGACTGGGACATCTCGCGTGACGCGCCCTACTTCGGCATCGAGATCCCGGACGCGCCCGGCAAGTACTTCTACGTCTGGCTGGACGCGCCGGTCGGCTACCTGGCGTCGCTCAAGGAGCTGCTCACGCAGCGCGGCCAGGACTACGACGCCTACATGGCCGACCCGGCGGTGGAGCAGGTGCACTTCATCGGCAAGGACATCATCACCTTCCACACGCTGTTCTGGCCGGCGATGCTGAAGTTCAGCGGCCGCAAGACGCCAGCGAAGATCTGCGTGCACGGCTTCATGACGGTGAACAACGGCGAGAAGATGAGCAAGAGCCGCGGCACCGGCCTGGACCCGCTGAAATACCTGGCGCTGAAGATGAACCCGGAATGGCTGCGCTACTACCTGGGCGCCAAGCTGAACGGCAGGAACGAGGACATCGACTTCAACGCCGAGGACTTCATGGCGCGCGTGAATGCCGACCTGATCGGCAAGTACGTGAACATCGCCTCGCGCGCCGCCGGCTTCATCGCCAAGCGCTTCGGCGGCCAGCTGGGCGCGGTGAGCGCCGATGGCCAGCCGCTGCTGGCCGCGCTGCGCGGCCAGAGCGAGACGATCGCCGCCGCCTACGAGGCGCGCGACACCGCCCGCGCCGCGCGCGAGGTGATGCTGCTGTGCGACCGCGTGAACGCCTACGTGGACGCCAACAAGCCCTGGGAGCTGGCCAAACAGCAGGGCATGGACGCGCGCCTGCACGACGTGTGCAGCACCTGCATCGAGGCCTTCCGCCTGCTGACCATCTACCTCAAACCCATGCTGCCGGCCGTGGCGCAGCAGGTCGAGGCCTTCCTGAAGGTGGGCGCGCTGACCTTCGCCGATGCGCAGCAACTGCTGGGCGCGGGCCACGCCATCGGCCCCTACCAGCACCTGATGCAGCGCGTGGTGGTCGAGCAGCTGGACGCGCTGTTCGCCGTGCCCGAGCCGGTGGTGGAAAAGGCACTCCCCGGTGGTGAGGAGATCGCCCCCACCATCACCATCGACGATTTCGCCAAGGTGGACCTGCGCATCGCGAAGATCGTCGAGTGCCAGGCCGTGGCCGGCTCGACCAAGCTGCTGCAGCTGACCCTGGACGCCGGCGAGGGCCGCACGCGCAATGTGTTCTCCGGCATCGCCAGCATGTATGCGCCCGAGCAGCTGGTCGGCAAGCTCACCGTCCTGGTCGCCAACCTGGCGCCGCGCAAGATGAAGTTCGGCGTCAGCGAAGGCATGGTGCTGGCCGCCAGCCATGCCGACGAGAAGGCGCAGCCAGGCATCTACGTGCTGGAGCCCTTCCCCGGCGCGCAGCCGGGCATGCGCATCCGTTGATGCAAATTTGATAGCAAACGCCGCTTGATCCACAAGGACAAGCGGCGTTTTTCATTGAAAACTCCGCGTGGCGGGCGTATCAGCGCCCGTTCATGGCCTCGGCGCGGAGCGCGGCAGGCTGCGCGCCCGCACAGGAGTCTTTCAGGCGCCCGGGGCCGGCAGCCGGCGCAGGTCGCCCGCGTCGGACTCGCCCAGCTTGAATGCGGCGACCTCGCCCAGCAGCCGCCCGGCCTGCTCGCGCAGGCTGGCGGCGGCGGCGGCCGACTCCTCGACCAGCGCCGAGTTCTGCTGCGTGGCCGAGTCCAGCCCGGCCACGGCCTGGTTGATCTCGGCGATGCCGCGGCCCTGCTCCTGCGAGGCGCTGCCGATCTCCTCGATCAGCTGCGCCACGCGCGCCACGGCATCCAGCAACTCCTGCATGGTGGCGCCGGCGTGCTGCACCTGCTGCGCGCCCTGGCCGACCTGCATGACCGAGGCGGTGATCAGCTGGCGCACCTCCTTGGCGGCCTCGGCGCTGCGCTGCGCCAGGCTGCGCACTTCGCCGGCCACCACCGCGAAACCCCGGCCCTGCTCGCCAGCGCGCGCCGCCTCGACGGCGGCGTTCAGCGCCAGGATGTTGGTCTGGAAGGCGATGCCGTCGATCACACCGATGATGTCGGCGATCTTGCGCGACGAGCCGTTGATGTCCTCCATGGTGGCCACCACCTGCTGCACCGCGTCGCCGCCGCGGCCGGCCACGCTGCGCGCCGTGCGCGCCAGCTCGTCGGCGCTGCGCGTGGCCTGGGTGTTGGCGTGCACGCTGTCGGTGAGCAGCGCCAGCGACGCGGCCGTCTGCTGCAGCGCGCTGGCGGCGCTTTCGGTGCGCTGGCTCAGGTCCTGGTTGCCCTGTGCCACCTCGGAGCTGGCCACCGAGATAGAGTCCGCCGCCTGGCGCACCGCCCTGACCATGCGCTCCAGCGAAGAAACGAAACGGTTGAAGGCGTCGGCCAGCGCGCCCACCTCATCGCCGGTCTCGACATGCATGCGCCGGCTCAGGTCGCCGTCGCCGTCGGCGATCTCCTGCAGCATGCGCGCCGCGCGGCCCACCGGCGCGGCGATGGCACCGCTGACCCACCAGATGACCAGCAAGCTGACGCCGCCGCCCACCAAGCAGGCCGCCAGCGCGGTCAGGCCCACCGTGCGCCGCACGCCGCCCAGCACCTGTTCCTCGGGCAGTTCGGCGACCACGTACATGTCCAGCTCGGGCACATACGACGAGGCGATGATCTCGCGCCCGGCAGGTGACTGGTAGGCAGCGTGCGCGAAGTTCTCGCGGTTCAGCAGCCGGCCGGCCAGCTCGGCCCCCAGGCCTGGCCGGTCCTTCAGCCAGTGCTTGCCATCGGCCAGCGCCGGGTCGCGGTGCACCAGGATGCTGCCATTGCCGCGCACCAGCGAGACCGAGCCGCTCTCACCCACCCGGTAGTTGCGCACGGTCTGCGCCAGCCCGTCCACCGCCAGCCCCAGCCCGGCCACGCCCTGGCGGCCTTGGCCGGCGTCGAAGCGCACGTTGATGAACAGCATGTAGGCGGACGAGCTGGCGTCCTTGTCGATCTCCAGGCGCTGGGCGCGCGTGCCGCCGGCGATGTCGTAAAACCACTGGTCGCCCTGGCCCTTCGGGGCGATCTGGCGCACCAGTTCATGGTCGTTGAAGTACTGCCGGGTGGCCTCGGAGACCCAGAAAACGGTCGAGGCGTTGACCCGCTGCTTGATGGCCTGGGCGAAGCGGAACCAGCCGGCGTTGCCCTCCTCGGGCTGGCCGGCGGCTTCCCAGTCCAGCGCATAGGTGTTGTGCGCTATAGAGTCGGCCAGCGCCACCGGCGCACCGATCTGGCGCAGGATGTCATTGCGGATCTCGCCGACAACGGCCGGCAGCTCCTGCCCCACCACCCGCTCGCGCATGCTGTTGCCGGTCAGCACGAACCCCAGGCCGGTGGAAATCGCCGCGAACAGCAGCAGGCACGCCCCCATGCTGAGCATGAGCTTGGAGCGGATGGAAAGATTGCGGAATGCCTGCATGCGAGCGGACCCCAGGAAAGAAAACAGTAGCCAAACGTCAGAACATTTTTGCACCGGACAGGCATTTCTCATCCTCGCGCAACACCTGGGAATGGCACCTATGCCGTCCAGGCATCGCGCGAGCCGGGCAGTGCAGCCACGCCCTGTGGCCAGCTGCCGCCCCCTGCGCCGGTGCAACCTGATTCTTTCCGGCTTTCCCGCGCTGCGCGCCGTGCCGGGATGGCACCGGTCATATGCCATTCGTTATGGCGCGTCCCGGCAGGCCCGGGCGGGTGCCGGCTCCAGGCGGAGCCGCCACGGCTCAGGAAGGGACTGCGGCTCAGCGCTGGAACTTGCCGCTGGCGCCGATGATGGTCAGCTCGGCGAACTCCAGCCCGGAATGGCTGCCGCCGTGGTAGTGGAGCGTCAGGCCGCCCAGGTCATAGCGGCCCAGGTTGTCCAGCGCCTGCTGCACGCTGGCGCGCGTCGGCCGTGGGCCGGCACGGCGCAGTGCCTCCACCAGCACCTTGGCGCCGGCGAAACCCTCCAGCAGCGCCGGGCTCACGTCGTCCATGCCCTGCGCGCGTGCCAGCGCCGTGGCCTGGGTGACCAGGGGATAGGCCGGGCTGGTGGGCATGACCTGGCCGACGATGATGCCCCGGGCGTCGGCGCCCAACAACTGGATGAAGCCGTTGGACGCGTTGTTGGACAGCGTCAGATACTGCGCGCCCACGCCGGCCTGGCGCAGCGCCCGCAGGCCCTGGACCACGGCCGTGCCCGAGCCGATCACCAGCACCGCCTGCGGACCGGCCGCCTTCAGACCAGGCAGCAGCGCCGTGAACTCCGGCTTGGCACGGTCGAAGCGCGCTACCGCAACCGGCTCCAGCCCGGCCTTCTTGAGCCCGTTGCGCGCACCCTGCAGGCCGTCGGCGCCGAAGCTGTCGTCGACATGCAGCACGGCGATGCGCTGCAGCCCCAGGCCCGTCAGATGCGCCATGGCACGCTCGGCCTCGCGCTGGTAGGTGGCGCGCACGTGGAACAGATACGGCCGCACCGGCTGGTGCAGCACCATGGCGCCGGTCGAGGGCGCGACCAGCGCCACGCGGTGCTTGTCCAGCAGCGGATAGATGGCCTCGGTGTGCGGCGTGCCACGGCTCATGAACAGCGCCAGCACGCCCTGCTCCTCGATCAGCATGCGCGCATTGGCCTCGGCCTTGCCCACGTCGAAGGCGTCATCCAGGGTGATCAGCTGCACCTTCTCGCCATGCACGCCGCCCCTGGCATTGACTTCGTCCAAGTACAGCCGCGCCCCGGCCATCGACTCCTTCACCGTCGCCGCCACCGCGCCCGTCACTCCCACGGTCTGGCCAATGCGGATGTCCGCCCGCGCGGCCAGCACCATGCCGCCCACCAGCACGGCGGCGAACGCCGCCTTCCACTGCACCCTCGTCATCTTCAAGCAACCCTATTGGCAAAGCCCATGCAGGACGGGCGCAGCCGGCGTGCGCCGCCCCGCGCATGGCAGATATGTCCGGCGGCGCAATGTAAGGAAAAGCACTGGCGTCGCGTAACTGTGGCCTTCCACAGGCGAGCGCCGCCGCCCTATGGCTGCAGCAGCAGCTTGGGCGCACCGGCAGGCGCCGCAGGCGTGGCCGGGAGTGGCAAGGCCGGCGCTTCGTCCACGCGGAACACCGCCACCGAGTGCACCAGCTCCTGTGCCTGCTGGCCCAGGCTGGCAGCGGACGCCGCCACCTGCTCGACCAGCGCGGCGTTCTGCTGCGTGACCCGGTCCATCTGCGCGATGGCCTCGCCGATCTGCCCCACACCCATGCGCTGCTCGGCGCTGGCGCGGCTGATCTCGCCCATAAGGGTGGTGGCGCGGGCAATCGCCGCCACCACCTCCTGCATGGTGGCGCCGGCCCGGTCCACCAGCTGCGTGCCCTGTGCCACCTGCGCGCTGCTGGCGGCGATCAGCGCCTTGATCTCGCGCGCGGCCTCCGCGCTGCGCTGGGCCAGCTGGCGCACCTCGCCAGCCACCACGGCGAAGCCACGCCCGGCGTCACCTGCGCGTGCCGCCTCGACGGCGGCGTTCAGCGCCAGGATGTTGGTCTGGAAGGCAATGCCGTCGATGACGCCGATGATGTCGGCGATGCGCCGGCTGGCGCCGTCGATGCCGCGCATGGTCTGCACCACCTCGCCCACCACGACGCCGCCGCGCTCGGCCACGGCGCTGGCCTCGCGCGCCAGCGCGTCGGCCTGCTGCGCGCTGTCGGCGTTCAGGTCCACCGCCTGGCGCAGTTCCTGCATCGACGCCGAGGTCTGTTGCAGTGCCGCGGCCTGGGATTCGGTGCGGTTGGACAGGTCGATGTTGCCCTGCGTGATCTCGCTGCTGGCGCCCAGCACGCCGTGCGCGCCCTGGCGCACATGCATCACCACCCCGGCTAGCGCGCCCTGCATGTCGCGCAGCGCCAGCAGCAGCTGCGCCACCTCGTTGCGGCCGCTGGCCTGGATGGGCTCGCTCAGGCGCCCGGCAGCCACCGCGCGCGCCACACGCACCGCCTGGCGCAGAGGCACGCTGATGGAGCGGATGACCCACCAGGCCAGCGCCGCGCCCAGCGCCAGCAGCACCAGCGGCACGCCCAGCAGCACGCCGCGCACGCGCGTGGCGGCGCTTCCCGTGGCCGCTGTGGCCTGCTTCAGCTGCTCCTGCTGCTGCGCCAGCAGCGCGTCGATGGTGCCCAGGTAGGCCTGCTGCGCCGGGTGCATCTTCTCGATCAGCAGTTCCTTGGCGTCGAACACCTGGCCCGACGCCGAGAGCTCGCGCGTCTCCTCCTGCAGCGGCTCGTAAGCCTGGCGCGCGGCCTGCACCCGGGCCAGCGCGGCCTCGGCGGCCGCGTCGCCGGCCAGCAGCTGTTGCAGCCCGGCGAAGCGTTGTGCGATGCGCTGCTGCGTGCGCTGGATGCGCTCGTCCTCGGCGCGGATCGCGGCGCCGTCGCTCATCAGGATCATGTTGCGCACGCTGGTGCCGATGACCTGCACGTCCTCCTTGATGGCGTTGGCCGCCACCATGCGCGGCAGGCGCGCGTCGGCCACCTCGTCGAACAGACCGTTCATGGTCGCCAGTTGCAGCCACACCGCGGCCACCATGGCCAGCACCATCAGCCCCAGCAGGGCGAAGCCCAGCACCAAGCGGGAGGAAATTCGCAGGTTGTCGATTCGCATGGCGTGCCGGCCGCCAGTGCCCTGCACGGGCACGGGCGGCAAGGGAGTTGCAGGTGAATGAAAGGCAAAGCGCCGGCACGGGCCGGCGCTTGCTGCCCCTTTCCTCGAAGGGATTCAGGCAGGTGTCAGAGCATGCCCAGCATGCGCGGGAACCACAGGCTCAGTTCGGGGATGTAGGTCACCGCCACCAGGAAGCCCAGCATCGCCAGCAGCCACGGCCAGACGGCCACGGTGAGCTCGGTAATGCCCATCTTGGTGATGCCCGAGGCCACGTACAGGTTCAGGCCCACGGGCGGGTGGCACATGCCGACCTCCATGTTCACCACCATGATGATGCCGAAGTGGATCGGATCAATGCCCAGCTTCATCGCCACCGGGAACAGGATGGGCGCGAAGATCAGCATGATCGACGACGGCTCCATGAAGTTGCCGGCCAGCAGCAGGATCACGTTCACCGCCAGCAGAAAGGCGATCACGCCCAGGCCATTGCCCAGCATCCAGTCGGCCAGCGCCTGCGGAATGTTCTCGTTGGTCATGATGAAGCTGAACAGCACCGCGTTGGTGATGATGTACAGCAGCATCGCGCTCATGTTGGCCGAGGACAGCAGCACGCGCGGCACATCCTTGAGCGTCAGGTCCTTGTAGATGAACACGGCGACGACGAAGGCATATACCGCGCTCATGGCCGCCGCTTCCGTGGGCGTGAAGATGCCGGCATAGATGCCGCCCATGACCACGATGATCAAAAACAGCCCCCAGGCCGACTTGCGGAACGCCAGCCAGCGTTCGCCCCAGCTGGCCTTGGGCAGGCGCGGGTAGTTGTACTTGCGCGCGCGCCAGTAGGTCACGCCGCCCAGCACCAGCGCCAGTATCAGCCCCGGCACCACGCCGGCCATGAACAGCGCGCCCACCGAGGTGTTGGTCGCCACCGCGTACATCACCATGACAATGGACGGCGGGATCAGGATGCCCAGGGCGCCCGAGGTGGTGATGACGCCTGCGCCGAAACGGTTCGGGAAGCCCGCCTTGACCATCGCCGGCAACAGGATCGAGCCAATCGCCACCACGGTGGCCGGGCTGGAGCCCGACACCGCCGCGAACAGCGCGCAGGCCAGCACGCCGCCCAGGCCCAGGCCGCCGTACCAGTGCCCGACCATGGCGGTGGCGAAGTTGATCATGCGCCGCGCCACGCCGCCGTGGGTGAGGAAGTTGCCGGCCAAAATGAAGAACGGGATCGCCATGATCTCGAACTTCTCGATGCCGGTGAACAGCTTGAGCGCCACCGACTCCAGCGGCACGTCGGTAAAGCCGAACAGGAAGGTGAGGACCGTGAGGCCGAGCGAGATGGACACCGGCATGCCGGTGAGCATCAGCGTCGCCAGGATGATGAAGATGATGGCGGCGTTCATGTGCGGTCACCCGTGTCGTTCTTGCGACCGGCGTTGCCGGGGCGGTCCTCGTCGGGGTGCAGGTTGTCCTGCAGGTTGTAGAACTCGGTGTTCTGCGCCGCTTCCTCGGCGGGGGTTTCCTCCAGCCCGTCGACGTGGCCATGGTCGTGGTGCGGCAGCTCGCCGGTGCGGACGAAGCCCACCAGCACCTGCAGGAAGCGGAAGCACATCAGGCTGCTGCCCAGGGGAATGGCGCTGTAGACGATCCAGGTCGGCCACTCCAGGTCCGGCGTGGTCGGGCCCTCGATCAGTTCCTCGACGTTCATGCCGATGGCCTTGAAGATGGCGTAGTGCGCACCGTTGTCCCAGACGAAGGTCGCGCCCATGATGGCCACGATGCCGGTGAACAGCGCGCCGGCGCCCATGCCGATGATGATGAACTTGCCGCGCGCCGACTTGCCCAGGCGGTTGATGAACACGTCCACGCCTACGTGGATGCCGGTGCGCACGCCGTAGGCGGCGCCGAACTTGGCCATCCACACGAACATGATGATGGTCAGCTCCTGCGCCCAGGTCATGTTGATGGACAGCAGCCAGTCCTGCAGGCCGGGGATGGCGTAGCCGGCGCTGTAGCGGTGCAGCACCGCGATAAAGACGATGAGCGTGGCGGCGCCCATCAGGAAGGTGATCAGCCACTCTTCCAGGTGATCGAGGATTTTCATGGGAAGGTTCTCCGCACAGGAGTTCGGGGCGCGGCGCGGGATGCGCGGCGGCAGCGCCCGTCAGGGCGCCGCCTTGCGGCCGGGACGCTGCGCCGCGTCCCGGCCGGGAAGTTGCAGGCTCAGAGCTTCTTCGGGTCGAAGCCTGTGGCCTTGTACACGTCCTGGATGATTTCCTTGCCGATGCGGCCGGACATCTTGTCGTGCACCGGCACCAGCGCCTTCTTCAGCGCCGTGCGCTCTTCCGGCGTGGGCGTGTAGATGGTGGTCTTGCCGCTGGCCTTCACCGCCTCCATGGCGCGGTCGTTCTCGTCCTGGGCGATCTGGTTGGCGTAGGCCGTGGCCTGGCGCATGGCGTCTTCCAGCTGGCCGCGCACGGTGGCGTCCAGGCCGTCCCAGAACTTCTTGTTGACGATGACCGCGTAGCCCAAGTAGCCGTGCTTGGTCAGGCTGACGTGCTTTTGCACCTCGTGCATCTTCTGGGTGTAGAAGTTGGACGGCGGGTTCTCGGTGGCGTCCACCACGCCGGTCTGCAGCGCCTGGTAGGTCTCGCCGAAGGCGATGACCTGCGGGATGCCGCCGAGCGCGCGGATTTCTTCCTCCAGCACCTTGGACGACTGGATGCGGTACTTCAGGCCCTTGTAGTCGGCCACGCTGTGCAGCGGCTTGTTGGCCGAGAAGTCCTTGAAGCCGTTGTCCCAGAAGGCCAGGCCGGTGATGCCGCGCGACTGCAGCTTCTTCATCAGCTTGGCGCCCACCTCGCCGGTGGTGATCTTGTGCAGCTCGTCGCGGTTGTCGAAGATGAAGGGCAGGTCGAAAACCTCGAATTCCTTCACGCCGAGCGGGCCGAACTTGGCCAGCGACGGCGCCAGCATCTGCACCGAGCCCAGCTGCAGGGCCTCCATCTCTTCCTTGTCCTTGTAGAGGGCGCTGTTGGCGTACACCTCGACCTTGACCTTGCCCTGGGTCAGCTCGGCAGCCTTCTTGGCGAAAAACTCGGCGGCCTTGCCCTTGGGCGTGTCCTGTGCCACGACGTGGCTGAACTTGATCACGGTCTGGGCGTAGGACGCGCTGGCGCCCACGGCCAGCAGGGCGCAGGCCAGGACATGTTTCACGGGAAAGCGCATGGCAGTCTCCTAGTCGTAGAAAGGGTTCAACACGCCGCGCAATGTAGGCAAGCCGTTAACGCCCTGTAACTGTGGCGTTCCACAGCTAGGGTCAGCACCTAGGGGTTAACCCGAATGCGACATCACAGGCTGCTGGTGGCGCCATGCATGCGGCGCAGCCACTGCGGCCCGATACGCAGTGCCAGCGCCTCGTGCACTCCGCGCGTGGCATGGCGCAGTCGCTGGCGCTGCACGGCATCCAGCAAATGGATGCGCGTGGCACCGCTGGCGCGCAGCGCCGCCAGCGCGGCGTCGTTCTCACGCTGGGCGATGGTGTTGCCCCAGGCCAGGGCCTCGGCCAGCGCCTGCTCGATGAGCGCGCGGTCGCCCGGCTGCAGGTAGTCCCAGAAGCGCTGGTGCGCGACGATGCAGTACCCCAGATAGCCGTGGCTGGTCAGGCTCAGGTCGGTCTGCGCCTGGTGCATGCCTTGGGTCCAGAAGTTGGAGACCGGGTTTTCCGTGCCGTCCACCACCCGCGCCACCAGCGCCCGGCTGGTCTCGCCGAAGGACAGCACCACTGGGCGCGCGCCCAGCGCTCGCATCTGGTGCGCGATCACGCGCGAGGACTGGATGCGCACGCGCAGGCCGACGAAATCCTCGGGCGCGCGCAGCGGGCGGTTGGCGCTCATGTGCTTGAAGCCGTTGTCCAGGTAGCCCAGGCCCACCAGGCTCTGGCGCGCCAGCAGCGCCAGCAGCTCCTGCCCGACCGCACCCTGCTGCGTGCGGCGCACCTGCTCGCTGGAGTCGAACAGGAACGGCAGGTCGAACAGCTCGAACTCGGGAAAGCCCACCGCGCCGAACTTCGACAGCGACGGCGCCAGCATGTCCACAGCGCCCAGTTGCAGCGCCAGCATCTCGTCCTCGTCGCCGTACAGCTGCGAGTTGGGATACAGCAGCACTTGGATCGCGCCCTGGCTGAGCGCCTGCACGCGCGCACGAAAATGCTCCAGCGCCAGGCCCTTGGGCGTGCGCTGGGCGACGACGTGCGACAGCCGGATGGTCACGCGCGCGCCGGCGCGGGCGCCGGCCGCGCACGCCAGCGGCGCCAGGCCCAGGGCCTGCAGGACATGGCGGCGGCCACGGGAACGCATGGCGCCGTATTATCCGGGCCCGCCGTGCCGCCCACCGCCCCGCCCCTTCCGCCCCACGACGACTTCGCCCTGCTGCACGCCGGCGCGCGCAGCCTGCCCGACCGCGGCCGCTGGACGGTGCTGTGGATGATGGGCCTGGCCGGGCTGATCGTGGCCGCCGTGCTGGCGCTGGTCTGGTACCTGAACCGCTTCGAGAGCGACGAGGAGGCGCGCCGGCGCAGCGCCGATGCGCAGTGGCTGGAGCAGAGCGTGCAGTTCCACTTCCGCCGCCTGGAGGGTGATGTCGAGCAACTGGCACGCCAGGCCGCGCTGGACGGCCCGGCGGCCTGGGCCGAGGCCACACGCGAGCTGCCGGCCGGCCTGCTGTGGCGCGCCGCGGGCGTGGTGGATGCGCGCGCCTGGCTGGCCGAGCAGGACGGCGCCAGCGCCGGCGACATCGCCGCCTGGCAGGAGGACCAGGTGCGCAGCCCCGACAACCACCAGGCGCTGCAGACGCTGGAGGACATCGTGCGTGGCCTGCGCCGCGCCAGCTACGCCGGGCCGATGCGCGCCGCGGACGGCTCCGGCGGCGACCACGTCTGGCTGGCCATGCCCTACTTCGACGGCGCGCGGCTGCTGGGCCTGTACGTGGTGCGCCTGTCCATGCGCCGGGCGGTGGCGGCGATGCTGCCGCCCTGGTTCCTGCAGCACCAGAGCGTGCGCCTGGTGGACGACAGCGACCCACCCAGCCCGGCCCTGCCGCAGGCGCCGCAACCCTACCGCACGGTGCTCAACCTGCCCGGCACCGACCTGCTGCTGGAGGTGGTGCCGCAGGGCGCGCGCACCTCGTGGGTGCCGCGCGTGTTCTTCCTGGTGGCGCTGGTCTTCCTGCTGGGCATGCTGGCCAGCCTGGCCGCGCTGCGGCGCGACTTCATCAAGCGCCAGCAGGTGCAGCAGCGCCTGCAGGCCGAGGTGGCGCTGCGCACCGCCATGGAGCGCTCGGTATCGATCGGCATGCGCGCCTGGGACATGCAGGGCCAGATCCTGTACGTGAACCAGGCGTTCTGCAGCATGCTGGGCTTTTCCGGCGACGAGCTGCGCGGCTCGCGCGCGCCGCTGCCGTACTGGCCGGCGGAGCAACTGGAGCAGCTGCACGCCCTGCACCAGGACATGATGCGCGCCGGCACGCGGCCGCAGGGCGTGGAGGCGCAGTTCCGCCACAAGGACGGGCACCTGGTGGACGTGCTGATCCACGAGGCGCCGCTGCACGCCGCCGACGGCACGCAGCTGGGCTGGATGAGCTCCATCCTGGATATCAGCGAACGCAAGCGCGCCCAGCAGCTGGCCGCGTCGCAACAGGAAAAGCTGGAGGCCTCGGCACGGCTGGTGGCCGTGGGTGAGGTCGCCTCGACCCTGGCGCATGAGCTGAACCAGCCCCTGGGGGCGTTGTCGAGTTTCGCCAACGGCCTGCTCAACCGCCTGGCGCGCGGCCCGGTGGCGCCCGATGAGCTGCAGGCCGTGGTGCGGCGCATGGCGGCGCTGGCCGAGCGCGCCGGCGGCGTGACGCAGCGTGTGAACGCCTTCGCGCGCCGGCGCGAATTGAAACTGCAGCGCCTGGACCTGGTGCCCCTGGTGCGCCGCGCCGCCGCCGCCGCGCAGGAGGCGCACGGCGCCGCCGCGCTGCAGCTTGCGCTGCCCGAGGCGCCGGTATGGGTCCAGGGCGACGCGCTGCTGCTGGAGCACCTGGTGCACAACCTGTGCGGCAACGCGCTGGACTGGGCGCGGCACGGCGGCGGCGCGCCCCGGGTGCAGCTGCGCCTGACGCTGTGCGATGGCGCCACGCGGCACGCCTGCCTGGCCGTGGCCGACAGCGGCCCGGGTGTGCCGGAAGAGGCGCGCGGACGCATCTTCGACGCCTTCTACAGCACCAAGGAGGGCGGCATGGGCATGGGCCTGGCCATCTGCCGCTCGATCGCCGAGGCGCACCACGGGCGTATCCTCGTGGGCGCTGACGCGCAGCTGGGCGGCGCGCTGTTCACCGCCGAGCTGCCACTGGCCGACGCCGCCCCGCCACCCCCTGCCCCGACCCTGCCCCATGACTGAACCGACCCCGCACGACGTGGACATCCACATCGTCGACGACGACGCCGACGTGCGCGACGGCCTGGCCTGGCTGTTCGACTCGCGCGGCTGGCCGGCGCGCACCTGGGCCGGCGGAGAGGAGCTGCTGGCCGCGGCGCGCCAGCGCGCGCCCGACTGGGGCCTGGCGGTGGTGCTGCTGGACGTGCGCATGCAGCCGCTATCCGGGCCGGTCACATTCGAGCAGCTGAAAGCTCTGGGCTGCCCCTGGCCAGTGCTGTTCCTGACCGGCCACGGCGATGTCGGCACGGCGGTGGAGGCGGTGAAGAACGGCGCCTGGGACTTCCTGGAAAAGCCCTTCCAGGACAACGTGCTGGTGGACCGGGTCGAGCAGGCCATCGCCGCCACGCGCCAACAAACCGACGCCGAGCGTGAGGCGCAGCGCCTGCGCCAGGCGCTGGCTTCCTTAAGCCCACGCGAGCACGAGGTGCTGGGCGAGCTGCTGCGCGGGCACTACAACAAGAACATCGCCGAGCACTTGGGCATCACCGCGCGCACGGTGGAATTCCACCGCGCCAACATCTTCGAGAAGATGGGTGTGGAGTCGGCCATCGAACTGGCGCACAAGCTCGGTCAACTGGGCCACGGCGCCGAGCGCCGCTGACGACCCCCTCGCCTGCGGGACAGCCCCGGGTTGTGCCGGCCCCGGCGGCTGGGCATCATGGCCCGCGCGCCGGCTCGCGGCGCGCCTCCAAAGGTCTGTCGCGCATGGTCGCTTCCCCGCCTCCCGTTGTCTCGGACGTACTGGTCGTCGGCGCCGGCCTGGCCGGCATCGTCACCGCGCTGCAGTGCCTGCGCGCCGGGCTGCGCGTGACCCTGGCCGAGCGCGACACGCCCGAGCGCCTGGGCGGCTTGGCGCTGTGGGCCTTCGGCGGCATGGCGCTGGTGGGCACGCCGCAGCAGGCGCGCATGAAGATCCCCGACACGCCCGAGCGCGCGCTGGCCGACTGGGTGCGCTTCGGCGAGCTGGACGCGCACGACCACCTGGCGCTGGACTGGGCGCGGCACTACGTCGAGCAGTCGCGCCCGCGCGTGCACGACTGGCTGCGCGCGCATGGCCTGTCGTTCCTGCCGGCGGTGAACTGGGTCGAGCGCGGGCGCTTCGGCGAGGGCAACCGCCTGCCGCGCTACCACGTGCTGTGGGGCACCGGCCGCGCGCTGGCGCTGCGCATGGCGGCCGCGCTGCGCGAGGCCGGCGCGGACGGCCGGCTGGCGCTGCTGCACGGCCAGCGTGTCACGCACCTGGAGCACGCTGCCGGTCAGCTGTGCGGCGCCGTGGCCACCGACGAGGTGAGTGGCGCCGAACAATTGCTGCGCGCGCCGGTGGTGGTGCTGGCCACCGGCGGGCTGAACGGCAGCGCAGCGCAGGTGCGCGCGCACTGGCCGGCCGGGCGGCCACGACCCGCCACCTGGCTGAACGGCGCGCACCCGTTCGCCGACGGCGCGCTGCACCAAGCGGCCGCGGCGCTGGGCGCGCAGCTGCGCAACACCGGCGAGATGTGGAACTACGCCGCCGGCTTTCCGCACCCGCAACCGCACTTCAAGGGCCACGGCCTGTCGGCCATTCCCGCCAAGTCGGCGCTGTGGCTGAACCACCGGGGCGAGCGCATCGGCCCGGAGCCGCTGGTCACCGGCTTCGACACCCACTGGCTGTGCCGGCGCGTGGCCGAACAGGAGCGCCCCTGGACCTGGCACCTGATGAACTGGCGCAGCGCCGCGCGCGAGTTCGCCATCTCCGGCGCCGAGCACAACCCGCGCATCCGCGACCACCAGAGGCTGCGCTTCGTGCGCGACACGCTGCTGGGCAGCCCGCGCCTGCTGCGCCAGCTGCAGCAGGACAGCCGCCACTTCTTGGTGGAGGAAACGCTGGCCGGCCTGGCCGGGCGCATGAACGCGCTGACCGGCACCGAGGACGTGCGCCCCGAGGTGCTGCAGGCCACGGCCGATGCGTTCGACGCCAACTTCGACGCGCGCGGCTCGCTGCGGCTGCACGACGACGACCAGATCCGGCGCATCCTGCACGCGCGCCAGTGGGCCCCGGACCGGCTGCGCACCTGCGCGCCGGCGCCGCTGCAGCAGCGCGGCGCCGGGCCGTTCATCGCCGTGCAGATGCAGCTGATCACGCGCAAGAGCCTGGGCGGGCTGGCCACCGACCTGCACAGCCGGGTGCTGGATGGCGCTGGCCAGCCGCTGGCCGGCCTGTACGCGGTGGGCGAGGCGGCGGGCTTCGGCGGCGGCGGCGCCTGCGGACGGCGCTCGCTGGAGGGCACCTTCCTGCCCGGCTGCATCCTGACGGCGCGCGCCGCGGCCGATGCCATCGCCGGGCGCGCCGTGGCATGACAGGTGCGTTGCGGCGCCCGAAGGGTCGATTCATGAAGAAATCGGCCTCCAGCCCATATGAATCAATGGCCTCCAGCTATACAAAAGAGAGCAAACCCATGGTTGTTTCGCAGGACCTCCCGGCATGAACGGCGCCCAAGCCTTGATCCGCACCCTGGCCGACGCCGGCGTCGCGCTGTGCTTCACCAACCCCGGCACGTCGGAGATGCACTTCGTCGCCGCGCTGGACACCGAGCCGCGCCTGCGCGCCGTGCTGACGCTGTTCGAGGGCGTGGCCACGGGCGCCGCCGACGGCTACGCGCGCATGGCCGGCAAGCCCGCCGCGACGCTGTTGCACCTGGGCTGTGGCTTAGGGAATGGCCTGGCCAACCTGCACAACGCGCGCAAGGGCCGGGTGCCGGTGCTGAACATCGTCGGCGACCACGCCACGCAGCATGTGCCGCTGGACGCCCAGCTGCAGTCCGATATCGAGACCGTGGCGCGCAACGTCTCGCCCGGCTTCGTGCGCACCAGCGCCAGCACCGCCGCGCTGTGCCGCGACGCCACCGACGCCCTGGCCGCCTGCATCGGCCCGCCCGGCGGCGTGGCTACGCTGGTCCTGCCGGCCGATGTGTCCTGGGGCCGGGGCGGCGCGCCACAGGCTTTCGCGCCCCCGGCGCCGCCGGCCGCCGCCGACCCGCAGCGCGTGCAGTCCATCGCCCGGCTGCTTGCCGGCGCCGGCCCGCGCACCGCCTTCCTGCTGGGGGCGCGCGCGCTGCAGGACGAGGGCGTGCTGCAGGACCTGGCGCGCATCGCCCGCCGCACCGGCGCGCGGCTGCTGGCCGAGGTGTTCCCGGCGCGGCTGCGGCGCGGCGCGGGCCTGCCGCCGGTGCCGCGCCTGGCCTACCTGGCCGAACTGGCGGCGGTGCAGCTGGCGGGGCTGCAGCACCTGGTGCTGGTCGACGCCAAGTCGCCGGTGTCGTTCTTCGCCTACCCCGGCAAGCCGGGCGATCTGCTGCCGCGCGGCTGCGCGCTGCACACCCTGGCCGCGCCGCACGAGGACGTGCCCGCCAGCGTGCGCTGGCTGATGCAGGCCGCCAGCGCCGGCGCCGCCGAGCCGCTGCTGCAGCCGGCGCGCCGCCCGCCGCGCCCGCACGGCCCGTTCACCGCCGACCGCGCCTGCCAGGCCATCGGCCACCTGCTGCCCGAAAGTGCCATCGTGGTCGACGAGGCCCAGACCTCGGGCATCCGCCTGCCCAGCATGACCGCCGGCTGCCCGCCGCACGACGTGCTGACCCTCACCGGCGGCGCCATCGGCCAGGCCCTGCCCTGCGCCGTCGGCGCGGCCATCGCCTGCCCGCAGCGCAAGGTACTGGCGCTGACCGGCGACGGCTCGGCCATGTACACCCTGCAGGCGCTGTGGACCATGGCGCGCGAGCGCCTGGACGTGGTCTGCGTGGTGTTCAACAACGGCGCCTACGCCATCCTGAACCTGGAGCTGCAGCGCGTGGGCGCCACGGGCAGCGGCGCCAAGGCGCGCGCGCAGCTGGACATCGGCAACCCAGCACTCGACTTCGTGCGCCTGGCCGAGGGCATGGGCGTGCCGGCGCGGCGCGCGCTGACCACCGAGGACTTCACCCAGGCGCTGGAGCACGCGCTGGCCACGCCCGGCCCGCACCTGATCGACGCGGTGCTGCCGCCGGCCCTGACCGGCCTGCGCCTGCGCGCGCTGCCGCGCCTGCTCGACATGCTGGCGCACCTGCCGCGCCCGCTGGCGCGCGCCGTCAAGCGCGGCATCGCCCCCTGACGCGGCGCCCGTCAGGGCCCTTCGTGCAACCGCTCGCTGCTGCCGCTGCGCAGCACGCGCCCGGCGGCGTCGAAGACCACGGTGAAGACCATCTCGCGGCCGGCGTCCTCGCTCCAGTACCAGTCCCACTCGCCCTGCTGCTTGAGCGCGTAGAACGCGCGCTTGGCCGGGCGGCCCAGCAGGCGGCGCACCTGGTCCTGGCGCATGCCCGGCTGCACCTTGGCGAAGTGATGCGGCGCCAGCACCTGCTGCAGCGCGCTCATGCGCCCGTCCGGGCCGATGGTGATCATGTAGTTTCGCCGCCCGGCCGGCTGGCGGTCGTACTCCAGCGTGCGCGAGCCGCCGCCGTCGTCCCAGATGCGGTCGGGCTCGCCGAAGCGCTCGCGCACCTGCACCTCGGTGGAGACGCCTTCTTCCAGTTCGCGGATGCGCTGCTCGTCGCAGCCGACCAGCGCCAGCAGCGCCAGCGCCGCTCCGCCGGCGCGTCGAATCCAGTGGGCTGCCATGGTGGGTTGTCCTCCAGCTTGTGGTGGCGGGCGCCGGCGCGCCGGGGCGCGCTGGCTAGAATGCCCGGTTGCCGGAAAACGCCGGCGTGAATGCCCTTCGATTCTCCTTCGATCCGCCATGTCCATTTTCCGCCGCCCCGACTACCAGTCCGACACCACGCAGTTCATCAACCAGCTCAAGGCTCAGCGCCCCGAGCTCGATGCGCAGCAGCAGGTAGGCCGCTCGCTGCTGTGGGACAAGCGAGTGGACCGCGAGCTGTGGGACGAGTACAAGGCCGCGCGCGTGGCGCAGCAGCCCTACGTTTACCAGAACCGCGGCTGATGCCCGGCCGCCGGCCGCCTGCGCGGCAGCGGCTGAAAATATCAAAGAAAATGGCCCGCAGCCCTTGATCCATTTGGGCCTGCAGCTATTGATTTCATAGCTATACCGTGGCCGAGACCGCCGACGCCCTGCCCGAGGTGGTGGACCAGGTGGCGCTGGCACGCCTGTACGGCGAGCCGCTGTTCGCGCTGCCCCAGGACCTGTACATCCCGCCGGACGCGCTGGAGGTGTTCCTGGAGGCCTTCGAGGGCCCGCTGGACCTGCTGCTGTACCTGATCCGCAAGCAGAACTTCAACATCCTCGACATCCCGATGGTGGATGTCACGCGTCAGTACCTGGGCTACGTGGACGAGATTCGCAGCCGCAACCTGGAGCTGGCCGCCGAGTACCTGTTGATGGCGGCCATGCTGATCGAGATCAAGTCGCGCATGCTGCTGCCCGCCCGCAAGCAGGAAGGCGCGGCCGAGCCCGAGGACCCGCGCGCCGAGCTGGTGCGCCGGCTGCTGGAGTACGAGCGCATCAAGCAGGGCGCGCAGCAGCTGAACGCCCTGCCGCAGTTCGGCCGCGACGTGCTGCGCGCGCAGGTGCACATCGAGCAGAGCCTGCAGGTGCGCTTTCCCGACGTGCAGGTGGAAGAGCTGCAGCAGGCCTGGGCCGACATCCTGCGCCGCGCCCGGCTGGTGCAGCACCACCGCATCACGCGCGAGGAGCTGTCGGTGCGCGAATACATGAGCCACGTGCTCAAGACCCTGCAGGGCCGGCGCTTCGTGCCGTTCGAGGACCTGTTCGAGCCAGCCAGGGGCTCCACCGTGCTGGTGGTGACCTTCATCGCCCTGCTGGAGCTGGCCAAGGAAACCCTGGTGCAGATCACCCAGGCCGAGGCCTTCGCGCCGATCTACGTGCGCCTGGCGTACACGCCGGTGTAGCCGCGCGCCCCTTTTTCTTCCACCCCCACTCCTGCTCCCATGACGCAGCAGCACCACGATTTCGACGTCCTCATCGTCGGCAGCGGCCTGGCCGGCCTCACCGCCGCGCTGCAGCTGTCGCGCACGCAGCGCGTGGCGCTGCTGACCAAGCGCGCGTTGGAGGACGGCGCCAGCGCCTGGGCCCAGGGCGGCATCGCCGCGGTGCTGGCCGAGGGCGACAGCTTCGACGCGCATGTGCACGACACCCTGGTGGCCGGCGCCGGCCTGTGCGACTTGGCGGCCACGCAGGCGGTGGTGCAGGGAGCACCTGACGCCATTGCCTGGCTGGAGGGCCTGGGCGTGCCGTTCACGCGCGACTCGGACGGCGCCCTGCACCTGACGCGCGAGGGCGGGCACGGCGCGCGGCGCATCGTGCACGCGCAGGACGCCACCGGCGCGGCGGTGCAGCGCACGCTGATCGCGGCCGTGCGCAGCGCGCCCGCCATCACTGTGTTCGAGCAGCACACGCTGGTGGACCTGATCACCGCGCGCAAGCTGGGGCTGGACGGCCCGCAGCGCTGCCTGGGCCTGTACGCGCTGGACGGCGCGCGCGACGAGGTCGACACCTTCCGCGCGCCGCACACCCTCCTGGCCACCGGCGGCGCCGGCAAGGTCTACCTCTACACCACCAACCCCGACACGGCCACCGGCGACGGCATCGCCTGCGCCTGGCGCGCCGGCTGCCGCGTGGCCAACCTGGAATTCATCCAGTTCCACCCGACCTGCCTGTACCACCCGCAGGCCAAGTCGTTTCTGATCACCGAGGCGGTGCGCGGCGAGGGCGGGCGGCTTCTCCTGCCCGACGGCACGCGCTTCATGCCGGCGCACGACGCGCGCGCGGAGCTCGCCCCGCGCGACGTGGTGGCGCGCGCCATTGACTTCGAGATGAAAAAGCGCGGCCTGGACTGCGTGTACCTGGACATCTCGCACCAGGGCGCGGACTTTGTGTGCGAACACTTCCCCAACATCGCCGCCCGCTGCCTCGAACTGGGGCTGGACATCACGCGCCAGCCGATCCCCGTGGTGCCGGCGGCGCACTACACCTGCGGCGGCGTGCTCACCGATCTGGCCGGGCGCACCGACGTGCCAGGCCTGATGGCCGTGGGCGAGACCGCCTGCACAGGCCTGCACGGCGCCAACCGTCTGGCCAGCAACTCGCTGCTGGAATGCATGGTGCTGGCGCGTGCCGCCGCCGACGCCATCGCGCAGGCCGCGCCCGCGCCCCTGCCCGCCCTGCCCGCCTGGGACGACAGCCAGGTCACGGACGCCGACGAGTGCGTCGTCATCTCGCACAACTGGGAGGAGCTGCGCCGCTTCATGTGGGACTACGTGGGCATCGTGCGCACCGACAAGCGGCTGGAGCGTGCGGCGCACCGCATCGCGCTCCTGCAGGGCGAGATCGACGAGTTTTACGCCAATTTTCACGTCTCGCGCGACCTGCTGGAGCTGCGCAACCTGGTGCAGGTGGCCGAGCTGATCGTCCGAAGCGCCCAGGCGCGGCGCGAAAGCCGCGGCCTGCACTTCAGCCGCGACTGGCCGCTGCTGGCCGCGCCCGCGGCGCCGACCATCCTGGTGCCGCCGGTGCGCTGACAGCGCCGCCGCCGCACACCGCCCGACTTTTCATTTCCAAGGAGACCCATCCCCATGTTCCGCACCCTGCTGAAATCCAAGCTGCACCGCGTGCGCACGACCCACTGCGAGCTGCACTACGAGGGCTCGTGCGCCATCGACGAGGACCTGCTGGACGCTGCCGGCATCGTCGAGAACGAGCAGGTGCACATCTGGAACGTGGACAACGGCGAGCGCTTTATCACCTACGCCATCCGCGGCCAGCGCGGCAGCGGCATGATCTCGGTGAACGGCTCGGCCGCGCGCCGCGCCTGCGTGGGCGACCTGCTCATCATCGCCGCCTTCGCGCAGGTGCACGAAAAGGACGTGCCCACGCACCAGCCGCAGCTGGTGTTCGTGGACGAGCACAACCGCCAGGCCGCGCTGCGCCACCAGGTGCCGACCCAGCCGCTGTAATTTCCCCGTCTTGCTTTTTCTGAAGCTTTTCCCCCATGCCGCACCTGACCGTCGAGTATTCCGACAACCTGCCCGACTACCCCGAACGCGAGGCCCTGCGCGCCTTGAACGCCGCCGTCTGCGCCAGCCCCGAGGTGCTGGACGAGGCGGACGTGAAGACCCGCTTCGTGCGCCACGCCAGCTTCGAGATCGGCACCGCGCCGGCGCAGCGTGCCTTCGTGCACGCGCAGCTGCGGCTGCTGGCCGGGCGCAGCCCCGAGGCCAAGCAGGACCTGGCCGGCCGCATCGCCGAGGTGCTGCGCCAGCACACACCGCGCCCGGCCGGCGTGCTGGTGCAGCTGAGCGTGGAGATCGTGGACATGGACCGGCCGTCGTACGTCAAGGAGCGGCTGGCCTGAGGCAGGTGCGAGGGCGCGCGATCAGTGCATTGGCGGCCGCCAGCGCACTCTTTTTTCAATAGCAGCTCGGCCTTTGTTCGTGAGGACAAAGGTCGGTTTTGGCTCTTTCATTTCCGCGTGGGTCAGCACTTCTGACCAGTCGCTTCTTCGCTCCCCCTCCCCCAAGGCGGGAGAGGGCTGGGGTGAGAGTGGAAGGGCTGGAACAGGCGCCGCGCCCGAACCACAGCTCCTCACCCCGGCCCTCTCCCCCTTGAAGGGGGCGAGGGAGTCAAAGCCGCGTCACGCGTTGGCGCGCGATGCCAGGGGCGCGGGGCTCACTTTCCCGCAACACAGGCCGTCATCCTCACGCCGCCACCAGCCGCCGCAGCCATTCCAGCAGCACCTGCGGCAGCTGCTCCGGCCGGGGCAGCAGCGCGTAGTGATGCGCGCCGAACACCGCCGGCAGGTAGCTGGCGGCCTGGCGGTCGATGGTCAGGCAAAACGGCGACAGGCCCTGCAGCCGCGCTTCGGTCACCGCCTGGCGCATGTCCTCCAGGCCGTAGCGGCCCTCGTACTGGTCCACGTCGTTGGGCTTGCCGTCCGACAGCAGCAACAGCAGGCGGTGCGCCGCGGGTTCGCGCATCAGCGTGGCCGTGGCGTGGCGCAGCGCGGCGCCGGCGCGGGTGTAGTGCTCGGGCTCCAGCCCGGCGATGCGCAGCGCCACCGGCGGACCGTAGGGCTCGGCGAAGGTCTTGACGCCGCGCAGCACCACGCCGTGCGGCCCCTCGCCCGAGAAGGCCTGCACGGCGAACGGCGCGCCCATGCCGTCCAGCGCCAGCGAGACCATCAAGAGCGCCTCGCGCGCCACGTCGATCACGCGCCGGCCGGGGGCGATCCAGGCATCCGTCGAGCCGCTGACGTCGATCAGCACCAGCACCGCCAGGTCGCGCCGCTGGCGGCGCTCGCTGCGGTACAGGCGTTGCGCCAGCGGCAGGCCGGCGGCGAAGTCGGCACGCGCCTCGATGCAGGCTTCCAGGTCGATGTCGTCGCCGTCGAGCTGGCGGCGCACCGGCACGCGCCGGCTGCGCAGCAGCTCGAAGCGGCGGCGCACCTCGTGCAGCCGGCCGCGGTGCGCCTGCAGGGTCTGCTCCAGCCACTCGGGCGCGCCGGGCACGGCCGCGCGCAGGTGCACGGTGGCGCCGTGCGACACGTAGGTGGCGCTGCGCCAGTCCCATTCCGGGTAGGGCAGCGCCTCGGCGGCGCCGGCCGCTTCAGTGGCGGCCGCGGCGGCGCGGCGCGCCAGCGCCTCGGGCGGGTCGTCGGACAGCAGCACCTCCTTGGGCCGGCTGGCGGTGGCGACCAGGCGCGCCTCGGGCAGCTCGGACAGCGCGTCGGCGAATTCCTCGGCCGCGGTGTCGCTGTCGCGGTCGGTGGGGCGCTGCAGGCCCATGGGGTCGGCGGCCTGCTCGTGCGGCTGGGCGGTCTGTACCATCCAGGCGCCGGGCTGGCCGTCGTCGTCGTCCTCGTCGTCCAGCACGTCGCGCACCTGCGGGCGGCGGGCCAGGCGAGCGGCGCGGGGGGCTGCGTCAGGGTCATCCGCACCGTCCTGCGCGTCGGTGCCGTGCACGCTCGGTGCGCTGGCGGCGGGGCGCAGTTCGCCCAGCCAGGCGTCGGGCACCAGCCAGCGCTCCTGGCGCGGCGGGGCGCCGGGCGGGCGCAGCCGGGACGCCAGCGCCAGCGCGCGCGCATGCACCTGGGCGACGTCGGCCGGCAGGGCCAGCAGCAGTTCGTCGGCTGCCACTGCACGGATGGCCAGATCAACGGTGGCCAGGTGCAACGGCTGGTCGACAGGTGTGCGCAGCAGCGCCTGCGCCAGCGCCTCCAGCGGGCGCAGGTGCGCCGGTAGTTTGGCGATGCTCGGGCGCTGCGCCAGCGCCTGGGCACGCAGGCGGGCCAACGCGGCACCCGTGCCGGGCAGCTGCTGCAGCAGTGCGTGGTCGGCGGCGTGCGCCTCCAGCAGGGTCAGCAGCGCGCGTTCCAGCGGATCGCGCACCTCGCGCAGCCGGGCGGCCGCGCCACGCCGGGCGCGCAGGCCGTGCGCCAGCGCCAGGGTGCGGTAGTCGCCGGCGGCGGCCTCGGGGCCGACGTCGGCCGGCAACTGCGGCGGCAGCCACAGGCTGGTGCCGTCGGTCGCCGGCAGCGGGCGGGTGGCGGGCGGCGGCTCGCCGCGCTGCAGCCAGCGCGACAGAAAGGTGGGCGGCGCGGGTGGCTGGGCCGGGCGCAGGCGCAGGCCGGGCCCGAAGGCCGCGGCCAGCAGCAGATCGAGCCGCGGCGCGACGTCGGCCAGCAGCAGCACCGGCGGGCCGGGCGGCGGCGGGCGGTGGCGGCGCCACAGCCGCTGAGCGTAGACGGTGGCATGGCGGGCGACGTCGGTGATGACGTCTTCGGCTTCAGCCATGGCGCCTCAGGGGCAAGAACGGCCTCTCGTCCTGACATTCAAAGGGCCTGCAGCTATCATTTTTGACAGACGTGCAGAGTACGCGAATCGCCTGCCCCGGCCTGCCCTGGTGTTCCATGGCACTCGCCGAGCCCATCCCACTCTGCCCCTGCCGGCGCATGCCGGACGCAGTCAGGAAAAAAGCGCGGCGCCCTGCCTGGCCCGCAGGCGCTGCGCGCCGGCGCCGGCAACGCGGCCGCAGAGCGGCGCACCGCTCACACGAACGTCGCATCCACCAGATCGCGCATGGCGGCGGCCAGCGCGGCGTCGTCGGACAGCGGCGCGACGATGGCGTGCACGCAGGCGCGGCGCAGCTCCACACCGCGTACCGCCAGCTGCGCCGCGGCGACCAGCAGCCGGGTGCTGGGCACTTCGGCCAGGCCCCGGTCGTGCAGCGCGCGCAGGCGCTGCGCCAACTGCACCAGCGCGCGCGCGTCGGGCTCGGCGATGCCGCTCTCGCGCGCCACGATGCGCGCCTCGGCCTCGGGCGCGGGAAAGTCGAAGTCCAGCGCCACGAAGCGCTGGCGCGTGCTGGGCTTCAAATCCTTCAGCATGCGTTGGTAGCCGGGGTTGTACGACACCACCAGGCCGAAGCCGGGCGCGGCCTGCAGCATCTCGCCGGTCTTGTCGATGGGCAGCTGGCGGCGGTGGTCGGTCAGCGGGTGCAGCACGACCACCGTGTCCTGGCGCGCCTCCACCACCTCGTCCAGGTAGCACAGGGCGCCCTCGCGCACGGCGCGGGTCAGCGGCCCGTCCTGCCACACGGTGCCGTCGTGGGTGATGAGAAAGCGCCCGATCAGGTCGCTGGCGCTCAGGTCGTCGTGGCAGGAGATGGTGATGAGCGGGCGCTGCAGGCGCCACGCCATGTGCTCGACGAAGCGCGTCTTGCCGCAACCCGTGGGCCCTTTGAGCATCACGGCCAGCCCCTGCGCGTGGCACTGGGTGAAGACCTCGACCTCGTCGGCGCCGGGCAGATAGTAGGGCTCCGGGGCGGCGTCCGGCTGGACGCCGCCCGCGGGTTGTTGCTGCGAGATGGTGGCCGCGTCCACCACGCGTCAGGCCACCGCCGCCGCGGGCCGGGCCGGCACGGGACGCGGCGCCGGGTCGTCGGTGCGCACTTCCATGCGCAACGGGTAGCGGAAGAAGTCGATGATGAACAGCGCCACGCCCACGGCGAAGATGGAGGCGGTGATGATCAGCATGACGAAGTGCACCTGGATCTTCAGCTGCGCGTCCAGGTAGCCCATGCCCATGATGCGCTCCAGGTAGACCTGCCCGATGCCGGCGGTGGCGAACGACAGCGTCATGCCGAACATGCCGGCCAGTTGCATCCAGAACGCCATGTAGCCCATGGAGGTGCCCTCTTCCGGGCGGCGCGTGAACGACGGCAGCGCGTAGCTGATCATGGCCATGACGATCATGGCGTAGGCGCCGTAGAAGGCGGCGTGGCCGTGCATGGCGGTGATGAGGGTGCCGTGCGTCCACTTGTTCACGCTCGGGAAGGTGTGGGCCAGGCCCAGCAGGCCGGCGCCGAACATGGTGTAGACGGCGCTGCCCACCGTCCAGTGCAGCGCCAGCTTGTTCGGGTGCGCCAGCCCCGAGCGGCGCATGGCGTAGTAGGCGTACATGGCCATGCCGACCAGGGCGACGGGCTCCAGCGCGCTAAACACGCCGCCGATCGGCAGCCAGTACGCCGGCACGCCGACCCAGTAGTAGTGGTGCGCCGTGCCCAGGATGCCGGCGATGAAGACCAGCCCAACGATGACGTACAGCCACTTTTCCATGACCTCGCGGTCGGCGCCGGACAGGCGGATCAGCAGGTAGGCCAGGAAGCCGCCCTGGATCATCTCCCACACGCCCTCGACCCACAGGTGGATGGTCCACCAGCGGTAGAAGATGGACACGGTGTAGTTGTGGTACTCCAAGAGCGCCGGCACATACAGCACCGCCGCCAGGCCCAGGCCGCCCAGCAGCACGCCCTCGGGCGTGGTGAAGCGACCGGACTTCTTGATCGTCATGCCGATGTTGTAGAGAAAGATCAGCATCGCCACGACGATGGCCAGCTTGGACGGCAGCGGCTGCTCCAGCAGCTTGTTGCCGGTGCCGTAGCGGAACAGGTAGCCGACCACCGTACCCACGCCCATGACCACCCAGATCACCAGCTGGATGTAGGCGAGTTTCACGCTGTGCAGCTCGGTGCGCGACTCGTCGGGCACCATCCAGTAGGTGGCGCCCATGAAGCCGCAGATCACCCAGACGATCAGCACGTTGGTGTGGATCATCTTGGTGACGTCGAACGGCAGGATGTACAGCAGCGGGTCCGGCCCCAGGTACTTGGTGGCCGACAGCAGGCCGAAGACGATCTGCAGGCCGAACAGCGCGACGGCGACGGCGAAATACCAGTAGGCGACGGATTGGGATTTGTATCTCATGGCTTCAGCTCCGGCGTCGTTCGTTCACTTCAGGGACATCAGGTAGGCCACGAGCTGGTCGATCTGCTCGGGCGTGAGGTCCTTGGCGTAGGTGGTCGGCATGAAGGACGTGCCATCGGCCGAGTACATGGGCCCGGGCACCAGGTGCGCGCTGGGCTCGACGATGGACTCGTGCAGGTAGGCCTCGACGTCCTTGGCCTTGCCCTTGTAGTCGGCGGAAGCCAGCAGCGCCTCGGTACGGCCCTTCACGCCCGCCAGCGACGGGCCTGCCATGTTCACGCCCGGCGCGGTGGAGTGGCAGGCGGTGCAGGCCGGCGTGGCGGTGCGGAACACGCGCTCGCCCAGAGCAATGGGGTTCTCGTCGCCGGTGAGCGGCCGCGCGCCCGGGGGCGCCACCATGCCGCCGCGCTCGACCTTGGCGCCGCTGGTCTGCTGCTCGACGCTGCGGTCGGCGCCGGGCAGCGCCGCGCCGGTCACCAGGATGGGCCGCGGCGGCCAGCCCTGGTTGTCCACGTTGCTGACCCAGTCGAAGAAGGCGATCAGGCCGGCAATGTCCTCGTCGCTCAGGTCCTGCTTGGGCATCAGGCGGCGGTGGCGCTGCTCGTCGTAGAACTTGGACGGGTCTTTCATGTAGGCCTTCAGGTAGGCCTCGCCGCGCAGCTTGGTG
This sequence comes from Oryzisolibacter propanilivorax, assembly GCF_900103645.1. GTDB lineage: Bacteria > Pseudomonadota > Gammaproteobacteria > Burkholderiales > Burkholderiaceae_C > Melaminivora > Melaminivora propanilivorax. The sequence continues at coordinate 271,047 of NZ_FNHP01000003.1, forward strand.
ATCTTGGTCAGGTCGGGCGCGTAGTAGGCGCCCTCGCCGAACAACGTATGGCAGTTGATGCAGTTGTTCTTGTGCCAGACGTTCTTGCCGTGCGTCACCGCCGGGGTGATCGATTCGGCGTTGGTCAGGCGGTCGAACTGGCGATGGCTGTCCAGCGTCAGGCCGATGAAGGCCGCCGCCGACAGGGCGGTGGCGACGATGGCGAAAAGCCGGGTCTGGCGTTTGTTCATGGGGGGCCCTCCTGCGCTCAGACGCTGATGCCGGTCCAGTAGGTGATGGCCATGGTGGCCGCATACAGCATGGCCACCGCCATGAGCAGCACCACGACGAACGCGAAGATCTTCAGGGGGGCGTACCAAGCCTGCATCGGGGTCCTCCGGTTGTTCTTATCGGATCCGGTGCGTTGCACACCGGGCAGTGCGGACGATTGTTGGACCAGGGGCCTGCACCACTTTGTAGGACAAACGCCCCTGGCCCGTCAGAATGGACTGACAGGCGCCATGCGCGACAATCGCCCGGTGCCTTCCTCCGACACCATCCAGACCGTCCTGATCTACGCCCTGCCCGTGCTGTTTTCCATCACGGTGCACGAGGCCGCGCACGGCTACGTGGCGCGCTACTTCGGCGACAACACTGCCTACATGCTCGGGCGCATGACGCTCAACCCGGTCAAGCACATCGACCCCATCGGCACGGTCCTGATGCCGCTGCTGCTGTACTTCTCCACCTCGGGCGCGTTCGTCTTCGGCTATGCCAAGCCGGTGCCGGTGAACTTCGGCAACCTGCGGCATCCGAAGCGCGACATGGTCTGGGTGGCGCTGGCCGGGCCGGCATCCAACTTCATCCAGGCCGTTCTGTGGGCGTTGCTGCTGTTCGGCCTGCTGGCGGCCGGCGTGGACGAGCCGTTCTTCACCAAGATGGCGCGCGCCGGCATCCTGGTGAACCTGGTGATGTGGGCCTTCAACCTGTTTCCGCTGCCGCCGCTGGATGGCGGGCGCGTGCTGGCCGGGCTGCTGCCCATGCGCGCCTCGCTGTGGCTGGCGCGCATCGAGCCCTTCGGCTTCTTCATCGTGCTGGCGCTGGTGCTGGCCGGCGTGGTCGGCACGCTGTGGCTGCGCCCGCTGATGGCGCTGGGCTACGGCGCGCTGAACCTGCTGCTGTCACCCCTGGCGGCGCTGCTGCGCTGAGCCGCGACGCCTTCTTTTTCTCCGTCTGCCTTATCCATGCAAGAACCCACGCGCTTTCTCACCGGCATCACACCTTCGGGCACTCCGCACCTGGGCAACTTTGTCGGCTCCATCCGCCCGTCCGTCGCCGCCAGCCGCGACACAGGCGTCGAGAGCTACTACTTCCTGGCCGACTACCACGCGCTCATCAAGTGCCATGACCCCGAGCGCGTGAACCGCTCGACGCTGGAGATTGCCGCCAGTTGGCTGGCCGCCGGGCTGGACCCGGAGCGCGTCAGCTTCTACCGCCAGTCCGACATCCCCGAGATTCCCGAGCTGCACTGGCTGCTGACCTGCGTGACCGGCAAGGGCCTGCTCAACCGCGCCCACGCCTACAAGGCGGCGCAGGACAAGAACCACGAGGCCGGGCGCGACGGCGATGACGGCGTCTCGGCCGGGCTGTTTATGTATCCGGTGCTGATGGCCGCCGACATCCTGATGTTCAACGCCCACCGCGTGCCGGTGGGCCGCGACCAGGTGCAGCACATCGAGATGGCGCGCGACATGGCCGCCAGCTTCAACCACCTGTACGGTGCGCACTTCACGCTGCCCGAGGCGGCCATCGAGGACAACGTAGCGCTGCTCGCCGGCCTGGACGGGCGCAAGATGAGCAAGAGCTACGACAACACCATCCCGTTGTTCACCCCGCGCGAGCAGTTGAAAAAACTCATCGGCGCCATCGTCACCGACTCGCGTGCGCCGGGCGAGCCCAAGGAGACCTCCGGCTCGGCGCTGTTCCAGATCTATCAGGCGTTTGCTACACCCGAGGAGACCGAGGCCATGCGCCGCGCGTATGCCGAGGGCATCGCCTGGGGCGAGGCCAAGCAGTGGCTGTTCGAGCGCATCGACGAGGAAATAGCCCCGCTGCGCGCGCGCTACGACGACCTGATGGCGCACCCGGAAAAAGTCGAGGCGATGCTGGCGCGCGGCGCCGAGCGCGCACGCGCGCAGGCCGCTCCGTTCCTGCGCCAGCTGCGCGCCGCCGTCGGCCTGCGCCCCCTGAGCGCCGCCATCGGCACGCCGCGTGCGCAGGACAAGCCCGCCGCGCCCGCCGCCCTGGCCAGCTTCAAGCAGTACCGCGAGGCGGACGGCCTGTTCTACTTCAAGCTGGTGGCCGCCGACGGCCGTGTGCTGCTGCACAGCACCGGCTTCGCCGCGCCGCGCGAGGCTGGCCAGGCGATCGCCCGGCTGCAGCGCGAGCCCGATGCCCTGGCGCAGTTGGCGGACCGGCTGCAGCCGCTCGACGCCGCTGCCGCCCAGGATGCCAGCACCGCGCTGCACGCCCTGGCGGCAGCGCGCGAGGCGTGATATTGCTACTTAAACGATAGCTGTAAGCGCTTGTAGAGCATGGGCTTGCGGCACTTTTCATTGATTAACCGCATAGCCTTTACCCCAGGCCGTGCCTTCAACGAAAGGCTCTCCGCATGCGCATTGCGGTCGTGGACGATGATCCGCTGCAGCTCGAGTTCTTCCAACAGGCGCTGCCCGCACTGGGCCATGCCTGCCACCCCTTCGACCATGGCGCGGCGCTGCTCAAGGCGCTGCGCCGTGACACCTTCGACCTGCTGATCGTCGACTGGGAGCTGCCCGACACCAGCGGCCCGGAGATCATCCGCTGGGTGCGCGGGCAGCTGGGCCCGCAGCTGCCCATCCTGTTCGTGACGCATCGCCAGGACGAGAGCGACCTGGTGGCGGGCCTGGCCTGCGGCGCCGACGACTTCATGGGCAAGCCGGTGCGCGTGGCCGAGCTGGGCGCGCGCCTGGGCGCGCTGCTGCGCCGCGCCTACGGCGAGGCGCGCGACGCCGGCGCCGGCGCCGGCGCCGACAAGCTGAACTTTGGCCGCTACTGCTTTCGCCAGCGCAGCCGCGAGCTGCTGGTGGACGGCGAGCCGGTGGCACTGAAGGCGCGCGAGTACGACCTGGCGCTGCTGCTGTTCCAGAACGCCGACCGGCTGCTGTCGCGCGATCACCTGCGCGAGCGGCTGTGGGGCCAGGGCCCGCAGGTACAGTCGCGCTCGCTGGACACGCACATCTCGCGCCTGCGCACGCTGCTGGACCTGCGCCCGGCGAACGGCTACGCCATCCGGCCGGTGTATGGCCTGGGCTACCGGCTGGAATGCACCCACGCAGAGGCAGGCACGCCGGCATGAGGGCGCCCGCCCTGCCCGGCGCGGCGTGCGTGCTGGCGCTGTGCCTGGCGGCCGCGCCATCGGCCCAGGCACAGGCCCATGCCGACCTGGATCTGGTCCACCCAGTGCGCTCGGGCGACACGCTGTACGGCCTGGCGCGGCACTACCTGGGCGACGCCCGGCTGTGGCCGCAGCTGCAGCATGCCAATGCCGTGCGCGAGCCGCGCCACCTGCAGCCGGCCACGCAGCTGCGCATCCCGATGCGGCTGCTGCCCGCCGGATCGGCGCAGGTGGTGTTCGCCAGCGGCGCCACACGCGTGGCCCCGGGCGCGGTGGCGCAGCCGCTGCACGCCGGCCAGGCGTTGGCCGAGGGCGAGGCGATACGCGCCGCGCCGGACGGTTTCATCAGCGTGCGTCTGGCCGACGGCACGCTGGTGCGGGTGCAGGCCGATTCGCAGTTGCGGATCGAGCAGTTGCGCCGCACCGGCCGCGCCGGCGACGCGCAGTCCATCCTGCAGCTGCAGCGCGGCAGCGTGGACAGCAGCGTGCCGCCGCGACCGGGCAGCGCCCGCCGCTTCGAGGTGCGCACCCCCGGCGCCAGCACGGCCGTGCGCGGCACGCGCTTCACGGTCGAGCTGGACGCGCAGGGCCGCACCCTGGCAGCCGTCACCGAGGGCCGCCTGGCGGTGGCGCCGCACAGCGCCGGCAGCGCCGCCGTGGACACCGGCCAGGGCCTGGTCGTCGGCGATGACGGCCGCCCCGGCCAGCGCCAGGCGCTGCTCCCCGCCCCCGGCCTGCAGGCCGTGGCGGATACGCTGGAAGACGCCGACCTGCTGTATCTGCCGCTGCAATCCGTAGGCGGCGCCACGGCCTATCAGGTGCAATTGGCGCGCGATGCGCAATTCACCCAGGTACTGCGCGGCGGCCGCTTCGATTCGGCCGAGCTGCGCCTGCCGGCGGTGGCCGATGGCAGCTATTACCTGCAGGCGCGCGCCATCGACGCCCACGGCCTGCCCGGCTGGCCGGCGCAGCGCAGCATCACCGTCAAGGCGCATCCGATCGCCCCTCTGCTGCAGCAGCCGGCGGCTGGCGCCAGCCTGGAGCGTGGCGCCGGCGCGCTGTCGTGCACGCCGGTGGCCGGCGTGACGCGCTACCGCATCCAGGTGGCAGCGGCGGCGGGCTTCGCCGCGCCGGTGCTGGACACGCTGCAGGACGGCTGCGCGCTGGCCCTGGCGGCGCTGCCCCCGGGCCGCTATGAATGGCGCGCGGCCAGCGTGCGCCAGCGGCCGGACGGCGTGCCCGACCAGGGGCCGTTCAGCGCGCCCCGCGCCTTCGCCGTGGCCGAGCGGCCGCCGCCGCCGGAGGTGGTGGCCGAGCAGTCGGGCGATCGGCTGCAGCTGCGCTGGCAGGGGCATGCCGGGCAGCGCTTCCAGCTGCAACTGGCCACCTCCGCCGGCTTCGAAGAGGGCAGCGTGGTGCTGGACGAGCAGCTCGACGCCGCAGCCTGGGCGGCGCCGAGCAGCGCGCTGGCCGGCGCCTATCACCTGCGCCTGCGCACGCTGGATCCGTCCGGGCTGCGCAGCGGCTTCTCCACGCCACGCCTGATCATCCTGGCGGCGCCGGTGGTCAGCGGCGACGGCCTGCCGGTGCGCAGCGCCGACGGCCAGCCGGTGGCGCGGCCGTGATGAACCCGCGGCCGGCCGGCGCGCCATGCCCTGGCCCATGGCGTCGGCCTGTCGCGTGAACCGTCCCTCCGGCGCGCTGTGGCGTGACTGGCTGGTGCTGTGCCTGGCGCTGCTGGCGCTGGCCGCCTGGCTGACCAGCAGCGGCGCGCTGCGCCGCCTGGATCATGTGCTGCAGGACGCCGCCGCACCCCTGCGCGCACTGCCGGCACACCAGGACATCGTGCTCGTCACCATCGACGATGCCAGCGTCCAGGCCATCGGTCGCTGGCCCTGGCGCCGCGCCCTGCACGCGCATGCCATCGACCAGTTGCATGCCCAGGGTGCCCGCGCCATTGCCCTGGATGTGCTGCTGGCCGAAGCCGATGCCGACTATCCCGCCGATGACCTGCTCCTGGCGCATGCCATCGAGCGTGCGGGCAATGTCGTGTTGCCGGTCGCGCAGCGGCCCTTGCCTGGCCTGGGCAGCGTGCCCGACCTGCCGCTCGAGCCGCTGCGCCGGGCGGCGGCGCAGTTGGGCCATGTGCAGGTGCAGGTGGACGAGGACGGCGTGACGCGCCGGCTGTTCGCCTTCGAAGGCCCGGCCGGCGGCCCCTGGCCGCACCTGAGCCGTGCCGTGCTGTGCGCCGCCGGCATGGCGCGCCCCGGCTGCCGCGGCCATGCCGGCGCGGCGCCCGGTGCCTGGGTGCGCCAGGACGCGCAGGCCATCGCCTTCGCTGACGCGCCGCGGCCCTTCCCGCAGTATTCGTATGTGGATGTGCTCAAGGGCCGGCTGCCGCCGCAGGCACTGCGCGGCAAGCTGGTGCTGGTGGGTGCCACCGCCGTCGGACTGGGCGACATGTTCGCCACGCCGCTGGCGGCGCGGGCCGGGCGCATCGCCGGTGTGCAGTTGCTGGCGCACAGCCTGAATGCCGAGTTGGCGCGGGGACACGTGCAGCCGGCCGGGCCGGCGCTGCAATGGCTATTCAGCCTGTTGCCGGTGGCTGCGGCACTGCTGGCGCTGCTGCTGCTGGGCCCGCTGGCCGGGCTGCTGGCCTGCGCCCTGCTTGCCACCGGCGTGGCGCTGGTGGCCACGCTGCTGGCGCCCGCCGGGCAGCTGGAGCTGGCTGCCGCCCCGGCACTGGCCGCCATCGCCCTGGCCTACCCGCTGTGGAGCTGGCGCCGGCTGGAGGCGGCGGCACGCTTCCTGCAGCGGCAAATGCACGAGTTGCGCCAGGACACGCCGCTGGCGCCACTGGTCCCCGCAGTCCCACGCGGCGTGCCGGGCGACCTGCTGGAGCAGCGCATCGCCGCGGTGCGCGAGGCATCGGGCCAGCTGCGCCAGCTGCATCGTTTCATCAGCGACAGCCTGCAGCACCTGCCGCTGCCCACCCTGGTGTGCAACGCCACCGGCCAGGTACTGCTGGCCAACGCGGCCGCCGGGCAGCACCTGGGGCAGCCGACGGGGCAGCTGGCCGGCCTGCCGGTGGCCCGGCTGCTGGCCGACCTGCACGACCCCGCCAGTGGCCAGCCGCTGCTGGCGCCCGACCTGGCGTGCGGAGCCCTGCCGCCACCGGAACAGGAAGGCCGCGACGGCCAGGGACGTGACCTGCTGCTGCTGTGCCAGCCACACCATGTCGCCGGCAGCGAACGCCTGCTGATCCTGACGCTGGTGGACCTGACCGCCATCCGCGCCGCGCAGCACCAGCGCGACCAGGCGCTGCATTTCATCTCCCATGACATCCGCGCACCCGCGGCGTCCATCCTGACGCTGCTGGAAATGCGGCGTTCGTTCCCCGGCAGTGTGGATGAGTCCCAGCTGCTGCAGCGCATCGAGCGCCATGCCCGCTCGTGCCTGGACCTGGCGCAGGGCTTTGTCCAGCTGGCCAGCGCACAGTTGCAGCAGCTGCAAGTCGAATCCTTCGACCTGCTGGACTGCGTGCAGGCAGCCTGCGACGACGCCTGGGAGACGGTGCAGGAACGCGGATTGCAGCTGCGGCTGGAATGCGCCCTGCCGTCCGCCCCGGTGCAGGGCGACCGGGCGCTGGTGCTGCGTGCACTGGGCAACGTGCTCGGCAATGCGCTGAAGTTCAGCCCGCCTGGTGGCCATGTGTGCTGCAGCATCCTGGCCGGCCCGGTTTGCTGGTATGTGCGCATCAGCGATGAGGGCCCCGGCGTGGCACCGCAGCGTCGCCAGCAACTGTTTCAGGCCTTCGGCCCGCATGTGCAGGCGGCGCCGGGGCTGGCCGGCACCGGCGTGGCGGGCGCAGGCCTGGGGCTGGCCTTCGTCGACGCCGTGATGCGCCGCCATGGCGGCAGCGTGCGGCTGCTGGACCAGCCAGGGACGGGGGCGTGTTTCGAGCTGTGCCTGCCAGCACTGCCTCGACCCGCGGCCGGCTGAAGGCAGGCTCCAAAAAAGCGCGCCGGCCTGACAGGTCATCAGGCCGGCGCGCGCCAGGGTGCGCATGGGCCCCGAAGGGCCTGGCATTCCGCTTACTTGGACTGGTCCTTGGTGCCACCCGTGCTGGTGCTGGTGCCCTTGGACGAAGTACTGCCGGTGCTGTTGTGCGTGTTGCTGTCCGAGTGGCTGCCTTGCGTGGTGCTGCTCTGACCGCTGGACGTCACGTTGCCGGTGTTGTTGTCGCTGCGCGAGCGGGTGCTGCGCCAGTTGGAGAAGTCGTCCGAGAACTTGCGATAACGCTCACCGCGCCAGCTCTCATAGTCGTTGTCCAGGTTGCGCATCTGCTCGTCGCGCCACTGCTGGTAGTCCGGGTCGTCATGGTGGCGCGAACGCTGCAAGCCGTAGCTACCCTGGCCCTGGCGACCGGAATCGCCGCTGCCCCAGGTATCGCGCTGGTACTGGCCCTGGCCAGTGTAGCCGCCATGCTGGCCATAGCCGCCCTGGTTGTAGTGGTCAGGGTTGTATTGGTTGCCCATGTGCGCGCCCTGGCCGGAATAGTGGCTCTGCTGCTGGCCCATGCCACCTTGGTTGCCGTAGCCGCCTTGGTTGCCATAGCCACTCTGGTTGCCGTAGCCACCCTGGCTGCCGTAGCCACCTTGGTTGCCGTAGCCGCTGTAGCCGCCCTGTCCACCATAGTGGCCCTGGTTGCCATACTGGCCCTGCTGCCCCATGCCGCCTTGCTGGTGGCCCCAGCCGCCCTGGTTGCCATAGCCGCCATATTGGCCGCCGTACTGCCCGCTGCCGGACTGCTGCTGGTTCCAGCTGCCCTGATGACGCCCGCCTTGGTTGTAGTCGCGGTCTTGGTTGCGGCCACCGCCATAGGAGTAGCTGTCGGTGTTCTGGTACTGCTGCTGGCGGCCACGATCAGAGGAAGAGGCCTGGTTGCGCGAGTCGTCGTAGTCACGCATCGATCCATCGCGCGAGGAGCCGTAGCGGTTCTCGTCGCGGTCCTGGCGCTGCTGGTTGTGCTGTTGGTTGTGGTCGTCGTCACGATATGCCATTGCGATCTCCATGAGAGGTTTCTGAACAATTGGCGCGTGGAGCGAATTCCCCATGCGTGGGACACATAGTCAAATGGGCATTGGGGAAACCCTGTAGGCATGGACCGACATGGCCGTCATCTCTAGCCCTTGATGGTCGGCCAGCCAAAAACCTGCGCCACATCTGCCATGCACCAATCCACAAGCCAATGAAGGTCCACTCCTACGACTGGACGGGATGAGGGTTTTCCATCGGCAAAAGCCATTTCGCCACAATGAAATAGCACTCCCGGCCATGTGCATCAAATTCTGCAAAAAATCAAGCACAAGGCAATATTTGTATCCATTTTCTTTATTGCCCACCCATTCGCCACTTCCTGGCGCCATTTCATGGATGGGCCACCCGTGCAACAGGAATAGGCCATGACCTTCCCCCAATCGACCAATCTGCCCCAGCAACCGCAGCTTCCTCCCGGAGAGGGCACACCGCCGGCTGCACCCGTTCCACCCGCGCGCGCGCCCACGCATCCAGATGAGATCCAGCCGTCTTACCCGGCCATCACCGAGGGCGTTCCAGCCGCCCCGCAGCCCAACACCAACCGCCTTGATTGACGATCGGAGCCACGCATGATTGCCGTTCAAAATTCCCGCCCCTGGGCGAAAACCGTGATGAAAGCCCAGGACTTCACGCATGACTGGGACCAGTATGTGACCATCAAGGTCAAGAGCATGCGCGCCATGGCCCTGTCCGGCCTGCACACCTTCGAGGATGAGCACTACAGCGTGGCCCAGGCCACCGGCTTTATCGAGTTGCTGGGTACGCGCGCCGGTACACTGCACACGGCGTTGAAGATCGGCTTTTCGCTGGCGCGCGAGCTACCCCCGCCCACCTTTGCGCTGTACGACACCCTGGCACTGGGCACGTTGACCCTGCCCGCCGACTGCTTCAGCGCGATGCTGCAGTTCGCCAATTGCCCGACGGCGCACTTCCGCATCGGTGGCGACGGCAGCGCCAACGCCCTGGCGACCGAGGCGCCCCTGCTGCAGCACGGCCTGCCACACAAGGAGCAGCACTGACGCCGTGCCTGGCCAGATACGTGACAACGCCCGCGCGATGCGGGCGTTTTTTTGCTCAGGCGGCGCCGCTGGACTGGCTTTTATCGTCCACCGCCGCCAGCACCTCAGCGGTGGGTACCAGCACCAGATGGTCGTTGCTGATGGTGGGAATGAAGCCCAACTGGCCGCGGATCTTGTAGAACGGGGTGGAAAATTTCTCCAGGATCGCGGCCGTGACCTTGTCAAAGAATGCATGCGGCACCTTGTCCGAAATGCTTCCGCTTTCCAGCTGGTTCCAGCGCACACGCCACTTGCCCTGCACTCGCTGCACGCCGATGCGGGCGTGTTCCTCCAGGCAGTGCGCGTGCTCCTTGATGAACAGCGTCAGGCCGAAATAGATGAAGCCGTCGTCGCCCACCTGCAGCCTGGGCGACAGCGTGGTGCCCTCGTCGGCCAGCCGCTCCAGCCGCTCGTCAATCTTGTGGAATTCGACATCGGTGGATTTGGCCCCTAGGTAGGAAATGAATTCGACGCGCAGCCGCTCGGCAAATACCCGGCAATCCTCCTTGTAATCCTCGAAGCTGCGGCACCAGTCGAGTGCCTTGCTGCGGATGTTTTCAAAGGGCGTCATGAACTTCTTTTCCGAAAAGGGCATTGTTCTTCTCCTGCAAAACCATATTCCAATGCAATACCGCCAACCACAGTGCGATGCTCAAAAGGCCTGAACATTTCTATTGCAATTCATACATCCGATAACAGTCAAAGCTTGCAAAGCATGAATTTTTCGGCGATGGAAAAGCCATAGCTGGCGAACCTGTCCCACGGCATTTCAATATCTGCGGGAAGGATTTCAAGGGGCCGGCGCCGCCCGGTCCAGTAGTGCATGTCCGACAGCCCGGCCATGGGGTCGATGCTCGAATGCCGGCATGACCCACGCTGGAGTTTGACCATGATGGACACCTACCAACGCAGCAACGACAAGCCGCTCAAGCCCCGGGCACTGAAGCGCATGCGCCAGCAGGAAGCCATGCTCGACAGCGCCAAGCGTCCGCGCTACTTCCCGCAGCCCGAGCCGCCACTGTGGAAGCCCCTGGGCTGATGGTGTCCTGATTCTCCGCGCTCCAGCGGCGCCCTGCAGGGGCGCCGTTTCTTTCATTCGACACTTGTGAGGAAGTTATGCCGCAGCAGAAATCCAGTTCCGACACCCGCGCAGCTGAGGCTGCCGCCCGGGAGCAACAGGGCATCCAGCAACAGCAGGACGCCCACGATGCCGCCAGCAGCAAGAAAGCCGCCGGCAAGCAGAAAAAAAAGGAGCAAGAGAGCAAGCCGGCACCAGGGCCGGGTCGTGATGAACCCTCGAATCCACTGCCCAGCCAGCACCTCGACAAGCCTGGCGTGCAACAGGACATGGAGCTGCAGCCGCGCTTCCAGGCCCCGCACTACCAGGGCAGCGGCAAGCTCAAGGGCATGAAGGCGCTGATCACCGGTGGTGATTCGGGCATCGGCCGCGCAGTGGCCGTGCTGTTCGCACGCGAGGGTGCGGACGTGGCGATCGTCTATCTCAACGAACACGAGGATGCCAAGGAAACCTGCCGCCTGATCGAGGCCGAAGGCGGGCGCAGCCTGGCAATTGCCGGCGATGTGAAGGACGCGAAGTTCTGTGCCCGCGCCGTCAAGGACACGGTAGGGAAATTCGGCGGCCTCAACCTGCTGGTGAACAACGCCGCCTTCCAGGAGCATGCCAAGGCGCTGGAGGATCTCACGGAAGAGCGCCTGGACGAAACCTTCCGCACCAACATCTTTGGCTACTTCCATATGGCGCAGGCCGCTCTGCCGCACCTGCAGCGCGGCGATGCCATCGTCAACACCGGCTCGGTTACCGGCCTGCGCGGCAGCAAGCACCTGCTGGACTATTCCGCCACCAAGGGCGCCATCCATGCCTTTACCAAGGCACTGGCGGAAAACCTGGTCGACAAGGGAATCCGCGTGAACGCCGTGGCGCCCGGGCCAGTGTGGACCCCGCTGAACCCGGCCGACAAGCCCGCCGATGAAATCCCGCAATTCGGCGCCGATACACAGATGGGCCGACCGGCACAGCCCGAGGAAATCGCCCCGGCCTATGTCTTCCTGGCCGCACCCAGTTGCTCGAGCTATATCACCGGCATCGTCCTGCCCATCACCGGCAATGCCGGCGATGGTGCCTGACAGCGCTTGCAGGTTTTCTGGCTGCCCCTGCTGCGCCCATGAAAAAACCGAAGGCTGTCACCAGCCTTCGGTTTTGACGCTCAAGACTCAATCGCTTCAGCGATCGTTCTTGTGGCTCTGTGCACCGGCCCGCGCGTGCTGCTCGCTGGAGCCGCCACGGTTATTGCCGGAATTGGAGTTGTTGGAATTGCTGCCGCTGTTGCTCGTATTGTTGCCAGACGAGCCACGGTTGTTGTTGGACGTGCTGGAGCTGGAGCTCTGGTTGGACGAGGAAGATCCTTGGCCGCCATGGCTCTTGGAGCCGGCTTCGCGGGCTTCCTGCGAGTTGAACTCGTGGGCATTGCCCGATGCATGGGCTGCACGCCCGCCTTCGGCAGCGATTTCGCGCTGGCGATCCGGGTCCATGGACGCGAAACCGCGTCCGCCGCCCGATTGATTGCCGTTGCTGTCGTGGCTGCCTTGCTTGCCATGGCTCTGGTCGCCACCTTGGTTGCCTTGGTGGTTACCGCCTTGATTGCTCTGGTTGTTGCTGCTTTGGCCGCGCTGGTTGTTGCTGCCCTGGCTGCGCTGGTCATCGTTGTTATTGGTGTACTGATTATGGCCCTGAGGGTTGTTGTTCGGCATTGCGATTCTCCTGTTGATATCCAAACAAAGATTCAAGCAAGCTGGCGAATTCCAACGTGCGGACTTGAATTTGCGCCGCAGGTCCGGGCCACCTCGTCAGCGCGTTCCGACATGGCGGTAGGCATCACCCCCATGCAGGTAACAGGATGGCGCAATGGGTTGCCAAGCCTGTCAAGCACCCTGCGCGTCATCCCGCCTCGCGCCGCGGGATCAGCAGAGAAAATGAACCGAAATGGCCACCAGCCCTTGTTGCGCATGGGCCGCAAGCTATCTTTTGAATAGCAAAAAAGAAAGGCAAAGACAAAGAAAAACGCCCGACAGCCTTTGCGGGCTGCCGGGCGTGATCCGTTGGCGGAGAGGGTGTCCGCTAAATTCGATTCCAAGGACGTGCGAAAAAGTCCCGTAACGTCTTGATTTCCATTGCATAATCCGACCGCCACCTGTCCAACATCATCCAAGGACAGCCGACCGCATCCCACATCCTTTGTGGGACTTTTGTGGGCCGGGTAGCGCGTGGCGGAGTATGGATTTATGCCCAAAATTGCCAAGCAACTTTCCGAACGAGCAGTGGCCGCCATCCGCACCGATGGCCGCCATGCAGTCGGAGGCGTGCCCGGCCTTCACCTTCGCGTCAAGGGCGCGGCGCGCGGCTGGGTGCTGCGCATCAAGGTGGGCGAAGCGCGGCGCGATATGGGCCTGGGCAGCTATCCCGCCGTGGGCCTGGCTGAAGCCCGCGACAAGGCCCGCGCCGTTCACGATTCCCTGCGCCGTGGCGAAGTACCTGCTACTCCAGCAGCAACCCACCAAGCCACCATCGCAGTGGCTGCCATGTCGTTTGAGCAGTGCGCCCGCGCCTTCATGCGCGACAAGGCCAGCGAGTGGAAGAACTTCAAGCATCGCCAGCAGTGGGAGAACACGCTGGCGCAGTACGCCTTCCCCCTGATCGGCGCCATGCCGGTGGCTGCAATCGACCTGCCGCACGTCCTTGCCTGCCTGGAACCTATCTGGCGCGACAAGACCGAGACCGCCTCACGCCTGCGCGGCAGGATCGAGACCGTGCTGGACTGGGCAACCGTGCGCAAGTACCGCCAGGGTGAGAACCCGGCGCGCTGGAAAGGCCACCTGGACAAGCTGCTGCCCGCGCCCACGAAGGTGGCCAAGACCGTTCATCACCGCGCCCTGCCCATTGACGCCATGCCGACGTTCATGCGGGCGCTGCACAAGCGACACGGCATATCCGCCCGCGCGCTGGAGTTCGTGATCTACACCGCCGCCCGCTCAGGCGAGGTGCGCGGCGCGAGCTGGAATGAAATCGACCTGAAGGCGGGACTGTGGACTGTGCCGGCTGATCGCATGAAGGCAGGCAAGGAACACCGTGTTCCCCTGTCCGCCGCCGCCATGAAGCTGCTCAAGAAAGCGCCGCGTCTGGAAGGGTGCGAGCTGATCTTCCCTGGCACCAAGGGCCAGCCGCTATCCGATATGAGCCTGGCCGCTGTCCTGCGGCGCATGGACGTGGACGCGGTGCCCCATGGTTTCCGAAGCACGTTCCGGGACTGGGCAGGCGACCGCAGCCACTACCCGCGCGAGCTGATCGAGGCCGCGCTGGCGCATACGCTCGAAAGCAAAGTGGAGGCCGCCTATCGGCGCGGCGATGCGCTGGAGAAGCGGCGCGAGCTTATGGAAGCGTGGGCGCAGTTTTGCGCAAGGGGCGAAGGAGCATGAAGCAGAAAAACTACCTGCTGGGCGGCTGGGTTGATGAGAGCGTGCCCCGCGAGGAAATCCGGATCTTGGTGCAGCCGCTGAACATCGATGCCGACGAGTTCTGCGAGTGGTTGGCAGTGCAGGTTGGCCGCTACCGCTCCTGGACGGAAATGCGCGAGCAAACACCGACGCGCAACGAGCAAATTGCAGTCTTGCGCGACTACCAAAAGACGCTGGCGAAGACCATCAGCTTCCTAACACCCGGCGGTTTACCTCCTCATGCTGAGGCTGAGATGGTCGGCGAGTGGTGGAACTTTACGAAATCGAGCCTGCACGACCTTGAGCACACGGCAGCCGACACCCTGCGCAAGCTGATGGTTACGGCTGAAATTGTGGAGCGGAAACTGGGCGCTCAGAAGCAACAGCGAGGGCAGAAAGCAGACCCGCGCAAAGCCGAACTGCTAGCCAACGTGAGCAACTGGCTTTCACAAAAAGGCGTGGCACCAGCCAGAGCCCGCGCAACGACAGCACGGGTTATGACCTTGTGCGGCGTTGAAGGGGTGCCCGACACCAAGACCACACTACGCCGCGCCGCCCGACGTGGCACCCAATTGCAAGGAAATTGATATGCAATGCGATGCCGAGATTGTCCAAGCACGCGATGACATGGTCGTTATAGTTCCATCACCTTTTTGGATGTAGAGAAGTCCAATAAGGCGAACCCCCCAAGGCAGGTGAGAGCGCCAAGGGGGGTTCTAGTGCATCGGAGACCGATGCGGATGCTTAGATTTCAGGCCAAGCGTCCCATCGTACCGCAAGCGGTATAGACCATGTGACTGGGTTTACTTCCAGGGTGGCCGATCCGTTTGCTGGCTCCGGTGCTTTCCTCGACCCTTGAAGAAAGTCACCGATGACCCCTACATCCTCACCAACCGACGAAACCCTCCTGCGCCTGCCGCAAGTGCTGGCGCGCTTTCCTGTGAGCCGTAGCGGCTGGTACCAAGGCATCAAGGCCGGCAAGTACCCGCAGCCCGTCCGCATCGGAGAGCGTGCTGTCGCCTGGAAGGCCAGCGACATCCGCCGCCTCGTTCAAACCACGAACGCCTAAGGGGGCCGCCATGACCAAGAAGAATGCCGTCAAGGCAGGCGGAGCTGTACCCGCCCTGTTCGGTATCGACGCCGCCAAAGTGCTGGCCATGCAGTCCCTGCACCTGGTCAGGCACTCGCTGGCTGGCCTGGACAACACGCTCCAAAACGCTGCCTGTAACGGGCTTCCCTGGAACGACGAAGAAGTCGAACTCGATTCCATAAGCGAGCTGGCGCAGGAGGAAGTGGATCGGCTGCTGCTGGCCGGCGCCGACAACCTGGACGCCCTCGAAGCACGCTGGTGGCGTCTGGCCGCCGTGCTGAACCAAGCAGTGCGCAGCTACCCCCACAAAGACACCACGCACTTTCGTTTTCTGCGCGGCGCGGCGGATGAGTTCAACAGCCTGCCGAACGTCTGGAATTTCGTGGCCGAGAAGGGCAGCTATGGCGCACCGACGACCCATCAGCAGGAAGGAGGTGCAGCATGAGCGCCACCACCAAGCGCAAGGGACGCGGCAAGTCCCAAGCCAGTCTCGACTTAATCGAGGCCAGCCACCAAATACTCGCTGAAATCCAGCCGGCGAGCATCCGAGCTATCTGCTATCGCTTGTTCGTCAAGGGCCTGCTGGTCAGCATGGCAAAGACAGAAACCAACAAGGTCAGCAGGCAACTGGTGTACGCCCGCGAGCAAGGGATCATTCCGTGGGAATGGATCGTTGACGAAACCCGCGAGCTGGAACGCGCCGGCACCTGGAACAACCCCGAGCAGATCATCAGCGCCGCCGTTCGCTCCTACCGGCGCGACTACTGGCAAGACCAGTCGGCGCATGTCGAGGTCTGGTCGGAGAAAGGCACGGTGCGCGGCACGGTGGCACCCGTGCTGCAGGAGTACGGCGTCAACTTTCGAGCCATGCACGGCTTCAGCAGCGCGACCGTGGTCAACGCCATTGCCGAGGAATCGGCAGCCAGCGCCAAGCCCTGGATCATTTTCTACATCGGCGACTTCGACCCATCGGGCATGTATATGTCCGACATTGACTTGCCCCGGCGCCTGACGCGCTACGGCGGCAAGGTCACCATGCGCCGCATCGCGCTGCTGCGAAGCGATACCGGATCGCTCCCCAGCTTCGACGCGGAGACCAAGGTCAAGGACAAGCGCCATGCCTGGTACTGCGAGCGCTTCGGGCAACGCTGCTGGGAACTGGACGCCATGCCGCCGCCGCTGCTGCGCCAGCGCGTGGAGGAAGAAATCCGCCGCTGCATCGATATGGAGCGCTGGGAGCGCGCTGTCGAAGTAGAGCGTGCCGAGACCGATTCCATGCGCTCGTTCATGGCGACGTGGCAGAGCAATTTGAGGCTGGCCACGAATAGCGCGGGAGGTGCAGCATGATTGTCTGGAATCACTTTCCTCAAGGCGAGCACCGCACCCAGTGCCCCATCTGCCAGCGCCGTGACAAGTCCCTGGGCGTGTCGGTTTTCTCGCATGAAAGCGCCGTGGCACATTGCTTTCGCTGCGGCTACGTCGAAACCCGGCGCCCGCAGCGCGAGCTGACACCCGCAGAGCGCGAAGCCTACAAGCGCCGCATGGACGCCATGCGCCAGCAGCACGATGCCGAGCAGCGCGAGCGCCAGGCCGCAGCCGCCAGCATTGCCGCCGTTCGCTGGGCTGCAGCAAAACCCGTGCAGGCGCACCCCTACCTTGAGCGCAAGGCCGTCATGGCCCATGGGCTGCGCCTTGAGGGCGACATGCTGCTGATCCCGCTGCGCGACAGCGCCGGCACGCTGATGAGCCTGCAGACCATCGCCGCAGACGGCACCAAGCGCTTTGTACCCGGTGGCCGCACAAGGGGTTGCTATCACGCGATTGGCCGGCCTGCAGGCCGCCTCGTTGTGGCTGAGGGCTACGCAACCGGCGCCACCATCCATGAAGACACCGGCCAGGCCGTGGCCGTCGCCTTCAACGCCGGCAACTTGTTGCCGGTGGCTCAGGCGCTGCGCGGCAAGTACCCCGGCATGGAGCTGGTGATCGCTGCTGATGACGATTGGCAGACCGATGGCAACCCCGGCCTGACTGCCGCGCGCAAAGCCGCTCAGGAAGTGGGCGCGCTGCTGGCCGTCCCCGACTTCGCCGGCCTGGATCGCGGCCCGAAGGACTCTGACTTCAACGACCTGCGCCGCCTGGCTCAGAAGGAGGCCGCAGTATGAGCCGCGTAGCACAAGCGTTCGAGCAGGCCGAGCCTGTAGAGCGTACCGCCCTGCGCCACATCGTGCTGGCCAGCGGCGCTGACTTGCAGCCGACACCTGTTTGCTGGCTGTGGCCGGGCTGGCTGGCGCTGGGCAAGCTGCACATCCTGGCCGGCGCACCCGGCCAGGGCAAGACCACCATCGCGCTGGGCATGGCGGCAACGGTCACCATCGGCGGGCGCTGGCCGGACGGCAACCGCTGCGACAAGGGCAGTATCCTGGTCTGGTCAGGCGAGGACGACCCTGCCGACACCCTGCTGCCGCGCCTGCTGGCCGCTGGTGCTGACCGCACGCGCTGCCACTTCATCGAGGGCACGCGCGGCGAGGATGGCGCGCTGCTGCCGTTCGACCCGGCCACCGACCTACATCTGTTGCGCCAGGCCATCGAGCGCATCGGCGATGTGCGCCTACTCGTTGTTGACCCCGTGGTCAGTGCTGTGACTGGAGACAGCCACAAGAACACCGAAGTGCGCCGCGCCATGCAACCGCTCGTTGACCTGGCCAGCGCCTGCCAGTGCGCCGTGCTGGGCATCACGCACTTTGCCAAGGGAGGTCAAGGCAGCGACCCGGCGCAGCGCGTGGTCGGCAGCGTGGCTTTCACCGCCGTGGCGCGCGTGGTGCTGGTGGCCGCCAAGGTCAAAGGCGAGGAAGGCGAAGACACGCGCATCCTGGCGCGCAGCAAGTCCAACATCGGCCCGGACGGAGGCGGGTTTGAGTACCACTTGGAGCAGTGCGAGCCGCTGCCCGAAATTCAGGCATCGCGCATCGCCTGGGGCAAGTCGGTGGAGGGCACGGCGCGCGAGCTGCTGACCGATCCAGAAGACGAAGGTGACGACCTGGGCAAGGACGCCGCATCGTTTCTGCGCTCGTTGTTGGAGGTTGGCCCAATGTCGGCCAAGGACGTTTTCAAAGACGCCGATGGCGCTGGATATTCCCGCGACCAGATCAAGCGCGCGTCCCAAAAAATCGGCGTGGACAAGCGCAAGGACGGCATGGGAGGCGGCTGGATGTGGGCGCTCCAATCGCCAGAAGGGAGCACGAAGGGAGCGAAGAGCGCACGTTTTGAAAACACGCTCCCTTCGCTCCCTTCGGCGCTCCCTTCGGCGTTTGGGCAGCAGTCGGACGCTGAAGATTCCGCCGAAGGTTCCCAAGATTCCTATTTTGGAAACGGGGAATCTTCGGAATCTTCGGGCGTTTTGGAATCTTCGGCGCAGGAGGTTCTATGACCCCGGACGCCCTGCTGCGCGACCTGCTGCAAGCCGGAATCGAACCTGGCCTAACCCCCGACGGGGAGAACATCACCGTGCCCGCCGGGCGCCTGACCGACACCCAGCGCGCCGCCATCCGGCAGTTCAAGCGCGAGCTGATCGAGCGTCTGCAGGAATCGGCCCGCCTCACCACCGAGCTGCTGGCCGCTTCAATGCGCGCCTGCGACCACTGGGGAGACAGCGCCGAGGCACGCGAGCAAATGCGCCAGGACGTGCTGGCCACACCCCACCACCTGCGCGCCGACCTGCTGGAACACCTGCAGCGCGAGTATGGGAGGCCGCGCCATGCAGATTGAGCTGTCCCGAGCCGAGCGTGTGCAACTACTGCGCGAGCTGTCCGGCCACCTGCAGGCCGATCGGCACCCCGGCGCGGCATGGCTGGGCGCTGCCATCGGCAGGTGGCTGCACCATGGCGGCAACCTGCCCGAGCTGCTGGGTGTTCGCGCCCCGCGCGGATCGAAAAACACGGCCCAAGCCATTACCCGGCGCGCGGAGGTGGACGCGCTGCTGCGCCGCCTGGCGCTGGCGTGCGGCGCTGAGCAGGCATCGCGCGTGCTGCGCGGCATCGCACCGTGTCCTGTCGAGCTGCAGGCCGCTGTCGAGCGCCTGCGCGAACTGGGAGCGCCGTCATCACCTGCCGCGTTCTGGCGCGCATCAAGGCGGGTTGCACGTCATATGCGCTGAGCCGCAAGAAGCGTTGCGATTGACGGCACCGGCAAGAAAGTAGCCGCATCGCAACTCTTTTTGTTCTCTCGTCATGAACCAACTTTCAACACGCGGCAGCACCCTGGCTGGCCGGTATTTGCAGGCCATCGGTGTAGCCAATGGCGACCCCATCGCGGCCCTGGGCTACGTCGAGCAGCAGCAGCACCGCTGGACGGACTACGCGCAAGTCAAAGCCGCCGTTGACGCGCTGAGCCTGGGCCAGACCGGCACGCATCTGACGGCAGCGCCTGGCGACAGCTTTCTCGAACTGGTGCGCCCGCGTGCCTTGCTGTGGCGCCTTCCCCATCTTAGCGTGGTGCCGTTTGAAACCGACGCCATCCTGCAGACGGCTGGTGCCAGCAGCTACTGGGTCGGTGAAGGTGGCCTCAAGCCCATGAGCGCGCCCGCCTTCCAGCGACTGGGCAAGATGCCCCGGCGTAAGGTGGTCGGCCTTGCTGTGGTATCGAACGAGCTTTTGCGAAGCAGCCGCGCCGACGCCATCGTCGCCAACGACCTGGCCGCAGCCTGTGCAGCCGGCATAGACGCTGCGCTGTTCGACGGCCTGGCCGGAGATGACGATCGCCCGGCCAGCGTCACGCATGGTGCCCTCACTGTCCCGGCTACCGCTGCCCCGCTGGCTGATGCGCTGACCGCACTGGCGCTGTTCAAAGGCAACCTGACCACAGCCGCGTGGATTGCTCACCCTGAGACTGCTGCACGCATCGGCGCCAAGAACCCCGGCGCCGGCCAGGCCTGCGACGTGGGCGCCACTGGTGGCCGGCTGCTGGGCATTGAGGTGTTCACCAGCGAAGCCGTGCCCAAGACCGCCGTCAGCCTGGTGGACTTGAGCCGCATCGAGGTTGCAGGCGGGCGCGATGCCGAGCTGCGAACCAGCGCCAACGCCACCTTGCTGATGACAGATCCCGACACTGGCACGGCAAAGCCGACGAGCATGTTCCAAACCAACTGCATCGGCCTGCTGGGCGAGATCATCGTCAACTGGCGCGTAGGCGGCCCGGCAGGCAGCGCAGTTTCCATTACCGGCGCGAGCTACTGATCGGAGGGTAACCATGAACACGAGCACAGATTCCCGCGTCCTGTTGAACTATATCCAGCAAGAGCTGCAGCCGCTGCGCGAACGCATCGCGCAACTGGAGGCCCAAGTCGCCAAGCTGCAGCCGGCTGAACCCAAACGCCTGCCCTGGGCTGGGCTGCTGGAGCGAAAGGCCGCGCAATGAAGACCGCCGCCAATCTCACCATCAAGAGCGTGCAGGCCGAAGCAGGGCACTACGTAGTGCAAGGGCTGGCAACCACACGCGACCGCGACATGGCGCTCGACATCGTGGAGCCGCTGGGTGCCGAAGTCACGCTACCCCTGCCGCTGCTGTTGGAGCACGACCGCGCCCGGCCTGTGGGTCAAGTGGTGCAGGCGCAAGCCGCGGCAAACGGGATCAGCTTCACCGCCCATATTCCGAAGGTGCAAGAGGCCGGGATCGTGCGCGAGCGCATCATGGAAGTGGTGCATAGCCTCATGCACGGCCTGCTGCGCGGCACAAGCATTGGCTTTCAGCCGCTGGAGGATGAGCCACTGCCCGGTGGAGGCCGCCGCTTCAAGCGCTGGCGCTGGTTCGAGCTGAGCATCGTTAGCGTGCCGTGCAATCCGTTTGCAGCCGTGGCGAGCGTCAAGTCGTTGGAGCATGGGCACCCGGCGTCACGCACGGCGCCGGCCCGGCACAGCGTGCCCCTGCTGCAAAGGCAGGGCGACTGAGGGCATGGGGGGCGGCGATTTTGTTCAAGGGCAACGCCGCCCGGACACCCCGCCGTTTCTCACGCGGACAAAATGCTTCCCCTCACGAATCAATCAAGCTGATGCCAAGGCAAGCGCACCACAGCCCGAACTGGGGCGGACGTCGGGCAGGAGCTGGCCGCAAGCCTGCACAACCCCTGCGGGTCGAGCTGCCGCACGCTGACTGTCCGGCGCGCTGGCTGCAATCGGCCATGAACTGCACCGAGCTGCCCATGCGGCTGCGCCTGGACTGCGCCCGCACGCTGGTGCGCTTCGACTGGGAGCCGGGCTTTTTTCTGGACACATAGCAAAGCAAGGCGAGCCGTCCGGTCAGCAAGCCGAGCACCCTATTTTTGACAAGGCCCCCCCCCGCTGGCACCGTCAGCATGGGCAACCAGACGCTGATCAGTCGGCCAGTGCCGCGCGTTCACAAAACCCCGACAGCCGGCAGCCCTCACCCTCAGGGCGTGGCCGGCGCCCCGTCAGAGGCGCAAGGGATCGCAATCTGACCGCCTGCGCGGGTTTGACGCGCCCGGTGGCAGGCACCTATATATAGAGCGCACCAGACCCGCCGCGCGAGAAATCGCCAGCGGGTTTGAGCTGCAGACCGACTTGTTCCCCTCACACAATCGCAAACTGCAAAAAATTGTCGAGCAAGGCACAGCCGGCCTGCCAGCGGAAGGGAGCATCCAAAGTCTGCGCGTTTTGCCTGCAGGCCGGTCGGCACTCGCTGCACACAGGGCCGCGCAATGAAAGTCTTTTCTACAGGCCAGGACGCGCGCAAGACCACAGCAAGGCCTATCCTCTGCCCGCCTTGCTGAGAGCGCACACAAAGCCGCTGGTGAGGCCGGCGCTATGTAAGTCGTAGCAATAAGACATGGTCCGCAGTTTTGGGGCATCTACAAGGGTTGGATTTGAAATCTGACCCTGCGGCTTTCCGTACGGAATGGCAGAGTTTCCGCGCGCGCGCGTGGAGCGCTGAAGGGGGCGAGCTGGAAGCGACTGGCGCGGCTGCGATGTATCCAGTTTTGGACGAACGGGAACTGCGCTTGCGAGTAAATCCTGACCCACATAAGCGAAGAAAAAGCCCCCCTGATCGCTCAGAGGGGCTTGTCTTTTGTGGGCTTTTATGTGGGACTTCTCCCAAAATCAACGCTAAGTTGTTGATTTATAAAGGCCACTGGCGGAGAGGGTGGGATTCGAACCCACGGTACGCTTGCACGTACGCCTGATTTCGAGTCAGGTACATTCGACCACTCTGCCACCTCTCCTGTGTGTCGAAGCGCGAGATTGTAGCAGCAATCGCGGCGCCTTCAGCCGCTGTCAGAACAGCACGCGGGTGCGCAGCGTGCCGGGCACCTGGCCCAGTTTTTCCAGGGCCACGTCCGACGAACGTGCGTCCAGGTCGATCACCACATAGCCCACATCCTCGCGCGTCTGCAGGTACTGCGCGGCGATGTTGATGTCGTTTTCCGACAGGATGCGGTTGATCTGCGACAGCACGCCGGGCACGTTCTGGTGCACGTGCAGCAGGCGGTGCTTGCCCTCGTGTGCCGGCAGGGCCACCTCGGGAAAGTTCACCGCCGTGGTACTGGTGCCGTTGTCGCTGTAGCGGATCAGCTTGGCGGCCACCTCGATGCCAATGTTGGCCTGCGCCTCCATGGTCGAGCCGCCGATGTGCGGCGTCAGGATGACGTTGTCCAGCCCGCGCAGGGGCGAGACGAACTCATCCTTGTTGCTCTTCGGCTCCTTCGGGAACACATCCACCGCGGCGCCGGCCAGGTGCTTGCTGCGGATGGCCTCGGCCAGCGGGTCGATCTCGACCACCGTGCCGCGCGAGGCGTTGATCAGGATCGCGCCGGGCTTCATGGCGGCGATCTCGGCGGCGCCGATCATCCACTGCGTCGAGGGCAACTCGGGCACGTGCAGGCTGACCACATCGGCACGTGCCAGCAGGTCCTGCAGCGAGGCCGCCTGGCGCGCGTTGCCCAGCGGCAGCTTGGCCACCACGTCGTGGAAGAGCACCTGCATGCCCAGACTCTCGGCCAGCACCGACAGCTGCGAGCCGATGGCGCCGTAGCCGACGATGCCCAGCGTCTTGCCGCGGGTCTCGAACGCCCCCTCGGCGCTCTTGAGCCAGCCGCCGCGGTGCGCCACGGCGTTCTTCTCGGGAATGCCGCGCAGCAACAAGATGCTTTGCGCCAGCACCAGTTCGGCCACCGAGCGGGTGTTGGAATACGGCGCGTTGAACACCGCGATGCCGCGTGCACGCGCCGCCGCCAGATCGATCTGGTTGGTGCCGATGCAGAAAGCGCCGATGGCCACCAGCTTGGGCGCATGCGCCAGCACCTCGGCTGTCAGCTGGGTGCGCGAGCGGATGCCGACGAAGTGCGCGTCGGCCAGCCTGGCACGCAATTCCTGCCCCTCCAGCGCGCCGGGCAGCAGCTCGACCTGCGTGTAGCCGGCCGCATGCAGGGCATCGACGGCACTGGAGTGGATGCCCTCCAGCAACAGAAACTTGATCTTGCTCTTGTCCAGTGAGGTCTTGGCCATGGCGATACAGCGTTGAATGAAGAGAAGTGAGACGGAAAAAAGAGGCAAACGGCAGGCGGCCCGGGTGCCGATCATTGTGCAGCGCACAAATCCTTGCGGCTTGGCGGGCGATTGGCCGGATGCAGTTTTCTGTCGGTACGGTCGCCTGCTTGTCAGCTTGCCGTCAAGGAAGTGCCACAATTTGCTACTGTCCCGCGCTTGACGCGCTGGGCCCGTGGCGGGGGGTTATCCCGGTTGTTGCCGGTTTTTCGCTGTGCGACAACGACATACTGCCGTCATGTCCGGGCGCCACCATGCGCGTTCCGGCGTTTCCGTCATTCATCCTTCAGGAGAATTTCTTCCATGCAAATCAAACACCTGGCTCTGGCCGCTTCGCTGCTTGCCGCCTCCCTGGGCGCCCAGGCACAGACCGAGATCCAGTGGTGGCACTCGATGACGGCCGTCAACAACGAGTGGGTCAACGACCTGGCCAAGCAGTTCAACGAGGGCCAGAAGGATTACAAGATCGTGCCCACCTACAAGGGCAGCTATGACGAGAGCATGACAGCGGCCATCGCCGCCTTCCGCTCGGGCAACGCGCCGCACGTGCTGCAGGTGTTCGAGGTGGGCACCGCCACCATGATGGCCAGCAAGGGCGCCACCGTGCCGGTGGCCAAGGTCATGAAGGACGCTGGCGCCGACTTCAACCCGGGCGGCTACATCCCGGCTGTCGCCGCCTACTACACCGCGCCGAACGGCGAGATGCTGAGCATGCCGTTCAACAGCTCGACCACGGTCTTCTACATCAACAAGGACGCGTTCAAGAAGGCCGGCCTGAACGCCGACAAGGCCCCCGCCACTTGGCCCGAGGTGTTCGAAGCAGCCAAGAAGCTCAAGGCCAGCGGCCACAGCTGCCCGATGACGCTGGCCTGGATGGGCTGGACGCAGCTCGAATCCTTCTCGGCCTGGCACAACGTGGAGTTCGCCACCGAGAAGAACGGCCTGTCGCCGAACGGCTACAAGGCACGCCTGAAAGTCAACTCGCCGCTGCACGTCAAGCACATCGACAACCTGGCGCAGGCCGCCAAGAACGGCGAATTCGTCTACAAGGGCCGCGGCTCGACCGCGCAGGCGTCTTTCACCGCAGGTGAGTGCGCCATGATCCAGACCTCATCGGGCTTCTACGGCGACGTGGCCAAGAACGCTAAATTCAACTACGCCATCGCTCCCCTGCCCTACTACCCCGATGTGAAGGGCGCGCCGCAGAACACCGTGATCGGCGGCGCCTCGCTGTGGGTCATGTCCGGCAAGAAGCCCGAGGAGTACAAGGGCGTGGCCAAGTTCTTCGAATTCCTGTCGCAGACCAAGGTGCAGGCCGCCAGCCACCAGCGCACCGGCTACCTGCCGATCACCATGGCTGCGTACGAGCTGACCGACAAGTCCGGCTTCTACGCCAAGCACCCCGGCACCGACGTGGCCGTGAACCAGATGGTGCGCAAGGTGACCGACAACTCGCGCGGCATCCGCCTGGGCAACTACGTGCAGATCCGCACCATCGAGGACGAGGAACTCGAGCAGGTCTGGGCCGGCAAGAAGACGGCCAAGGAAGCCCTGGACGCCATCGTCAGCCGCGGCAACGAGCTGCTGGCGCGCTTCGAGAAGTCGTACAAGAAGTGATGTGAAACCTGCCCGGCACGGCGCCCTTGCGGGGGCGCGCGGTGCCGGGTCGCGGCCCGCCGAATTGGCGGGCTGCTTTGATCCCCGGCGGCTGCACGCGTTGCACCGGCGGTTTTTTGTTTTTGGACCGTCATGGAAAAACGCGTACTTTTCCGCTCGGCATGGCTGCCCTGGGTGCTGATCGCACCGCAGCTGGCCATCATCATCGTGTTCTTCTTCTGGCCGGCGTGGCAGGCAGTGCTGCAGTCGTTCCAGATGGAGGACGCCTTCGGCCTGAGCACCGAATGGGTCGGGCTGCAGAACTTCCGCCAGCTGATCGACGACCCGTCGTACCTGAACTCCTTCCAGCGCACGGCCTTCTTCTCGGTGCTGGTGGCGGGCATCGGCATCGTGCTGGCGCTGGTGCTGGCCATCTTCGCCGACCGCATCGTGCGCGCGGCCATGGTCTACAAGACGCTCTTGATCGTGCCCTACGCCGTGGCGCCGGTGATCGCCGGCGTGCTGTGGGTGTTCCTGTTCTCGCCGTCCATCGGCGTCATCACCTACTACCTGGGCGAGCTGGGCGTCAACTGGAACCACATGATGAACGACAGCCAGGCCATGGCGCTGATCGTCATCGCCTCGGTGTGGAAGCAGATCTCCTACAACTTCCTGTTCTTCCTGGCCGGGCTGCAGTCGATTCCGAAGGCGCTGATCGAGGCCGCCGCCATCGACGGCGCGGGCGCCTGGCGGCGCTTCTGGAACATCCAGCTGCCGCTGCTGTCGCCGACCACCTTCTTCCTGCTGGTCATCAACATCGTCTACGCCTTCTTCGACACCTTCGGCATCATCGATGCGGCCACGCAGGGCGGGCCGGGCCAGTCCACGTCCATCCTGGTCTACAAGGTGTACCAGGACGGATTCAAGGCGCTGGACCTGGGCGGCTCGGCCGCGCAGTCGGTGATCCTAATGCTGATCGTCGTGGCGCTCACGGTGGTGCAGTTCCGCTATGTCGAGAAGAAAGTCCAGTATTAGGACACCCCCCTGCGTCGCTTCGCTCCTTCCCTCCGCTCTCGCAACGCTGCGCGCTGCGGGCAGGGGGACGCCGCCGGTGCTGCGGGGCGGCCCTTGCACGGCGGCCCTGGCCTGGGTTGCGCCAGTACTTGAGGCCGTGAGCGGTGGAAACCTCCTGACGAAGAATTGAAATGATTGATCGCAATCCCTGGCTGACCTTTTTCTCGCACGCCGTGCTGATCCTCGGCGTGGCCATCGTCGCCTTTCCGCTGTACCTGGCGCTCATCGCCTCGACCCACACGGCCGATGCCATCGTGCAGTCGCCCATGCCGCTGCTGCCCGGCACGCAGATGTGGGAGAACTACCGTGCCGCGCTGTTCGGCTCGGGCAAGCTGGGCTCGAATACCAACGTGGTGCACATGATGTGGGTCAGCTTCGTGGTGGCCATGGTCATCACGGTGGGCAAGATCGCGATTTCGCTGCTGTCGGCGTTCGCTATTGTCTACTTCCGCTTCCCGTTCAAGATGCTGTGCTTCTGGGCCATCTTCCTGACGCTGATGCTGCCCGTCGAGGTGCGCATCCTGCCGACCTACAAGGTGGTGGCCGACCTGGGCCTGCTCAACAGCTACGGCGGGCTGACGCTGCCGCTGATCGCCTCGGCCACGGCCACCTTCCTGTTCCGCCAGTTCTTCCTGACGGTGCCGGACGAGCTGGTGGAGGCCGCGCGCATCGACGGCGCCGGGCCGATGCGCTTTTTCATCGACGTGCTGGTGCCGCTGTCGCGCACCTCGATCGCGGCGCTGTTCGTGATCCAGTTCATCTACGGCTGGAACCAGTACCTGTGGCCGCTGCTCATGACCACCAGCGAGGACATGTACCCGGTGGTCATCGGCATCAAGCGCATGCTGGCCGGCGGCGAGGCCGCGGTGGACTGGAACATCGTCATGGCCACCGCCATCATCGCCATGCTGCCGCCCACGCTGGTCGTCATGTTGATGCAGAAATGGTTCGTCAAGGGCCTGGTGGACACCGAAAAATAAGCATTCAGCATCAAATCCTGCCCTGGCCCTTGTACATCAAGGGCCTCCAGCTCCTGATTTCATAGTACCCATGGCTGCCATCTCCCTCAAGAACATCACCAAGACCTACGGCACCGGCAAGGCCGCCGTGCCCGTCATCCACGGCGTGAACGCCGAAATCCAGGACGGCGAGTTCATCGTCATCGTCGGCCCGTCGGGCTGCGGCAAGTCCACGCTGCTGCGCATGGTCGCCGGGCTGGAGGAGATCACCGGCGGCGAGCTGCGCATCGGCGAGCGCGTGGTGAACAACCTGGAGCCGGCCAAGCGCGACATCGCCATGGTGTTCCAGAACTACGCGCTGTACCCGCACATGAGCGTGTTCGACAACATGGCCTACGGCCTGAAGATCGCCAAGGTGGCCAAGGACGAGATCCGCGCGCGCGTGGACAAGGCCGCCAAGATCCTGGAGCTGTCGCACCTGCTGGACCGCAAGCCGCGCCAGCTCTCGGGCGGCCAGCGCCAGCGCGTGGCCATGGGCCGCGCCATCGTGCGCCAGCCGCAGGTGTTCCTGTTCGACGAGCCGCTGTCCAACCTGGACGCCAAGCTGCGCGTGCAGACGCGCCTGGAGATCCAGAAGCTGCACCGCGAGCTGGGCATCACCAGCCTGTTCGTGACGCACGACCAGGTCGAGGCCATGACGCTGGCGCAGCGCATCATCGTCATGAACGCCGGCAACATGGAGCAGTTCGGCACGCCCGAGGAGGTCTACCACACGCCGGCGACCACCTTCGTCGCCAGCTTCATCGGCTCGCCGCCCATGAACCTGCTGCAGAACGCCCCCGGCGCGCAGCCGGGCCAGCTGCTGGGCATCCGCCCCGAGCACCTGGACGTGGGCGCGGCGGGCGGCTGGGAGGTGCTGGTGGAAACCGTCGAGATGCTGGGCGCCGAGCGCCTGATCTACGGCCGCCTGAACGGCGAGCAGATCGTGGTGCGCATCGACGAGGGCGCGCCCGCCCCGGCGCCGGGCGACAGCCTGCGCGTGGCGCCGCGTGCCGGCCGCGTGCACGCCTTCGACGCCAAGACAGGCAAGCGCATTGCTGCCTGAAAACCGTGCCATGGCCGGGGCCGTCCAGTCCACCATCCCGGTGCTGGCCTCGCTGGACCTGGAGCAGTCGCGCCGGTTCTACGCCGAGCGCCTGGGCTTCGCCTGCCTGCTGCACGCGCCGGACTACCTGATCCTGGGGCGCGACGGCTGCGAGCTGCACTTCTGGCTGGCCGGTGACCGGCACATCGCGGAAAACACCTCCTGCTACGTGCGCGGCGACACCGCTGCACTGCACGCGGAATTCACCCGGCGCGGCCTGGAGCTGCCGCCGCCCGCCCAGCGCCCCTGGGGCATGCGCGAGCTGTACGTGACCGACCCCCATGGCAACCTGTTGAAATTCGGAGAACCGGCGTGAACCCCACTGCCCCCACCGCCGCCCTGCCCGCCTGGCCTTACCCGCGCTGGATCGCCCACCGCGGCGCCGGCCGGCTGGCCCCGGAAAACACCCTGGCCGCCTTCCGCTTGGGCGCCGAGCACGGCTGGCGCATGTTCGAGTGCGACGCCAAGCTGAGCAGCGACGGCGTGCCGTTCCTGCTGCACGACGCCACGCTGCAACGCACCACCAGCGGCCACGGCATCGCCGGCGAGCTGCCCTGGAGCGACCTGGCGCAGCTGGACGCGGGCAGCTGGCACTCGCGCCGCTACGCTGGCGAACCCATCCCGACGCTGCAGAACCTGGCGCGCTGGTGCATCGCCAACCGGTACCACCTGAACATCGAGATCAAGCCCACGCCCGGCACCGAAGAGGCCACCGGCCGCGCCGTGGCCGCGCTGGCCACGCGCCTGTGGCACGGGCAGGAGGTGCCGCCGCTGCTGACCTCGTTCGCCCCTCTGGCGCTGCAGGGCGCGCGCGAGGCCGCGCCGCAGCTGCCGCGCGGCCTGCTGCTGGACCGGCTGGCGGATGGCTGGCTGGACACCGCGCGGCAGCTGGGCTGCGTGGCCATCGTCTGCAACCACGCGCTGTGGAATGCCCAGGTGGTCGCGCAGGTGCACGCCGCGGGGCTGCGCGCGCTCAGCTACACGGTGAACGACGAGTGGGCCGCCGAGCGCCTGCTGCAGCTGGGCACCGACGGCATCATCAGCGACCGCGTGGACCTGTTCAGCCCGGCAGGCTGACGCCCCAACCCGCCACGGCCCGGCGGGCAAGCCGGCAGGGCGCCCAACACCCACGTGGGCGCGGCACACGCCTTTCAGGGCGCGTTGCCGGCCTTCACAAAGCACTACAGCCGGCTACAGCGGTGCGCCCGGAATGCCACCGGCAGGGCCGCACAATCGCCGCCATGCTGCGCCGCCGACCCTCCAGCCCTGCTGCCGCCCTCCTGTCCATCACGCCCGGTGCCTGGCGCATGCACGCGCTGCGCTGGCTGCTGCCCCTGGGCGTGGCCGCCGCGTTGCTGGCCGTTGTGGCCACGCTGGTGATGGTGGGCTGGGCCGGCAGCGCGCCGGCCTGGGCCGCGCCCGCCCCGCAGGCCGCGCGCACGGCGGCGGCCAGCGCCGCCGGTAACGGCACGGACGCCCCTCCGCCGTCGGTGGACGAGCTGCGCCAGCGCCTGGACGCCATCCCGCAGAAGCTGAGCGAGGAGGACGACGGCCGCAAGCTGCTGGCCGAGATCAACGCCATCGGCACCGCCGCGCAACGCGTGGCCGAGCAGCGCACCGCCGAGCTGGCCGACCTGGACCTGCGCCTGCAGGGTCTGGGCCCGGCGCCCGAGAAAGGCGCCGCGCCCGATGCACCCGATGTGGCGCAGCAGCGCGCCGCGCTGACCAAGCAACGCGCGGCCATCGATGGCGAGCTGAAACTGGCGCGCCTGATCGGCGTGGACGCCGAGCAGCGCGGCACCGAGCTGATCCGCCAGCGCCATGCGCAGTTCCAGGCCGCGCTGACCTCGCGCACGGATTCGCCGCTGAGCGCCGGCTTCTGGCGCAACCTGCGCAACGCCGCGCCCAGCGACCGGGCGCGGCTGCAGTCGCTGTGGCTGGACCTGCGCGGCGCGGTCGAGGACGCCATGCAGCGCGAGCGGCGCGGCGCCTTCATCGGCACGCTGCTGGCGGCGCTGCTGCTGGTGGTGGCCGGCACCTGGACGGCCGAGCGCATCCTGGTGCGCCTGCTGCCCACGCACCTGCCGGCGACGCGGCTGCGCCGCAGCCTGCTGGCAGCCTGTGCCATCGCCGCCAACGTGCTGCTGGTGGCCAGCGCCATGCATCTGGTGTGGGACGCGCTGCTGCCGCAGGCCGACCCAGTGGAGTCGCTCAAGCTGCTGCAGCGCGCCAGCGTGCGCGCCGCCGCCTACGCCGCCTTCGTCATCACGCTGGGTCATGCGTTGCTGGCGCGGCGCCGCCCCAGCTGGCGGCTGCTGGCGCTGTCGGACGCCCAGGCAGCACGCCTGGCGCCCTATCCCTGGTGGATCGCGCTGCTGTCGGCGGCGGGCACGCTGGCCATGGATGTCAACGCCATCGTCGGCGCCAGCCTGGCGGCCGAGGTGGCGTCGCACGCGCTGTTCGCGCTGCTGATTCCGGCCACCGTGGCCCTGTTGCTGGTGCATGCGCGCCAGCCATCGGCGGCCACGCCGCCCGATGCACACGCCAGCGCCGAGGTACCGCTGATGAAGGTGCGCCCGCTATGGCTGGGCGGCCTGCTGGCCGCGGCCGCGCTGGCGGTGCTGGCGGCGGTGGTGGCGCTGCTGCTGGGCTATGTGGCGCTGGCCGGCATGCTGGCACGCCAGACGGTGTGGTTCGGCGTGGTGTTCGCCACCGTCTACCTGCTGGCGGCGCTGGTCGAGGACCTGAGCGCCGCGCTGCTGTCGTCCAAGGGCGTGGTCGGGCGCCACCTGCACACCGGCCTGGGGCTGGAGCCGCGGCTGCTGGACCAGCTGGCGGTGCTGACCTCGGGCGTGCTGCGCGTGCTGCTGCTGTTTTACATGGTGATCGCGCTGATGGCACCCTTCGGCACCGGGCCGGACGAGCTGTTCCGCCGCGGCAGCCGGGTCGAGGGCGCGCTGAAGATCGGCGACTTCACCCTGGCGCCGCAGTCGATGGCGACGGCGGTGCTGATCCTGGTGGCGGGCTTCATCGCCATCCGCATTTTCAAGCGCTGGCTGGGCGAGCGCTACTTTCCCAGCACCGCGCTGGAGCCGGGCATGAGCAGCTCCATCACCACGCTGCTGGGCTACGTCGGCGGGGTGGTGGTCATCGCCATCGCGCTGGCGGGCCTGGGGATCAGCGTGGAGCGCATCGCCTGGGTGGCCAGCGCCCTGTCGGTGGGCATCGGCTTCGGGCTGCAGGCCATCGTGCAGAACTTCATCTCCGGCCTGATCCTGCTGGCCGAGCGGCCGGTGCGCGTGGGCGACTGGGTCAAGCTGGGCGAGACCGAGGGCGACGTGCGCCGGGTGAACGTGCGCGCCACCGAGATCCAGCTGGGCGACCGCTCCACCGTCATCGTGCCGAACTCGGAATTCATCACCAAGAGCGTGCGCAACATGACGCTGACCGGCGCGCAGGGCCGGGTGCAGCTGAGCCTGCCGGCGCCGCTGTCGACCGACGCGCGGCGCATGCGCGAGCTGATCCTGCAGGCCTTCCAGGCGCACGACGCCATCCTGGAGGACCCGGCGCCCGCCGTCACGCTGGACGGCGTGCAGGGCGGCACGCTGATCTTCGTGGCCACCGGCTGGGTGGCCAACCCGCGCGGCGCGGGTGGCGCGCGCAGCGACATCCTGTTCGCCATCCTGGACGCGCTGCGCGCGGAAGGCCTGCAGCTGTCGCCGCCGGCGACTACGCTGGTGGCGCAGGACTCCCCTTTGTCGGCGGGACCGCCCGAATCTGCCGCCCCTGTCAGTAGGCCGGCCTGAGCACACGCAACAGACGCACGCATCTAGCGCGCGCGGCGCGCCTTACCCGGGCATGCGCAGCTGCGCCGGCAGCCAGCCGCGCAGGCTGTTGACGAAGGCCCAGCCCTGCACGCGCGGCAGGTCCTGCAGGCGCAGCAGGCCTTCCTGCACCTGGCTGCCCCGCAGCGCCAGCGCGCGGCCCACGCCCGGCAACAGGCCGCAGGACAGGGACGGCGTGATCCAGCGGCCATCCAGCAGCGCCGCGACGTTGCCAAAGGTGCCCTCGGTGATCTCGCCGGCGGCGTTGTACAGCAGCGTGTCGAACACCCCGCTGCCCGGCTGCGGGGCGAACGCGGCGTAGTGCGCACGGCGCGTGGTCTTGTGGCGCACGAACTCGCTGTGCGCCTGCGCGAACGGCCGGTCGGCCAGCGCCAGCAGCACCGGCGTGGCCGTGGGCGCCAGGGCGTGCGCCTCGGCCTGCAGCGCGCCGCGCGCGTCCAGCAGCAGGCGCGCGCGCCAGGCACCCTGCGGATGGGCGCGCTCCAGCGCGTCCAGTCGCTGGTGCACCGCATCGGCGTCGAACGGATAGCCGAAGTGCGCCGCCGCCTGCGCCAGGCGCGCCAGGTGCTCGGCCCGGTGGCGCAGCCGGCCGCCCTCCAGAGCCAGGGTCTCCAGCAGGTCGAACGGCGCGCTGGCGCGCTCGGCGAAGGCGCGCTTGGCCTGCCATTCGCGCCACTCGGCGTCCGCATCGGCGCCCCAGACGATGCCGCTGCCGATGCCGCAGCGCACCCGATCGGCGTGCAGCTCCAGCGTGCGGATCGGCACGTTGAAGGTGGCGGCGATGGCCCCTGGCCCGCCGATCGGGTCCGGGCGCAGCACGCCCAGCGCGCCGCAGTAGATGCCGCGCGGGCCGCCCTCCAGCGCACGGATGGCGCGCATGGCCTGCACCTTGGGCGCGCCCGTGACCGAGCCGCACGGGAACAGCGCGGCGAACACGTCCGCCAGCCGCGTGCCGGCGCGCGTGTCGGCCTGCACGTCCGAGGTCATCTGCCACACGGCCGGCAGCGCCTGGGTGCGCAGCAGCTGCGGCACGCGCACGCTGCCCACCTGCGCGATGCGCGACAGGTCGTTGCGCAGCAGGTCGACGATCATCACGTTCTCGGCCCGCTCCTTGGGCGACGCGCGCAGCGCCTGCTCGCGTGCCGCGTCGTCGGCCGGCGTGGCGCCGCGCGCGGCCGTGCCCTTCATGGGCCGCGTCAGGATGGCGCCGCGGCCGTCGGGGCCGGCGCGCCAGTCGAAGAACAGCTCGGGCGAGACCGACAGCGCCTGCGTCTCGCCCATGTCCAGCCACAGCGCGTAGCCGCCCGGCTGGGCGCGGCGCAGCGCGCCGAACAGCGCGCGCGGCATGCCGCGCCAGCGGCCGGTGAAGGCCGCCGTGTGGTTAACCTGGTAGTACTCGCCCGCGGCAATGCCGCGTTGCAGCCGCGCCAGCGCGGCTTCAAATGCGGCCCGCGCGGGCGGCGCGTCCCAGTCGAGGTAAGCGGGCGCGAAGTCTTCGCCCTGCTGCTGCGGCCAGGGCAACGGCGCATCGTGCACCGCGAACCAGGCCAAGGGCGGCGCATCCGGCGGCGCGTCGTGCACTGCCAGCGCCGCGTCGAAGGCCGGCGCCGCCTCGTAGCGCAGGCCACCCAGGCACCAGTGACCCGCGCGGGCCGCGGCCTCGGCGGCGCCCAGCACGCCGGCTACCTCCTCCACCCGCCTGGCCACCAGCAGCCGACGCGGCGCATCAAAGGCATGGCGCAGGCGCGGGCCGGCCGCATTGCAGGGGTCGGTGAAGTCGATCAGCGCCGTGATGCCGCACGCGCGTCCCGTGGCAAGATTCACAGGCAAATCGGCCTCCAGCCCTTGTTTTTCAACGGCTAACAGCTATATTTTCAATAGCAAACAGGCTCACGCCGCACCCAGGTGTGGCACCAGCGCGCCGGCCGGCTGGCCGTTTTTCAGCGCGGCGGTGAAGGCCAGCATGCGGTCGATGGGCTGGCGCGCGCGCGGGATCAGCGCCGGCTCGACGTGCACCGCGCCCGCGCCCGTCTCCAGCGCCTGTGCCACGCCGGCCAGGCCGTTCATCGCCATCCACGGGCAGCTGGCGCAGCTCTTGCACGTGGCGCTGTTGCCGGCGGTGGGCGCCTCGATGAAGGTCTTGCCCGGGTTCAGCGTGCGCAGCTGGTGCAGCATGCCGCTGTCGGTGGCGACGATGAAGGTGTTCGCGTCCAGCTCGCGCGCGGCGCGCAGGATGGCGCTGGTCGAGCCGACGGCGTCGGCCAGGGCCACCACCGAGGCCGGGCTTTCCGGATGTACCAGCACGCGCGCGCCGGGGTGCTCGCGTTTTAGGGCCGCCAGTTCGTCGGCCTTGAACTCGTCGTGCACGATGCACGCGCCGTTCCACATCAGCATGTCGGCGCCGGTCCGCTGCTGGATGTAGCCGCCCAAGTGCCGGTCGGGGGCCCACAGGATCCTGTGGCCGGCGGCGTGCAGCGCGCCCACGATCTCCAAAGCGCAGCTGGAGGTGACCAGCCAGTCGGCGCGTGCCTTCACCGCCGCGCTGGTGTTGGCATAGACCACCACGGTGCGGTCCGGGTGCGCGTTGCAGAATGCCGAGAACTCGTCGGCCGGGCACCCCAGGTCGAGCGAGCAGGTCGCGTCCAGGTCGGGCATCAGGACGGTTTTTTCGGGCGACAGGATCTTGGCGGTCTCGCCCATGAAGCGCACGCCCGAGACGAC
Source organism: Oryzisolibacter propanilivorax (assembly GCF_900103645.1). Taxonomy (GTDB): domain Bacteria; phylum Pseudomonadota; class Gammaproteobacteria; order Burkholderiales; family Burkholderiaceae_C; genus Melaminivora; species Melaminivora propanilivorax. The sequence continues at coordinate 306,110 of NZ_FNHP01000003.1, forward strand.
CAGCGTGGTGGCCGGATGGTCGCGGCCGAAGCGCGCCATCTCCAGCGAGTCGCTGACGATGCCGCCGGTCTCCTCGGCCAGGTCCTGCAGGTCCGGGTGCACGTAGTAGTGCGAGACCATGACGGCGTTCTTCTCGCGCAGCAGGTGGCGGATGCGCTCTTTCAGTACCAGGCGCTGCGCCGGCGCGGGCTCGGCCGGCACGCGCGCCCAAGCGTGGCGGGTGGAGCAGACGGCGCCTTCGACGGGCTGCTCGTACTCCACTTCCTTGATGGCGATCGTGGGGGTGTTCATGGGGCTTCAGAGCTCCTGCAGGCGCAGGGAATAGTCGGTGGCGCGCACGTCCTTGGTCAGCGCGCCGATGGAGATGCGGTCCACGCCGGTCTCGGCCAGCGCGCGCAGGCCAGCAAGCGTCACGCCGCCGGAGATCTCCAGCACCGCGCGCCCGGCGTTCAGCCGCACCGCCTCGTGCAGCGTTGCCAGCGGCATGTTGTCCAGCAGCACCATGGTGGCGCCGGCCTGCAAGGCTTCTTCCAGCTGGGCCAGCGTCTCGACCTCGATCTCGATGAAGCTGGCCTGCGCCGCCACGGCCTGCGCGGCGCGCAGCACGGCGGTGATGCCGCCGGCGGCGGCGATGTGGTTTTCCTTGATCAGCACCGCGTCGTGCAGGCCGATGCGGTGGTTCAGCCCGCCGCCGGTGCGCACCGCGTACTTCTGCGCCAGGCGCAGCCCGGGCAGGGTCTTGCGCGTGTCGACGACGCGCGCGCGCGTGCCAGCCACGGCCTGCACGTACTCGGCCGTCTTGCTCGCCACGCCCGAGAGCAGCTGCAGGAAGTTCAACGCGGTGCGCTCGGCCGACAGCAGCGCGCGGGCGTTGCCCTCGATCTCCAGCACCACCTGGTCGGGGGCGCAGCGCTGGCCTTCCGCCACGTGCCACGCCAGACGCATCTGCGGATCGAGCGCGCGCAGCGCGGCCTCGGCCCAGGGTGCGCCACAGACCACGGCGGCCTCGCGCGCCAGCACGCGGGCGCGGGCGCGGCGCGCAGGGTCGATCAGGCCGGCCGTCAGGTCGCCGGCGCCCACGTCTTCCTGCAGCGCGCGCTGCACGTCGGCGCGCGCCAGCACCTGCAGCGTCTCGGGGGCGAAAAGCGTATCGGGAGATGTCTTCATGGGGCGCGAAGCATAGCCGCATCGCCTGCGCCGACCGGGGCCGCAGGACTCATGCTGCACTGCACATAAACTTGCGGGCGCCATTTTTGCTCTTCCCCGCCGGGAGTCCCGACATGACCACGACCAGCACCGCCACGCCCTACGGCACCCTGCCACCGGCCTCGCCCCTGCCCCAGCGCCGCCCCATCAGCCTGCCGCGCCTGGCGCAGATGCGCGCCGCCGGCGAGAAGATTGCCATGCTCACCGCCTACGACGCCACCTTCGCTGCCGTGGCCGACGCGGCCGGCGTGGAATGCATCCTGGTGGGCGACTCGCTGGGCATGGTCTGCCAGGGCCTGCCCAGCACTGTGGGCGTGTCGCTGGACGACATGGCGTATCACACCGCCAGCGTGGCGCGCGGCCTGCACCGGGTGCAGGGCACGGCCTGGCTGGTGGCCGACCTGCCCTATGGCAGCTACGGCGAGAGCCGCGAGCAGGCCCTGCGCAGTGCCTGCCAGCTGATGCAGGCCGGCGCGCACATGGTCAAGCTGGAGGGCGGCGGCTGGACGGCGCCCACCGTGCAGTTCCTGGTCGAGCGTGGCGTGCCGGTGTGCGCCCACCTGGGCCTGACGCCGCAGACCGTGCATGCCCTGGGCGGCTACCGCGTGCAGGGGCGCGAGGGCGTGGCCGCGCAGCAGTTGCGCCGCCAGGCGCGCGAGCTGCAGGACGCTGGCGCCGCCATGCTGGTGCTGGAGATGGTGCCGGCGGCGCTGGCCGCCGAGCTGACCGCCGAGCTCGCCCACTGCCACACCATCGGCATCGGCGCCGGCCGCGGCACCGCCGGCCAGGTGCTGGTGCTGCACGACATGCTGGGCATGAACCTGGGCCGCATGCCGCGCTTCGTGCGCGACTTCATGCAGGGCGCGGGCAGTGTGCGCGGCGCCATCGAGGCCTATGTGCGCGCCGTCAAAGACGGCAGCTTCCCCGACGACCAGCTGCACGCCTGGTGACCGCCCCGCCCTTTTCCCGAACGCCTTCCATGCAGACCGTCCACTCCATCGCCGACCTGCGCGCCGCCCTAGCCGGGCGCGGGCGCCCCGCCTTCGTGCCCACCATGGGCAACCTGCACGCCGGCCACCTGTCGCTGGTGCGCCAGGCCACCGGCCTGGGCGACGTCACCGTCGCCAGCATCTTCGTCAACCGCCTGCAGTTCCTGCCGCACGAGGATTTCGACAGCTATCCGCGCACCCTGCAGCGCGACGCCGAGCTGCTGCAGGCGGCCGGCTGCGACGTGCTGTTCGCCCCGCGCGAGGCCGACCTGTACCCCGAGCCGCAGACCTTCAAGGTGCAGCCCGACCCGCGCCTGGCCGACCTGCTGGAAGGGCACTTCCGCCCCGGCTTCTTCACCGGCGTGTGCACGGTGGTGCTGAAGCTGCTGCACTGCGTCTTCGCCGGCAGCCCCGGCGCGGCCGTGTTCGGCGCCAAGGACTACCAGCAGCTGATGGTGGTGCGCGCCATGGTGCGCCAGTTCGCGCTGCCCGTGGACATCGTTGCCGGTGCCACCTGCCGCGCGGACGACGGCCTGGCGCTGAGCTCGCGCAACGGCTACCTGGGCGCTGGCGAGCGCGCGCAGGCGGTGCAGCTGCACGCCGCGCTGCAGGCGCTGGCGCAGGCGGCGCTGGCGCCAGGCGCGGACTTGGCCACGCTGGAGGCTCAGGCGCTGGACGCCCTGCGCGCGCAGGGCTGGCAGCCCGACTACCTCACGGTGCGCCGGCGCGCCGACCTGCAGCCGCCCGCCTCGCTGCAGGCCGGCACACTGGTGGCGCTGGGCGCGGCGCGCCTGGGCGGCACGCGGCTGATCGACAACCTGGAGTTCTGACGCCGGGCGGACGGCGCGCCCCCCTCTTGTCCGACAGCGAGTAGGAGAGCGCCGACCGACAGGCGGGGTGCGGGCGGGTGTCGCAGGCCTCCCCGGTTGCCCAGTATGGGCGGCATTCACAGCCCCTGGCGCCCTGGCGCCTGCCTGAAAAATGTCCGTTGCCTCCGCCATCCTTCCCGAACTCGCCGCCCAGCGTGCCGAACCGGCGCGGCGCAGCGCTCCACGTGCCCTGTACCACGCGCTGCTGCAGCCCGAGCCCGATGCCGATACGCGTACCCGCGCTGCGCACCACCTGCGCCGCTGCCTGCTGCAGACCGCCGGGCAGCCGAGCGATCTGCCGGAACGCCCGCAAGACTTGCACGCCTGGCGCGAGCGCAATGCACAGCAGGTCGCCGCGCAGTACGAGGCCTACCTGGCCGAGCGCCGTGCCGGCGGCGCGCGGCGCTACTTCGGCAACCGCGCCCATGCGCTGCACTTCCTGCGCGCGGTTGCGCCGACCAAGCTGGTCGATGGCGCCTGGCTGTACGGCCTGACGGCGCACGCCGAGAACGTGCGCCTGGCGCCGCTGGTCCATACCTACCTGGAAGAACTGGGCGACGGCGCCCCATCCAAGAACCATGTGCTGCTGTACCGCCGCCTGCTGGCGCGCCACGGCATCGCCGTGGACGATGATGGCAGCCTGCCGGATGCGCTGTACCAGCAGGGCTTGATCCAGCTGGCGCTGGGCTGGAATGCCGAGGAATTCCTGCCCGAAGTCATCGGCTTCAACCTGGCCTACGAACAGCTGCCGCTGCACCTGCTGATCACCAGCTACGAGCTGAACGAACTGGGGCTGGACCCGTACTACTTCACCCTGCACGTCACGGTGGACAACGGCCACAGCGGCCATGCGCGCCAGGCCTGCGACGCGGTGCTGGGCCTGCTGCCGCGTCATGGCGACACGCAGGTGTTCTGGCAGCGTGTGCGCGCCGGCGCGCGCCTGGCCGACGCCGGCGTGGGCACCACGCAGGTCATCCGCGACTTCGACATTGGTGCCGAGGTGCTGCGCATCCTGGCGGCCAAGGCACCGGCCGGCCATGGCGCACATTCCAACTACTGCCGTGTCGCGGGCCGCAGCGTGAACGACTGGCTGGCCGACGCCGCGCAGATGCCCCAGTTCTTGCAAGCGCTGGTCGACAGCGGCTGGGTGGTACCCGACGCGCCGCCGCACCAGAGCCGCTTCTGGCGCCTGCTGCAGGGCGAGCGCGCGGAGATGTTCGGCGTGTTCAGCGCCTATGAGCTGCAGGTCATCCACGACTGGCTGCGCGGCGAGGGCAGCAGCGACGGCCAGGCCTGGGACGAGCGCGGCGCGGCCAACCAGTCGCCGCGGCGCCGGCCGAGCTTTCGGGCTATGCAGCGCGCCGCGCGTGTGGATGACGGCAATACCGCCGTGGCGCAGCCCTTGCCGCTGGACCCGGACATCCCGGCATTCGAGGAGCGGCTGCGCCCCCTGCAGGGCGCCGCACGCCGCGCCGCGCTGGTGGCGGCCATGGCGCCGGGCGAGCACTGGACGCCCACCGGACTGCATGCCACGCGGCTGTTCCGGGCCGAAGGCCTGTGCTGACCATGCCGCGCTCCGTCCCACAGGCTGTGCGCGCTGGCGTCCCCGTCGCAGGGGCGCAGACCTACGCGGCGCGGTTGCATCGGCGCACAGGCCGCGGCGAGGGCATTGCGTAACTTCAGGCCATCGCAACCCACCACCCATCAGGAGGAACTCACCATGCCCGTCATCTTGTGGCTTCTAGGCGTCCCGCTGTCGATCGTGCTGCTGTTGATGCTGTTCGGCGTCCTGTGACGCGCGCGGCGCATGCCGCATCGATTTCTACCGGCCCGCAGATGGCGACGTCTGCGGGCTTTCTCGTGGGCGCGCGGCGCCCCTACTCTTCGCGCGGGTCGCGTGCCATCAGGCGCTGCACGGCGGCGCCGGCGTGCAGCTGGCCATCCAGCAGCGCCACCACGGTCTCGGACAAGGGCATCTCCACGCCCACATGGAGCGCGCGCGCCAGTACCGTGCGCGCGCAGTACACGCCCTCGGCCACATGGCCCAGCGACTGCACCGCCTGCTGCGCATCCAGCCCCTGCGCCAGCAGCAGGCCAACCCTGCGGTTGCGCGACAGGTCGCCGGTGGCCGTCAGCACCAGGTCGCCCAGGCCCGACAGGCCCATGAAGGTCTCGACGCGCGCGCCCAGGGCCACGCCCAGGCGCGTCATCTCCGCCAGCCCGCGGGTGATGAGCGCGGCGCGGGCGTTCAGGCCCAGTTGCAGGCCATCACACAGGCCGGTGGCAATCGCCAGCACGTTCTTCACCGCGCCGCCGACCTCAACGCCACGCACATCATCGTTGGCATACACGCGCAGCTGCGGGCTGTGCAGCGCCTCCACCAGCGCCTGGCGCACGGCGGGATGCGCGCTGGAGGCGACCAGCGCGGTGGGCTGGCCGCGCGCCACTTCCAGCGCGAAGCTGGGGCCGCTCAGGGCGCCGGCCGGCACCGCGGGCGCCACCTGCGCATGGACCTCGTGCGCCATCAGGCCAAAGGCGGCGCCGGGCTGGACGGTCTCGAAGCCCTTGCACAGCCAGGCCAGCGGCATGCGGCAGTCCTGCAGCCGCTGCAGCAGGCCGCGAAGCGCCGCCATGGGCGTTCCCAGGATGACCAGGTCGGCGCCGGGCAGCAGTGCCGCCGGGTCGCCCGCGGCCAGCTGCAGCGCCGCCGGCAGCGGCACGCCCGCCAGGTAGCGCGCGTTCTCGCGTGCCGCCTGCATGGCAGCCATCTGCGCGGCGTCGCGCGCCCACAGGGTGACGGCGTGGCCATGCGGGTGCAGGGCCGCGCTGATGGCGATCGCCGTGCCCCAGGCACCCGCGCCAAAGACTACTATTTTCATAGCTGGAAGCCCTTGTATTACAAGGGCTGGCAGGCAAAAAGACTCAAAACCGGCCGGCAGGAAGAGGGCCGGCCGGCAAGTGCGCTTACTGCGCCGTGCTGTTGGCGGCCTCGGCGGCAGCGGCCTGCTGCTGCTCGTACATCGCCTGGAAGTTGATCTCGGCCAGGTGTACCGGCGGGAAGCCGGCGCGGGTGATCACGTCGGCGATGTTGCCGCGCAGGTAGGGGTAGACGATCTGCGGGCAGGCCACGCCGACCACCATGCCCATCTGCTCCTCGGGCACGTTGCGGATCTCGAAGATGCCAGCCTGCTTGGCCTCGACCAGGAACACCGTCTTGTCCTGGATCTTGGTCTGCACGGTAGCGGTGACGGCGACCTCGAAGATGCCCTCGACCACCGGCGTGGCCTCCACGCCCAGCTGAATGTCCACGCTCGGCTGCTCCTGCTCCATCAGGATGGTGGGCGAATTGGGCTGCTCCAGCGACAGGTCCTTCAGGTACACGCGCTGGATCTGGAACACGGGGGTTGCTTCGGTGGCCATGGTCTTACCGGTCTTTCAGTCAAAACAAAGCCCGCCGGGACGTAAAGCCTTCCGCAGCGGGCGCAGGAGCACCATTATGCAATGGTGCATGTGCGGGGCTGGTGCGGCGCGCTCAGAACGCGTGAATGAATCCGGCGTGGCCGAGCAGGCCGCGAAAACGCAGCCGATCCAGGCACAAAGCGCAGCCATAGCGCGGGCTATGGCGAGCATTTGCAACGACGAGCGGGTGTGTTTTGGCGGGATGAGCGGGCATAGCGGGTTCTTTCACACGTTCTCAGCCTTGCAGCAGGGGCATCAGGCCGCCGCGGCCGTCCAGCGCCACCAGGTCGTCGTGGCCGCCGACGTGCGTGTCGCCGATGAAGATCTGCGGCACGGTGCGCCGGCCGGTGATCTCCATCATGTGCTGGCGCGCGGCAGTGTCGGAATCGATGCGGATCTCCTCGATCTGCTCGACGCCCTTGGACTTCAGCAGTTGCTTGGCGCGGATGCAGTAGGGGCAGACGGCGGTGGTGTACATCTTGACGGCTTGCATGGCGTGATTCCTTGTCGTGTGGCTGTGGAAACCGGCAGGTGCAGGCGGCTTCAGCCTTTTTCAACCGGCATGCCGGCTTCGCGCCACGCCGCCAGGCCGCCAGCCAGGGGCTGGACGCGCTCGTAGCCCAGGCCCTTGGCAACGGCAGCGGCGCGGCTGGCGCGCGCGCCCTTGGCGCACACCAGGATGACCGGCACGGCCTTGTTCTTCACCACCTGCGGCAGGCGCTCCTGCAGCTGCGCCAGCGGCACGTTCTTCGCCCCGCCGGCGTGGCCGGCCGCGAACTCCGCTGGCTCGCACACGTCGATGACCACCGCCTTTTCGCGGTTGATGAGCTGCACCGCCTGCGCAGCGGTCACGCCGCCGGCCATGCCGCCGCGCAGCGTGGGCACCAGCAGCATGGCGCCCGAGGCCAGGGCCAGAAAGATCAGATACCAGTTGTCGAGAATGAACGTCACGGGGGTTCCCTGGGCTTGAAAGAATCCCGGATTCTATGAATGCCGCGCACCTGCCCGGCACCGCCGCCATGCGCCCACGGCATAGGGGTCATGCCGGTTGCCTAAAATACGAGGTTTTTTGGCCTGCCACAGCCAGCCTCGAAACTGGGAGCCCCATGCACAAACTCGTCCTGATCCGCCACGGCGAATCCACCTGGAACCTGGAAAACCGCTTCACCGGCTGGACCGATGTGGACCTGACCCCGAAGGGCGTGCAGCAGGCCCTGACGGCCGGACGGCTGCTGGCGGCCGAGGGCTACGAGTTCGACGAATGCCACACCAGCGTGCTCAAGCGCGCCACGCACACCCTGTGGCACTGCCTGGACGCCATGAACCGCACCTGGCTGCCGGTGCACCACAGCTGGCGCCTGAACGAGCGTCACTACGGCGCGCTGCAAGGCCTGAACAAGGCCGAGACCGCGCGCCAGTACGGCGACGAGCAGGTACTGATCTGGCGCCGCAGCTATGGCACGCCACCCCCGGCACTGGAGGCGGGCGACCCGCGCGGTGCGCAGGGCGACATCCGCTACCGCCACCTGAACCCGGGCCAGGTGCCGCTGACCGAATGCCTGAAGGACACCGTCGAGCGTGTGCTGCCGTACTGGAACGAATCCCTCGCCCCGGCGCTGCGCAGCGGCCGGCGCCTGCTGGTGGTGGCGCACGGCAACTCCATGCGGGCGCTGGTCAAGCACCTGGACAGCATCTCCGACCAGGACATCGTCGGGCTGAACATCCCCAACGGGACTCCGCTGGTGTACGAACTGGATGAGCACCTCAAGCCCCTGCGCCACTACTATCTGGGCGACGCCGAGGTGGCGGCGCGTGCCGCCGAGGCCATGGTGTCGCAGGGCCGGGGCTGAAGTTTCGGACGGCCCGTGCGGCGCCTGAAGAAACGGCCCGCATGGGGAACCAGCCCCAGGGGGCATGCTCCAAGCGTTATAAACACGCTTTCCAAAGGTGTTCAATGGGCCAGAAACTCAAGATCGCGGGATGGATTTCGGTCGGCGCCCTGGCCGGGATGCTGACCACCGTCTCCCTGCAGACCGTGGCGCGCGGCGCCATGACGCCGCTGCCGCTGGAGGAAATCCAGCAGCTGTCGGCCGTGTTCGGTCTGATCAAGACCGACTACGTCGAGCCGGTCGATGACAAGAAGCTGATCACCGATGCCATCTCGGGCATGGTCTCCAGCCTTGATCCGCACTCGCAGTATTTCGACAAGAAGTCCTTCAAGGAATTCCGCGAAGGCACGTCCGGGCGCTTCGTCGGCGTGGGCATCGAGATCACGCAGGAAGACGGCCTGATCAAGGTCGTCTCGCCCATCGAGGGCTCGCCCGCGTTCCGCGCCGGCCTCAAGACCAACGACCTGATCACCAAGATCGACGACACCGCCGTCAAGGGCCTGTCGCTGAACGATGCCGTCAAGCGCATGCGCGGCGAGCCCAACACCAAGGTGACGCTGACCATCTTCCGCAAGGACGAGAGCCGCACCTTTCCGGTGACCATCACGCGCGAGGAGATCAAGACCCAGTCCGTCAAGGGCAAGGTGGTCGAACCCGGCTATGCCTGGATCCGCCTGTCGCAGTTCCAGGAGCGCACGGTGGACGATTTCGTGCGCAAGGTCGAGGAGGTCTACAAGCAGGATCCGAACCTCAATGGCATGGTGCTGGATCTGCGCAACGATCCGGGCGGGCTGCTGGATGCGGCCGTGGCCATCTCCGCGGCCTTCCTGCCAGAGGATGTTACGGTGGTTTCCACCAACGGCCAGCTGCCCGAGAGCAAGGCGACCTTCAAGTCGATTCCGCAGGACTATCTGCGCCGCGGCCAGGGCGATCCGCTCAAGCGCCTGCCGGCGGCCATCAAGCGCGTGCCGCTGGTGGTGTTGGTCAACGAGGGCTCGGCGTCTGCCAGCGAGATCGTCGCCGGCGCGCTGCAGGACCACCAGCGCGCCACCATCATGGGCAGCCAGACTTTTGGCAAGGGCTCGGTGCAGACGGTGCGCCCGCTGGGGCCCGACACCGGCATCAAGCTGACCACGGCGCGCTACTACACGCCCAGCGGCAAGTCCATCCAGGCCAAGGGCATCGTGCCCGACGTGATGCTGGACGAGACTGCTGAAGGTGACCTGTTCGCGTCGCTGCGCATGCGCGAGGCCGATCTGGAAAAGCACCTGACCAGCGGCCAGGGCGACGAGGAAAAGGACCCGGCGCGCGAGAAGGCGCGTGAGGAAGCCCGCAAGCGCCTGGAGGAAGAGGCCAAGAAGCCCATCGCCGAGCGCCGCCTGCCCGAGTTTGGCACTGACAAGGACTTCCAGCTGTCCCAGGCGCTGAACCAGCTCAAGGGCAAGACCGTGCTGGCCAGCAAGACGCTCACCGAGCGCAAGGAAGAGCCCAAGGAAAATTGAGCGCAGCGCCCAGGCGCCAGCCTCCCACCCAGGCCGGGCCGCGCTGCCCGGCCTTTTTCATGCCCCGCAACCCCTGCATTGCCCCGACGCCATGACCGATGACCAGCTCCTACGCTACTCGCGCCACATCCTGCTCGACGAGATCGGCATCGAGGGGCAGGAGCGCATCCTGGCGGCGCATGTGCTGATCGTCGGCGCCGGCGGGCTGGGCTCACCGGCGGCGCTGTTCCTGGGATCGGCCGGTGTTGGCACGCTGACCCTGGCGGATGACGACGCGGTCGACCTGACCAACCTGCAGCGCCAGATCGCCCATACCACCGAGCGCGTCGGCCAACCCAAGGTGGAGTCCGCCGCCCTGGCTGTGCGCGCCATCAACCCGGGCGTGCAAGTGCGCGCGCTGCGCCAGCGCCTGGACGCACAGGCGCTGGCCAGCCTGGCGGTGCAGGCCGACGTGGTGCTGGACTGCACCGACAACTACCGCACGCGCCAGGCCATCAACGCCGCCTGCGTGCAGACCGGAACGCCGCTGGTCGCCGGGGCGGCCATCCGCTTCGACGGGCAGATCTCAGTGTTCGACCCGCGCGGCGCCGACACGCCGTGCTATGCCTGCCTGTTCCCGCCAGACGCGCAGTTCGAGGAGGTGCAGTGCTCGACCATGGGCGTGTTCGCCCCCATGGTCGGCATCATCGGCACCATGCAGGCGGCCGAGGCGCTGAAGCTGATCGCCGGCATCGGCTCATCCCTGGCCGGGCGGCTGCTGATGCTGGACGGCCGCGACATGCAGTGGACCCAGATGCGCGCCGCGCGCGACCCCGAGTGCCCCGTGTGTCACACGCGCCACACGGCGGCGTGGTAGCCCCTCTCCTACGAAAGCGGCCTCGGGCCGCTGGCAGAATCCGCCCAGGTCCAGAACAACATTCGGACCAGTCCTGTCGACACCACGACCGGGCAAGGGGAATGCTTGTGAAACTGCGCACCTATATCGTCGAAGACAACGCCACCATCCGCGAGAACCTGATCGGTGCCCTGCAGGAACTGGCCCAGATCGAGGCCGTGGGCACCGCCGAAACCGAGGACGACGGCAAGGCCTGGCTGTCCGAGCACGCATCGCAATGGGATCTGGCCATCGTGGACCTGTTCCTGCGTCAGGGCAGCGGCCTGGGTGTGCTGGCGGCATGCCGCAACCGCTTGGCGAACCAGAAGATGGTAGTGCTGAGCAACTACGCCACCCCGGACGTGCGCATGCGCTGCGCCCAGCTCGGCGTGGATGCCGTGTTCGACAAATCCAACGAAATCGAGGCCCTGGTCGACTACTGCATCGCGCACAGCCACACCCGGGTCGGCGCCGCGCGGGCCGGCTCGCTGGCCAACTGAGGCGCCCCGCCAATCCGACCAGCAAAAAGAAAGGCCAGCGCAAGCGCTGGCCTTTCTTTTTGCTGCGGACAGGAGCGGCACGCCGCCCTACCCAGCATACGACCGATCAATCGATCAACTTGTTCTTCAGGGCGTAGTAGGTCAGGTCGCTGTTGGACGACAGCCCCATCTTTTCCATCAGGCGCGTGCGGTAGGTGCTCACCGTCTTGACGCTGAGCGACAGCGACTTGGCGATCTCGCCGGCCGTCTCGCCCTTGGCCAGTTTCAGAAACACCTGGAACTCGCGCTCCGACAGCTGCTCGTGCGGCGGTGCGTCGTCCTTGCGGTTGAGCTGCTGGGCCAGCAGGTCGGCCACGGCCGGCGTCAGGTAGCGCCGGCCCAGCGAGATGGTGCGGATGGCCTCGACGATCTCCTTGGGTTCGCACTCCTTGTTCAGGTAGCCGCTGGCACCCTGGCGGATCAGGCTGATGGCATAGTGCTCCTCAGGGTAACCGGAGAGGATCAGGATGCCCATGTCCGGCGCCTTGGCGCGCAACATGGCCAGGGCGTCCAGGCCGCTCTGGCCAGGCATGGACAGGTCCATCACCAGTACGTCGATCTCGTGCGTGCGCACCAAGTCGATGGCCTCGCGGCCATTGGAAGCTTCGCCCACCACGCGCAGGTCTACGTGTTCGGAGAGAAACTGCTTCAATCCCGACCGCACGATGGCGTGGTCGTCCACAATGCCGATATTGATCATTGAGCCTTCTTTCATCAGCCGCGCCGGCCGATCGGGCCGCGTGGCATATGGTTTCGGATGCGCTCACCACTGCATGGCGCTGCCAGTGAATGATATGCACTTTCCGGGCCCCGCCGCACAGGAATCTGGAGATGGTCTGACATGAACGCAACGCGTTTGCGCAAGCTGGCCCCGCGCGTGCTGCTGGCGCTGCTGGCGCTGGCGGTGATGGGCGTGCTGCTCGGCATCAACGAGGCGGGCTTCACGCGCTCGCAGCGGGCCGTCGAGGCGCTGGCGCGCACGCATGCCACGCGCGCGGCGCTGGACCAGTTGCTGCAGTCCATGCTGAATGCCGAGACCGGCCAGCGCGGCTACCTGCTGACCGGCGACGAGCGCTACCTGCGCCCCTATGAGTCGGCCGTGGCGTCCATCAACACCCACCTGCAGACCTTGCGCGATGCCTACGCCAGGCAATCCGACGAGCCGGACGCATTCGGCCAGCTGTCGCAGCTGGTGGCGCGCAAGCTCAGCGAGATGCAGCTCACCATCCGCCTGCGCCGCGAGGACAAGGACGATGTCTGGCGCTTCGTGCTGTCCACCGATGTCGGCGAGCAGGACATGAACGCCATCCGCGCCGTGGCCACCCAGCTGCTCGAGCGCAACGCCGAGCACGCCCAGCACAGCGCCGAGCGCATCCACCGCTCGCTGAACCTGTCGCGCGCCGGCATCGCCATCGCCGCCGCACTGGGCCTGCTGGTGCTGTTCCTGTACCTGCGCAACGCGCGCGCCCTGCAGGCCGCGCACCTGCGCGAGCAGCAGGTGCTGGAGCGCGAGCGCGACCGACTGGAGCAACTGGTGCGCGAGCGCACGGCAACCCTGTCGGAGCTGGCGCACCACCTGCAGCAGGTGCGCGAGGACGAGCGTGCCCACCTCGCGCGCGAGCTGCACGACGAACTGGGCGCACTGCTCACCGCCGCCAAGCTGGATGTGGCGCGCCTGAAGTCGCGCATCGACATGGACAATCCGGACAACGTCGAGCGCCTGCAGCACCTGAACGATTCGCTCAATAGCGGCATCGCGCTGAAGCGCCGCATCATCGAGGACCTGCGCCCGTCCTCGCTGTCCAACCTGGGCCTGACGACGACGCTGGAGATCCTGACCAGCGAGTTCGCGCGCCGCAGCGGCATCCAGGTGCAGACCCAGCTGGAGCCGGTATCGCTGAGCGAATCGGCCCAGCTGACCACCTACCGGCTGGTGCAGGAAGCACTCACCAACATCCACAAGCATGCCGGCGCCGACCAGGTGCTGGTGTCGCTGCACGCCCATGCCGGCCAGGTGTCGGTACAGGTGCGCGACAACGGTCAGGGTTTCGACGCCGCGCGCCCCTCCTCGGCGTCGCATGGCCTGACCGGCATGCGCCACCGGGTGGAAGCCGAGGGTGGCCGGCTGAACGTGCGCTCGGTCCCTGGCGAGGGCACGCTGGTGAGCGCCACATTGCCGCGCGTCGAGCCCGCAAGCGCCGCCTGAACGCCATACCAAGGCCCTGCGCGCGCCTGGTGCGCAGCGCGGCGGCAGCGTCCTACACCCCTGCGCGCCGGACACCGGCAGTTCGCGACAGGGCCTCCCTCGTACAGTGAATTCACTCGCTGCGGTGCATGTCACCGGGGCGAATTCCCAGATACAAGGAGGTTTCCATGTTGCATTACGCAGTTGTCTTTCTGGTCATCGCCCTGATCGCTGCCCTGTTCGGCTTCGGCGGTATCGCCGCCGGCGCGGTCGGCATCGCCAAGGTGCTGTTCTTCGTCTTCGTGATCATGGCCGCGGTGACCTTCGTGCTCAGCCTGCTGCGCAAGGGCTGACGCCGCCCCGCTCCGTCTTTTTCCCATCCAACCACCCATCGACGCCAAGAGAGGAACCGACATGGACGCCCAGAACACCACCCAGAAAGCCACCGACGCTGCCCGCAGTGCGGCCGACAGCGTGAGCAACAGCGCACAGGAGGCCGTGCAATCGACCCGGCGCCTGGCCAACGAGGCGCTGGACAAGGCGGAAAGCGGTGTCAAGCGCGTGAAGGAGGAAGTCGATCCGGTGATCGACGACCTGGCCGCCAAGGCCCAGGAATTCGCCAGCCGCAGCATTAACTACTGCGCCGAGACCAGCGAACGCGCACGCCGCCAGTTCAACGACGCGGCCGATGCCACCTGCCGCTACGTGTCGGACCAGCCCGGCAAGTCGATGCTGCTGGCGGCCGCCGCAGGCGCCGCGCTGGCCACGGCCTTGATGATGACGCGCCGCAGCGACCGCTGAAACAGCGCCGGGGCGTACGTCGCCCCGCGCCATAACAAGGAGCACCCACGATATGAATACCTTCAAGGAAGTGCATGGCAACCGCGGAGGGGTGGACCATGAACAGAAGACGCTGAAGCTGGACGAGGAAGCGATCCGCAAGGCAGCTTCGGCCGATCTGGACGACGGCGCCGTCACGCCGGGCTATGGCCCGTACCGCGACTCCATCGTCAAGCTGCTGAACGATGCGTTGGCCACCGAACTGGTGTGCGTGCTGCGCTACAAGCGCCACTACTTCACCGCCGATGGACTGGAGTCCCCGGCCATCGCCGAGGAATTCCTGCAGCACGCCAACGAAGAGTCGGCCCACGCCGACAAGATTGCCGAGCGCATCGTGCAGCTGGGCGGATCACCCAACTTCAATCCCGACTCGCTCAGCGAGCGCAGCCACGCAGACTACGACGAGAGCACCGACCTCAAGGCCATGGTGCGTGCCAACCTGGTCGCCGAGCGCATCGCAGTCGAAACCTACCGCCAGATGATCGAGCTGATCGGCGACAAGGACCCGACCACGCGCCGGCTGCTGGAAGGCGTACTGGCCGAGGAAGAAGAGCATGCCGACGAGCTGAGCGACTGGCTGCGCCGCTGATCTGAGCAGCTATTGCTATCCGGTTTCCATGACCGCGCGGCCGGCGGAGGGTGCAACAGGCCGCAGCGGATGTGCAAGGCACCCAAGAAAACCATCATTTTTTCTACTCACAACTCGATAAGGAAAACACCATGAAGTACGCACGCGCCCTTGCTTTTGCCCTGGTGGCTGGCGCCACCATCGTCTCTACCGGCTGCTCCGTGGCACGCCACCAGCAGACCGTCGGTTCGTATGTGGACGACGCAGGCATCACCACTGCCGTCAAGGCCAAGATGGCCGAGGACAAGTCCGTGTCCGCCACGTCGATCAGCGTGGAAACGCTCAACGGCACGGTGCAGCTGTCGGGCTTCGCCAAGACGCAGACCGAAAAGGATCGTGCCGAAGCCATTGCGCGCAACACCAAGCATGTGCGTGACGTGCGCAACAGCATCGTGGTGCGTCCCTGATGCAGGGGGCCTTTCAGGCCCCCGCCATGAAAAACGCCGCCCTTCCAGGCGGCGTTTTTCTTTGTGCGCTTCCCGAGGCGGTGCCGTTTCGTTTCAGCTCTGGCCCAGCAGCTTGTCGTGCAGGCGCTGCTGCACTTCGGACGAAACGAACTTGTCCACCTCGCCGCCCAGCGAGGCAATCTCGCGCACAAAGGTGCTGCTGATGAACTGGAACTTGTCGCTGGGCGTCAGAAAGACTGTCTCTACCTCGGGCATCAGGTGCCGGTTCATGCCGGCAAGCTGGAACTCGTAGTCGAAATCGGTCACCGCGCGCAGGCCGCGCACCATGGCCTTGGCACCGCGCTGCACGATGAAGTCGCGCATCAGCCCGTCGAAGCTCTCCACCTGCACCTGGGGATAGGGGCGCACCGCCTCGCGCACCATCTCCATGCGCTCATCCAGGCTGAACAGCGTCTTCTTATGGTGTCCGGCCGCCACTGCCACGATCAGCCCGTCGAACAGCTGGGCAGCACGCTTGACCACGTCCTCGTGTCCAAGGGTGATCGGATCGAAGGTGCCGGGGTAGACGGCAAGCACGCGGGACATGGCAGAAGCTCTCCAGAAATGCGGTGGCGCGCATTATGCGGGCGCATGGCGCCCTGCGCCGCACAGAATTCAGGTGTTTCAGGACCCCAGCCCTTGTATTGCATGGGCCTTCAGCTATTTATTCGATAGCAAACAGATCAGCTGCCGGCCAGCGGGCGTAGCAGATGCGCATGCACGGCGCCGGCCTGCAGGTACCGGTGCGGCGCCAGCCCGGCGGGCACCAGGGCGGACGCGTCCCACGGCGCGGCGGCTTCCAGGTAAACCAGGCCGCTGGGTGCCACGGCGCGTGCCGCCGCCTGCAGCGCCGGCAGGAACAGCCCGGTCTGTGCATAGGGTGGGTCGATCAGCACCAGGTCCAGGCTGGCGGGCGCGGCCGCGGCCAGCGCCAGCAGGCCATCGCCGCGCCGTACCTGCACGCGCTCGGCTGCCTGCAGGCGCTGGACGTGGCGCTGCAATTGCGCCACCAAGGCCGGCTCCTGCTCGACCAGCAGCACGCTGGCCGCGCCGCGCGAGGCGGCTTCCAGCCCCAGCGCACCGGTGCCGGCGAAGGCGTCCAGGCAGTGCCAGCCGGCCAGGTCCTGGCCGAGCCAGTTGAACAGCGTCTCGCGTACCCGGTCGGGCGTCGGACGCAGGCCGGGCCGGTCGGCCACCGGCAGCTTGGTGCGCTTCCATTGGCCGCCGATGATGCGCACCTCGCCTGGTGCCTGCGGTGCCGCCCGGCGGGCCTGGCCGGCGGGCCGGGACGCCACGAGCTTGGGACTGCGGGTCATGGCTTGGCCGCCGCCTGTGCGCCGACGATCACCGTCACCATGCGCTCGGGCTGCAGCTTGCGCTGCAGCGCGGCGCGGATGTCGGCCACGGTCAGCGCCTGCACGCGGTCGGTCCAGTGCTCCAGGTAGTCCAGCGGCAGGTCGTTCCAGGCGATATTGACGACGTTGGCCAGCAGCTTGCGGTTGCTGTCGATGCGCAGCGCGAAGCCGCCGATCAGGTTGTCCTTGGCGGCGCGCAGCTCGGCCTCGGTCGGGCCCTCGGCGACATAGCGCTGCAGCACCTGGCGCGTGATCTGCAGCGCCTGCGCCGCCTGGTCGGGCCGCGTCTGCAGGCCGATCACGAAGGCGCCAGCGTTCAGGCCGGGCGAGAAGCCGCTGTACACGCCGTAGGTCAGCCCGCGCGTCTCGCGCACCTCGTGCGTCAGGCGCGAGGTGAAGCCGCCGCCGCCCAGGATATGGTTGCCCACCAGCAGCGCCAGGAAGTCGGGGTCGCGCCGCTCGAAGCCTGGCTGGCCCAGCAATACGTGCGCCTGCGCCGAGGCGAATGGGATGTCTTTCTCGACGGCCTGCGTCAGCGCCGGCACCGGCGGCACGGCGGGCAGCGGCGCGCAGTGCGCGGGATCGCCCGCCGGCAGGCGTGCCAGCAGCGTCTGCACCAGTGCCTGCGCCTGCGGCCGGGTCACCGCGCCGACGATGGACACGCGCGCGCGGCAGGCCTGCACGTAGCGCGTGTGGAACGCCTGCAAATCCGGCACGCCGATGCGCGCCAGCGTCTCGGCGGTGGCGACATAGCCGTACGGGTGGCCGCCATAGACCGCCTTGGCAAAGGCCTTGGACGCGACCGTGCCAGGGCGGGTGTCGGCCTCGCGGATGCTGGCCTGCCAGCGGGCGCGCTCGCGCTCCCAGACGTGGGCCGGGAAGCTGGGCTCGGCCAGCTGGCGCGCCGCCAGGCGCGCGGCGCGCTGCAGCAGGTCGGGCTCGGTCAGCGAGCGCAGGCCGAACACCAGGCCGTCGCGCTCGGCGCCGGCGTCGAAGCTCGCGCCCAGGTCGGCCCAGGCCTCGCCCAGGTCGTTCTCGTCCAGCGCTGGCTCCTGCGGCCCACCGGCGCGCACGCCCTTGGAAGTCATCAGCGCCGCGGCGCTGGCCAGCCCGGCCTGCGCGGCCGGGTCACGGCGCGAACCGGCGTCGAAGTCGATCTGTACGTCGACCATCGGAATCGCCGGGCTCTGCACCAGCCAGACGCGCGCGCCGCTGGCTTCGGTCCAGTGCTCGATGGGCAGCAGCGCCCAGGCCGACTGCGCACAAAAAAGCAGGCCAGCCAGCGTCAGAAAACGGCCTGCAGCTATGTTTTTAATGGTATTGAAGGGATTCATCTGCGGCTTTCCTCAATGCATGCGGCCGGAGGGCACGGCGCTTTCGGCGCGCGCCGGCTGGTTTGCCGGGCGCGGCTGCGGCACCAGCGTGGCGACGGTGAGCTGGTCGTCGCCGAACCAGCGCGCCGCCACCGACTGCACCTCGGCCGGCGTCACACCGCGCAGCAGCTGCAAAAGCCGGTCGTCGGCATCCAGCGGCAGGCCCTGCACCCAGTTGCTGCCCAGGTCGCTGGCCTGCGACTGCAGCGAGTCGCGCGCGTAGATGGTCGAGGCCGCCCACTGCGTGGTCACGCGCGCCAGCTCGTCCGCGCCGATGCCCTCGCGCGCCACGCGCGCCACTTCGGCGCGCAGCGCGCGCTCCACGTCCTGCGCGTTCTTGCCCGCCGCCGGCACGCCGGTCAGCAGGAACAGCGCCGGGCCGCGCCCGACCACCGAGGCGCCGCTGTCGGCACTGTCGGCCACGCGGTCGGCGCCTTGCGTCAGCGCGCGCTGCAGCCGCGCGCCGTCGTAGCCACTGAGCACCGCCGACAGCGCCAGCAGCGCCAGCGCGTCACGGTCGCTGGCCGTCAGCTCCTGCACGCGCTCCAGGCGCGGCGCGCGGAAGGCCAGCGCTACGTAGGCCTGGTCGGCCGGGGCCTTGAAGTCGATGCGGCGGATGCCCTTTTGCTCGGGCTCCTCGCGCGGCTTGCGCACCGGCACCGGGCCGGGCGGAATGCGGCCGTAGGTCTGCTGCGCCAGCGCCAGCACCCGCTGCGGCTCCACGTCGCCGGCGACCACGATCACAGCGTTGGCCGGCACATACCAGCGCGCATGGAAGTCGCGCACGTCCTGCGGCGTCATGGCGTCCAGGTCGCTCATCCAGCCAACCACCGGGCGACGGTACGGCGAGGCGATGAAGGTGCTGGCGTATAGCTGCTCGATCATCGCGGCGCGCGGCTGGTCGTCGGTGCGCATGCGCCGCTCTTCCTTGACGACCTCGATCTCGCGCGTGAACTCCTCGTCGGGCCACTGGTTGTGCGCGAAGCGGTCGGCCTCCAGCTGCATCACGTCGGCCAGGCGCTCGGCCGGGATCTGCTGGTAGTAGCCGGTGTAGTCGCGGCTGGTGAAGGCGTTCTCCTGGCCACCCAGGGCGGCCACGCGGCGCGAGAACTCGCCCGGCGGCACGTCCTTCGTGCCCTTGAACATCATGTGCTCCAGCGCGTGCGCCACGCCCGAGGTGCCGTCCACCTCGTCCATCGAACCGACGCGCAGCCAGACCATGTGCACCGCCGTGGGCGCGCGCCGGTCGGGCTGCACGATCAGCTGCATGCCGTTGGCCAGCTGGAACTGCTGCGCGCCGCTGGGCGTCCCCGCCAGCGCGGCCGCAGCGGGCGCCGGCGCCGGCGCGAGGGCAAGGGTGGAGGGCTGCTGGGCCAGCGCGTGCACGCCCGCCAGCAGGGCGATGAGGGTAAGAGCGCGTTTCATAGAATGGCTGCGATTCTAAGAACCCGCCGATGTTCAGCTTTTTCAAGAAAAAAACCACTCCCACGCCGGACGCAGCCGTCACGCCGGCGCCTGGCGCCGATACCGCCACGGCGCTGCCGGCCAGCGGCCACACGGCGGCGCCAGCGCCCGCCGGACCCACCGACCGCGCCGCCGACCCGGTGCCTGCCGCGCCCGTCCACGGCGTCCCGCCGGGGCCGGCGCAGACCGCCCCAGCGCCCGCAGGCACCGCCCCTGCGGCACAGCCCGCCAGCGCCATGGCCTGGCTGCGCAAATCCTTCGGTGGCGCTGCGGGGCCCGCGCCCGAGGCACCGCCCGCCGTGCCCGAACCCATTGACAAGCCCCTGCCCGAGGGCCTGGCGCGCCAGCACTGGGTCGAGCGCCTCAAGGGCGGGCTGAAGAAGACCGGCACCAGCATCACCACCGTTTTCACCGGCACCAAGATCGACGAGGCGCTGTACGAGGAGCTGGAGGACGCGCTGCTGATGGCCGACACCGGCGTGCGGGCCACGCAGCACCTGCTCGATGACCTCAAGCGCCGCGTCAAGGACACCAAGACCACCCAGCCCGCCGCCGTCAAGGCGCTGCTGGCCGATGCGCTGACCGACCTGCTGCGCCCGCTGGAAAAGCCGCTGGTCATCGGCGAGCACACGCCCACGGTGGTCATGGTCGCCGGCGTGAACGGCGCCGGCAAGACCACCTCCATCGGCAAGCTGACGAAACACCTGGCCGAGCATGGCCAGAGCGTGCTGCTGGCCGCCGCCGACACCTTCCGCGCCGCCGCGCGCGAGCAGCTGGGCGTCTGGGCCACGCGCAACACGGTGGAGATCATCAGCCAGGAAGGCGGCGACCCGGCCGCGGTCAGTTTCGACGCCGTCAGCGCCGGGCGCGCCCGGGGGCGCGACGTGGTGCTGGTGGACACCGCCGGCAGACTGCCGACGCAGCTGCACCTGATGCAGGAGCTGCAAAAGATCCGCCGCGTGATCACCAAGGCGGATGCGAGTGCGCCGCACGAGGTGCTGCTGGTCATCGACGGCAACACCGGCCAGAACGCGCTGGCGCAGGTGCGCGCCTTCGACGACGCGCTGCAGCTGACGGGCCTGATCGTCACCAAGCTGGACGGCACGGCCAAGGGCGGCGTGTTGGCGGCCATCGCCCAGGAGCGGCCGGTGCCGGTGTACTTCATCGGCGTGGGCGAGCGCGTGGAAGACTTGGAAACCTTCAACGCGCGCGAGTTTGCCCAGGCACTGCTGGCCTGACAGGGCAGGCTGCAGAAGCTACACATTCGATAGCTGCAGGCCCTTTACGGACAAGGGCTACAGGGATTTTTGGCTTGAAACCGCAGTGGCCGGGCCGCGGCATCAGGCCGGGCGCGCCTGCGCCAGCTGCCAGACCTGCTCGGCCACCTGCGCCATCTCGGCGCCCTGACGGTACAGGCGCACCTCGATCTCGATGTTCCAGGCCTGCGGGCCGGCCGGCACCAGGCGCCCGTCTTGCAACTCCTGCGCGACCAGTGACTGCGGCAGCCAGGCGATGCCGCGCCCTTCCAGCGCCATGGTCTTGAGCAGCGCACCGTGGTGGGCGGTGAACACCTCGCTCCAGCCCGCCGGGGCGCCGGCCTGGCCGGCCAGCGCCTGCAGCCGGGCGCGCACGATGCGCCCCAGGCCCGAGGCCTCGCTGTAGGCCAGCAGCGGCACGTTGTCCGCCTGCCCGATGGCGTGCAGCGCCCGCCCGTCCGCCCCCCACGGCTGCGGCGCACTGACCGGGCACAGCAGATCCCGGCCCAGGCAGTGCGCCGGGTGGCCGGCCTCGTCGAGCCGCCCGGGCACGCCCGGCCGGGCATGGCACAGCACGAACTGCACGCGCCGCTGCAGCAGCAGCTCCTCGCAGGCGCGCGCGCTGTCCGACAGGGTCTGGATCGGCCCCAGCCGCAGCTGTCCTTCCAGGTGTGCCAGCCAGTGCGCGAAGAAGGTCATCGACAGCAGGTGCGTCACCGCGAAGCGCAGGCTCACGGCCGCCTGGTCGCGCGCCTCCAGCGCCCGGGTACGCGCATCCTCCAGGCGGGTCAGCACCTCCTGCAGCAGCGGCAGGAAGCGCTGCCCAGCGGCGGTCAACGTGGCCGGGTGTGCGCTGCGGTCGAACAGCTCAGCGCCGACCCAGTCCTCCAGCGCCCGGATGTGGCGACTGAAGGCCGGCTGGGCGATGGCGCGCGCCTGCGCGGCGCGCGAGAAGTTGCCGCTGTCCGCCAGTGCCAGGAAATCCTCCAGCCATTGCAGATCCAGGGGGCGGTTGCCAGGTCCCATGCGCTTGCCTGCCTCACGATAGTTGTATGCGTTTCGAGTATTGGACGGCCGGCGGCCTGGCGGCGGATCATGCCGTCCGGCCCATCCGCCCTGCCCGCACGGCCGGCGCGCACTGTAGCGCCGCGCCGGCCCGACTCCCGCATCACTCCACCCGTACACCATGAAGATCGTCAACATCCTCGAATCCACCCGCCCCATTCAATCCGACATCCGCAACGCCTACATCGATTTTTCCAAGATGACGCTGAGCCTGGTGGCGGTGGTCACCGACGTGGTCCGCGACGGCCGGC
Organism: Oryzisolibacter propanilivorax; assembly: GCF_900103645.1. Lineage (GTDB taxonomy): Bacteria > Pseudomonadota > Gammaproteobacteria > Burkholderiales > Burkholderiaceae_C > Melaminivora > Melaminivora propanilivorax. The sequence goes on from NZ_FNHP01000003.1 coordinate 328,300, forward strand.
CGGTGATCGGCTACGGCTTCAACTCCAACGGCCGCTACGGCCAGGGCGCGCTGATGCGCGAGCGCTTCATCCCGCGCGTGCTCGAGGCCGACCCGGCCAGCCTGCTGCAGGATTCCGGCGAGAACCTGGACCCGCACAAGGTCTGGGCGCGCATGATGACCAACGAGAAGCCCGGCGGCCACGGCGAGCGCTCGGTGGCCGTGGGCACCATCGACATGGCGGTCTGGGACGCGGTGGCCAAGATCGCCGGCCAGCCGCTGTACCAGCTGCTGGCCGAGCGCTACGGCAGCGGCACGCCCGACCCGCGCGTCTTCGTCTATGCGGCCGGCGGCTACTACCACCCGGGCAAGGGCCTGGACGGCCTGCGCCAGGAAATGGAGAGCTACCTGGCGCGTGGCTACTCGGTGGTAAAGATGAAGATCGGCGGCGCCAGCCTGGCCGAAGACTGCAAGCGCATCGAGTCGGTGCTGAAGCTGCTGGGCCCGGGCCAGCAGCTGGCGGTGGATGCCAATGGCCGCTTCGACCTGCAGACCGCCCTGGACTACGGCAAGGCCATGTCACAGTACCCGCTGTTCTGGTACGAGGAGGCCGGCGACCCGCTGGACTACGAGCTGCAGGCGCGCCTGGCCGAGGCCTACGCCGGCCCGCTGGCCACGGGCGAGAACCTGTTTTCCATGCAGGACGCGCGCAACCTGATCCGCCACGGCGGCATGCGGCCCGACCGCGACTGGCTGCAGTTCGACTGCGCGCTCAGCTACGGCCTGGTGGAATACCTGCGCACGCTGGACATGCTGCGCGCGCACAGCTGGTCGCCCAGCCGCTGCATCCCGCACGGCGGGCACCAGATGTCGCTGGCGATCGCCGCCGGCCTGGGGCTGGGCGGCAACGAGAGCTACCCCGACCTGTTCCAGCCCTATGGCGGTTTTCCCGACGGGGTACGGGTGCAGAATGGCTACGTCACGCTGCCACCGCTGCCGGGCATCGGCTTCGAAGGCAAGGCGGACCTGATCGCCGAGATGCGCGCCCTGGCCTGCTGAGGCGCCGGGCCGGGTCAGGCGCGAACCTGCCCGGCCAGCCATTCGGCATAGTCGGGCTGCGCCTGCGCCTCCTGGGCCAGCAGCTGTGGCACATCGTAGGGGTGCTGGTCCCGCAGCCAGCGCAGCAGCGCCGGCAGCGCGGTCGGCAGGGTCTTGCACACCAGGCGCCACTCCGCGTCCTCGCATTCGCTGCCCTGCCAGACGTAATGCGAGGTGATAGCCTCGACCTGCACGCAGGCCGCCAGCCGGGCGCGCACCGCGCCCTGCGCCAGCCGGCGCGCGTCCTCGGAGGTGGCAACGGTGGTGGTGACCAGAGTGATTGCGCAGGGTGTGGGCGGCATCGGCATGGGAATGGCAGATAGACGGCGAATCGGCACGCTGCGGCGGCCAGCTCCTACGTTTTTGCGGGAACTTGTGACCTTAGCACTCTATCCAACCGAGTGCTAATATGAGTTACAAGTTACACGAAAGGACATCTGCCATGGCACATCAGACTGCCCCTTCCGCGACCACCGCGCTGGCGCCCGCCGGCGCCTGGGCCGTCGTGCCCCCGCTGGGCAATCTGGACGCCTACATCACGGCCGTGAACCGCCTGCCCCTGCTGACGCAGGAGGAGGAGCAGCGCTATGCGCGCCAGTTGCGCGAGGACGGCAACGTCGAGGCGGCCGGGCGCCTGGTGCTGTCGCACCTGCGGCTGGTGGTCTCCATCTCGCGTCAGTACCTGGGCTACGGCCTGCCGCATGGCGACCTGATCCAGGAGGGCAACGTCGGCCTGATGAAGGCCGTCAAGCGCTTCGATCCGGACCAGGGCGTGCGCCTGGTCAGCTACGCCATGCACTGGATCAAGGCCGAAATCCACGAGTACATCCTGAAGAACTGGCGCATGGTCAAGGTGGCCACCACCAAGGCGCAGCGCAAGCTGTTTTTCAACCTGCGCTCGATGAAGCAAGGCTTCAAGGCCGACGCACTGGACGCCGACACGCACCGCGAGACCCTGTCCGAGCGCGAGATCGACATCGTCGCCGAGCAGCTGAACGTCAAGCGCGAAGAGGTGATGGAGATGGAGACCCGCCTGTCCGGCGGCGACGTGCTGCTGGACCCGTCGCCCAGCGACGACGGCGAGCAGGCCTTCGGCCCCATTGCCTACCTGGCGGACAACGGCCACGAGCCCACCGCCATGCTCGAGTCGCGCCAGCGCGATCAGCTGGCCACCACCGGCATCGCCACCGCGCTGGACAGTTTGGACCCGCGCAGCCGCCGCATCGTCGAGCAGCGCTGGCTGAACGTGAACGACGACGGCTCGGGCGGCATGACGCTGCATGAGCTGGCGGCCGAATACGGCGTCAGTGCCGAACGCATCCGCCAGATCGAGGTGGCGGCGATGAAAAAGATGAAGAAGGCACTGGCCGAATACGCCTGAGCCGGCGCTGCCCTGCGCCTGATAATCGCCAACGCGCAACCCTGCACCGGGTTGCGCGCATTTTTTCGTCTGCACGCCGCTTGGCACCACGCACTGCGCGCCTGCCCGATCCTCCAGGAGAGCATCCATGTCCCGCCTTTTCCCCGCCCGCCGCGGCCTGCTGGCCCTGGCCGCCTTGACCATGGCCGGTGCCTGCGGCATCGCTGCCGCCCAGGGCCCGGCCGCCGCGCCGGCCAAGCCCGGCTGGCCGGCCAAGCCGCTGCGCATCGTCGTCGGCTTCCCGCCGGGCTCGTCGCCCGACCTGACGGCGCGCACCTTCTCCGAGCCGCTGTCGCAGGCGCTGGGCCAGCCGGTAGTGGTGGACAACAAGGTCGGCGCGGGCGGCAACATCGGCGCCGACGCGGTGGCCAAGGCGCGCGACGGCCACACCATCGGCCTGTTCATCAACGGCAACCTGACCATTGCCCGCCTGCTGAACGCGCAGGTGCCCTACGACCCGGCGCGCGACCTGGCGCCGCTGTCGCTGATCGGCGTGTCGCCGCTGGTGCTCACCGCCCCGGTCGGCCAGGAGGGCGTGCCCAGCAGCGACGCGCGCGCCTTCCTGCAGGCGGCGCGCGCCGCCGGCGACCGCTGGAGCTACGGCACGCCGGGCGTCGGCACGGTGGGCCACCTGGGCACCGAGCTGCTCAAGGCGCGCACCGGCATCAACCCGCTGCACATCCCCTACCCCGGCTATCCCCAAGTGGCCACCGCCATGGGCGGCGGGCAGCTGCAGATGGCGCTGTTGCCGCCGGCGCTGGCGCTGTCGCAGGAACGCGCGGGCAAGTTGAAGCGCATCGGCGTGACCTCGGCCGGGCGCAGCACGCTGGCGCCCGAGGTGCCCAGTTTGGCCGAAGCCGGTGTGCAGGACTTCCAGCTGGAGATCTGGAACGCCTTCGCCGCCCCGGCCGACATGCCGGCGCCGGTGCAGGCGCGACTGGCGGCGCTGATTGGCCAGATCGCGCGCAGCCCGGAGGTGCGCGACAAGCTGTTCCAGCAGGGCTGGCAGGCCGTGGGCTCGTCGCCCGAAGGGCTGGCACGGCGCATGCGCGACGACACCGCGGCCATGGGCCGGGTGATTCGCGAGCAGAAGATCAGCGCCCAGTAAGGGAGCGCTCCGCGCGCTGGGCAGGCGCGGCGCGCTCGCGCCGCTGTCAGCCGGCCTGGCCGAGCAGCGCGCGCACGTCGGCCGCCAGCGCCTGGACGCCGCTGCCGTAGCGGTGGTACACCCGCAGCCGGCCCTGGGTGTCGTAGACGTAGCTGCCCGCCGAGTGGTCCATGGTGTAGCTGGTGGGCGTGCTGCCCTCGACGCGCTTGAAGTAGATCTTGAAGTCCTTGGCCACGGCGGCCAGCTGCTCGGGCGTGCCACGCAGCGCGATGAAGCTGGGGTCGAAGTTGGCCAAGTAGGCCTTGAGGACCTCGGGCGTGTCGCGCTCCGGGTCGACGGTGACGAACACGCCCTGCACCCGGTCGCCGTCGGCGCCCAGCGAGCGCTTGACCTCGGCCAGCTCGCCCAGCGTGGTCGGGCACACGTCCGGGCATTGGGTGTACCCGAAGAACACCACCACCACCTTGCCGGCGAAGTCCTTCAGGCTGCGCGGGCGGCCGTTCTGGTCGGTCAGGGGCAGGTCGCGCGCGTAGTCGGCGCCGGTCACGTCCACGCCCTGGAATTTCGGGGCCCTGGGCGAACATCCGGCAACAAAAAGGCCTGCAGCCCCGATGAGCAAAGCGTTGTTAGCTATTTTTTTAAGAGCAAATCGACGGTACATGGGAAACAGGGATCAAAGCAGGTAGTGGTCCAGCAGCAGCGCGGCGAACAGCGCGCTCAGGTGGATCAGCGAAAAACGGAAGGTCTTGCGCGCCAGCTGGTCGGAATACTGGCGCCACAGCCGCCAGCCGTAGGCGCAAAACCCCAGGCCCAGCAGCACCGCGGCCGCCAGGTACAGCCACGAGCTCATGCCATAGACGAAGGGCATCAGGCAGCCAGCGAACAGGATCAGCGTGTACAGAAACACCTGCAGCCGGGTGAACTCGTTGCCGTGCGTCACCGGCAGCATTGGCAGGCCGGACTTGCGGTAGTCCTCCACCCGGTACAGCGCCAGCGCCCAGAAGTGCGGCGGCGTCCACAGGAAGATGATCAAAAACAGGATCAGCGCCTCGGGCGAGACCGCGCCGGTCATCGCCGCCCAGCCCAGCACCGGCGGCATGGCGCCGGATGCCCCGCCGATGACGATGTTCTGGGGCGTCAGGGGCTTCAGGATCACGGTGTAGATGACCGCGTAGCCGACGAAGGTGGCAAAGGTGAGCCACATCGTCAGCGGGTTGACCCAGAGATACAGCAGCGCCGAGCCGGCCGCGCACAGCAGCGCCGAGAACGCCAGCGCCTGCGTGCCCGACAGCTCGCCCCGCGCCGTGGGGCGCCAGGAGGTGCGCTTCATGCGCGCGTCGATGCCGCGCTCGACCAGGCAGTTGAACGCCGCCGCCGCGCCGGCCACCAGCCAGATGCCGGCGCTGGCCACGGCCATGCGGCCCCACTCGGCGGCGGTCGGCAGACCCGGCACCGCCAGCACCATGCCGATGAAGGCACAGAACACGATCAGCTGCACCACGCGCGGCTTGGTCAGGGCGTAGAACTGGGCGACGCGCGACGGCATGCCTGGGGATTGCACGGCGCGCGCGGGTGCCGGGGAAGGAGCCGGTGCGGCACTCATGGACAAATCTCCGTTGCAGTGGGTCGGCGGGTGCCGGCCGCGGTCGCCTGCACAGCGCCCTCTCCGGCCGGTTGCGCGCGGCTGGCCGCCAGCGCCCAGGTCAGCACGACGATCAGCGCCGCGGCGCCGCCGGTGTGCAGCACCGCCGCCGCCAGCGGCCAGTCCAGCACCACGTTGGACAGCCCGGTGGCCAGCTGCGCCGCACCCAGCAGCGCCAGCCAGCGCGCCTGCTGCGGCAGCGCGCCGTGCCGCGCCAGGGCCCAGGCCAGCAGCGCCAGGGCCGCCAACACGGCATACGCGGCCAGCCGGTGCGCGTAGTGGATGGCAGTGAGCGCGGCGAAACTCAAGGGCGCGCCCTCGGCGTTCACACCCAGCGGCCGCCACAGCGCGAAGCCCTCGGAAAACGCCATGTCCGGCCACCACGCGCCCTGGCATTGCGGAAAGGTGTTGCACACCAGCACCGCGTAGTTGGTGCTGACCCAGCCGCCCAGCAGCACCTGCACGGTGACCAGCGCCAGTGTCGCCGCCAGTGCCCGGCGCAGCCACGGTGCCAGGGCCACGCGCGGCGTGCCCTGCGCCAAATGCCCCATGCGCACTGCCTGCGCGCACAGCAGCGCCAGCAGCACCACGCCGCCCAGCAGGTGCAGGGTGACGATGGCCGGGAACAGCTTCATGGTCACGGTGAGCGCGCCGAAGGCGCCCTGCAGGCAGATCCACACCAGGGTGAGCGTGAGCCACCAGGGGTTCGGGCCGGGTGGCGCGGCAGCGCCGGCGCGGCGCGCACGCCGCCGTTCGCGCCAGACCAGCAGCGTCAGCACGATGATCAGCACGCCGACGCTAGAGGCCAGGTAGCGGTGCACCATCTCCACCCAGGCCTTGCCGTGCGTGACCGGGCCGGTCGGCATGGCCGACTGCGCCGCGGCGATCTGCGCCTGCGCGCCGACCGGGCTGGCGCTGCCGTAGCAGCCGGGCCAGTCCGGGCAGCCCAGGCCGGAATCGGTCAGCCGCGTGAAGGCGCCGAACAGCACCAGGTCGAAGGTCAGGAACAGCGTCAGCACCAGCAGCGCCTGCAGCCGCGCGGCCGGCGTGCGCCCGCGGCTCTTGCGCCAGACCCAGGCCAGCGGCACCAGCGCGATCGCCAGGCCCAGCGCCATCAGTTCCAGGGCGGGGGCCAGGTCGTACAGGGGTTGCGCGTCGCCGCTCATCGGCGGGCCTCCGTCTCACGGCCCGGCTGGTCCCACGACGCCGAGGCGCGCAGCAGCCGGTCCAGGTCGCGCTTGGCCTGTGCCGCGCCGGCGCGGTCCAGGTGCGCGGGAAAGCGCATCATCCAGTGGCCCATCGGGTCCACCACATACAGATGGTCGCCCAGCGCCTGGCCGGGCGCGGGCGCCAGCCAGTCCTGCAGCTGCGCCTGCGGCACGTGCAGCACGCGCGCCTGGGCCAGCGCCGGGACGATGTCGGCGGGCGGCGCGGCGGCGTCGGTCACCAGCCAGACCCAGTCCAGCCGCTCCTTCTCGCGGCCCAGCGACTCGCGCAGCTGGCGCTGCAGGTACAGGTTGCTGCGGCAGGTCTCGCCACAGGCGCCGCCGGAGGCGCTGACCAGCAGCCACTGGCCGCGCAGCGCGTCCAGCGGCTGGGCCGTGCCGTCCGGCGCGGTCGCCATCAGGCCGGCGGGAATGGCGCGCTGCGGCTCGATCAGCTGGCCGAAATTGCGCCGGCCCTCGGGGCGGATGACGTAGTAGGTGAAATACGAGGCGATGACCGGGGCCGCGCACACCAGCAGCAGGCCCAGCATCTGCCAGCGCCCGCGGCGCGAGCGCTGCAGCGCGGCCAGTGCGTCGCCCGCCGGCGGCAGGCTGTGCACCGTGAGGCCGAGCGGCTCGTCGGGCAGGGCCGCGGCGGGCGCGGCGCCCCGGTCAAGGCCGGGGGCGAGCGAAGCGTCGGACGAGTTGGAACCAGACATACAGGATTGCCACCAGGGCGCACAGCCCGAACCATTGGAAGGCGTAGCCATAGTGCTTGTCCACGCCGTGGTCCACGGCGGGCCAGTCGCGGGCCAGGCCATCGGCCGGCGCATCCAGCTGCACCACGGACAGGGGCAGCAGCGGCAGGCCGGTCTCGGCGGCAAATGCCGCCAGCCCGAGATTTTGCCGGATGCGCGAAGCCCCCGGTGCCGCAGCCGTCTGGGCGAATTCGTACAGCCGCGCCGGATCGGCCGCCACGCGGCCCTCCAGCAGCACCTCGCCGCCGGGCATCGGCACGTCGGGCAGCTGCGTGCGCTCCAGGAAGTTGCGCGGTACCCAGCCGCGCTGCACCAGCACTACTGCCGGCTCGGCGCCGGCCAGGCGCAGCGGCGTGAGCACGAAAAAGCCCGGGCGGCCGTACATCTGCCGGTTGTCCAGGAACACGGTGTGCTGCGCCAGCCAGTGGCCGCGCAGCCGCACCCGGCGGTGCAGCAGCGAGGCCACATCAGCCGGCTGTGCCTGCAGCAGCGCCGCGGCGGCCAGCGGCGCCTGCCGGTCGCGCTCGTCGATAGCGGCCTGGAGCGCGGCCTTTTGCGCCGCGCGCGACAGCTGCCAGCGCCCGAGCGAGGCGGTCAGCGCCATCGCCGCCAGCGCGGCCAGGGTGACGAGCCAGAAGCGCCAGCCCAGGCGCGCCCGCGCGGGTCTGGCCGGATAATCGGCCGGCATCACCCGCGGGTCCCCACTGGCGCCGGCCCGCTTTGCCCCACCGCGCGGCCAGCCGGCCGCCCACGCCCGGCGACGGGCAGGACCTGCAGCATGACCCTCCTCGTGGCCCTGGCCTTTCTCGCCATCCTTGCCAGCCTGGGCGCGGCGCTGTTCTTCATGCTGCGCGGCAGCCGCCCCGGCGAGGACGACCGCCAGCGCAGCGCGCGCATGGCCTGGGCGCTGGCGCTGCGCGTGGCGCTGTCGGTGGCGCTGTTCCTGTGCCTGCTGCTGGCTTGGAAGCTGGGCTACATCCAGCCCACCGGCCTTCCGGCAAGCAACCGCTGACACCCGCACGCGGCAACGTCAGCGTATCGTGGTTTTTGGATGTTTCAGGCCCGAAGCCTATATAAACCAACGGCCTGCAGCTATGCATTGAATAGCAACAGCAAGTGAAAAAGCGCCTTGCGGCGCTTTTTCCCGGAGCACGCCAAGGCGTTTTCACATCCAGTACACCAGGATGTACAGGCCCAGCCAGACCACGTCCACAAAGTGCCAGTACCAGGCGGCGCCCTCGAAGCCGAAGTGGCGCTCGGGCGTGAAGTGCCCGCTTTGCAGGCGCAGCGTGATGAACAGCAGCATCAGCATGCCCACGAACACGTGGAAGCCGTGGAAGCCCGTGAGCATGAAGAAGGTCGAGCCGAACACGCCCGAGTTCAGCTTCAGGTTCAGCTCGGTGTAGAGGTGGTAGTACTCGTAGCCCTGCACGCACAGGAAGGTGATGCCCAGCAGCACCGTCACCCACATGAAGGCGATGGTGCGCGCGCGCTGGCCCAGGCGCAGCGCGTGGTGGGCGATGGTCAGCGTCACGCCCGAGGTCAGCAGCAGCGCGGTGTTGATGGTCGGCAGCCAGAACGGGCCGACGGTCTGGAACGGCTCCACCGTGCCGGCCGGGGCTGCCGTGGCGCCGGCGGCGATGCTGGGCCAGACCCCCTTGAAGCCGGGCCACAGCAGGCCGTTGTCCAGGCTGCCCAGCGCTGGCACCGAGTGCGCGCGTGCCCACCACAGCGCGGTGAAGAAGGCGCCGAAGAACATCACCTCCGAGAAGATGAACCAGCTCATGCTCCAGCGGTAGGACAGGTCGATCTTGCGCCCGTACAGGCCGCGCTCGCTCTCGTGAGCGGCCTCGCGGAACCACTGGAACAGCACCATCAGCCACCAGGCGATGCCGAACCAAAAGGAATACTGGCCCCACTGCACGCCGTTGATCCACTGGCTGGCGCCCAAGATCACGAAGAACAGCCCGGCCGCGGCCATGATGGGGTGGCGCGACTCCGCGGGGACGAAGTAGTAGGGCGCGGCGCCCGGCGTGGTGGTACTCATCTCGGCTCTCCTCGTTCTTGGTGTGTCTCAACTCGAATCGAATCGCCCTCGCGGGCACGGTCCTGGGGCATCTGCATCGCTACACCACCCACCGGACCAGCAGCATCAGGCCCAGCACCAGGGCAAACAGCGCGATCAATCCGACCAGCACCACGTGCAGCGGCTGGATGTTCTGCAGGTCGCGGCGGTACTCCTCACCCGCGCGCAGGCCGATCAGCGACCAGGCGACGGCGCGCATCGAGCGCAGGAAGGAGGTCTTGCGCGGCGCGCCCGCTGGCGGAGTCTGCTTCATGCCCCACCCCCTGTGCCGGCGTGCTCGGCGGCGGCCGCCGTGGGCGGCGCCGCCGGCGTGCGGCCGCCGACCTCAAAGAAGGTGTAGGACAGGGTGATGGTGGTGACGTCCCGGGACAGCTTGGGGTCTATGACGAAGGCCACCGGCCATTCCTTTTTCTCGCCCGGCTCCAGCGTGTACTGGCTGAAGCAAAAGCACTCCAGTTTCGTGAAGTGCGCCGCAGCCTGGCGCGGCGCGTAGCTGGGGATAGCCTGGGCGGACATGCGGCGATCCTGCACGTTCTGGAACTCATACATGACCGTGGCCAGCTCGCCCGGGTGCACCTGGATGGAGCGCTGCGCCGGCTTGAATTCCCACGGCCCGCGCGCGTTGGCGTCGAACTCGACGGTGATGGTGCGGCTCTTGTCGACCTGGGTGTTGGCGGGCAGGCGGGCATTCGGGCCGGCGCTGCCGTTGCCCGGCACCAGGCGCTCGGACAGCGTCAGGATGTTGATGCCCGTGGCCTCGCAAATGCGCTGGTAGATTGGAATGAGCACGTAGCCGAAGGCGAACATGCCCAGCGCGACGATGGCCAGCTTGCTGACCATCTTCAGGTTTTCCTGCCGTACGCCCATAAGCCTGTGTCCGTCTCTTGCCGCTGGCACGCCGCGCCTTCAGCGCAGCCAGGCCATGCGCACGAAGAAGCCCAGCAGGAACACCAGCGCCATGGACGCCAGGATCAGCGCCAGCCGCAGGTTGGCCTTTCTCTTGTCCTCGGGCAATGGCATGGCAGGGGTCCTTCGCTTTCCAGGGCTGCGCGATCAGCCGATCACGCGCGTGGCGGTGGGGTCGAGCTTGGGCGGCTCGACATAGGTGTGGAACGGCGCTGGCGACGGCACTTCCCACTCCAGCCCCTCGGCGCCGTCCCAGGGGCGCTGCGGCGCCGGCTCGCCATGGCCGCGCATGGCCGGCAGTACGACGAACAGGAAGAAGTACACCTGCATCAGCCCGAAGCCGAAGCCGCCGATGGAGGCGATCATGTTGAAGTCGGCGAACTGCATGGGGTAGTCAGCGTAGCGGCGCGGCATGCCGGCCAGCCCCAGGAAGTGCATCGGGAAGAAAGTCAGGTTGAAGGTGATCATCGAGCCCCAGAAGTGGATGCGCCCGCGTGTCTCGCTGTACATGCGGCCGGTCCACTTCGGGCTCCAGTAGTAATAGCCGGAGAACATCGCGAACAGCGAGCCGGCCACCAGCACGTAGTGGAAGTGCGCGACCACGTAGTAGGTGTCCTGCAGCTGCACGTCCAGCGGCGCCATCGCCAGGAACAGGCCGGTGAAGCCGCCGATGGTAAACACGAAGATGAAGCCCACGGCCCACAGCATGGGCGTCTCGAAGGTCATCGAGCCGCGCCACATGGTGGCCGTCCAGTTGAAGATCTTCACCGCCGTCGGCACCGAGATCAGCATGGTGGCGTACATGAAGAACAGCTGGCCCGTCACCGGCATGCCGGTGGTGAACATGTGGTGCGCCCAGACGATGAACGACAGGATGGCGATGGCCGCCACCGCATACACCATGGAGGCGTAGCCGAACAGGCGCTTGCGGCTGAACGCCGGCACCACCTGGCTGACGATGCCGAAAGCCGGCAGGATCATGATGTAGACCTCGGGGTGGCCGAAGAACCAGAAGATATGCTGGTACATCACCGGGTCACCGCCGCCCGCGGCGTTGAAAAAGCTGGTGCCGAAATGGCGATCCGTCAGCGTCATGGTGATGGCGCCGGCCAACACCGGCATCACAGCGATCAGCAGGTAGGCGGTGATCAGCCAGGTCCAGCAGAACATCGGCATCTTCATCAGCGTCATGCCCGGGGCGCGCATGTTCAGGATGGTGACGATGATGTTGATCGCGCCCATGATGGAGCTGGCGCCCATGATGTGCAGCGAGAAGATGGCGACGTCCATGGACGGGCCCATCTGCAGGGTGAGCGGCGCATACATCGTCCAGCCGGCGGCCGGCGCGCCGCCGGGCATGAAGAACGAGCTCACCAGCATCACGGCGGCCGGGATCAGCAGCCAGAAGCTGAAGTTGTTCATGCGCGCGAACGCCATGTCGGAGGCGCCGATCTGCAGCGGCAGCATCCAGTTCGCGAAGCCCACGAAGGCCGGCATGATGGCGCCGAACACCATGATGATGCCGTGCATGGTGGTCAGCTGGTTGAACAGCTCGGGGTTGACCAGCTGCAGGCCGGGCTGGAACAGCTCGGCGCGGATCAGCATCGCCAGGATGCCGCCGACCATCAGCATGGTGAAGGAAAACAGCAGGTACAGCGTGCCGATGTCCTTGTGGTTGGTGGCGAACAGCCAGCGCTGCAGCCCGGTGGGCGTGGCGTGGTGGTGGTCGTCGTGGCCGTGGCCCGCGCCGCCGTGTCCGTGGTTGTCCAGAACTGCGCTCATGACTTGAATCCTCTTGGAGTCCGTGCGTTGGCTGCTGCCGCGGCGTTACTTGCCGCGCTGCGCCAGGATTTCGGCGGGCTGCACCAGCTGGCCGGTCTTGTTGGACCAGGCGTTCTTGGTGTAGGTGGCAACGGCTGCCAGGTCAGTGTCGCTCAGCTGCGCCCAGGACGGCATGGCGCCGCCACCGGCGCCGTGCAGCAGGACCTGGATCTGCTTGGCGTGGTCCGCGTCCAGCACGATGGACGAGCCGTCCAGCGGCTTGATCGGGCCGGCGCCCTTGCCGTTGGGCTGGTGGCAGGCGGCGCAGTTGGCGGCGTAGACCTTCTCGCCGCGCGGCAGCATGGCCTCCAGGGTCCAGACCTTGTTCGGGTCGTCCTGCTTGGCCGCGGCCTTTTTCTTCTCGGTGTTCACCCAGGCGGTGTACTCGGGCGCCGACACCACCTTCACGTGGATCGGCATGTAGGCGTGCTCCTTGCCGCACAGCTCGGCGCACTGGCCGTAGTAGTCGCCGACCTTGTCGGCCCGGAACCAGGTGTCGCGCACGAAGCCGGGGATGGCGTCCTGCTTGATACCGAAGGCCGGCACCATGAAGGCGTGGATCACATCGTTGGCGGTGGTGATGACGCGCACCTTCTTGCCCACCGGCACGACCAGCGGGTTGTCCACCTTCAGCAGGTAGTTGGCCGGCGCCTGCGACACGTCGCCGCTGTCGGACATGCGCCGATGGCTGCTGTCCAGCGTGGAGATGTAGGCCAGGCCCTCGCCCTCGCCGGCGATGTAGTCGTAGCCCCACTTCCACTGGTAACCGGTGGCCTTGATGGTCAGGTCGGCATTGGTGGTGTCCTTCTGCGCCACCAGCACCTTGGTGGCGGGCAGCGCCATCAGGATGACGATGATGAAGGGGATGACGGTCCAGGCGACCTCGATGGTCACCGACTCGTGGAAGTTGGCCGCCTGGGCACCGCGCGACTTGCGGTGGTTCCAGATGGAATAGAACATCACCGCGAACACGCCCAGGAAGATCACGGTGCAGACGACGAGCATCATCCAGTGCAGGAAGTGCTGCTCCTCGGCGATCTTCGTGACCGGCGGATGCAGGTTGAGCTGGTTGACCGCGGGCCCCCCGGGCAGGTCCTGCACCGCATGGGCTGCCGTGGCCATCCAGGCCATGCCTCCCAGCAGCCATGTGTCCAGCTTCTTGGAAATGCGCTTCATCGTTTTCACTCTTTTCCTCAGCTCCAGTTGACCCATCGCCCGCGGGCCGCGAACACCCCGCAGGGCGGCCGCCGCCCGCCGGCCAGTCCGGACCGCGGCAGGCCGGTCCTTTGTCTCCGCCCGGATCCGAGCGCTGCCGCCGCGCGACTGGCAGCCAGCATGCCGGGCGCCGCCGGGAGCGGCAATCCGCGTTATTCCCGAGCACCAGACACGGACCGGGACATAAAAAAGAACCGGCCGCACTGCCGGTCCTGTTTCCACGTCCTGCCAGCGCGTCCCGGGCAATCCCGGCGACGGCGAGGGGCAACACTCTATCCGCAAGCAAAATTATTGTAGCTTGCATTGATTTACGTCATTGACAAGCTGCTGCACGCAGCGGCGCGGACCGTCAGCGCGGCGGGCGGTTGCGCAGCATGGCGCGCAGGTCCTGCAGCGGCACGCTGCTCTCGCCCGCCACGCGCACCCGGGGGGCCGGCTTGAAGGCGTGGCCGTAGACGATCTCGAAGGTCAGCGCCAGCTGGCCACCGTGCTGCTCGCTGGCCAGACGCTGACCCAGTTGCTGGTGCAGCTGCTCACGCCAGCGCCGCCCGCGCAAGGCGGCGAAGCGCTGCGGATGCAGGTTGCGGCCCAGGCCGCGCAGCTCCTGCAGCAGCCGCTCGGGACTGGCGAAGGTCAGCGTGATGCGCTCCATGTCCATGACCGGCTCGGAGAAGCCGGCATGCACCAGCATGTCGCCCCAGTCGTGCATGTCGGTGAAGGCATGGCCGGGTGCCGGCCAGCCCAGCGCGGCATACAGCGCGCGCAGCTCGCGCAGCGTATCCGGGCCCAGGCAGGAGAACATCAGGTAGCCGTCCACCGCCAGCGCGCGGTGCCACTGCGCGATCAGCGCCTGTGGATCCGCCGCCATGTGCAGCGCCATGTTGGACCACAGCATCTGCACCGCCCCATCCTCGGGCAGCCCGAAGCGCGGCGCGGCGCTGCTCCAGCGCGCCGGGCTCCACCACGGCCTGGCGAAGCGCTCCTGCAGGCGTGCCTGCGCCTGCGGCGAGGAGGTCTCGGCGATGACGCTGGCCGCCTGCGGGAACTGCCCGGCCACCAGCGCATGACCCTGCAGGCCGCCGCGCAGCGGGTCCCAGTCGCACCAGGCGGCCGGCGGCTGCACGATCCACTGCAGCCGCTCGTGCATGCGCCGCGCCACCTCCTCGTGCAGCCAGGGCGCATCCTGCGGTGCGCTGGCATGCCAGCGCGCGGCGGCAACGGGGTCGATGGTCGGGGGCAGGTGTTCGGACATGGGCAAGGCAGGGGGGCGCGATGGCGCAGCGCACAAGCGCGCCAGTATATTGAGCCGATGCCCGCACCCGCCCTGGCCCGCCACCTGGCCGCGCTGCTGCCCAGCCAGTGCGCGCTGTGCCATGCCTGGCCGGCGCAGCGCCTGTGCGCCGGCTGCCGCGCCCGCTTCGCCCGGCCGCAGGCGCGCTGCGCCACCTGTGCCTGCGCCGTGCCGGAAGGCGTCGCCCGGTGCGGCGCCTGCCTGCGCCAGCCGCCGCCGCTGGACGGCTGCCTGGCCGCGGTGGACTACGCCTACCCCTGGGCCGGCCTGCTGGCGCAGTTCAAGTTCCAGGGCGATCCCTCGTGGGCCGCTCCGCTGGCGCGGCTGATGCGCGAGGCGCCGGGCGCCGCCCAGGCCATCGCGCAGGCCGACCTGGTGCTGCCCGTGCCGCTGGCGGCGCAGCGCCTGCGCCAGCGCGGCTACAACCAGAGCCTGCAGCTGGCGCGCGCTCTGGGCGCCGGCCCGCGCCTGCAGGCCGGGCTGCTGCTGCGCCTGCACGACACGCCGGCGCAAAGCGGGCTGGCACGCACCCAGCGCCTGCGCAACCTGCGCGCCGCCTTCGCGCCCGAGCCGCTGGCCGCGCCCCGCTTCGCCGGCCGGCGCGTGCTGCTGGTGGACGATGTGATGACCACCGGCGCCACGCTGCACGCCGCGGCGCTGGCGCTGCGCGCTGCCGGCGCGGGGTCGGTCGGCGCGCTGGTGCTGGCGCGCACACCGCCCCGGCACGACTGACGCCAGGTGTATACAAATCGCAGCAAATCCCTGCCGCGCAGGGGGCGCTTCACGCCACAATGGCGCGCATGTTCCACATCGTCCTTGTCGAGCCGGAAATCCCGCCCAACACCGGCAACGTCATCCGGCTGGCGGCCAACACCGGCTGCACGCTGCACCTGGTCGAGCCGCTGGGCTTTTCCATGGACGACGCGCTGCTACGCCGTGCCGGGCTGGACTACCACGAATGGGCCGACGTGCGCCGCCACGCCGGCTGGACGGCGCTGCTGCGCGAGCAGGAGCCCGACCTGTCGCGCATGTTCGGCCTGACCACGCACGGCGAGCAGTCGGTGCACGACACTGCCTTCCACCCGGGTGACTGGTTGGTTTTCGGCGCCGAGTCGCGCGGCCTGCCGCCGGTGCTGCGCGAGACCTTCCCGCCGGGCCAGCGCCTGCGCCTGCCGATGATGCCCGGCCAGCGCAGCTTGAACCTGTCCAACGCCGTGGCCGTCACGGTCTACGAGGCCTGGCGGCAAAACAGCTTCCTGATGGGCGAGCGCGCACCCGTCGTGGCGCCTGCCGTCGCGGTCGATCTGTCCTGATCCCGGGCAGCAGACGCTGCTGCCCTGCCGCGCCGGGCCGCTTTCAGGCGCCCTGCCCGCCCCGGCGCACGAAGAACAGCCCCGCGCCCACCGCCATCAGCAGCGAGCCGAAGACGCGGTTCTGCGCGCGCATGGCGCCGGCGCTCTGCATCCAGCGGCGCAGCGCGCCGGCCGCGGCGGCATAGCCGTTCATGACCACCAGGTCGACCGCCACCAGCGTCGCCGCCATCACCGCCAGTTGCTGCCACAGTGGCCGGCCGTCGCGCATGAACTGCGGCAGCACCGCCACCATGAACAGGATGCCCTTGGGGTTGGTGGCGTTGGTCAGCGCGCCGGTGAACAGGCGCCGGCGCCGGCTCATGGGCGCGGCGGCCAGGTCGCCCGCGAGCTGGCCGGCCGCGCCCGCGCGCCACTGGCTCCAGCCGATCCAGATGAGGTAGCACGCGCCCAGCACCTTGACCACGTTGAAGGCCAGCTCCGAGGCGATCAGCAGCGAGCCCACGCCCGCGCCCGCCACTACCAGGATGAACAGCAGGCCCAGCTCCAGCCCCAGGATGGTCACGCCCGCGCCGCGCACGCCGTACGACAGGCCATGGCTCATGGACAGCACCGCCCCCGAGCCGGGCGAAAGGGCGATGATCCACGACGCCGCGAAGAATGCCAGCCAGGTATGCCAGTCCATGAAAGATCTCTGAGGGAAGGGAAAGCAGGGAGGAAAGGGGGCACCGCAAGCAGCGCCGTGCGTGCGTTGCGCACGCCGGCGCGCATTATCGGCGCGCTGCCTGCCGGGCCCGATACGGCCGCCATCGGATTTTTAAGCCAAAACAGGCTTCAGCCCTTTGAATACACCGGCATGCAGCTACTTTTTTCATAGCGAAGGCCACCGCGCGCCAACTGGGGTGCCACAATTTCCGCACCTTCCCCGCACCCCACTCCCGCATGGCCCCGAACGCCCCCGTCTGGCTCACCTACGGCTTCACCTACCTCAGCGCGGCGGTGATCGCCGTGCCCATCGCCCGTGCCCTGGGGCTGGGCGCCATCATCGGCTACCTGGCGGCGGGCATCGCCATCGGCCCCTGGGGGCTGGGGCTGGTGAGCAACGTGCAGGACATCCTGCACTTTGCCGAATTCGGCGTGGTGCTGATGCTGTTCCTGGTCGGGCTGGAGCTGCAGCCGGCGCGGCTGTGGAGCCTGCGCCGCCCGATCCTGGGCCTGGGCAGTGCGCAGCTGCTGGGCTGCGCACTGGCCCTGTGGGCGGCGGCGTGGGCGCTGGGCCTGCCCTGGCGGGTGGCGCTGGTGGGCGCCCTGGGCCTGGCGCTGTCGTCCACGGCGATCGCGCTGCAGGTGCTGGCCGAGCGCAACCTGACGCGCACCGAGGGCGGGCAGCGCACCTTCGCCGTGCTGCTGCTGCAGGACATGGCCGCCATTCCCATCCTGGCGCTGCTGCCGCTGCTGGGCGCGGCCGGGCAGCCGCACCTGCACGGCCTGGGCGAGACCCTGGCCGAGGCTGGGCGCACCGCGGCCTTCATCGCCGCCATCGTGCTCGGCGGGCGCCTGGCGCTGCGCCCGGTGCTGCGCTGGATCGCGCGCAGCAAGCAGCCGGAGATCTTCACTGCCGCATCGCTGTTCCTGGTGGTGGGCATCGCCATGCTGATGCTGTGGATCGGCCTGTCGATGGCGCTGGGCGCCTTCCTGGCCGGCGTGCTGCTGGCCGACAGCGAGTACCGGCGCGAGCTGGAAACCGACATCGAGCCCTTCAAGGGCCTGCTGCTGGGCCTGTTCTTCATCGCCGTGGGCATGAGCATCGACTTCGGCGTGCTGGCCGCCGCGCCCTGGACCATGCTCGGCCTGCTGACGGGTTTCCTGGGCCTCAAGGCCGGCGTGCTGTGGCTGCTGGCGCGCGGCACCGGCATGCCGGCGCAGGAGCGGCCGATCTTCACGCTGCTGCTGGCGCAGGGCGGCGAGTTCGCCTTCGTGGTGTTCCAGAGCGCCGCCAGCTTCGGCATCATCCGCGGCGAGGCGGCGTCGCTGCTGATCGGCGCGGTGGCGCTGTCCATGCTGCTGTCGCCGCTGCTGCTGGTGCTGCTGGACCGCGCGCTGCTGCGCCGCCACGCACGGCTGGCGCCGGTGGATGGCGAAGACGCGCCGGACGCGGACCCGCGCGCGCTGCACGAGCCGCAAAGCGCGCCGGTGATCATCGCCGGCTTCGGCCGCTACGGGCAGATCGTGGCGCGCATGGTGCTGGCGCAGGGCCTGCCGGCCACCGTGCTGGACCACAGCGTGGAGATGCTGGAGGTGGCGCACACCTTCGGCTACCGGGTGTTCTACGGCGACGCCACGCGCGTGCCGCTGCTGCGCCTGGCCGGCGCCGCCGAGGCGCGCGTGCTGGTGGTGGCGGTGGACGCGCCCGAACAGTCACTGAAGATCGTGCAGGCCGCGCGCAAGCACTTCCCGCACCTGGCCATCGTCGCCCGCGCGCGCGACGTGACGCACTGGCATGCGCTGCGCGAGCTGGGCGTGCAGCACATCGAGCGCGAGGTGTTCCGCGCCAGCGTGGCCAGCGCCCGCACGGTGCTGGAGCTGCTGGGCGAGAGCCCGCAAGAAGCTGCCGCCTTTGCTGAGCGTTTCAGCGCGCACAACACCGCCCTGATCGAGCGCACGCACGCCTACCACCACGACCGCGAGGCGATGATCGCCGTGGCGCGCCAAGGGCGCCAGCAACTGGTCGAGCAGTTGGCGCGCGAGCGCCAGGAGCGCGCGGCGGCGGCTGCCGCACAGGCCCGGAAAGATGACGCCGAAAAGTCCTGAAAGCCATACTCGACGCTCGCTTCAAGCTATACATACGATAGCGCCCGGGAAGCCCCTGGACGCTGCCGGGGCGCCACCTGCATGCTAGTCTGGCGCGCATGTTCAACCCCACCCAAGCCGATGTGCGGCGCTTCTTCTGCGCCACGCACGCCAAGCAGCAGGCCAGCCAGCCGATGGAGGCCATCGAGACCCTGGCCGGGCTGTGGATCGCCGAGCATCCCGAATACCACGCCGACCTGGCCGACACCGAGGCGGCGCTGGCGCGCGTCTATGCCGACGGCGCCGACCAGGCCAACCCGTTCCTGCACCTGTCGATGCACCTGTCGATCAGCGAGCAGTGCAGCATCGACCAGCCGCGCGGCATCCGCCAGGCGGTGGAACTGCTGGCGCGCCGCCTGGGCTCGCTGCACGACGCGCACCACGCCGCCATTGAATGCCTGGGCAGCATGCTGTGGGAGGCGCAGCGCGCCGGCCGCCCGCCCGACGGGCAGGCCTATGTGGCCTGCGTCCAGCGCCGCGCCACCGCCGACTGACGCGCGGGCGCATCGCCCGCCGCCTCCGGCCGGGCGGTGACCGGGCCACGCTGCGGCATCAGCAGCACATCGCAGCCCACGGGCTCGGGGCCGGCCAGCAGGCGCCAGGCCTTGCCGGCCTGCAGCAGATCGCGCAGCACCCCGCGCGGCGCGTGCGCCAGCACCAGCAGGTCGGCGCGCGTGCCCTGCTGTTGCACCAGCAACTGGCGCGCCGGGTCCAGGCCGCGCGTGGCCAGGCCGACGCGGTTGCGCCGCGTCTCGAAGGCATCCGACACCCGCAGCCGCGTGTGCGGCACGGACTGTAGCGGCTGCGCCAACTGCTGCACGCGCTGGCGGCGGCTGCGCAGGGCGCGCGCAAAGGCCTCGCCGCAGGCCAGGCCCAGACCGCGGCGCGGGCGCGCGACATGAAACAGCTCCACCGTCGCGCCGGCGTGCATGGCCGCGGCGCCGTGCAGCAGCCGCCCGCCGCTGTCCTCGTCGCCCGCGGCGTGCACCAGCACGTGCACGTAGGGCGCGCGCGCCGCGCCCTGCACCACCAGCACCGGGCAGGGGCTGGTGCGCAGCATCCGCGCCAGCAGGCCCAGCGCCCGCGTCGGCCAGCGCCAGCGGCCGTGCAGGCGGTTGTCCATCACCAGCAGATCGGCCTGCGCCGCGGCCGCATGCAGCGCCGCCAGCGCGTCCCCGGCTGCGGGCAGCGCCTGCACCGTCAGCTGGTGCCGGCGCGAGAGCTGGCGCGCGCGCTGCTCCAGGCGCGCCTGCGGATCGCAGAACTTGGCCTCCTGCCGCTCGGCGATGTACAGCAGTTGCAGCCGCGCCTGGTGGTGCGCGGCCAGCAGCGCGGCACGCTCGAGCGCTTGCTCGGCGGGACTGGAGAAATCGGTGAGGGCCAGAATCGTCTGGATGCGCATGGCGGTGCTCCTGGGCGGTGGAACCTTCGGGGTGCCGCGGGCCCGGGCGAGCTGCGGTGGCGACTGTCATCGCGGCCAGCACGGCAGGAAGCGGATGTCCCTGCGGTGGTGGCAAGAGCCCGGCGGTGCTGGATGACGCTGCCCCGCTCAACGCGGCAAGGGGCAGGAAGGACTACCGCCGGGCGCCAGGGTGCGCGGCGGTCTGGGCCGCCCGGCGCGCACCGCTCAGGCGCAGCACGCGCGCCCGCGCCGCGGCCGAGATGGCCAGCCGCGTGGTGCGAACGCAGAAGGTGGAAGCAGGAAAGCGCATGTAGGCCGCAATTGTAGGATTTTGACCACAAAAAGCCAGCAATGCCGCACTGAAACGTGCCGGTATGCAGCCAGCGAACGGACAGCAAAAAACCCGCGCGAAGGCGGGCTTGCAGACTGGGGAGCGTTGCCCCTGTATCAGCGAAAGCGCGACTGCGGCACCACGCGCAGTTCGCCATCGAGCGAGCCGATGTATTTCGCCAGTTCCTTCAGTTCGGCATTGCTGAACTGCTTGGCGATGCCGCCCATCACGCCGTTGCTGCGTCCCACGTACTCGCCGGGGCTGGCCTTGTAGGCCTTGAGCGCGGCGAACAGATAGTCGGCATGCTGGCCGGCGATCTTCGGGTAGGACGGGTCGATGGGTTTGGAAAAGTTGTCGCCGTGGCAGGACACGCAGGCGCCCTTTTGCAGCAGCGGTGCGACCTTCTCGCCCGGCTCGCGGGCCTTGGGCGCCTGGTCGCCCTGCGGGCCCTGCGCGGCATAGAACGCCGCCACGTCGGCGATGTCCTGGTCGGACAGGGAATCGGCAATGCCGCGCATGGTGGGGTGCAGGCGCTCCCCCTTCTGGTAGGCGTGCAGCGCGGCGGCGATGTAGGGCGCACCCTGGCCCGAGATCATCGGGACCTTGTACACCTCGGGAAAGCTGGCCTGGTAGCCCGGAATGCTATGGCAGCCAATGCACATGGCCACCTTGCCGGAGCCCGCCTGGGCGTCTCCCTTGAGGTCCTGGGCAGAAGCCAGGGAGGTCACCGCGAAGGCGGCGAGGCCGAAAAGCGTGGTCCATGTTTTCTTCATTTTGCGCGCACAATCACCTGATTGGTTGTCTCTGCAAGTATCTTCAAACGATTATAGCGAGCGCCTGTCAAGCCTTTTCCTCAACGATTTCCCTGGTTTTCCAGCTCTTCCCATGAAATTCCAAGGTTCCGAGAACTACGTGGCCACGCAAGACCTGATGCTGGCCGTGAATGCCGCCATCACGCTGCAGCGCCCGCTGCTGGTCAAGGGCGAGCCCGGCACCGGCAAGACGCTGCTGGCCGAAGAGGTCGCCACGGCACTGGGCATGCCGCTGCTGCAGTGGCACATCAAGTCCACCACCAAGGCGCAGCAGGGCCTGTACGAATACGACGCGGTCAGCCGCCTGCGCGACTCGCAGCTCGGCGACGAGCGCGTCAAGGACATCCACAACTACATCGTCCGGGGCGTGCTGTGGCAGGCCTTCACCGCCGAGCAGCCGGTGGCGCTGCTGATCGACGAGATCGACAAGGCCGACATCGAGTTTCCGAACGACCTGCTGCGCGAGCTCGACCGGATGGAGTTCTACTGCTACGAGACGCGCGAGATGATCCGTGCCAAGCACCGGCCGCTGGTGTTCATCACCTCGAACAACGAAAAAGAGCTGCCCGACGCCTTCCTGCGCCGCTGCTTCTTCCACTACATCAAGTTCCCCGAACCCGAGACGATGAAGCAGATCGTCGACGTGCACTTCCCGACGCTCAAAAGCGAGCTGCTGGGCGCGGCGATGAAGACCTTCTACGACGTGCGCAACCTGCCGGGGCTGAAGAAGAAGCCCTCGACCAGCGAGTTCATCGACTGGCTGAAGCTGCTGCTGGCCGAGGAGATCCCGCTGTCCGCGCTGCAGTCGGCCGATCAGAAGGTGGCCGTGCCGCCGCTGGTGGGCGCGCTCTTGAAGAACGAGCAGGACGTGAGCCTGTTCGAGAAGCTGGTCTTCATGAACCAGCGCAACCGCTGAAGGCGACCATGAGCGCCACTAGAAAGCTGTTGGCCGAGGGCCTGGGCGACGCCGTCGGCTTCGTGGTCGGCGCGCTGTCCGGCTTCGGCACGGCGCTGCTGCTGGGAATGGACCTGTTCGCCCCTGGCTACGGCACGGGCAGCCTGGCCGGCATCGCGCTGGTCGGTCTGGGCGGTGGTGTCGGGGTCACCGTGGCGCGGCGCTGGCGCACGCGGCGCGCGGCCGCCGTCCTCGTGGAATAGACATGGCTTTCGTCGAACCCGTCACCCTGCACGGTCGCGGCGTGCGCCTGGAGCCGCTGGCGCTGCAGCACGAGGCCGGGTTGGCCGCCGCCGCCGCCGATGGCGAGTTGTGGCGCATCCGCGTGACCAGCGTGCCCGAGCCGCAGGACACGCGCGCCTATATCGAGAACGCACTGGCGATGCGCGCGGACGGCCAGCGCTTTCCCTTCGCCGTGCTCGACGACGCCATGGGCCGGGTGCTGGGCAGCACCAGCTACCACGACATCCTGCCGGCCGTGCGGCGCCTGGAGATCGGCTGGACCTGGTATGCGCAAAGCAGCCAGCGCACGCACGTGAACACCGCCGCCAAGCTGCTGCTGCTGACCCACGCCTTCGACACGCTGGGCTGCCATGTCGTCGGCTGGCGCACCGATAACTACAACTTCGCCAGCCAGCGCGCCATCGAGCGGCTGGGGGCGAAGAAGGACGGCGTCATCCGCGGCCATGCGCTGCGCCGCGACGGCACCATCCGCGACACCGTCATGTACAGCATGCGCAGTGGCGAGTGGCCCGAAGCGCGGGCACAATTGCTATATCTTTTGCAGCAACATGCCGATATTTCATAAGGGCCAGCGCAGGTTTTCGTCTGAAACCTGGGGCCGGCCAGCCACGACTGCCCGACCGCGGGCGCGAGGGGAGCAGCCATGCTGATCGACTTCTTCTACGCCCTGCGCGCCGCCAAGCTGCCGGTGTCGGTGCGCGAGTTCCTGACCCTGCTCGAAGCCCTGGCCGCCGGCGTGGCCGGGCCGCGCTCCGAAGACGCCTGGAGCATGGAGGATTTCTACCACCTGGCGCGCACTGCCCTGGTCAAGGACGAGAAGCACTTCGACAAGTTCGACCGCGCCTTCGCCGCCTATTTCAAGGGCGTCGAGCTGCTGACCGACCTGACCCAGGAACTGCCGGCCGACTGGCTGCGCAAGATGCTCGAGCGCGAGCTGACGCCCGAGCAGAAGGCCGTCATCGAGAAGATGGGCTGGGACGAGCTGATGGAGACACTGAAAAAGCGTCTGGAGGAGCAAAAGGGCCGGCATGAGGGCGGCAACAAGTGGATCGGCACCGGCGGCACCAGCCCCTTCGGCCACGGCGGCTACAACCCGCAGGGCATCCGCATCGGCGGGCCCGGGCGCAACAAGAGTGCCGTGAAAGTGTGGGAACAGCGCGCCTACCGCGATTACGACGACACCCAGGAGCTGGGCACGCGCAACATCAAGGTCGCCCTGCGCCGGCTGCGCAAGTTCGCCCGCGCCGGCAGCGAACTGGAACTGGACCTGCCGGACACCATCCGCTCCACGGCCGCCAACGCCGGCTGGCTCGACATCAAGATGGTCCCGGAGCGGCACAACAACGTGAAGTTGCTGCTGCTGATGGACGTGGGCGGCACCATGGACGAGCATGTGCAGCGCGTCGAGGAGCTGTTCTCTGCCGTCAAGGCCGAGTTCAAGCACCTGGAGTTCTATTACTTCCACAACTGTGTGTACGACTTCATGTGGAAGAACAACCGGCGCCGCTTCGCCGAGAAGTTCGCCACCTGGGACATCCTGCGCAAGTACAACAAGGACTACAAGCTGGTCTTCGTCGGCGACGCGACCATGAGCCCCTATGAGATCCTGCAGCCCGGCGGCAGCGTCGAGTACAACAACGAGGAGCCCGGCGCCGAGTGGCTGCAGCGCCTGACGCACGCCTTCCCGCACTTCGCCTGGATCAACCCCGAGCCGCAGGGCGTCTGGCAGTACCGCCAGAGCATTGGCCTGGTGCAGCAGCTCATGGGCGGGCGCATGTTCCCACTGTCCCTCAAGGGATTGGAGGACGCGATGCGGCTGCTGTCCAAATGAATAATGCCCGCGTGACCTCCACCGCCCAGCCCACCTCCGCCCTCGTCCGCCGCGCCCGCTGGCCGGCCCTGCTGATCCCCCTGCTGCTGGCCGCTGCCCTGCCCGGCTGCGGCGTCCTGAAGGACGCCTTCCAGAGCGAACGCCGCACCGACGAGCGGCGCGATGCCATCGAGTCCGACACACCCGCCGAAAGCGGCCCGGACGCCTTTGCCTTCAATGTCGAGGCCGAAGACCAGGACGTGCGCGAATACCTGGCGCGCCACATGCAGCTGCAGCGCTTCGCCCACCTGCCCGACTTGCAGGATGCCGAGCTGCGCCGCCTGCTGGGCGCGGCCGAGGCCGACGCGCGCGAACTGCTGGCCACGCTGGGCTACTTCAGCCCGACACTGACCATCGCGCTGCACGACAACCCGGCGCCCGGCGCCGGCCAGCGGCGCGACACGCCGGCGCGCACCATCACCGTGAACGTGCAGCCGGGCGAGCGCACGCAGATCGCCAAGGCCGCAGTGCAGGTGCTGGGCAGCGACGCACCCGCGCAGCGCCCCGATGCCGCCGAGCTGCAGGCGCGCCAGGACCGGCTGCAGCGCGGCTTCGGCCTGCAGCCGGGCGCGCCCTTCACCCAGCGCGACTGGGACGACGCCAAGTCGCAGGGCCTGCGCCAGCTGCAGGCGCAGCGCTACGCGCTGGCGCGCATCGACAAGAGCCGTGCCGAGGTCGACGCCGACCGCGCCCGCGCCGAGCTGCAGGTGCAATACGCGCCGGGGCCGGACCTGCGCTTCGGCGCGCTGCAGATCCAGGGCAGCGAGCGCTACGACAGCGAGGGCCTGCGCAACCTGGCGCGCCTGCCGGTGGGCGCCCCGTACGACCAGCAAAAGCTGCTCGACACCCAGCAGCGCCTGGCCAGCAGCGGCTACTACGACGCCGTGTTCCTGGCGCTGGACACCGAAGGCGTGGACAAGGATGCCGCCCAGGCCACCGTGCCCGTGACCGCGCAGGTGCGCGAGGCGCCGCTGCAAAAGGCGGTGTTCGGCGTCGGCCTGTCGACCGACACCGGCCCGCGCATGTCGCTGGACCACACGCACAACCGGCTGCCGCTCATCGGCTGGCGCGCGCTGTCCAAGGTGGAGCTCAGCCGCAAGCACAAGCTGCTGTCCACCGACTGGACCGCCCTGCCCGGCCCGGACGGCTGGCGCTGGTTCACCGGCCTGCAGCTGCAGCGCGAGACCACCGGCAGCTACGAGGTCAACAGCAGCCGGGTGCGCGCCGGGCGCACCAAGGGCTCGGACCACATCGACCGCAGCTACTTCCTGCAGTTCGACGCCGCCAGCAACCAGGGCCCGGACGCGCCGCCGTCCAGCAGCGCCATCACCGCCAACTACGGTTGGACCGGGCGCTACTTCAACGACAACCAGAATCCCACCAGCGGTTACGGCCTAGCGGCCGAGCTGGGCGTGGGCACCACGCTGGTGCCCGAGCGCGACCTGTTCACCCGCACCCTGGTGCGCTGGCAGTCGTTCATCGACACCGGCCGCGTGCAGGTGGCCGAGGGCATCAGCCGCGCCAGCCGCCTGTCGCTGCGCCTGGAGGGCGGCGCGGTGCTGGCGCGCGAGGGGGCGACCATTCCCGTCACGCAGCTGTTCCTGACCGGCGGCGACACCACCGTGCGCGGCTACGGCTGGAAGAAGATCGGCGCGCGCACCGTGAACGACACTCTGTTCGGCGGGCGCTACCTGGCGGTGGGCAGCGTGGAGTGGCAGCGCCCGATCACCATCCGCGGCAACCACGTGGATTTCGAGAGCGCCACCTTCGTCGACGTGGGCGCGGTGGCCGACAAGCTGGGCGACCTGAAGCCGCACGTCGGTGTGGGCGCCGGCCTGCGCTGGCGCAGCCCCGTGGGGCCGCTGCAGGCGGACGTCGCCTACGGCGTGCAGGATCGCCAGCTGCGCCTGCACCTGCGGCTGGGCTACACCTTCTGATTGCTAGTCTTTCTGTAGCTGCAGGCCATTGAAACATATGGGCTGGCAGCACCTTTCATCAAGATTCCGGGCCATGGTTCAAATGCCAGGCCCACCCGCTGCTCCTACAGCCGCTGCGCGCCTGCTCCTACACGGCAGGGTGCTGCGCCGTCCCGACCAGCGTCTCCCCGGCAGGTAAGCTGGCCGCTGTTTTACCTCCCGTTGCATGGCTTCGTCCCCCACCCCTGACCCCTACGCCGCTGCGGTGGCCCCCTCCCCCGCGCCCCTGCGCAAGAGCCGCTGGCGCTGGCTGTGGCGCGCGCTGGCGCTACTGGCCGTGCTGCTGGTGGCGCTGCTGGCCGGCCTGTGGTGGTGGAGCGGCAGCAGCAGCTCGCTGAACACCGTGGTCGAGCGCGCCGCGCGCTACCTGCCCGAGGGCCAGCAGCTGCAGGCCGAGGGCGTTACCGGCTCGCTGCGCACCGGCGGGCACATCGACCGGCTGCGCTGGAGCAACGCCACCCTGGCCGTGGAGGCGCGCGACATCGACATCGGCTGGAGCTTGGCGCCGCTGCTCGAGCGCCAGCTGAAACTCGGCGAGGTGCACGCCGCCAGCGTCACCCTCACCGCCCAGGGCGACGCGCCCGAGGACGACGGCCCGCCCGAGCCGCTGCAGGAGTTGGTGCTGCCCATCCACATCGACCTGCCGTTTCGCATCGACCACCTGCTGTGGACCGGCCGCGACCCGGATGCCAAACCCATCGCCATCGACGACCTGGCCGGCCGCTACCGCTACGACGGCGAGCAGCACCAACTGACGGTGGACCATGTCGAGCTGGCCCAGGGCCGCTACGGCCTGGAGGCCACGCTGGGCGCGCGCGCGCCGATGGAGCTGCAGGCTAGCTTGAACGGCGCCGTGCGCTCGGCCGTGCCGGGCAGCGAGGCCACGCTACAGGCCCTGGCCAGCGCCCAGGTGACCGGCACCCTGGCCGGGCGCGAGGCACGCCTGGACGTGACCGGGCAACTGCGCGGCAGCGCAGCCCCGGCCAGCAGCGCAGCCCCGGCCAGCAGCGCGGACGAGGCGCAGGATGCGAAGGCTGACGAAGCCGCTTCCGGCGCCCAAGCCAGCGCCGCGCCCGATGCCAACGCCCCGCTGCGCGCCGACGTGCAGGGGCGCATCGCCCCCTGGCTGGCGCAGCCCCTGGAAAAGGCCCAGGCCGACGTGCAGGGCCTGAACCTGGCGCTGCTGTGGCCACAGGCGCCGGCCACGCTGCTGGACGGCCACGCCGCCGTGCTGCCCGAGGGCGAGGGCGGCTGGCGCATCGACGCCGACCTGACCAACGCCGAGTCCGGCCCCTGGGACAGGCAGCACCTGCCAGTGCAGGCCCTGCAGGCCGAGGCCACTTACGACGGCGAGACCTGGGACGTGCCGCGCGCGCACCTGCAGGCCGGCGGCGGCAGCATCGACGCGCACGGCCGCTACACGCCCGCAACGCAATCACTGGAAGCCGAAGCACGCCTGGCTGGCGTCAACCCCGCGCAGCTGTACTCCCGCCTGGCGCCCGCGCCCCTGTCGGGCACGGCCAGCGCCAGCGGCAGCGCCTCGGGCGACAGTGCGGTGCGCTTCGCCGCCGACCTGCGCGCCGCCCCGGCGCCGCGCCGCGCACGCGCCGGCAAGGCCGGCGACCTGGCGGCGATCGCGCTGCAGCGCCTGGCGACCGAGGGCCGCTGGCACGAGGCGCGCGTCGACATCCCCCGCCTGCTGCTGCAGGCCGAGGGCGCGCAGGTGCAGGCGCAGCAGCTGCAGATCAACACCCGCACCCTGGCGGTGCGCGGCCGCATGCAGGCGCAGGTGCCCGGCGCCACGCTGCAGACGGACGGCCGCATGGCGCCCGACGACGGCGCCGGCACGCTGGCGCTCAAACTGGCCGACGCGCAGCGCCTGCAGGGCTGGCTGGCGCAGGTCGGCGCGCCGCCGCTGGGCCTGGCGCTGGACGGCCGCGCCGACCTGGACGCCCAGTGGCGCGGCGGCTGGCAGTCGACGCAGCGCCAGCTGCAGGGCGCCGGGTTGCTGGCGGCCGATGCAAGCCCGGCCACCGGCCCCGCTGGCGCCTTCACCCTGCAGGCCACATTGCGCGCCCCGCAGCTGCGCCTCACGCGCGCCGCCCAGGGCGACGCCGGCGCGCTGAACCTGGAGTTCGCGCGCACCAGTGCATCGCTGCGCGGCGGCCTGTCCGACCTGTCCATCGACTACGACGGCGTGCTGCGCCAGGGCGGCGACCAGCAGCAGGCCGACGTGCACCTGCGCGCCACCGCCGCCAGCCAGGGCTCGGGCCGCTGGCGCGCCCGCGTGGGCGAGTTGCGCGTGCAGGCGCGCATGAAGGACCAGCCCGGCCCATGGACGCTGCGCCTGGCCGAACCCGTCACCGTGGATCTGCAGCAGCAGCCGCGCCTGACCGTCGAGACCTCGGCCGCCAGCGCCCGCCTGACCGGCCCCGAGCCTGGCGAGGTGCAGCTGCGCTGGCAGCCGCTGCGCTACGCCCAGGGCGCGCAGGGCGGCATGGAGCTGACCAGCCAGGGCACGCTGCAGGGCCTGCCGCTGGCCTGGGCCAATGCCTTCCAGACCGACGGCCAGGGGGCACTGGCCAAGCTGAACGTCTCGGGTGACCTGGTGTTGTCCGGCAACTGGGACGTGGCCGCCACGCCCGGCGGCCTGCGTGCGCGCGCCGGCCTGCGCCGCACCTCGGGCGACATCCGCATGCTGACCAGCGAGGCGCTGGACGCGCCGGGCGTCACCGTGGTGCGCAGCAGCGGCGAGGGCCAAGGCGCGGGCGCGCCGAAGGCCGACACCAGCGCCACCACCTCCGCCGGGCTGCGCGAGCTGGCGCTGGAGGTCGCCGCCGACGGCAACGACGTGCGCGCCAACCTGTCCTGGGACAGCGCCCGCGCCGGCCGCGTACAGGCCGACGGCAGCACGCGCCTGGTGCAGTCCGCCGATGGCGGCTGGCAGTGGCCGGCCGACGCGCCGCTGGCCGCGCAGGTGCGCGCCGAGCTGCCCGAGGTGGGCGTGTGGTCGGTGCTGGCGCCGCCCGGCTGGCGCGTGCAGGGCACGCTGAGCGCCGATATGCGCCTGTCGGGCAGCCGCAGCGCGCCGCAATGGAACGGCCAGTTGGCCGCCGATCGCTTCGCCATCCGCTCGCTGCTGGACGGCGTGGACCTGCAGGACGGGCGCCTGCGCGCCACGCTGCAGGGCGAGCAGCTCACCATCACCGAGCTGCACCTGAAGGGCGGGCGCGGCAGCCGCGCGCGCATCGCCGGCTACAGCGGCAACCGCACCGCCGCGCCGCTGGACGGCGGCACGCTGGACGGCGGCGGCACGCTGTCGTGGGCCGGCGCCGCGGGGGGCGAAGGCGGCCTTTCGGGCATCCGCATGGACCTGCGCGCGCGCGCCAAGGCGCTGCAGGTGCTGGTGCGCGCCGACCGGCAGGTCAGCGTCTCGGGCGATCTGAACGCCCGGCTGCAGGGCGGCCAGGTGGTGCTGCGCGGCGACCTGACGGTGGACCGCGCCACCATCATCCTGCCCGAGGCCGGCGCGCCGTCGCTGGGCGACGACGTGGTGGTGCGCTCGGCCGCGCTGGACAAGGCGGCCGCCGAGAAGGCGCAGAAAGCGGCCAAGCGCGCGCAGGGCAGCGAGCAGCCCGGCAGCGTGCAGGCCGCGCGCACGCCGGACGTGGCCGTCAAGCTCGACCTGGGTCAGGACTTCGCCCTGCAGGGCCGGGGCGTGACCACGCGCCTGACCGGGCAGCTGGCCATCACCAGCAGCGCCGCCACCGCCGGCCAGCCGCGCGTGACCGGCGAGGTGCGCACCGAGCAAGGTCGCTACCGCGCCTGGGGCCAGTCGCTGGACATCGAGACCGGCCTGCTGCGCTTCAACGGCCCCTACGACAACCCGGCGCTGGACGTGCTGGCGCTGCGCCCGAACATCCCCGTGCGCGCCGGCGTGCAGGTCACTGGCAGCGCCCAGGCGCCGCGCGTGCGCCTGTACTCGGAGCCCGAGATGCCCGATGCGGAAAAGCTCTCCTGGGTGGTGCTGGGCCGCAGTGCCGCGGGCGGCGGCGCCGAGGCGGCGCTGTTGCAGCAGGCAGCGCTGGCCTTCCTGAGCGGCGACGGCAGCAAGAGCAGCAGCGGCGGCATCGCCCAGCGCCTGGGCCTGGACGAGATCGGCTTCAAGGGCCCGGGCCAGGGCGAGGATGCCAGCAGCGCCGCGCTGACCCTGGGCAAGCGCCTGTCGCGCGACCTGTACGTGACCTACGAGCGCAGCCTGTCGGGCGCCATGGGCACGCTGTTCATCTTCTACGACCTGTCCAAGCGGCTGACGCTGCGCGGCCAGACGGGCGAGAAGAGCGCCGTCGACCTGATCTACACGGTGCGCTACGACTGAACGCAGGGTTTGGGGGTGTTTCAGGCTCCATGTCCTGACCGACAAAGGGCCTGCAGCTATCGAAAAAGTAGCACCACCCCGGGCCTGCAGGCCTGCCGGGGCGGCGGCGGGCGCTTACAATCGCGGGCTTTTCCGCTCCCCGTAGTTCAATGGATAGAACGGGCGCCTCCTAAGCGCCAGATACAGGTTCGATTCCTGTCGGGGGGACCACTCTCTTGCCCACGCGCTGGCGGGCCGCACCGCCCGCCCTGCCGCACGGCCACGGCCCTGCCCCACGCCGCATGCCCCTGCCGGACACGCCCGACGCCCCGCCGTCGCCCCGCTCATCTGGCAGCGCCTGGGCGGTGTTCTGGATCTTCCTGCGCCTGGGGCTGACCTCGTTCGGCGGGCCCACCGCCCACCTGGGCTACTTCCACCACGAATTCGTGCTGCGCCGGCGCTGGCTGTCCGACACCGCCTATGCCGACCTGGTAGCCCTGTGCCAGGTGCTGCCGGGCCCGGCCAGCAGCCAGGTGGGCATGGCGCTCGGCCTGCAGCGCGCCGGCCACGCCGGCCTGCTGGCGGCCTGGGCCGGCTTTACCCTGCCCTCGGCCCTGGCCCTGGCGGCTTTTGCCCTGGGCCTGCAGCGCCACGGCGCGGCGCTGCCGCCCGGCGTGCTGCAGGGCCTGAAGG
Organism: Oryzisolibacter propanilivorax; assembly: GCF_900103645.1. Lineage (GTDB taxonomy): Bacteria > Pseudomonadota > Gammaproteobacteria > Burkholderiales > Burkholderiaceae_C > Melaminivora > Melaminivora propanilivorax. Next base: position 359,627 of record NZ_FNHP01000003.1, read on the forward strand.
TGGTGGCAGTGGCCGTGGTGGCGCAGGCGGTGTGGCAGCTGGCGCGCCGGCTGTGCCCGGACGCGCCGCGGCGCCTGCTGATGGCCGCCTGCGCCGCCCTGGTCCTGCTGGTGCCCGGGCCGTGGGGCCAGGCCGGCGTGCTGCTGCTGGCCGCCGCCGTGGGCCGCGCCCTGCTGCGCCCCTTGGGCGGGCCGCTGCCCATGGCGCCCGATGCCCCCATGCCGGGCGGCGCTGCCTGGTTCTGGCTCGGGTCATTTGTCGCGCTGCTGCTGGGCCTGCCGGCCCTGGCGGCGCTGTGGCCGGCGCCGGCGCTGCAGGTGGCGGATGCCTTCTACCGCGCCGGCGCGCTGGTGTTTGGCGGCGGTCACGTCGTGCTGCCGCTGCTGCAGGCCGAGGTGGTGGCCAGCGGCTGGATCGACCGCGATACCTTCCTGGCCGGCTACGGCGCGGCGCAGGCCGTGCCCGGCCCGCTCTTCACCTTCGCCGCCTTCCTGGGCGCGGTGATGCGCCATGGCCCGTCTGGCTGGGCGGGCGCGGCACTGGCGCTGCTGGCGGTGTTTCTGCCCGGCGCCCTGCTGCTGCGGGGCGCCCTGCCGCTGTGGCAGCGCCTGCGCACGCGCGCCGGCTGGCAGGGCGTGCTGGCCGGCGTCAACGCCGGGGTGGTGGGGCTGCTGCTGGCGGCACTTTGCCATCCGGTCTGGACCGGCACCGTGCACAGCCCGGCCGACGCGCTGCTGGTGCTGCTGGCCCTGGCCGCGCTCATGCTGGGGCGCTGGCCGCCGTGGCTGGTGGTGCTGGCCAGCGGAGCGGGCTGCTGGCTGCTGGCGGCGCTGGCTTGAAGCTGCGCTGGCCCCGGCGGGCATAGGCACAGGCCTGGTGCCCACCTGATACGGAACGCTCCTACACCGCCGGCGCATGCGGCTGTTTACCTTGGCGCATCCGCTGCCGTTGCAGCGTCCATGACCGAGAGCCCCTGCCCATGCCCCACGACCGCCTCCAGGCCCTGCGCAGCGCCCCGCTGCCCCGCAGCGAACAGGTGCTGCTGCTGGTGGATGTCATCAACCCGATGGATTTCCCCGCCGCGGACGACCTGCTGCCCCACGCCTGGGAGGCCGCGCAGCGCGTGGCGCGTCTGAAGAAGAAGCTGGCGGCGCAGGGCACGGTGGTGGTCTACGCCAACGACAACTACGGCACTTGGCACAGCGAGTTCCGCGACATTCTGGCCGCCTGCCAGACGCAGCCCGGCGAGCGCGGCGCCATCGCCCGGCTGCTGACGCCCACGCCGGACGACCTGGTGATCCTCAAGCCCCAGCACTCGGCCTTCCATTCCACGCCGCTGCGCCACCTGCTGACGCAGATGCACACGCGTCGGCTGGTCATCGCCGGCTGGGCGGCCGACATGTGCGTGATGCTGTCGGCGACCGACGCGCGCATGCTGGGCTACGACGTGTGGGTGCCGCGCGACTGCATCGCCGCGGAAACGCCCGAGCGCTACGACCTGGCAGTGCGCCAGCTGGGCGGGCCGTTCGACTGCTCGGTACGCGCGGCGTTTCGCGCCCGCGCCAGCCGCTGACGCGGCGCCTGGGGTGCCACGCTCGGCCCGCGCGTCAGCGTGCGTCCTGCCCCGTGGGCAGGGCGCCGCCGGCCGGTGCGCCGACGGCGGCGCGGTCCTGCGGCGTGGGGGTATCGCCGCGCTCGGGCGCACTGCGCTGCACGCTGCCGTCGCCCGGCGCGGTGGTGGCCGGCTGCTGCTGCGCCGTGGCTGCCGGAGCAGCGCCCTCGTCGGGTGCGCGCAGCCGGTCCTTGGGCGCCATCAGGTTGAAGGCGATCACCGCCAGCACCACCACCGCCAGCAGGACGGCGATGATGCGCATGGCGCGCTTTTCGTCGCGCACGGTGGGCGAGCGCGTGGCCGGGTCGGGCCTAGTCGGATGGGTCGGGTTCATGGCACGGGCCTTTCACGGTCCTGGAGGAAGGCATGGATGGTGCAAAAACGCCTTGCGCGCCCCTGTAGGCCACCGCACCGGGCTTGAGCCAGCCTACAGCTGGAAGCCCAGCGCCCGCACCACGCCTTCGACCAGATCGCGCGCCAGCGACGGGGCATGCCCGTCGTGCGGCCGGGCCTGGGTGACGAGCGCCGCGCACCATTCGGACAGCCAGCGCACCTCGTCCGGGCCGTAGAAGGCGGTCATGGCCTCGTAGTTCAGGAACAGGCTGCGCGCGTCCAAGTTGACCGAGCCGGCCAGCGCCAGGTCGTCGTCAATCAGCACCGCCTTGGCGTGCAGCATCGCCGGCGAGAGCCACACGCGCGCGCCGGCGGCCACCAGCTGGCGCAGCGCGCGTTCGCGCGCGATGTCGGCCAGGCGGTGGTTGGAGCGCGCCGGCACCAGCACGCTGACCTGCACACCGCGCCGGCAGGCCAGGCACCAGGCATCCAGCAACGCATCGTCGGGCACGAAGTACGGTGTCACGGCGACGATGCGCGTGCGGGCATGGAAGGCGCCGGCCATCAGCAGCGCGTGCACCGTGTCGTCGGCATGGTCCGGCCCGCTGGCGATCCACTGCGCCAGCGCGCCGTGCGGCGGGCCGGCCAGCAGCGGCATGTGCGGCGCGCGGCGCATGCGCCGCAGCGTGCGACCCTGCGAGATGCGCCAATCGGTGCCGAACTGGATGTGCGCGTGCTGCGCCAGCGGGCCGTGGATCTCGAAGCTCAGGTCCACCCAGGCCGGGCGCCCGGGCCGGTCCAGGAAGTATTCGCACGCCAGGTTGCGCCCGCCGCTCCACAGCCGCGCGCCGTCGGCCACCACCAGCTTGCGGTGGTTGCGCAGGTTGCTGTGTCCGCGCAGCGGGTTGTGCAGCAGCGGCATGAAGCGGCGCACCTGCACGCCTTCGCGCGCCAGGCCGCGCAGCAGGCCCCAGGGCGTGGTCAGGCTGCCCACCGCGTCCACCAGCAGGCGCACGGCCACGCCGCGCCGCACCGCCTGCAGCAGCGCGCGCGCCACCTGGCGGCCGACATCGTCGTGCGCGAAGACGTAGGTGCCGACGTCCAGCTGGTGCTGCGCCGCGTCGATGGTGGCCAGCAGGCCGGCCAGCGCCTCGGCGCCGCCTTGGTGCAGCACGATGCGCCGGTTGCGCACGGCGGGCGCCACCTCCATGCCGGCCAGCAGCTGCGCTGCCCAGGGCGGGCCGGGCAGCTGCGGCGGCGGCGCCTGCCAGTGGTGGCGCCGGCCCGGCCGGGCGAACTTGCGCACGCCGAACAGCAGGAACAGCGGCAGCGTCAGGTAGGGCAGCGTGACCATGCCCAACACCCAGCCCAGCGCCGCCGACGGGTGGCGCCGCTGGTGGTTGATGCGCGTGCCCAGCACGTAGATCAGCAGCCCCAGCACCACCACGATGGTGTGGCCCAGGCCGGACAGCAGCGCGATGCGGATCATGCGGCCGCCCCGCCGTCCCCGGGCAGGCACGCCAGCGCCAGGCGCACGCGCAGCCCGCCCAGGGTGGGCGCGTCCTGCAGCTGCAGCGCCGTGCCGTGCAGGCGCGCGATGGCCTCGGCGATCGCCAGTCCCAGGCCGCTACCGGTGGCCGCCTGCTCGGATGTGCCGCGGTGAAAGCGCCGCAGCACGCGCGCGCGCTCGGGCGGGACGATGCCGGGGCCGCTATCGTCCACGGTTAGCACCAGTTGGTCGCTACCCAGCTGCAGCGCCACGTCCACGCGGCCGCCCGCGGGCGTGTAATTGATGGCGTTGTCCAGCAGGTTGCGTAGCAGGATGGCCAGCGCCTCGCCTTGGCCGCGCACGCGTGCCTGCAGCGCCTGTGGATCGGGCGGCAGCAGGCCCAAGTCGATGCCGCGCGCATGCGCGGCGGGTGCGGCATCGGCCAGCGCCTGCCGCACCAGGTCAGCCAGCACCAGCGTCTGCCAAGCACCGCCGGCCGCCTGCGCCTCCTGGCGTGCCAGCGCCAGCAGCTGCTCGACTAGGCGCGTGGCACGGTCGATGCCGGCGCCCAGGCGCTCGGCGGCACGCGCGCGCGCGGTGGCGTCCGGCGCGCGCGCCAGGGCCTGCGCCTGCAGTTTCAGCGCCGCCAGGGGCGAGCGCAGCTCGTGCGCGGCGTCGGCCACGAAGTGCTGCTGCGCGTCGAACGCCTGCTGCAGGCGCGCCAGCAACAGGTTCAGCTCGTCCAGCAGCGGGCGCACCTCGGCCGGCAGGCCGGGCGCGTCCACCGGCGCCAGGTCGTCGGCGCGCCGCTGCGCCACCTGGCGGCGCACGCGCTCCAGCGGCGCCAGCGCGCCACCCACCGCCCACCAGGCGGCCAGCGCCAGCAGCGGCGCCAGCAGCACGATGGGCCAGGCGGTGCGCAGCGCCAGCTGGCGTGCCAGCGCGCGGCGCACGGCCAGGTCCTGCGCCACCTGGATGACCTGCAGCGGCGTCTGCACCGACAGCACGCGGTAGGTGGTGCCGCCGGCCTCGACATTGGCGAAACCCAGCACCGCGCGCTGCGGCAGGCCCAGGCCGATGTTGGACTCGAACACGCGCACGCCGTCGGCGCTCCAGATCTGCAGCACGAACTCGTGGCTTTCCTGGCCCGGCACCAGCGGGCCGGGGTAATCGCCCGCGCCCCAGCCGGGCAGCCCCGGGCGCAGTGCCTGCGCGGTCTGCTGCATCTGGCGGTCGAACAGCGCATCGGCCTCGGCCAGCGCGGCGCGCCAGGCCAGCGTGGCCTGCAGCAGCACGCCTAGGGCGATGGCCACCAGCAGCGACAGCAGCAGCCGCGCGCGCAGCGAGCGCGGGCGCCAGCGCGCCAGCCCCAAAGCGGTGCGGCGCTTCACGCGGCCTGCGGGCGCGGCAGCATGTAGCCGACGCCTCGCACGGTGACGATGCAGCCCGCGCCCAGCTTCTTGCGCAGGCCATGGATGTAGACCTCGACGGCGTTGCTGCTGATCTCCTCGCCCCAGCCGTAGAGCTTGTCCTCGAGCTGCGCGCGCGACAGCACCGCGCCAGGGCGCGCCAGCAGCGGCTCCAGCACCGCCCATTCGCGCGCCGACAGCAGCACCGGCTGGCCGCGCACGCTGGCTTCGCGCGTGGCCGGGTGGATCTGCACGTCGCCATGCACGTACGCCGCGTCGGCCTGGGCGCCGGCGCGGCGCGCCAGGGCGCGGATGCGCGCCTGCAATTCGTCCAGGTCGTAGGGCTTGAGAAGGTAGTCATCGGCGCCGGCGTCCAGGCCCTGCACGCGCTGGGCGACGGCGTCGCGCGCGGTGGCGATCAGCACCGGCGTGCGGTCGCGCCGCGCGCGCAGGGCGCGCAGCACGTCCAGGCCGTCGCGCCCGGGCAGGCCCAGGTCGAGCAGTACCAAGTCGTAGCCCTGGGCGCGCAGCGCGGCATCGGCCTGCAGGCCGTCGCGCACCCAGTCCACCGCGTGGTGCTCCAGGCGCAGCAGCTCCTGGACGGCTTCGCCGATCATGGCGTCGTCTTCGACCAGCAGCAGCCGCATCACGGCCTCGTCAATGGGCAGGTAGGGGAGAACATGCGGCCTGAGCATAGCCGCAGCGCCTCGGGCGCGGCAGTCAGCCCAGGCGCACCGGCACGAAGATGCGGTGGCTACCCCGCAGCACCAGCAGCGCCACCGACTTGCCGGCGTGCGCCAGCTGCTCGCGCAGCTGCGCGATGCCCTGCGCCGGCGTGCCGTTCAGGGCCAGCAGCACGTCGCCCGGCTGCACGCCGGCACGCGCCGCGGCACCCCCGGCCTGCTCGACCAGCAACCCGCCCTCGACGCCGGCCTGGCGCTGCTCGTCCGGCGCCAGCGGGCGCAGCGCCAGGCCCAGCCGGCCCTGCGCGGGCGCGCTGGCGCCCCCGGCATCGGCCTTGGCGGCGTGGCGTGCGTCGGCGGCGTCGCCCAGCGTGGCGACCAGCTCCTGGCTGCGGCCCTTGCGCCAGACCTGCAGGCGCACCTGCGCACCGGGCGACGACTCGGTGATGCGCGCCGGCAGATCGCCCGAGCCGACGATGGCGTGCCCATCGACACTGCGGATCACGTCGCCGCTCTTGAGACCCGCGCGCGCCGCCGGGCTGCCCGGCTGCACTTCGGCCACCAGCGCGCCCTGCGGGCGGTCCAGCCCGAAGGAATCGGCCAGCGCCTGGTTCACCTCCTGCACCGTCACGCCCAGGCGCGCATGGCTGGCATGGCCGGTGGCCTGGATCTGCTGGCGCACGCGCTGCGCCACCTCGATGGGGATGGCGAACGACACGCCTTGGTAGCCGCCCGAGCGGCTGTAGATCTGCGAGTTGATGCCGACCACCTCGCCGCGCGCGTTGAACAGCGGCCCGCCCGAGTTGCCGGGGTTCACGGCCACGTCGGTCTGGATGAAAGGCACGGCGCTGTCGTCGGGCAGCGCCCGGCCCTTGGCGCTGACCACGCCGGCGGTGACGCTGTTCTCGAAGCCGAAGGGCGAGCCGATGGCCAGCACCCAGTCGCCCACGGCCAGCGCCTGGGTGCTGCCCAGGCGCACGGTGGGCAGGTCGTGGGCGTCGATCTTCAGCACCGCGATGTCGGTCGCCCGGTCGCTGCCCAGCACCTTGGCGCGGAACTCGCGCCGGTCGGTCAGCTTGACGGTAACCTCGTCGGCGCCCTGCACCACGTGGGCGTTGGTCAGCACCACGCCATCGGGGCTGACGATGAAGCCCGAGCCCTGGCCGCGCACCGGCATGTCGCGCGGCGCGGCAGACAGGCCCGGGGGCACCATGCCGAACTGGCGCAGGAAGTCCTGCATCGGGTTGTCGCTGGCGCCGCTGTCGTCGTCGCCCTCATCGGCCAGCGCCGTACGGCGCGTGCCGCTGACGCTGATGTTGACCACGGCCGGTCCGTTCTCGGCAGTGATCTGGGCAAAGCTGGGCAGCGCGGCGGGGGTGACGGCTGCCGGCGCGGCGATGGCCGGTGCGCCTAGGGCGTGCGCTTGGCGCTGGGTGACCAGCCCGGCGCCGGTAGCGCCCAGGGCGCCGGCGGCCACCAGGGCCAGGATGAGCCTGCGGGGGGTGGAAAGTAAGGTGTGCATGGCCTGCCTCGTGTGAAGGAAGAGCTGCTCCAGGGCAGCGGTGCAGGCAGTGTGCGCGCGCAGGCTTAAGCCAGTCTTAGGACACCATTACTATGATTTCTATAGCTGCAGGCCCATGATGCATATGGGCTACGGGGCTTTTTTCCTTGAAACTGCTACAGCATGTGGTTCAGGAACGCCTGGGCACGGGCGTTGCCCGGGTCGGCGAAGAACTCGCGCGCCGGGCGGGCGGCGATCAGCTCGCCCTGGTCCATGAAGGCCACCGTGTGGGCGACCTCGCGCGCGAAGCCCATCTCGTGCGTGACCACCAGCATGGTCATGCGCCCGTCGGCCAGCTCGCGCATGGTACGCAGCACCTCGCCGGTCAGCTCGGGGTCGAGCGCGCTGGTGGGCTCGTCGAACAGCATCACGTCGGGCTGCATCGCCAGCGCGCGGGCGATGGCCACGCGCTGCTTCTGCCCACCGGACAGGCGCGCGGGGTAGTTGTCGCGCTTCTGTGTCAGGCCGACCTTGGCCAGCAACTCGTCGGCGCGGGCGATGGCCGCATCGCGGGGCAGCCCCTGCACCACCATCGGCGCCTCGATCAGGTTCTGCAGCACCGTGAGGTGCGGGAACAGGTTGAAGTGCTGGAACACCATGCCGGTGCGCGCGCAGATGCGGCGCAGCTGCGGGTCGGGCACGTAGACGCAGCGGCCGGACTCGTCGGTGCGCGCCATGGGTTCCCCAGCGATCGACACGCTGCCGCCGTCGATGGTCTCCAGGTGGTTCAGGCAGCGCAGGAAGGTGCTCTTGCCCGAGCCCGACGGCCCGATCAGCGCCACCACTTCGCCGCGCGCCACCGACAGCGAGATGCCGCGCAGCACCTCGTGACTGCCGAAGCGCTTTTTCACGCCCAGCGCCTCGATCATCGGCACGGCGCCGCCCTCACTGGTCGAACTTGGCATGGCGTTGCTCCAAGCGCTGGAAGAGCCAGGTCAGCAGCAGCGTCATCAGGAGATAGAACGCGGCGGCGACGATGAACGGGGTGGTGGTGAAGTCGCGCTGCACGATGCCGCGTGCGGCGCGCAGCAGGTCGTTGAGCGCCAGCACGTAGATCAGCGAGGTGTCCTTGACCAGGGTGATGGTCTCGTTGCTCATCGGCGGCAAGATGGTGCGCACCATCTGCGGCAGCACGATGCGGCGCATGGTCTGCGGGTAACCCATGCCCAGCACCTTGGCGGCCTCGTACTGGCCGCGGTCCACCGACTGGATCCCCGCGCGGAAGATCTCGGCGAAGTACGCCGCGTAGTTCAGCGCGAACGCCGCCACGGCGGCCGGAAAGTCCGGCAGCCGCACGCCGATCACCGGCACGAACGGCAGCGCGAAGTAGATGAACAGCATCTGCAGCATCAGCGGCGTACCGCGCATCAGCCAGATGTAGCCGTTCACCGCCGCCGACAGCGGTTTGAACGCCGACAGCCGCGCCAGCGCCAGCACCAGCCCCAGCGGCACCGCCAGCACCAGGGTGATGGCGAACAGCTTGAGCGTGACAGCCGCGCCCTGCGCCAGCGGCGGGAGAAGGGAGAGAACGTAGTCCATGCGGAAGGCGGGGTGGAAGGGGCGCGGCGGGGAGGCAGGTGTTGCCGGCCCTCACCCCTGCCCTCTCCCAGAGGGAGAGGGAGCCAAAGCCAGCTCGCCCTGTCGGGCGGTTATTTGATGATGTTCTTGCCGAACCACTGCTCGGCGATATTCGCGGCGGCGCCGTCCTGCTTCATCTCGCCCAGGGCCTTGTCCAGCTTGGCGTGCAGCTCGGTGTCGTCCTTGCGCAGGCCCACGCCGTACTCCTCGGTGCCGAAGTTCTCCTCCAATACGGCGTACTGGTCGGGCTTCTTGGCGACGTAGTAGCGGCCCACCACCTCGTCAACCACCACCGCCTCCAGGCGGCCGGTGGACAGGTCCATCAGCGCGGTCACGTTGTCGCCGAAAGTCTTGAGTTCCTTGAAGGACTGGAACACGGCGTCTTCCTTCTTGATGGCGTCCACGGCGCTGGAGCCTTCCTGGGCGCCGACCACCTTGCCGGCCAGGTCGGCCTTGGTCTTGATGGCCGAGCCCGCCGGCACCACGATGATCTGGTGGTTTTCCATGTAGGGCGCGGTGAAAGCGATGTTCTGCTTGCGCTCCTCGGTGATGGTCAGGCCGTTCCACAGCGCGTCCACGCGCTTGCCGGACAGCTCGGCCTCCTTGGCGCTCCAGTCGATGGGCTTGAACTCGACCTCCAGACCCAGGCGCTTGGCGGCTTCCTTGGCCATGTCGATGTCGAAGCCGACCAGCTGGTTCTTGTCGTCACGGAAACCCATGGGCGGGAAGTTGTCGTCCAGGCCGACGACGATTTTGGTCACGGCGGCGGGCGTGGGCTCGGGTGCGGCGGCGGGCGTGGCGCTCTCCTGCTTGGAGCAACCAGCGAGCACGGCTCCGAGGGTCAGCAGGGCGACGGCGGCAAACTTCTTCATGGGATGCAAGAGATGGGTTGGGGTGAAGGAAAGGCGCTGGCAGCAAAGCGGCAGCGCCTGGGAAAACCCGCAATTGTCCCATCTTTGCCCCGGCGCCGGGCAAGCCGCCCGGCCGGACGGACAGCCGCTCAATCCACCCGCGCCCCTGAGGCCTTGACCACCGGCGCCCAGTTCTTCACCTCGGAGTCGATGAAGCGCGCGAAGTCCTGCGGGCTGTTCTTTTCCGCCATCGCGCCCAGCTTGGCATAGGCCTGCTGGATGTGGGGCTTGTCGAAGGCGGCGTTCATGACCTTGTTCAGCCGGGCCACCACCTCCGGCGGAGTGCCCTTGGGCGCCAGCATGCCGAACCACGACGTCACGTCGAACGGCGCGATCCCGCTTTCCTCCATCGTCGGCACGTCGGGTGCCGAGGGCGAACGCTTGCGCGTGGTCACCGCCAGCGCGCGCAGCTTGCCGGCCTGCACGTGCGGCCAGGCCGAGGGCATGTTGTCGAACATGAACTGCACCTGTCCGCCGATCAGGTCGGTCATGGCGGGGGCACTGCCCTTGTAAGGGATGTGCTGGGTCTTCAGGCCGGTGCGCACCTTGAACAGCTCGCCCGCCATGTGGATCGAGGTGCCGCTGCCCGACGAGGCGTAAGCCGCCGAGTCGTTGTGCGTGCGCGCCCACTCCACCAGTTCGGGCACGGTCTTGACCGGCACGCTGGGATGCACGACCAGGATGTTGGGCACCTTGGCGCCCAGCGCCACGGCCTCGAAGTCGCGCGTCAGGTCGAACTTGACGTTGGGGTACAGCGTCTGATTGATGGCGCTGGTCACCGCCACGAACAGCAGCGTGTAGCCGTCCGGCGCGGCCTGGCGCACCAGGTCGGTGGCGATGTTGCTGCCGCCGCCGGGCCGGTTGTCCACGACGAAGGCCTGGCCCAGCGCCTCGGTCAGCTCCTGCGCCATCAGGCGCGCGACCACGTCGGTGGTGCCGCCGGCGGAGAACCCCACCACTACCCGCACCGGCTTGGCGGGATAGGCCTCCTGCGCGTGCGCGCCCAGGGTGCACAAGGCCAAGCTACCGGCCGCCGCCTGCACCAGCAGGCGACGCGAGAAAGAGAAAAGGCGAGCGGACATCGACGGGTCTCCTGCAACGGCCGACCGCCGCGCGTCCAGGACGCCCGGCGGTCGGCGGTGGTGAAAAAACCCACTGTAGGCCGCTGCTTCGGCGGCGCGGCCGGGGATTTCCCGCAGCGCCTGTCCCGCCAGGGACCCTTTCAGCGCGGCAGGTCCGAGCGGCCCATCAGGAAGGCGTCGATGGCGTGCGCCGCCTGGCGCCCCTCGCGGATGGCCCAGACCACCAGCGACTGGCCGCGGCGCATGTCGCCCGCGGCGAACACCTTGGGCACGCTGGTCGCGTAGCCGCCCGCGGCATCCGTGCCGGCGCGGGCGTTGCTGCGTGTGTCGGGCTCGACGCCAAAGGCCTGCAGCACCGCCGGCACCGGGCCGGTGAAGCCCATGGCCAGCAGCACCAGGTCAGCGCGCAGCGTCTGCTCGCTGCCGGGCACTTCCTGCATGCGCCCGTCCTGCCATTGCACACGCACCGTCTGCACGCCGGTGACGCGGCCGCGCTCGCCGGTAAAGGCCTTGGTGGCGATGGCGAACTCGCGCTCGCAGCCTTCTTCGTGGCTGGAGCTGGTGCGCAGCTTGAGCGGCCAGTAGGGCCACACCAGCGGCTTGTCCTCGACCTCGGGCGGGCGCGCCAGCAGCTCGAACTGGGTGACGCTGGCAGCGCCCTGGCGCCGGCTTGTGCCGACGCAGTCGCTGCCGGTGTCGCCGCCGCCGATCACGATGACGTGCTTGTCGGTGGCCAGAATCTGGCCCTTGGGCTTGCGCCCGGCGTTGGCGTGGTTCTGCTGCGGCAGGAATTCCATTGCGAAGTGCACGCCCTTCAACTCGCGCCCCGGCACCGGCAGGTCGCGCGAGACCTCGGCGCCGCCGGCCAGCAGCACGGCGTCGAAGTCGGCGGCCAGCTGCGCAGGCGCCAGCGTCTCGCGCGCGCCGTTGGTGACGCGGCTGTCCGCGCCCAGGCCGGCCTGGGCGTCGGCCACCAGCACGCCGGTGCGCAACACCACGCCCTCTGCCTGCAGCTGCGCCACGCGCCGGTCGATGTGGCCCTTGTCCAGCTTGAAGTCAGGGATGCCGTAGCGCAGCAGGCCGCCGACCTGCTCGTTCTTCTCGAACACCGTCACCGCGTGCCCGGCGCGCGCCAGCTGCTGCGCCGCCGCCAGCCCCGCCGGCCCCGAGCCGACCACCGCTACGCGCTTGCCGCTTTTGCGTGCGGCCGGCTGCGGCTGCACCCAGCCTTCGTCCCAGGCACGGTCGATGATGGCGTGCTCGATGCTCTTGATGCCGACCGGCGCGTCCTGCAGGTTCAGCGTGCAGGCGGCCTCGCACGGCGCCGGGCAGATGCGCCCGGTGAACTCGGGGAAGTTGTTGGTGCTGTGCAGCACTGCAATGGCGCTGGCCCAGTCCTGGCGGTACACCAGGTCATTGAAGTCCGGGATGATGTTGTTCACCGGACAGCCGCTGTTGCAAAACGGCGTGCCGCAGTCCATGCAGCGCGCCGCCTGCACCTGCGCCTGGCCGTCGTCCAGCGCGATGACGAACTCGCGGTAGTGCCTGACGCGCTCGGCGACCGGGGCGTGGCCCTCCTCGATGCGCGCGTATTCCAGAAAGCCGGTGGTCTTTCCCATGGTGTGTGTCCTGGCGGTGTGGGGCTTGGGTAGGAGGGACGGCGCGGTGCCTCAGGCTGCGACCGCCGCGGTCGCCGCTGCCGGCGCTTGCATTTCAGGCACTGCCGCCGCAGGGGTGGCGCCGTCTTCGAGCAGTTGTCGCTCGTGCATCTCGGCCAGGGCGCGCTTGTACTCGTTGGGCAGCACCTTGACGAAGCGGCTGCGCGCGGCGGCCCAGTGGTCCAGCAGCGCGCGCGCGCGGCGGCTGCCGGTCCAGCGGCTGTGCTGCTCCAGCAGATCCTTGAGCTGCTCTTCGTCGGTGCGGCCGCGGTGCCAGTGGCCTTGCGGCGCGCCGGCGCGCTGCTCGTCGGCGGGCTGGATGCGCTCGAGCTGCACCATGGCGCGGTTGCAGCGCGTCTCGAACTGCCCGTCCTCGTCGTAGACATAGGCCACGCCGCCGCTCATGCCGGCGGCGAAGTTGCGCCCGGTGCGCCCCAGCACCACCACGGTGCCGCCGGTCATGTACTCGCAGCCGTGGTCGCCCACGCCCTCGACCACGGCGACAGCGCCCGACAGACGTACCGCGAAGCGCTCGCCGGCGACGCCGGCGAAGAACGCCTCGCCGCTGGTGGCACCGAACATCACCGTGTTGCCGACGATGGTGTTGGCCGCCGCCTCGCCGCGGAACTCGTGGCTGGGCCGTACGATGACGCGCCCGCCCGACAGGCCCTTGCCGGTGTAGTCGTTGGCCTCGCCGGTCAGGTTCAGCGTGATGCCGGCGCACAGGAAGGCGCCGAAGGACTGCCCGCCCGTGCCCTCGAAGTGGATGCGAATGGTGTCGTCGGGCAGGCCCTGCGGGTGCGCGCGCGTCACCGCGCCCGAGAGCATGGCGCCGACCGAGCGGTTGACGTTGCGCACCGTCTCCATGATGCGCACGCCCTCGGCCTGCTGGATCGCCGGCTGGCAGCGCTCGATCAGCTTGACGTCCAGTGTGCGGCCCAGGCCGTGGTCTTGGTGTTCGACGTGGCGCCGCGCCACCTCGGGCGCCGCCGGCACCTGGGCGAACAGGCGCGAGAAGTCCAGACCGCGCGCCTTCCAGTGCGACACGCCGCGGCGCGTGTCCAGCAGCTCGGTGCGGCCGATGAGCTCGTCAAACGTGCGCACGCCCAGCTGGGCCATGATCTGGCGCACCTCCTCGGCGACGAAGAAGAAGTAGTTCACCACGTGCTCGGGCTTGCCCGTGAACTTGGCGCGCAGCACCGGATCCTGCGTGGCCACGCCCACCGGGCAGGTGTTCAGGTGGCACTTGCGCATCATGATGCAGCCCTCGGCGACCAGCGGCGCGGTGGCGAAGCCGAACTCGTCGGCGCCCAGCAGCGCGCCGATGACCACGTCGCGCCCGGTCTTCATCTGCCCGTCGGCCTGCACGCGGATGCGCCCGCGCAGGCGGTTCAGCACCAGCGTCTGCTGCGTCTCGGCCAGGCCGATCTCCCAGGGGCTGCCGGCGTGCTTGATGGACGACCAGGGCGAGGCGCCGGTGCCGCCGTCGTGCCCGGCGATGACCACGTGGTCGCTCTTGCACTTGGCCACGCCCGCGGCGATGGTGCCCACGCCGACCTCGGAGACCAGCTTGACCGAGATGTCGGCGTGCGGCGCGACGTTCTTCAGGTCGTGGATCAGCTGGGCCAGGTCCTCGATGGAGTAGATGTCGTGGTGCGGCGGCGGGCTGATCAGGCCCACGCCGGGCACGCTGTGGCGCAGCTGGCCGATGTACTCGGTCACCTTGCCGCCGGGCAGCTGGCCGCCCTCGCCGGGCTTGGCGCCTTGCGCCATCTTGATCTGGATCTGGTCGGACGAGGCCAGGTACTCGGCCGTGACGCCGAAGCGCCCCGAGGCCACCTGCTTGATCTTCGAGCGCAGCGAGTCGCCGGCCTGCAGCGGGATGTCGGCCGCGACCCGGTCGGCGCCGATGACCGAGGCCAGCGTCTCGCCAGCGGCGATCGGGATGCCCTTCAGTTCGTTGCGGTAGCGGCGCGGATCCTCGCCGCCCTCGCCGGTGTTGCTCTTGCCGCCGATGCGGTTCATGGCCACGGCCAGCGTGGCGTGCGCCTCGGTGCTGATCGAGCCCAGCGACATGGCGCCGGTGGCGAAGCGCTTGACGATGTCCTTGGCCGGCTCGACCTGGTCGAGCGGGATGGCCCGGGCGGGGTCGAACCTGAACTCGAACAGCCCGCGCAGCGTCATGTGCCGGCGGCTCTGGTCGTTGATCAGCTGGGCGTATTCCTTGTAGGTGGAGAAGTTGCCCGAGCGCGCCGCGTGCTGCAGCTTGGCGATGGCGTCGGGCGTCCACATGTGCTCCTCGCCGCGCGCGCGCCAGGCGTACTCGCCGCCCGCCTCCAGCATCTGCGCCAGCAGCGGGTCGTCGCCGAAGGCGGCCAGGTGGTTGCGGATGGCCTCCTCGGCGATCTGGAACACGCCGATGCCCTCGACGCGGCTGGCCGTGCCGGTGAAGTACTTGTCGACGGTGGCGCTGTCCAGCCCCACGCACTCGAACAGCTGCGCGCCGCAATAGCTCATGTAGGTGGACACGCCCATCTTGGACATGATCTTGGCCAGGCCCTTGCCCACCGCCTTGATGTAGTTGTGGCTGGCCTTCTCGAAGGACAGCGCGCCCGGCAGCTCGCGGTGCATGTCGGCCAGCGTCTCCAGCGCCAGATACGGGTGCACCGCCTCGGCGCCGTAGCCGGCCAGCACCGCGAAGTGGTGCACCTCGCGCACGCTGCCGGTCTCCACCACCAGGCCGGTGGTGGTGCGCAGGCCGGCGCGCACCAGGTGCTGGTGGATGCTGGACAGCGCCAGCAGCGCGGGGATCGCCACCTGCGTGGCCGACAGGTTGCGGTCGCTGATGATCAGGATGTTGGCGCCACCGCGCAGCTCGTCCACGGCCTGTGCGCACAGCGAGGCCAGTTTCGCCTCCACGCCCTCGCGGCCCCAGTCCAGCGGGTAGGTGATGTCGATGGTGGCGCTCTTGAACTTGCCGTGCGTGAAGCGCTCGATCTGGCGCAGGCGCTGCATGTCGGCGCCATCCAGCACCGGCTGCTGCAGCTCCAGGCGCATCGGCGGGTTGACCTGGTTGATGTCCAGCAGGTTCGGCTTGGGGCCGACGAAGGACACCAGGCTCATCACGATGGCCTCGCGGATCGGGTCGATGGGCGGGTTGGTGACCTGCGCGAACATCTGCCGGAAGTAGTTGTACAAGGGCTTGTTCTTGTCCGACAGCACGGCTAGCGGGCTGTCGTTGCCCATCGAGCCCACGCCCTCCTCGCCGTTCTGCGCCATCGGGGCGAGCAGGAACTTGATGTCCTCCTGCGTGAAGCCGAAGGCCTGCTGGCGCTCCAGCAGCGGCAGCGCCTCCCGCGGCGCGGCATCGGCAGCGGCATCGACATCAGCCAGCGGCAGCGCGATGCTGTCGAGCTTGATGCGCAGGTTCTCGATCCACTGCTTGTAGGGCTTGGTGTTGACGATGTTCGCCTTCAGCTCGTCGTCCTCGATCAGACGGCCCTGCTCCAGGTCGATCAGCAGCATCTTGCCGGGCTGCAGGCGCCACTTGGTGCGCACGCGGCTGTCGGGCACGGGCAGCACGCCGGCTTCGGAGGCCAGGATGACCAGGTCGTCGTCGGTCACCACGTAGCGCGAGGGGCGCAGGCCGTTGCGGTCCAGCGTGGCGCCGATCTGGCGGCCATCGGTGAAGACGATGGACGCCGGGCCGTCCCAGGGCTCGAGCATGGCCGCGTGGTATTCGTAGAACGCGCGGCGGCGCTCGTCCATGGCCTCATGCTGCTCCCACGGCTCGGGGATCATCATCATCACCGCCTGCGCCAGCGGGTAACCGGCCATGGTCAGCAGCTCCAGGCAGTTGTCGAAGGTGGCGGTGTCGCTCTGGCCGGCGAAGCTGATGGGGTACAGCTTGGCCAGGTCCGGGCCCAGCACCGGCGAGGCCATCACGCCCTCGCGCGCCACCATCCAGTGGTAGTTGCCGCGCACGGTGTTGATCTCGCCGTTGTGCGCCACGTAGCGGTAGGGGTGCGCCAGCGGCCACTCGGGGAAGGTGTTGGTGGAAAAGCGCTGGTGCACCAGGCCGATGGCCGAGACGCAGCGCGCATCCTGCAGGTCGAGGAAGTACACGCCGACCTGCTCGGCCAGCAGCAGGCCCTTGTAGACCACGGTGCGGCTGCTCATGCTGGGGACGTAGTACTCCTTGCTGTGCTTGAGCCCCAGCGCCTGGATGGCGGCGCTGGCGGTCTTGCGGATGACGTACAGCTTGCGTTCCAGCGCGTCCTGCACGATCACGTCGCTGCCGCGGCCAATGAACACCTGACGCAGGATGGGCTCCTTGTCGCGCACGGCAGGCGACATCGGCATCTCGCGGTTGACCGGCACGTCGCGCCAGCCCAGCAAGCGCTGCCCTTCGGCGCGGATGGCGCGCTCCAGCTCCTGCTGGCAGGCCAGGCGCGAAGCGTGCTCCTTGGGCAGGAACACCATGCCCACGCCGTATTCGCCGGCCGGAGGCAGTTCGACGCCCACCGACCCGTCTGGCGCCACCCCGGCGCGGGCCATCTCCTCGCGGTACAGCCGGTCCGGGATCTGGATCAGGATGCCGGCGCCGTCGCCCATCAGCTTGTCCGCGCCCACGGCACCGCGGTGGTCGAGGTTTTCCAGGATCTTCAGCGCGCCGGTAACGATGTCGTGGCGCTTGTCGCCCTTGATGTGGGCGACGAAGCCCAGCCCGCAGGCGTCGTGCTCGTTGCCGGGGGCGTACAGGCCGTGTCGTTGCAGATGCGCGATCTCGTCAGCCGTGGTCATGGCGCTTTCCTTGCCAAACAATACTTGTGGGAAGCGCAGAGTAATGCATGACTTGATGCCGTTCAAGCATATTAATTGGGGTCAGATTCCAATTAAATCTGCAGGCTGCCTATAGGGGCTTTATCGGGGACACATCAAATAAGGAGCAATAGACCCATACAGGATGAGGACTAGGTCCCGATTTCACTGGTGATGCGACATGTCCACGGCGGGTCTGCCGGCCCGGCCCTGGCTGATCCGGCGTCGTGTTTTTTGTTGCAATGCAGCAATAAACTCCGGCTGGCCCAGCGCCCACCCGGCATGCACTGAGCGTCCCAGGTCCTGCCGGTCCTGCTGCGACAGGCCGGTGTGCACCAGCTCGGCATAGGCCGCCTCGCGCGCGAAGGGCGTATTGCCCAGCGCCCAGTACAGCGCGTGCGGGGTGACCAGCGGGTCGGCGCGCAGCCCCACCAGATGCGCGTGGCTGGACCAGGGATGGTCAGCCGGCCGCACCACCAGCCCGGCGCGCACCGGGTTCAGGTCGATGTAGGCCATGCAGGCCAGCAGGTAGCGCTCGGTCTGCACGATGGTCGAGCGGTAGCGCCCTTCCCACAGCGTGCCGGTGCGGTGGTGGCGCCGGTTGAACTGCCGCACGTAACTGCGCCCTACGGCCTGCATCATCAGTGGGATGCCCTCGGCGGTCTCGGGCGTGGCCAGCAGGTGCAGGTGGTTGCTCATCAGCACATAGGCATGCACGGCCACCTTGCATTGGCGCGCCTGTTCGGCCAGCAGCTGCAGCATGCATTCGCGGTCGGCCGTGTCCAGGAAGATGGCCTGCCGGTTATTGCCGCGCTGGATGATGTGGTGCGGGAAACCGGGGACGGTAAGACGCGGCAGACGGGCCATGGCAGGGCTCCCCAACAGTGCTGGAAAGCCGCCATGGTAGGCAGAAAATTGGAATCGAAATTGGAATCTGACCCCAATAAAAGGTCAGTTTCCCATGTCAGTCAGCTGCAGTCAGGCCGTCTGTTTTAACCACGCCGAAGCGCGCCCCCAGCACCTGGCGCAGCCCGAACTCGTCGAGGATCGCCGCCAGCCGCTCGGCGGCGCTGCGCTTCTTCTGCCCGGTCCAGCGCGCCAGGATCAGTTCGTTCTTCAGGCTGTGCTCCCAGCCGACCAGTTCGGTCACGGTGACTTGGTAGCCGCTGGCCTCCAGATGCAGGCAGCGCAGCACGTTGGTCAGCTGGCTGCCCAGCTCGCGCGTGTGGATGGGGTGGCGCCACAGCTCGGCCAGCGGGGTGCGCGACAGCTGCAGCGCCTTGGTCTGGCGCAGGCAGGCCGCGACCTCGGCCTGGCAGCACGGCACCAGCACCATGGCCCGGGCGCGCTTGTGCAGGCCGAAGGCGATGGCGTCGTCGGTGGCGGTGTCGCAGGCGTGCAGCGCGGTGACGATGTCGAAGCGCTCGGGCAGGCCCGCCTCGACACTGGCGGCATCGGCGGCGGCCAAGTTCAGGAACTGCATGCGCCCAAAGCCCAGTTGATTGGCCAGCGCGCGCGAGCGCTCGACCAGGTCGGCACGCCACTCGATGCCATAGATCTCACCACGCCCCAGCGTCTTGAAAAACAGGTCGTACAGGATGAAGCCCAGGTAGGATTTGCCCGCGCCGTGGTCGGCCAACAGCGGCGCGTGGCCGTCCTGCGCGGCGCCCTGCAGCAGCGGCTCGATGAACTGGTACAGGTGGTAAACCTGCTTGAGCTTGCGGCGCGAGTCCTGGTTCAGCCGGCCCTCGCGCGTGAGGATGTGCAGCTCTTTCAGCAGCTCGACGGACTGGCCCGGGCGCAGTTCGGCCAGCACGGCGGCATCGGCTGACGCGCTGGCGCTGCCTGCGGCGGCGCGGCGCGGCGCGGCGCGGCCCTGCCGGCGGTCCGGGGTCGGGGTGCCTGCGGCATCCGGACGGGTGCCGTGTTGCGGCGCCGGGGCGGCGGAACCGGGTCGGGCGGCGCGGCTCATGGCTGCCGGCCCTGTGGCGGGACGGATGCATCGCCCTCGGCCCTGCCGCCCAGGGCGGCCACGCCTTTGGCGCCAGGTTCGGCATCGGCACCCTGCGCGCATCCAGCGTCCTGCCCGGTCGGCGCATCCGCAGGGGGATGGAACGGGCAGCGCGCGCCCACATCCAGCGCCTTCCAGCCCTCGGGTCCCAGCTGCTCCAGCACTTCGATGTTGCGCTCGAAGATCTCTTCCGCCTCGGGGAACGCCTCGACCGCGCGGTCGATGCTGTCCTCGCGCAGCAGGTGCAGCGTGGGGTACGGCGCACGGTTGGTGCAGTTGCCCACGTCCTCCACGTCGGTGCCGGCGAACTGGAACCGGGGATGGAAGGACGCGACCTGCAGGATGCCGGCCAGGTCCATGGCCTCGACCAGCTCGTCGGCCAACTCCAGGAAGTCGTTGAAGTCCAGGAAGTCGGGAAAGCACCGCGGCGCCATCAACAGCGTGGTGTCGCGCCGCTCGGACGACGCTTCGGCCAGCGCCTCCAGCTCGCGGCGCAGGTCCTCCAGCAGGCCGCGCGCATCGTCGGCGTGGCTGACGGCGTAGTGGATCTGCCCCTTGGTGTGCACGCCCTTGGCGAACGGGCACAGGTTCAGGTCGATCACGGCGCGCTCCAGCCAGCGCACCATGTCCTGCACGACGAGGGCGTCGTCA
Organism: Oryzisolibacter propanilivorax; assembly: GCF_900103645.1. Lineage (GTDB taxonomy): Bacteria > Pseudomonadota > Gammaproteobacteria > Burkholderiales > Burkholderiaceae_C > Melaminivora > Melaminivora propanilivorax. The sequence continues at coordinate 379,426 of NZ_FNHP01000003.1, forward strand.
TCAGGACGGTTGCTGCCGGATGCGGCGTCTGCGGGCATGGTGTGGGGCATGGCTCTGGAGGGTGCGGGCGAAGGGCGCGATTGTAGGAAACGGCGGTTGCCCCCATGCAGCCGCTGCCACCTGTGCGGGACAGCCTGCCCGGTGCACCGCAGCGTCTGCCAGCAACCGAACGCAGGCCTGTCCACGCCGCATGCGATGGCGCATGGCTGGTCTGCCGCCCGGCCTGCAGATTTCAAACGAAAACAGCCTTCAGCCTATATGGAGCAATGGCGGTCAGCTATCGAAAAAGAAGCGCCATCAGAACGGCAGGCCGGGCATGCCCTTCATGCCCTTGAGGCCCTTCATGCCGCCCATCTTCTTCATCATCTTCATCAGGCCGCCGCCCTTCATCTTCTTCATCATCTCCTGCATCTGCTCGAACTCCTTGAGCAGCCGGTTCACTTCCTGCACCTGCACGCCGGCACCGGCAGCGATGCGTTTCTTGCGCGTGGCCTTGATGAGCTCGGGCTTCCTGCGTTCCAGCGCGGTCATGCTGCAGATGATCCCTTCCTTCCTGCGCACGTCGCGCTCGGCGCGGTCCAGGTCCACCTGACCGGCCTTGGCGGAGAGCTCGCTCGGCAGCTTGTCCATAAAGCTGGACAGCCCGCCCATCTGCTTCATCTGCTGCAGCTGCCCCAGGAAGTCGTTCAAATCGAACCCATCGCCGCTCTTGACCTTGGCAGCGAGCTTTTGCGCCGCCTCCATGTCCACCCCGGCGCTGACCTGCTCGACCAGCGCCACGATGTCGCCCATGCCCAGGATGCGCCCGGCGTGGCGCTCGGCGTCGAACACCTCCAGCCCGTCGATCTTCTCGGACACGCCGGCGAACTTGATCGGCGCGCCGGTGATCTGTCGCACCGACAGCGCCGCGCCACCGCGCGAGTCGCCGTCCAGCTTGGTCAGCACGATGCCGGTGAGCGGCAGCGCCTCCTTGAAGGCGCGTGCGGTGTTGACCGCGTCCTGGCCCTGCATGGCATCGACGACGAACAGGGTCTCCACGGGCTTGATGGCGGCATGCAGGTCGCGGATCTCCTGCATCAGCACCTCGTCGACGGCCAGGCGGCCGGCGGTGTCGACCAGCAGCACGTCGAAATAGTGGCGCCGGGCGTGATCCAGCGCCGCCAGGGCGATGTCGCGGGGCTTCTGGTCGGGCGTGCTGGGGAACCACTCGGCGCCGGCCTGCTTCGTCACCGTCTTGAGCTGCTCGATGGCCGCCGGACGGTACACGTCACCGGAGACCGTGAGCACCTTCTTCTTGCGCTTTTCGATCAGGTGCTTGGCGAGTTTCGCCGTGGTGGTGGTCTTGCCCGCGCCCTGCAGGCCGGCCATCAGGATCACGGCCGGCGGCTGCGCGGCCAGGTTGATGTCGGCCACGCCCTCGCCCATGGTGGCGGCGAGCTCCTTGTTGACGATGCCCACCAGGGTCTGGCCGGGCTTCAGGCTGCCCATGACCTCCTGGCCAAGCGCCTTGTCCTTGACGCGGGCGACGAAGTCGCGCACCACCGGCAGAGCCACGTCGGCCTCGAGCAGCGCCATGCGCACTTCGCGCAGCATGTCCTGCACGTTGGCTTCGGTGATGCGGGCCTGGCCGCGCATTTCCTTGACGAGACGGGTGAGTTTTTCGGTGAGGGCGGAGGCCATGGCTGCGTGCTCCAGATGCGTCGTGTGGCGCGCGGCGCGCGCCTCGGGCCGCCCCTTGCGGACGGCTAAACTGCGAACCCATGAGTTTACCCGGCGCCCCCCTGGCCGGCTGGCTACTGGCCGCCGCTGCCGCACTGGCCTATGCCTTGGGCGCGGCCGCGGCCGCGCGCCCCGGCGCCCGGCGGCACCTGTGGGCCATGGCCCCGGCCTGGGTGCTGCACGCCGCCGCGCTGGCGTGGGGGCTGGTCGGCCATGCGCCGCACTTCGGCTTCGCGCCGGCGCTGTCAATGACCGCCTGGCTGGTGCTCACGGCCTACGCGGTCGAGCACCAGCTGTTTCCCCAGATGCGCGCGCGCGCTGTGCTGGGCGCGCTGGGCGCGCTGGCGGTGCTGCTGGCGGCGGTGTTTCCCGGCCGAGCGCTGCATGTGTCGGCCTCGCCCTGGCTGGCGCTGCACCTGACGCTGGGCATCGCCTGCTACGGCCTGTTTGCCGCGGCCGTCATCCACGCCTGGCTGATGGGTCGCGCCGAGCGCCAGATCCGCTTGGCGGCGGACCTGTCCACCACGCTGCCGCTGCTCACGCTGGAGCGCCTGACTTTCCGCTTCGTCGGCGCCGGCTTCCTGCTGCTGTCGGCGACGCTGGTGGCGGGCTGGCTGTTCGGCGAGGTGCTGTACGGCCGCGCCTGGCGCTGGGACCACAAGGCGGTGTTCTCGCTGCTGGCCTGGATCACCTTCGCCGTGCTGCTGCTGGGGCGTGCGCGCTTCGGCTGGCGCGGACGGAGGGCGGTGCGGGTGCTGTATGCCGGCGCGGTGCTGCTGCTGCTGGCCTATGCCGGCTCGCGCTTCGTCATGGAAGTGGTGCTGGAGCGCCTGGGTTGATGCAATGAAGTACCTGGTGCTGCTGGCGGTGCTGGCCGTCGTCTATGCCATCTGGCGCAGCCAGCGACCGCTGCCGCCACGCCCGCCGGCGCCGCCGCACATCCAGCCGCCAGAACCCATGGTGCGCTGCGCGCACTGCGGCGTGCACCTGCCGCAGTCGCAGGCGCTGCAGCACGATGGGCGCAGCTACTGCTGCGAGGCGCACCGGCGCGCGGGCTGAGGCGCCATGCCGCGCGCGGCTCCGCTTTCCTCCGGCCGTCCGGTCGCCCCTGCCTTCCTGCGCCTGTGGCAGGGTTTTCTGACGGCCCGCGTGCTGGTCGCCCTGGCGCTGCTAGCGCTGCTGCTGCTGGGCGCGGCCATGGGGCAGGCCGGTCATGCGCTGCTGCCCTCCTGCGCGCTGGCCTATGTGGTGGCCACCGTGCTGCTGCGCGTGCTGGCCGGGCGCGCACCGCCGGCGCCGCAGCCTGGCCTGCACTGGCTGCCCTCCATCGGCGTGGATGTGCTGCTGATCGCCACGCTGCAGGCGCTGCAGCCGGCGGGGGCGATCAACTTCACGCCGCTCTTCGGCCTGCCGCTGCTGCTGGCCTCGGTGCTGGGCACGCTGACCCTGGCGCTGGGCACGGCGGCCGGAGTCACGCTGCTGCTGCTGGCGTGGACGGTGTGGCAGGGCGGCAGCGACAGCACCATGCAGTACCTGCAGGCAGCGCTGACCGGCAGCGGCTATTTCGTCGTCGCCTACCTCACGCATCAGCTGGCCGCGCGCCTGATCAGCGAGCAGAAGGTAGCGCAGCTGAGCCAGGTCGATGCACGCACCCAGCGCGCCATCAGCGCGCTGGTGATGCAGCACGTCGCCGATGGCGTGCTGGTGCTGGACGTGGCAGGCGTGGTGCGCCTGGCCAACCCGGCGGCACTGCTGCTGTTCGGCCCGCACGCCAGCCCGGGCGTGCCGTTCGCGCTGGCACCGGACGGGCCCTGGGCGGCACTGCTGACCATGGCGCGCGAGACCTTCGCGCTGCAGCTGCCGCAGACGGTAGACGTGAGCGTGGAGCAGCATGGCCAGCCGCCCATGGCGCTGCGCCTGCGCAGCTGGCCCACGCACACGCGGGCCGCGCGTGCCGAGGACGACGAGGAGGCCCTGTGCGTGGTATTCCTGCACGACCTGCGCGAGATGCAGGCCCGCCTGCGCACCGAGAAGCTGGCCGCCATGGGCCGCATGTCCGCCGCCGTAGCGCACGAGATCCGCAACCCGCTGGCGGCGATCTCCCAGGCCAGCCAGCTACTGGAAGAAGACCTGCATGACCCGGTGCACCTGCGCCTGAACCGCATGGTGCGCACCAACACCGAGCGCCTGGTGCGCATCACCGAGGATGTGCTGGACGTGGCGCGCGTGCACCAGTCCGATAACGCCCCGACGGCACCGCGGATGGAACTGGACGCCACGGTGCGCCAGGTCTGGGCCGACTGGCAGGCACACGACCCGGCCACGCGCCAGGGTCTGCTGGCGCTTGAAGCCCCGGGCGCGTGGGCGGCCTTCGACCCCGAGCACCTGCGGCGCGTGCTGGTCAACCTGCTGGACAATGCCCAGCGCTACCGCGGCCCGCACGCCGATGCGCTGTGCCTGTCCACCCGCATCACGCCCAGCGGGCGCGCCGGAGTGCAGGTCTGGAGCGACGGCGCACCGCTGGACGCCAGCGTCGAGCGCCACCTGTTCGAGCCGTTCTTCTCGTCGGAGAGCCGCTCCAGCGGCCTGGGCCTGTACATCTGCCGCGAGCTGTGCCGGCGCTGGCGCGCCAGCATCCACTACCAGCGCGCCAGCCGGCAGCTGGCGCGCGGCGAGGTAGCCGGCAACGCCTTCACGGTGCTGTTCGCCCGGGACAGGGCCAGCGCCACGGACACGGCGCCGCCATCCGGGTTTGACACAATCGGCGCATGAGGACCGCCCCGCCCGCATGACCGACAAAGCCGCATCCATCCTGGTCGTCGACGACGAACCCGACCTGCGCACGCTGTACGAGCTGACCCTGCTGCGCGAGGGCTACCGCGTGGAGACCGCCGCCAGCGTGGCCGAGGGCCGCGCCCAGCTGCAGGCCCGGCGCTTCGACGCAGTGATCACCGACATGCGCCTGCCCGACGGATTCGGCATGGAGCTGCTGCACGAGTTGCGCGAGCAGCAGCGGCGCGAGCGCTGCGTGGTCATGACCGCCTATGGATCGGCCGAGAACGCGGTCGAGGCGCTGCGCGCCGGCGCCTTCGACTACCTGACCAAGCCGGTGGACCTGAAGCAGTTCCGCGCGGTGGTGGCCTCGGCGGTGCAGGGCATCGGCGGCGCCGCGCCCGCGCCGCGCCGCCCCGCCGCCGTGGGCGAGCGGTCTGCAGCGCCGGAACAGGACCAGGCGCTGCAGCGGCTGGTGGGCGAATCCGGCGTCATGCGCGCGCTCAAGCAGCGCATCGCCAAGGTGGCGGGCAGCATGGCGCCGGTGCTGATCCGGGGCGAATCGGGCACCGGCAAGGAGCTGGTGGCGCGTGCGCTGCACACGAGCAGCCAGCGCGCCGGCGGGCCGCTGGTGGCGGTGAACTGCGGCGCCATCCCCGAGAACCTGCTGGAGGCCGAGTTCTTCGGCGCGCGCAAGGGCTCCTATACCGGCGCCAGCCACGACCGCGAGGGCTATTTCCAGGCGGCGCGCGGCGGCACGCTGTTCCTGGACGAGATTGGCGACCTGCCGCTCTCGATGCAATCCAAGCTGCTGCGCGCCATCCAGGAGCGCAGCGTGCGCTCGCTGGGCTCGACGCAGGAGGAGACGGTGGACGTGCGCATCGTCAGCGCCACGCACCGCGACCTGGCCGCCGACGTGCAGGCCGGGCGCTTCCGCCAGGACCTGTATTACCGGCTGAACGTGATCGAGCTGCTGATCCCCCCGCTGCGCGAGCGCCGCGACGATCTGCCGGCGCTCAGCGCCGCACTGCTCGCGCGCATCGCCCACGACAGCGGCCTGCCGGTGCCGGCACTGTCGGCGCACGCCCTGGAGCAACTGGCGCGCCACCCCTTGAGCGGCAACGTACGCGAGCTGGAAAACCTGCTGCACCGCGCGGTGGCGCTGAACGATGGCGATGAACTGCAGCTGGACCAGGACACCGCCACCGGCGGGCTGGAACCTGCAGGCGCGCCTGACGCTGTGGCGGGCAAGGCGCCCCTGCCCAGCGACCTGCAGAGCTGGCTGGACCAGCGCGAGCGCGAAATTCTGACCCGTGCGCTGCACGACACCGGCTTCAACCGCACCGCCGCCGCCGCGCGTCTGGGCATCAGCCTGCGCCAGATCCGCTACCGCATCGCGCGCCTGGGCATCGCCGTGCCGAGCGACGGCGATATGCCCGAGGCATGAAGGCCGCTGCTCGCGCCGCCTGGAACGGGGGCTGGCTGCACGCGGCGCGCGCCCTGCTCTCGCCCAACCACGGCCCCCGGCCACCGGGAGCCGAGGTGGACCTGCTGGTGCTGCACTCCATCAGCCTGCCACCGGGCGAGTATGGCGGCGGCCAGGTACAGCAGCTGTTCACCAACCGGCTCGACTGGGACGCGCATCCCTATTTCCGCACGATCCGTGGCCTGCAGGTCTCCAGCCACTTCTTCATCGAACGCACTGGACAGCTGTGGCAGTTCGTGGACGTGCAGCGGCGCGCCTGGCACGCCGGCCGGTCGCACTACCGCGGACGCGGCAGCTGCAACGACGATTCCATCGGCATCGAGCTCGAAGGCCTGGAGGGCCTGGCCTTCGAGGAGCCGCAGTATGCGGCGCTGCTGGAGCTGTGCACGGCGCTGCTGGCGCGCCACCCGGTGCGCTTCATCGCCGGGCACGAGCACATCGCCCCGGCGCGCAAGCATGACCCCGGCGCCGGCTTCAACTGGCCGCGCCTGACGCGGCCAATGGCAGGCCGCGGCGTGCTGTTTCCGCCGGGCATCTGACCGGCTCACGGTCCGGCGCTCGCGCCTGACCGAAGGCGTCCATACCACACCCCGCTGTAAGCGCATGCCGCGTCGCGCTGTCCCGCAGCTTTTCGCCGCTTGATTCGCCAGGGCACTACCTATAGTGTTCTAAACTATCGCAACACACCAGATATAGCGTCCTGGCACAGGCAGTGCCTGGAGCTTTTCGCAGCCCGACGCCGTCGTGCGGCACCTGCCCGCCGTGCCGCGCGCCCGTCCCGAACACCCAAAGGAAGCCACCATGCAAGTCGCATCTCCCCTGTCTCCGTCCGCACGTCCGCATTTGGGCGCCGAGGCCGGGCATGAGCCTGCACTCAGCCATTACCAGCTCATCCGACGCAACGGCGCGGTGGTGCCGTTCGAGCCGCAGAAGATCGCCGTGGCGATGATGAAGGCCTTCCTGGCGGTGCGCGGCGCGCAGGGCGCGGCCTCGGCCAGCGTGCGCGAGATCGTGGACGACCTGACGCAGGCCGTGGTGCGCGCGCTGCAGCGCTCGCGCCCGGCGGGCGGCACCTTCCACATCGAGGACGTACAGGACCAGGTCGAGCTAGGTCTGATGCGCGGCGGCCACCACGAGGTGGCGCGCGCCTATGTGCTGTATCGCGAGCGCCGGGCGCAGGAGCGCGCGCAGCGCAAGGAAGAACTGATGCCGCAGATGCCGGCGCTGTTCGTGCAGGAAGGCGGCCAGCGCGTGGAACTGGACGTGCTGCGCCTGCAGGCGTTGATCGAGTCCGCCTGCACGGACCTGGGGCAGGAAGTGCAGGCCGCGCCGATCGCCACTGAGACACTGCGCAACCTGTATGACGGCGTGCCGATGGAGGAGGTCTACAAGGCCGCCATCCTGGCGGCACGCACGCTGATCGAGAAAGACCCCGGCTACACCCATGCCACCGCACGCCTGCTGCTGCACACCATCGTGCGCGAGGTGCTGGGCCGCGACGTGGCGCCGGCCGACATGCAGACCGCCTACGCCGCGCACTTCCCGCTGTTCGTGAGCCAGGGCGTGGAGCACGAGCTGATGAATCCGGCGCTGCTGGAGTTCGACCTGGAGCGCCTGGCCGCGGCGCTGCAGCCGCAGCGCGACCAGCAGTTCGACTATCTCGGCCTGCAGACGCTGTACGACCGCTATTTCCTGCACATCGACAAGACCCGCATCGAGTTGCCGCAGTCGTTCTTCATGCGCGTGGCCATGGGCCTGGCGCTGAAGGAGGGAGACCCGAAGACCACGGGCACGGCCCGCGCCATCGAGTTCTACGAGCTGCTGTCGTCGTTCGACTTCATGAGCAGCACCCCGACGCTGTTCAACAGCGGCACGCTGCGCTCACAGCTGTCGTCGTGCTACCTGACCACCGTGCCCGACCACCTGGAGGGCATCTACGAGTCCATCAAGGAAAACGCCCTGCTGTCCAAGTTCGCCGGCGGCCTGGGCAACGACTGGACGCGCGTGCGCGCCCTGGGCGCGCGCATCAAGGGCACGAACGGTGAATCGCAGGGCGTGGTGCCGTTCCTGAAGGTGGTGAACGACACCGCTGTAGCAGTGAACCAGGGCGGCAAGCGCAAGGGCGCCGTCTGCACCTACCTGGAGACTTGGCACCTCGACATCGAGGAGTTCCTGGAGCTGCGCAAGAACACCGGCGACGACCGCCGGCGCACGCACGACATGAACACCGCCAACTGGATCCCGGACCTGTTCATGAAGCGCGTGCTGGACAAGGGCCAGTGGACGCTATTCTCGCCCTCCGACGTGCCCGACCTACACGACCTGGTCGGCCAGGCCTTCGAGCGCGCCTACACCGCCTATGAGGCGAAGGCCGACAGCGGCGAGCTGAAGCTCTTCAAGCGCGTGCCGGCGGTGGACCTGTGGCGCAAGATGCTGTCGATGCTGTTCGAGACCGGCCATCCCTGGATCACCTTCAAGGACCCGTGCAACATCCGCAGCCCGCAACAGCACGCGGGCGTGGTGCACTCGTCCAACCTGTGCACCGAGATCACGCTCAACACCAGCGACAGCGAAACCGCCGTGTGCAACCTGGGTTCAGTGAACCTGGCGCGCCACCTGAAGGACGGCGCGCTGGATCACGACAAGCTGCGCCGTACCATCGGCACTGCCATGCGCATGCTGGACAACGTCATCGACATCAATTACTACGCCGTGGACAAGGCGCGCGAGTCGAATCTCCGCCACCGCCCGGTGGGCCTCGGGCTGATGGGCTTTCAGGACGCGCTGTATGAGCTGCGCGTACCCTACGCCAGCGATGCCGCGGTGCGGTTCGCCGATGAGTCGATGGAAGCCATCTGCTACTACGCCTACCAGGCCTCGACCGAGCTGGCGCGCGAGCGCGGCACGTATTCCAGCTATGAAGGGTCACTGTGGTCGCAGGGCATCCTGCCGCTGGATTCGCTGGAGCTGCTGGCGCGCGAGCGCGGCGGCCACGTCGAGGTGGACCGCAGCACGCGTCTGGACTGGGACGCGCTGCGCGCACAGATCAAGCAGCACGGCATGCGCAACAGCAACTGCGTGGCCATCGCCCCCACCGCCACCATCTCCAACATCGTCGGCGTCGATGCCTCCATCGAACCCTCGTTCGGCAACCTGTCGGTCAAGTCCAACCTGTCGGGCGAGTTCACCGTCGTCAACCAGTACTTGGTGCGCGACCTGAAGCGTCTGGGCCTGTGGGACGATGTGATGGTCATGGACCTGAAGCACTTCAAGGGCTCGCTGGCACCCATCGACCGCGTGCCGCAGGGGTTGAAGGCGCTGTACGCCACCGCCTTCGAAGTCGAGCCCACATGGCTGGTCGAGGCCGCGGCGCGGCGCCAGAAGTGGATCGACCAGGCGCAGAGCCTGAACATCTACATGGCCGGCGCCTCGGGCAAGAAGCTGCACGACACGTACACACTGGCCTGGCTGCGCGGCCTGAAGACCACCTATTACCTGCGCACACAGAGCGCCACGCATGTGGAAATGAGTACTGTGAACAAGCGCCAGCTCAACGCTGTGCCCACCGACGCCGAGCCGGCCACCGACGTGAAGTTCTGCGCCATCGACGACCCAGGCTGCGAGGCCTGCCAGTAAACCCTGCGCACATCCGTCGCGTCGAGGCCGCGCCAGCCAGTGCACATGCAACAAAAGCACCACTGCGCAACGCTTCGATGCTTTTCTTTTTGAAGCACTGCTCCCATAATCGGAGCACTGGAAAAGCCATGCTTACCTGGGACGACGAAGTCAAGACCCCATCGCAAAATTTCTCGCAGGGCGGCCAGCAACAGGGCAGCCCGCAGGAGCTGCGCGCGCCCGCCGCCGAGGCGCCGCAGAGCCGGCGCGTGTCGGCCGTCGACAAGCGCATCATCAACGGCAAGACCGACGTCAACCAGCTGGTACCGTTCAAGTACAAGTGGGCCTGGGAAAAGTACCTGGCCACTTGCGCCAACCACTGGATGCCGCAGGAAATCAACATGACGCGCGACATCGCGTTGTGGAAGGACCCGAACGGCCTGACCGAAGACGAACGGCGCATTGTCAAGCGCAACCTGGGCTTCTTCGTCACCGCCGACTCGCTGGCGGCGAACAACATCGTGCTGGGCACCTACCGCCACATCACTGCGCCCGAGTGCCGCCAGTTCCTGCTGCGCCAGGCGTTCGAGGAAGCCATCCACACGCACGCCTACCAGTACATCGTCGAGTCGCTGGGCCTGGACGAGGGCGAGATTTTCAACGCCTACAACGAGATCGCCTCGATCCGCGACAAGGATCAGTTCCTGATCCCGTTCATCGACGCCATCATGGACCCGGCCTTCGTCACCGGCACGCCCGAGGCCGACCAGACGCTGCTCAAAAGCCTGATCGTCTTTGCCTGCCTGATGGAAGGCCTGTTCTTCTACGTCGGCTTCACGCAGATCCTGGCGCTGGGCCGGCAGAACAAGATGGTCGGCGCGGCCGAGCAGTACCAGTACATCCTGCGCGACGAGTCGATGCACTGCAACTTCGGTATTGACCTGATCAACCAGCTGAAGCTGGAGAACCCGCACCTGTGGACGACCGCGTTCAAGGCCGAGATCACCGCGCTGTTCCACCAGGCCGTGGACCTGGAATACCGCTACGCCGAGGACACCATGCCGCGCGGTGTGCTGGGCATGAACGCGTCCATGTTCAAGGGCTACCTGCGCTACATCGCCAACCGCCGCGCCACCCAGATCGGCCTGGAGGCGCTGTTTCCCAACGAAGAAAACCCCTTCCCCTGGATGAGCGAGATGATCGACCTGAAGAAGGAACGCAACTTCTTCGAGACGCGCGTCATCGAGTACCAGACCGGCGGGGCACTGTCCTGGGATTGACGCTTGAGCGCGCAGGCTGCCATGGTCTCTTTCACCCACGCCTTCCCTGCCCCGGCCGGCCCCGCGCCCTGGCAGGGGGGCGTTTTGTCGCATTCGTGGTGGCGGACGCAAGCATCGTTGCCATGGATCACTCCCGGCCCGATGCAGGCCGCGGATGCTCTCTGCCAACCGACCCGAAGGAGAAGATGATGGCAACTGCGAAGAAGACCGCTGCCGCCAAGGCAGCCGCACCGGCCAAGAAGGCCGCCGCTGCGCCCGCCAAGGCACCTGCAGCCAAGAAGACCACGGCCAGCGCCGCTGCCACCGGCACCGCCGCCAGTGCCAAGAGAGCCGCGCCGGTGAAGAAGGCAGCTGCCGGCAAGACCGCCGCCGCCACCTCCGCCAAGGCCGCTGCACCGGCCAAGAAGGCGGCCGCTCCGGCCAAGGCCGCGGCACCTGCCAAAAAGGCTGCCGCGCCAGCGAAGAAGGCTGCTGCGCCGGCCAAGAAGACAGCCGTCAGCGCCAAGACCACCGGTACCACGGCAGCCAAGAAGGCCGCCGCTCCGGCAAAGAAGGCCGCCTCCACGGCCACCGCCAAGAAGGCCCCGGCAGCCCAAAAGGCGGCCGCTCCGGCCAAGGCCGCGGCATCTGCCAAGAAGGCTGCCACGCCGGCCAAGAAGGCCGCCGCCAGCGCCAAGACCACCGGCACCACGGCAGCCAAGAAGGCCGCCGCTCCGGCAAAGAAGGCCGCCTCCACGGCCACCGCCAAGAAGGCCCCGGCAGCCCAAAAGGCGGCCGCTCCGGCCAAGGCTGCAGCGCCGGCCAAGAAGGCCACCGCCAGCGCCAAAACCGGCAGCGCCACGACAGCCAAGCAAGCTGCGGCGGCACCGGCACCGGCCGCCAAAAAGGCTGCAGCGACCAAGAAGAGCGCCGCGGGCAACGGCAAGGCCACCAGGAGCACTGCCCCGGCGACCGCTCCGGCCGCCGCCCCGGCAGCGCAGACCACACTCAACCCGCAGGCAGCCTGGCCTTTTCCGTCCGGCAACAAGCCCTGAGAATCGGGGTGGCGCAAGCCGCCCCTGTCACCACCCGGTGCCAGCGCACCGGGTTTTTTTACGCCCGCAGCAGGCGCGCCAGACTGCGGCAGAAAGCCGTCTGCGCTGCTGCCTTTTCAAGCAAAAAACACCTCTAGCCCCTGCTCATGAAGGGCCTTCAGCTATATTTTCAATAGCAATCAGATCTCGTCCGGATGGAAATCAAGGGTGTAGTTCTGCGGGCCGCGCTGGGCGATCTTCAGTGCGCCCAGGCGGTTGCCGAGCTGAGCGCAGCGCGCCAGCGGCCAGCCGCGCTCCAGGCCGTAGAGCAGGCCGCCGCGCCAGGCGTCGCCGCAGCCCGTTGGGTCCACCACCTCGACCGGAGGCACCGGGGCCACGCGCGTGCTCTGCCCCTGCTCCCAGACATCGCAACCCTCGGCGCCCAGGGTGACCACCAGGCCGCGTACACGCTCCGATATCTCGGCCAGGCTCCAGCCGGTGCGGTCGCACAGCATGCGGCCCTCGTAGTCGTTCACGGTGACCCAGTCGCTTTGTTCGATGAAGCCGCGCAGCTCCTCGCCGCCGAACATCGGCAGGCCCTGGCCCGGGTCGAAGACGAAGGCAATGCCGGCGGCGGCGAACTGCGCGGCATGCTCCAGCATCGCCGTGCGCCCGTCCGGCGCGATGATGCCGATGCGCGCCGCGCCGCCGGCTTCAATACGGGTGCGGTGCGCGTGCATCATGGCGCCGGGATGGAAGGCGGTGATCTGGTTATTGTCGCGGTCGGTCATGATCATCGCCTGCGCGGTGTAGGTGTCGCCCGCCTGGCCCACGTGGCGCGTGTCGATGCCCAGCTGGCGCAGCCGCTCCAAGTAGTCGGCGCCGTCGCTGCCCAGCATGGCCACCGGCAGCGGCTCGCCGCCCAGCAGCTTCAGGCTGTAGGCGATGTTGCCGGCGCAGCCGCCGAAGTCGCGCCGCAGCGTGGGCACCAGGAAGGACACGTTCAGGATGTGCAGCTGCTCGGGCAGGATCTGCTCGGCGAAGCGCCCCTCGAAGGTCATGATGGTGTCAAAGGCCAGGGAACCGCAGATGAGAGCTGCCATGTCGAAGCGTCCGAAAAGGTCAGGTTGAAAGAAGACGGGAAGGAGACGGCGCACCGCGAGCGCCAGGCGCGCAGGCCATGCCGCTGGCGGCCGGGATCACGGATAGAAGGCCAGCAGGTGGTAGCCGGCGATCTCCGGGGCATCCTGCGCCAGCTGCATGCCGGCGGCACCGCTCCAGACGGCGCCGGCGGCCAGCTCGTGCGGCGCGCCCAGTTCGGCCTGCGGCTGCAGCACGCGGCGCAGCACCGGCTGGTCCTGGCTGTCGGTGAGCGTCAGCTCGACCAGCGGCATGGCCACGCCATGGCCGGCATTGTTCTTGAGCGCGAAGCGCAGCGTGAAGCCATCCGCCGGCGCCGCCGCACGCGTGAATGACGAGCTGTCGATGACCACCGACCCCGGCTCGCGCGGCGGCGCCAGCGTGCATCCCGGCAGTGCGCACAGCAACTGCAGCAGCGGGCGCAGCGCCGGCTGCCGCGCGGCCAGCGCGTCGCGCTGCTGCAGCGCCAGCTGCAGCACCAGCAGCAGGGCCAGGGCCGCGCTGCTCAGCGCCAGCAGGCCGCGCACCGCCGGCTGCTGCCAGAACTCGCTGCGCCGCGCCAGGCGCACGAAATGCGGCTCGGGCGATTCAGGCGGCTCGGCCGACGCCTGTGCGATATCGGCCGTGGTCACGACATCGGCGGGTAGTCGGTCGTCGGGTGCGGCGGCGCGCGCTTCAGGCCAGGCGACCTGGTTGCGTGCCGGGCGCAGAAAGGGCGATGCCATGGGCGTATCCGGTAGCGGCTGGCCAGGTTCCTGGTCTTGCGCGTCCTGCGCCAGATGCTCCAGCCCGGCAAAAGCCTCCACGGCGTCCGGCGCGGGCGGAATATCGATGCGGCCCGGCAGCTCCAGTTCGGGTACGGCCGGCGTACCGGCTTCGATATCCGCCTCGTCTTCGGCGTCGAAATCCACGGGCACACCAGCATCCGGCGGCTGGCCCGGCACTGGCGGCAATTCCAGATCCAGTTCCAGATCCGGCACGGTGGGCTGCGGGTCTGCAGCGGCAGGCTGAAACTCCCCGGTCGGCTGGGTGTCGGCGTAGGCCTCGGCGGCGGTCACCGGAGCCGGTGCTGCCTCCTGGGCAATTTCATGGTCTGCCTGGCTGCTGTCGCGCCCGTCCTGCTGCGCGTCGATGGGGTCGCCGGGCTCGTGGTGCTCCGGCATTTCCCGGGGCCGGTCGGGCGCATCACCGTCCAGCGCGGCCAGCAGGCCAGCTGCCCGCTGCCGCTCCTGCGGCACATCGGCGGCCGCCTCGTGCGCCAGCAGGAACCACGGCAGCGCCGGTGCCGCCGCGCGCATCGGCCGCCCGGCGGGCGTGCCGCGCGCGCTGCGCCAGACATCGGCCTGCGGCGGCGTGGCGCGCACCGGCGCCGGCGGGAGGTGCGGCACAGGCAGGCCAGCGGGCGGCATTGGCGCCTGCTCGGCGGTTGCCTGCGCCTGTGGATCGTGCAGCGACTGGCAGGCGTCGAACACCTCCTTGCACTGCCCGCAGCGCACCCAGCCGTCCGCAATGCGCAGCTGGTCCGGCACCACGCGGAAGGTGGTGTCGCAGTGCGGGCAGCGGGTGATCTGGCTCATCGGCCGGGGATTCTAGGCGGCGGAATGGGCCGCTCCGAGCGCGGCTTCAGCCGCGTGCGGCAGTCATCAGGATCCAGCCGTCCTCGCTGTCGGCCACCTCCAGCGGCAGCCAGGGCGCGTAGGCCTGCTTCAGCTCGTCGGCCTGGCGCTCCAGGATGCCGGCCAGCACCAGATGCCCGCCCTGGGCGACGTGCGCGCACAGCAGCGGCGCCAGCACCTTGAGCGGCGTGGCCAGGATGTTGGCCAACACGGTCTGGTAGACGCCGTGCGCGCGCTCGGGCAGCCCGGCGGCCAGCTGCACGTCGTTGACCAGGGCGTTGTCCAACGTGGCCTGCACGGCGGCCGGATCGATGTCCACGGCATCGATCGGCGCGGCGCCGAACTTGGCCGCGCCGATGGCCAGGATGCCCGAGCCGCAGCCGTAGTCCAGCACCCGGCCCAGCGTTGCGGCACCCTGGCGGGCGATCCAGCGCAGGCACATGCGCGTGGTCGGGTGCGTGCCGGTGCCGAAGGCCATGCCGGGGTCCAGTCGGAGGGTCTGCACGGCGCCGGCTGGCGGCTCGTGCCAGGTGGGCACGATCCAGAACTCGGGGGTGATCTGCACCGGCTCGAACTGCGACTGCGTCAGGCGCACCCAGTCCTGCTCGGGCACCTCGGCCACGCCCAGCACCTCGCAGCCGGCGAAGAAGTCCTGCGCCGCCAGCAGCGCGCCGGCCTCGTCGGCCGCGGCGCGGGTGGCGAACAGCGCGGTGATGCGGCTGCGCGTCCAGGCCTCGCGCGGCGCGGGCATGCCCGGCTCGCCGAACAGCGCGCGCTCGGCATCGGTCTGCGCGTCGGCGTCCTCGACCGAGACGCTCAGCGCGTCCAGCGCGTCGAAGGCCTCGCTCAGGGTGTCCACGCGCTCCTCGGGGCACAGCAGGGTCAGCTCGAACATGGCGCTTCCTTCGGTTTTGGGTTCAGACGATCGGGCAACAAAAAAGCTGGCGCCCGCGATGCGGGCACCAGCGTGCGGCAGGGGTGCGAAGCGCGCAGTATTAGCGCTTGCGCTGCGCCAGCCACTCTTCCAGATAGTGGATGTTGGTGCCACCGGCGACGAAGTTGGCGTCCACCATCAGTTCGCTGTGCAGCGGCACGTTGGTGCTGATGCCCTCGATCACAGTCTCCAGCAGGGCCGTGCGCATGCGCGCCAGCGCCTGCTCGCGCGTGTCGCCGTGCACGATGATCTTGCCGATCATCGAGTCGTAGTTCGGCGGCACGTAGTAGTTGGTGTAGGCGTGCGAGTCCACGCGCACGCCCGGCCCGCCCGGCGCGTGCCACTTGGTGATGCGGCCCGGCGAGGGGGTGAACTTGTACGGGTCCTCGGCGTTGATGCGGCACTCGATGGCGTGGCCACGGATCTGGATCTGGCGCTGGGTGAAGGGCAGCTTCTCGCCGGCCGCCACCATGATCTGCGTGCGCACCACGTCCACGCCGGTGATCCACTCGGTCACCGGGTGCTCGACCTGCACGCGGGTGTTCATCTCGATGAAGTAGAACTCGCCGTTCTCGTACAGGAACTCGAACGTGCCCGCGCCGCGGTAGCCGATCTTCTTGCACGCCGTCACGCAGCGCTCGCCGATCCTCTCGATCAGCTTGCGCGGGATGCCGGGCGCCGGCGCCTCCTCGATCACCTTCTGGTGGCGCCGCTGCATCGAGCAGTCGCGCTCGCCCAGATACACGACGTTCTTGAACTTGTCGGCCAGGATCTGGATCTCGATATGGCGCGGGTTCTGCAGGAACTTTTCCATGTAGACGGCCGGGTTGCCAAAGGCCGCGGTGGCCTCGGCCTTGGTCATCTGCACCGCGTTGACCAGCGCCGCCTCGGTGTGCACCACGCGCATGCCGCGCCCGCCGCCGCCGCCAGCGGCCTTGATGATGACGGGATAGCCGATGCCGCGCGCGATGCGCCGGATCTGCACCGGGTCGTCGGGCAGCTCACCCTCCGAGCCCGGCACGCAGGGCACGCCGGCACGGATCATGGCCTGCTTGGCCGAGACCTTGTCGCCCATGATGCGGATGGACTCCGGCGTCGGGCCGATGAACTGAAAGCCGCTCTTTTCCACGCGCTCGGCGAAGTCGGCGTTCTCGGCCAGGAAGCCATAGCCTGGGTGGATGGCCTCGGCGTCGGTCACCTCGGCGGCCGAGATGATGGCCGGCATGTTCAGGTAGGACAGCGGCGAGGGCGCCGGGCCGATGCACACCGCCTCGTCGGCCAGCTTGACGTACTTGGCGTCGCGGTCGGCTTCGGAATAGACCATCACGGCCTTGATGCCCAGCTCGCGACAGGCGCGCTGGATGCGCAGGGCGATTTCGCCGCGGTTGGCGACCAGAATCTTCTTAAACATGGGCTCTCCCGCGGCTCATCGCCCACGCGCTGGCGCGCGCCAGTGCGATTTGCTCCGCCCTGCCTGCGGCAGGAACGCCGCGATGGGCAACCAGAATCTTCTTAAACATATGGATTTTCCATGGCGCCCAGCGCCGCGCAACCTAAGAACTGGCGCACCGTAGGCCAGCAGACGCTGGGGACCTGGTTAAGGCCAGGTCATCTGCGTCGTTCCCCTTTTGCGCAACGTGTGGCATTGCGAGAGAAGGGGAAAGCCGCACAGGCGGCTCAGGGGGTTGTCACTCAATCACGAACAGCGGCTGCCCGTATTCGACCGCTTGGCCGTTCTCGCCCAGGATGCGCGTGACCGTGCCGGCCTTGTCGGATTCGATCTCGTTGAGAATCTTCATGGCCTCGACGATGCACAAGGTTTCGCCTTCCTTGACCTGGCTGCCGATCTCGACGAAGGGCTTGGCACCGGGGCTGGAAGCGCGGTAGAAGGTGCCGACCATGGGTGACTTGACCATGTGGCCGGCGGGTACGGCCGGGGCAGCGGGCGCTTCGGCCGGTGTAGCGGCCGTGACGGGCGCCGCAGCGGCCGCGACCGGTGCGGCCATTGCCTGCATGGGCGCTGCCATGACCTGCTGCACCACGGTGGCACCGGCCTTGACGATGCGCACCTTGCCCTCGGCCTCGGTGATCTCGAGTTCGGAAACATTCGACTCGGAGACCAGGTCGATCAGGGTCTTGAGTTTTCGCAAATCCATGGAAGCTCCATCGGCTGAAACGGAAAGTGCGCGAATTTAACCCAATTTCACGCATCGGCGCCGTTCTGCGCCGATTCCGTCGTAATTTGCCGGAAGTTTTTTGATGCAGACCCAGTTGTTAGGCCAATGCCGACCAGTCAGCTAGGTTCTGCTCGGTCAGCTCGCCCATTTTACGCTCCAAGATGCGGCCATCCGCGGCGAACAGCACGCTAAACGGCAGCCCGCCGCGCTCGTTGCCCAGGGCCCGGCTCAGGTCGGAGCCGGCCAGGCCGGCCAGCGCCACCGGGAACTGCAGCGGCATGCGCTGCAGGAATTTCTCCACATTGCCCTGCTGGTCCACGGCCAAGGCCAGCAGATTCCAGCCGCGCGCCTGCTGCCGGGCATGGAAGCGGTTCAGCAGCGGTAACTCCTGCACGCACGGCGGGCACCAGGTGGCCCAGAAATTCAGCAGCAGCGGTCGGCCGCGCAGATCCGCCATGCGCAACGGCCGACCGTCCAGTCCGTCGAAGCTGGCGGACCACAGCTGCGCACTGGCATCCGGCGCGGCCGGGGCCGGCGCCAGGCGCCAGGCCGCCAGGCCGGCACCTGCCAGACCGGCGGCGGCGCCGGTCAGCAGCAGCCAGCGGCGGCGCCTGGCGTCGGCCGGCAAGGTGGAGGGGGAAGCGGTGTCGTTCATGGACAGTCGTGGCCTTGTTCCGGTTCGACCGGCGAGTTCAGCAGCCGGCGCACCGCCGCCGCGTCGCCGCGTGGCGCGCGGCCGCGCGCATCGGGGCGCAGCGCGCCGCGCAGGTCGTCCAGATCGTAGATCAGCAGATGCACGCCGATTTCCTCGCCCAGCTCGGGCGAGCGGCTGCCCAGGCTGAGCACCTCCACCGGCTCGCCGCGAAAGCCGGTCACCGTGCGCGGCTCATAGGCCACGCCGTGGTTGATGAGGGCAATCTCGGCCGACTTGCAGTCGTCGCAGAACAGGCTGAGGTGGATGTCGGACAGGCGCGTGGCCGTGCCATGCCAGACGGCGCCGCCCAGATACGGGCGGAACGCCTGCAGCCGCTCCATCCAGGTCAGCGCCAGCTGGCGCAGCGCGCGCAACTCGGCGGGCTGGGTGTCGGCGCAGAACAGGCCGATGTAGGCGCGCACGGCATCCTCGACCAGGTCGTTGTCGGGCAGCGCGGTGCGCGCCGGCAGGCCGAGCTCCTTGACGGCGCGGCGCTTGGCGGCGCCCCACTCCAGCCCCTCCTCGACGGACAGTCGGGCGGCGGTGTTGGCGATTTCGAGGGCGATGGGCGCGCTGGACATGCGAAGGGTCTGGGCAAGTGACGCGGCAGGCGCAAAGCCGCCATTGTGGCGCCGCGCCGCGGCGCGCCACGGCGGCAACGCGCATGGCCCACAGGGGCATTGGCCGCCTCCATGCTATCGAAAAAATAGCTGAAAGCCATTGTATGTAAACGGCTTACGGCCGATATCGTCTACAACATCGGCGCTGGTCGAGGCCTTCATAGAATGCACGCCATCATGCACATCCACATCCTGGGCATCTGCGGCACTTTCATGGGCGGGCTGGCGGCGCTGGCGCGCGAGGCGGGCCACCGCGTCACCGGCTGCGATGCCGGCGTCTATCCGCCGATGAGCGAGCAGCTGCGCGCGCTCGGCATCGAGCTGATCGAGGGCTACGGCGCCGACCAGCTGGCCTTGAAACCCGACGTGTTCGTCGTCGGCAACGTGGTCAGCCGCGCGCGTCTGGCCGATGGCCGGCCGAAATTCCCGCTGATGGAGGCCATCCTGGACGCCGGCGCGCGCTACACCAGCGGCCCGCAGTGGCTGGCCGAGCAGGTGCTGGCCGGCCGGCACGTGCTGGCCGTGGCCGGCACGCACGGCAAGACCACTACCACCTCGATGCTGGCCTGGATCCTGGACAGCGCCGGGCTGCAGCCGGGCTTCCTGGTGGGCGGTGTGCCGCTGAACTTCGGCGTCTCGGCGCGCCTGGGCGCGCAGGCGGCGAGCCAGACGCGGCCGCTGTTCGTGATCGAGGCCGACGAGTACGACACGGCGTTCTTCGACAAGCGCAGCAAGTTCGTGCACTACCGCCCGCGCACGGCCGTATTGAACAACCTGGAGTTCGACCACGCCGACATCTTCGACGACCTGGCGGCCATCGAGCGCCAGTTCCAGCACCTGCTGCGCACCGTGCCGCCGTCTGGCCGCGTGGTCGCCAACGGGCTGGAGGAAAGCCTGGCGCGCGTGCTGCACGCCGGCTGCTGGAGCGAGGTGGCCACCTTCGGCGCCGCCAGCAGCGACTTCGTCGCTGACGGCCCGGCGCACGACTTCGCCGTGCTGCGCCGCGGCGCCCCCGGAGGCGGAGGCGCGCCGCGCGTGCAGTGGGCGCTCGGCGGCGTGCACAACCAGCTCAACGCCCTGGCGGCGATCGCTGCGGCCGAGCACGTCGGCGTGCCGCCGGCGCAGGCCTGCGAGGCGCTGGCCCATTTTCAGAACGTGCGCCGGCGCATGGAACTGCGCGGCACGGCCGGCGGCGTGGCGGTGTATGACGACTTCGCGCACCACCCCAGCGCCATCCGCACCACACTGGACGGCCTGCGCCAGCGCCTGGCACCGGGCGCGCGCATCCTGGCGGTATTCGAGCCGCGCAGCAACACCATGAAGCTGGGCACCATGGCCGCACAGCTGCCCTGGGCGCTGCAGGGCGCCGACCTGAGCTTTTGCCACACCGCCGGGCTGGACTGGGACGCCGCCGCCGCGCTGGCGCCGCTGGGCGGGCGCGCGCGCACCGCCGCCGACGTGGACACGCTGGTGACGCAGGTGGCCGCCGCCGCGCGAGCAGGCGACCAGGTGGTGTGCATGAGCAATGGCAGCTTCGGCGGCATCCACGGCCGGCTGCTGCAGGCGCTGGGCGGGCGCTGAACGCGCGGCCCGCGCGCCCTCGCAGCGCTGGACCCCGCTCAGCCCGAACCAGCTTAGACCGCCCAGCCGCTCGCCTGCGCAGCCCGGACCCTGTCAGCCGCCCTGCTCCATCCTGCCCTGCCCTGCCCTTCCATGCCCCACGCCACCTCGACGCTCGCGCCCGACGTTCCGTTCCAGGACCATTGGATCGGCACCGGCCTGGGCCGCGTGCTGGCGCGCCGCTGGCAGCCAGCCGGCACGGACGCGGCGACGCGCGCGCCCGCCCCGATCGTGCTGCTGCACGACTCGCTGGGCTGCATCGCGCTGTGGCGCGACTTTCCCGCGCTGCTGGCGCGCCGCACGGGCCGCGCCGTGATCGCCTACGACCGCCCCGGCTTCGGCCAGTCCATGCCACGCAGCGGCGCGCTGCCGCTGGATTTCGTCGAGCGCGAGGCGTGGGAAGTCTTCACGCCGCTGCGTACGCAACTGGGCCTGGAGCGCTTCGCCGTCTTCGGCCACAGCGTGGGCGGCGGCATGGCAGTGCACTGCGCGGCGCGGCATGCCGCGCATTGCGAGGCGCTGATCACCGAGGCGGCGCAGGCCTTCGTCGAGGAGCGCACGCTGGCCGGCATCCGCCAGGCACAGGCCGCGTTCGCCGACCCGGCCGAGCGCGCGCGGCTGGCGCGCTACCACGGCGAGCGTACCGACTGGGTGCTGAATGCCTGGATCAGTACCTGGCTGTCGCCCGCCTTCGCCGATTTTTCGCTGCAGCCGGCGCTGGCGCAGGTGCGCTGCCCGGCGCTGGTGCTGCACGGCAGCGAGGACGAGTACGGCTCCCAGGCACATCCGCTCAGGATCGCCGCGCAGGTGGCCGGGCCGGCGCAGCTGTGCCTGATGCCCGGCGTGCGCCACGTGCCGCACCGCGAGCGCGCCGAGGAGGTGGCCCGGCGCGTGGTGGACTTCCTGCAGGCGTGCCCGCCTGCCGCTCAGTAGCTGCGCCCGCCCTTGTACAGCGCGTGCTGGCGGCGCTGCAGCTGCGCCACCTCGCCCACACGCGCCATGGCCGCCCCAGCGTGGGCGTGGGTGATGGCCAAGCCCAGCGCGTCGGCCGCGTCGGTGCCCGGCAGGCCGGGCAACTGCAGCAGGCGGCGCACCATTTCTTGCACCTGCGACTTGGCCGCGCGGCCGTGGCCGACCACGGCCTTTTTCATCTGCAGCGCGGTGTATTCGGCCACCGGCAGGTCGGCGTTGACCAGCGCCGTGAGCGCCGCGCCGCGCGCCTGCCCCAGCAGCAGCGTGGACTGCGGGTTGACGTTGACGAAGACGATCTCCACCGCCGCGCTGTCGGGCGTGTAGCGCGCCGCCACCTCGCTGATGCCGTCGAACAGCACCTTCAGCCGTCCGGGCAGGTCACCCAGCGCCACGCTGGCGGTGCGGATGGTGCCGCTGGCGACATAGGCCAGGCGCTGACCGTCCACGTCGACCACGCCAAAGCCGGTGGTCTGCAGGCCGGGGTCGATGCCGAGGATTCTCATTGCTATGAAATTAATAGCTGCAAGCCCATGCCAATCATGGACGAGAGGCAGATTTTATAGCAATAAAAAGGCTCTCAGGCAGATCGCAGCCATTTACCCAAATCCACATCCAAAAAAGAAGGCCATTGTTTCATCGAGAGGTTCGAGAACAGGCGATAAATATTTATGAATGATAATTTTTCTCATTTACTCCCTTCCGGGAAAGCCCCTAGTCCAGGTGAACGATGAATCGTTGAAAACCCTGAAAAATAATTTCCTCACAGCCTGGCCGGCATCATTTTGCGAATTAACATTGATACATTGATTAATATTACCTGAAAATTTCACGGAAAGTGAATTTCAGGAAAATAAATCAGGAAATTTTATAATCATTCATTCCCTACGATTCATAAAAAGGAGATAAATTTCATGAATAACTTATCGATGGAATCTGCCATTGATATGGATAAATTACTTTCCAGCAACGCCAGCCGCATGAGTCGGCGCATATATTCAGACGAAGCCGTTTATAGGCTAGAACAGGATCGGATATTCAAGCATAACTGGCTGTATTTGGCGCATGAAAGCCAGCTCAAAAATTCTGGCGACTTCATGCTGGCATACATGGGTGAAGTACCAGTCATAGTGGCTCGTGGAGAAGACGGAAAAATCCACGCAAGCGTCAACAGCTGCTCGCACCGTGGTGTGCCTGTCTGCAGCGCCGATAAGGGCAATGCACGCAGCTTCGTATGTCCATATCACGGCTGGACCTACGCCTCCGATGGCCGGTTGCTCCTCGTCCCCCAGGACCGCAAGAAAAACTGCATCAACAAGGAGTCGCTGGGCCTGAAGCAGGTTCCACGCATAGAAAGTGTCTTTGGCCTGATCTTCGGCTGCTTCGACCCCGAGGTGGAGTCACTGGAATCGCATCTAGGAGACATGCGCTATTACCTAGAAGCCATGTTTGATCGCTTTCCTTCCGGCATAGAGGTCGTGGGTGCAGCCCAGAAATGGCGCTTGTCATCGAACTGGAAGTTGCCCGTGGAAACGTTGCTGGGCGATGTGGCGCACGGACAATTTCTGCATGGCTCTTTTCTCAGCGCCAAGGACATGAAGAACGCGGAAGACACCGGACTGAATGTCGTGCCCAAGGCGGGGCACGGATCGATCATGCGCCTCCTGCCACCTGATACTCCTATTGAGCATATGACATGGGGAATGGAGGCAGTGCTTTCGGATTCTGTTCCAGAGGAGTTGAAGGAATATCTTCTCAACACGCAACGTGAATCGATGAAGCGTCTGGACGCTGTCCAGGGACGCATCAAGGCTTCGACATTGGGCGTCTACCCCAACTTCTCGGCCTTTGGCTACCACAGCTCGATTCGGGTCAGCCATCCACGCGGGCCTGGTGAAACCGAATACTGGACATGGTGGTTCGTTCCCGCCGATGCTTCCGATGCAGTTCGGGAGATGCTGCGGCCCAACTACAACTTCTATTTCGGTCCTGGTGGCGCCCTTGAACAGGAGGACGTGTACTCCTGGCAACAACAATTCATCGGTGCCAGCATCCCTGGCATGGAAGATACACCCCTGGTTTGCGAACTCGGGCTAGGTGAGGAAACGAGTCACCCCGAAATGCCTGGACAGGTTGGAGACTGCTATAACGAACATTATGTACGGCAGTTTTACCTCAGATGGAAGGAAGACATGAAAAAGGGAGGCGAATGATGGCCATGACACATCATGATTTCACGCCAACCCAGGATGCCAATCTGATTTTTCGCGTTAGCCAGTTCTATTATCTTGAGGCTCGACTCCTGGATGAACGGCATTTTCGCGGATGGCTTGAACTGTTGGATCCAAAAATTGAGTACGCCGTTGCGTCCCGCCACGTGCCACAACCTGATCCAAAAGTGAATGGCACGCATGAGCTTATTTCCGTAGAAAAGGAAATTGAACTTCGTGGACCACATGCCTCACCGCTGCGGCTGGAGGGTTTTGCCCAACTCCAGATTCGGGCCAATCGACATTACAAGATCAGCGCACGATCGGAATGCCCGGCAGAAAGAACTTGCCGTGTGATCGCAAATATCGAGGTGCAAAAACTGAATGAAGAAGAATGCTTGACGCATTCGAATTTCGTTCTGTATTACAGCCACCATCGAGATAATAATCACATTTATACCGGCAGTCGACGCGATCGCTTGTTGATCATCGGCGATACCTTCAAAATTGTCGCGCGCGAAGTCATTCCCAGCTGGGATGTGGTCACCGCACCTACCATGGCGCTGATTTTCTGAACATGAACTGACAGGCATACAGTCGTTCTTGACGAAAAACTCTTTAGGCAGCCTTGACCTCCGTCCAGACTTCTGGATTCCGGCACCAGGCTGCTTTTTTTATTCGGCCAAATTCAATATTTGGCCATCATGTACTGATGAAACCATGATCGATGTTCCAGGTTTATTTTCGTTAAAAGGCAAGGTTGCGATCGTTACCGGCGCCGGCAAGGGAATTGGTCGGGCCTGTGCCATTGCCTTTGCTCAGGCCGGCGCAGATGTGGCGCTGGCCGCCCGCACTCGGTCCGACTTGGAAGCCGTCGCTGCCGAGATTCAGAAACTGGGGCAACGGGCGATCAGTGTGGTATGCGATGTGAATGATGAAGCCATGCTCGACAACCTGGTCGCTCGTACCCAGGCTGAACTGGGCGGTATCCATGTGCTAGTCAACAATGCCGGCGGCACGGGGCCGAACGATCCTGGCACGACCAGCGCCGAGGATTTCAACCATGCCCTGAGTTGGAATGTGACGCCGGCCTTTCTCCTGATCCAGAAAGTGGCTGACCCGATGCGGGCGAGCGGAGGAGGTTCCGTCATCAACATTTCATCGGTGGCAGCGCGTTTTGCCCAAAAGAATTTCAGCGCCTATGCGGCCGCGAAGGCAGCCTTGAACCATCTGTCTCGCAATCTGGCAAACGATTATGCACCCGACATACGCATCAACGTCATTGAACCAGGCCCAATACTGACAGATTCGTTGGCGGATTATTTGAAAACCGCTCCTGAGCACGAAAAAGCAATGCTTGGCATGATTCCCATGGGCGCATTCGGGAAACCCGAAGACATTGCCGCAGCAGCGTTGTACTTCGCGTCGGATGCGTCCCGTTGGGTCACAAGCAAAGTTCTTGGCGTGGAAGGCGGAGCTGAGCGGGTTTCCTGAAACAGGCCTCAGCAGCAGGGAAGCAAAGAATCCCATATTGGTCATATCAGTCGCAACACTGCAAAAACAGGTTGACAACACCACCACCTTGCCCCGCAGTGGTGACATCCAGGCATGCAGTGATTTGGCGCGCAAAACAAGGCTCACAGGAATGAAACATCATGCATGTTATCGTTAATCAGATCAGCCGCATCGCACAGGATATCAATGCGCTTGAACTGGTCCATCCCGCAGGCATCGATTTGCCGGCCTTTCAAGCAGGCGCGCATATAGATATCCACCTGCCGGATGGCTATATTCGACAGTATTCACTCTGCAACAACCCTGATGAACGTCATCGCTATCAGATAGCGGTCTTGCATGAACGCACCGGACGTGGTGGCTCAACCAGGATTCATGAAAAGATCCAGGAAGGTGATACGGTCGAAATTTCCGAGCCGCGCAATCATTTCATCCTCGACGAGGGCGCCGATCGTTATCTGCTAATAGCTGGAGGCATTGGAATAACACCGATCAAGGCCATGGCCGAGCGACTGCATTCCATAGGCGCGAACTACACGATGTATTATTGCGCCCAACGACCCGAGCGGGCCGCTTTTAGGGAAAAATTGAGCAGCGGCCATTTCCGCGATCGCGTTGTCTTTCACTATGATGAAGGCAGCCGTGAAAACCAGCTCGATCTGCAATCCATTCTGAAACAACACCAACCCGGCACCCAGCTTTATTTTTGTGGCCCTCATGGATTGATCAAGGCCATCAATGAAAATGCCCAGCACTGGCCAAAAGGGACTGTTCACTACGAGTTGTTTGGCGCACCGACGGTCTCGCAGGGCATGACGGGTGCTGCATCCGTTGCAGCGGGCAGTTTCAGCGTGCAAATCAGCAGCACGGGACAGATAGTGGAAATACCTGCCCACCAATCGATCGTCGAGTCGCTGCGCTCTGCCGGCGTGGAGTGTGAAACGTCATGCGAGGCGGGCGTATGCGGCACCTGCCAGACTCGTTACCTGTCTGGTGAGGTCGATCATCAGGACCTGATTCTCAGCGAGGCCGACAGACAAGACCAAATCTTGATCTGCTGCTCCCGAGCCAAACCCGGCAGCATGCTCGTGCTTGACATTTGATTGCTTGCCTGCGCGGATCTAGTCAGGGTGCGGAACGAGTCAGCGTCGTGGCGCACTTCCGCCTTGGTCCGCCTCCCAGTTTCAAAAAAGCACAGCCGTCCATGCGGGTGTACCCAGCGATTGAAGGTCGTCGCCAAATAACGCAGTCGCTCGAGAGGCGCGCGTTACTGGTGGATCACGGCAGCTGCGCGCTGCGCATGCGGCCCAGGATGAGGCGCGTGCGCCCGGTGAGGTAGGCCGACCCCGGCTGCTGCTCGAAGCGCTTGGGCGCCGGCAGCATCACCGCCAAGCGCGCCGCCTCAGCAGGGCCGAGCTGGCGCGCGCTCTTGCGGTGGTAGTGCCGCGCGGCGGCCTCGGCGCCGAAGATGCCGCTGCCCCACTCGACGTTGTTCAGGTAGATCTCCAGGATGCGCTGCTTGGTCAGCAGCCGCTCGAGCAGGAAGGTCAGCAGCATTTCCTGGCCCTTGCGCACCAGCGTGCGCTCGCCCGACAGCAGCAGGTTCTTGGCCAGCTGCTGGGTGATGGTCGAGCCGCCGCGGATGCGCGGCGCGCGGGCGTTCAGGCGCTCGGGCTGCGCGGCCAGACGGGCGTTGCGCTGCCAGGCACGCTCCATGGCCTGCCAGTCCACGCCGGCGTGCAGGGCGAAGCCGTCGTCCTCGGCGGCGATCACCGCGCGCTTCAGATGTTCGGAGATCTGGTCGTACGGCACCCACTGCTGGCGCCAGGCGAAGGGCGTCTCGCCGGTGGCCAGCGCCCAGGCCTCGGAGCGCTGGAAGGTGGTGGATTGTGGATCGAGCACCGCCATGGCGGCGATGCGCAGCACGAAGAACAGCTGCAGCGCCAGCAGCGCACACAGCACCAGCGCCAGCCAGCGCAGCAGGGCCCGCATGCTGCCTGTCCCCCTCTGGCTCGCCCGCGCGTCAGGCCGCGCCCGCGGCCATGGCCGCGCGCAGTTCCTGCAGCACCTGCGCCGCCGGCGGATGCACGCCGCGCCACAGCGCGAACGCCGCCGCCGCCTGCTGCACCAGCATGCCCAGACCGTCGCGGCCCTGCGCGCCCTGGGTGCGCGCCCAGGCCAGGAAACCCTCGGCGGCCGGGCCGTACATCATGTCGTAGCCCAGGCCGCCGGCACGCAGCACGCCGGTCGGCACCGGCACGCCGGCGCTGTCCAGGCTGCTGGCGGTGGCATTGATGACCATATCGAAATCGCCCTCCAGCCCTTGCAGATCAACGGCCTCCAGCTCTACTTTGTGTAGCGCCGCCAGCGCCACGTGGCTGTGCGCCAGGGCCTGCGCGCGCGCCGGCGTGCGGTTGGCCAGCACCAGGCGGCGCGGGCGCTGCTCGATCAAGGGGCCCAGCACCCCGGCCGCCGCGCCGCCCGCGCCCAGCAGCAGCAAGTCGTCCCCGGCCAGGGGCGTGCCGGCGCCGTGCACGATGTCGGCCACCAAGCCCAGGCCGTCGGTGTTGTCGGCGTGGATGCGCCCGTCCGGCTGCAGCACCAGCGTGTTGGCGGCGCCGGCGAGCTGCACGCGCGCGCTGGCGCCGTGCGCGCACCGGGCGGCATCCAGCTTGAACGGCACGGTGACGTTGCAGCCGCGCCCGCCGCGCGCGGCGAAACCCGCCAGCGCCGCGGCGAAGCCGCCCTCGGGCGCCAGCAGGCGCTCATAGGTCAGCGCCTGGCCGGTCAGCTGGGCGAAGCGCGCGTGGATCCAGGGCGAGCGGCTGTGCGCCACGGGGTTGCCGATCACGCAGTACAGATCTGGAACAGTCATGGAAAAAAAGGGGTCGGCAGGCTACGGGTGGAACCAGGCAGGGCGGCGCGGCATCAGCGCACGTCGGTCTCCAGCGTCTGCTCGCGCGTGAAGCGAAAGCGCGAGACCACGGCGATCTGGTCGGCGCGCGCGCGCATCGCCGGGCCGAAGGCGCCGAACGGCGCCGCCGCGCGCACGATGGCCTCGGCGCGGCGGTCCAGCAGCGCGTTGCCCGAGCCCTGGGCGACCTCGGTCTCCAGCACCCGGCCGTCGTGGTTCACGGTGATGACCATGACCAGCTCGCCGTAGAGCTTCCTGCCGGCCTGTTCGGGGAAGTTCTGCGTGCCCTTGTCCTCGATGCGCCGGCGCAGCGCGTCGTAGTAGATGGCATACACCGCCTCGCGCGTGGCCGGGCTGATATAGCGCTTGCGCGGGCGGGCGTTTTCCTCGTTGATGCGCTTCTCGATCTCGGCCAGCAGCTTTTGCAGGTGCAGGCGCTTGTGCTCCTGCGTCAGCACTTCGCCCGCGTCACTGGGCAGGACCGGCGCAGGCACGGGCGCGGCCAGTTGCTGGCGCATCTGCTGCAGCAGCTGGGTCTGGCGCTCCTGCAGTTGGTCCATCTGGCGCTGCGACTCCTCCAGCTCGTCGCCGATGCGCGTGAGCGCCGCCGATGGCAGCGGGCTGGTGGCCCGCCCCGCCTCGGCGTCGCCGCCGCCGGCGAGCGACGCCTGGGCGATGGCCTGCGCCTGGTCAGGCTTTTCCTGGCTGCGCGCATTGACCAGAATGACCTCCAGCGGCGTGTCCTGGAACACCCGGTTGAAGCGCTCGGGGTCGACGAAGCGCACCGCCACCAGCGCGGCGTGCAGCGCGACGGAAACGCCCAGGGCGAGCTGCAGCGTGGACGGGCGTGGAAGGGCCATGGCGGCTCGGGCGCGTGCTCAGGCGGCGGCGGCCGGGCCCGGCTCGCCCGCGCCTGCTCCGGCAGCGGCGTCCGCGCTGCCCTCCTGCAGGTCGACGGCGATGGCCAGCGGGCCTGCGGCGGCGCCGTCGTCCTCGCCGTCGTCGTCCACTGGGCCGTCGTCACGCGCGTCCTGCGGGTCGTCCAGGCGCTCGAGCACGGTGCCGTGCACGTCCAGGCCGATCTCGTCGATCTCGCCCAGGCGCACCCGCACGCGCGCGCCGCGCGTCAGGGTCGCGGGCCCGAGCGCCGGCAGCACCAGCGGCAGCGTATCGGCGCGCAGCAGCAGCCCGCCCGAGGCGGCGTCGCGGATGACCGTCGCGTCCAGCTCGGTGATGGCGTTCTGCTGCAGGTACTTCAGCGTCCACAGCCGCTCCATGCCGCTCTGGTAGGCGTTGTAGGCGCCGTAGGTGGTGTCGAAATTGCTGATGACACCGAACAGCTCGGCGTCCTTAGGCTTGAACGGCGCGGCCAGCGCGGCAGTCTTGCCGTGGCGCGCGCAGGCGATCACCTGCCACTGGTTCACCAGGTCGACATAGCGGCGCAGCGGCGAGGTTGCCCAGGCATAGCTCTTCACCCCGATGCCGGCGTGCGGCAGCGCCTTGGTCGACATGCGCACCTTCACCCCCGGCGCCAGGCTGGCCTGGCTGCGGTAGATGCCGGGCACGCCGTGCTCGGCCAGCAGCTGGCCCCAGGTGCTGTTGGCGACGATGGCCGCCTCGGCCACGATCAGGTCCAGCGGCGCGCCGCGCTTGCGCGTGCCGATCTCCACCGTCTCGCTGCCGTCGGGCTCCTTGCCGCTCTGGCCGCTCAGGCGGAACGTGTAGTCGGGCCGGTTGAAGGCCTCGGGCTTGCCGCGCACCACCTCGCGCGCGGCTTTCAGCTGGCGCGCCAGGCGATACAAAAAGGAGAGCTGTCCGCGCAGGTCCAGCAAGGGCTGGGGCGTATTTTCGACCTGAATGGACGGGTCGGCCAGCCAGGCCTCGGTGACGATGTGGTCGAGCTGGTCGTGGCGCAGGTTGACGCTGACCGGCACGCGCTCGAGCAGCGTCTCGTGCCCGGTGATGGAAAGCGTCGCCTCGTCGATGGTCACGTACAGCGACACCGCCGGGTTGGCGCGGCCCTCGTCCAGCGTGTAGCGCTGTACCACCTCCTGCGGCAGCATGGTGATCTTGTGCCCCGGCATGTAGACGGTGGACAGGCGCTGGCGCGCCACCCGGTCCAGCGCGTCGCCCGGCACCAGCCCCAGGCCGGGCGCGGCGATGTGGATGCCCAGGCGCACCGTGCCGCTGCCCAGGCCGGTGAGCGACAGCGCGTCGTCGATCTCGGTGGTGGCCGAGTCGTCGATGGAAAACGCCTGCACCTCGGCCAGCGGCAGGTCCTGCGGCGGCTCGGGCGTGGCCAGCTCCGGGAAGCCCGTGCCGCGCGGGAAGTGCTCGAACAGGAAGCGCTGCCAGTGGAACTGGTAGCTGGAGGTGATGGCACCCGCGCGCTCCAGGAGCGCCAGCGGCGCCAGCTGCGCGCTGCGGCTGGCCTCGACCACGGCCTTGTATTCGGGCGCGTTCTTGTCCGGCTTGAACAGGATCTTGTACAGCTGCTCGCCGATCGGCGCCGGGCAGGTCCCCGCGACCAGCTGCGCGGCCCAGGCGTCGATCTGCGCCTGCAGCTGCTTTTTCTTCTCGATGGCAGCCAGCGCCTGTTGCACCACCTCGGCCGAGGCCTTCTTGAAGCGGCCCTTGCCGGCGCGGCGGAAGTAGTGCGGCGCGTCCTGCAGCGCCATCAGCATGCCGGCCAGCTCGGCCGGCGGGGCGGTGTCGGAGAAATAGTCGCGCGCCAGGTCGGCGAATCCGAACTCGTCTTCCGGGGCGAACTCCCAGGCCAGCGCCGGCTCGACCGCGGCGGCCACGTCGCGCGCGGCGGCCAGCAGCTCGGCGGGCTGGGGTTTGTCGAATTTCAGGAGGATGTTGGCGGTCTTGGCCTTGACCCGCTTGCCCGAGTCGAGCTCGATCTGCGCCGAGGTGTCGGACTCCGAGAGGATGCGGCCGGCGAGGAATTTGCCGGCGTCGTCGAACAGTGCATGCATAGGAGGGGGATTTTCCCATGGCGGGTGTGGGGGCTGGTTGGGGGCTTGGAATGTGGAGGTTCGAGGTGCTGTCCGGCTTTTAGGGTAGTGGTTTCTTTTTGATAGCTGTCGGGTGTTTGTTTATCACGGCTGGGGGCAGTTTTTGTGTTGGTTTTGTTGGTGACTGCGGGGGCCGGGACTCGCCCCGGCGGGCGACCTCCTTTTCTTGCTCGCACAAGAAAAGTGAGCAAAAGAAGTGCGCCCCCGCAGGCTGCGTCCCCCACGCTCTCGCGTGGGGGCAACCTGTCTCGGGGCACTGGCGGGGTGCGCTGCGGAACTCACTTCGCGCCTTGCAGGCGCTTCGTTCAGACAACCGCAGCGAGTCAGAGTACGAAGCATGGGCGCTGCGACGCCCATGCCACCCCGCCAGCGCCCCGAGACAGGCGCGGCCTTTGAAGGGGGTGGTGGGGAGAGGGAACAGCCAAACAGCCGGGACAGCCGGGACAGCCGCACCGCGTGGTCTTCACTCCCTCTCCCGCAGGGCGGGAGAGGGCTGGGGTGAGGGTGGAAGGGCTGGTACAGGCGCAGCGCCCGAACCATCACCCCCTCACCCCCGCCCTCTCCCCCTGGCGGGGGCGAGGGAGCAAGAGGGCCGCTGTCTGTCATCAGGCCGCGCGCAGCGCCGGCCTCTCTCCGCTCCCGCCTTCGCCCCTTTAAGGCTGCGCCTGGGGCGGGGCGCTGGCGGGGTGGTATGGGCGCAGGTGCGCCCATGCTTCGTGAACTGACTGGCCGCAGTTGTCTGAACGAAGCTGCGCAGCAGCGCAGTGAGTTCTGCGGCCCACCCCGCAAGCGTCCCGCCCCAGGTCTGCCCCTTCGCGCCAGCGAAGGGGTCGCAGCCGTGGGGCCGTGTTCTTTGCTTCCTTTCTTGCACGAGCAAGAAAGGAAGTCGCCCGCCGGGGCGAGTCCCGGCCCCCGAACCAAACCAAGAAACCAACACTCAAAACAGCCTCAAGCCCATGTAAGCAAAGGTCTTCCAGCTATCAAAAGAAGACTACGCCAACTGACAAAACTCCAGCACCGCATCCACCCACTCTGGATACACACTCAACGCATGGTCCCCTCCCGGCAACACCACCTGCCGCGCCTGCGGATACCTCTCCACCATCTCCCGCCAGTCCAGCACCTCATCCCCCTGCATTGCCAGCAGCAACTCCGCCCCGCCCGGCGCCTGCCCGCGCACGTCCCACGCCCGCAGCTCGTCGATGTACTCGGCGCGAAAGAAGAACCGGGCCTCGGGGTCGTGCCACGCCGTCTGCTCACCGATGTAGCGCGCCAGGTCGCGTGCCGGATCGACCGCCGGGTTCAGCAGCACGCTGGGGCAGTGCTTGGCATGCGCCACCCAGCTGGCATAAAAGCCCCCCAACGACGAGCCGATCACCGCCATGCGCCCGGCCGGCCAGTCGGCGATGCCGCGCTGCACCAGCGCCAGCGCCTCGCGCGGCGACGGCGGCAGCTGCGGGCACCACCAGGTGACGCCGGGATGGCGCGCCGCCACGCGGGCGGCCGTGAGCTGTGCCTTGGCGGACAGCGGAGAGGAGCGGAAACCGTGCAGGTACAGCAGATGGGTATTGGCCATGCGCGCCATTGTCGGACGGGCGCGGCCCGGATAATCGCCGCCCCATGGCGACCACCTCCGGCAGCAGCGCATCCCCTTTTCAGTCCCCGACCCTCGCCCAGCGCATCCTGCCGCTGCTGCGCGGCTTCGACTGGCCGCTGATCGCCATCCTGCTGGTGCTGGCCGGCATCGGCCTGGTGGCGATGTACTCGGCCGGCTTCGACCACGGCACGCGCTTCGCTGACCACGGGCGCAACATGTTGCTGGCCGCCGGCATCCTGTTCGTGGTGGCGCAGGTGCCGCCGCAGCGGCTGATGAGCCTGGCGCTGCCGCTCTACACCCTGGGCGTGGCGCTCTTGGTGGCGGTGGCGCTGTTCGGCATCACCAAGAAGGGCGCGCAGCGCTGGATCAACGTCGGCGTGGTGGTCCAGCCCAGCGAGCTGATGAAGATCGCCATGCCGCTACTGCTGGCCTGGTGGTTTCAAAAACGCGAGGGCCAGCTGCGCGCCGTGGACTTCGTCATCGCCGCGGCGATGCTGGCGCTGCCCGTCGGGCTGATCATGAAGCAGCCCGACCTGGGCACGGCGCTGCTGGTGCTGGCCGCCGGGCTGTCGGTGATCTTCTTCGCCGGCCTACCCTGGAAGCTGGTGGTGCCGCCGGTGCTGCTGGCCGCCGTGGGCATCGGCATGGTGGTGTGGTTCGAGCCGCAGATCTGCGCCGACGGCGTGCGCTGGCCGGTGCTGCACAACTACCAGCAGCAGCGCATCTGCACGCTGCTGGACCCCACGCGCGACCCGCTGGGCAAAGGCTTTCACATCATCCAAGGGATGATCGCCATCGGCTCGGGCGGGCTGTGGGGCAAGGGCTTCATGGCCGGCACGCAGACGCACCTGGAGTTCATCCCCGAGCGCACCACCGACTTCATCTTCGCTGCCTATTCCGAAGAATTCGGCCTGGTGGGCAACCTGACCCTCATCACCTGCTACCTGCTGCTGGTCTGGCGCGGGCTGGCCATCGCGGCGCAGGCGGGCACGCTGTTCGGGCGGCTGATGGCGGCCGGGGTGTCGATGATCTTCTTCGCCTACGCGTTCGTGAACATGGGCATGGTCAGCGGCCTGCTGCCGGTGGTGGGGGTGCCGCTGCCCTTCATCAGCTACGGCGGCACGGCCATGGCCACGCTGGGGCTGGCGCTGGGCGTGCTGATGTCGGTGGCGCGCGCGCAGCATGCGCCGGACGAGCAGCACTGGAGGCCCGAACGTCCCTGAAACCGTGCGTTTCGCGCTGCCCCTGGCGCTGCAGGGGACGCAGGGCGCTGCCTACAATCCGCGCATGATTTCCCGCGAACCGACCATCGAGCGCCTGGCTGTGGCGCGCGAGCTGCTGCTCACCCCCTTCGGCCTGGACGAGACGCACCTGGCGCGCGCGCTGGCGCACATCCGCGCGCACCAGGTCGACGACGCCGACCTGTACTTCCAGTACACGCGCCACGAGGGCTGGAGCCTGGAGGAAGGGATCGTCAAGACTGGCTCGTTCTCCATCGACCAGGGCGTGGGCGTGCGCGCGGTGAGCGGCGAGAAGACGGCGTTCGCCTATTCCGACGACATCTCCGAGGCCTCGCTGCTGGACGCGGCCGGCACGGTGCGCGCCATCGCCGCCGCCGGCCAGGGCGGGCGCCGGCGCGTGCCGGGGCAGAAAATCGCCCAGAGCCGCTCGCTGTACCCGCACCTGGACCCGATCGCCTCGATGGACAGCACCGCCAAGGTGCAGCTGCTGGAGCGCGCCGAGCAGCGCGCCCGCGCCAAGGACCCACGCGTGGCGCAGGTCATGGCGGGCCTGGCCAGCGAGTACGACGTGGTGCTGGTGGCGCGCGCCGACGGCACCCTGGCGGCCGACGTGCGCCCGCTGGTGCGCCTGTCGATCACCGTGATCGCCGAACACAACGGCCGGCGCGAGGTCGGCTCCTCGGGCGGCGGCGGGCGCTTCGGCCTGGCGTACTTCACCGACGCGCAGATCGGCCAGTACGTGGACGAGGCGGTGAACGCGGCGCTGACGAATCTGGACTCGCGCCCGGCGCCGGCCGGCGAGATGACCGTGGTACTCGGCCCGGGCTGGCCCGGCGTGCTGCTGCACGAGGCCGTCGGCCACGGCCTGGAGGGCGACTTCAACCGCAAGGGCTCGTCGGCCTTCAGCGGCCTGATCGGCGAGCGTGTGGCGGCCAAGGGCGTCACCGTGCTGGACGACGGCACCATGGCGGACCGGCGCGGCTCGCTGAACGTGGACGACGAGGGCCACGCCACGCAAAAGAACGTGCTGATCGAGGACGGCATCCTCAAGGGCTATATCCAGGACAGCCTGAACGCGCGCCTGATGGGCGTGGCGCCCACGGGCAACGGCCGGCGCGAGAGCTACGCGCACATCCCCATGCCGCGCATGACCAACACCTACATGCTGGGCGGTGACCGCGACCCGCAGGAGATCGTCGCCAGCATCAAGAAGGGCCTGTACGCCACCAATTTCGGCGGCGGGCAGGTGGACATCACCAGCGGCAAGTTCGTGTTTTCGGCCAGCGAGGCCTTCTGGGTGGAAAACGGCCGCATCCAGTACCCGGTCAAGGGCGCGACCATCATCGGCAGCGGCCCGCAGTCGCTGAAGAAGGTGACCATGATCGGCAACGACCTGAAGCTGGACAGCGGCGTGGGCACCTGCGGCAAGGAAGGCCAGAGCGTGCCGGTGGGCGTGGGCCAGCCGACCATGCGCATCGAAGGCCTGACGGTGGGCGGCACCGCCTGAGGCCGCCGGCGGGCACCGCGCCTGGAGCCAGTCCCGCTGTCTCATGCCGCCGCGCAGCCCTGCTTCATCCTCCTTGCTCGGCGGCCTGCACACCGGCTCGCTCTACGGGCTGGAACAGCGCATCACGCGCTTTCTGTGGCAGGACGCGCACAACCCCGACACCCGCGCCCTGCGCGCCGGCTTGCTGGCGCTGTCGGCGCAGCTAGAGCGCACCACCCAGGTGCGGCGCGAGCCAGGCGCGGTCGGCGCCATCACGCGACAGGCGATGCAACTGGCGCAGCAACTGCGCCAGCACCAGCTGCTGCTCACCGGCATGGCCTCGGCCTGGCATGACCTGTATGAATTTGGCGCCTACCAGCAGGCGGTGACGGCCCTGCGCGCCGCGCTGCAGCGCTGGCGCGACGCCCTGGACCGGCTGGAGGAAGCCGAGCAGCAATGCTTTGCCGACTTCGAGCGCCTGGCCTGGCGCACCCTGGGCGAGGCCCTGCTGCTGCTCGATCTGTACCAGCAGCACGGTGCCGGCGCCCCGCGCTCGCTGCCGCTTTCGGCGCCGATGCGGCCGGCGCGCGTGCCGTTGCTGGCACGCCTGCGTGCCTGGCTGGTCCGCGGCCGGCTGTAGCGGCATGGCAACGCCGCCCCATGTTGCACTGCGGCAAAGCGTGCTACATTGGCCCGCATGACCCGCCGCGTTGCGCCCTTTTTCTTTTACTTTTGGTTCTCTTCCCCAGGCGGATAGAGAGGCACACGCGCACCCGCACCCCCACAGACCTCCCGAAAACCGCCGAAGCTGACGCAGCCCGGCGGTTTTTTTTGGCCCGTTTTTCTTCCCTCCGCCCTTCCTTCTTCTTCCTTCACGAGAGCCCCGCCATGAACGCCCGCATTCCCACGCCCGACACCTGGTATCCGTCCGTCGAGAAAACCAGCCAGACCGACGACCAACGCATCCAGGACATCACCGTGCTCCCGCCTCCCGACCATCTGATCCGTTTCTTCCCCATCCGGGGCTCCGAAGTCGAGACACTCATCGCCAGCACGCGCCGCAACATCCAGCGCATCATGGCCGGCCAGGACGACCGGCTGCTGGTGGTCATCGGACCGTGCTCGATCCACAACCCGCAGGCGGCGCTGGACTATGCCCGGCGCCTGCAGGCGGTGCGCGCGCAGTACGCCGGCGACCTGGAGGTCGTGATGCGCGTGTACTTCGAGAAGCCGCGCACCACCGTGGGCTGGAAGGGCCTGATCAACGACCCCTACCTGGACGGCAGCTACCGCATCGACGAGGGCCTGCGCATCGCGCGCCAGTTGCTGATCGACATCAACCGCCTGGGCGTGCCGGCCGGCAGCGAGTTCCTGGACGTGATCAGCCCGCAGTACATCGGCGACCTGATCAGCTGGGGCGCCATCGGCGCGCGCACCACCGAAAGCCAGGTGCACCGCGAGCTGGCCTCGGGCATCTCCGCGCCCATCGGCTTCAAGAACGGCACCGACGGCAACATCCGCATCGCCACTGACGCCATCCAGTCGGCCAGCCGCGGGCACCATTTCCTGTCGGTGCACAAGAACGGCCAGGTGGCCATCGTGCACACCGCCGGCAACCGCGACTGCCACGTCATCCTGCGCGGCGGCAAGGCGCCCAACTACGACGCGGACAGCGTGCAGGCGGCCTGCGCCGATCTGCACAAGGCCGGCCTGCACCCGTCGCTGATGGTCGACTGCAGCCACGCCAACAGCAGCAAGCAGCACGAGAAGCAGCGCGACGTGGCACGCGACATCGCCGGGCAGATTGCCGGCGGCTCGATGAGCGTCTTCGGCGTGATGGTCGAGAGCCACCTGGTGGGCGGCGCGCAGAAGTTCACCCCCGGCCAGGACGACGCGCGCACGCTGGAATACGGCAAGAGCATCACCGACGCCTGCCTGGGCTGGGACGACTCGGTGGCGCTGCTGGACGAGCTGGCCGCCGCCGTGCGCACGCGCCGCGCGGCGGTGCAATAAGCTCGGCCCTTTCATTCCCTGCAGCGCAGGAGAAAGGCCGACCGCCATGCACAGCGAAGTCTTCGTCACCCTCACCCCCGGCGCCGAGCTGCGCCTGGACCTGCAAGGCGCCGCGCCGCTGGAGCACGAGCAGGCACGCCGCTGGCTGGACAACGAGTTCCTGCGCCTGGAGTGCGAGCCGCTGCGCGCCAGCGGCAAGGTGCTGCTGGCCGACAAGGTGCTGGTGGTCGCGCAGGCGGCCGGCGCGCGGCAGTTCGCCGACGCCGCCTGGGCGCAGCAGTTCGCACGCGCCACGGTCGCGGCGCTGTCGCGCCCGGTGGTGCGCGTGGACGTGCCGGCGATGGCCGTGAGCTTCTGAGCACACGCCGCCGCGGGGCCGCGCGTGCCCTGCGCGGGTGCCGCCTGCGCCGCGGCGCTTCAGGCCACGCGCGCCGCCACCTGCCCCGCGCTCAGCAACTGGCCGGGTTCGGCCAGGCACTGCAGCGTGCCGGCCACCGGGGCGTGCAGCGTGGTCTCCATCTTCATCGCCTCCATCACGCCAATGGCCTCGCCGGCCTGCACCGCGTCGCCGCTGTGGCGCTGCCAGGCGACCAGGGTGCCGGTCAGCGGCGCGGCCACATCGCCGGGCGCGGCCGTGGGCGCGGCGGGCGTCGGGGCGGCGGCTGATGCCGGCGCGCCGCCCAGCTGCGCCAGCGCCAGGCCGGCGGGTAGCCCCAGGCGCACGCGCCGGCCGTCGATCTCGATGAAGGTGCGCAGCAGCGCGCCGCCCTCCTGCCCGTCCGGGCGCGGCGCGGGCTCGAAGCTGGCCTGCATCTCGGTTTCGATCCAGCGCGTGTGCACGCCGAAAACCTCCTCGCCGGCGAAGGCCGGATCCTCGACCACCGCGCGGTGGAACGGCAGCACGCTGGCCACGCCCTCGATCCCGAACTCGGCCAGCGCGCGGCGCGCCCGCGCCAGCGCCTGCGCGCGCGTGGCGCCGGTGACGACCAGCTTGGCCAGCAGCGAGTCGAAGCTGCCCGGCACGCTGCTGCCCGCAGCCACGCCGCTGTCCACGCGCACGCCCGGGCCGGACGGCGCGTCGAAGCGGGTGATGCGCCCCGGGCTCGGCAGGTAGCCGCGCCCCGGGTCCTCGGCGTTGATGCGGAATTCCAGGCTGTGCCCGCGCGGCGCCGGCGTCTCGGTGAACGACAGCGGCAGGCCGTCGGCGATGCGCAGCTGCTCCAGCACCAGGTCCACGCCGGCGGTCTCCTCGGTCACCGGGTGCTCGACCTGCAGCCGGGTGTTGACCTCCAGGAACGAGATCTGCCCGCCCCGGCCCAGCAAGAACTCCACCGTGCCGGCGCTGATGTAGCCGGCGGCGGCGCAGATGTCGCGGGCGGCGCGGTGGATGTGGTCGCGCTGCGCATCGGTGAGAAACGGCGCCGGGGCTTCCTCCACCAGCTTCTGGTTGCGCCGCTGCAGCGAGCAGTCGCGCGTGCCGACCACGACCACCCGGCCGTGCTGGTCGGCGATGACCTGGGCCTCGATGTGGCGCGGCCGGTCCAGGAACTGCTCCAGGAAACATTCGCCGCGCCCGAAGGCCGCCGTCGCCTCGCGCACCGCGGATTCGTACAGCTCGGCCACCTCGTCCATCTGCCAGGCCACTTTCAGGCCGCGCCCGCCGCCGCCGTGCGCGGCCTTGATGGCCACCGGCAGGCCGTGTTGCTCGGCAAAGGCCAGCACCT
This sequence comes from Oryzisolibacter propanilivorax, assembly GCF_900103645.1. Classification (GTDB taxonomy): domain Bacteria; phylum Pseudomonadota; class Gammaproteobacteria; order Burkholderiales; family Burkholderiaceae_C; genus Melaminivora; species Melaminivora propanilivorax. Next base: position 418,801 of record NZ_FNHP01000003.1, read on the forward strand.
CGGCGGCGCTCTCCACCGGCCCTTCGGTGCCGGCCACCAGCGGCGCGCCCACCTGCGCGGCGATGCGACGCGCGGCCACCTTGTCGCCCAGCGCCTCGATGGTCTCGGGGCGCGGGCCGATCCAGACCAGGCCCGCGGCCAGCACCGCGCCCGCGAACTCGGCGCGCTCGGACAGGAAGCCGTAGCCGGGATGCACCGCATCGGCGCCGCTGGCGCGCGCGGCGGCGATCAGCTGGGCGATGTCCAGGTAGGTCTCGGCCGGGCGCGTGCCGGGCAGCGCATGCGCCTCGTCGGCCGCCTGCACGTGCAGGGCGTCGGCATCGGGGTCGGCATAGACGGCGACGCTGCGCACGCCGTAATCGCGGCAGGCGCGGGCGATGCGGATGGCGATCTCGCCCCGGTTGGCGATCAACACCTTGCGGATCATGCGGACCTCCTGCCTGTTGCCTGCGTCGGGGTGGGGGCGAGATCGCCATTGCCTGCTGCGCAGGCCCGTCGATGTACCGAAACCGGCGCTGCGCGCCGGTTTTCGCCCCGGTTGGCAATCAGAACTTTGGAAATCATGGAACGACCTGTTCAAAAAAGGGAGTAATGACGTTGAAGCGCACGCGGCAGCCCACCGGGATCTGCGCGGCCAAGGGCAGGTGGTGGCGGGCGACGGCGGCGATCACCGGGTAGCCGCCGGTGAGCGGGTGATCGGCCAGAAACAGCACCGGCTGGCCGCCGGCGGGCACCTGGATGGCGCCGGTGACGGTGCCCTCGCTCGGCAGCTCGCCGCCGCGCGCGCGCGCCAGGGGCTGCGCGCCCTCCAGCCGCATGCCCACGCGGCTGGACTGGGGCGTGACCTGCCACGCCTGCGTCTGGAAGGTGTGCAGCGCTTCGGGCGTGAACCAGTCGGTGCGCGGGCCCAGCAGCGCGTCCAGCACCACCTCATCGCCAGGCCGGGGCAGCGGCGGCGCGGCGGCCACGTTCGGCGCCTGGGCGGCGTGCACCGGCACGGCGCCGCCCACGGCCAGGCGCTGGCCGGGCTGCAGTGCGGGTGGGCCGACCTGGGCCAGCGTGTCGGTGGCGCAGCTGCCCAGCACCGGCTCGACCTGCCAGCCGCCGCGCACGGCGACATAGGCGCGCACGCCGGCCGCGGGGGCCGCCAGAGACAGCTCGTCGCCGTCGTCCAGCGCCACGGCCTGGTCGCCGGGCAGGGTCCGCCGGCTGCCGTCCGCGCCATGCAGCGTCAGCGCCATCGGCGCGCCGGCGACGGCCAGCGTGGCGCGGCCGTGGCAGCGCAGGCGCAGGCCGCCCAGCAGGTGCTCCAGCACCGGCGCGCTGGCCGGGTTGCCGACCAGCCGGTTGGCCTGGCGCATGGCGGGCAGGTCCAGCGCGCCGGAGGGCGAGATGCCCAGGCTGGCCATGCCGGCACGGCCGCAGTCCTGCACCAGGGTCTGCAGGCCGATAGCTATGATTTCAATAGCTGGAGGTCCATGCATTTCCTGGGCCTGAGGCACTTTTTGCTTCATTTCCTGCTCGGGCGGCAGGCTGATGTGCACGGCGGCGCGCCCGGCATCGACGAACTGCACCTGAAAGCCCGGCTGGATATAGGCCGGCTCGGGCCGGCGCAAGTCCCACATGGGCACGCCGGTCACGCCGATCAGCTGCCAGCCGCCCGGGCTGGAGCTGGGATAGACGGCGCTGAAGTCGCCACCCAGCGCCACCGAGCCGGCCGGGACCCGGGTGCGCGGCGCACTGCGGCGCGGCACCTGAAAGCTGGGGTGCCCGCCCGCGAGATACACGAAGCCCGGCGCGAAGCCGGCAAACGCCGCCTGCCAGGGCTGGCCGGTATGGCGCGCGATGACCTCGCGCACGCTGGTGCCCAGCAGTTCGGCCACCGCGGGCAGATCCTCGCCGGCGTAGTGCACCGGGATTTCCACCACCCGGCCCGGCGGCGCGTCGTCCTGTGCCAGGTCGACGGCGGCGGCGCGCACGGCCAGCGTCCGCATCAGCGCTGCTGATGTGATCGCCTCGGGCCGGTAGTGCACCAACAGCGTGCGCGCGGCCGGCACCAGTTCCTGTACGCCGGCCACGGGTTGCGCCAGCAGCGCGCGGTGCAGCGCCATGGCGGGGGCCAGGCCGTCCAGTTCGACCAGCAGCGCGCCGTCGCTGGCCGGCAGGAAACGCAGGGGCAGCGGCATGCGGCTCAGCCCTGCAGCGTGTCGACGAACGGGCGCAGCGCCACGCCGGCGTCCTGCAGCCGCGCGCGCACGCGCCGCGCCATGTCCACTGCGCCGGGGCTGTCGCCATGCACGCAGATGGAGTCGGCCTGCAGCCGCACGCGGGTGCCGGTGATGCTGGTGACCTCGCCGGTGCGCACCAGCTGCAGCATGCGCTCGGCCACCGCGTCGGCGTCGTGCAGGACGGCGCCAGGCAGGCGGCGCGAGACCAGCGTGCCGTCGTCGTTGTAGGCGCGGTCGGCAAACGCCTCGGCCACCACGCGCAGGCCGCGCGCGCGGGCGCGCTCGATCAGCGGCGAGCCGGCCAGCGCCAGCAGGGTCAGCTGCGGGTCCAGCGCCAGCAGCGCGCTGATCACGTCGTCGCCCTGGCGCGCATCGTGGGCGATGGTGTTGTACAGCGCGCCGTGCGGCTTGACGTAGCGAACGCGCGTGCCGGCGGCCTGCGCCAGGCCTTGCAGCGCGCCGATCTGGTAGATCACGTCGGCCACCAGTTCGGCGCTGCTCGGGTCCATGTTGCGCCGGCCGAAACCCACCAGGTCGGGGTAGGCCACATGCGCGCCCACGGCCACGCCGCGCTCGGCGGCCGCGCGCAGCGTGTGCAGGATGCCGGCCGGGTCGCCGGCATGGAAGCCGCAGGCCACGTTGGCGCTGGTGACCACGTCCAGCAGCGCGGCGTCGTCGCCCATGCGCCAGACGCCGTAGCTCTCGCCCAGGTCGCTGTTGATGTCCATCTTGTATCCTCGTGATTCAATGAAACGCCGGCGGTTGTTCAACAACTGCCGGCACCTGCCCCATCCCGCTTCGACCGATGCCCCTCACACAGCCCCGGCGCACCCTTCCGCGCGGCGAGTCCGCCAGCCTGACCGACAGCGTCGCCGACACCATCCGCCAGCAGCTCATCCAGGGCCAGCTGCGCGCCGGCCAGCGGCTGTCCGAGGCGGCGCTGGCGCAGCAGCTGGACATCTCGCGCAACACGCTGCGCGAGGTCTTTCGCACCCTCATCAAGGAGGGGCTGCTGGTCCACGAGCCGAACCGCGGCGTGTCCGTGGCGGTGCCCTCGATCGCCGACATCATCGACATCTACCGCGTGCGCCGGCTGATCGAGTGCCAGTCGCTGGAAAAGGCCTGGCCGCTGCACCCGGCGCACAAGCACATGCGCCAGGCCGTCGAGGATGCCGCCGTCGCCCGCGAGGCGCGCGACTGGCAGCGCGTCGGCTCGGCCAACATGGCCTTCCATGCCGCCATCGTCGCCCTGAGCGACAGCGAGCGGCTGTGCGCCATGTTCGCCGACCTGGCGGCCGAGCTGCGCCTGGCCTTCGGCATGCTCGACGACCCGGAGTACCTGCACGCGCCTTACGTGGACCACAACGCCCGGCTTCTGCAGCTGTTCATGGACGGCCAGACGCTGGAGGCCGCGCGCGAGCTGGAGAACTACCTGGTGCAGTCCGAGCGCATGGTGCTGGCGGTGTACGCGCGCCAGCGGCCGTGAGCGGCGCGCGCAGGCCTGCGCCAGGCGATTCGCGCTCTGGTCAAGCTGTTTATTGTTGAACAATCTGCCGATTTCGTTCATGCAGCAATACCGTACAGCATGAACGAAAGCATCGTATTGTTGAAATCCCTGATGGTGGCGCAGCGCCGCGGGTGGTAATTTCCGCAGCCTCTGCCACCGGCAGGTCTGTCCGGGGCCGCACGCTGCGGCCCTCTTGCCCCCGTCCCAAGGAGACACCATGAAGCGTCGCATTCTCTGCGCCACCGCCGTGCTGGCGGCCACTGTCGGCTTTGCCGGCACCGCCCTCGCCCAGACCAAGTGGGACTTCGCCACCGCCTACCCGGCGGTCAACTTCCACTCCAAGAACAACGAGCAGTTCGTCAAGGACGTGGATGCGGCCACCCAGGGCAAGCTGAAGGTCACGCCGCACTTCGGCGCCTCGCTGTTCAAGATGCCCGAGATCAAGCGCGCAGTGCAGACCGGCAACGCGCAGATGGGCGAGTTCTTCCTGGTCAGCTTCCAGAACGAATCGCAGATCTTCGGCGTGGACGGCCTGCCTTTCCTGGTCAGCAGCTACGACGAAGCGTACAAGCTGTACCAGGCGCAAAAGCCCGCGCTGCAAAAGCTCCTGGACAAGCAGGGCCAGGTGCTGCTGTATTCGGTGGCCTGGCCGCCCCAGGGCATCTACACCAAGAAGCCGGTCAACTCCGCCGCCGACCTGAAGGGCATGAAGTGGCGCGTGTACTCACCGACCACCGCGCGCATCGGCGAGCTGGTGGGCGCGCAGCCCGTGACCATCCAGGAAGCCGAACTGTCGCAGGCGCTGGCCACCGGCGTGATCGAGGGCCTGATCACCTCCAGCGCCACCGGCGCCGACAACAAGCTCTACGAGAACCTCAAGCACTACTACAACGTGCAGGCGTGGATCCCGAAGAACGCCGTGGTGGTCAACAAGAAGGCTTTCAATGCGCTGCCCAAGGCCGAGCAAGACGCCGTGCTGAAGGCCGCCGCCGCCGCCGAGGAGCGCGGCTGGAAGGAGTCGCGCGAGGTGGATGCGCGCTCGCTGGCGGCCCTCAAGGCCGGCGGCATGAGCGTCGAGCAGCCCTCGGCCCAACTCAAGGCCGACCTGGCCAAGGTGGGCGAGACCGTGCTGCAAGAGTGGACCGAGAAGGCCGGCGCCGACGGCAAGGCCGTGCTGGACGCCTACCGGGCCGCCAAGTAACCGCCTAACGCTTCAGCCCAAGGAGACCCGATGCGCAAAGCGCTCGACGGCCTGTACGCGGCCAGCGCCTGGCTGGCGGCGCTGGCCATGGTGGGGGTGCTGGCGATGGTGCTGCTGACCATCCTCAGCCGCCTGTTCGGCTTCGCCGCCCCGGGCAGCGACGCCTACGCCGGCTACGCCATGGCCGGCGCCGGCTTCATGGCGCTGGCCAGCACGCTCAAGGCCGGCGAGCATATCCGCGTGACGCTGCTGCTGGGCGCTTTGAAGGGGCGCGCGCACAAGGCACTGGAGGTGGCGGCGCTGGCGATCGCCACGCTGCTGTCCGGCTTTCTGGCGTTCTACGCCGCGCGCCTGGTCTGGCAGTCCTGGGAGATCGACGACATCTCGGTCGGCATCGACGCCACGCCGCTGTGGATCCCGCAGCTGTTCATGGCCGCGGGCACGCTGGTGTTCTTCATCGCCTTCTGCGACGAGCTGGTGCTGGAGCTGCTGGGGCGGCGCCAGCCGCGCAGCGTGGAGGACGCACACCATGAATGAAGTGATCGCCAGCGTGCTGCTGGTGGTGGTGCTGCTGGCCCTGCTGGGCGGCGGCGTGTGGGTCGGGCTGGCGCTGGCCGGCGTGGCCTGGTTCGGCATGGAGTTCTTCACGCCGCGCGCCGCGGGCGACGCCATGGCTCTGACCATCTGGGGCTCGGCCAGCTCCTGGACGCTGACGGCGCTGCCGCTGTTCGTCTGGATGGGCGAGATCCTGTACCGCACCAACCTCTCAGAGAGCATGTTCCGCGGCCTGGCGCCGTGGGTCAACGCGCTGCCGGGGCGGCTGCTGCACACCAACGTGATCGGCTGCACCATCTTCGCGGCGGTCTCCGGCTCGTCGGCGGCGACCTGCGCCACGGTGGGCAAGATGAACCTGCCGGAGCTGAAGAAACGCGGCTATCCCGACGCGCAGATCATTGGCTCGCTGGGCGGGCCGGCGACGCTGGGCCTCTTGATCCCGCCGTCGATCATCCTGATCGTCTACGGCGTGTCGGCCGAGCTGTCGATCTCCAAGCTGTTCATGGCCGGCGTGCTGCCGGGGCTGCTGCTGGCGCTGCTCTTCAGCGGGTGGCTGATGGGCTGGGCGCTGCTGCACCCGGACCAGGTGCCGCGCTCGGACGAGCGCCTGACGCTGCGCCAGAAAGTCCATGAGGCACGCCACCTGATCCCGGTGGTGCTGCTTATCGGCAGCGTCATCGCCAGCATCTACACCGGCATCGCCACCGCCACCGAGGCGGCGGCCATCGGCGTGACCGGCGCGCTGGTGCTGTCGGCTGTGCAGGGCTCGCTGACCTGGGCCAATTTCCGCGCGGCGCTGTTCGGCGCCACCCGGCTGTACTGCATGATCGCGCTGATCCTGGCGGGCGCGGCGTTCATGACGCTGTCCATGGGCTACATCGGCCTGCCGCGCCAGCTGGCCACGTTCGTCGGCAGCCTGGGCCTGTCGCCGGGCATGCTGATCATCGTGCTGGGCCTGTTCTACGTGCTGATCGGCTGCTTCCTGGACGGCATCTCGACCATCGTGCTGACCATGAGCGTGGTGCTGCCCATCATCCAGGCCGCCGGCATCGACCCGCTGTGGTTCGGCATCTTCCTGGTGATCACCGTGGAGACGGCGCAGATCACGCCCCCGGTGGGTTTCAACCTGTTCGTGCTGCAGGGCATGACGGGCCGGCAGGTGACCTACATCGCCCGGGTGTGCGCGCCGTACTTCCTGCTGATGGTGCTGGCGCTGGTGCTGCTGTGGCACTTCCCGGCCATCGTCACTGCGCTGCCCAGCCACATGTGACGCGGCGAATTCAAGGTCTTTTGGGCCGCAAGTCCTTATAAACAAAGGGCCTGCAGCTATGATTTTTGAAAAGCGCCGGGGTCACCCCCGGCGCTTTTTTCGTGTCAGGACACCGGATGGATCGGCACGTAGAACTCGCCGCCCGCGCGGTTGAATTCCTCGGCCTTGGCCTGCATGCCGGCGGCCAGGCCGTCGCTCTCGGCCATGCCGCGCGCGGCGGCGTATTCGCGCACCTCCTGGGTGATCTTCATCGAGCAGAACTTCGGCCCGCACATCGAGCAGAAATGCGCCACCTTGGCCGCGTCCTTGGGCAGCGTCTCGTCGTGGTACTCCTGCGCCGTCTCCGGGTCCAGGCCCAGGTTGAACTGGTCCTGCCAGCGGAACTCGAAGCGCGCCTGCGAGAGCGCGTCGTCGCGCGCGCGTGCGCCGGGGTGCCCCTTGGCCACGTCGGCGGCGTGCGCGGCGATCTTGTAGGCCATGATGCCCTGCTTCACGTCCTCGCGGTCCGGCAGGCCCAGATGCTCTTTCGGGGTCACGTAGCACAGCATGGAGGTGCCCATCCAGCCGATCATGGCCGCGCCGATGGCCGAGGCGATGTGGTCGTAACCGGGGGCGATGTCGATGGTCAGCGGCCCCAGGGTGTAGAACGGCGCCTCGTGGCAGGTCTTCAGCTGCTCGGTCATGTTGGCCTGGATCAGGTGCATGGGCACGTGGCCGGGGCCCTCGATCATGGTCTGCACGTCGTGCTTCCAGGCGGTCTTTGTGAGCTCGCCCAGGGTGTGCAGCTCGGCGAACTGCGCCTCGTCGTTGGCGTCGCTGGCGCAGCCCGGGCGCAGGCCGTCGCCCAGGCTGAAAGAGACGTCGTACGCCTTCATGATGTCGCAGATGTCCTCGAAGTGCTCGTACAGGAAGCTCTCCCGGTGGTGCGCCATGCACCACTTGGCCATGATCGAGCCGCCGCGCGAGACGATGCCGGTGCGCCGATTCGCGGTGAGGTGGATGAAGGCGAGGCGCACGCCGGCGTGGATGGTGAAGTAGTCCACGCCCTGCTCGGCCTGCTCGATCAGCGTGTCGCGGAAGATCTCCCAGGTCAGGTCCTCGGCGATGCCGCCCACTTTCTCCAGCGCCTGGTAGATCGGCACCGTGCCGATCGGCACGGGCGAGTTGCGGATGATCCAGTCGCGCGTGGTGTGGATGTTCTTGCCGGTGGACAGGTCCATGACGTTGTCCGCGCCCCAACGGATCGCCCAGACCAGCTTTTCCACCTCCTCCTCGATGCTGGAGGTGACGGCCGAGTTGCCGATGTTGGCGTTGATCTTGACCTTGAAGTTGCGCCCGATGGCCATCGGCTCGACTTCCGGGTGGTTGATGTTGGACGGGATGATGGCGCGCCCGCGCGCCACTTCGTCGCGCACGAACTCGGGTGTGATGATGCGCGGGATGCTGGCGCCCAGCGGGTTGCCGGCCAGGCGCTGTTCACGTGCGGCGTCCTGCATGTACTGCGCCATCCACTCGCGCTTGCCGTTCTCGCGCAGCGCGACGTATTCCATCTCGGGGGTGACGATGCCGCGCTTGGCGTAGTGCATCTGCGTGACGTTGGCGCCCGCCTTCGCGCGGCGCGGCGTGCGCTGCAGCGCCGAGGCCTGCTCGCGCAGCACCGCCAGCCGCGCGGCGTCCTCGCCGCGCTGGCCGTCGTCCAGCGCCTGGCGCTGGCGGCCGTCGTAGCTTTCGGTGTCGCCGCGCGCCGCGATCCAGCCGCCGCGCACGTCGGCCAGGCCACGGCGCACGTCGATCTCGGCGGCCGGGTCGGTGTAGGGGCCGGAGGTGTCGTAGACGCTGACCAGCTCGCCGTTGGTCAGCCGGATGTCGCGCACCGGCACGCGCAGGTCGGCGCAGCTGCCGTTGATCCAGGACTTGGTCGAGGCGGGAAACGGCTCGCGGGCGCGGGCCAGCAGGTGGGAAAAATCAGCGGGGGCGTTCATGGCGGATGGCACTCCTGTCGGCAATGGAAGGAATGCTCCGCCTCGGCGCGCCAGGGCCCTCGGCGGGACCCTGGGCACATGGGATGGCACCGCGCCGGCCTTGTGGTTTCTTCAGGGCATCGGCGCGCGCACCCATGGCGCTGCAGCTCTTCTTACGCTGGTACTAACCAGATCAAGTTCGCGGTTTTGGCGGTCGGGTCCGCCATCTCAGCACGCCTGTTGCGTTCGTGCACCCCGGAGCAGCGGGCAGTATAGGGGGCTGGCCAGGCACAGCCTGTCGGCACACCCCAGGGTTTCCCCCTGGTCACAACAGCCATGCGTCAAACGGTCGGTATGAAGACCATAGCGCCTGTCGCTTGCTGCACAAGGGCCAACGCGATTTTCCGCTCAGAAACTCAATCCAGGCTCAGGCCAGCCGCTCCAGGACCAGCACGGCGAAGAACACCAAGCCGGCGATCACCGTCCACTTGACGATGACCAGGCCAAAGCGCTTGTAGCGCGCCTGTCCGGTGGCCGCGAAGAAGGCGAACGACACCGCCGCCGCCAGCAGCAGCAGCAGCAAGACCAGCCAGCGAAACAGCAGCATGTGCGCGCTCTGCCCTGCCGTCACCAAGCGCGCAGCGGCTGCGCGAAGCCGCGCGGCGCCAGACGCTCGCTGTCGAAGCTGACCAGTTCCCAGGCATCCTGCTGCGCCAGCAGCGCGCGCAGCAACTGGTTGTTCATGGCGTGGCCCGAGCGGTGCGCGCTGTAGGCGGCCAGCAGCGGTCGGCCGACCAGATACAGGTCGCCCATGGCGTCCAGGATCTTGTGCCGGGCGAACTCGGCGTCGTAGCGCAGGCCGTCGGCGTTCAGCACCTTGTAGTCGTCCATGACGATGGCGTTGTCCAGCCCGCCGCCGAGCGCCCGGCCGCTGGCGCGCAGCATCTCCACATCGCGCGTGAAGCCGAAGGTGCGTGCGCGGGCGATGTCGCGCGCGTAGTTGCCCTCGCCCAGATCGAACTCGACGCTCTGGCCGGTGGAGTCCACCGCCGGGTGCGCGAAATCGATCTCGAAGCGCAGCCTGAAGCCGTGGTAGGGCTCCAGCCGCGCCCATTTCAGCTGCGAGCCCTCGCCCTCGCGCACCTCGACCGGCCGCAGCACGCGGATGAAGCGCTTGGGCGCCTTCTGCAGCTCGATGCCAGCGCTTTGCAGCAGGAACACGAAGGACGCCGACGAGCCGTCCAGGATCGGCACCTCTTCGGCGGTGATGTCGATGTACAGGTTGTCGATGCCAAGGCCCGCGCAGGCCGACATCAGATGCTCCACCGTGTGCACCTTGGCGCCGCCGGCGCCGATGGTCGAGGCCATGCGCGTGTCCACCACCGCCTCGGCGTTGATCGGGATGTCCACCGGCTCGGGCAGGTCGGTGCGGCGAAAGACGATGCCGGTGTCGGCCGCAGCGGGACGCAGCGTCAGCTCGACGCGCTGGCCGCTGTGCAGGCCTACACCCACGGCGCGCGTCAGGGTCTTCAGGGTGCGTTGCTGGAGCATCCCCGGATTTTAGGCGTCCCGTGCTGCCGCAGGGCTTCAGAAGCTGGCCATGGTGCCGATAGAACCGGGGCGCAGGCGCCGGATCGTCACCCGTCCGACTGCCCCGGCGCGTGTGCCACAGCCCCCGTCGCCATCCTTTTCCGCTTTGACTTCCCACCCATGAACAAGCTGACCTTCAAGGCCAAGATCTGGCTGATGCTGGCTACCGCGCTGGCGGCGCTGGTGCTGCTGGCCACCCTGGCGCTGGTGCAGCAGCGCCAGCTGATCGTGCAGGCGCGCCAGGACACCCTCGCGACCGCCGTGCAATCGGCGTACAGCATCGTCATGGCCTACAAGGCACGTGCCGACAGCGGCGCCATGCCGTTGGCCGAGGCACAGGCCGCCGCGCGCGAGGCCGTGCGTCTGTCGCGCTACGGCGGCGCCGACGGGCGCAGCGAATACTTCTACATCTGGACCCTGGACAGCCGCGGCGTGATGCACCCGATCAAGCCCGAGTGGGAGGGGCAGGACATGGCCGGCAAGCTCAAGGATGGCACCGGCCAGGACCTGCTGCGCCAGATCTCCGACGCGCTGGCCGCCAGCCGCGACGGCCGTGCCTTCGTCTCGGCGATGTTCCCGCGCCCGGGGCAGCAGGCGCTGGTGCCCAAGCTGCAGTACGCGGCGCGCGTGGACGGCTGGAACTGGTTCGTCGGCTCGGGCCTGTACATGGACGACGTGGACGCCGCCGTGCGCCAGGCGCTGCTCAAGGATCTGGCGCTGGTGGCCGTGCTGGTGCTGCTGGTGGCGGCCGTGGGCTGGGCGGTGCTGCGCTCGGTGCTGCGCCAGATCGGCGGCGACCCGGCGCAGGCGCTGACCGTCATGGCCGAGGTGGCGCAGGGCCGGCTGCACGCCAGCATCCCGCCGGCGCCGGCCGGTTCGGTGCTGGACGGGCTGGCGCAGATGGTGGCGGCGCTGCGCCGCCTGGTGGCCGAGGTGCGCTCGGCCTCGGACAGCATCGCCACCGCAGCCTCCGAGATCGCCCAGGGCAACAACGACTTGGCGCACCGCACCGAGGACACCGCCAGCAACCTGCAGGCCACGGCCAGCAGCATGGCGCAACTCAGCGGTACCGTGCGCCAGACCTCGGACTCGGCGCAGACCGCCAACCAGCTGACCGGATCGGCCGCACAGGTGGCTGCGCGCGGCGGCGAAGTGGTGCAGCAGGTGGTGCAGACCATGCACGAGATCAACGCCGGCAGCACCCGCATCAGCGACATCACCGGCGTGATCGACTCCATCGCCTTCCAGACCAATATCCTGGCGCTGAACGCGGCCGTCGAGGCGGCGCGCGCCGGCGACTCCGGCCGCGGCTTCGCGGTGGTGGCCGGCGAGGTGCGGCAGCTGGCGCAGCGCTCGGCCGCGGCGGCCAAGGAGATCAAGACGCTGATCCAGGAATCGGTGGCCCGGGTCGAGGACGGCACGCGCTTGGTGGGCAGCGCCGGCAGCACCATGGGCGAGATCGTCGGCAGCGTGCAGCGCGTCTCGGACATCATCGGCGAGATCGGCGCCGCCACGGCCGAGCAGAGCCAGGGCATCGTGCAGGTCAGCACGGCGATGAACCAGTTGGACCAGATGACGCAGCAGAACTCGGCGCTGGTGGAGGAGTCCACCGCCGCCGCCGAGAGCCTGCGCGAGCAGGCCCTCAAACTGACCGAGGTGGTGGCGCTGTTCCGTCTGCATGAAGGCGCAGGCACCGTCCCTGCGCCGCGCGTGCAGCCGGCGGCGCCCCAGACCCGCCCCGCCGCGCCGGCACCCGCTACCCGGCCCACGCCGGCACGCATGGCGGCCCCCGCCAGCGGCGCCAAACCCGCACCGGCACGGGCGCCAGCCCTGGCGGCCACCGCTCCGAAAGCCATGGCCAGCACGGCCGAGGATGACTGGGAGTCGTTCTGACGCGGCTGCGGCGCGCCGCGTGGCGCACCCATGACAAAACCCCGCCGGCTTGCGCCGGCGGGGTTTTTTCTTGCGGCCGGTGTGGTGCCCGGCGCGCCCTTTCAGTCCGCCTGCTTGCGCAGGAAGGCCGGGATGTCCAGTTCGTCCATGCCGCCCGAGGACAGCGCGTCCACCCGCGCCGTGGCCTGCGAGCGGTTGTTGCGCCAGACGCTGGGCACGGCCATGTTGCCGTAGTCGGTGCCGGGCACGCCGCCGGCCACCGCCGTGCCGGCGCCGGGCATGGTGTAGGCGACGTTGTCGGTGCCGGTGCGCAGGCTGCCCTGCACCACCTGCATGGATTGGCGCCGGGCGGCGGCGCGCGTCAGGCCGGTGGCGATCACGGTGACGCGGATCGCGTCGTCCAGCGACTCGTCGTAGGCAGCACCGAAGATGACGTGCGCGTCCTGCGAGGCGTAGGCGTTGATGGTGGTCATGGCCAAGCGCGACTCGGCCAGCTTCAGGCTGCCCTTGGCGGCCGTCACCAGCACCAGCACGCCCTTGGCGCCCGACAGGTCGATGCCCTCCAGCAGCGGGCAGGCAATCGCCTGCTCGGCGGCGATGCGCGCGCGGTCCGGTCCGGTGGCGGTGGCTGTGCCCATCATGGCGCGGCCGGGCTCGCCCATCACCGTGCGCACGTCCTCGAAGTCGACGTTGACCTGGCCGTACTCGTTGATGATCTCGGCGATGCCGCCCACGGCGTTCTTCAGCACGTCGTTGGCGTGGGAGAAGGCTTCCTCCTGGCCGATGTCGTCGCCCAGCACCTCCAGCAGCTTCTCGTTGAGCACCACGATCAGCGAATCGACGTTGGCCTCCAGCTCGGCCAGCCCCTCTTCGGCGTTCTTCATCTTGCGCGGGCCTTCCCAGTCGAACGGCTTGGTGACCACGCCGACGGTCAGGATGCCCATCTCCTTGGCCACGCGCGCGATCACCGGTGCGGCGCCGGTGCCCGTGCCGCCGCCCATGCCAGCGGTGATGAACAGCATGTTGGCGCCGGCGATCGCCTGGCGGATGTCCTCCTCGGCCTGGCCGGCGGCTTCGCGGGCGCGCTCGGGCTTGTTGCCCGCGCCCAGGCCGTTGTGGCCCAGCTGGATGGTGCGGTGCGCCGAACTGCGCAGCAGCTGCTGCGCGTCGGTATTAGCGCTGATGAACTCCACGCCTTGCACGCTGCGGGCGATCATGTGCTCGACGGCATTGCCCCCGCCGCCGCCAACGCCGATCACCTTGATGTGCGTACCCTGGTGGAACTCTTCGGACTCGATCATTTCGATGGGCATGTGCTGGGCTCCTGTAACTGTCGTGAACTATGGACTGGCCGTAAAAAGACTGTCAATGGCTGATGAGGGTGAACGATGCTGCGTGGCCCCGCCGGGTGCGGGCCAGCAGGGCGCCAGCGGCCGCGTTTTCGGTGTCGCAGGAAGTGCATGTCAGAAGTTCCCCACGATGAAATCCTTGAAGCGGCCGAAGGCGGTCTTGACCGAGCCGCTCTTGGCCGCGACCTTGAAGCCGCGCAGACGCGCCAGGCGCGCCTCTTCCAGCAGCCCCATGACGGTGGCCGCGCGCGGCTGGGCGATCATGTCGGCCAGCGCGCCGGAATACTTGGGCATGCCGCGGCGCACCGGCTTGAGGAAGATGTCCTCGCCCAGCTCGACCATGCCGGGCATCACCGCGCTGCCGCCGGTGAGCACGATGCCCGAGGACAGCACCTCCTCGTAGCCGGATTCGCGGATGACCTGCTGTACCAGCGAGAAGATTTCCTCCACGCGCGGCTCGATCACGCCGGCCAGCGCCTGGCGCGAGAGCATGCGCGGGCTGCGGTCGCCCAGGCCGGGCACCTCGACCTGCGCCTCGGGGTCGGCCAGCAGCTGCTTGGCGTAGCCGTTTTCGACCTTGATGTCCTCGGCGTCCTTGGTCGGGGTGCGCAGCGCCATGGCGATGTCGCTGGTGATCAGGTCGCCAGCGATCGGGATCACCGCGGTGTGCCGGATCGCGCCGCCGGTGAACACCGCCACGTCGGTGGTGCCGGCGCCGATGTCCACCAGCGCCACGCCCAGTTCACGCTCGTCATCGGTCAGCACCGCATGGCTGGAGGCCAGCGGGTTGAGCATCAGCTGCTCGACCTCCAGGCCGCAGCGGCGCACGCACTTGATGATGTTCTCGGCCGCGCTTTGCGCCCCCGTCACGATGTGGATGTTGGCTTCCAGCCGGATGCCGCTCATGCCGATCGGCTCGCGCACGTCCTGCCCGTCGATCACGAACTCCTGCGGCTCGACCAGCAAGAGCCGCTGGTCGCTGGAGATGTTGATCGCCTTGGCGGTCTCGACCACCCGCGCCACGTCGGTGGCGGTGACCTCGCGGTCCTTGATGGCCACCATGCCGCGTGAGTTGCGCCCGCGGATGTGGCTGCCGGTGATGCCGGTGTACACGCGCTGGATCTTGCAGTCGGCCATCAGCTCGGCCTCCTTCAATGCCTGCTGGATGCTCTGCACCGTGGCGTCGATGTTGACCACCACGCCGCGCTTGAGGCCGTTGCCCGGTGCCACACCCAAGCCGGCCAGCTTCAGCTCGCCGTTGCCCATGACCTCGGCCACCACCGCCATGACCTTGGCCGTGCCGATGTCCAGCCCCACCACGACGTCCTTGTATTCCCTTGCCATCGCTTGTTTCCGCCCTCAATGGTTCTGTGTGGCGCGGCGCGCCGCCGCGCTCGCCGGTGCCGTGCGCGGCGCGGCGCGCCCGGCCTTGTTGTTGTGTCTGGCCGCTTCCTCGGCGCTCACCGTGGTCACGCCGCGCAGGCGCAGCGCGTAGCCGCCGGAATGGCGCAGGTCGGCGTATTCCAGCGCCGCGGCGCTGCGCCCGCCCTGCTGCTGCGCGACCTGCGGCAAGGTGGTGACCAGGCGGCGAACGCGCCGCAGCACCTCGTCCTGCGCGCCGCCGCCCAGCTCCAGCAGCGCGCCGCTGTCCAGCAGCACGCGCCAGCCGCCGTGCGGGGTGAGCGTCAGGGTATCCAGCGGTGTGCCCAGCGGGGCCAGCAGCGGCACCAGCAGCTGCGCCATGCGCAGCATCTCCGGGGCGCGCTCGGGCGTGCCGATCAGGCGCGGCAGGCCGTTGTCGTCCAGCTCGTCGGACTCGGCCTCGAAGACCTCGCCGAAACGGTCCACCAGCATGCCGCTGCCCTCGGCGCCCCAGTGCGCCGCGGCCTGGTGTTCCTGCAGCAGCACGCGCAGGCCGCTGGGGAACTCACGCCGCACCTGCGCGCTGCGCACCCAGGGCACCTGCTCGAACGCGCGGCGCGCGGCCTGCAGGTCCAGCGTCAGGAAGTTGCCGGCCAGCTGCGGCGCCACGTTGGCACGCAGGCTCAACGGGCTGGTGTGCGCCAGGTCGCCCTCGACCACGATGCGCGCCACGGCAAAGGCCGGCAGGCGCAGCAGCCAGTGGCCACCCGCCCACAGCACGGCCAGCGCCACGCCGATGAACAGCACCGTGGCGGTACCGTTCATCAGGCGCACGTCCAGCGGTGCGGGCAGCGTGGCGGCGGCGTTCATGGCGTGACGCGCTCCTGCGCAGCGCCGCTGCGGCCCTGCAGCGCGTCCAGCGACGCGCCGGCCAGGATGCGCAGGCACAGGTCCTCGTAGCCGATACCCGCCGCACGCGCGGCCATGGGCACCAGCGAGTGGCCGGTCATGCCGGGCGAGGTGTTGATCTCCAGCAGGAAGGGCTGGCGGTCGCCTTTGCGCACCATGATGTCGGCGCGCGCCCAGCCGCGGCAGCCCAGCGTGCGGAAGGATTGCACCGCCAGCGCGCGGAGGCGCGCCTCCTCGGCCTCGGGCAGGCCGCTCGGGCAGTGGTACTGGGTGGCGTCGGTGAAGTACTTGTTCTGGTAGTCGTAGTTGCCGTCCGGCGCCTCGATGCGGATCAGCGGCAGTGCCTCGGCACCCGCGCCCTGGCCGAGCACCGGGCAGGTGGTCTCGTCGCCGTCGATGAACTGCTCGCACAGCACCTCGGGGTCCAGGCGCGCGGCCAGCAGGTAGGCCTGCTCGCACTGGCCGATGGAGGTCACCTTGGTCAGGCCCAGTGTCGAGCCCTCGCGCGAGGGCTTGACGATCATCGGCGCGCCCAGCTCCCGGAAGGCGCGCGCGGTCTCGTCGGCGCTGGCCACCAGGCGCCAGTCGGGCGTGGGCAGCCCTTCGAAGCGCCAGATGCGCTTGGTCATGATTTTGTCCATGGCGATGCTGGAGGCCATCACCCCGGGGCCGGTGTAGGGAATGCCCAGCAGCTCCAGCGCGCCCTGCACCGTGCCGTCCTCGCCGTGGCGCCCGTGCAGCGCGATGAAGCAGCGCGCGTAGCCATGCTTTTTCAGCTCGCCCAGGTCGGCCTGCGCCGGGTCGAAGGCGTGCGCGTCCACGCCGCGCGAGCGCAGCGCATTCAGCACCCCGCCGCCGGACATCAGCGACACCTCGCGCTCGTTGGAGGTGCCGCCCATCAGCACCGCCACCTTGCCCAGGCCGGCGCTGTCGATTTTTGGATCAAAAGAGCTCATCGCCCATCTCCCATCACGGCTTCGCGCTCCTTTTGTTGTAGCAATTGTGCCAGCTGGCCGGCCACCGCGCCGATCGAGCCGGCGCCCATGCACAGCACCACGTCGCCATCCCGGGCCAGCTGTGCCAGGCGCGCCGGCAGCTGCCGCACGTCGGGCACCAGCAGCGGCTGCAGCCGCCCCGCCCGGTCCACCGCCTGCGCCAGTGCCGCGCCGTCGGCGCCGGCCAGCGGCGCCTCGCCGGCGGCGTAGACCTCGGTCAGCACCAGCGCGTCGGCCTGGCCCAGCACCTGCACGAAGTCGTCGAAGCAGTCGCGCGTGCGGCTGTAGCGGTGCGGCTGGAAGGCCAGCACGATGCGCCGTCCGGGCCAGGCGCCGCGCGCGGCGGCCAGCGTGGCGGCCAGCTCGACCGGGTGGTGGCCGTAGTCCTCGATCAGCGTGAACTGCCCGCCGCCGGCCGCCGGCAGCTCGCCATGGCCCTGGAAGCGCCGGCCCACGCCGCTGAAGCCGGCCAGCGCGCGCAGCAGCGCCGCGTCGGGCACCTCCAGCTCGGCGGCGATGGCAATCGCCGCCAAGGCGTTGCGCACGTTGTGCACGCCGGGCAGGTTCAGCACCACGGACAGCGTCGGCAGGGTTTCGCCGGCGACTTCGCGCTGCACGGAAAAGTGCATCTGCGTGCCGACGGCGCGCACGTCCAGCGCGCGCACCTGCGCGTCCTCGGCCAGGCCGTAGCGCGTTACCGGCCGCTGCAGGCGCGGCAGGATGGCGCGCGCCGCCGGGTCATCGACGCAGACGATGGCACGGCCATAGAAGGGCATGCGGTGCAGGAACTCGACGAAGGCCTGCTCCAGCCGGGCGAAGTCGTGGCCGTAGGTCTCCATGTGGTCGGCGTCGATGTTGGTCACCACTGCCATCACCGGCAGCAGGTTCAGGAACGACGCATCGGACTCGTCGGCCTCGACCACGATGAACTCGCCGCTGCCCAGCCGGGCGTTGCTGCCGGCGCTGTTCAGGCGCCCGCCGATGACGTAGGTCGGGTCCAGCCCGCCCTCGGCCAGGATGCTGGCCACCAGGCTGGTGGTGGTGGTCTTGCCGTGCGCGCCGGCGATGGCGATACCGCGCTTGATGCGCATCAGTTCGGCCAGCATCAGCGCGCGCGGCACCACCGGGATGCCGGCGGCGCGTGCGGCCCGCACCTCGGGGTTGTCCGGCTGCACGGCGGTCGAGGTGACCACCGCGTCGGCGCCATCGATGTGCGCCGCCGCGTGGCCGACATGCGTGGCGATGCCCAGCGCGGCCAGGCGCTGCAGCGCCGCGCTGTCCGCCAGGTCGGAGCCGGAGACGCGGTAGCCCAGGTTGTGCAGCACCTCGGCGATGCCGCACATGCCCGAGCCGCCGATGCCGACGAAGTGGATGTGACGGATGGCGTGTTTCATTGCGCGGCTAATTCCTCGCAGGCCATGGCCACCTCACGGGCGGCCTGGGTCTTTTGCATGTTCTTGGCCTTCAGCCCATGTTCCACCAGGGCCTCTCGCTTCACATTCAATAGCAGACCGGCCAGCCAGGCGGGCGTCAGCTGGTCCTGCGGCACCAGCCAGCCGGCGCCGGCGTCGGTCAGGAAGCGGGCGTTGTGCGTCTGGTGGTCGTCCACCGCGAACGGGAACGGCACGAACACCGCCGCCGCGCCCACGGCGGCGATCTCGGTCACGGTGCTGGCGCCGGCGCGGCAGACGATCAGGTCAGCATCGGCATAGGCGGCGGCGGTGTCGTCGATGAAGGGTGTCAGCTCGGCCTGCACGCCAGCGGCCTGGTAGTTGGCGCGCAAGGCGTCGATCTGCGCGGCGCCGCTCTGGTGCAGCACCTGCGGGCGCTGGCTTTCAGGCAGCAGCGCCAGCGCCTGCGGCACGATCTCGTTGAGCGCGCGCGCGCCCAGGCTGCCGCCGACGACCAGCAGCCGCAGAGGCCCGCTGCGCCCGGCGAAGCGCTCGGCTGGCCCGGGCTGCTGCAAGAAGGCGGCGCGCAGCGGGTTGCCGACCCACTGCGTCCGGCGCCCGGCCAGCACGCCGGGAAACGCCGTGAAAACGCGCGAGGCGACCAGCGACAGCAGGCGGTTGGCCATCCCCGGCACCGAGTTCTGCTCGTGCAGCACCAGCGGGCGGCCGCTGGCGGCGGCGACCAGCCCGCCGGGGAAGGTGACGTAGCCGCCCAGCCCGACCACTACGTCCGGACGCACGCGGCGCAGCACGCTCCACGCCTGGGCGAAGGCGCGCAGCAGCCGCACCGGCAGCAGCGCCAGCGTCAGCAGCCCCTTGCCGCGCACGCCGGAGAAATCGATGGCCTCGAAGATGAAGCCGTGCGGCGGCACGATGCGCGATTCCATGCTGCCGGGCGTGCCCAGCCAGTGCACGCGCCAGCCGCGCGCGCGCAGCTCCTCGGCCACGGCCAGGCCGGGGAAGATATGGCCGCCGGTGCCGCCGGCCATGATGAGCGCGGTCTTACCGGTCACGGGCGGCCTCCCCTCATCAACAACTTATTCTCGTAGTCGACGCGCAGCACCACCGCGAGGGCCACCAGGTTCATCAGGATGGCCGAGCCGCCGAAGCTCATCAGCGGCAGCGTCAGGCCCTTGGTCGGCAGCGCGCCCAGGTTCACGCCCATGTTGATGAACGCCTGGAAGCCGATCCACATAGCCACGCCCTGCGCCACCAGGCCAGAGAACACCCGGTCCAGCGCGATCGCCTGGCGGCCGATCTGCATGATGCGGCGCGTCAGCCACAGGAAGGCCAGGATCAGCACCAGCACGCCGACCAGGCCGAATTCCTCGCCGATCACGGCCAGCAGGAAGTCGGTGTGCGCCTCGGGCAGCCAGTGCAGCTTTTCCACGCTGCCCCCGAGGCCGACGCCGAAAATCTCGCCGCGCCCGATGGCGATCAGCGCGTGCGACAGCTGGTAGCCCTTGCCCAGCGCGTGCGCCTCGGAAAACGGGTCGAGGTAGGCAAAGATGCGTTCGCGCCGCCAGGGCGAGAGCCAGACCATGGCGGCGAAGGCCAGCACCAGCACGGCGGCGATGACAAAGAACATGCGCGCGTTCACCCCGCCCAGGAACAGGATGCCCATGGCGATCACGGCGATCACCATGAACGCGCCCATGTCGGGCTCGGCCAGCAGCAGCCCGCCGACGATGGCCACCGCCAGCCCCATGGGCAACACGGCGCGGAAGAACCGCTCCTTGACCTCCATCTTGCGCACCATGTAGTCGGCCGCGTAGATCAGCACCGCGAACTTGGCCAGCTCGGACGGCTGGAAGTTCATGATCCCCAGGCTCAGCCAGCGGCGCGCGCCGTTGACCACCGTGCCGACGTGCGGGATCAACACCGCCACCAAGAGCGCCAGCGACAGCAGGAACAGCCAGCGCGCGCGCCGCTCCCAGATCTTCATCGGCACCTGGAACGCCAGCAGCGCGGCGACGAAGCCGATGCCGATGGCCAGCAGGTGGCGCACCACGAAGTGCGTCGGCTTGATGGCGCCGAAGCGCGGGTTGTCGGGCATGGCGATCGACGCCGAATAGACCATGACCACGCTGAAGGCCAGCAGCAACGCCACCATCCAGATCAGCGCCTGGTCGAAGCCCAGCACGTGCGCCGGCGTGGCAGCGGTGCGGCGGTATTCGGTGCCGCCGACGCGCACCGGCAGCGCGTCCACGCTGTCCGGCTCGCGGCGCGCGGCGAGCTGGCGCAGACGCGCAAGCAGGCCGGGGCGGGCAGCGGCGGCAGTCATGCCAGACCTCCGGCGGTGAAGGGCTGGCCGGCGTCCTCGGCCAGTGCCTGCACCGCATCGCGGAATACCTGGGCGCGGTGGGCATAGCCGTTGAACATATCCCAGCTGGCGCAGGCGGGCGACAGCAGCACGGCGTCGCCGGCGTGGGCGCGCGCGGCGGCCTGGCGCACGGCGCCCTCCAGCGTGGCGGCGTCCATCAGCGGCACGCCGCAATCCTGCAGCGCAGCGCGGATGCGCGGCGCGTCGCGCCCGATCAGCAGCGCCGCGCGTGCGTGGCGCGCCAGCGGCGCGGCCAGCGGCGCAAAGTCCTGGCCCTTGCCGTCGCCGCCCAGGATGACGATCAGCCGGTGCTCGGCGCCCAGGCCGTTCAGGGCGGCCACGGTGGCACCGACGTTGGTGCCCTTGCTGTCGTCGAAATACTCCACGTCCTGCACGATGGCCACGGGCTCGACGCGGTGCGGCTCGCCGCGGTACTCGCGCAGGCCGTACAGCAAAGCGGACAGCGGGCAGCCGGCCGCCTGCGCCAGCGCCAGCGCGGCCAGGGCATTGGTGGCGTTGTGCCGGCCGCGAATGCGCAAAGCGCCCTCGGGCATCAGGCGCTGCAGGTGCAGTTCCTCCTGGGTGCCAGCGCGCGCGGCGCGGCCGCGCTGCGCGGTCTCGTCGGCCTCGTGCGCGCGTACCAGCCAGGCCATGCCGCCGGCGACCTCGATGCCGAAGTCGCCCGGGCGGCGCGGCAGGTCGGCGCCGAAGGTGACGTGCGCGCGTCGCACCAGCGTGGCCGGCCGGCCGCGTGCACCGGCCACGCGCTCGGGTGCGGGCAGCATGGCCATCACCGCCGGGTCGTCGCGGTTGAGCACCATCAGCGCCTGCTGGCCGAAGATGCGCGCCTTGACGGCGCCATAGGCCTGCATGTCGCCGTGCCAGTCCAGGTGGTCCTGCGTCAGGTTCAGCACCGTGGCGGCGCCGGGCTCGAAGCCGTGCGCGGCGTCGAGCTGGAAGCTGGACAGCTCCAGCACCCAGGCGTCTGGCAAGTCGCCCGCATCCAGACGTTCGGACAGCGTGTCCAGCAGCGACGGGCCGATGTTGCCGGCCACGGCCGCGTTGCGCCCGGCGTGCTGCAGCAGGTGGTGCGTGAGCGCGGTGACGGTGGTCTTGCCGTTGGTGCCGGTCACCGCCAGCACGGCCGGGGCGTAGGCGCAGGCGGCGCGTAGCCGGGTCAGCGCCTCGGAAAACAGGTCCAATTCGCCTCCAGCCCTTATTCCACGTTGGCCTGCAGCTTCCAAAACAGGAGCAACCTCGACCGGCGTCAGGCCGGGCGAGCGGTACACCGCCGTCAGTCCCTCGGCCTCGCCCAGGGCTGCGCAGAACGGCCCGGCGACGAAGCGCGCCTGTGGCAGCTCGGCCTGCAGCGCGGCCAGTTGCGGCGGCGCGGCGCGCGTGTCGGCCACGGTGACGGCGGCGCCGCAGCGCGCGCACCAGCGCGCCATCGCCAGGCCCGAGTCGCCCAGGCCGAGCACCAGCACCTGCTGGCCCTGCAGCAGGCCGTCGAGGGCCTGCCGGGGCGCCACCACGCTCGCGGCCGGAGCCGCATCCACGCCCGGTGCAGCAGCTGGTGCAGCACCGTCCAGCGCTGCGGGCGTGCCGGCATCCGGCTGTGGCGCTTCTTCCGCACGCACCTCGGCGAAGAGGCGCGCGACGAACTGCGCCGCCTCGGCGGCGGCGTTCAGTGCGGGCGCGGCCATCGGGGCGGTGTCCGGCGGGGTCGGGGGCGTGCGCTCGTCGTTCATCTCAGTTTTCTGCGGCGCTGTGTGCTGCCCACAGCCCACGGAACCGGCGCGACCCATGCGCGGACAGCCACGCAAGGGCCGCCCCGCCGCGTGGGCTGCGTCCCCCTGCCCGCATGGCGCAGTAATGCGAGAGCGGGAGAAAGGCCCGAAGGGACTCAGGGGGGTGTCGTTTCATCGCAGCTTCAGGGTGGACAGGCCGACCAGGCACAGCAGCATGGTGATGATCCAGAAGCGCACCACCACCTGGGTCTCCTGCCAGCCGCTTTTCTCGAAGTGGTGGTGCAGCGGCGCCATCTTCAGCAGGCGCCGGCCCTCGCCATAGCGCCGCTTGGTGTACTTGAACCAGACCACCTGCAGCATCACCGAGATCGCCTCGACCACGAAGATGCCGCCCATCACCGCCAGCACGATCTCCTGGCGCACGATGACGGCGATGGTGCCCAGGGCGGCGCCCAGCGCCAGCGCGCCGACGTCGCCCATGAAGACCTGCGCCGGGTGCGTGTTGAACCACAGGAAGGCCAGCCCGGCGCCGGCCATGGCGGCGCAGAAGATCAGCAATTCGCCGGCGCCGGCGATGTAGGGGAACAGCAGATACTTGGAATAGCTGGCGCTGCCCGTCACGTAGGCGAAGATGCCCAGCGCCGAGCCGACCATGATCACCGGCATGATGGCCAGGCCGTCCAGCCCGTCGGTCAGGTTCACGGCGTTGCTCGAGCCGACGATGACCAGGTAGGTCAGGATGACGAAGCCCAGCACGCCCAGCGGGTAGCTGACCTCCTTGAAGAACGGCAGTAGCAGCCCGGCTTTGGGCGGCAGGTCCAGCGCGAAGCCCGACTGCACCCAGGTGACGAACAGCTCGAACACGCGGGCGTTGGAATTCTCGGAGATCGAGAACACCAGGTACAGCGCCGCCAGCAGGCCGATGACCGACTGCCAGAAGTATTTCTCGCGCGAGCGCATGCCCTCGGGGTCCTTGTTGACCACCTTGCGCCAGTCGTCCACCCAGCCGATGGCGCCAAAGCCCAGCGTCACCGCCAGCACGATCCAGACGAAGCGGTTGGACAGGTCGAACCACAGCAGCGTGGAAATCGCGATCGACAGCAGGATCAGCACGCCGCCCATGGTCGGCGTGCCGCTCTTGGCCAGGTGCGTCTGCATGGCGTAGCCGCGGATCGGCTGGCCGATCTTCAGCGCGCTCAGCATGCGGATCACGCGCGGGCCGGCGATCAGGCCAATCAGCAGCGCCGTGGACGCCGCCATGACGGCGCGCAGCGTCAGGTACTGGAACACGCGCAGAAAGCCCAGCTCGGGCGACAGGCCCTGGAGCCACTGGGTCAGCATCAGCAGCATGCCGCTTCCCCCGCCTGCTCGATAGCTTGCACCACCTGCTCCATGCGCATGAAGCGCGAGCCCTTGACCAGCACGCTGGCCGTGCCGGGCAGCGCCGCGCGCACCGCCACCTGTAGCTCTGCCATGTCGGCGAAATGCCGCGCCACTGGCGCGCCGCAGGCGCTGGCCGTGTGCGCGCTCAAAGCGCCCAGGGCATAGACCTGCTCGATGCCGGCGGCGCGCGCCTGCGCGCCGGCCTCGGCATGGAATTGCGCACCCTGCTGGCCCACCTCGCCCATGTCGCCCAGCACCAGCAGGCGCGGCGCGGGCAGTGCGGCCAGCACGCGGATGGCCGCCTGCACCGAGTCGGGGTTGGCGTTGTAACTGTCGTCCACCACCGTGAGGGCGCGCCCGTCCACCTGCAACGCCAGCGCGCGTGAGCGGCCGGTGACGGGCCGGAAGTCCGCCAGCCCCTGGGCGATGGCCGGCAGCGGTGCGCCGGCGGCCAGCGCACAGGCGGCGGCCGCCAGGGCGTTGTCCACGTTGTGCCGGCCGGCGATGTGCAGCCGCACGTCGCACGCGTCCTGCGGCGTGCCGAGGCGCACCTGCCAAGCGCCGCCCTGCCAGTGGGCATCGTCGGCGCGCACGTCGCCGCCCGCGCCGAAGGTCAGGCAGCGGCGCGCGCCCACCAGTGTGCGCCACAGGGGCGTGAACTCGTCTTGCGCCGGGAAAACCGCCGTGCCGTCCGCGGGCAGCGCGGCCAGCACGCTGCCGTTCTCGCGCGCCACCGCCTCCACCGTGTGCATGAATTCCAGGTGCTCGCGCTGGGCGTTGTTCACCAGCGCCACGGTGGGCTGGGCCATGGCCCCCAGGCGGGCGATCTCGCCGGGGTGGTTCATGCCCAGCTCGACCACCGCCGCGCGGTGCCCGCCCGACAGGCGCAGCAGCGTCAGCGGCACGCCGATCTCGTTGTTCAGGTTGCCGCGCGTGGCCAGGGCGGCGTCGCCCAGCCAGGCGCGCAGGATGGCGGCGACCATCTGCGTCACCGTGGTCTTGCCGTTGCTGCCGGTGACGGCGATCAGCGGCAGCGCGAACTGCGCGCGCCAGCCGGCGGCCAGCGCGCCCAGGGCCACCAGGCTGTCGGGCACCTCAATGCCGGGCAGGCCGGCGGCCTGCAGGCCGCGCTCGGCCAGCGCCGCCACCGCGCCACCGGCGCGCGCCTGCGCAAGGAAGTCGTGCGCGTCGAAGCGCTCGCCGCGCAGCGCCACGAACAGGTCGCCCGCAGCCAGGCTGCGGGTGTCGGTATGCACGCGCGCCAGCGGCGTGGCGCCGTCGCCCAGCAGGCGCGCCTGCGGCACGCGCGCGTGCACCAGGGCATGCGCCTGGGCCAGGGTCAGCTGCGGGGTGGGGGAAACGGGATTCACAGGCAAAACAGGTTCTTCTTGAGTGTCAGGCAGCAGGCCGGCGCGCCAGGGCGGCGCGCGCGTGCTCCAGGTCGGAGAACGGCCGGCGCACGCCGTGGACTTCCTGGTAGTCCTCGTGCCCCTTGCCGGCGATCAGCAGCACGTCGCGCGCATCGGCCTCGGCAATCGCCTGGGCAATGGCGGCGGCGCGGTCGACCTCGGCACGCACGTGGGTGCTGGCGATGGTGCCGGCAAGGATCTGGTGGACGATGGCCGCGGGCTCCTCGCCGCGCGGGTTGTCGCTGGTGACGAGGACCTGGTCGGCGCCCTTTTGCGCCTCTGCGCCCATCAGCGGGCGTTTGCCAGGGTCGCGGTTGCCGCCGCAGCCGAACACGCACCACAGCCGGCCGCCGCGTTGCGCCGCCATGGGCGCCAGCGCCACCAGCGCCTGCGCCAGGGCATCGGGCGTGTGGGCATAGTCCACCGCCACCAGCGGCTGGCCGGCGCCGCCCAGCTGCTGCATGCGGCCGGGCACGGGGTCGAGCTGCGCGCAGGCGCGCACCGCGGCGTCCAACGGCACGCCCAAGGCGCGCAGGCCGGCGATCACGCCCAGCAGGTTGGAGACGTTGAACAGGCCGACCAGCCGGGTCTGCAGCCGCTCGGCGTGCACGCCCTCGGCGACGGTGAAGGCCAGGCCGGCGTCGGTGGCGGTGATGTCCTGCGCGCGCAGGCGCGCATCCTGGCGCAGCGACACGCTCCACAGGTCCAGCGCGCCGCCGTCCAGCCCGGCATGCAGCTCTGCGCCGCGCGCGTCGTCGATGTTGACCACCGCCGCCTGCAGCCCCGGCCAGTCGAACAGCACGCGCTTGGCCTGCCAGTAGGCGGCCATTCCGGGGTGGTAGTCCAGGTGGTCCTGGGTGAAGTTGGTGAAGAGCGCGACGCGGATGCGCGTGCCGGCCAGACGCTGCTCGGCCAAGCCGATGGACGAGGCCTCGATGGCGCAGGCGCGCAGGCCGGCGTCGGCAAAACCGGCGAACGCGCGCTGCAGCTGCACCGGGTCAGGCGTGGTCAGACCGGTGGCGACCAGCTCGGGCGGCACGCCGATGCCCAAAGTGCCTACCAGCCCGCATCCCGCACCGGCATATAGCTCCTGCTTCGATAGCACATGCAGTGCTTCGGCGAGCCACCAGGCGCTGCTGGTCTTGCCGTTGGTGCCGGTCACGGCCAGCACATCCAGGCGCGCGCTGGGCTGGCCGAACCATTCGGCGGCGATCATTCCGGTGGCGCTTTTCAGGCCATGCAGCGCGGCGATGCGCTCGTCGCCGCCGAAGTCGAAGGCCTGCACACCCTGGGCCTCGACCAGGCAGGCCGCGGCGCCGCGCGCCAGGGCGCCCGCGACATGCGCGCGTCCGTCGGTGGCGGCGCCCGGCCAGGCGATGAAGGCATCGCCTGGCTCGACTTGGCGGCTGTCGGTGCGCAGCGTGCCGCTGGCGCGCGCGCGCAGCCAGGCTTGCACCTGCGGCAGCGTCTCGAGCAGCTGCGGGGCGCTCATACGGATTCCTCCACCGGGTTGGCGACGATCTGCGGCTTCACGGCCATATCGGGCTGCACGCCCATCAGCCGCAGCGTCTGCTGCACCACCTCGCTGAACACCGGCGCGGCGACGGTGCCGCCATAGATGGTGCCGTTGTTCGGCTCGTCGACCATGACGGCGACGATCAGGCGCGGGTCCTCGACCGGCGCCAGGCCTGTGAACCAGGCACGGTACTTGCCGACGGCATAGCCCTTGCCGGCCTGCTTGCGCGCCGTGCCCGACTTGCCGCCCACCGAATAGCCCACGGTCTGCGCCTTCTGGCCGGTGCCGCCCGGGCCGGCGGCCATCTGCAGCATCTTGCGCACCTGGTTGGCGGTGCGCGGCGAGAACACCGGCACACCCACGGGTGGCTGGTCGCTCTTGAGCATGGTGCCGGGGATGATCTTGCCGTCGTTGGCGAATACGGTGTAGGAGCGCGCCATCTGGAACAGACTGGCCGACAGGCCATAGCCATAGCTCATGGTGGCCTGCTCGATGGGCCGCCAGCTCTTGTAGGGGCGCAGCCGGCCGGTCACGGCGCCGGGAAACGAGATCTGCGGCTTCTGCCCGAAGCCCAGCGCCGAGAAGGTCTCCCACATCTCCTGCGCCGGCATCTGCATGGCCAGCTTGGTGGTGCCGACGTTGCTGGACTTCTGGATCACGCCGGCCACCGTCAGCACGCCGTAGTTGTGCGTGTCGTTGATGGTCGAGCCGGTGATGGTGATGCGCCCGGGCGTGGTGTCGATCAGCGTCTCCGGCCGCACCCGGCCGGACTCCAGCGCCAGCGCCACGGTGATCGGCTTCATGGTCGAGCCCGGCTCGAAGGTGTCGGTCAGGGCGCGGTTGCGCAGCTGCTCGCCGGTCAGGTTGCGCCGCTTGTCGGGCACGTAACTGGGGTAGTTGGCCAGCGCCAGCACCTCGCCGGTGCGCGCGTCCAGCACCACCACGCTGCCGGCCTTGGCCTTGTGGAAGGCGACCGTGTCGCGCAGCTTCTGGTAGGCGAAGAACTGCACCTTGCTGTCGATGGACAGCTGCAGGTCGCGCCCGTCCACCGGCGGCACCTCGGCGCCCACACCCTCCACCACCCGGCCCAGGCGGTCCTTGATGACGCGCATCGAGCCGGGCTTGCCGGCCAGCTCCTTGTCGAAAGCCAGCTCCATGCCTTCCTGGCCGTGGTCCTCGACGTTGGTGAAGCCGACGATATGCGCCGCCGACTCGCCCTCGGGGTACTGGCGCTTGTATTCCTTGCGCTGGTAGATGCCCTTGAGCCCCAGGGCGGCGATCTGCTGGCCCACGTCCCAGTCCAGTTGGCGCTTGATCCAGACGAAGGTCTTGTCCTCGTCGGCCAGCTTGGCCATGAGCTGGGGCAGCGGCATCTCCAGCAGCCGCGCCAGCTCCTTGAGCTTCTTGCCGGCATCGGGGCCGTCGGTGTCCACGTCCTCGGGAATGGCCCAGATGCTGGCCGCCGGGACGCTGGACGCCAGGATCAAACCGTTCCTGTCCAGGATGCGGCCACGGTTCGCCGGCAGCTCCAGCGTGCGAGCAAAACGCACCTCGCCCTGGCGCTGGAAGAAGTCGTTGCCGATGACCTGCACGTAGGCCGCGCGCGCCGCCAGCCCGCAAAAGCCCAGCGCCACCAGCGCCACGATGAAGCGGCTGCGCCACACCGGCGTGCGGCTGGCCAGCAGCGGGCTGGAGGTATAGGCCAGGCTGCGGCTGCTCATCGCGCGGTCCTTGCAGGGGTGGGCACGACCTCCGGCACCGGCATGGCCACGGCTTGGCCATCCTCGGTCACCCACTGGGTGATCGCCGGTGTGGCCATGCGCATGTGCAGCTGGTCGCGCGCCAGCGCCTCGATGCGCAGCGGCGTGGCCTGGGCACGGCGCTCGACCTGCAGGCGCTTGTGGTCGCTCTCCAGCTGACGGCTTTCCGCCAGCGCGCGGTGCAGCGCGGTGTACAGCCGGCGCGCCTCGTACTGGGTGTGCACGATGGCCATGGCGCTGCCCATCACGGCCACCAGCAGCAGCAGGCTGATGCGGGTCATCGCGCCGCCACCTTTACGGCCGGCACCGCTGGCAGGCGGGCGCTCATGCCGGCACCCCGGTGCGCTCGGCCACGCGCATCACGGCGCTGCGCGCGCGCGGGTTGGCTGCCACTTCGGCCGCACCCGGCTTGACGCGCGCCAGCGCCACCAGCCGCATGGGCGCGGGCTGGGCAAACGGCGCGCGCCGGTCATAGACCTCCTTGGAGTGCTCGGCGATGAACTGCTTGACGATGCGGTCTTCCAGCGAGTGGAAGCTGATGACCACCAGCCGCCCGCCGGGCGCCAGCACCTTCAGGCTGGCCGACAGCGCTTGGCGCAGCTCTTCCAGCTCGGCGTTGATGTAAATCCGAAAAGCCTGAAAGGTGCGCGTGGCGGGGTGTTGGCCAGGCTCGCGGGTCTTGACCGCGCCAGCCACGAGGTCGGCCAGTTCGGCAGTGCGCGCGAGAGCTCCCTGCTTCTCGCGCCGAGCAACAATCGCCTTTGCAATGGGGCCAGCAAACCGTTCTTCGCCATAGTCACGTATCACCTCCGCTATTGCGCCCATCTCGGCTGTGGCCAGCCAGTCGGCCACGCTCTGGCCGCGCGTGGGGTCCATGCGCATGTCCAGCGGGCCGTCGAAACGGAAACTGAAGCCGCGCTCGGCCTCGTCGATCTGCGGCGAGCTCACACCCAGGTCCAGCAGCACGCCGCTGGCGCTGCCCGCAGGCAGCTCGTCCAGGTGGCGAAAACCTTCGTGGCAAATCTCCAGACGTGGATCTTCAGCCTGGATGCGCCGCGCCTCGGCCACCGCCTGCGGGTCTTTGTCGAACGCGATCAGGCGGGCTCCTGCGTCCAGCTGCGCCAGCACACGGCGCGAGTGCCCGCCACGTCCAAAGGTGCCGTCAACGAAACAACCGCGCGCGCCCAGCGGGCCGCCGAGCAGCGCCTCGACCGCCTCGTGCAGCAAGACCGTGGTGTGCACCAGGGGCGCGTTCATGCGACGGCGCTCCCGTTCAGAAAGAGAAGTCCTGCAGCGCCTCGGGCATCCCGGCCTGCATGGCCGCGGCCTCCTTGGCCTCGTAGGTGGCCTTGTCCCACAGCTCTAGGTGCGAGCCCATGCCCAGCAGCATGGCTTCGCGCTCCAGTGCGGCGGCCGCACGCAGCTCGGGCGAGACCAGCACCCGGCCGGTGCCGTCCAGCTCCACGTCCATGGCGTTGCCCAGGAAGATGCGCTTCCACCATTGCGCCGACAGCGGCAGCGCCGCGACGCGGGCGCGAAATCCCTCCCACTCCTGGCGCGGAAAGATCAGCAGGCAGCCCTCGGGGTGTTTGGTCAGCGTGATCTGCCGACCCAGGGCATCGCGGTGCCGGGTGGGAACGGACAGCCGCCCCTTGGCATCCAGGCTCAGCGATGACGCCCCTTGGAACATGAAAAATGGACCCCTCGGTCAGATGTGGGTGGCTCGGCATGGGACAGAAAAAACACGCGCCGAGGGCACTTTTCACCACTTTTTGGCACTTTCTTGCACTTTAGCAGGAAACACCCCGCGGGCAAGCCGCCGGGCAGCGCCGGCAAGGCCAATCAAATCAAGGAGTTAAGCACTTCCAGGGACGCCATCTTTGGCCAAAAAACCCTTGCCCTCCAATCACTTAGCGAGGTCTATGGAAGTGCTTTGTAAGGCGTGTAAAAGGCCTCCGGACAACGCATCACAGGATGTATCGGGACAAATCCTCATCCTGGCTCAGGCTGCCCAGCCGCGTGTCCACGTAGGCCGCATCGACCACCACCGCCTGCCCCGCCAGCTGCACCGCGCCGAAGCTGACCTCGTCCAGCAGCCGCTCCATGACGGTGGCCAGGCGGCGCGCGCCGATGTTCTCGGTGCGCTCGTTCACGTCGCAGGCGATGTGCGCCAGGCGGGTGATGCCGTCCGGGGTGAACTCCAGCCGCACGCCCTCGGTGGCCAGCAGCGCCTGGTACTGGCGCACCAGCGAAGCGTCGGTCTGCATCAGGATGGCCTCGAAATCGGCCACTGACAGCGAACCCAGTTCGACGCGGATCGGAAAGCGCCCCTGCAGCTCCGGGATCAGGTCGCTCGGCTTGGCCAGGTGGAAGGCGCCCGATGCGATGAACAGCATGTGGTCGGTCTTGACCATGCCGTACTTGGTCGAGACCGACGTGCCCTCGACCAGCGGCAGCAGGTCGCGCTGCACGCCCTGGCGCGAGACCTCGGCGCCGCCCGCCTCCTGGCGCGAGGCGACCTTGTCGATCTCGTCGATGAAGACGATGCCGTTCTGCTCGGCATTCTGCAGCGCGCGGGTACGCACCTCCTCCTCGTTGACCAGCTTGCCCGCCTCCTCGTCGGTCAACAGGCGCAGCGCCTCGGCGATCTTCAGGCGGCGCGTGCGCCGCCGCTCCTGGCCCATCTGGCTGAACATGCCGCGCAGCTGCTCGGCCATGTCCTCCATGCCCTGCGGGCCCATGATCTCCAGTTGCGGGCGCGCGTCGGCCACGTCGATGTCGATCTCCTTGTCGTCCAGCTGGCCCTCGCGCAGCTTCTTGCGGAACGCCTGGCGCGTGGCGCTGCCGTCCGAAGTGCCTTCCGCGCCGCGCGCCGGCGGCAGCAACGCGTCCAGGATGCGCTCCTCGGCCGCGTCCTCGGCACGCGTGCGCAGCTTCTTCATGTCGGCCTCGCGCGTTTGCTTGACGGCCACCTCGACCAGATCGCGCACGATGGCGTCCACGTCCTTGCCGACGTAGCCGACCTCGGTGAATTTCGTCGCCTCGACCTTGATGAACGGCGCGTCCGCCAGCCGCGCCAGGCGCCGGGCGATCTCGGTCTTGCCCACGCCGGTGGGGCCGATCATCAATATGTTCTTGGGCGTGATCTCGGCGCGCAGGCCGGCGTCGACCTGCTGGCGGCGCCAGCGGTTGCGCAGCGCGATGGCCACGGCGCGCTTGGCGTCGTGCTGGCCGACGATGTGGCGGTCGAGTTCGGAGACGATCTCCTGCGGGGTCATGGAAAGGGACATGCTGCGGCCTGCCAGGGGAGAATTTAAAGCCAAATCGGCCGGTAGCCCTTTTGAATAAAGGGTATCCAGCTATCAAAAAATGAGTATCAGACGCTCAGAGCGTTTCGATGGTGTGGTGCATGTTGGTATAGATGCACAGCTCGCCGGCGATCGCCAGCGACTTGGCGACGATCTCCTGGGCGCTCAGGTCGGTGTTGTCCAGCAGCGCCTTGGCGGCCGAGTGCGCGTAGGCGCCGCCCGAGCCGATGGCGACGATGCCCTGTTCAGGCTCCAGCACGTCGCCGTTGCCGGTGATGATCAGCGAAGCGCTGGCGTCGGCCACGGCCAGCATGGCTTCCAGCTTGCGCAGCACGCGGTCGGTGCGCCAGTCCTTGGTCAGCTCGATGGCGGCGCGCGTCAGGTAGCCCTGGTGCTTGTCCAGCTTGGCCTCGAAACGCTCGAACAGCGTGAAGGCGTCGGCCGTGGCGCCGGCGAAGCCGGCCAGCACGCGGCCGTGGTGCAGCCGGCGCACCTTGCGCGCCGAGCCCTTGACGACGATGTTGCCCAGGGTGACCTGCCCGTCGCCGCCGATGGCGACCTGCGCGCTGCCGTCGGGGAGCATGCGCCGCACGCTCAGGATGGTGGTGCCGTGAAACTGTTCCATGAGAGTCCGAAGATGGGGCGCCGGCACGCGTTTGCAACGCACGGCTGCCGGATGCAACGCCCGTAAAAAACAAGGGAAAGAAGCCGTCGAGTGCCCGTCAGTCGCTGCGTGCCACGACGTGCGCGTGCTCGCCAATACTGATGACGTTGAAGAACACCGCCACCAGCCGGTGCAGCTGACGGAATTCCACCTGGCAACCGGCCGCCTGTTGCGTGACCACCCAGTTCAGCACCCCACCGCCGGCGGCGAAGTCGATGCGGATGAGCTGGTCGCACGCCACCACCAGTGGCACACCGGGGTGCACCAGTTCCTGCAACGACTGCAGCACGGCGCTGGCGTCGCCTTCGATGTGTCCAAGGAGCGAGGGCACCGGCCCCTCCTCTCCGCCCGGCGGCATAGACAACGCGAAGCCTGAATTGAGCGCCGGCAAATAGCTGTCGCCACTGCGCGGCAGCGCGCTGGCGTTCAGCGTGGGCAGCGGCGCCTCGGCGTCGCTGCTGAAGCTGCAGCGCGGCGCCTCCCACGACGGGGGCGAGATCTCGTAGGTCACGCAATAGTCCAGCGCCACCAGCTCGAATTCGTCAGGCAGCCACATCAGGCGCAGGAATGCCATGCGCAGGCGCCACCACTGCGGATCCTGGCCACGATCGCCGGAAAGGGTATGCGCGTGCAGCACGGTCTGCAGCGTCGGCAGGCCGGAAAAGCGCAGCTGCACCCGTTCGCCGGCCAGACGCTCGATGAGTTCGGCCAGCACGCGCACGGCCGGTGCCTCGATATCGGACAGGCGGCTCCAGGACAGTGTCCACGGCTGCGCAGCGCGCCCCAGCGACACCTGTAGCGCGGCGACCGACTGCGGCGAGATCACCGGCGGTGCATTCCAGCAGAATTCGCGGGCCGATGCGTCCGGCGCGGCAGGCCCCTGCGCCGCCGCCAGCCCCAGCTGCTGCGGCAGCGAGAACCACAGCGGCGCCGTGCGGTGGAAACGCCCGGCGTAATCCAGCGCCAGGGATTCGAAAGCCTGCTGCTGCCCGGTGGCCCGGTACAGATCGAACAGCGTCAGCCAGACCTCGCGCGCCGCCTCGTCCGACAGCTCGCGCCGGGACAGCACGTCACGCAGCGCGGCTTCGGCACCGGCATAGTCGGCGCCGGCAAAACGGATGGCGGCCTCCTCCAAATCCGGATCGTGCACAAAGGTGTGCGGCGGCACTTGCGGCGCCCGGGCCTGCGGCACGGCACCCGGCTGCAGGGGGGGCACCAGAGGCCCGCCCACGCCGGCCAGCGCGCCTGGCAACGACAGCGGCGCGGTCGGCGCAAAAGCGCGGGCATGCTCGCTGCCGGCAAAGGGTGAATCGGCCAGCGCGGCGGCCATGGCCTGCGCGGCGGGTGAAGGCTGGGGGCCGGCGGCTGCGGGCGCGGCGACTGGCGGAGGCGGCGCCGCCCCGGCGTCCGGCGCGGGGGCGCGGCCCTTCCACCATTGGTGCGACATCTGCGCCTCGATCTCGTCGATCTTGCGCAGTGTGTCGGCGCGCTCGTCCGGGGAGGTGATGCTGGTCTGGAAGAAGGAGGTACGCGCCGCCGCGTCCTCGGGCGGCAGGGCGCGCTCGCCCTCGCTGCTGCGCAGCTTGCGCAGCTGATCGAACTCGCGCCGGCGCACGAAGTCGTTGCGCCGCTTGCGCTCGATCATCTCCTTGAGCATCTGCCGGCTGTACTGGCTTTCGCGCTCCTCGTCGAGCGCGTCCAGCTCGGACCAGTTGACGGTGGGGTGGCGCACGAAGCGCGCCACCTTGGACAGCAAGCCGCGTGCCGAGACGGGCGGCTGCCCTGGAGGGGGCTTTTCCTGGCTCATGCGGGCAATTGTGCCTGTCGCCGCACCCGGGCCATGACTGGAAAAGCCCCAGAGGCGTCAGTCACCGAACATCTTTTGCTTGAGCTCGCGGCGCTGCTGCGCCTCCAGCGACAGCGTGGCGGTGGGGCGGGCGATCAGGCGGCCGACGCCGATGGGCTCGCCGGTCTCGTCGCAGTAGCCGTAGTCGCCGGCGTCGATGCGGGCGATCGACTGCTCGATCTTCTTGAGCAGCTTGCGCTCGCGGTCGCGCGTGCGCAGCTCCAGCGCGTGCTCTTCCTCGATGGTGGCGCGGTCGGCCGGGTCGGGCACGACCACCGTGTCCTCGCGCAGGTTCTCGGTGGTCTCGTCGGCGTTGGCGTGGATTTCTTCCTTGAGCAGCACCAGCTTGTGCCGGAAGAACGCCATCTGCTTCTCGTTCATGTACTCGCTGTCGGGCATGGCGAGCACTTCGGCGTCGGTCAGCTCCTCGGCAGGCTTGGTCTTCCAGTTGTTGGCCAGCTTGGCATCCTTCTTGGCGGCCGCCACAGGTTTTTGCAGGGTCGTGGACATGGTGTGAATCTTTGCAGCTGGCGCGGCGAAGATGAGTCGCCGCTGGTTGACGAAGGGGGCATGGTGCCGCACCGCGGGTGGCGTGCAGCTAGGGCTTGCACCCGGCGTGCTGTCGGACAAACGAGCGTCCGGCATCGCCCTGGATCCAAGCCCTGCGCTGCACGGCGCCAGCCGGCGTCGGCAGCCCGACGTCCGGCCCGTTCAGGGAAGCCGGGCGTCTTGGCGGGCCGCGATTGTATAGAGCCGGCGCACGCCGCGCACCGGCATACCGCACCCCGTGGCTGCGGCTTCGAAAACCAGCCTCAGGCGCTGGCGCCCGCGGCCCCGTCCAGGCATTGCGCCAGGCCCTGCTCCAGGATGTCGCGCGGCAGGTCGATGCCGATGAACACCATGCGGCTGACGCGCGGCTCATCCGCGCCCCACTCCGGCCCCAGGTCGCTGCCCATGAGCTGGTGCACGCCCTGGAAGATGACCTTGCGGTTCGTGCCCTGCATGTCCAGCACGCCCTTGTAGCGCAGCATGCGCGGGCCGTAGACATTGACGATGGCGCCCAGGAAGTCCTCCAGCCGCGCCGGGTCGAACGGCCGCTCGGCGCGGTAGACGAAGCTCTTCACGTCGTCGTCATGGTGGTGGTGGTGCGGGTGGTCGCAGTGCTCGCCGTGCGCGTGGTCGTGGTCGTGGTCGTCGTGGCCATGGTCGTGCCCGCAGTGCTCGTCGTGCACATGGCCGTGCGTTTCGTCTTCCTTGAGGAAGTCCGGGTCGATGTCCAGCCGCGCGTTCAGGTTGAAGCCGCGCAGGTCCAGCACCTCGCCCAGCGGCACCTCGCCGAAGTGCACGGCCTTGATCGGCGCACGCGGGTTCATGTGCTTGAGGCGGTGGATCAGCGCGTCCTTGTCGGCCTCGCTGACCAGGTCGGTCTTGGACAGGAAGATCTGGTCGGCAAAACCCACCTGGCGGCGCGCCTCCTGGCGGTCGTTCAGCTGCTGGCCGGCGTGCTTGGCGTCGACCACGGTGATGATCGAATCCACCAGGTAGGTCTCGGCGATCTCGTCGTCCATGAAGAAGGTCTGCACCACCGGGCCGGGGTCGGCGAGACCCGTGGTCTCGATGACCACGCGCTCGAAGTCCAGCAGCTTCTTGCGCCGCTTGGCCGCCAGCAGCTGCAGCGTCTCGCGCAGGTCCTCGCGGATGGTGCAGCAGATGCAGCCGTTGCTCATCTGCACGATCTGCTCCTCGGAGTCCGTCACCAGGATGTCGTTGTCGATGTTCTCCTCGCCGAACTCGTTCTCGATCACGGCGATCTTTTGCCCGTGCGCCTCGGTCAGCACGCGCTTGAGCAGGGTGGTCTTGCCGGCGCCGAGGAAGCCGGTGAGGATGGTGACGGGGATCAGGGACATGGGGTTCGGGCCTCGCAACGAAAGAAAGCGCCGGCGCCGCGCGGGCTGCGCGGCGCCGGCATCACGGCGCTACTGTAGCGAACGCCCCAAGTCCGCGAGGCGCCGGCGGATTTTGGACGTTTTTGGCATCAAACCCATGTGTTGCATGGGCATGCAGCTAGTTTTTCAATAGCAAAAACTCACGTGCGCCAGTAGTTGTTCGCCGCCGCCACGGTCTGGAAGTGGACGGCGATGACCTGCGAGGCGGCCGTCAGCGCCTCGTGGCTGTTGGCGTATTCAGGTCGCAGGCGCTGCAGCACCTCGGGGTCGGGCTGGGTGTATTTCACGCCGCGGCGGCTCAGCGTGATGGCCAGCTCGAAGCCCTGCTGGGGCGTGTCGGTGATGAGGGAAGGCAGCCAGGTATCGGCCATGGGAAGGTCCTTTCTTGCTTGCGTGGGGAAGTCGTGGGATGACCGGCGCGGCGGGCAATCAAACGTGCACCGGCCATGCGACTTATACCGCCTCCACGCCAGCGCCGTCTGACAGCGTGCCGTAACCGGGCGCCAGCGCGGCGCTGCCCACGCCCTGCAGCGGCGTGGCGTCGGCCAGCCACAGGCGGTGCTGCGGCCCGCGCAGGTGGGCGTCCGGGCTGCAGTCCACCTGCCACTGGCGCAGCACATGGCCGGCGACGGCCGCGCGCAGCTGCACGTCCAGGTGCCCGCCAGTCATGCCGAAGTCGCGCTCGACCGACGCCGGATGCGGGTGCGCCGGGTGCGGCAGCAGGCGCAGCGCCACGGTGCGGTGCCACTGCGTGTCATCCGCGCCGCGCTCGCCCGGCGCCGGCGCGCCGGCCGCGCCAGGGGCGGGCTGCACGTTTTCCATGCGCGTCAGCACCAGGTCGCGGAAATGCCCGCGCGTGCGGTCGAAGGCACGCACGTGCCAGCGCAGGCCCGAGTCCACCAGCGCATGCGGCACGATCTCGCGCGGCTGCGCGCCCTGCTTCATCGAGTGGTAGCGCAGCTGCAGCGCCTGCCCGCCCTGGATGGCGCGGGTGACGGTGGCCAGCGTGTCCAGCTCCGGCAGGTTCAGCGGTGCGGGCACGGCATGGGGCAGGATGTCGCCGGCCTCGGCACCGGCCGCGTCGCCCTGCTGCGCCGGCGCGCCGGTCAGCGCCGCCAGCACCGCGCCCGCCTGGTGCGCGAACAGCGGCACGAAGCCTGGTTGCCAGTGGAAGGCCTTGCGCTGGTAGCGCGCGTTGCCCGGCGCCAGCTCGGCATACAGCGCCAGGTCGCGCGTGCCGGCAGCGCTGGCCACGCCGAAGCGCTGCAGCACGTCGCGCCGTGCCACCGTGCCCAGGAAGTACAGGCGAAAGTCGATGTACGCCAGGCGCTGGCGCTGCGCGGCGGACAGGCCGGCCAGGGTGTCGGCGGAGGAAGGAGACATGGAAACAGGACAGCGCGCGGCTGTGGCGGACTGGCGACAGCGCTGCAGTGTACGCGCAACGAATCAAAATGACGCTATCATGCAAGCAATCAAAAAGATTCGATCAATCCGAGAGAGGAACTCCATGAGCCTGGTCCAACCCCTGCCCGACGGCCCGCTGGACATCGTCGGCGACATCCACGGCGAATTCGCCGCGCTGCAGGACCTGCTGCGCCACCTGGGCTACGACGACCAGGGCCGGCACCGCCAAGGCCGCACGCTGGTGTTCGTTGGCGACTTCTGCGACCGCGGCCCGGACAGCCCGGCGGTGCTGGCGCTAGCGCGGCGGCTGGTCGAGGCCGGGCGCGCGCTGGCGGTGCTGGGCAACCACGAGTTCAACCTGCTGCGCGGCGAC
This sequence comes from Oryzisolibacter propanilivorax, assembly GCF_900103645.1. Lineage (GTDB taxonomy): Bacteria > Pseudomonadota > Gammaproteobacteria > Burkholderiales > Burkholderiaceae_C > Melaminivora > Melaminivora propanilivorax. Next base: position 456,752 of record NZ_FNHP01000003.1, read on the forward strand.
GCGAAAGACGGCTCGGGCTGGTTCTTCGACGCGCGCCAGGCCAGCGACGAGTCCAAATACGCCCCTTACGCTCGCCCGGCGCCGCACGAGCGCGCCGGCCTCACCGACTTCCTGGCCCGGCTGCCGGCGGCGCTGGAGCGCGCCGACCTGCGCGTGGTGCACGCCGTCTGGCAGGACGCGGCCATCGCCGCCGCGCGCGCCGTGCCGCTGGGCCAGGCGGCGCAGGTCTATGGCGCGTGGGAGCAGCGCGCGGTGGAGCACGCCGCCGCCACCGGCCTGGACGCCCGCGTCGCCGCCGAGCTGGCCGCCTGCCCGGCCGGGCTGGAGGACGTAAATACGCCCCCACCCCTGTTCCTGCACGCCTACGCCGAGCACGAGGCCAACAAGCAGATGTTCAACCCGCTCAAGGTGCTGACCTCGGGGGTCGAGCAGCCCGCCGTCGCGCCGTTCTTCACCAGCGGCAAATGGCGCTTCGCCAAGCGCGTGCCGTGGTGGGACGACTACAGCGACGCCACCCCGGTGGTCGTCGGCCATTACTGGCGCCGCCTGGAGGCCGCCGACCGCGAAGCGCTGGGCAAGGGCGACGCCGACCTGTTCGCCGCCATCGACCCGCTGCACTGGCACGGCCGGCGCGGCAACGTGTTCTGCGTGGACTTTTCCGTCGGCGGGCGCTGGGCCACGCGCCAGCAGCCGCCCAAGCCCGCCGGCGCCTTCCGCCTGGCCGCGCTGCGCTGGCCCGAGCGCACGCTGCAGTTCGACGACGGCAGCACGCGCGCCACCGCCGGCTTCGGCCAGCCGCAGGGCGCGCAGCCCTGACATGGCGGCGCAGCGCAAGCCGCCCCGCAGGCCCCCCGAAGCCCCTGCCCTGCCCGCCGCGCCCAACCCCTTGCCCGGGCGCGACGAGATCGCCCGCTTCGCCGTCGATGGCCTGTTGTGGCGCATCTACCTGCGCGCCGATGGCGAAATCCTGTTCACCGTCACCGGCGACCCGCTGCGCCTGCACCTGACCACCCTGGCCGACGAATGCTGGGACTGGGACGGCAGCTGCCACCCCCTGCTGCCGCGCGAGACCAGCCTGGTCGTGCACACCCACACCCAGCCGCTGGCGGTGCTGCGCACCGTGGCGCTGCGGCTGGCGCAGTACCTCACCAAGCACCAGCCGCCGTTCTTCTATTGGCGCATCGCCGACGACCCGCGCCGCCAGCGCCTGTACGCGCGGCTGCTGGCGCGCCATGCCGACGCGCTGCGCGCCTACCGCCAGCAGGTGGATGGCGCGGGCGCGTATTTCCTGTTCACCCGCACCACCCCCGAGGCCGCATGACCCCGACCCCCACCGCCGACGAACTCAACGCCCTGCTGTGCCAGGCCGACCCGATGGGCACCGGCTGCGCGCAGGACGCCGGGACGCAGGACGAGTACTGGACCCAGGCGCGCGACGCGGCCGAGGCCATCGCCGCCGGCACGCCCGCGCGCCAGGCGCTGGTGCAGGCCTTCGAGGAGGCTTTCTGGCCCGGCTGCCTGCAGGGCGACAGGGCGCAGGCGGCGCTGCAGCGGGTGCTGGACGCGCCGGCGCCGCAGCCCGGCGCGCGCTGACGCAGTCCCAGGCAGACAAGGCCCGCAACCCGCACTCCCGCCCCATGGGCGAAAGCGACGTGAGCGGTCGGCCCCACGCCATGATTTCAAGCAAAAAAGACCTTCAGCCCATGAGGACAAAGGGCCTGCAGCTATTGAAAAAATAGCGAAATCAGCCCTGTGCGTCCTGCCGTCAATCCTCCGGCTCCTGCCGCTTCGCCCGCGGATGCGCCTGGTCGTACACCTGCGCTAGGTGCTGGAAGTCCAGCCGCGTATAGGCCTGGGTGGTGGTGATGCTGGCGTGGCCCAGCAGCTCCTGCACCGCGCGCAGGTCCTGGCTGGACTGCAGCAGGTGGCTGGCGAACGAGTGGCGCAGCATGTGCGGGTGCACCGGCGTGGACAGGCCTGCCTGCTGGCTGCGCTGGCGCATCCGCTGCCAGACCACCTGTGCGGTGATGCGCGCGCCGCGCTGGCCGACGAACAGCGCCTGCGCGTCCAGCCGCTGCGCCTGCGCGCCGGCAAACGGCAGCGCGCGCCGCGCCAGCCAGGCCTGCAGCGCGCGCACCGCCGGCGGGCCCATCGGCACGCTGCGCCGGCGCCCGCCCTTGCCAAAGACATGCGCCTCGGCGCCTTCCAGGTCCACCCAGCCGCGGCCCTGCCGGTGCGCGTCACTGCTGGCGGCCACGTCCAGGCCGATCAGCTCGCCCACGCGCAGGCCGCAGCCGTACAGCAGCTCGACCATGGCGGCGTCGCGCGCCTCCTGCCAGGGATCGGCGGCGTCGGCCGGCGCATGGTGGTCGGCCAGGCGCACGGCGTCGTCCACCGCCAGCGCCTTGGGCAGCGGGCGCGGCGCGCGCGGCGCGCGCACGTCGTGCGCCGGGTTGTGCCCGATCAGGCCCTGGCGCGCCGCCCAGACGTAGAAGCCGCGCCAGCCCGACAGGATCAGCGCGATGCCGCGCGCGCTGCGCCCGCTGGCGTGCATCTGCGCGGCGAAGCGGCGCAGGTGCAGCCCGGTCAGCTGCAGCAGCGGCAGGTTCACCTCGCGCGCGTGCGCGCACAGGCGCTGCAGGTCCAGGGTGTAGAGGGTCAGGGTGCGCTCGGCCAGGCGCTTTTGCACGCGCGCGTGCTCCAGGTAGGCCAGCGCCTCGGACGGCAGCGGCGGCGGCGCGGCCGCCTGGGGCGCGCGCTGGCCGGTCACTGCAGGCGCGACAGGGCGCTGGCGGCCAGCTCGGCCATGCGCGCCAGGAATTCCGTGCCCATGCTGGCGTCGAAGCGCTGCGCGTCGGACGAGCCCAGCACCAGCAGGCCGAAGGCCGGCTGCTCGGCGCTGTCGATGGCGCCATGGCGCAGCGGCAGCAGCGCCAGCGAGCGCACTTCCTGCGCGTCCGGCAGCCAGGCGCTGGCCTCGAAGCCCAGGTTGGGGCCGCAGAACGGCATGGTCAGCGAGGAGGCGAAGGCGCGCACGTCGTCGCTCACGTTCTGGGCAAACGGGGCGCCAGCGTGCTGCGCGGGCAGGTTCCACAGGCGCAGGGCGACCTGCGGCACATCGAAGGCATTGCGCAGGCCCTGCTGCACCACGCGCGGCACGTCGGCCGCCTCGCGCACCGCGGCCAGCTCGCGCGCCCAGTGGTGGATCTTGCCGGCGGTGCTGGCGTTCTCGTTGCTGTGGCGCACCATGTCCATGATGCGCTGCTCCAGCCCCTTGATCTTGCTGCGCAGCATCTCGGCCTGGCGCTCCTGCAGGCTGACGGCGCGCTGGCCGTGCGGGCTGGTCAGGGTGACGATGGACAGCAGCTCGGCGTGCCGCTCGAAGAAGCCCGGCGTGTTGGACAGGTACTGGGCGATGTCGTCTTCGGTGATGGGGGTGATGGGCAGGGTCATGGGTGCGTGGGGGCAGGAAAAGGGTCGGCCGGCGGGGCCGGCGTAGGAAAAGGGGAAGCGGTGCGCTGGTTCAGTCGGGCAGCTCGTCGGGCAGCTCGATGCTGCCCTCGAACACGGTGACGGCCGGTCCGGTCATGAACACCGTGTCGGCCGGGTCGCCGCTCCAGGCGATCTCCAGGCGGCCGCCGCGGGTGTGCACCTGCACCTGGCGCTCCAGCAGCCCCAGGCGGATGCCGCAGGCCACGGCGGCGCAGGCGCCGCTGCCGCAGGCCAGCGTCTCGCCGGCACCGCGCTCGTACACCCGCAGGCGCACCTGCGCGCGGTCCAAGATCTGCAGGAAGCCGGCGTTCACCCGCTCGGGAAAGCGCGGGTGCCCCTCGATCAGCGGGCCCAGGCGCGCCACGTCGGCACGCTCCACGTCGTCAACCAGCAGCACCGCGTGCGGGTTGCCCATGGAGGCGATTGCTACATGAAAAATAGCATCAACCCCTTTATCTTCAAGGGCCAGCGGCCATTTTTCCCCTGAACCCTGGGGCAGCGGCCGCAGCCCGGCGGCGTCGAACGGCAGGCGCGCGGGCGCGAACGCCGGGCGGCCCATGTCCACGCGCACGCCGCCGTCGGCGACCAGGTGCAGCTCGATCACGCCGGCCAGGGTCTGCACGCGCAGCACGTCCTGGTGCGTCAGCCCGCGGCTGCGCACGTAGCGCGCGAAGCAGCGCGCGCCGTTGCCGCACTGCTGCACCTGCCCGCCGTCGGCGTTGTGGATGACGTATTCGAAGTCGATGCCCGGCGCCGGCGACGGGCGCACGCTCAGGATCTGGTCGGCGCCGACGCCGAAATGGCGGTCGGCCAAGCGGCGGTAGTGCGCGCGGCGCAGCGGCAGCCGGCCGCGCGTCTCGTCCAGCACCACGAAGTCGTTGCCCGCGCCCTGCATCTTGGTGAAGCGGATGTGCATCGGGCGATTATCCGGGTGCGCCCGGATAATCGCCCGATGCCCCGCGACAGCCAATACCTGCATCCCCGCCGCCCGCCCGCCGAACCGCTGCACGCCGCCACCGTGCTGCTGCTGCGCGACACGCCCCAGTCCGATGGCACCAGCGTGCTGGAGGTGCTGATGACGCGCCGCTCGGACAAGGCCAGCTTCGTGCCCGGCGCCTACGTCTTTCCCGGCGGCGGCATCGAGGCACAGGACGCCGACCCCGCCGCCCACGCCTTGGCCGACCACCGCCCGGCGCAGACCGGCCAGCGCCTGACCGAGGCCCTGGCGGCGCTGCGCGAGAGCTTCGAGGAGGTCGGCATCCTGCTGGCGCGCCACGCCGACGGGCGCTGGGCCGACGCCCAGGACATCGCCGCGCTGGACCGCCAGGGCCCGTTCGCCACGCAGGTGGCCGCGCGCGGCCTGCGCCTGGCGGCCGATGCCATGTACTGGCTGGCGCACTGGACGGCCGACCGCAACCTGCCCAGGCGCTTTGCCGTGCCCTTCCTGGTGGCGCGCATGCCCGAAGGCCAGGAGCCGGTGGCCGACGAGACCGAGCAGTTCGAGCCAGTGTGGGTGCGCCCGCAGGACGCGCTGGCGCGCCACGCCGCCGGGCAGTTCTTCATGATCTTCCCCACCGTGCGCACGCTCGAGCGGCTGGGCCAGTACACGCGCGTGCAGGACGTGCTCGACGCGCTGGCGCACGAGCAGCCGCTGTGGATCAGCAGCCCGCGCTCGGGCCTGCTGGCCGGCAAGGAGGCGCGCTACATGGAGCATGAGCCGCCCTACGGCGAGCTGGCGCTGGTCTGCCCCGACGGGCACGGCCAGCACCCGCTGGACTGGCAGTGCGAGCGTGCGCTGCCGCTGCTCAGGAACGTGCAGCGCCTCACGGCCGCCAACCCCGGCGTGATGACCGGCCCGGGCACCAACAGCTACCTGGTGGGCGACCCGGCCACCGGCTACATCTGCATCGACCCCGGCCCGGCCGAGCCGGATCACGTCGAGCGCCTGTGGCGCGCCGCCGGCGGCGACATCCGCGCCATCGTCTGCACGCATTCGCACCCCGACCACTTCCCCGGCGCCGCGCCGCTGCAGGCGCTGGTGGCCACGCACGGGCGCGCCAGGCCACCCATCCTGGGCCTGCCGTCGCAGCCCACGGCACAGGCGCACAGCCGCTTCGTGCCCGACCGGGCGCTGGCCGACGGCGAGTTGATCGCGCTGACCGGATCAGGGCCGGGGGGCGACATCACCCACACCCTGGAAGTCGTGCACACCCCCGGCCACGCCGCCAACCACCTGTGCCTGCTGCTGCGCGAGGACGCGCTGCTGTTCTCGGGCGACCACATCCTGAACGGCAGCACCACCATCATCAACCCGCCCGACGGCAACATGGCGCAGTACCTGGACGCGCTGGCGCGGCTGGACGCGCTGTGCGCGCAGCACGGCGTGGAGTACATCGCCCCGGCGCACGGCTATGTGCTGGGCGACGCGCGTGGCGTGATCGCGCGGCTCGTCCAGCACCGCCTGGCGCGCGAGGCCAAGGTGCTGGCCGCCATGCAGGCCCGGCCCGACGGCAGCCTGGAGGACTGGACACGTTTAGCCTATGCCGACGTGCCCGAGCGCATGTGGCCGCTGGCGCAGCGCTCGCTGCTGGCGCACGTCGAGCGCATCCGCGCACTGGAGCCCGGCAATGACTGACCGCAACCTTCCGCAGGACGACGCCGTGCGCCTGGCCAAGCGCGTGGCGGCGCAGTTCGGCTGCTCGCGCCGCGAGGCTGAGCTGTACGTCGAGGGCGGCGGCGTGCTGGTCGACGGCCAGCCCATCGAGGAGTCCGGCGCGCGCGTGCACCCGCAGCAGCAGGTGGCGCTGCGCCCCGGCGCGCGGCCCGAGGAAATCCCGCCTGTCACCCTGCTGCTGCACAAGCCGCCGGGCTACGAGGCCGGCCTGGGCGGAGCGCCCGCCAATGCCTACGGTCACGCCCATGCCAGCCGCAGCCAAGGCGCCCCGCCTGCTCTGCAGCTGCTGCACCCGGACAGCCGCCACGCCGGCGACGGCCCGCCGGTGCGCCTGCTGCACAAGCACTTTCGCAATCTGTCCTGCCACACGCCGCTGCCCACCGAGGCCAGCGGCCTGGTCGTGTTCACCCAGGACGCGCGCGTGGCGCGCAAGCTGGCGCAGGACATCGAGACGCTGGAGCAGGAGTGCATCGTGCAGGTGGCCGGTCGAATAGCCGAGGGCGGCCTGGCGCGGCTGTGCCACGGGCTGGAGTTCAACGGCCGGCCGCTGCCGCCGATCAAGGTCAGCTGGCAGAGCGAGCAGCGCCTGCGCTTCGCCCTGAAGGGCATCCGCCCGGGCCAGGTGCCGGCAATGTGCGCGGCCGTGGGCCTGCAGGTCACGGCGCTCAAGCGCCTGCGCATCGGCCGCGTGGCGCTGGCGCCGCTGGCCGAGGGGCAGTGGCGCTATCTGCTGCCGTGGGAGCGGTTCTGAGGCGCTCTCACCCTCCCCATCTTTCTGTCCGAAAGGGTGCCCTGGCGGCGCCCCGTTCCAAGTCGCTTCGCTGCCCATGCCTTCTTCTTCCGACACCCCCTTGCTGCAGCGCCTGGAGCACCTGAGCGCCCCTGAGCTGCGCCGCCTGCTGGCCGAGCACCTGACCCGGCGCAAACTGGGCCTGACCTGGGAGCGCGACGCCATCGCCCACGACCGCGCGCTCAACGCCGATGTGGTGCTGCCGCGCCTGGTACCCGAATGGAGCCAGCGCCCCGAGGGCTGCAGCCAGCACGCCAATCTGGTCATCGAGGGCGACAACTTCGACGCCCTGCGCCTGCTGCGCGCCACGCACGCCGGCAAGATCCGCGTCATCTACATCGACCCGCCCTACAACACCGGCAACAGGGACTGGGTCTACAACGACGCCTACGTGGGCGCCAACGACCGCTGGCGGCACAGCCAGTGGCTGGAGTTCCTCTATCAGCGCCTGAGCCTGGCGCGGGACCTGCTGACCAGCGACGGCGTGATCCTAGTGAGCATCAACGATGAGAACCGCGCGCGGCTGGAACTGCTGATGGACGAGGTATTTCCCGGGCGGCGCGTGGGCAGCTTCGTGTGGCGCAGCCGCACGGGTGGCAACGACGCCAAGGGCGCGTTCTTCTCGGACAACCACGAGCATGTGCTGGTCTATGCCAACAGCGGCTTTCGCTTCACGGGCGACGAGAAAAGCTATTCCATCTATAAGCACGAGGAAGGCGGGCGCGTTTTCTATTTGAGCGACCTCACCAAGGCCCATGATTACCGAGAACGACCCAACACCTATTACCCGATCCATGATCCGCTGACCGGCATCTGGTACCCCTGCAACCCTGGGCGCGTCTGAGCCTACGCCAGCCGCGAGCGTGTCACCGACACGCACAGGCTGCGCGGCGACACCATGGAAGCCCTGATCGAGCAGGGCCAGGTCTGGTTTCCGCCCGACCAGCGCGTGGAGCGCTTCGACACGCTGCAAGACCTGCACGCCGCCATCGACGCGCGCGACATTCCGTTCAGCGGCTCCACCCCGCTGCTGACGCGCGACACACCCGACCTGGCGCAATGGGTGGGCCGGCGCATCGGCTATGGCCGTCCCCGGCTGAAAAAATTCAAGGATGGGCTGAAGAACGAGAACGCGCCCATTTCCTCCTGGCTCACGCCGCGCGCCGAAGCCGACACCGTGGGCGACGCGCTCAACCTGCCCATCGTCGGCGCCACCGACGAAGGCTCGCGCGTGCTCAAGGAAGTCATGGGCGACAAGGCCTTTCCCTACCCCAAACCGCTGTCGCTCATCAAGAACCTGCTGGCCCAGGCCACCCGGCCCGGCGACACGGTACTGGATTTTTTTGCCGGCTCCGGCACCACAGGCCAAGCGGTGCTGGAACTCAATGCCGAGGACGGCGGCAGCCCGCTGAATCCGCGCCGCTTCATCCTGTGCTCCAGCACCGAGGCCACGGCCCGGGAGCCGGACAAGAACCTGTGCCGCGACGTCTGCGCCGAGCGCCTGCGCCGCGTCATCGCCGGCTACGGTGACCGGCCCGGCCACGCCCTGGCGCAAGGGGGCGAATTCGCTTACCTACAGCTCGACAAGGTGGACGGCGCCGATCTGCTGCTGGACGCCCAGCCGCAGCACGCGGCCACCCTGCTTTGCCTGCGAAATACGGGCCTAGCCCCGGTGGATACTGCGCAGTCAGCTATTCAATTAGTAGCAAAAGACGCCGACTGGCTGCTGGTGCTGTGCCAGGACAGTGCCCCCGCCACCCTGGAAGCGCTGCGTGCTCTGCACCAGCAGCACGACGCGGCACGCCTGCTGGTGGTGACGCCCCGCCCCGAAGCGCTGGCGCTGTGGCTGCAGGAGCAAGGCATTGCCGGCCAGACCCAGTCCCTGCGCGCAGCCCTGGCGCAGGGACAGGAGCAAGGCTACAGAAGCCGCGTAACCATAGCGCCGTGAAACCAAACACGTTGGGTTAATATCCTGCCATGGCCAGCCTGCGGCACCAGCATTTGCGCTTGGTGGTCTATCCCAACGACCACCCGCCGCCCCATACCCACGTCATCGGCCCGGGCTGGGAAATCCGTGTCGAGCTGTCGCATCCGCCCGCCCTGCTGACCATCGGCGGGCCGGCCAAGGCCTCGGACGTCACCACCGCGCTGCTCGCCGTGGCCGCGCATCTGGCGCCGCTGCGCGCGCTCTGGAGACAATTGCATGACTGATACCCGTCCCCCCACCACCCCCGACTGGCTGCGCGCCGAGCTGGGGCGCGCCGATCACGCCGCCGCGCAGGGCGCGGTGCGCGATGCCGCCCACCTGCAGGCCACGGCGGCGCGCTACGACGCGCGACACAAGCGCGTGGTGGTGGAGCTGGCCAACGGCAGCCAGTTCGCTTTTCCGCCTGCGCTGGCGCAGGGGCTGGAGCACGCCCGCGCCGCCGACCTGGCCGAGATCGAAATCACCCCGCTGGGCACCGGCCTGCACTGGCCGCGCCTGGATGCCGACCTGAGCGTCGAGGGGCTGCTGTCGGGCCTGTTTGGCAGCCGCACCTGGATGCGCCAGCACGCCGCCCGCGCTGGCCGCGCCACCTCTGCCGCCAAGGCCCAGGCCGCGCGCGCCAACGGCGCCAAGGGCGGTCGCCCGCGCAAGGCATCCGCATGAACACCCAGCCGCCCGCCGCATCCATTACCCGTCCGTTGCAGGCACCGCTGGCGCTGGGCCCGCTGGCCACCGCGCTGCAGCCGGAAAACTTTCAGGCCCGGCTGATCGACAGCATGAGCGCAGCGTTGCGCGTGCGCGAGCGCACACAACGCCCGCCCTGCCTGCTGCGCGCGCCTACCGGATCGGGCAAGACCTTCATGCTGGGCCAGGTGCTGCAGCGGGTGGGCGAAGACCAGGATGTGCTGTGGCTCTGGTTTGTCCCCTTCGTCACTTTGGTGGCGCAGACGCTGGACGCTTTGCTGCACAGCGCTGCTGGGTTGCACCCGGTGCCGCTGGCCCAAGGCCGCAACCAGGAGGTGGGCGCGGGCACGGTGCTGATTTCAACTGTCCAGGCTGTGGCGCGCGCGCAGTGGCGCCGCCAGGGCTGGGATGCTGATGGGGACGATGACGTCCGCACCCTGGCCGCACTGCTGGCGCGCGCCCGCGCGCAGGGCCTGGCCATCGGGCTGGTGGTGGACGAGGCGCACATCGCGCTGGACAGAACCACGGAGTTCGGCCAGTTCGCCCATTGGCTGCAAGCCGACTATTTGTTGATGGCCACGGCCACGCCCAAGGATCAGCGCCTGACGGATTTTGTGGTCCATGCCGGCTACGGCGCGCAGCAGCATTTCTCTGTAGGCCGCGACGATGTGGTGCGCGCCAAGCTCAACAAGCAATACATCGAGGCCGTGGTCTACAGCCTGGGCGGCAGCATGGCCAGCGTGACCGACGTGCGCCGCACCGTGCTGCGCCAAGCTTGGGCACGCAGCCAGGCGATTGCCCGCGAACTGGCCCAGCGCCAGATCGCCTGCACGCCGCTGCTGCTGGTGCAGGTGGCCAATGGTGCCGGCACGGTGGAGGAAGCGGCGCGCGAGCTGATGCAGCACTGCGCCGTGCCGCCCGAGGCCATCGGCCAGCACAGCGCGGACGCGCCCGACCCAGTGCTCATGGCCGCCATCGCCAACGACACGCGCAAGCAGGTCCTGATCTTCAAGCAATCCGCCGGCACTGGCTTCGACGCGCCGCGTGCCTTCGTGCTGGCCAGCACCAAGAGCGTGAATGACGCTGATTTCGCGCTCCAGTTCATGGGCCGGGTGATGCGTGTGGACCGCACCGTGCGCGCCGCCTTTGCTGGGCAGGAGGGCATTACCCCGGAGCTCAACACCGCCTATGTCTATCTGGCCAACGCCGAGGCGCAGGCCGGCTACGAAGCCGCCGTGCAGGCCACCAGTTCCGTGAAGACCCAGCTGGAGGGGCAAACCGAGAAGCTGATGCAGCGCCGTACCGTGAACGGCGCGGTGGTCTATACCAACCAACCCAGCGACCAGCCGCCGCTGACCTACAGTTTTGGTCTGCCAACAACCGACAAGGATGGCCGCGCGCTGGCGACCGGGCACGCGGTGCAGGACAACGGGCCCCAGGCGCCGCTGTTCGCGCACACGGCCCCGGCGCAGTCGGGTGAGCTGCCGCCCGATCTGTGGGGTGGCCTGCCACTCGATGTACTGCTGCCGGTAGCCGGCACCGCTTCCCGGCGCAATCAGGCTCCACGCACACTGGACGAGGTGCGGCAGACGCTGGCCCAGCACCGCTTGCGCCTGTTCGAGCGCAAGCGCGGCAGCGCCGTTCCTACGCTGGGCGACAGTCTCAAGGCGGAAGAAAAGCCCGGCTTCGTCGCGCTATCCGCCATTTCTCGCCAGGTGGCACAGGAGCTGCCCTTGCCCGAGAGCCTGCAACGCCATGCACTACAGGCGGCGCTCAACCGCATGACGCAAAAAGAGCTGCACCGCGAGCTGACCACGGGCACGGCCTACGCACAGGACATAGCCGTGGTGACCGATCGCCGGGCCCTGGCGCGCGAGGCGCTGGCAGCGTTGCAGCAGCTGCCGCACGCCGAGGAGGAGGACTATCGCCTGATCGTGCAAGTGCTCACCGAGCGCCTGCGCCCGGCGCTGGCCACGGCACTGGCGGAACTGGGCGAAGGCTCACCGGCTGCCGCACAGGCAGCGTCGCAGCTCACCGACGCCGAACGCCTGTGGCTGCTGCGCGATGCTGCGCACTGGGTGCTGCGCGTGAGCGCGCAGGAGCTGCGCGAGGCCATCTTCGCCGCCATCGCCACGCAGGCCCGTCTGGTCGATGCCCAGCCCCTGCCCGATGCCATGCTGTGCCCCGAGGAGGTGCTGCTAGAGCCTTCGGCCAAGAACATCTACGGCGTGCTACCGCCCTGCACCGAGGACTGGCCGGATGTGGAAGGCCTGCTGTTCATGGACGCGCGCCAATGGTGGAAGGACCAGACGCTGACGCTGGAAGATGGCCCCAGCCTGCGCCTGGCGCGCTATGACGGCGCAGTACAGATCAATTCACTGGAACGCGATTTCGCGCGGGCGCTGGACAGTGCCGAGTTCGTGCTGTGGTGGCACCGCAACCCGGACAAGAAGCCCTGGGCCGTGCGCGTGGTGCGCGCTGAGCATTCGCATTACTTCTATCCGGACTTCGTGGTGTGCGTGGTGCATGCTCCCGGCGCCGCGCCCATGCAACGGTTGCTGGAAACCAAGCAGGACACCAAGGACGCCGCGCGCAAGGCACAGCGCTGGCCGGCCGTGTATGGCCGAGTACTGTTTCTGACCCCGGACGGCCAGCGCCTGCGCTGGGTGCAGGACGACGGCAGCCTGGGCGACACCGTGAAGCTGCCCGACATGCAGGGCGTGTACGAACAGCTGGCCAGTACAGCACCCGTGCAATAGCCGAATATTTGCTCTCGAAAAAATAGCTGCACACCCTTTACTGACAAGAGTTTGCAGCCATTTCTTACCAAAAAAGTTGTGAAGCCCGCCGATAAGCCGGATTCTGTGCATCCGCGCACCCCTTGGCGGGCCGCGCGGATGTGACCGCCATTACTCTGGGCCGGGGGTCGCCCACCCGGCTCGATGCCACCTACCCGCACACTCCGGGGGCCCCGTCAACGTGTGCCTACTTGGTGTTGCTGCGCGTAGAGACTGCCCGTTTCACCCGGAGCGCGTCCGCGCTTCGGGTGGCTATGGGGTTTCCCGGCTTGCGCCGTGAACTGGCTGGCTCAAACGCCAGCCAGCGCCAGCTTGCGCTGACACCCCATAGAACACCTTCGGCGGCGGGCCGTGCCCCGACTCGTCTCTGTTGCTCTGATCCTCACCTCGCGGTGGACAGCCGTTAGCTGCTACGCTGCCCTGTGCAGTCCGGACGTTCCTCCAGTGCGGCCTTTCGGCACATGCACCAGCGGCGGTCTGGCGGGCTTCACAGCGCGGGATTATCCCCCGTCCCGGGCCTTGCGGGCCGCCCGCGCGCTGGCATATCCATATCACGCACATGCAGACCGGCTCCGCCACAATGGCCGGCTTCGCAGCTTCACTGCCCCGCAACCCTCACCAGGAGATCCCTCGCATGCGTATCGACAACATCCTGCAGGCCATCGGCAACACGCCCCATGTGCGCATCAACCGGCTGTTCGGCCCGGACGCCAATGTCTGGGTCAAGTCCGAGCGCGGCAACCCCGGCGGCTCGATCAAGGACCGCATCGCGCTGGCCATGGTCGAGGCGGCCGAGGCCAGCGGCCAGCTGCTGCCCGGCGGCACCATCGTCGAGCCCACCAGCGGCAACACCGGCATCGGCCTGGCGCTGGTGGCCGCCGTCAAGGGCTACAAGCTGGTGCTGGTGATGCCCGACAGCATGTCGGTGGAGCGCCGCCGCCTGATGCTGGCCTACGGCGCCACCTTCGACCTGACCCCGAAGGACAAGGGCATGAAGGGCGCCATCGCCCGCGCGCAGGAGATCGTCGCCGCCACGCCCGGCGCCTGGATGCCGCAGCAGTTCGAAAACCCGGCCAACGTCGAGGTGCACGCGCGCACCACGGCGCAGGAGATCCTGGCCGACTTCCCCGATGGGCTCGATGCGCTCATCACCGGCGTCGGCACGGGCGGGCACATCACCGGCGTGGCGCAGGTGCTGAAGGAAAAATTCCCCAGCCTGAAGGTCTTCGCCGTCGAGCCCACCGGCTCGCCGGTGATCTCCGGCGGCCAGCCCGGCCCGCACCCGATCCAGGGCCTGGGCGCGGGCTTCATCCCGAAGAACCTGCACGTGGACCTGCTGGACGGCGTGATCCAGGTGGACGCCGAGCCGGCGCGCGAATACGCCCGCCGTGCGGCGCGCGAGGAGGGCCTGCTGGTCGGCATCTCTTCCGGCGCGGCCCTGGCCGCCATCGCCCAGAAGCTGCCCGAGCTGGGCCAGGGGGCGCGCGTGCTGGGCTTCAACTACGACACCGGCGAGCGCTACCTGTCAGTGGAAGGCTTCCTGCCGGGCTGAGCACCGCCCGGTGCCGTCCCTCCAAGGGCCTCCTACGGGAGGCCTTTTTGCTGCCTGCCCGGGCGACGCACGCTTGCGCCTGGTGCAGGCACGGGCTTGGTCCGCCGTCCTACAGGCATGGCCCGGGGGGCTGGGAAGAATCGGCAGACAACACAGCTGCCCGGCGCGCACGCTCCCTCCAATGCCGGCGCGACCGCACCGGGCGCCACCGGACTGCCCCATGACCGCTTCTCCCACTGCCCATAGCCGCCTGGCCTTCAAGGTGCTCACCGTGAACGTGCACAAGGGCTTCACCTCGTTCAACCGACGCTTCATGCTGCACGAGCTGCGCGACGCAGTGCGCCAGGTCTCGGCCGACGTGGTGTTCCTGCAGGAGGTGCTGGGCACGCACCAGCGCCACGCCCGGCGCCTGGCGAATTTTCCGGACCAGCCGCACTACGAATTCCTGGCCGACTCGATCTGGAGCCAGTACGCCTATGGCCGCAACGCGGTGTACGACAACGGCCACCACGGCAACGCGCTGCTGTCCAAGTTCCCCATCGTGCACTACGAGAACCATGACATCTCGATCGCCGGCCCCGAGCGACGCGGCATGCTGCACTGCGTGCTGCAGCCGCCCGAGCGCGACACGCCGGTGCACGCCATCTGCGTGCACTTGGGCCTGCAGGAAGGACACCGCCAGCAGCAGCTGCACCGCATGGCGGCGCTGGTGCGCTCGCTGCCCGAGGGCGAGCCGGTGATAGTTGCCGGCGACTTCAACGACTGGCGCGGGCGCGCGCACGGCCTGCTGCTGCGCGAGGCGCGCCTGCGCGAGGTCTTCGTGCACACCCTGGGGCGCGCGGTGCGCACCTTTCCGGCGCCCATGCCGCTGCTGGCGCTGGACCGCATCTACGTGCGCGGCGTGGCCGTGCACACCCCGGTGGTACTGCCCAAGCGGCCCTGGAGCCGGCTGTCGGACCACGCACCGCTGGCCGCGGAGATCGCGCTATGAGCAGCCAGGCGACGCGGCGCGTGCGGCCCCGGCGTTCGTCGCGCTGGGTGCCGGGCAACCAGTTCGAGCTGCTGGAAAACGGCGAGGAGTTCTTCCCGGCCGTGTTCGAGGCCATCCGCGGCGCGCGCCAGGAAGTGCTGCTGGAGACCTTCATCCTGTTCGACGACAAGATCGGTCGTGCGCTGCATGCCGCGCTGCTGGACGCTGCGCGGCGCGGGGTGGAGGTGCACGTGCTGGTGGATGGCTTCGGCTCGCCCGACCTGCCCGACGCCTTCATCACCGAGCTGGTGCAGGCCGGCGTGCATTTCCGGGTGTTCGACCCGGGCGGGCGGCGCCTGTTCGGCCAGCGGCTGAACGTGCTGCGGCGCATGCACCGCAAGATCGTCGTCGTGGATGGCGAACTGGGCTTCATCGGCGGCATCAACTACTCGGCCGACCATGTGGCCGACTTCGGCCCGCAGGCCAAGCAGGACTGGGCGGTGCGGGTGCGCGGGCCCGTCGTGGCGCACATGCACCGCTTCGCCCGCCGCGCGGTGCTGACCAAGGAAGAGCGCCGGCGCGCGCAGCGCGCGCCGCTGGCGCAGCTGCCGGCCGCCGGCAGCGCCGACGCCATTTTCGTCACGCGCGACAACGAGCAGCACACCACTGCCATCGAGCGCCACTACCTGATTGCGCTGCGCGCCGCGCGCGAGCGCGTGGTCATCGCCAACGCCTACTTCTTCCCCGGCTGGCGCCTGGTGCGCGCGCTGCGCCGCGCCGCGCGCCGCGGCGTGCAGGTCAGCCTGATCCTGCAGGGCGAGCCCGACATGCCCATCGTCAAGACGGCCGCCAACCTGCTGTACGACCACCTGCTGCGCGCCGGCGTGCGCGTGTACGAATACTGCGACCGGCCGCTGCACGGCAAGGTGGCGCTGGTGGACGATGAGTGGTCCACCGTTGGCTCCAGCAACCTGGACCCCTTAAGCCTGTCGCTGAACCTGGAGGCCAACGTCGTCATCCGCGACCGCGCCTTCAACGCGCTGCTCCACCAGCGCCTGCAAAAGCTGATGTGCGACAGCTGCAACGAGGTCACCCCCGAGCCGCAGGGCGCGTGGGAGGGCTTACGGCTGCTGCGTGGCTACTGCGTGTACCACCTAATGCGCTGGTTCCCGACCTGGGCCGGCTGGCTGCCACAGCATCGCCCCAGCATCTCGCTAGTGCGCGCTGAGGCCCATGAGGCCGGAGGGGCGCGCTGAGCAGCGCCCCGACAATCGACCCCACTTGCGCATGGCCCCTTCCGCCTCCTCCGCCTCGCCCTCCGCTAGCGCCGGCGGCGGCCGCTGGCGCGCGCTGCTGGCCAGCCGCGCCTGGCGCTGGGTGGGCGGGCTGCTGATGGGTGCGGTGGCGCTGTTCATCGTCTGGCTGCTGGTGCGCCAGGGCATGCGCGTGGACTGGCCGGCGGTGTGGCGCGCACTGAAGGAACTGCCGCCGGCGACATTGGCGCTGGGCGCGGCGCTGGCCTGGGCCAGCCACCTGGCGTACGGCTGTTTCGACCTGTTCGGCCGGCATGTGGTGCGCCACGATGTGAGCGCAGCGCGCACCATGGCCATCACGCTGATCGCCTACCCGTTCACGCTGAACCTGGGCTCGCTCATCGGCGGGGTGTCGGTGCGCTACCGGCTGTACTCGCGCCAGGGGCTGGAGGTGGGGCAGATCGCGCAGGTCGTCGTGCTGTCCATCGTCACCAACTGGGTCGGCTACTTCCTGCTGGCCTGCGCCGTGTTCTGGCACTGGACGCCGCAGCTGCCCGAGGGCTGGCAGATCGGTGCGCAGCAGCTGCGCTGGTTGGGCGTGGCGCTGGCGGCGGTGAGCGTGCTGTACGTGCTGCTGTGCGCGCGCCGGGGCGGGCGGCCCTTCACCTTGCGCGGCCGCACCCTGCCGCTGCCGACCTGGCGCGTGGCGCTGCTGCAGCTGGCGCTGTCCAGCCTGAACTGGTCGCTGATGGGCGGCGCGGTATGGGCACTGGCGCAGGGCCGCGTGCCCTATCCGGCGGCGCTGGCGATGGTGCTGCTGGGCGCGGTGGCCGGGCTGGTCTCGCGCATCCCCGCCGGGCTGGGCGTGCTGGAGGCCGTGGGCACCGCCGTGCTGTCGGCCTACCTGCCGGTCAGCCAGGCGCTGGCGGTGGTGCTGGCGTTCCGCGCGCTGTACTACCTGGCGCCGCTGGCGCTGGCGGCACTGGCGCTGCTGGCGACCGAACTGCTGTGGCGCCGGCGCGCGCCGCCACCCGCCACACAGCAGCGTAGCGGTCAGCCGGCCACGTCCCCGTAGCCCTCGCGCAACTCGCGCTTGAGCACCTTGCCGATGGCGCTGCGCGGCAGTTCATCCACCAGCCGCAGGTCGGCCAAGCGCTGGGTGCGGCCGGCGCGCCGGTTGAACCACTCGCGCAGCGCGGCTGCGTCCGGCGCCTGACCGGGGCGCGGCACGACGAAGGCTACCGGCGTCTCGCCCCACTGGTGCGAGGGCACGCCGACCACTGCCACGTCGGCCACCGCCGGGTGCGCGCGCAGCTGGTCCTCCAGGTCGCTGGGGTAGAGGTTGAAGCCGCCGCTGATGATCATGTCCTTGCGCCGGTCTAGCAGCACCAGGAAGCCGTCAGCGTCGAAACGCCCCACGTCGCCGGTGCGGATGAAGCGCTTGCCGGCGGCGTCGAACCACTCGGCCTCGCGCGTCTTGTCCGGCAGGCGGTGGTAGCCGGTCATCATGCCGGGCGAATGGCCCACCACCTCGCCGGTGCCGCCGGGCGGCACCTCGCGCCCGTCCTCGTCGATCAGGCGGATGTCGTGGCCCGCCACCGGCCGGCCCACGGTGTGCAGCTTGTCCGGGTGCTGGTGCGCGGCCAGGATGCAGGTGCCGCCACCCTCGGTCATGCCGTACAACTCGAACAGCGCGCCCGGCCAGCGCGCCAGTACGTCGGCCTTGAGCTCGGGGCGGAACGGCGCGCTGGTGCAGAACTTGACCTGGAAGGACGACAGGTCATGCTGGTCGAAGTCCGGCCGGTCCATGAGGCGCTGGTACTGCACCGGCACCAGCATGGTGTGCGTGGCGCGCAGCTGCTCGGCCAGCTGCAGGTAGCGCGCGGCGTCGAACTTGGCCATCAGCGCCACCGTGCCGCCGTAGGCCAGGGTCGGGATGAAGGCCACCAGGGTGGTGTTGGAGTACAGCGGCGTGGCCAGCAGCGTGGTGCCCCGGGGGCTGTAGCCGTGCTGGGCGCCGCGCTGGATGTGCGACCAGCGCATGCCGTGCGGCTGCACGATGCCCTTGGGCGTGCCGGTGGTGCCCGAGGAATAGATGATGTTGAACGGCGCCTGCGGGCCGATCTTCACGGGCTCCGGGCACGTGCCCTCGGGCGCCAGCCAGTCCTCAAGGGGCAGCCCCGGCGCCACGCCGTCCAGCGACACGCGCAGCGGCTGCGCCGGGCCCGGCAGCGCCGGTGGCGCGGCCTGGTCGGCCAGCAGCACGCGCGCCTCGGCGTCGGCCAGCATAGCGGCCAGCGTGTCCGGCGTGGCCGAGATGGGCAGCGGCACCACCACCGCGCCGGCGCGCAGCGCCCCTAGCAGCAGCGCGCCATAGCGCACCGAATTCAGCGCGCACAGCGCCACCGCCTGGCCCGGCCGCACACCGCCCTGCTGCAGCGTGGCGGCGACGCGGTCCATGAGCGCATCCAGCTGCGCATAGTCCAGCGACTCGCCCTCGCCGGTGAGCGCCAGTTGCCGGCCCTGGCGGGCGGCGTGGGCGTGGATCAGCTCGGGCAGGGTGCGAAACGGCATCTCGGTCAAGGGCGGCATGGTGGGCGGGGCCTCCGGGAAACTCATTTTTTGATAGCTGAAAGACCTTTACATATCAGGGCCAGACAGGCTTCTGGCACATATTCCAGCCATGGACCCTGTGCATTGCTCAGGACGGCAGCGTCTGCTGCATCTCCGGCACGGCCTGGAACAGATCCGCCTCCAGCCCGTAGTCGGCCACCGAGAAGATCGGCGCCTCCGCGTCCTTGTTGATGGCCACGATCACCT
>NZ_FNHP01000011.1 GCF_900103645.1 Oryzisolibacter propanilivorax
TGCAACTCAAAGCACTTCAACCACCACAGAGATCAATTAATCTTGCAACCCCGGACTTCCTCGTTATGAATGGCACGGCGGAAGGGGGCAGGTCATCAGCATGAAAACATGCCGAAGTCATTGTTTTACGTGGGCATGCAGCTCTCTTTTC
Organism: Oryzisolibacter propanilivorax; assembly: GCF_900103645.1. Lineage (GTDB taxonomy): Bacteria > Pseudomonadota > Gammaproteobacteria > Burkholderiales > Burkholderiaceae_C > Melaminivora > Melaminivora propanilivorax. The sequence goes on from NZ_FNHP01000011.1 coordinate 152, forward strand.
GAGAGCACCCTTAAATCCGGTGATGCACCCGATCACTGGCGCCGCGCAGACGCGCGACCAGCGCCGGCGCGATCTGCGTCAGCGGCAGCACCTCATCGGCGGCGCCGTGGGCGATGGCCTCGCGCGGCATGCCGAAGACGATGCAGCTGGCCTCGTCCTGCACGTAGTTGTAGCTGCCGGCGTCCTTCATTTCGCGCATGGCGGCGGCGCCGTCGGCGCCCATGCCGGTCAGCATGATGCCGTAGGCGTTGCGCCCGACCACCGCCGCGGCCGACTTGAACAGCACCTCCACCGACGGCTTGTGCCGGTTCACCGGCGGGCCGTCGTCCACCACGGCGACGTAGTTGGCGCCGCTGCGCGCCAGGGCGAACTGCCTGCCGCCCGGGGCGATGTAGGCGTGGCCGGGCAAGATGCGCTCGCCGTGCACCGCCTCCTTGACGGTGATGCGGCACAGCCCGTCCAGGCGCGCGGCGAAGCTGGTGGTGAAGCCCGGCGGCATGTGCTGGGTGATGACGATGGCCGGCGAGTCGGCCGGCATGTGCACCAGCACCTCACGGATGGCTTCCGTGCCGCCGGTGGAGGCGCCGATGCAGATCACTTTCTCGGTCGACAGCCGGCCCAGCAGCGGCGACGCAGCGGGCCGCGCCGGCGCCGCGGCGTCGCCGGCCCCTGGGTGCACGATGGCCGCGGCGCTGGCCGCCGGCACGCGCCGCACCTGCGCCACGGCAGCCACACGGATCTTGTCCACGATTTGCGTGGCCAGCTCGTTCAGCCCACTGGCCAGCCCCACGCGCGGCTTGGCGACGAAGTCCACCGCGCCCAGCTCCAGCGCGCGCATGGTGACCTCGGCGCCGCGCTCGGTCAGCGTGGAGATCATGACCACCGGCATCGGCCGCAGGCGCATCAGCCGGCCCAGGAAGTCGATGCCGTCCATGCGCGGCATCTCCACGTCCAGCGTGATCACGTCGGGGTTCAGCTCGCGGATCAGCTCGCGCGCCACCAGCGGGTCGTTGGCGGTGCCGATGCACTCCATGTCGCCCTGGCGGTTGATGATCTCGCTCAGCAGGCTGCGCACCAGCGCCGAGTCGTCCACCACGATCACCCGAATCTTGCCCCTGCTCATCTTGTGTCTATCCTCTTCATCGATGGCCCACTGCCACAAGTCCTGACATCCGTCAGAACAGATCGATCGACCCGCCGTGGTTGACCTGCGCCACGACGGCGGCGTTGCCGCGCACCTTCTCCTGCACCAGCACGTCGGGATGGGCATGCGCCAGGCGCTTGACCATGGCCTTGCCGGTGGCCGGGAAGAACACCACCTTGCGCGGATGGATGTCCAGCACGTCCTCGGAGACGATGGGGATGCGCTCGGCGGCCAGGTAGTCCTGCACGAAGCGGGTATTGCGCTCGCCCACGTTCATGGTGGTGAAGTTGGCCATGACCTGCCCACCGCCGAAGATCTTGGCCTGCAGCGTCTCGCGGCGCGCGCCGCGCTTCATCATCTCGTTGATCAGCAACTCCATGGCATACGAGCCATAGCGGCCCGAGGTATCGCCGCTCTCGCCCTCGGGCAGCATGAAATGGTTCATGCCGCCCACGTGCGCGCGGCTGTCCCACAGGCAGGCGGCGATGCACGAGCCCAGCACGGTGACGATGGTCAGGCGCTCGCGGGCGACGAAATACTCGCCCGGCAGCACCTTCACCGCGTTGTGCTGGAAGTGGTGGTCGAAGAAGAAGAACGATGCCTGGCCCGGCTGGCGCGGCCGGGCCTTGAGCTCGTCCAGCGTCACCTCGGGCGCGGGAGCCGCGCTGCCCGGCACCGGAGCGACGCGCGGCACGTGCCGGCGCTCGTGCAGCGGCGCAGGCGCTGGCGCAGCGGCAGACGGGGAAAAGGCGCGGGGCAGGTTCATGGGGCTGTGGCTGGGCTTGCAGGTTCGGGGGTGCGGCCGGGCTGGTTCACGGGTCAGACGCGCTCGTACACCGTCTTGCCACGCAGCGCGAACAGGTCGCGCGAGTCGCTGAAGTTCTCCGCATGGCCGACGAACAGCATGCCGCCGGGCTTGAGCACGCGGTGGATGCGCTCGAGCACGCGCCGCTGGGTCGGGGCATCGAAATAGATCATGACGTTGCGGCAGAAGACCACGTCGAAGGGCTCGCGGAACGGCCAGTCGTCGCGGATCAGATTCACGCTGGTGAACTCGATGCAGCGGCGCAGTTCGGGCTTGACGCGCGCCAGGCCGGCGTTGCCGCCCTTGCCGCGCTGGAAGAAGCGCTGCAGCCGCTCGTGGCTCAGGCCCTTGAGGTTGTCGGCGCGGTACACGCCGGCGGCGGCCGTGGCCAGCACGCGCGAATCGATGTCGCTGGCCACCAGCTTGAAGCCGGCCTGGGGACTGAGCGACTCCAGCGCCGTCATGACGATGGAATACGGCTCCTCGCCGGTCGAGGCAGCGTTGCACCACACGCTCCACGGCCCGGCCGGGCGCTTTTTCAGCAGCGCCGCGAAGATCTCGAAGTGGTGCTGCTCGCGGAAGAACGCCGTCAGGTTGGTGGTCAGGGCGTTGACGAACTCCTGCCACTCCGGGCCATCGTGGCCGTCGAGCCAGTCCAGGTAGTCGCCGAAGCTGCGGTGGCCGGTCTCGCGCAGCCGGCGCGACAGCCGGCTGTAGACCATGGCGTGCTTGCCTTCGTGCAGGCTGATGCCGGCGTGCTGGTAGATCAGCCGGCGCACGCGCTCGAAGTCGGCCTGGCTCCAGGCGAACTCGCGCGCCTCGGGCACGGCGTCGGCGGGTACCGCGCCGCGGCGCACGGCGGTCGGGGATGCGGCGCGGTCGGGCAGCATCAGGCGCGCCTTCAGGTATCCGCGGCCGTCAGGCCCATGTCGGCGCCGGACATGAGCTTCTCGATATCCAGCAGGATCAGCATGCGCTCGCCCACCGCCCCCAGGCCGCGGATGCACTGGGAGTCGATGGCGCTGTCCACATCCGGCGCCGGGCGCATCTGCTCAGGCTTGAGCTCCAGCACGTCGCTGACCGAGTCCACCACGATGCCCACCACACGCTCGCGCAGGTTCAGCACGATGACCACGGTGAAGCTGTTGTATTCGGCCTGTGCGCAGTCCAGGCGCAGGCGCAGGTCGACGATCGGCACGATGGTGCCGCGCAGGTTGGTCACGCCCTTGATGAAGGCCGGCGCCGGCGAGATGCGGGTGGGCGGCTCGTAGCCGCGGATTTCCTGCACCTTCAGGATGTCGATGCCGTACTCCTCCTGTCCCAGGCGGAAGGTGAGGTATTCGCGGGCGCCCTGGGCCGCATCCGCGGCGGCGCTCCTGTCGTTCACGATTGCATTCATGGGCTGCTCTTGTAGGGTTGCGAGGGTCAGTGGCGTGCGCGGCGCACCAGCGCGCCGGTGTCCAGGATCAGCGCCACCGTGCCATCACCCAGGATGGTGGCGCCCGACACGTTGGGCACCTTGCGGTAGTTGGTCTCCAGGTTCTTCACCACCACCTGGTGCTGGCCCAGCAGCTCGTCCACCAGCACCGCCACGCGGCTGCCGTCGGCCTCGACCACCACCATGATGTTGTTGCTGGTGCTGCTTTGCGGGCGCGGCACCTGGAAGATGCGCTCCAGCGATACCACCGGCATGTACTCCTCGCGCACCTTGACCAGCTGCGAGCCCTGCGCCACGGTGTTGACCTGCTGCGGGTCGATCTGGAACGACTCGACCACCGAGGACAGCGGCAGGATGTACACCTCCTCGCCCACGCCCAGCGACATGCCGTCCATGATCGCCAGCGTCAGCGGCAGGCGCACTGCCACGCGCATGCCGTAGCCCTCGGCCGAGTCGATCTCGATGGAGCCGCCCAGCGCGGTGATGTTCTTCTTCACCACATCCATGCCCACGCCGCGCCCGGACACGTCGGTGACCACCTCGGCGGTGGAAAAGCCCGGCGCCAGGATCAGGTTCCAAACCTCGCCGTCCGCCATGCTGTCGGACACGTCCATGCCGCGCTCGCGCGCCTTCCTCAGGATCTTCTCGCGCGACAGGCCCTTGCCGTCATCGCGCACCTCGATGACGATCGAGCCGCCCTGGTGCGAGGCCGACAGGCTCAGCGTGCCATGCTCGGGCTTGCCGGCGGCCAGACGCTCCTCGGGCATTTCGATGCCGTGGTCGCAGCTGTTGCGCACCAGGTGCGTGAGCGGATCGGTGATCTTCTCGACCAGGCTCTTGTCCAGCTCGGTGGCCTCGCCGTGCGTGACGAAATCGACCTTCTTGCCCAGCTTGCCCGCCAGGTCGCGCAGCATGCGCGGGAAGCGGTTGAAGACCGTAGACATCGGAATCATTCGGATCGACATGACCGATTCCTGCAGATCGCGTGTGTTGCGGTCCAGGTCCGCCAGGCCAGCCAGCAGCTGCTGGTAGACACCGGCGTCCAGGTCGCGGCTGTTTTGCGCCAGCATGGCCTGGGTGATGACCAGCTCGCCCACCAGGTTGATCAGCTGGTCCACCTTGGAGACGGCCACGCGGATGGTGGTCGATTCCATGGACGAGGCGGCCGCCTTGCCTTCGCCGGCGGGCCGCGCGGCTGGCGCGCGCGCTGCCGCCGCGGGGCTGGCCTGCGGGGGGGGGCTGGCCGGCATGCCCGGGGCGCCGTCGAACAGTCCGTACGGCTCCTGCAGCGCAGCGGCCGGCGCCGTGTCCTCAGGCGGCGCGGACGAAGGCGCGCTCTCGCCCGCAGGGCGGATCGCCACCTGCTCCTTGGCCACGTGGAACACGAACAGGTCCAGCAGGTCCTCGTCACTGGAGCTGGTGTGCACCGCGAAACGGCGCATGCCGGGGCGCTCGTCGTCCAGGTCGGCGATGCGGCCCAGGCCGGGGATGTCGCGGAACAGCTCCTTGATGGCGTCGGCCAGCGCCGGCTGCGGCAGCGGACCGACATGGATTTCCAGGGCCCGCTCACCGGTGCTGGCAGGAGCGCCAGCAGGCACTGCAGCTGCAGCAGGTGCTGCTGGCGCAGGCGCAGGCGCCGGTGTGGGCGCAGGGGCCGGCCCGGCTTGCGGCACGGGCTGGGCCGGCGGCGCGGCGAAGCTGGGCACGGGCGCCATGCCCTGGCCGCCGGTCGCCAGCTCGCTGATGCTGCTCACCAGCTCGCGCGTGGACGGCGCCTCGCCTTGGCCACCGGCCTGGTGCCGCGCCAACAGGCTGCGCGAGGCATCGGCCGACTCCAGCAGCACATCCACCATCTGCGGAATGAGCTGCAGCTCGTGGCGCCGCAGCCGGTCCAGCAGCGACTCCATGTGGTGGGTGAGCTCGGCCACGTCGGAAAAGCCGAAGGTGGCCGAGCCGCCCTTGATCGAATGGGCGCAGCGGAAGATGCCGTTGAGCTCCTCGTCGTTGACCGCGTTCACGTCCAGGCCGAGCAGCATCTGCTCCATCTGGTCGAGGTTCTCGGCCGCCTCTTCGAAAAAGATTTGGTAGAACTGGCTCAGGTCGAAGTCCATGCCTGCGCCGCCTTGCTGAATGTCCGCCATGGGGAATTCCTGTATGCCGCTGCCCGCGTCGCGCGCGGTCAGCGGATGACCTTCTGGATGACCTCGATCAGTCGCGTCGGGTCGAACGGCTTGACCAGCCAGCCGGTGGCGCCGGCGCTGCGCCCGGCCTGCTTCATCTGGTCGCTGGACTCGGTGGTCAGGATGAGGATGGGGATGTTGCGAAAGCGCGGGTGCTCGCGCAGCCGGCGCGTCAGGCCGATGCCGTCCAGCCGCGGCATGTTCTGGTCGGCCAGCACCAAGTGGATCTCGTGGGTCTCGGCTTTTTCCAGCGCATCCTGGCCGTCCACCGCCTCGACGACATGGTAGCCCGCCCCGGTGAGGGTGAAGGACACCATCTTGCGCATGGACGGAGAATCATCGACCGCGAGAATGGACTGCATGTAGGGCTCCAACGACTTCAACTGGATGTAAGGGATGAATGGATGAACAGGCGGGCGCGGCGGCTTCAGAACAGCTCGACCGAGCCGGCCTGCATCTCGCTTTGCGTGACCGGGTTCGGCCGGCCCGGCATCAGCTCGGCGTCGGCGGCAGGCGCCTCGTCGTCGCTGCCGCCCATGGTCTCGGCCGCCAGGCGGAAGGCACAGCCCTGCAGCACCCGGCCGCTGTGGGCCAGCAACTGCGTGGCCATGTCATGGAATTGCAGCTCGGTCACCGCATCGCGCAGCGCGCTGCGCAGCGCCAGCAGGGGTGCGTTGTCCTGCACCACGGCATCGGGTAGCGCGGCGTTGGCCTCGCCGAAGCGCGCCAGCAGGTTGTCCGTGGCATGGTTGAGCAGCCCTTCCAGGCGCTGCAGGTCGTGCATCACCGTCAGCAGCGAATCCTGCAGCTCGGCCGCGACCAGCAGGGACACCGGCACGGCCGGATCGGATGAGGCATTGAGCGTAGATTGCATCGTGTTCGCGCCATGGCTGGCCAACGGCCCGGAGACAGGTCCGGCACCCACAGCCTGAAGGCAGCATTTGACCCAACTGTTCCAATATGTATCCCATGATACCCAACCCTGGCACCTGCGAGAGCCTGAAAAAACCCATGCTCGTCCTGCATCTCGAGGATTGCGATGCCGACCACGCGCTGGTGCGGCGCACCCTGCGCCGCGCTGGCCTGGTCCAGGACATCCAGCGGGTGGACACCCTGGCAGACTTCGCCGACTGGCTGGCGCGCGCGCCCTTTGACGTGATTGTGGCCGACTACCGCCTGCCCGGCTTCACCGCCATCGACGCCTGGAACCTGGCGCAGGCGCGCGGCGCGCACCCGCCTTTCGTGCTGCTCACCGGCGCCATCGGCGAGGCGGCGGCGGTGGAGGCGATGCGCCTGGGCTTTGCCGACTACCTGCTCAAGGACGACCTGGCGCGCCTGCCGCACGCCATCGAGCGCGCCGTCGAGGTGGCGCAGGCGCGGCGCGAGCGCGAGCAGGCGATTGCGCATCTGGCCGAGTCCGAGCAGCGTCTGGCCGACCTGGCCGAGCACCTGCAGACCTCCATCGAGGAGGAGCGCGCCGCCATCGCGCGCGAGATCCACGACGACATCGGCGGCGCGCTGACGGCGGTGAAGTTCGACCTGGCCTGGATCACCCGGCACGCGCCGCAAGGCGGCCTCGGCGAGCACGCCGCCAGCGCCGGCGAGATGCTGCAGCACGCCATCGATGCCAGTCAGCGCATCATGTTGAACCTGCGCCCGCCGGTGCTCGACCAGGGCCTGGTGGCTGCCGTGCAGTGGCTGGCCGAGACGTTCGAGCGGCGCACGCAGCTGCCCGTGCGCGTCAGCTGCGATTGCCGCGCCATCGATACCGCGCCGCCGGCGCTGCAGCTGGTGGCCTACCGCACGGCACAGGAGGCGCTGACCAACATCCACAAGCACGCGCAGGCGTCGCAGGTGCGCATCGAGCTGTCGGACCACGAAGGCGTGCTGACGGTGGAGGTCAGCGACGACGGCCGCGGCATCGCGCCCGAGATGCTGAAGAAACCCCGCTCCTTCGGCCTGCGCGGGCTGGCCGAACGCGCGCGCCGCGCCGGCGGCTGGCTGGACGTGAGCAGCCAGCCCGGGCGCGGCACGGCCATCATCCTGTCGCTGCCGCTGCGGCCGGAGGCGGCCGAAGCCGTGGACGGCGGTGCGGCGGCGCTACCATCGCAGCCGCCCGCCGCGCCGGGCGCGCCCTGACCGGGCACACAACAGGAACAGGAGGGATGCCGAGGTGATTCATGTGGTGCTGTGCGACGACCATGCCGTGCTCCGGCGCGGCATCCGCGACACGATCGTCGAGTCGCCCGACATCGTGGTGACCGGCGAGGCCGGCAGTTATTCCGAGCTGCGCGAGGTGCTGCGCCATGCTGCCTGCGACGTGCTGCTGCTGGACCTGAACCTGCCCGGGCGCAGTGGCCTGGAGGTGCTAGCAACGCTCAAGGAAACGCACCCGCAGATCCGCGTGCTGATCGTCTCCATGTACCCGGAAGACCAGTACGCGCTGCGCGCCATCCGCGCCGGCGCCTACGGCTATGCCAACAAGGCGGGCGACCCGCTGCAGCTGATCGCGGCCATCCACACCGTGGTGCAAGGGCGCAAGTACCTCACGCCCGAGGTGGCGCAGCTGCTGGCCGACAGCCTGGCGCAGCCGGCCAGCGAACTGCCGCACGAGCAGCTGTCCGAGCGCGAGCTGCAGACGCTGGTCAAGATCGCTTCCGGGCGCCGGCTGTCGGACATCGCCGAGGAGCTGATGCTCAGCCCGAAGACAGTGAGCGTGTACCGCGCGCGGGTGCTGCAAAAGCTGGCCTTGAGCAACAACGCCGAGCTGACGGTGTACGCCATCCGCAACCAGTTGGTATGAAAATGATAGCTGCAGGCCCTTTCAAAATAAGGGCTAGCAGCATATTTCGATGAAAACTGCGGCCCATGGCCTCACTGTGGGGCGAACAGGCCGATGGCGCGCTGCAGCAGCGCCAGCATGGGCTGCTCCAGCGTCGGCAGCGTGGCGGCGATGCCCAACAGCCCCACGGTAAGCGTGACCGGAAAGCCCACGGCGTAAATGTTCATCTGCGGCGCCACGCGCGAGATGATGCCCATGGTCAGGTTGACGAACAGCAGCAGCGCGATCATCGGCAGGGCGATCCACAGCGCGCTGGAAAACAGCGACGCCCCCAGCTCGTGCAGCCGCATCTGGGCCAGCGCCTGCATCCACTGCCCCTGCACCGGAAAGCGCTCGAAGCTCTTCACCACCGCCATCAGCACCAGCAGGTGCCCGTTGATGACCACGAACAGCAGCAGCGCGATGTTGCCGAAGAAGCGCGCCACGGCGCTGACCTGGGCGTTGCTGGCCGGGTCGAAGAAGGAGGCGAAGTTCAGACCCATCTGCAGGCCGATGACCTCGCCGGCCAGCTCGATGCTGGCGAACACCAGGCGAACGGCGAACCCGATGGCCAGGCCGATGGCCACCTGCTGCAGCGCCGCGCCCAGCGCCTCGCGGCCGTTCAGGCTGATGACCGGCTGCTCGGGCAGCACGCCTTGAGCGCACAGCGCGATGAAGAACGCCAGGCCGATGCGCGTGCGCGTGGGAATGGCGCGCATTGAGAATACCGGCGCCGCCGTGAACAGCGCCAGCACGCGCAGGAACGGCCACAGCACCGGCGACAGCCAGGCCATGATCTGCGCCTCGGAGAAGGTGATCACGCGCGCGAACCGGGCGAGTGCTAGCCGACCACGGAGGGAATGGCCTCGATGGTGCGGCGCAGGAAGTCCACCAGCGAGCTGATCATCCACGGCCCGGCGATGGCGAACACCACCACCGCCGCGATCAGCTTGGGCACGAAGGCCAGCGTGGCCTCGTGGATCTGGGTGACCGCCTGGAAGATGCTCACCAGCAGCCCCACCGCCATCACCACCCCCAGCACCGGCATGGCGATCATCAGCAGCATGGTGAGCGCATCGCGGCCCATGGTCAGGACGAACTGGGAAGTCATGCCGATTCCTTTCGAAAAACTGCGCCGGCATGTGCCGGCGACGCCTGGCACCGGCGCACCCCGGGCCAGCAGAAGCCGTGGATCTGGCTGTGCCAGGCCACTGGCGTCGTCCCCCTTCCCGCAAGGCGCAGCCTTGCGAGAGAAGGGGGAAGGCCCGCAGAGCCACAGGGGGATGTCACGAAAAACTCGCGGCGAGCGAGCCGATCAGCAGGTTCCAGCCGTCAGCCAGCACGAACAGCATCAGCTTGAACGGCAGCGCCACCAGCACCGGCGACAGCATCATCATGCCCAGCGACATCAGCACGCTGGAGACGATCATGTCGATGATCAGGAACGGGATGAAGACCATGAAGCCGATCTGGAACGCGGTCTTGAGCTCGCTGGTGACGAAGGCCGGCACCAGCACGCGCATCGGCGCGGTTTCGGCCGTGACGTTCGGCTCCAGCCTGGCCAAGCGGGCGAACAGCGCGAAATCCGACTGGCGCGTCTGCTTGAGCATGAAGCCGCGCATCGGCGCCTCGGCCTTTTGCACCGCCTGCTCGAAGGTGAGCTGGTTGGTGGTGTAGGGCACGTAGGCGTCCTGGTACACCCGGTCCAGCGTCGGGCCCATGACGAACAGCGTGAGGAACAGCGACAGGCCGATGACGACCTGGTTGGGCGGCGCCGACTGCGTGCCGAGGGCCTGGCGCAGCAGCGACAGCACGATGACGATGCGCGTGAAGCCGGTCATCATGAGCAGCACCGCCGGCAGAAACGACAGCGCGGTGAAGAACAGCAGCGTCTGGATCGGCACCGAATAGCTGGTGCCGCCCGCACCCGAACCGATGACCAGCGGCAGCGCGCCGGCGGCCGGCGCCGCGCCCTGCCCCTGCGCCCAGGCAGTGGCGGGCAGCAGCAGGCCCAGCGCCAGCAGGCCTGCGGCGCAGCACGCGCCCTTACCGCGCAGGCGCATCGCCCACCTCCTGTGCCTGGCGCGCCGCCGCGACCTCGCCGGCAAAGCCGGCGGCCGGCAGCACGTGCAGGCAGTTGATCTGCTGCGCCGTCACGCCCAGCACCAGCACCGCGCGCTGGTGCGCCGGCCCCACCTCGACGGTGACCACGCGCTGCTGCGGCCCCACGGCGACGGCCGACAGCACGCGGCTGGCGGCGCCCGCACCGCCCGGCAGCAGTCCCACCTGGCGCGCCTGCAGCCGGCGGATCAGCCACGGCAGCGCGCACAGCGCCGCCACGAACAGCACCACGATCAGCAGCGTCTGCGTCATGCCCGGACCCGTGCCTGCCTGCATGCCCGCTTCAGCCCCGGCTGACGCGGCGCAGCCGCTCGGACGGCGTGACCACGTCGGTCAGGCGGATGCCGAACTTGTCGTTCACCACCACCACCTCGCCCTGGGCGATCAGGTAGCCGTTGACCAGCACGTCCATGGGCTCGCCGGCCAGCGCGTCCAGTTCGACCACCGACCCTTGGGCCAGCTGCAGGATGTACTTGATCGGCACCTTGGTGCGGCCCAGTTCCACGGACAGCTGGACCGGGATGTCCAGCACCATGTTGATGTCGTGCACGTTCGGGTCGCCCGCCACCGACGACGGGCGCACGGCCTCGCCGGTCAGCGGGCCGCCCTGCTCGGCGTCCAGGGTGGCCGAGGCCGCGTCGGCGCTCTTTTGCTCTTCCAGCGCCTCGGCCCAGCCGGCGAACGCGTCGTCCGCGTCACCCTGTGGCAGGTCGTTCGGATCGTCAGTTGCCATGCTTTTCTCCCATCCAGCTGGCGTCCGCATTGCGCAGGCATTCCTCGATGCGGATCGCATATTTGGCGTTGTGCGTGCCGTACTGGCACTCGAACAGCGGCACCCCGCCGATAGAGGCCTGGATGCGCGGCTCGCGGTCAAGCTCGATGAAGTCGCCCGGCTTCATGGCCAGCAGCTGCTCCACGGTGGCGTCGGCCTTGGCCAGCTCGGCCACCAGCGTCACCTCGGCGGCCTGGATCTCGCGTGTCAGCACCTTGACCCAGCGCCGGTCGACCTCGATGGCATCGCCCTGCACGCTGGAATACAGCACGTCGCGGATCGGCTCCAGCGTGGCATAGGGCATGCAGATGTGGATGGCCCCGGCCAGGTCGCCGATCTCCAAGTGGAACGCCGTGGACACGACGATCTCGCTGGGCGTGGCGATGTTGGCGAACTGCGGCTGCATTTCCGAGCGCTGGTAGGCCAGCTCCAGCGGGTAAATCCCCTGCCAGGCCTTCTTGTATTCCTGGCAGATCACCTCCACCAGGCGGTTGATGACGCGCTGCTCGGTGGCCGAGAAGTCCCGCCCCTCGATGCGCGTCTGGAACTTGCCCGTGCCGCCGTACAGCGTGTCGATGATGCCGAACACCAGCGAGGGTTCGCACACCACCAGGCCGCTGCCGCGCAACGGGCGGATGGCGACGATGTTGAAGTTGGTCGGCACCACCAGTTCGCGCAAAAAGGCGTTGTAGCGCTGCACCGACACCGTGCCCACCGAGATCTCGGGGCTGCGGCGGATGAAGTTGAACAGGCCGATGCGCAGGTTGCGGGCAAAGCGCTCGTTGACGATCTCCATCGTCGGCATGCGCCCGCGCACGATGCGCTCCTGGCTGGAGATGTCGTAGTCGCGCACTGCGCCGGCCTCGATCTCCTCCTTGACGGTCTTCTGGCTCTCGCCGGTCACGCCCTCCAGCAGGGCATCGACCTCTTCCTGCGACAGAAAGGAATCGCTCATGGGAATACCTTGTTGCGGTTCACTGGATGATGAAACTGGAAAACAGCACCTGGCGTACCGGGTTGTCGTCGCGCCGGCGCGGCGGCGGGTCCTCTTCGTCCTCGTCGTCCTCCGGGTCGCGCTGCGCGGCGCGCTTTTTCGGCTTGGACACGCTGTAGCCCAGCGGGCGCGAGACCTCGCGGCGCACGTCCACGGCCAGCTTTTCCTTGCCCTCGCGCGTCAGCAGCTCGTCGGTGGTGCGCTGCGACACCAGCAGCAGCACGGCGCTGCGGATGCTGGGCATGAAGCCCTTGACCTGCTCGGCGGTCTTGGCGTCGGCCAGCTCCAGGGTGATGCCGACCTGCGCGAAGCGGTCGCCGCCGGGGTCGGCGAGGTTGACCACCATGTTGTCCATCGGCAGGTAGGTAGGCGGCCCCTTGGGCGCCGCCGGCTGGCTGGTGCGCGCGGGCTTGTCGCCGTCCTCGTCACCCTCCGCGGCGCGCTTGGACAGCAGCACCCAGGCCGCTGCGCCCCCCGCCACCACCAGCAGCACGACGACTGCCAGGATGATGATCAGCTTCTTGCTCTTGGCCGGAGCGGGGGCGGCAGTTTCGGACACGGCGGCTCTTTCTGGCGCTGCGGGCGCGCGGGGCGATGGGCGTTCAGCGCGGCCCCCACGAGGGCCAAGCGCTTTGCAATGGGGGCATTATTGGCCCGCGAGGGCGGGCATGATAGCCAGAATAGCCGCCGGAAACGCCGCCCTTTCAGGGCCTAGACGAAGACGTCCACGGAACGTTGCGCACCGCTGGCGCGCCGTGCCGGTGCGGCGCTGGCCTCTCCCGCAGCCGCCACCCGCGCTTGGCCGCGGCGCATGTCGGCGCCGGGCTGGCCGGACTCGCTACCCTGCCCGGCTTGGCCCTGGGCGCCGCCGCCCGACGGGCCCACGGTCACGCCGGCCAGCTGCAGGCCCTGGGCGTCCAGCAACGCGCGCAGGTCGGCCACATTGGCGTCCAGCAGCTGGCGCGCCTGCGCCTCGTCGCTGTGGAACACGATGTGCGCCTGGTCGCCGTTCAGCGTCACCTGCACCTGCACCGGCTGGCCGTCGGCGTCCAGCGTCAGCGCGGCGCTCTGCGTCTGCTGGCTGGCCCACCAGGCCACGTCCTCGGCCAGCTGCGCCTGGGCGTCGGCGGAGCCGTCCTGCCAGGCGCCGGAGGAAGCACCCTCGGTCCCGGGCACGGACTGGGTGCTGTCGATGCCCGGGGCAGCGGCGCCGATGGGTTCCTGCGCTACGGCGCGCGAGTCGCCGCGCCGCGCGGCTGGCGGGCCAGCATCAACGCCCTGCCCTGCGCCTTGCGCCAGAACGGCTTCGGCGGCACCGGCCGCCAATGGCATCGGCTGCCCCGCCGTGGCGGCATGCGGGCCCGAACCGGCAACGTCCTGGCGCGCTGGGCCGATCGCCACGCTGGCGCTGACCGGCACCGGTGCAGCGGGCTGCGCCAACACGGCAGCCGGCGCCTGGCGCCGGCCCGACAGCTGTTCGGAGGCAGCAGTGGAGGCAGCGGCCGCCGTCCAGGAGACGGCCGGACGCGGGCGCGCCGCGCCGGGCTGAGGCAGCGTCGGGACTGCCAGTCCGAGATCGACCTGCGCAGCGCTGGCGGCATCCAGCCGGCCGGTTTCGGCCACCAGACTGGTGGGCAGCCAGGGCATGCCGCCCTCCCCACTTCCCAGGGACGCTTGTGCCTGGGCACCAGCGCTGTCCGGCACGTTCGGCAATGTCTGCGAGACCAGCATTTGAATGGCCCAGGGCGAGGGCAGCAGTCCGCTTGCATCCGGCGCCTGCTCTTGCGGCTGCGGCACAGGAGCAGCATCGGCATGGAGTGCCTCGCCCCAACTCTCCAGGGCGTCCTGCGGGTCCTGCGGGTCCTGCGGGTCTTGCGGGTCTTGCAGCGAGCCGCGCACATCCGCCGGCTCATCCGGCAGCAGCGCCAGCGGGGCATCTTCCGGCCCACCCAGCAGTGACAGCATCAGCGCGAAACCGCCATCCGTGCCATCCGGGGCGTTCGCCTGGCCAGCAGCCATGCGGCCGGCCTGCACGGGGCGCGGGGTCTGTTCGATACGGTTCGGGGATGTCATGCGGATTCCTCCATGTCGCGGGACAGCGCAGCGGCTGCGCCCAGGCGCAGCGCGGCGCGCTCGTCGGTCTGTTTCTGTTCGCGGCGCTGCTGCGCGCGCGCTTGCTCGTCCTGGCGGCGCTGCAGCACCTTGCGCAGGCTGGCCAGGCGCAGCTCGGCCTGCACCAGCGCCTGGCGCGCCTGTTCCACGCGCTGCTGCTGGCTGCCGACCACGCGCGTCTGCAGGGCGATGGCATGCTCCAGCCGGCCCATGAACTGGTAGTGGTGCTGCAGCACCAGGGGCTGCAGCGTGCGCCCCTCGCTGGCGCCGAAGCGGCCCTGCGTCTCCACCGCATAGCCGTCCAGCTGTTGCAACTGCGCCTGTGCCGCGTGGCAGGCGCCCTGCACGTTCTTCAGCTGCTCGCGCGCCACATCGCGCTGGCGCTCGGCCAGCTCGACGGCGACGGTGAAGGCATGCAACGACGACATGGTTCAGACCTTGTTGAGAAAGCGGTCAGCCCGCGCCCAGCGCCTGCGCCATGCCGGCCACGCTGGCGTCCATGGGCGCGGCCTCAAACATGGTCTGCTGCAGGAAGGCCACCATGCCTGGCTGCAGGCGGATGGCCTCGTCCAGCTGCGGATCGGAGCCGGCGAGATAGGCGCCGACCTGAATCAGGTCGCTGCTCTTTTGGTAGCGCGAATACACGGCACGGAACTGCCGCGCCAACTCGAAATGCTCGCGCGGCACGACGTTGTGCATGACGCGTGAGGCGGATTGTTCGATGTCGATGGCCGGGTAGTGCCCGCCCTCGGCCAGCGCGCGCGACAGCACGATGTGCCCGTCCAGGATGGCGCGCGCGGCGTCGGCGATCGGGTCCTGTTGGTCATCGCCCTCGGACAGCACGGTGTAGAACGCGGTGATCGAGCCGACGCCGTTCAGGCCGTTGCCGCTCCTCTCGACCAGCGCCGGCAGCTTGGCGAAGCACGAAGGCGGATAACCCTTGGTGGCCGGCGGCTCGCCGATAGCCAGGGCGATCTCGCGCTGGGCCTGGGCATAGCGGGTGAGGGAGTCCATCAGCAGCAGCACGTGCTGGCCTTGGTCGCGGAAATGCTCGGCGATCGCCGTGGCATAGGCCGCGCCCTGCATGCGCAGCAGCGGCGGCGCATCGGCTGGCGCCGCCACCACCACGGCGCGGCCGCGGTCCTCCTCGCCCAGGATGTCCTCGACGAACTCCTTGACCTCGCGGCCGCGCTCGCCGATCAGGCCGACGACGATGACGTCGGCCTGGGTGTAGCGCGCCATCATGCCCAGCAGCACCGACTTGCCCACGCCCGAGCCGGCGAACAGGCCCAGGCGCTGGCCGCGGCCCACGGACAGCAGCGCGTTGATGGCTCGCACGCCGGTGTCCAGCGGCTCGCGCACCGGGTCGCGCTCCATGGCGTTGATGGGTGTGCGGTCCATGGCCTCGGCCTGCACGTCCTGCAGCGGCCCGTTGTGGTCCAGCGGCTGGCCCTGCGAATCGACCACCCGGCCCAGCAGGCCAGCGCCCATGGGCAGGCGCAGCACGCCGGCGGCGCCGGTGTCCGGCTCACGCTGTGATTCCGCCGACTGCCCCAGGCGCAGCGGCGGCACGAAGGCCGGCGCCGGGCTGACAATGGCGCCGCTGGACAGGCCGTGCACGTCGCCGGCCGGCATCAGGAAGGCCTTGTCGGTGGCAAAGCCGACGACCTCGGCCAGCACCGGCTCGCCGTTCTCGCCCATGCGCACTTGGCACTGCGCGCCCACCGGCACGCGCAGGCCGGCGGCCTCCAGCACCAGGCCCGTCAGGCGCGTGAGCGTGCCGCGCGTCTCCAGCGGCAGCCCATCCTGCAGCCGCGCGCGGGCGCGTGCGGCCAGGTCCTGCCAGGCGTCTGCGGTCTCAATCGTCATGCGGGGCCTCGCGCCAGGCGTCGGTCAGGCCCAGGGCGGCAATCGCCCGGGACCAGCGCTTGTCCAGCGTGCCGTCGATGGCCATGCCGGCCGACTCAACCAGGCAGCCGCCGGGCTGCACGCCGGCGTCGGGCAGCCACTCGATGCGCGGCGACGGGTGCTCGGCGCGCAGCGCCGCCTCCAGCGTCTGCCAGTCCTGCGGGTGCAGGCGCACTGTGGCCGGGCGGCTTTCGCCGGCCAGCATGCCCAGCGCCTCGCGCACCACCGGTAGCACGGCCTGGCGGTTCAGGTTCACCTCGCTGCGCACCACCTGCCGGGCGATGTCGCAGGCCAGCGCCAGCACCTGCTGCGCCATGTCCTGCTGCAGTCCGGCCAGACTGGATTCGAACGCCTGCGCCAGCTGCGCCAGTCGCGCGGCGGCTTCGCTGCCCTGGCCGCTGACGTACTCGTCCATGCGCCGCTGCCACTGCAGGCGCTCGCCCTCCTGGCCTTCGCGCAGGCCGTCGGCGTGGCCCTGGGCATGCGCCTGCCGCAGCAGCGCCTCATGCTCGTCCAGCGGTATCACCACGGGCGGCGGCGGTGCCGCTTCCTGCGGTTCAGGCTCGAGCACCGCCGGCTCGGCGATCAGCGGACCGAGCACGCCCGAGGCGCCGTCCACCGCGCCGAACTCCCAGCGGGTGACCTGGCCGAGCTCCTCGCGCGGAACGAAACGGGTGTAGTAGCGATTGGTGGCCATTTGCCGTACTCAAGTTGCAGTGACGGTCAGACGAAGGCGTCGTCGCCGCCGCCGGACATGGCCACCTGCCCCTCGTCGGCCAAGCGGCGCACGGTCTTCAGGATCTCGCGCTGCTGTGCCTCGACCTCGGACAGGCGCATCGGGCCGCGCGACTCCAGGTCCTCGCGCATGGCATCGGCGGCGCGGGTGGACATGTTGGCCAGGATCTTCTCGCGCACCTCGGGCTGCGCGCCTTTGAGCGCCACCACCAGCGTCTCGGACGCCACCTCGCGCAGCACGGTCTGGATGGCGCGCCCGTCCAGCTTGACCAGATCGTCGAAAACGAACATCTTGTCCATGATCTTCTGTGCCAGGTCGGGCTCGTGGCCGCGAATGGTCTCCAGCACAGCGGCATCCGCCCCGGAGCCCATCAGGTTGATGATTTCGGCCGCCGCCTTGACGCCGCCCAGCGAGCTCTTGCGCACCTTGTCGCCGCCGGCCAGCACGCGGAACAGCACCTCGTTCAGGTCCTTGAGCGCGGTGGGCTGGATGCCCTCCAGCGTGGCGATGCGCAGCATGATCTCGCCACGCTGGCGCTCGGTCAGGTGCATCAGGATGGCCGAGCTCTGCTCCACGTCCAGGTGCACCAGGATGGCGGCGACGATCTGCGGGTGCTCGTTGCGCAGCAGCTCGGCCACCGACAGCGGGTCCATCCATTTCAGGCTCTCGATGCCCGAAACGTCGCCGCCCTGCAGGATGCGGTCGATCAGCAGCGCCGCCTTGTCGTCGCCCAGGGCACGCTTGAGCACCGCGCGCACGTAGTTGCTGGTGTCGGACACCAGCAGGCTCTGCGCCGCCGCGTCGTTGGTGAAACGGCCGATGACCTCGTCCACCTTCTCGCGCGAGACGCTGCGCATGCGCGCGATGGTCTCGCCCAGCTTTTGCACCTCCTTGGGCGACAGGTGCTTGAAGACCTCGGCGGCTTCCTCCTCGCCCAGCGACATCAGCATGATGGCCGCGTCGTTCAGTCCTTGCTCATCCATATCGAACCACTCTTGTCTTGTCCGTCAACCACGACCGCCGGCAGTACGAACCAACATCCACGACCGCGCGACGCAGTGCCAGCGGCCACCGCGCAAGGGCCGCCCCGCCGCGCTGGTGGCGTCCCCCTTCCCGAAGCGCGCAGCGATTCGAGAGAAGGGGGAAGCGGCGCAGCCGCTCAGGGGGTTGTCCGAATTCATTCACCGTTTACCCACGTCTTGATGATGTTGGCCACCGCCACCGGGTTCTCGCGCGCCAGCGTACGGGCGTCATTCAGGCGCTGCTGCTCGGGCGTGACCTGCAACTCCAGCGCCGGCATGGCAGCCCCGTCCGGCCCTGGCAGCGCCGGGCGCTCCAGGCTCTCACCCTCGATGGCGTCCAACTTCGCGCCGGAGGCCAGGGTGGCAATGGCCAGCTCCTTGCTGCGGGCACGCGCCTTCAGCGCCGGGCGCAGCACGCCGATCAGCACGATGGCGGCGGCCAGCGAGATCCCCAGCGGCCAGGCCAGGTTGACGGCCAGCTCGCGCATCTCAGGCTGCTTCCACAGCGGCAACTCGGCGGGCGGCGGCGCCTCGACCAGGAACGGCGTGTTCATCAGGTTGACCGAATCGCCGCGCTCCTTGTTGAAGCCGATGGTCTCGCGCACCAGCGCCGTCATCTGTTCCAGCTGCTCGGGCTTGAAGGCCACGGCCTGCGCCGGCTTGCCGTCCTCGCCGGCGGCGTTGGTGTAGTTGATGACCACCGCCGCGTTCACGCGCTTGATGGCGCCGACCGCGTTGCGCGTCACCTGGGTGGTCTTGTCCACCTCGTAGTTGGTCACCGACTCGCGCTTGGTAGGGGCGCCGCCCTCCCCGCCGGCACCGCCGGCCGCCAGCTGCGGCGCCGGGCCATTGACCGGGGCGCCCGCGGCCTGCGGCGGCTGGTTGCTGACGGCACCTGGCACGCCCGAAGGCGGCTGGCCGCCGGCCGTGCCGCCGGTCTCCACCACCTGCTGGCTGCGCACGGCGCTGGCGTCGGCGGCCAGATTGGGGCGGTGCTGCTCGACGGTCGATTCGGTGCGGTTGAAGTCCACCTCGGCGCTGACCTGAGCGCGCACATTGTTCTTGCCCACCACCGGCTCCAGCAGGTCGATGATGCGGCGCGTGTACTGCTGCTCGATCTGCTGCACGTAGGCCAGCTGCTGGGCGTCGATGCTGCTGTCGTTGCCGCCGGCGCTGCCATCGGGCGACTGCGACAGCAGCTTGCCGGTGTCGTCCAGCACGCTCACCGCCTGCGGCGCCATCTCCGGCACGCTGGAGGACACCAAGTGCACGATGCCCGCCAGCTGCGTGCGGTCCAGGAAGCGCCCGGGGTACAGGCTGAGCAGCACCGAGGCCGAGGGCTTTTGCTGCTCACGGAAGAAACCGTTCTGGTTCGGCAGCGCCAGGTGCACGCGCGCGCTCTGCACCGAGGCCAGCGCCTGGATGGAGCGGGTCAGCTCGCCCTCGAGCCCGCGCTGGAAGTTCAGCCGCTCCTGGAACTGCGTGACGCCGAAGCGGCTGTTGTCCATCACCTCGAAGCCGGCGACCGAGCCCTTGGGCAGCCCTTGCGTGGCCAGGCGCAGGCGCACGTCGTGCACCCGGTCGGCCGGCACCAGGATGGCGCCGCCGCCTTCGCTGTACTGGTAGGGCACATTCATGGTGGCCAGCTGCGCGACGATGGCGCCGCCGTCCTTGTCGTTCACGCCGGCGAACAGCACCCGATAGTCGGGCTGGCGGCTGTAGAAGAAAGCACCGATGGCGGCCACCACCAGCAGCGCGGCCAGGGCGCCCCAGCGCAGACGCGCGGCGCGGTCCAGGCTGCCCAGGCGCTGCAGCAGGCCAGGCGCGGGCACCCCGGCGGGTGCGGGCATGGGGACTTCGGCAACGGCGGCGGAGGACATCGTGGCAGGTGCTGGCTAGAGAAGAAAGGTTGCGGGCTGCCGAGGCAGCCACGCCCGGCAAGGCACCGGGTCGTGCGGCGATTATCGAGACAGCCCCCTGGCCGCGTTCGGCCGATAAGGCGCCCGAACCGGCCGCTATTTGCCCCTCTGCGCCGCGGCCCGCGCCCTACCATGACGCCAGTCCTGAAAGGCCGCCCGCCCTTTCATGCTTTCTTTTGGCGGCTGTGCCGCAGCTTCTTCACCCCCACACCGCCTGGCCCGCAGGCCCTTGCACCATGGACATGCGCATCACCAGCACCCCCAGCCCCCTGACCGCCACGCAACTGGCCCGCCGCGCCACGGCGCCGCAGCCGGCGGAAGGCGGCGGCTTCGGCACTGCGTTCAAGGACGCGCTGCAGTCCGTCAGCCAGGCGCAGGACCGCGCCAGCGGCCTGCAGCAAGAGGTGCAGCTGGAAAACCCCAACGTCAGCCTGGAAGAGACCATGGTCGCCATGCAGAAGGCGCAGGTGGGTTTCCAGGCGACGCTGCACGTGCGCAACCGCATGGTGCAGGCCTATACCGATATCATGAACATGCAGGTGTGAGCGGCCTGCCGGCACTCACCTTTTCATAGCTGGAGGCCCTTTATCCATCGGGGCTGAAGGCATATTTCACCCAAAAACGGCAAAGCCGGCCACCTTGCGGTGCCGGCTTTGTGCATTGGTGCGCCTGACCCGGACCTGAAAAAAGTCCGGGCGGCGACCCACTGTCAGTGCATGACCTGCGGCTGGCCTTCGAACAGGTGTTCGAACTGCGCCATCCACGGCTCGGCCAGCACGCGGATCTGCGCGTCGTTGCGCAGGATGCGCTGCATGATGCGCGCCTTTTCCTTGCGGTGCTCGGGGGCCAGCTCCTGCTGGCCAGACTGGAAGCGCAGCTGCTCGATCAGCACCGCGCAGGCGCTCTCGCAGCGCACCACTTCGTCCCAGTCCTTCAGGCGGGCCGCTTCGAGCATGCGGGCGCTGCTTTGCTCGATGGCCTTGTAGTAGTCGATGAGCATGTCGGGCATATCAGGCCTCCGCGGCCGCGAGGCGCAGGGTGTCGTTGGCGGCATTCTGCGGCTGGGGATGCTTGATCTCACTCCAGCCCTGAGCGATGGGCTCGATCAGGCGCGCAACTTCCTGCAAGAGCGCGTCGTCGTTCTTCGCATTGGCCAGAATGAGCCGCTGCAAGGCATAGCCATATACCGTGTCCAGGTTGGCCGCCAGTTCACCGCCTGCCTCACGGTCCAGCGCCGTCATCAGACCTTCTTCCAGGATACGCACCGCCTTGGACAGGCTGTTGCACTTGGTCAGTACGTCACCACGCGCCAATGCGCCTCGGGCGGTGGCAATCGACTGCAGCAGGCCCTGGTACAGCAGGCTGACCAACTGGTGCTGGTCAATGGTGTGCATGCTGGTTTCGACGTTGATCCGTTGATAAGCGGAAGCGGTTCGAGAGGCAAATGGCGTGAACATGGTGGTGATCCTCGGCTGGCTGCTGTGTTATTCATCGGCAGTCCTACCGGAAACTGAAGGCCGGGAAACGGTATGAATGCCCTACTGTTCAGCCCTTATTGTTGTTCCAGGTCGTCACTTGCTGGGCGATATAGGCGTTGAGCGCGTTGAGCTTGCTCATTTGGCTGTCCAGCGCGGTATAGCGCGCTGAAAGCAGTGCTTCGGTGCTGTCGGCGCGCGCGTTCACGCGCTTGATTTCATCGGCATTGCGCTTGAGCACATCCTTGAGTTGCGCATCCTTGTAGGCGAAAAATCCTTCTGCGCTCAGCAGCTTGGAAGTCGCCGCCTTGATCTTTTCCCCCACTCCGTCCTCGGTGGTGGACAGGCCATCGGCCCCAATGAAAAGGGCCTTGAGCGCATCCGGGTTCTTCAGCGCTTCGCTCAGCTTGGTGCTGTCGATGGACAGATCTCCGCCCTGGATCTTGCCCAAACCTATGTCGGAGAGGCGCTGGAACGGGCCAGTGCTGCTGGACAGCGACTCCACCACGTTGCGCAGGCTGTTCTGCAGCCCGACCACGGTCGAATCACCCTGCAGCAAGCCGCCCTGTCCGGTGCCCTTGTCGAACTTCGTCAGGTCATTGAGCGCTTGGTTGACCGCGTTGTAGGCCAGCACGAAATCCTCGATATTCTTTTGCACCGCAGAGCTGTTCTTGGTCACCGACAGCTCAACCGGCGCACTGCTCACCTTTTCGGCCTTGAAAGTCACGCCGGCCACAGCGTTCTCGAAAGTGTTGGTAGCCGAACGCACATTGAACTGCCCGTTGATCTGAGCCAGCGCGTCGGCAGCTGCGCCAGCGCCGGGGTCCGTTGACAAGCCAGCCGCGAGACGCGACAGACCAGCACCGGGATCTCCATCGGTGTCGGTCACACTCAGCTGAAAACCTGCTTCTTCGCCTGTAGCCTTGCTGCGCAGCATCAGCCGCTGCCCATCGGCATCCGTCAGGATGGTCGCGGTGACGGCTGCACCCGCGCCGTTGATCTTGCCGGCAATGTCGGCCAACGTATCGCCCGCTCCCACGGAAACCTCCAGCGCAGGTGTTCCACCCTCAGTGAAGTTGCCGCCGTTCCAGCGTCCGACCTGCAGCGTGAGCGTGCCGGCACCGACCGCCTGCCCAGCCGGCAGCCCATCCGACGTGGATACTTGTGCACGGGCGAGCTGCTGCACGGTGACGCTGAAGGTCGTCTCCACCGTGCCCCCGACAGCTGTAGCGGACACGCTTTTGTCGTCCGACGAAGAGGCCTGCACAGCGTTCCAGCCTGTGATGCTGCTGAGCTTGCTGGCTGCTGTCTGCAATGTCGACACGAGTGACTTGAGCTGGCCGAAGGTGGAGATCTTGGTTTCCGCCAGCTTGGCTTGGTAGTTCAGTCCATTGGGTCTGGTGATTGGAAGCTTGACCGCATCCACCGACGCCTTGATCAGGGCGTTGACATCGACGTTTCCGCCCAGCCCGACACCAATTGAAGAAAAGCTGGCCATGACTCACTCCTGTACTCGATGCCGAACCGACTTCCACACACATTATCGGCAGCCTCGGGCCACCTCATGGGGCGAAAAAGCATGGTGCATGCACCGCACTTCTCGCCACCTGCGCTTCTGCACCGGCATTCATACCTCGTCCCTGCAATGCAAAAGCGGCGAGGACCGAAGCCCCCGCCGCTTTCAATTTCCATTCTGAAGGGCAGAGCCTGCACTGCTCCCGCTACAGACCCGCTCCTTCAGGAACCTCCCATCAGCGCAGCAGGGACAGCACGCCCTGGGGCAGCTGGTTGGCCTGCGCCACCATGGCGGTGCCGGCCTGCTGCAGGATCTGCGCGCGCGAGAGGTTGGCGGTCTCGGCCGCGAAGTCGGCGTCCAGGATGCGTCCGCGCGAGGCCGACATGTTCTCCGACGTCACTTGCAGATTGCCGATCGCGGTCTCGAAGCGCGACTGCAAGGCGCCCAGCTTGGCGCGCTCGCCGTTGATATGGCCCAGGGCCGAGTCAATGGTCTTGAGCGCGTCCGTGGCCTTGGTGAAGCTGGTCACGTCCAGGTCAGAGACCTTCTTGAGGGTTGAGGCCGTGCCGGCGCTGCCAAAGGCGTTGCCCCCCGAACTGCCCACAGCGGAGAAGGATTTGTCGGAATCCAGCGTGATGTAGCCGCTGACCAAGCTGTTATCGGCGGTGGTGTCGGCGGTCAGCGTGGCGGGGCCGCCCTGGTCCACAGCTTTGCCATCGGTGCCCACAGCCTTCTTTTGCACCGTGACGTTGCCGGCGTTTTGCACCGCCGTGTCGGCCACGCGGATGTCGTTGCCGGTGTTGTTGGTGAGCACGACCTTAGTGCCGTCTTCGTTGAGCGCGGCGGTGATGCCAGTCTTGGAGGACTGCTCGTTGATCGCCGAGATGGCCGACGACAGGCCGTCAGCATTGTTGTTAGCTGACAGAGTGAACGACACCTCCACGTCAGCGCCGTTGTCCGAGCGCAGTGCCAGAGTGTGTGAGCCGGCCGAGGCGAAACTCAACTCGGCCATGGAACGCGCGGTGGCGCCCACGCCAGTATCGCCCTTCACGCGGTTGATGTTGTCGGCAATGGTCTTGGCAGAGTCATTGGCAGCGATGGTCACGGCTTTGGTACCGGCGAAGCCCTTGAGCGTTACTGAGCCGGCAGACACACCATTAGCGCCCCAGGCGCCACTGGCGCCCGTGCCCGAGGCCGCGCCTACGCCATTGGCAGCCACTTGGTTGTTGCCATAGTTGTTGGTGCGCAGATTGGCCGTGGCCGCCACGATGGTCTGGTTGGCGTTGGCGCCGACCTGGAACTGCTGCGTGCCGAACGAGCCGTCCAGCAGCTTGGCGCCGTTGAACTCGGTGGTCTGCGAGATGCGGTCCAGTTCGGAGACAAGCTGCGAAACTTCCTGCTGCAGGGCCTGGCGGTCGCCGGCGCTGTTGGATGCGTTGGCCGACTGCACGGCCAGCTCACGCACGCGCTGCAGGATGTCGCCCGAAGCCTTGAGCGCGCCCTCGGCCGTCTGCGCCAGCGAGATGCCATCGTTGGCGTTGCGCACGGCCTGGTTCAGGCCGCGGATCTGGCTGGTGAAGCGCTCGGAGATCGCCAGGCCGGCGGCATCGTCCTTGGCGCTGTTGATGCGCAGGCCGGACGACAGGCGCTGGATGGATGTGTTGAGGGATGCTTGGCCAACGCCCAGGTTGCGCTGGGCCGTGAGCGAGGCGACGTTGGTGTTGATGGTGGAAGCCATGGCAAAACTCCTGAAGGAACTGACTAAATATGGCGTTGCCGCCAACTGGGCCCAGAACGGTCTGGCCTCGTTACTCGCGTCCTGGCGTCACGCCCGGCCGCTGACCGACGGGACACTCTGTCGTGATTCGCTTGTCCCGTTGAAGAGGTTTTCGGGTGGTTGGCGGAAAACTTTAGATACCAAATGAAGGAATGGAAGGTTTTTTGCGTGCTTATCGGCCCATCGTGCGTCCTGAAGGCTTTGGACAATCCGTGCACGGTTCTCGTATCTGTCGCCATACGGCCGTTTTCGCGCCGGCGACCCCTTCTTCGCCCATCCAGGATTCACACCATGGCT
Source organism: Oryzisolibacter propanilivorax (assembly GCF_900103645.1). Classification (GTDB taxonomy): domain Bacteria; phylum Pseudomonadota; class Gammaproteobacteria; order Burkholderiales; family Burkholderiaceae_C; genus Melaminivora; species Melaminivora propanilivorax. The sequence continues at coordinate 25,189 of NZ_FNHP01000011.1, forward strand.
TCCACCATCAACACCAACGTGGCCTCGCTGACCGCCCAGCGCAACCTGGGGGTCAGCCAGGGATCGCTGAACACCTCCATCCAGCGCCTGTCGTCCGGCCTGCGCATCAACAGCGCCAAGGACGATGCTGCCGGCCTGGCGATCTCCGAGCGCTTCACCAGCCAGATCCGCGGCCTGAACCAGGCCGTGCGCAACGCCAACGATGGCATCTCGCTGGCGCAGGTGGCGGAAGGCGCGCTCAAGGCTTCGGGCGACATCCTGCAGCGCGTGCGCGAGCTGGCCGTGCAGTCGGCCAACGCATCCAATTCGGCATCTGACCGCCAAGCGTTGAACCAAGAAGTAGGGCAACTGGTGGCCGAACTGGACCGCATCTCGCAGACCACCGAGTTCAACGGCGCCAAGCTGCTGGACGGCTCGTTCGGCACGCAGCAGTTCCAGGTCGGCGCCAACGCCAACCAGACCATCGTGGCGGCCACGGCCAATCTGCGCACCAACAACTACGGCAACAACCAAGTGGCCGCAGGCGGTGCCTCTACCGGTTCGGGCGCATGGGGCGCCAACGGCACCCCCCAGGGCACGGTCGATCTCAAAGGCTTTGCCGGCTCCAAGACGGTGACCATTGCTGCCAACGATTCCGCGCAAACCATCGCCGACAACATCAACCGCGTCAAGGGCGACACCGGCGTTGCGGCCACTGCGCGCACCATGGCAGAAGTGACGTTTCAGTCGGCAGGCTCGTACTCGCTCGACCTGCGCTCGGATAACGGCGCGGACGTGAACATCTCTTTCACCCTACCGGCCAGTAATACACCCGACGGCCTGTCCTCGGCCATCTCGGCGATCAACGAGCAGTCCTCCAAGACAGGCATCATCGCCGCCCTCAGCGAAGACGGCGCCAAGGTCGTGCTCACTAACAACACCGGCAACGACATCCGCGTGGCCGACACGGCGGTGCAGAACGCGGGCGCTGTGCAGGTACAAAAAATGCAGGTCGGCACAGATGGCAAGGCTGCTGCAGTAGGCGGCCCCGTCACGCTGGCGGCCGACACCAATGCCAACAACAGCATCGTCAGCGGCTACGTCACGCTGGACTCCGACAAGTCCTTCTCGGCCGTGGGTGGCACTGCTGGGGGCGCCTTCTCCAGCTCTGGTTCACCTTCAACGCTCAAGAAAGTTTCGGACCTGGATGTGACGACGTTCTCCAAGGCCACGGACGCGCTGAAAACCGTGGACTCGGCCCTGGGCCATATCAACGGCGAGCGTGCCAAGCTGGGCGCCCTGCAGTCGCGCTTCGAGACCGCCATTGCCAGCCTGCAGGTGACGTCGGAGAACATGTCGGCCTCGCGCGGACGCATCCTGGACGCCGACTTCGCGGCCGAGACCGCCAACCTCTCGCGCGCGCAGATCCTGCAGCAGGCCGGCACCGCCATGGTGGCGCAGGCCAACCAGATTCCGCAAGGAGTTCTGTCCCTGCTTAAAGGCTGATAGGCGCTGGTCGGGCGCGCCTGCTCCCTCGCTTGCGCGTTTGCACTTCAACTTTTTGGGGTCCCTCTCATGCCTCCACCGGTCCGCCAGTACGCTGGCTCGTCGCTACCCGCACGTCTGGTCGCTGCGCACGCTTCACGCAATTGGCAACAACTGACCAAGCTGTGCCGCCAAGTCCTGCGCTACAACCCACGCGACTTGCAAGCGCACCGCCTGCTGGGCTTTGCACTGCAGCAACAGGACCACATGCCTGCGGCACTACACGCCTTCGAGGCGGCCACGAAACACCATCCGGAGGATGGCGAGCTGCTGCTCGACTACGCGAACGTGCTGCTGCAACTGGGCCAGGCGGGCCGCGCCCGGGCGTTGCTGGAAACCATGGTGCTTCTGCACCCGGACAGCGCCATGCCTTGGATCATGCTGGCGCAAAGCTGTTACGGAGTAGCGGACAACCATCGCGGCTTTGAGGCTGCGCAGCGTGCGTTGGCGCTGGCTGGTGCGGACAATGCTGTGCGTGCGGCAGCCCTCAACCAATGCGCCCTGCACCGACGCGAGCAGGGCCAAGTGCGGGAGGCGGTGCGCGACTGCGAGGCCGCCATCGCCCTGATGCCGCAAGACTTCGCCACCTATGCCAACTGTCTGCTGTTCATGCTGGCCGACCCGGAGCGGAACGTGCGCGATTTCATGCGCGTCGGTCGCGCGCTTGCCGAGGCTTATGAAAAGCCCTTGCGCCAGCACTGGCCACGCTTTGAGGACGTGCAACACCAGCCCTGGCGGCGTCTGCGCATTGGCTTTGTTTCACCTGATTTCCGTGACCATGCGGTGATGTATTTCATCGAGGGGCTGCTCGCGCAACTGGACCGGCGTATGTTCGAGGTGGTGGCGTTCTATCTCCATCCGGTAGAGGACGCCGTCACCGCGCGGGTGAAATGCCACGTGGACCACTTCATCCCGTTGGCGGGCAAGACCCCTGTGGAGCAGGCAACGGCCATCCGCGCAGCGCGCATCGACATCGCCATCGACCTGGCCGGCCACACCGGCTACAGCGGGCTGCCGGCGCTGGCGTACAAGCCGGCGCCGGTGCAAGTGTCCTGGCTCGGCTTTCCGGCAACCACAGGTCTGTCCTCCATTGATTACAAGTTCACCGACGAGGTGACTGATGCCGAAGGCGCGGACGATGAATACGTCGAGCGCCTATACCGTCTGCCGACGCTGTTTTGCAGCTACCGGCCGCTGATCCGCGCGCCGCTGTACCGCTACCAGCCGCGCTACCTGGTGCGTCGCGCTCCAGCCCTGGACAATGGCTACGTCACCTTCGGCTCGTGCAACAACCTGGGAAAGCTGACTGACGAGGTGCTGGCGCTTTGGGGACGCATCCTGCGCGCCGTGCCCACCGCGCGGCTGCTGATCGAGGGCAAGGGCCTGGGCGAGACGGCTAGCGCTGATGCCTACCGCCAACGCTGCGCGGGACTGGGCGTGGACCCTGAACGCCTATTCCTGGTTGGCCTGGATCGTCGCAACCAATACTTGACCTACCACCGCATCGATATCGCGCTGGACCCATTTCCGCTGACCGGCGGCACCACCACCTTCGACGTCCTGTGGATGGGGGTGCCGCTGGTGTCCATGGTCGGAGCAAGTTTCAAGAGCCGCCTGAGCACTAGTATTCTGGCCTATTTGGGCCGCGCCGAGTGGCTGGCGCAGGACGCGGACGACTATGTCCGCATCGCTCAAGAGTTGGCGCAGGAACCGCGGCAACTCAACGCCCTGCGCCTGGGCCTGCGCCAAGAGGTGGAGCAGTCGGCGCTGATGCGCGAGGACCTACATACTCACCATTTCGGCGAGGGCCTGCGCGTGATGTGGCTGCAGTGGCTGGCCGAACGCCAGCACCCAAACGACGCGCCCGCGCAGCAGCAAGTCATGCACGACTGGCTGCGGGACGTGCCGCCCGAGTGGGCGACGGCGCCCGTTCCCGGTGTCGGCGTGGCGCCGGGCGAGCGCATCCCGCTGCCCCAGGCCCATGCGCGCCTACAGGCGTTGGTGGACCAAGCCAAGGCCGAGCCACCGCCCGAGGGACAGAACATTGTTAGCCCAAGCTGGATCGCGCTGACCGAGTTGGCCGAGACCGTGCTGTGCGCCGTGCCACACGACCCAATGGCGCTGGCCTGCCTGGCCGAGGTGGAACAGGCGCATGGCCATGCCGACTTCGCCATGACCTACCTGCATTACGCCACCAAGGCACTGGCGCTGCAGCACTGATGTGCCATGCCGCTAGGGCCGCCTCTGCGCTGGCAATTACCCAGGCGGCGAGCGAAAGATGTCGGCCAGCACGTCACGGCGGCGCGGTCCGAACACCACCCCCGCGCCCGTGGACGTACCAAACACCGTGCAATGCCCGGGCGCGTCGGTATTGACCAAACTCGCCCCTTGCGCCAGCACGGTGCCGTCGCCCACCCGGCAGCGGCCAATGATGGCCGTATTCGGATATAGCACCACGCCCTCGCCCAGCACCGGTGCTACGCCATGGTTCTTGCCCACAGTGGAGTTCTGGTATGCCACCAGAAAGTTGCCGTACGTAGCCTTGGCGAAAACGATGCCCACCGAGTGGCCAATGAAGAACACTTCGGGCAGGTCGATTTCATAAAACAGGTCGATGCCGTTCAGGGCCTTGTTCAAGAGGAACAGGCGCGTGGGCGTCTCGGTGGTGGCCGTGCGGCGCCAGATGGTGTGCGCCAGAAAATAGAGAAAGCTGCAGTACTGCGTGGAATGCAGCGGATCGAAGCGGTCCTGCCTCCAGGGCCGCACGGCATTGATGCACACGTTCAGGCGGGCCAGCGCTTCGTCCAGGTGCGCGTCCAGGTCCGCGCGGGGGTCAAAATCGTCGGGCAGCGTGTGGTGCAGCTGCTGCGCCACATAGCGCAGCAGCCGTGCGCGGTCCATTCGCAAGATTTCCATGCGCTGCCTCCTTCCCGACGCCTCCCGGCCCGCTCAGGTCCGGGTCAGATGCAGTTGCATGTGCACCAGGCTGGCCGGTGCATCGGCGGCCTGCGGGTCCTCCGACCAGTCCACGCCGCCCGGCACGGTGCGGGCCACGATGGGCACCCGCTGGTATTCCTGGAAGCCCACCTTGCGGTAGAACTCGACCGCCGGGTTGTCCGAGCGCACCCGCACCGCGAGTGTCTGCAACCCGAGCGCCTCGTGCGCCCAGCGCATCAGCACCAGCAGCGAGGCCTTCATCAGCCCTGGGGGCGACGCCCCGCCGCTCACGATGGCATCCGCTTCGCCGTAGCCGCGCTGCCAGTCGATGAAGCCGAGCCCGACGTGCCCCACACGCTCGCCGCCCAGCGTTTCCACCATGAACAGCATCTTGCCCGGGTTCTGGTGGACCGCGCCCGCCAGCCAGGCGGCCGTGCGCTCGGGGGTCGAGACGAATTCGGTCAGGAAGGATTTGACGTGGCGGTTGCGCCACTCGGTGAGCAGTTGCGCGTCGACGGCGTCGATATGGCCGGGAACGGTCGCGATCGGCCGGACCACGGCCGTGAGCGGCTGGCCGACCGGCAGCACCAGGCCGGTCTCGCCGGCACGGGCCGTCTCTTTGATGGCAGCCAGAAGCTGCTGTCCAGGCGTTGGCGAGTGCATGATGGCGGCCTCTTCAAACCTGGGCGAAGTAGCGGCGCACCTGCTCGGCCACGGTGTCCACGCTCTCCAGCGGCATGCACGAGTGCAGCGGCAGCGAAAGAATGCCCTTGCCGACCGCGTCGGTCACCGACAGGTCCCCGGCCCGGCAGTCCTTCCAGAGCGAGAACCAGTGCCCCGGCTGCCAGTGGATGCCGGTGTCCACACCGTTGGCCTTCAGGAAGTCGCGCAGCGCATCGCGGTGCTCTGCGGGCACCCGGATGTAGTACAGGAACGGGTTGACGTCCGCAAAGTCCGTGGGAGGCGTGCGCACCTGCGCAATGCCCTGCAGCTTCTCGTTGTACCGGCGCGATGCCGCTTGGCGGCTCGACTTGATCACATCGAGCTTGCCCAGTTGTGCGAGGCCGATGGCGGCGTGCATGTTGAGCATGTGGTAGCGAAAGCCCACGCGCTCCACGTCGAAGGTCCAGGCGCGCTTGTTCTGGTACATCACCTCGGCGGGCTGCTGCATGCCCAGCAGGCGCAGCTCGTGCACCCGGCGCAGTTCCTCTTCGGTGCGCACGACCACGGTGCCGCCGTCCAGGCAGGTCACGGTCTTGACCGGGTCGTGGCTGAACACGCAGATGTCCGAGAAGCTGCCCACCATGCGCCCCTTGTAGCTGGAGCCGAACGAGTGCGCCGCGTCGTGGATGACGCGCAGCTTGTGGCGCTCGGCAAAGGCGGCAATGGCTTCGTGGTCGCTGATGATGCAGTCGTAGTCCATCACGATGATGGCCTTGGTGCGCGGGCCCACCAGGGATTCGGCCTTGGCCAGGTCCAGCTCGAGCGTGTCGTCGGCGCAGTCGCAGAACACGATGTCGGCGCCCACCCAGGTGATGGCCTGGTAGTCGGCCGAACAATTGAAGGCCGACACGATCACCTCGTCCCCCGGCCCCACGCCGGCCAGCAGCAGCGCGATGTGCAGGCCCGCGGTGCCGGTACTGACGGCTGCCACATGCCGGTCGGGCGCCTGCAGGATCTCCTTGACCTTCTTTTCAAAGCCGGACACGTAGCTGCCCATACCGAGCCAGCCCAGCTCCAGCGACTCGCGGCTGGCATCGATTTCTTCCTGCTGGATCAGGGGTTTAAACATTGGGATCATGGTGGTCTCCTTCGGTGGTGTCTGATGGAAATGGGGTGGCGACGGCGGTGCGACTACCAGACGTCAAGGCGGGGCACGGCGGTGGCGAACCGGCCTCCCCAGTCACGGATGTAGTCGAGCTGCTCGGCCACCTCGCTGCGCAGGTTCCACGGCAGGATCAGGATGCGGTCCGGCCGGTGGGCGCGCAGGTGTGCCTCGCCCACCACCGGAATGCGGCTGCCGGGCAGGCACTGGCCTTGCTTGGCGGGGTTCTTGTCCACCACGTATGGCAGCAGGTCGGGCCGCACGCCCGCGAAGTTGAGCAGCGTGTTGCCTTTGGCCGCCGCGCCGTACGCGCCCACGGTGGAGCCGTCGGCCTGGCACTGCAATAAAAAAGTCAGCAGCTCGCGCTTGATGCGCAAGGCCTGGACCTGGAAATCGCCATAGAAACCCTCTCCCAGCATGCCGGCCGCCGCTTCGGCAGCCAGCAGCTGCCGCACCCGGGCCGCGCCTTCGGCCGTGGCCTGTAGGTGGGCGGCGGCATCGGCGCGGCCGGCGAACACGCGCAGGCTGCCGCCATGGGTAGGCAGCTCCTGCACGTCCAGCACCGTGAGGCCGTTGGCCGCGAAGATGCGCTGCACGGCCGTGAGCGACAGGTAGGAGTAGTGCTCGTGGTAGGCGGTGTCGAACTGGCAGCCTTCGACCATGCGCAGCAGGTGCGGGAACTCGAACGTGGCCACGCCGTGGGCCTTGAGCAGCCGGGCGAACCCGCCCACGAAGTCGTTGATGTCGGGCACGTGCGCCAGCACGTTGTTCGCGGCAATCAGGTCGGCCTGGCGGCCGGCGTGGGCCAGCTCGCCGGCCAAGGCCACGCCAAAGAAGCGCTCGACCACTTCGATGCCCTTGGCACGGGCTGCTGCGGCCGTGCTGGCCGTGGGCTCCACGCCGTAGCAGGGGATGCCGGCGGCCTGCACGTACTGCAGCAGGTAGCCGTCGTTTGATGCGACCTCGACCACTCGGCTGTCGCTGGTGAGCGCTAGGCGTCCGCGCATCGCCTGGACATAGGCCTCGGCATGGGCCAGCCAGGACGACGAGAACGAACTGAAGTAGGCGTAGTCATCGCTGAACAGCGCCTCGCGCCCGGCGTGGTCCTCGGTCTGCACCAGCCAGCAGTGCTGGCACACCAGCAGGCGCAGCGGGTACCAGACTTCCGGCGCGCGCAGCGCGGCTTCGCTCAGGTAGGCGTTGGACGGCGGGGCGCTGCCCAGGTCCAGGAAGGTCAGATGCAGCGGCTGGCCGCAGTGGCGGCAGTTCACAGGCGCACTCCTTGAAAGTCGAGGGTCAGTGGCGCGTGGCCCTGGTCGCGCGGCGACAGGCCGGTCACCGGCAGCGGCCAGGCGATGTCCAGGCGCGCGTCCTGTGGGTGCAGCCCGGCCTCGAAACCGGGGGCATGCGGCGTGTCGTGGCAGTACAGCAGTTCGGCATCGTCGCTCAGGGCTTGGAAGCCATGGGCGAAGCCTGGCGGGATCAGCAGCGCACAGGCGTTGTCCGCGCTCAAGCATTCGGCATGCCAGCGCAGGAAAGTCGGCGAGCCGGCGCGCAGGTCCACCGCCACGTCCCAGACGGCGCCGCGCAGGCAGCCGACCAGCTTGGTCTCGGCGTGCGGCGGCAGCTGGTAATGCAGGCCGCGCACGCTGCCGCGCTGGCGTGTGAGGCTGCGGTTGAGCTGGGCGATGGGCCGCGCCCAGCCGGCGGCGGCCAGCTCGTCGGCGCAGAACCATCGCTCGAATGAGCCACGCGCGTCGTGCGCTGGCTGGCGCTGCACGCGCACCAGGCCGGGCAGTGGCAGCGGGGTGAGCAGCAGCCGTCTCATGCCGCGTCCTCCGCCGGCATGTCCGTGGCTTGCGTTTCTTCCCAGGCCTGCAGGTCGGCCAGGCACAGCGCCCGTGCATCGGCGCCGGCCGCCTGGGCGCGGTACCAGTTCATGGTGCGCGCCACGGCGGTGGCCAGCGGCCAGCGCGGCGCAACGCCCAGCACTTGGCGCGCCAGCGCCGTCTCCAGCGCCAGCCAGCCGGCTTCGTGTGGGCCTGCACTCTCTATTTCATAGCTGCAAGCCTGCGCAGAATATAGGCTGGAGGCCATTTTGATCACATTGCCGACGCTGGCTGCCTCGTGCGGCAGCGGGCCGAAGTTGTAGGCCCCGGCCAGCTGCGGCGCCTGCCACAGCCGCTCGGCCAGGCACAGATAGGCGGCCAGTGGCTCGATGACGTGCTGCCAGGGCCGTGTCGCGTGCGGGTGGCGGATGTGCAGCGTCTGCCCGGCGCTCCAGGCACGCACGGCGTCGGGCAGCAGCCGGTCGGCGGCCCAGTCGCCGCCGCCGATGACGTTGCCGGCACGCGCGCTGGCCACCGCCACGTCCTGCGCGGCCAGGAAGGCGTCGCGGTAGCTGGCGGTCACCAGCTCGGCCGCGGCCTTGCTGGCGCTGTAGGGGTCGTGCCCGCCCAGCGGGTCGTCCTCGCGATAGGGATAGGCCCACTCGCGGTTGCGATAGACCTTGTCGGTCGTCACCACCAGCGCCACGCGCACCTGCGGCTGGTCGCGCAGCGCGTCCAGCACATGCGCGGTGCCCATCACGTTGGTGGCGTGGGTGCCCAGCGGGTCGGCGTAGCCGGCGCGCACCAGCGCCTGCGCGGCCAGGTGCAGCACCAGCTGCGGGCGCGCATCGCGCACCACGCGTGCCACGGCGCTGGCGTCGCGAATGTCCACCTGGTGGCTGGCATGCAGCCCCTGCCCCACCCGCGCCAGGGTGTACAGCGCCGGCTCGGCGCCGGGGGGCAGGGCCAGGCCGGTGACCTGCGCGCCCAGGCGCTGCAGCCACAGCGCCAGCCAGGCGCCCTTGAAGCCGGTGTGGCCGGTCAGCAGCACGCGCTTGCCGCGCCAGAAGGCGGCATCGGGACTGGCGGTCACGGCGGCGGGCATCACCAGCACTTCCACGGCGCCTGACCGCTTTGCCACAGCTGCTCCAGCAGGTTCTTCTCGCGCAGCGTGTCCATGGGCTGCCAGAAGCCGGCATGCTCGAACGCCTGCATCTGGCCGTCGCGCGCCAGGTGCTGCATAGGTTCGGCCTCCCAGGACTTGTCGTCGCCGGCGACGTAGTCGACCGCCTCAGGCTGCAGCACGAAGAAGCCGCCGTTGATCCAGCCCCCATCGCCGCGCGGCTTTTCCTCGAACGATGCCACCGCCGTGCCGTCGCAGATCAGCGCACCGTAGCGCCCGGGAGGCTGCACCGCCGTGACCGTGGCCAGCCGGCCGTGTGCCCGGTGGAAGGCGAACTGCGCCGCCATGTCCAGGTCAGCCACGCCATCGCCATAGGTGAAGCAGAACGGCTCGCCCGCAGGCAGGTATTCGCGCACGCGGCGCAGCCGGCCGCCGGTCAGCGTGTCCTCGCCGGTATCCACCAGCGTCACGCGCCAGGGCTCGGCGTGGCGCTGGTGCACCTCCATGCGGTTTTCCGCCATGTCGAAGGTGACGTCGGACATGTGCAGGAAGTAGTTGGCGAAGTACTCCTTGATGACGTAGCCGCGGTAGCCCAGGCAGATGATGAAGTCGTTCACCCCGTGGGCCGAATACATCTTCATGATGTGCCACAGGATGGGACGCCCGCCGATCTCGATCATCGGTTTGGGGCGCAGGTGCGACTCCTCGGAGATGCGGGTTCCGAGCCCGCCGGCCAGCAGTACGGCTTTCATAGTCGCCAAGCATAGAAGGCGGTCGGGGGCTCAAAGCGTGGGCAAGGCAGGCAAAGGGCGCATTTCTCGTGCTTTCGGCCTCAAGCACAGCGGGTTTTCATCCGAAATACGACACAGGCAGATACATCTGACCGACACGCGCCTGGCAAACAGCCCCGGTTCTCGCCTGCTGATCGGCGCTTCAAGCCGCAAGGTGCTCTGACACAATCCCCGCCCATGTTCGTCATCCTCGGCTACCTCATCACCTTCGGCTGCGTGTTCGGCGTGTTCATCGCCCACGGCGGCAACATCAAGGTCGTGCTGGAGGCGCTGCCGTTCGAGATGATCACCATCGGCGGCGCTGCCCTGGGCGCGTTCATCGTGAACAACCAGCCCAAGGTGCTGAAAGCGACGGCCAAGCTGCTGCCGCAGGTGCTCAAAGGCAACAAGTACACCAAGGCGCGCTACCTGGAGCTGCTGTCCATGCTCTACGAGATCCTCCAAAAAGCGCGCAAGGAAGGCCTGATGGCCATCGAGGCCGACGTGGAGGAGCCGGAAAAGTCCGAGATCTTCAAGAAATACCCGGCCGTGGGCAGCGACCACCACGTCATCGAGTTCACCACCGACTACCTGCGCATGATGGTCTCGGGCAACCTGAACGCGCACGAGATCGAGTCGCTGATGGACGCCGAGATCGAGACCCACCACCAGGAGGCGCACGCCCCGGTGGCGGCGCTGACTCGCCTGGCTGGCGCCCTGCCCGCCTTCGGCATCGTCGCTGCCGTGCTGGGGGTGGTGAACACCATGGGCTCGGTCGGCCAGGCGCCGGCGGTGCTGGGCGGCATGATCGCCTCGGCGCTGGTGGGCACCTTCCTGGGCATCCTGCTGGCCTATGGGGCGGTCGAGCCGCTGGCCGGGCTGCTGGAGCAAAAGGCCGAGGACGCCTCGAAAGAATTCGCCTGCATCAAGTCCACGCTGCTGGCCAGCATGCAGGGCTACAACCCGGCCACCGCCATCGAGTTCGGGCGCAAGGTGCTGTTCTCGGGTGACCGGCCGGGTTTTGCCGAGCTCGAAGCACACGTCAAGGGCAAGAAGTAAGGGCGACCCGGGACTGCTGCCATGGCCGAGAAAAAGCTCCAGCCGATCATCATCAAGCGCGTGAAGAAGGGCGGCCACGCCGCGCATGGCGGCGCCTGGAAGATTGCCTATGCCGACTTCGTGACGGCGATGATGGCGTTCTTCCTGCTGATGTGGCTGCTCGGCTCCACGGCCAAGGGCGAACTGCAGGGCATCGCCTCCTATTTCGCCTCGCCGCTGAAGGTGTCGATGCAGGGCGGCGACGGCTCGGGCAACAGCTCCAGCGTCATCCCGGGCGGCGGCAACGACCTGTCCAAGGTGCATGGCCAGGTGCGCCGATCCGATTCCGACGACGCCACCAACCGGCGCACCAGCGTGGACACCGCGCGCGCCGAGCGCGCGCGCATTGACGCCCAGCGACTCAAGGCGCTGCAGGCCAAGATCGACGCCATCATCACCGAGAACCCGCGCCTGAACGAATACCGCTCGCAGATCCGCATCGACGTGACGCCCGACGGGCTGCAGATCCAGATCGTGGACGACCAGAACCGGCCCATGTTCGACAGCGGCAGCGCGCTGGTCAAACCCTACATGCGCGACATCCTGCGCGAGATCGGCGCCGCCCTGGGCGGGGTGCAGAACCGCATCAGCCTGGCCGGCCACACCGACGCCGCGCCGTATGGCAACGGCGAGCGCGGCTACAGCAACTGGGAGCTGTCGGCCGACCGGGCCAACGCCTCGCGGCGCGAGCTGGTGGCCGCCGGCATGCCCGACGGCAAGCTGGGGCGCGTGGTCGGCCTGGCCGCCAGCGACCTGCTGGAGCCGCAGGACCCGCGCGCCGCGGTGAACCGGCGCATCACCATCACGGTGCTGACGCACGAGGCCGAGGAGCGTCTGCTGGGCCGCCGCGCGGCCGCGGCGCCTGTTCCGCCCCCGGCTGCCCCGGATGCCGAAAGGCCCGACAATCGGCCTTCCGCCCCGCAGGGTTAGCAACAACTTGTCACAATCGCGCTTTGCCGCGACCATCTGGCTTTGCCCGTAATCCCGACCGAAAGGGTCTTTTGTGTCTTCTGCCCTTCGTTTTCTGATCGTTGACGATTTCTCCACCATGCGGCGCATCGTGCGCAACCTGCTCAAGGAAAGCGGCTTCGCCGACGCCGACGAGGCCGAGGACGGCGTGGCCGCGCTCAACAAGCTGCGCAACAGCAAGTTTGACTTCGTCGTCACCGACATCAACATGCCCAACATGAACGGCTTTCAGCTGCTGGGCGAGATCAAGAAGGACGACAAGCTCAAGCACCTGCCGGTGCTGATGGTCACCGCCGAGGCGCGCAAGGAGGACATCGTCGCCGCCGCGCAAGGCGGCGCCGCCGGCTACATCGTCAAGCCCTTCACCAAGGCCACGCTGGAGGAGAAGGTCAACCTGATCATCCAGAAGCTGGGACTGTGACATGCAGCAGCCCGACAACCCCTGCGAGGCCGAATCCGCCCAGGACGTGCACCTGAAGATTGGCCAGCTCACGCGCCAGCTGCACAACGCGCTGAACGAACTGGGCTACGCCGACCAGCTGCGCGGCTCGATGGGCGAGCTGCCGGACGCGCAAAGCCGCCTGTCCTACATCGCCCGGCTGACCGGCGAGGCGGCCGAGAAAGTGCTGACCCGCGTCGAGCAGGCCAAGGCGCAGAACGACCACCTGGCCAGCGAGACGCAGCGCGTGCTGAGCGCGCTGGTGACCGACCCGGTGGCGGCCGTGGCCAAGGGCGAGGTCTACAACCACCTGACGGAAGTCGAGCAGGTGGCGCAGGGCATGGACACGCACCTGACCGAGATCATGATGGCGCAGGACTTCCACGACCTCACGGGCCAGGTCATTGCCCGCGTGGTCAACCTGGCCGCCACCATCGAGCAGCAGCTGGTGCAACTGGTGATCCAGACCGCCCCGCCCGGCAGCGCGCCCCCGGCGCCGGCGGCGGCGCCTGCACCCGAGCGCCTGCAGGGCCCGGTGGTGAACCCTGAATCGACGCCGGACGTGGTCACCAGCCAGTCGCAGGTGGACGACCTGCTGGCCAGCCTGGGGTTTTGAGGGTTTTTGAGGCCCAATCGGCCTCCAGCCCTTTGTTTACAAGGGCGGACAGCTATCAAATCAGGAGTCTGACGGGCCTTCCCAGGGCGCCGAGAAGCGCCCTCTCCTGCCCGCTATTCGGGCTTTAGCTTTTCCTGCTGCTCCCGACAATCGGCGTGACCTTCTCTGTCGTCACGCCATGAGCTCCAGCCAGGACAAAAACCTACCCGCCACCGAGCGCAAGCTGCAAAAGACGCGCCAGGACGGCCAGGCCGCGCGCTCGCGCGACCTGTCGCACCTGGCGATCCTGGGCGTGGGCGCGCTGGCGCTGCTGCTGCTGGCGCCGCACTTCGTCGAGTGGCTGCAGCGCGCGCTGCAGCACAGCCTGCGCTTCGATGCCGCCACGGTGCGCACGCCCGGCGCGATGCTCGAGCGCCTGCAGCCGCTGGTGCTGCTGGGTGTGGCCGGCAGCGCGGCCTTCGCGGCGCTGACCAGCTTCGCGGCGCTGGTGGCCGGCGTGGGCGCAGGCGGGCTGGTGTTCAGCCTGAAGCCCATCAGCCCGCAGTTCAACCGGCTCAACCCGCTCAAGGGCGCGGCCAACCTGTTTTCCAAGCAGCAGCTGGCCAACGTGGCCAAGATGGTGCTGATGACGGCCATCCTGGCCACCGTCGCCTGGCACTTCATGGGCAACGGCATCGAATCCATGGCGCAGCTGGTGCTGCAGCCCTCGCCGGTGGCGCTGCGGCATGTGGGCGAGTGGATCGTCTCGGGCATGGCGCTGCTGCTGCTGGTGGTGTTCCTGTTCGCCGTGGTGGACGTGCCGCTGCAGGCGTTCTTCTTCAAGTCGCGCCTGAAGATGAGCCACGAGGAGGTCAAACAGGAGCACAAGGAAAGCGACGGCAACCCGCAGCTCAAGGGCCGCATGCGCCAGAAGGCGCGCGAGATCGCCGACGGCATGAGCATCGCCGCCGTCCCGAAGGCCGACTTCGTGCTGATGAACCCCACGCACTACGCCGTGGCGCTGCGCTACGACGAGGCCGCCATGGGCGCGCCGCAGGTCATCTCCAAGGGCACCGACCTGCTGGCCTTCAAGATCCGCGAGGTGGCGCAGGCGCACGGCGTGCCGGTGCTGCAGTCGCCCATGCTGGCGCGCGCGCTGTACGCCCACGCCGAGTTGGAGCAGCCCATCCCGCAGCAGCTCTACACCGCCGTGGCGCAGGTGCTGGCCTATGTCTATCGCCTGAAGGCCGCCATGCGCGGCGAGGGCCGCATGCCGCTGGAGCAGCCCGACCCGCAGGTGCCGCCCGAGCTGGACCCGCACTCACCCCAGGCGCAGCGCCCGAGCCCGCGCCGCCGCGCGCCCCGCCCTACTTCTGACTGACGCCCGACCATGTCTGCTTCCTCGATGAACTCCATGCGCCAGTGGGCCGGCAGCCACCGCTCGGCCCTGGCCGGCCTGTCGGCGCCGCTGCTGGTGGTCGCCATCCTGGCGCTGATGGTGCTGCCGATTCCGGCCTGGCTGCTGGACACCTTCTTCACCCTGAACATCGCCGTGGCGCTGATGGTGATGATGGTGGCGGCCTACATGCTGCGCCCGCTGGACTTCGCGGCGTTCCCGTCGGTGCTGCTGCTCACCACCCTGATGCGGCTGTCGCTGAACGTGGCCTCCACGCGCGTGGTGCTGCTGGAGGGCCACACCGGCGCGGGCGCCGCCGGCAAGGTGATCGAGGCCTTCGGGCACTTTTTGATCGGCGGCAACTTCGCCGTCGGCCTGATCGTCTTCGCCATCCTGGTGGTCATCAACTTCGTGGTGGTGACCAAGGGCGCCGAGCGCATCGCCGAGGTGTCGGCCCGCTTCACCCTGGACGCCATGCCCGGCAAGCAGATGGCGGTGGACGCCGACCTGAATGCCGGCCTGATCGACGAGAAGGAAGCCAAGCGCCGCCGCCTGGAGGTGCAGGAAGAGGCCAACTTCTTCGGCTCCATGGACGGTGCCAGCAAGTTCGTGCGCGGCGACGCGATTGCCGGCATCCTGATCCTGATCATCAACATCATCGGCGGCTTCGCCATCGGCATGCTGTCGCACGGGCTGTCGGCCAGCGATGCGGCCAACAGCTACATCCTGCTGGCGGTGGGCGACGCGCTGGTGGCGCAGATTCCAGGCCTCTTGATTTCCGTGGCCGCGGCGATGGTCATCTCGCGCGTGGGCAAGGACAACGACATGGGCCAGCAGATCGTGCAGCAGCTGTTCATGTCGCCGCGCGTGCTGGGCGTGGCCGGCGGCATCCTGATCCTGCTGGGCCTCATCCCGGGCATGCCGCACGCGGTGTTTCTGATCATGGGCAGCGCCCTGGCCTGGGGCGCCTGGCTGCTGCTCAAGCGCCAGCGCCAGCCGGCGCCGGTCGAGGAAGCGCCGGTGGCGCCCGCTGGCGACGGCGAGGCCAGCTGGGACGACCTGCAGCCCGTGGACCTGCTGGGCCTGGAGCTGGGCTACCGCCTGATCGCGCTGGTGGACAAGAACCGCCAGGGCGACCTGCTCACGCGCATCAAGGGCGTGCGGCGCAAGTTCGCGCAGGAGGTGGGCTTTCTGCCGCCCGCGGTGCACGTGCGCGACAACCTGGAGCTCAAACCCAGCGCCTACCGCATCACGCTGCGCGGCGTGGTGGTCGGCGAGGGCGAGGCGCACCCGGGCATGTTCCTGGCCATCAACCCCGGCGGCATCTCCACGCCGCTGATCGGCACCGCCACCACCGACCCGGCCTTCGGCCTGCCGGCGCACTGGATCGACGCGGCCCAACGTGAAGCGGCGCAAATGGCGGGCTTTACCGTCGTTGATTCGGAAACCGTCATGGCCACCCATTTGTCACACTTGATGCAAGTGCAGGCCGCCAAGCTCTTGTCCCGTACCGAGACGCAGCAACTGGTCGAGCACGTGACGCGCCTGGCGCCCAAACTCATCGAGGAAGTCGTGCCCAAGATGGTCTCCATCACCGTGTTCCAGAAGGTGCTGCAGCTGCTGCTGGAGGAATCCGTGCACATCCGCGACATCCGCACCATCATCGAGACGCTGGCCGAGCACGCCGGCAGCACGCAGGACGCGGCCGAGCTGGCGCGGCGCGTGCGCATCGCGCTGTCGCCGGCCATCGTGCAGCAGATCTACGGCCCGACGCGCGAGCTGAACGTCATCGCCATCGAGCCTGGCCTGGAGCGCCTGCTGATGCAGGCCCTGGGCAACGCCAACGGCCCGTCGCTGGACCCGGGCGTGGCCGATCTGCTGGGCGCGCGCGCCGCCGAGGTGGCACTGAAGCAGGAAGAAATGGGCATGCCCGCCTGCCTGCTGGTGCCCGACGCCATCCGCAGTGCCATCGCCCGCCTGGTGCGCCGCGTGGCGCCGCGCCTGCAAGTGCTGGCGCACAGCGAAATCCCTGAAACCCACACCATCCGCATCGGCCCGATCCTGCAAGGGGCATCCGCATGAACATCCAACGCTTCACCGCTCCCACCGCCCGCGAGGCCCTGGCCAAGGCCCGCATGGCCTTCGGCGACGGCACGCTGATCCTGTCCAACCGCCCCATCCCCGGCGGCGTCGAGGTCATGGCCACGGCGGAGGAATCGCTGTCCGGCCTGCAGGACGGTCAGCAGGTGCAGGTGGCCCAGGCCGCCCCCGCCCCGGCCCGCCAGCCGGCCAGCCGGCTGCAGGAGCGCGCCGACGACCTGGCGGCCAGCCCGGTGCGCCAGCAGCAGCAGCCCCAGCCCTATGCCCTGGCGCGCCAGGCCGGCAGCGCCCCCACGCCCGTGCCGGCACGCAGCGCCGTGGCGCAGGACACCGAGCAGCTGGCCATGAGCACGCTGTCGTTCCAGGACTATGTACGCGAGCGCATGCTGCGCCGCCGCCACGAGGCCCTGCACGGCAGCGCCCCGACGCCGCTGGATGAGCCGCCGGCGGCGCCGCAGCGCCCGGCGCCGCGCGCCATGCCGCGCCCGGCCCAGCCGACGTTTGCCGAATCGCCGCAGCAGCAGCCGCAGCCGGCCCCGGTGGCCCGCCACAACCCGCTGCGCCCGCCGGTCATGCACGCCGCCCTGGGCGCCGAGCAGATCGGCACGCGCCGCGCCGCGCCGCCGGCGCCCACGCTGGCCAGTGGCGCCGACCAGCAGCACCTGATGAAGGAGCTGCAGTCCATGAAGGATCTGATCGAGGAGCGGTTCAACACCCTGTCCTGGCTGGGCCAGGCACGGCAGGACCCGATCCAGTCCAACCTGATGCTGAAGCTCATCCGCGCCGGCCTCTCGCCCGCGCTGTCGCGCGCGGTGCTGGAGCACCTGCCCGCCGACCTGGGCGCGCCCGAGGCGGTGCGCTGGATGATGGAGGTGCTCGAGCGCAACCTGCGCACCGACGCGCAGGCGCTGCCGCTGCACGAGGAAGGCGGCATCTGGGCGCTGGTCGGCCCCACCGGCGTGGGCAAGACCACCACCACCGCCAAACTGGCCGCGCAGTGCGCGCGCGTGCACGGCCCGGCCAGCGTCGGCCTGATCACGCTGGACACCTACCGCATGGGCGCGCACGAGCAGCTGCGCTCCTACGGCCGCATGCTGGGCGTGGTGGCGCACTTGGCGCACGACCAGGCGGCGCTGCAGGACCTGCTGGGCCTGCTGGCCAACAAGAAGATGGTGCTGATCGACACCACCGGCGTGGCCCCGCGCGACCCGCGCCGGCGCGACCTGCTGAACGTGCTCGACCTGCCGGGCGTGCAGCGCCTGTTGGTGCTCAACGCCGCCAGCCACGGCGACACGCTGGACGACGTGTTCACTGGCTTCAAGAGCGCCGGCACGCAGCAGGCCATCCTGTCCAAGGTGGATGAGGCGGTGAAGCTGGGCCCGGCCATCGATGCGTTGATCCGCCACCAGATGGTGCTGCGCGGCGTGACCAACGGCCAGCGCGTGCCCGAGGACTGGGAGCCGGCCAGCGCGCACAAGCTGGTGGCCGCCGCCATGCGCGCCAATGTGCGCTCGGCATTCGACCCGCGCGAGGTCGACCTGAACTTCATCTTCTCGCCCGCAGCCCCCGCCGCCGGCAGCGAAAGGAACCTGGGCCATGTGGCTTGACACTGCCCTGCACCAGGCCGCCGGCCTGCACAGCTTCACGCCCGAGCGCCAGCTACGCCTGCTGCCCGTGGTCAGCCAGTCGAATGCCGCCGGCAGCACCGAGCTGGAGATGCTCTGGCAGCTGTGCTCCAGCCTGCAACGCCTGTCGTACGCGGTGGTGGTGCTGGACGGTACCGCGCTGGAGGATGAGCGCACCCCGGGCCTGGCGCAGCTGCTGGGTGGCCTGGACTGGCCCGGCAGCACCGGCGCGGCCGATGGGGCCTCGCTGGCGGTGGTGCCGGCCGCACGCGGCCTGGCGCAACTGGCACGGCACACCGGGCCGGTGGCGCTGACGCGCCTGGCCGGGCTGTTTCGCAGCTACGCGGTGGCGGTGCTGTACGCGCCGGTCGAGCGCTTGAGCTGCCTGGTGCAGGCCAGCGCCGGCGTGCCACTGGTCATGACCGGCCCGGCCGCGCAGGGCTTGGTGGGCGCATACCGTCAGCTCAAGCACCTGGCGCTGCATGCCGGCCCGCCGGCGTGCGTCGTCGCCTCCGTGCGCCCGCCCGGTGCGCGCATGCCGCCGGCGCAGACCGCCGAGGCCCTGGCCACGCTGCAGCACAGCGCGCAGGCGCAGCTGGGCCTGCGCGTGCACACCACCGCCGTGGACGCCGCGCGCGCCCAGGACATCCAGCGCCTGGCCTTGCAGCTGCTGGAAAACGCCTGCACCATGCAGGCCGACATCCCCTGCACGGCCGCCGGCGCCTTCGCGGCGCCCCCACTGGAACCGAGGCACTAGCCATGTACACCGCGAAAGGCCAGCTCGACCGCGACGCCATGCTGCGCCAGCACCTGCCGCTGGTGCGCCGCATCGCGCACCACATGATCGCCAAGCTGCCGCCCAACGTGGAGCTGGACGACCTGATCCAGGTCGGCATGATCGGCCTGACCGACGCGCTATCGCGCTATGAAGTGGCGCAGGGCGTGCAGTTCGAGACCTTCGCCAGCCAGCGCATCCGCGGCGCCATGCTGGACGAGCTGCGCGGCGGCGACTGGATGAGCCGCAGCTCGCGCAAGAGCCAAAAAGAGATCGAGCAGGCCCTGCATCGCGCCGAGCAGCGCCTGGGCCGCAGTCCGATCGAGTCGGAAATCGCCCAGGAACTGGGCATGGAGCTGGACGAGTACCAGAGCCTGCTGGCGCGCGTGCGCGGCACGCAGCTGGTGTACCTGGAGGACATGCACCAGGGCGACAGCGAGGGTGACGAGGGCTTTCTGGACCGGCACGTGGCCGACGCCGGCGCCGACCCGATGGCGCTGCTGCGCGACCAGCGCCTGCGCTCGTCGCTGGTGCAGGCCATCAAGACCCTGCCCGAGCGCGAGCAGTACATCATGGGCATGTACTACGAGCAGGACATGAACCTGAAGGAAATCGCCGCCGTGCTGGGCGTGACCGAGTCGCGCGTGTGCCAGCTGCACAGCCAGGCGATTGCGCGGCTGCGCACGAAGATGAGGAGTCACTAGAGGGCAACCCCCTGAGCGGCTGCGCCGCTTTCCCCCTTCTCTGGCGCGCGCTGCGCGCGCTGGGAAGGGGGACGACGCTGGTGGACTGGCGAAGCCAGATCCACGGCGTCTGCTGGTGTTGGGGGCGCGCCGGTTTTGGACGGCACGGGTCGTTACGGACACTTCAGCGCGTTTTAGCGCGGGGCACTAGCCGGGCACTGTTGCCCGGCTTTTTTACGTCAAAAGTGCCCCCAGCCCTTTAAACGCACAGGCTTCCAGCTACAAATCAGATAGCATTCAGCCCGGTGCGCGGTAGATGCGCGGGGCGTTGCTGGGGGCGCTGCCGTAGGTCACGGGGTCCAGCGGCGGCAGCAGCGTGGCGGCCTGCTGCTGGGTCAGGGCCAGCACGCGGGCGAGCTGGTCGCGCACCTGGGTGAGCTGCCGGGCCAGGGCCTGGATGCGCTCCGGGTCGCGCACCGGGGCGGCGGCCAGGGCGGCGGCGGCTTGGCGCAGGGCGGCTGCGGCCTGCTCGAAACTCACGGGGTTGGAAGCAAGCAGCGCAGCCTGCAATTCCTGCAGCTGCGCTTCGATGGAAGAAAGGAGGTCCTGCTCGGCCATGGCGGCAGTCTAGGGCAGGACGCGGCGGCCGCGTCAGCTCAGCCCTGGGACGACGAGCGCGACAGCGTCTCGTAGGCGTTGGCCAGCAGCTTGTCGGCCACGGCTTCGGCATCGACGCGGAAGGTGCCGTTCTCGATGGCGGCCTTCACGGCCTTGACCTTGGCGGCGTCGAAGTCGCCCGTGCCGCGGCTGCCTTCCACGCCGCGCGCGGCGCTGGACAGGGTGACCGGCACGCCGGCGGCAGCAGCGCCGCCGGTGGCCAGCCGCGTCGCGCCCTGCGCGGCGGCCTCGGCGGCGGGCGCGGGTGCGGCGGCCTTGCCCTGCTGGCGGGCAGCCGTGGCTTGCGCCGAACGCGCGTTCGTCAGTTCCGGGTTGTTGCCTGTGATCTTCATCGCACTCTCCACCACCCCGAGGATGGGGCCAGTGGTGGCTTATTCGACCATCGTGCCGCCAACTTGAGGCCGAAGGATGCAAGAAAACGTCACAACGCCGCCTGCACCGTCCCATCCTCGGACACAGTACCCCCCACGATTCGGCCATTGGTCATGCGGATGCGCACATTTTGCCCCACCGCGCCCGCTGTCAGCGCCTGCCCCGACGAGGTCACGGCGTAGCCCGGCCCTTGCACCAGCACCTTCACCGGCGTGCCGGCCTTGAACAGCTCGGGCGCGCGCACCATGCCCTGGCGCAGCGCCTGCCCCGGCACCAGGGTGCGGGTGGCGGTCTGGCCGACCCAGGCGCCCGGCTGGGCGATGACGGCAGCGTGCTCGGCCGCCCAGTCCACCTCGGCCTGGATGGCGTCGGCCTCGGACAGCGTGGCGCCCGCGGCCACCTGGCCGGCCAGCACCCACGCCGGCCCGAAGGCCTTCACCGTGAGCGGCAGAAAGACGTTCCAGCGCGTCTCGCCCTGCACGCAGCGCAGCCCCAGCCGGGTGCGGCCCCACAGGCGCGTGCCGGCGGGCAGGTACGGCTCGACCCGCTCGCAGGGCGCCAGGCGCAGGCGCGGGTCGAGCCGGCCGACCTCGACCTCCATGCGCAGCGGCATGGCGCCGCCCGCCTGGGCCTGGGCCAGCGCGTCGTCCACCCAGCGCTGCGCCTGCTCGCCCAGCGCATCACCGGCCGGCGCCGCGGTCGGCTGGGCCGAGGCGGCCACCGCGGCGCAGGCCAGGGCCAGGCCGGGCAGCAGGCGGCGCTTGAACAGGGAAAGGACGGGGGTCGAGGCGGGCATGGCGGCTCCTGGGCAGCGCGGGCCGCACAGGGCAAAGGTGCGCGGCCAGGGTTTTTTCACCCCTCGCACTGTAGGCGCGGCGCCCGGCGCGCATGGCGCGAACAACAGGCCAAAGGCTGCGTTCTTCGCGCCTTCGAGAAAACCGCCGCTGCCCACAATCGCTGCACGCCCCCAGGCCGTCTGCGCCCTGGGGCACCCCACCACCCAACCGACTGTTTCCGCCCATGCTCGACAAGCTCACCCAGCGACTGGACCTGCACGGCAGCGCCCTGCTGCTGCGCGCCGAGCGCCAGCGCACCATCGCCAGCAACATCGCCAATGCCGACACGCCCGGCTACGTGGCGCGCGACTTCAAGTTCGCCGATGCCATGCGCGCGGTGACCGAGCAGCAGTCGGGCAGCGCCAGCGCGCTGCGCCAGGCCAGCACCAGCGATGCGCGCCACATCCCGCTGCCCGTTGTGGGCGAGCTGGGCAGCGCCACCAGCACGCTGGCCTATTCCCGCCAGTCGCAGCCCAGCCTGGACCAGAACAGCGTGGACATGGACCGCGAGCGCGCCGCCTTCGTGGACAACGCCGTGCGCTACGAGGCCACGCTGCGCTTCATCAACGGCAACGCCAAGACCATGCTCAGCGCCATCCAGGGCCAGTAAGCCTTAAGGAACTGCAACTGCCATGTCGATGTTCTCCATTTTCAACGTCTCGGGCAGCGCCATCAGCGCGCAGTCGCAGCGCCTGAACGTCGTGGCCAGCAACCTGGCCAACGTGGACGCCGTGGCCGGCCCGGACGGCCAGGCCTACAAGTCGCGCCAGGTGGTCTTCCAGACCGCGCCCATGGGCGGCGAGGGCGCGGCCGGCGTACGCGTCTCGTCCATCCAGGAAAGCGAGCTGCCCGGGCGGCGCGTGCACGACCCGGCCAACCCGCTGGCCGACGCCGACGGCTACGTGACGCATTCCAACGTCAACGCGGTGGAGGAGATGGTCAACATGATCTCCGCCTCGCGCTCCTACCAAAACAACGTCGAGGTCATGAACACGGCCAAGACGCTGCTGCTGAAAACCCTGCAGATGGGGCAGTGACCATGATCCTCAATCCAGTCGGCTCCACGGCCACCGTCCACGAAGGCCCCTCGGCCAACGCCAGCAACGACCCGGCCGCGATGCAGGACCGGTTCCTGAAGCTGCTGGTCGCGCAGCTGAACAACCAGGACCCGATGAACCCCCTGGACAACGCGCAGATGACCACGCAGATGGCGCAGATCAACACCGTCACCGGCATCCAGACGCTGAACCTGACGATGCAGACCATGGCCGAGCAGTTCGCCACCATGCAGCAGATCCAGGGCATTTCCATGATCGGCCGCTCGGTGCTGACCGAGGGCGACCGGTTGGCGGTCAGTGACCAGGGCGAGGGCAGCGGCGCCTTCGAGCTGGCCGGCGCCGCCACCGACGTCAAGGTCGAGGTTGTCACCCCCGGCGGGCTGGTGGTGGACACGCTGGCGCTGGGCGCGCAGGACAAGGGCCGGCACGACTTCCAGTGGGACGCCAGCAAGTACAGCGGAGACACGTCCGACCTGCGCTTTCGCGTCACTGCCAGCAGCAAGGACAGCGCCGTGGCGGCCACGCCGCTCATGCAGTCGCAGGTGGTCGCCACCGGCTCGGCCAACGGCCAGTTCACGCTGACCCTGGGCGGCGGCGAAACCGTGAATTACGCCAACGTGCGCGGCGTGCTCTGAGCGGGCAGCGCATCCAACTTTCCCATCCACGCAGCAGGAGCACACCATGGGATTTCAGCAAGGCCTGTCGGGCCTGAACGCCTCGTCCAAGAACCTGGACGTCATCGGCCACAACATCGCCAACTCCAACACCACCGGCTTCAAGGCCTCGCGCACCGAGTTCGCGGCCATGGTGGCGTCGGCCATCGGTACCTCGGGCGGCAGCAACGTCGGCATCGGCGTGGAGACCGCGGCCATCGCCCAGCAGTTCGATCAGGGCAGCCTCACGGTCACCGGCAACAGCTTGGACGTGGCCATCAACGGCAACGGCTTCTTCACGCTGCAGATGCCCGATGGCACGCCGGCCTATACCCGCGCGGGCAATTTCAAGATGGACGACGCCGGGCACATCATCACCAACGGTGGTGCGCGCGTGATGGGGGTGCCGGTGAATCCGATGACGGGTGAGGCGATGCGCGGAGCAGATGCAGTGCCGATGCAGCTACCTACCGGGACACCTATTGCCGCCAAGGAAACGCGCCTGATCAATGCGTCGTTCAACCTGGACGCCCGCGCCAAGGACGCTGCTGGCAATCCGACCGCAACGCCGCCTATCCCTGCCACGCCGCGCGCCACTTACGGCACCTCGGTGAACGTCTATGACAGCCAGGGCGTGGCCACGCCGGTGACGCTGTATTTCATGAAGACCGCCAATGCCAACGAGTGGGGCGTGTACACGACGCTGGACGAGACCTCCCAACCCACTGGCTCGCCGCCGTTCACCATCAGCTTTGATGACTCGGGCAAGATTACCGGGCCGACGGCGCAGCACCCCTACACCGCTGTCGACACTGCGGGCTTTTACCTATCCGATGTGGTGCCTACCAACAATCCCAACGTGACCGATCCGCTGGACAACCAGACGGACCCCATGAACCATCCCAGCGTGACCGAAGCGGGCGTCTTCCTGGACCTGTCGGCGGTTACCCAGTTCGGCACCAAGTTCGCCGTCTCCGACCTGACGCAAAGCGGCTACGCCTCGGGCTCGCTCACCGGCGTGAGCATCGCCGACGACGGCAAGATCATGGCGCGCTACTCCAACGGGGTTTCACGCGCCGAGGGACAGCTGACGCTGGCGTCCTTTCGCAACACCCAGGGCCTGACGGCGCTGGACGGCAACAACTGGGTCGCCACCGCCTCTTCCGGCCCGGCCGTGATGGGCAGTGCCGGCGAGGGCAACTTCGGCTCGCTGCGCTCCGGCGCGCTGGAAGACTCCAACGTCGACCTCACCGCCGAGCTGGTCAACATGATGACCGCCCAGCGCGCCTACCAGGCCAACGCGCAGACCATCAAGACCCAGGACCAGGTGCTGTCCACCCTGGTGAACCTGCGCTGATACCGCCCTGACCGCCTGAGACGACCGGAGTTCCGCCATGGACCGCATCATCTACACCTCCATGACCGGCGCCAGCGCCGCCGCACAGCGCCAGGCGGTGCTGGCCAACAACCTGGCCAACGCCTCCACGGCGGGCTTCCGCGCCGAGATGTCCAACTTCCGCTCGGTGCCGCTGCAGGGCAGCGGCGCAACCACCCGCGTGTTCGCGCTGGAGGCGACCAGCGGCCATGTCGAGACCGCCGGCCCGGCGCAGACCACCGGCCGGGCGCTGGACGCCATGGCCGAGGGCAACGCCTGGTTCGCCGTGCAGGGCCTGGACGGACTGGAGACCTACACCCGCGCCGGACACTTCGAGGTCTCCACCACCGGCCAGCTGGTCACCCCGAACGGCCAGGCCGTGCTGTCCGACGGCGGTGCACCCATCGACGTGCCGCAGGGCGCCGAGGTGGTGCTGGGCCACGACGGCACCGTCACCGCGCGCACGAGCGGCCAGCCGCCGCAGGCGCTGGGCCGGCTCAAGCTGGCCACCCCCGGCGCTCAGGACCCCCTGCAGCGCGGCGACGACGGCGCGTTTCGCACCGCCAGCGGCGAGCCGCTGCCGGCCGACCCGAACGCGCGCCTGCGCCCGGGCGTGCTGGAGGGCTCGAACGTCAATCCGGTGGAGTGCATGGTCGGGATGATCGCCGCCGCACGCCAGTTCGAGCAGCAGATGCGCCTGCTGTCCACCGCCGAGAGCAGCGACAAGAGCGCCGGCCAGCTGCTGAGCCTGAATTGAACGAACGGCCGAACCCGACCTGAGGAGCCCCCGCCATGATGAATTCCCTGTGGATCGCCAAGACCGGCATGACCGCCCAGCAAACGCAGCTGGACGTGATCTCGCACAACCTGTCCAACGTCTCGACCACTGGCTACAAGCGCAACAGCGCCATGTTCCAGGATTTGATCTACCAGAACCTGCGCCAGGTCGGCAGCCAGACCAACGAGGACAGCCAGCTGCCCACCGGCATGCACCTGGGCCTGGGCGTGAACGTGGTCGCCACCAGCCGCAACTTCACCCAGGGCAGCCTGCAGCAGTCGGGCAACAACCTGGACGTGGCCATCGACGGCAATGGCTTCTTCGAGGTGCAGCTGCCCGACGGCACCACCGGCTACACGCGCGACGGCTCTTTCAAGCTTGATTCGCAGGGCCGCGTGGTGACCAACGCCGGCCTGCCCATCGCCCCGGGCGTGACCATTCCCGCCGACGCCAAGAGCATCAGCATCAGCGAGTCCGGCCAGGTCAGCGTGACCACCGCCGGCAACCCGACGCCGCAGCAGGTCGGCCAGCTGGCCATGTCCAGTTTCATCAACGCCGCCGGCCTGGAGCCGGTCGGGCAGAACCTGTACCGCGAGTCCGCCGCCTCCGGCGCGCCGCAGCAGGGCCAGCCCGGCACCAACGGGCTGGGCATCATCAAGCAGGGCTTCCTGGAGAACTCCAACGTCAACGTGGTCGAGGAACTGGTCGGGATGATCCAGACCCAGCGCGCCTACGAGATGAACTCCAAGGCCATCCAGACCAGCGACCAGATGCTGGCCAAGCTGGCGCAGCTGTGAGCGCCGTTCTCTTTTCTTGCCAAGGAAACCCGCCATGCACGCCGTATTGCGCCTGATGGCCTGCGCCGCCACCGCCCTGCTGGCCGTGGGCTGCGCCAGCGTCAACCCGCCCCCGCCGGTGGACGTGCTGCCCACGCAGCTGCCCATCGTCGAGGCCCCCGCCAACCCGGCGCTGATGGGCGCGCGTCCGACCGGCAGCCTGTTCCACGCCGGAAGCTACCGCCCCGGCTTCGAGGACCCGCGCGCGCGCTACGTGGGCGACCTGGTGACCATCGCCATCCAGGAAAAGATCGACGCCCGCCAAGGCAGCAAATCCAACGTGGACCGCAAGTCCGGTGCCGAGGGCGGCATCACCGGCCTGCCCATCCTGCCAAGCAAGTTGGTGGGCAAGATCGCCGACCACTCGAAGATCGGCGCCGAGTACGGCAGCAACTTCAAGGGCAGCGGCGACACGTCGAGCAACAACGAGTTCGAAAGCTCGATCACCGCCGTCGTCACCGAGGTTCTGCCCAACGGCCACCTGGTCATCACCGGCGAGAAGCAGGTCGGCGTGAACCGCAGCGTGGACGTGCTGCGCTTTTCCGGCATCGTCGACCCGCGCAACCTGCGCCGCGGCGCGGGCGGGCATGCCGGCAGCGTGATCGATTCGCGCTATGTGGCCAACCTGCGCGTGGTCTCGCGCGGGCTGGGCGACCAGGCCGAGGCGCAGGCCGTGGGCTGGCTGGCCAGGGCATTCAATGCGGTGTCGCCGTTCTGAGCGAGAATCAAAAAGTTACAAAAAGGAGGATTTCCCTATGCAACGTCGCATCATCGTGTTGGCCGCCAGCACAGTCCTGGGATGCGCAAGCGCGCTGGCCGCTGGCACCACGCCACTGCCTTATGCCTACAGCGCCAGTATCGCCGTCAGTGTGCCCAAGAACTCGGCGGGCGAAGCCAACGCCAAGCTCAAGGGCCAGCCGACTGCGACGCGCTTCACGCCGTGCAACAGCGGTAAGGATCAGCTGCTGTTCACGCTGAAGTACGACGCTGGCAAGGACAGCACCTCGCCCATCCTGGACACCTACGTGCTGTTTCGCAGCCCGGGTGGGGTTTTCTTCACGCTGGCACGCCAGCAGTCCAACGCGATCGGCCCGGTGATGCGGATGTACCCTACCGTGGCCGCGCTGGACGACCCCGATCCCGCCCCGCCTTCCCCCGACGTGCCACCCAATCCGGTTGCAGCCACGCAGACATACACCGCCGCGGCGAACTACCTGGGCGGGCTCAAGAACGAGGCCTTGCTCGGCGGCGAGCTGGCGCTGGAAGGGTTGGAAGAAGGCGTCTGGATGGTCAGCGCCATCGTCGCCGACAGCGCCAGCGTGAAGTTTGGCGACCCTGCCACCTGGAAAGCCTGGGATACGGCCACCTTCATGGTGGGCAAGCCATGGACTGGCACGACGCCCCCGACGACGTGCAATTGAGCTGCGGGTCCGGGCGGCGCCTGGCTTCTCAGGCCGCGCCAGCGCCGTCTGCTCGGCTCTGGCCGCTCGGGCTGCTGCTTCTGCTGCTGTGCTTGGTCCTGCCGGCACATGCGCAGGATTTCCGCGACCCGCCCGCCCAGCCCTTCACCGTCTGGCCCAACATCCCGGTCATCCGCGCCGCCGACCTGGCCGACTACGAGGCCGACCGCAAGCTGTTCGGCGACCTGCACGCCGACAAGGCCGATCCGGCCAAGGTGACGGCGGCGCTGCAGGCGGTGGACCGCCTGCAGGCGCACCACGAGCGCCGCGCCATGGCGCAGCTCGGGCGCAGCGTGAACACGCAGCTGATCGCCGAACTCGACCGGCTGGCGCGCGATGCGCGCCTGGCCCGTCCGAAGCTGCGCTTCGACTTCGCCGACCTCACGCCGGAAGATCTGCAGAACCCCACGCCGCCGGCGGAGCTGAAGGCCAAGGCCGCGCGCATCCAGCTGGCAGCCTACATCACCTACACCCGGCTGGAAGGCAGCCTGGTGCAGGCTTCGGCGACGCTGGTGAAGCTCAGGACCGGCGCCTCGCAGAGCTTTTCCGTCACCGCGCCGGTCACCAAGGTGGCCGATGCGCTGGCGCGCGAGCTGTTCGACTATTTCGAGGGCACCCGCTTCGCCGCGCCGCGCGCGCCGCTGCCGGGCGTGCAGTGGCTGCCGGCCGCGCCGGGGCATGCCGACCAGCTGGTCTCGCGCGACGCAGCGCAGGCCTGGTGCCAGGCGCAGGGCGCGCAGCTGCCCACCGCCGCCGAGCTGCAGGCGGCCGAGGCGGCGGGCTTTCACGCCGGCGGCGTGGCGCTGCGCCCGGCCGGCGCATATCACGTGCAGTCCGGCCTGTACGACACGGCCACGGCCGCGGCCGGCGCCGGCGCGCTGCGCGAGAATCACTTGGGCAGCGTGCCCAACGGCAGCTACTACTGCGTGCGCCATTCGGCGCCCGTGCCGGGCGTGCGGCGTGCCAGTGCGGGCCGGTCCGATCGCTCCTGAAACCATAGCTGCAAGCCGATGAAACATAGGGGCTGGAGGCCGTTTTGACCTGAGACCCGGCGCTGCGCATCGAACCAGCGCCGTGCAGCGCCGGATTGCCGATCAGGCCCCGTTTCCGCCCGCTTTTCAGCGCATGGCCCGTTGCAGGCCGCCGGGACAATCGGGGCATGAAACCCCTGTCCCTGCCCCGTTACCTGCTTCGCTCCGTGTGGCTGGCGCTGCTGGCGCTGGCATGCAGCGCGCCGGCGCACGCGCTGCGCATCAAGGAGATCGCCGCCGTGCAGGGCGTGCGCAGCAACCAGCTGTCCGGCTATGGCCTGGTGGTGGGGCTGGACGGCACGGGCGACCAGTCCACGCAGATGCCGATCACCGCGCAGGCGATGAGCAACTACCTGCAGCAGATGGGCATCTCGCTGCCCCCCGGCGCCAGCGTGCCGCAACTGAAGAACGTGGCCACGGTGGTGGTGACGGCCGAGCTGCCGGCGTTCGCCCGGCCGGGCCAGCACATCGACGTGTCGGTGTCCTCCATCGGCAACGCCAAGTCGCTCAAGGGCGGCACGCTGATCGCCACGCCGCTGCGCGGCGCCGACGGCGAGATCTACGCCTTGGCGCAGGGCAACTTGGTGGTGGGCGGCGCGGGCGCGTCCGCCGGCGGCTCCAAGGTGCAGGTCAACCACCTGAGCGCCGGGCGCATCCCCGAGGGCGCGCAGGTCGAGCGCAGCGTGCCCACGCCGCTGCACGGCGGCGACAGCATCACGCTGGGGCTGAACGCCTCGGACTTCCAGGCGGCGCGCAAGGTGGCGCTGGCCATCAACGCCCGCGTCGGCCAGGACGCGGCCACCGCCCTGGACGGGCGTACGGTGCAGGTGCGCGCGCCCCTCGACCCCGGCGCGCGTGTGAACTTCATCGCCGAGCTCGAAGAGCTGCAGCTGCCCGACTCGACCCCCGCCGCCAAGGTGGTCATCAACGCCCGCACCGGCTCCATCGTGCTGAACCAGGCCGTGACGCTGGGCCCCTGCGCCATCGCGCACGGCAACCTGTCGATCGTCATCAGCAGCACGCCGGTCATCAGCCAGCCCAACCCGCTGTCGCGCGGGCAGACGGTGGTGGCGCAAAAGAGCGACATCGCCATCCAGGCCGACGCCGGCCAGGTCATGCAGGTGCCGCCGTCGCCGCAGCTGGCCGACGTGGTGCGCGCCCTCAACACCCTGGGCGCGACGCCGCAGGACCTGCTGGCCATCCTGCAGGCCATCAAGGCCGCCGGGGCGCTGAATGCCGAACTGGAGGTCATATGAGGGAGCACCCCCCTGCGCGGCTGCGCCGCTTCCCCCCGCTCTCGCAGCGCTGCGCGCTGCGGGCAGGGGGACGACGCTGGTGGACTGGCGATGCCGGAGCCACGGCGTGCGCTGGCACAAGGTTGCGCGCGCTTCGGCGAACGCGCATGGGAGAGACGACATGAGCCTGCTTCCGAACGTCGCGGCAAGCACTGCGCGCCAGGCGCTGGCGGTGGACGGCCGCTCGCTGGGTAACCTGAAGGCGCAGGCGGCGCAGGGCCAGGAGGGCCAGCGCGCCGCCAGTGCCGAGGCCGCGAAACAGCTCGAATCGCTGTTCATGCGCGAACTGATCAAGAGCATGCGCGAGGCGACCATGAAGTCCGGCCTGTTGGAAGGCGGCGAGGGCAACCTGGCCAGCGACCTGATGGACCAGCAGCTGTCGGTGCAGATGTCCGGCCGCCCCGGCGGGCTGGCCGCCGCCATCCAGCGCCAGCTGGCGCGCCAGCTGGGCGGCGACGCCGGCGACGCGCCCGAACTGGCGCCCGGCGCCACGCTGCGCCTGGACGCGCTGCAGCGGCGCGCACCCGCGGCCGCCAGCCGCCCGGACGACCCGCGCGCGCCCTCGCCGCGCGGCAAGGAAGACTTCGTGCAGGGCCACCGCGCCGCCGCCGAGGCCGTGGCGCGCGAAAGCGGCATCCCAGCGGCCTTCATGCTTGGCCAGGCCGGGCACGAGACCGGCTGGGGCAGGAGCGAGATCCGCCACAAGGACGGCAGCAACTCCTTCAACCTGTTCGGCATCAAGGCCGGCGGCAGCTGGACCGGCAAGGTCGCCGAGATCACCACCACCGAATACATCAACGGCAAGGCGCGCAAGGTCACGGCCAAGTTCCGCGCGTATGACTCGTTCCAGGAGTCGTTCCGCGACTATGCGCGCCTGATGACCGAGAACCCGCGCTATGAAAAGGCGCTGGCCAAGACGCACTCGGCCCAGGCCTGGGCGGCCGAGCTGCAAAAGGCCGGCTATGCCACCGACCCGCAGTACGCCGCCAAGCTGAGCCGCGCCATCCAGAGCACGCAGGGCGTGGCGCGCGCGCCGTCCGCCGTCGCCAGCCAGGCCGTGCCGGGCCTGCAGGCCTGAGCGCCCCCGTTGCCATCGCACATTCCGCTGCATCACGACCATGAGCCTTTTGAACGTCGGCGCCCGCGCCCTTCTCGCCAACCAAGTGGCCCTGCAGACCACCGGGCACAACATCGCCAATGTGGCCACCGCCGGCTATTCGCGCCAGAGCGTGGTCATGGAGACCGTGCCGGGCCAGTTCACCGGCGCCGGCTACATCGGCAAGGGCGTGCAGGTGACCACCATCCTGCGCAACCACAACGAGCTGCTGACGCGCCAGGCCGCGGCCGCGCAGGCCGCGCAGGCGGGCGACGCCACGCGCGCCGAGCGCGTGTCGCAGATGCAGGACGTGTTCGGCGGCGGCAAGAGCGGCCTGGGCGCGGCCATCACCGACATGCTGAACTCGCTGGGCGACGTGATCGCCGCGCCCACCGACATCACCGCGCGCACCGTCACGCTGACGCGCATGGACGAGATGGCCGCGCGCATGCGCTCGTCGGCCGAGCAGCTGCAGCAGATCGAGTATTCGGTGGCCGAGCAGCTCAAGACCGACGTGGTGCGCATCAACCAGCTGGCGGTGAGCATCGCAGACGTGAACGAGCAGATCGCCCGCGTCAAGGGCAACGGCCAGACGCCGAATGACCTGTTGGACCAGCGCGACCAGCTGATCCGCGAGCTGAACCAGCACGTGCAGACCACGCAGATCGCCGCCGACGACGGCAGCGTGGGCGTATTCGTCGGCGGCAGCCAGGCGCTGGTGCTGGGCGCCAACGCGGCGCAGCTGGCGGTGGGCGAGTCCAAGCTGTTTCCGGGCAGCCAGCGCCAGACGCTGTACTTTCAGCCCTCGGGCGCGGGCGGCGCCTCGGTCTCGGTGGAGCTGAACGAGGACATGCTGGGCGGCGGGCAGACCGCCGGGCTGCTGCGCTTTGCCAACCAGGATCTGACGGAAGGGCGCAACCTGCTGGGGCGCATGGCGCTGTCGATCGGGGCGACGCTGAACTACCAGCAGAAGATGGGGGTGACGCTGGATGGCAAGGCAGGAGGGGCGCTGTTTTCCACGCCGGCGGATATTCCGGGGATGACGGGCGGCAATGCACAGGGCAAGATCAGTTTTGCGGATTCCAGCAAGTTCACGCCGACGCAGTTCGCTGCGTCGGATTACGAAGTGCGCTTTGGCGATCCCGCGGGCTCCGGTGTCGTCACGCGCCTGTCTGATGGCAAGACCGCGACGTTCGCTGATCTGGATGCCTTGCGTGAACAGCAAATTGACGGCCTGACCTTTGACTTTACCAACGCAGGCAGCAACGGCGAGCGCGTGCTGTTCAAGCCGTTTGCTGGCGCTGCAACCAACATGCATATGCTGGTGACATCGCCGCGCGACTTGGCCGCCGCCAACCCGGTCAATGCCGCCATGGGCACAGCCAATGGCGGGACGCTGCAGCTTGCCGGATTGCGGGCCACCGGGCTGAGCTGGGACCCAGCGCTGTCGCAGGTCGAGATGAGCGGCAGCGTCACGCCACCGCCGAGTCCGGCGCCTCCGGCGACATCCGCAGGGGTAGTGCTTACCTTCGCGGACGATGGCACTTTCACTCTCGCTGGGAACACGAATCCTCCGCTGGACATGAACGCTACGCCGCCCGTCGAAATGAGCGGCCCCACCTATGCCTACACCCCCGGTCAGGCCATCCATATCGACGGCTGGTCCCTCACCCTCCAAGGCACGCCCAAGGACGGCGACACCGTCACCGTCGGCAACGCCCTCGATCCGCAATACGGCGACCTCTACACCCGCAACGCCGGCAACGCCGGCGCCCTGCAGGCCCTGCGCGACGTGAAGATGTTCGACGACGCCACGCTGTCCGACGGCTACGCCAGCCTGATGGCGCAGGTGGGCACGCGCACGCAGAGCGCGCTGTACGCCGCCAACCTGTCCGGCTCCATCGCCAACAACCTGGAGGCCAGCCGCACCGCCGTCTCCGGCGTGAACCTGGACGAGGAGGCCGCGCGGCTGATCCAGTTCCAACAGGCCTACCAGGCGTCGGCCAAGATGCTGCAGGTGGCGCAGACCATCTTCGACAACCTGCTGCAGACCGTGGGCCGCTGATGCCCTTTTTCCTTGATTCCTCCCAGGAGCCCGCATGACCACCTTCCAGCGTGTGGCCACGGCCAACATGTACGACAGCGCCCTGCGCAACTTGGCCGCGCGGCAAAAGAGCGTGGCCGACCTGCAGGAGAACCTCACCGCCGGCAAGCGCGTGGTGCGCGCCAGCGACGACCCGGTCGCCGCCGCGCAGGCCGAACGCGCGCTCACGCGCATCAGCCGCATCCAGGCCGAGCAGCGCCAGCTGGAGGTGCAGCGCGGCTCGATGGCGCTGGCCGAGTCCACCCTGGGCGACGCCGTGGGGCTGGTGCAGGAGATGCGCCAGCTGATCGTGGGCGCGGGCAACGGCACGCTCAAGCCCGAGGACCGCAAGACCTACGCCAACCAGATCCAGAGCCTGCGCGAACAGCTGGCCGAGGTCATCAACCGCAAGGACACCAACGGCGCGCCGCTGCTGGGGGCGCTGGGCAGTGCGCTGCAGCCCTTCGTCGGACCGCAAAACGGCAACCCCGCCTATGCCTTCAACGGCCTGCCGGGCCAAGCGTCGAGCAGCGGCACCAGCATCGCCACGGCGCTGGACGGGCATGACGCGCTGATGTTCGATGTGCGGCGCGACGCGGTGTTCAATGCGTCGATCTCCAACACCGCTACTCCTCCGAACCCGCTGGGCGGGCGCAACTTCGGCACCGATACCGTCAAGGTCACGAATCCGCAATCGCTGCAACAGGCCACACCTCCCTCCGCCCCCTACAACTACACGGTCGAATTTTCAGCAGTCAGCGACAACGGGGACGGCACCTACGATATTTCTTATGCCATCACCAGCAACAACCCAGGCTACACCGCCCCTGCGACGCAGACCATCAGTGGCCTAAAGGCCGACCAGCTCGCCAGCATCCCCATCAGCATCACCGACCCGGGAGGCGCAACGCTGGAATTCAACGTCAAGGCCACGCCCACGAAAAACCCGGATGGCAGCATCCACTACTCTCCTGTCAACGGAGACACCGTCACGCTGCAGCCCAGCACCGGCATGATGGACGTGGTCGACCGTGTCGTGAGCGACCTGCGCGGCGCATCCGACGGCACCCTGGCCGCCCAGGCCGTCAGCCAGGCGCTGGCGCACCTGGACATCGGCATGGAACGCCTGCACAACATCCGCGGCTATGCCGGCGAGCTGCTCAACCGCGCCGACCGCATCGCCAGCGACCAGGAAACCCGCTCCATCCAGCTGGAAGGCGACCGCTCGCGTGCCGAGGACCTGGACATGGTCCAAGGCATCTCCGACTTCCAGAACGCCAACGTCGGCTACCAGGCGGCGCTGCAGTCCTATGCCCAAGTGCAGCGCATGACGCTGCTGGACTTCATGCGCTGACGCCGGCGCCTCGGCAGGCGCGCCGGCCGCGCCACAATGGCGCCGTTCGTCCCCCTCTTCCTCGTCGTTGCTCACATGGTCCAATCCGTCCTCGGCAGCCTGGTGCTGGGTTACCGCCCCCTGTGGAACGCCGCCCGGCGCTTGGCCGGCGTGCAGCTTTATCTGCACGCCGAAGGCACGGCGCGCGTGGATGCGACGCACCTGCTGCGCACGCTGCAGGAGCTGTGGACCGCCGGCTCGCCGCCGATTTTGCTGACCCCGCGCACGCCGCTGCTGCTGGCCGAGCTGCTGGAGCACGCGCCGCGCGGCGCGCCCTGGATCGCCGTGCGTGGCGAATGGCTGGCCGAGCCCTCGCTGCGTGCGCTGGCCGGCGCCGCGCACGCGCGTGGCCTGCGCCTGGTGTGGCTGGGCGCGCTGGACGCACTGCCCGACACCGACACCGCGCGCCTGTTCGACAACAGCCTGCTGCAGCTGAGCGCCGCCGACGCGGTGCAGGCGCTGCAGGCCGCGCGCGCTGACAGCACGCCGCCGCAGCGCCGGCGCAACCCGGTCATCCGCGGGCAGATGTACGAGGGCGTGGCCAGCCGCGCGCTGCTGGCGCACTGCCTGGACCAGAGCGGCGCGCTGGCCGTCGCCGGCTGGCCGCTGGACGACGTGCTGCACAGCCTGCGCCACCAGGGCGTGCGCCCGGCGCGCGAGGTGGTGCAGAAGCTGCTCAAGGCCATCGACGAGGAGCAGTCCATCGACCGCTTCGAGGACATCCTGAGCGAGGACCCGCTGCTGGCCTACCGCTTCCTCACGCACATCAACTCCGCCGCCATGGGCCTGCGCACCGGCGTCGATTCGCTGCGCCGCGGCCTGGTGGTGCTGGGCTACGGCACCCTGTCGCGCTGGCTGGCCGAGCAGCTGCCGCACGCCAGCACCGAGCCCGACCTGAACCCGGTGCGCGAGACCATGGTG
This sequence comes from Oryzisolibacter propanilivorax, assembly GCF_900103645.1. Classification (GTDB taxonomy): domain Bacteria; phylum Pseudomonadota; class Gammaproteobacteria; order Burkholderiales; family Burkholderiaceae_C; genus Melaminivora; species Melaminivora propanilivorax. Next base: position 60,742 of record NZ_FNHP01000011.1, read on the forward strand.
CTGCGCGCGCGCGTCACCGAGCACCTGCTGGACGCCGGCGAGGGCAAGGAGCTGCGCCGCGAGATCTACCTGAGCGGGCTGTTCTCGCAGCTCGACGAGCTGCTGCGCGAGCCGCTGGGCAGCGTGCTGCGGCGCGTGCCGCTGTCCGAGCGCGTGTACGAGGCCGCGGTGCTGCGCACCGGCCCGTATGCCCCCAGCCTGGAGCTGGCCTGCGCGCTGGAGGACAGCGACCCGCACGCCATCGTGCAGCTGTGCGAGACGCACGAGGTGCCGCTGGAGTTCGTCAACCGCGCGCTCTTGCGGGTGCTGAGCGAGCTGAGCGTGGAGCGCCCGGCGCGCGCCTGACGCGACACTGGCGTGACGCGGCCGGACGGCGGCTGCGATCGCGGCGCTGCACGACCTGAGGGCACCAGGGCAGTGGTGCAGGCAGCGGGTGCCTGTCGTGCCCGCCTTGTCCTGCCGGTATGCGGCCTGCGGCAGCTGCGCCTTGCAGGCTTGTCCAAACGCCGGCACGATGGCCATTTGCCCTGCCCGCGCTCCCACAGCCGCGCCGGGCGACACGCCCGCCCGGGCGCGGCCGCCGCCAGGCACCCGGCGGATGCGGCGCCGGGCCTGGCGCCAGGAGCCGAACCGCATGCAACTGGGCGACCTGTTTTCCCCGACCAACCGCAGCCGCACACAGGCCGCGCGCGAGCGCTTCGCGCGCTTCGAGCTGCTGCGCAGTGCGGTGCAGTTCCTGGCCGCGCTGTGCTTTCTGGCCGGCTCGGTCATCGCCGTGCTGCGCGCGCCGCACGACATCTCGTCGTGGCTGTACATCAGCGGCTCGGTGCTGTTTTGCAGCGTGCCCGCAGTGCGACTGTGGAGCGAAGTGGCGCTGTACCGCATGGGCCATACCGACACTCTGGCCGAGCGCGGCGTCGAACTGTCGCCCGCCGAGCTGGCCCGGCGGCGCGAGAGGCAGCGCAAGCGGCAGGCAGATCCCCCTTCCTGACGGCCTGGAGGGCCGCGCACCCGCTCCCGGCGCCGCTTCAGGCCAAGAAACCCTGGTGCCGGTGCCGGCGCCGTGCTTGCCTATAGTCATCCGCTTGCTGTTTCATGCCGACCTTCAGGAGCGCCCCATGCCCCCACGCCTGCCCTCGACCCCGCTGTGCGACCTGCTCGGCTGCCGCCTGCCCATCGTGCTGGCGGGCATGGGCGGCGTGGCGCGCAGCGAGCTGGTGGCCGCCGTGAGCGGCGCCGGTGCCTTCGGCTTCCTGGGCATGGTGCGCGAGCCGCTAGCGCTGATCGAGCGCGAGGTGGCCGCCGTGCGCGCCGCCGGGCACCAGCGCTTCGGCGTGAACCTGATACCGGCCGGCACCGACCCGGCCCTGCTGGCCGCGCAGGTGGACCTGTGCATCGCCCTGCAGGTGCCGGTGGTGGGCCTGTTTTGGGACGTACACGCCGACGTGGTGGCGCGCCTGCGCCGGGCCGGCGTCACGGTGGTGCACCAGGTGGGCTCGGCGCGGCACGCGCTGGACGCGCAGGCTGCCGGCGCGCACGCACTCATCGTGCAGGGCGTGGAGGCCGGCGGCCACGTGCACGGCACGCAGCCCCTGCATGAGGTGCTGGCCGAGGTCCTGGCCCTGACCGAACTGCCGGTGGCCGCCGCCGGCGGGCTGGCCGATGGGCGCGACGTGGCGCGCGTGCTGCACCAGGGCGCGCAGGCGGCCGTGCTGGGCACGGCCTTCATCGCCACGCCCGAGTCCTTTGCGCACGACGTGCACCGGCAGGCGCTGCTGGCCGCGCAGGACGGCGACACGGTGCTGACCGAGGACTTCCACATCAACTGGCCGCCGCACAGCCCGGTGCGGGTGCTGCAGTGCCCGGTCACGCGCGGCGAGCGCGGCGACCCGCACGCCGGCGCGCGCACCGTCATCGGCGACGAGGAGGGCCGGCCGATCTACCGGTTCTCCACCGACTCGCCGCTGCGCTCCATGACCGGCGCGCTGGCCGACATGGCGCTGTACGCCGGCACCGGCGTCGGCCGGGTGAACGCCATCGTGCCCGCGGCCGATCTGGTGCAGCAGCTGGCGCAGGACGCCGCCGCGCACCTGCGGCTGCTGCAGGAGCCCGACACGCCGGTCGAATACGCCTCCCCCGTGTGCTACGCGCCCGAGTTCCAGCGCCAGCGCGACGAACACCTGGCCACGCAGCTGCAGGAGCTTTTGGAGGCCGAGCGCGCCGGCGCGCGCGTGGCGCTGGAGACCGGCCGCGCCGTGCCGCAGGGCGACGCGCCGCTGCGCACGCTGGTTGAGTCCATCCAGCACGACGAGGCGCACTGGTGCGGCGTGCTGCTGCGCGCGCTGCGCCGCCTGGGCGCGCAGCCGGGCACGCGCACCGGCGATTTCTACGGCAAGGCCATGGCGGTGGCCGACCTGCGCGAGCGCATGGCCCTGCTCAACCGCGGCCAGGGCTGGGTGGCGCGCCGCGTGCGCGAGCTGCTGCAGGAGCTGGAGCCGGAGCACGAAGACCTGCGCGCCGACCTGCAGGCGATGCTGCAGGGCCACCAGGACAACCTGGCGCGCGTGAACGCCGCGCTGGGCCTGCAGGCGCCGCAAAAAGCATAGCTGCCGGCCCTTGACTTGCAAGGGCCTCAGCCGCTTTTGACCACTTTCTTCCAGGTCTGCCAGAACGCCGGCTCCTGCGTCGTGCCGAAGTTGATGCGCATCAGCGTGCACGGCTGGCGCGTGGCGTGGAACAGCGCGCCCGGGGCGATCAGGTAGCCCTCGTCCATCAGGCGCTGGGCCAGCACGTCGGTGTCCACGCCCGTGTCCACCCAGCCGAACATGCCGGCCGGCTCGGCGGCGAAGCGGCAGCCTGCCGCCAGCGCCAGCTGCACGCTGCGCGCGCGGGCGCGGTCCAGCGCGGCGCGGATGCGCTCGCCGTGGCGGCGCAGCTGGCCCTGCTCGATGCACAGCGCCAGCGCCTGCTCCAGCAGCGCCGGCGTGGTCAGCGAGGACAGCAGTTTCGTGTCCAGCAGCCGCTCGACCAGGTGCGGCGGCGCGGCCAGGTAGCCGATGCGCCAGTTGGGCGCCAGGATCTTGGCAAAACCGCTGATGTAGAGCGTGCGCTGCAGGCCGTCCAGCGCCGCCAGGCGCGTGGCGTGCTCGGGCGCGATGTGGCCGTAGGTGTCGTCCTCGGCGATGTAGAAATCGTGCTGCTGCGCCAGCTGCAGGACGCGGTGCGCGCTGGCCGGCGACAGGCTGTAGCCGGTGGGGTTGTGCAGCACGCTGACGCTGACGAACAGCTTGGGCGCGTGCAGTTCGCACAGCCGCGCCATGACGGCCAGGTCCGGCCCTTGCGGGCCGCGCGGCACGGGCAGCACGCGCATTCCCAATGCGTCCAGGCGGGCGAACTCGACGCTCCAGCCGGGCTCCTCCACCAGCACCGGGTCGCCGGCCTTGAGCAGCGCGCGGCTGACGATGTCCAGCGCCTGGGTGGCGCCCAGGGTGGTGATGATCTGGCGCGGCGTGGCGGCGATCTGCAGGTCCCCCAGGCGCTGCGCCAGCGCCGCGCGCAGCCGGGCGTCGCCCATGGGCTCGCCGTAGCTCAGCGACGCCTGGCGCAGCGCGCCGCCGGCGGCCACCTTGCGCACCGCGGCGGGCAGGAAGCGCGCCTCCTCCAGCCAGGCACGTGGCAGGGTGCCGGCGCCGGGCTGCGGCCGGTCCGACAGCTGGTGGAACATGCCGCGGATCAGCGCCATGGCGTTGATGCGCGAGCCTGCGGCGCGCACGCCCAGCGATTCCTGCAGCGTCGCCGGGGGCAGCTCCCGCACTCCCGAAACCATAGCTGCAGGCCCTTTATTTACATGGGCCTGGGCCACTTTTTGCCCTACATCGCGCACGAAGAAGCCGCGCTGGCGCCGCGCCAGCACCAGGCCCTGCGCCTGCAGCTTGTCGTAGGCGGCGACCACGGTGTGCGGGCTCACGCCCTGCTGGCGCGCGCATTCGCGCACCGACGGCAGGCGCGCGCCGGCGGACAGCAACCGGGCGCGGATGCGCTCGGCGAAACGCTCGGCCAGCTGGTCGGCCAGGGTGCGGTCGGGCGTGCGGGTCAGCATGTGTCGGTATGGCAAGCGATACAGTTCGTGTGCGTGTGGGTGGCACTGTACTGCTGCTGTAGCGGTCGGCATGCCTACAGTGGTGGCATTCACTGCCCGTTTTTTTGTTTTTTCCCATGCCCCTGGTCGAATTCACTGCCCTGCTGGTGCTGGCCACCGCGATGAGCTTCACGCCCGGCCCCAACACCACCCTGTCCACCGCGCTGGCGGCCAACCGCGGCCTGCCGGCCGCCATGCGCTTCGTCGCCGCCGTGCCGGTGGGCTGGAGCCTGCTGCTGCTGCTGTGCGCCGCCGGCCTGGGCGCGGCGGTGGTGGCCCTGCCGCCGCTGCGCTGGGCCATCAAGGCGCTGGGCATCGGCTACCTGCTGTGGCTGGCGTTCAAGCTCAGCCAGTCCGCGCGCCTGTCCGAGGCCGACAGCGCGCGCCTGTCGGTGGGCTTCTGGCAGGGCGTGCTGCTGCAGTTCGTGAACATCAAGGCCTGGCTGCTGGCGCTGACCATCGTCGCCGGCTGGGTCATCGGGCACGACGACGGCACCGCGCGCCTGGCCGTGGTGCTGCCGGTGATGCTGTTCTTCGCCTTCACCAGCAACCTGACCTACGCCGCCGTGGGTGCGCTGCTGCGCCACTGGCTGGCGCACGGCAGCCGTCTGCTGTGGTTCAACCGCGCCATGGCGCTGGTGCTGGTGGCGACGGCGCTGTGGATGGTGGCGGCCTGAAGGCGCGCGCGCCCGGCCTGCCCCGCTCGCCTGTGTGAACCGCACCCCGTCCGACCGCCACCGCACCTGCCCTTTTTTTCTGCCCCCCGAAAGTCCTTCCATGACCGCCTGGACCCTGGCGCAACGCGCCACCAAGATGAACCCTTCGGTGATCCGCGAGATCCTGAAGGTGACCGAGCAGCCCGGCATCATCAGCCTGGCCGGCGGCCTGCCCGCGCCGCAGACCTTTCCCGTGGCGCAGTTCGCCCAGGCCGCAGCCGCGGTGCTGGAGCGGGACGGCGCCGCCGCGCTGCAGTACGCCGCCAGCGAGGGTTATGCGCCGCTGCGCCAGGCGGTGGCCGATCTGCTGCCGTGGGACGTGCATCCTGACCAGGTGCTGATCACCACCGGCAGCCAGCAGGCGCTGGACCTGGTGGCCAAGGTGCTGATCGACCCGGGCAGCCGCGTGCTGGTGGAAACGCCCACCTACCTCGGCGCGCTGCAGGCCTTCGCGCCCATGGAGCCGCAGGTGGTGGCCGTGGACAGCGATGACGACGGCGTGCACATCGAGGACCTGGCGGCCAAGGCCGGCAGCGGCGCGGCCAAGGCGCGCTTCCTGTACGTGCTGCCCAACTTCCAGAACCCCACCGGCCGCACCATGACCGAGGCGCGGCGCCAGCAGCTGGTCGAGCGTGCGGCCGAGCTGGACCTGCCGCTGCTGGAGGACAACCCCTACGGCGAGCTGTGGTTCGACCAGCCCCCACCCGCGCCGCTGGCCGCGCGCAACCCCGAGGGCACGCTGTACATGGGGTCGTTTTCCAAGGTGCTGGCGCCGGGCCTGCGCCTGGGCTATCTGGTTGCGCCGCGCGCGCTGTACCCCAAGCTGCTGCAGGCGAAGCAGGCCGCTGACCTGCACACGCCCAGCTTCAACCAGCGCCTGGTGGCCGAGGTGCTGCAGGGCGGCTTCCTGGAACGCCATGTGCCCGCCATCCGGCAGCTCTACCAGCGCCAGTGCCAGGCCATGCTGGCGGCGCTGCAGCAGCACCTGGCACCCCTGGGCGTGACCTGGAACCGCCCCGCCGGCGGCATGTTCCTGTGGCTGCGCCTGCCCGAAGGCATGGACGCGCTGGCGCTGCTGCCGCGCGCCGTGGAGCAGCACGTGGCCTTCGTGCCCGGCGCGGCGTTCTACGCCGAAGGCGGCGACGCGCGCACGCTGCGCCTGTCGTTCGTCACCGCGACCGAGGCGCAGATTCATACCGGCATCGCCGCACTCGCCACAGCCATCCGCAGCGGCGCATGACAGCAGCAGGAGTCCCCATGCGCCAACGTCCTTTCCAGCAAGTCGATGTCTTCACCGCCACCCCCTACCTCGGCAACCCCTTGGCCGTGGTGCTGGACGGCGAGGGCCTGAGCGACGCGCAGATGCAGCGCTTCACCGACTGGACGCACCTGTCGGAGGCCACCTTCGTGCTGCCGCCCACGCCCGAGGGCCGCGCCGCCGGCGCCGACTACCGCGTGCGCATCTTCAGCCCCGGGCGCGAGCTGCCGTTTGCCGGCCACCCCACCCTGGGCAGCTGCCATGCCTGGCTGGCGGCGGGCGGCCAGCCGCGCACCGCCGGGCGCATCGTGCAGGAGTGCGGCGTCGGCCTGGTGCCCATCCGCCAGGAGGAGGGCCGCCTGGCCTTCGCCGCGCCGCCGCTGCGCAGGAGCGGCCCGCTGCCCGAGGACGACGTGGCGCTGATCGCGCGCGGGCTGGGCATTGCGCGCGGCGACATCGTGCGGCACGCCTGGTGCGACAACGGCCCGGGCTGGCGCGGCGTGCTGCTGGCATCGGCCGAGCAGGTGGTGGCACTGCGCCCGGACGCGGCGCTGCTGGCCGGGCTGGATGTGGGCGTGGTCGGCCCGCGCGGCAAGGTGGGCGTGCTGGCCGCGCAGCCGGCGGGCCAGGACACCGCTTTCGAGGTACGCGCCTTCTTCGCCGGCGCCGGCGCGCTGATCGAAGACCCGGTCACCGGCAGCCTGAACGCCGCGCTGGCGCAGTGGCTCATCCAGGCCGGCCTGGCGCCGCGCCGCTACATCGCCGCGCAGGGCGCCGCCCTGGGCCGCGCCGGGCGTGTGCACGTCGATGCCGACGACGACAACGACGACGACGGCGGGCAGATCTGGATCGGCGGGCACAGCGTGACCTGCGTGCGCGGCGAGGTCAGGCTGTGAGCGCGGGCGTGAACACGGACATGGACGCGGCCGATGACCTGCCCGGCCTGGACGAGATCGCGCAGGCCGCGCGCCTGGTGCACGCCGAGTTCCCGCCCACGCCGCAGTACCGCTGGGCGCTGCTGGAGCGGCGCCTGGGCACCGAGTGCTGGCTCAAGCACGAGAACCACAACCCGGTGGGCGCCTTCAAGATCCGCGGCGGCCTGACATACTTCGACGCGCTGGCGCGTGCCGGCGCGCTGCCGCGCGAGGTCCTGAGCGCCACGCGCGGCAACCACGGCCAGAGCATCGCCTGGGCCGCGCGCCGCCACGGCGTGGCCTGCACCATCGTCGTGCCGCACGGCAACTCGGTCGAGAAGAACGCCGCCATGCGCGCCCTGGGCGCGCAGCTGGTCGAGCACGGCGACGACTTCCAGGCCGCGCGCGAGCACGCCCTGCAGCTGGCTGCCGAGCGCGGCGCGCACATGGTGCCCAGCTACCACCGCGAACTGGTGCGCGGCGTGGCCACCTACTGGTGGGAGCTGCTGCGCGCCGCGCCGCACCTGCAGGTGCTGTACGTGCCCATCGGCCTGGGCTCGGGCGCCTGCGCGGCGGTCGCCGCCAAGCGAGCCCTGGCGCACCCGGCGCGCATCGTCGGGGTGGTCAGCCGGCATGCCACCACCTACGCCGATTCGCTGGCCGCTGGCCGCGTGGTGCCGGCGCCGGTGTCCACCGTGCTGGCCGACGGCATGGCGGTGCGCGTGGCCGACGCCGACGCGCTGGCGGTGCTGGCGCGGCACCTGGACCGCGTGGTGCAGGTCAGCGACGACGAGGTCGCCGCCGCCATGCGCGCGCTGTTCAGCGACACGCACAACGTCGCCGAGGGCGCCGGCGCCGCCGCACTGGCCGCGGCGCTGCAGGACCAGCGCCAGGGCCGGCTGGCCGGCCAGTCGGTGGGCCTGGCGTTGACTGGCGGCAATGTGGACGCAAGCGTGTTCGCGCGCGTGCTGGCGGGCGGCTGACCATCCAGGCGCCGACACGGCGGCATGACGCCGCCACCCTCGGCGCGCGCGGGCCATGACGCCGCGCGCCGCCCGTCCCGGCCGCGACAAGCGCGCGCCCGGCCGCTGCACACAATGGCCCGCATGGGAACCCTGCATCTCGTGCGCCATGCCCAGGCCTCGTTCGGGGCCGACGACTACGACCGCCTGAGCGCGCGCGGCCAGCAGCAAGCGCTGCGCCTGGGCGAGTACTGGCGCGAGCGCGGCCTGCGCTTCGACGCGGTGCTCACCGGCACCCTGCGCCGGCACGCGCAGACGCTGGCCGGCATCGCCGAAGGCCTGGGCCAGGCGCTGCCGGCCGCGCAGAGCCTGCCGGCGCTGAACGAGTACGACGGCCGCGCGCTGATCGCCGCCCTGCACGCCGCCCCGCCGGCGGTGGATACGCCGGAGGGCTACCGCCAGTACTTCCGCCTGCTGTGCGACGCGCTGGCGCAGTGGATGGCCGGCACCCTGAGCCCCGCCGGCATGCCTGCGTGGCAGGACTTCCACGCCGGCGTGCACGGCGTGCTGGAGCAGGTGCGCCAGCAGCACGCCGGCCAGCAGGTGCTGCTGGTCTCCAGCGGCGGCCCGATCTCGACGGCCATCGGCCAGGTGCTGGCCACCCCGCCGGAGGTGACCATCGCGCTGAACATGCGCCTGCGCAACAGCGCCGTGAGCGAGTTCAGCGTGGCGCCGAAGCGGCTGATGCTGCAGACCTTCAACACCCTGGCGCACCTGGACGCGCCGCCGTATGCGGACTGGGTGACGCACGCCTGATTTGTGCTATTTGAAAGATAGCTGCATGCCCTCTCTCCATAAGGGCTAGAGGCCGTTTTTGCTTTATTTTTCCGGCAGCGGCCAGGGCAGCGCGTCCAGCTCCTGCAGCAGCTGCGCCAGCGCCGCGCCGGCGGCCTCGACCACCGCGCGGCCCTGCGCGGGCGTGGCGGCGGCGGCGTGGCCCACGGCGCCGGACGGGTGATAGTCCTGGATAGCCCAGCCCATCTTGGCGCTCTTGCCGTTGCCCAGGATGGCGTGCCGCTCGGCGCGGTCCTGCGAGGACGAGCGCCAGCGCCCGGCGTGCTCCATGCTTACCAGCTGCGGCGCCAGGTGCAGCACCATGGCCGTCTCGATCTGCCCGGCGTGGATGCCGAAGCGGTGCTCCTCGGCGCTGAACATCTGCTGCACGGTGTCCGGCAGCGGCAGGCCGAACCAGCTGCAGCTGTAGGTCAGCAGGCCGCAGCGCTGGCGCAGCTCGCGCGCGGCGATGTCCATGGGCGCGACGTTGCCGCCGTGGCCGTTGAGCAGCAGCAGCTTGCGCACGCCGGCGCGCGCCACCGCCTCCCCCAGCTCGCCCCACAGCGCCAACAGCGTGGCCGGCGACAGGCTCAGCGTGCCGGGATAGGACAGGTGCTCGGTGGACAGGCCCACCTGCTGCGGCGGCAGCACCAGCACCGGGCAGTCGGTGGGCAGCTGCGCCAGCGCGGCGTCCAGCACGCCCTGCAGCAGCAGCGCGTCCACATTCAGCGGCAGGTGCGGGCCATGCTGCTCGACGGCCGCCACCGGCAGCACCGCCACCGTGCGCGCCGCCAGGCCCGTGGCGCGGGCGGCGTCGAAGTCGCGCGTGGACAGCTCGGCCCAGTGGCGGCTGGGGTGGCGGGCGGGCTGGGGGGTGGCGTCGGCAGGCATGGGGGAATGGTAGCGGCGGCATCCGCCGACAGCGCCGCCGCCCCGCACCGGGCAGCATGCGCCCATGCCCGCCACCGCCCGTCCCGCAGCCACCGCCGCGCCCGCCGCATCCCCCCATCTCGCCACCCCCGCGCGCCGCGCCGGCGCCACGCGCGACCTGACGCGCGGGCCCATCGGCCCGACGCTGCTGCGTTTCGCCCTGCCCATCCTGGGCGGCAACGTGCTGCAGTCGCTCAACGGCTCGGTCAACGCCTACTGGGTCGGCGGGCACCTGGGCGAGGCGGCGCTCACCGCCACGGCGAACGCCAACAACATCTTGTTTTTGCTGATCGGCGCAGTGTTCGGCGTGGGCATGGCGGCGACCATCCTGGTGGCGCAGGCCTTTGGCGCGCACGACGTGCGCCAGGCGCGCTGCGTGATGGGCACCAGCGCCACCTTCTTCGGCGCGGCGGCGCTGGTCATCGCCGCCGTGGGCATGCCGCTGTCGCGCCACATCCTGGTGGCCATGGGCACACCGCACGAGGCGCTGGCGCCGGCCGAGAGCTACCTGCGCATGCTGTTCCTGGCGATTCCGTTCCTGTACCTGTTCACCTTCCTGTCGGCAGTGCTGCGCGGCGCGGGCGACGCGCGCACGCCGTTCTTGTTCCTGCTGCTGGCCGTGGCGCTGGACGTGGTGCTGAACCCGCTGTTGATCTTCGGCATCGGCCCGTTCCCACGCTTGGGCATCGCCGGCTCGGGGCTGTCCACGGGCATCGGCAACGCGCTGGCGCTGCTGGCGCTGCTGCTGTGGCTGCGCGCACGCCGGCATCCGCTGTGGATCGGCCGGGCCGACTGGCGGCTGTTCGCGCCGCGCTGGGCCATCGTACGCACGCTGCTGGCCAAGGGCCTGCCGATGGGCGCGCAGATGGTGCTGATCTCGGTGTCCATGCTGATGATGCTGGGCCTGGTGAATGCGCACGGCGTGGCCACCGCCTCGGCCTACGGCGCGGCGCTGCAGCTGTGGACCTACGTGCAGATGCCGGCCATGGCCATCGGCGCGGCGTGCTCATCCATGGCGGCGCAGAACGTCGGCGCCCAGCGGTGGGACCGGGTGGACAGCGTGGCGCGCTGGGGCGTGGGCATCAACTTTTTGCTGACCGGCACGCTGATCGGCCTGCTGCTGCTGGCGCAGGGCCGGGTGCTGGCGCTGTTTTTGCCCGCCGGCAGCGCGGCGCTGGCGATCGCCCGGCACCTGGACGCCATCGCGCTGTGGTCGTTCCTGTTCTTCGGGGTCAGCTTCGTGCTGACCGGCGTGGTGCGCTCCACCGGCGCGGTGCTGGCGCCGCTGGCCATCCTGGCCGTGGCGCTGTGGGGCATCCGCGTGCCGCTGGCCTGGGGGCTGCAGGACCGGCTGGGGGTGGACGCGATCTGGTGGAGCTTTCCCGTCAGCGCCGTCGCCGCCATGCTGATGACCATGGCGTACTACCGCTTCGGCCGCTGGCGCCGCGCGCGCCTGCTGGCGCCGGGCGAGGAGGAAAGCCTGGCCACGCCGGCCGAGGTCGGCGCGCTGCCGCCGGCGCCGCTGTGCGACACCGCCGCCGACGTGCCGCGGGAGGCGCCGGCAGCAGTCCATCGGCCCGCGCCTGCCTGATCGGGCCATTCACCACGCCGATAGCTGTCCTGGCAGGTGCTGCTGTGCCCGCCGGCTCGGGTCCAGCCTGGCATGGCGCCAGGACACCACGCTGCGGCGCCCTCGCCTGCCCTGGATGCCGCCGCTCTTCGGTAGGGGAGTGCTGCCCCGGCGCAAAGCCCTGCCGCCCGTGCGCCGGCACGCACCGGCGCGGCCGGGATGGCGCAAGATGCGCCCGGAACCAAAGCCCGTACCGCGCCCTCTACCGACCACCATGTTTTCCCTGCTGCTGCGGCGACTGTTCACGGTCGCTATTTTTTTAATAGCTGCAGGCCCTTTATTCACAAGGGCTGAGGCACAGTTTCTTCTCAAAACACCGAATGCGGCGGGCGCCGGCGGCGCCACGGTCACCACGCCGCACGTCAGCGCCGAACTGGTGGCGCACGCGCCCGACGGCATCGGCCCCGGCCGGCCGCTGCAGCTGGGCCTGCTGATCCGCCACCAGCCCGACTGGCACACCTACTGGCTGAACCCCGGCGACTCGGGCCTGCCGACGCAGCTGCAGTGGCAGCTGCCGGAAGGCATCGACGCCGGCGAGATCGCCTGGCCGGTGCCGCGCAAGATCCCGCTGGGCCAGCTGGCCAACTACGGCTACGAGGGCGAGGTGCTGCTGCCCGTGCCGCTCACCGTCTCGCCCGCCTGGCGCCCCGGCCCGCTGGCGCAGGACGCCACCTTCCAGCTGCACGCCAGCTGGCTGGTGTGCCGCCAGGAATGCATCCCCGAGGAAGGCCGCTTCACCCTGCAGGTGCCGATCCAGGGCACCACCGCCCTGCACGCCGCCGCGTTCCGGGCCGCCGCCGACGCCCATCCGCGCCCGCTGCCCGCCGATGGCGGCAGCGCCCGGGTGGACGGCGACGCGCTGGAGCTGCGCGTGGCCGGCCTCCCCGCCGGCTGGCGCGGGCGCGACCTGGAGCTGTTCGCCGAAACGCCCGGCGTGCTGCGCCACGCCGCCGCGCCCGAGCAGTCCTGGGACGCCGACGGCCTGTGGCGCGCGCGCGTGCCGCTGTCGCCCGAGCGCAGCGAAGGCCCCGAGCCGCTGCCGCTGGTGCTGGCGCAGAGTGGCGCCGGCGTGCGCGTGGCGCTGCCGGTGACGGGCGGCTGGCCGCCGCTGGCGCCCGCGGCCGAGGTGTCGCCCGCCCTGGCGGCGGCGCTGGCGGCGAATGCGCGCGATGCCGCGCCGGCCGCCGCGCCTGTCACCCCGGCGCCGCTGGCCGCTTGGCTGGCGGCGCTGGCCGGGGCGCTGCTGGGCGGGCTGGTGCTGAACCTGATGCCCTGCGTGTTCCCGGTGCTGGCGATCAAGGTCGCCGGTTTTGCCCGGCACGGCCAGGACCTGCGCGCGCAGCGCCTGGGCGGCCTGGCCTATGCCGCCGGCGTGGTGCTGTCGTTCCTGGCGCTGGGCGCGGGCATGCTGGCGCTGCGCGCGGCCGGCGAGGCGGTGGGCTGGGGCTTTCAGCTGCAGTCGCCGGCGGTGGTCGCGGCCCTGGCCGCGCTGTTCACGCTGATCGGGCTGAACCTGGCCGGATTGTTCGAGTTCGGCAGCCTGCTGCCCTCGTCGCTGGCCAGCCTGCAGGCGCGCCACCCGGTGCTGGACGCCTTCCTGACCGGCGTGCTGGCGGTGGCCGTGGCCTCGCCGTGCACGGCCCCCTTCATGGGCGCGTCGCTGGGCCTGACGGCCACCCTGCCGGCGGCCCAGGCACTGGCCATCTTCGCCGCGCTGGGGCTGGGCTTGGCCCTGCCGTATGGGCTGGCCGCCTGGCTGCCGGCGGTGGCGCGCGCGCTGCCGCGCCCGGGCGCCTGGATGGACACCCTGCGCCGGCTGCTGGCCTTCCCGATGTTCGCCACCGTGGTTTGGCTGACCTGGGTGCTGGGCCAGCAGGTCGGCATCGACGGCGCGGCCGCGCTGCTGGCGCTCCTGGTGTTGCTGGCGCTGGTGGTCTGGACGCTGACCCTGCGCGGCGGCGCGCGCGCGCTGCTCGCTCCGCTTTCGATAGCTGCAGGTCTATGGTTGGCATGGGCTTGGGCGCCCAAACTCGTGCAACCGGCACCCACCGCCGTGGCCGTCGGTGCACCGGCCGCGCAGGGCGCCTGGCAGGCCTGGCAGCCGGATCTGCCGGCGCAGCTGCTGGGCCAGGGCCGGGCGGTGTTCGTGGACTACACCGCCGCCTGGTGCGTCACCTGCCAGTACAACAAGCAGACCACCTTGGCCGACGCCGAGGTGCTGCAGGACTTCGCCGCCAAGAATGTGGCGCTCCTGCGCGCCGACTGGACGCGGCGCGACCCGGCCATCACCGCCGCCCTGGGCGAGCTGGGGCGCACCGGCGTGCCGGTATACGTGCTGCACGCACCCGGCCGCGCGCCGGTGGTGTTCAGCGAGATCCTGGGCCGCGCCGAGCTGCGCGCGGCGCTGGCGGCGCTGTAGCCGGGCGCGCAGGCTATTGGCGTCCTTGCTCCCTTGCCCCCGCCAGGGGTAGAGGGCGGGGGTGAGGGGGCAAGGTTCAGGCGCGGCGCCTGCACCAGCCCTCCCACCCCCACCCCCACCCTCTCCCGCCCTGCGGGACAGGGAGCGACGAAAGCGGTGTCTCGCCGACGCGCCGAAAGACCCTGCGCGGCCTGCCCCGGTTACCCCTGAAACCGCCCTGCGCCGGGATAATTTTCGGCATGACCACGCAGCGCGTTTCCCGCATTTCCCATTCCCTGCTGGCCGGTGCCACCCTGGCGCTGGCCCTGTCCGCCGCCCCGTCCCTTGCGGCCAACACCCAGACGGCCGCACCAGGCGCCGCCACACCGCTCAAGGAAGACCTGCGCTTCAAGACGCAGTCGCCCCAGGTGCGCGAGCTGCAGGTGCGCCTGCGCCAGGCGAAATACCTGGCGGTGGTCGATGTGGAAGACCGCTTCGGCCAGCTGACGCGCGCCGCCGTCATCAAGCTGCAAAAGGACGCCGGCCTGCGCCAGACCGGCGTGGTCGATCAGGCCACCTGGGACGCGCTGGCCGCGCGCTCGCGCCCGCCGACGCAGGCAGAGCTGACCAACACCGACATCGGCCCGTGGTTCGTCGCCCCGAACGAACCAGGCTTCATGCGCGAGCTGCAGCACCGCCTGAAGCAGGCCGGCAGCTACCAGGGCCCAGTCAGCGGTGCATTCGACGAAGCCACGCGCCAGGCCATCGCGGCCTGGCGCACCCGCATCAACCTGCCGGCCAGCGAGGTCATGGACGAGCGCAGCTGGACGCCGCTGTTGCGCCGCACGCGCCTGCCACGCTACGCCGACCTGTTCGACGCCCCGCCGCAGAGCGACACCACGCAGCAGCTGGACCCGCGCTGCACCACCGGCCGGGTGATCTGCATCTCGCGCCAGCAAAAGAAGATGTCCTTCGTGGACAACGGCCAGATCCGCTTCACGCGCGAGGCGCGCTTCGCCATGCCGGGCTGGGAGAGCGACGAGGGCGAGTTCCGCATCTGGTACATGAACCACGAGACGGTGTCCAAGATCTTCGGCGAGCGCACGCCCATGCCCTACGCGCTGTTCTACGACCGCAACGTGGCCGTGCACTATTCGCAGGATTTCGCCGACAAGGGCTACGCCGGCGGCTCGCACGGCTGCAGCCAGCTGCGCGACTACCAGGTCGCCAAGTGGCTGTACGAGCAGGTCAAGGTGGGTGACCGGGTCGTCGTCTATTGAGGCGGGTCAAGACGCGTCAGGGGTATCGCAGCGCCCGCACCCGAGGGCGCTGCGACAATCCCCGCCCATGACGACGACGAGCTCCTCCTTCGCCCCGCTGGCCAACGACACCTTTCTGCGCGCCTGCCGCCGCCAGGCCACTGACTACACCCCGCTGTGGCTGATGCGCCAGGCCGGCCGCTACCTGCCCGAGTACAAGGCCACGCGCGCCAAGGCAGGCAGCTTCATGGGCCTGGCGACCAACGTCGACTACGCCACCGAGGTCACGCTGCAGCCTTTGGCCCGCTTCGCGCTGGACGCGGCGATCCTGTTTTCCGACATCCTCACCGTGCCCGACGCCATGGGCCTGGGGCTCACCTTCGCCGAGGGCGAGGGCCCGCGCTTCGCGCAGACCGTGCGCACCGAAGACGACGTGGCCCGCCTGGCGGTGCCCGACATGGACCGGCTGCGCTACGTCTTCGACGCGGTGACCAGCATCCGCCGCGCGCTGGACGGCCGGGTGCCGCTGATCGGCTTTTCCGGCAGCCCCTGGACGCTGGCCTGCTACATGGTCGAGGGCCGCGGCAGCGACGACTACCGCCAGGTGAAGAGCCTGATGTACGCCCGCCCGGACCTGATGCACCGCATCCTGGAGGTGAACGCCGACGCCGTGGCGCAATACCTGAACGCGCAGATCGACGCCGGCGCGCAGGCGGTGATGATTTTCGACAGCTGGGGCGGCGTGCTGGCCGATGGCTGCTTCCAGCAGTTCAGCCTGGCCTACACCCGGCGCGTGCTGGCGCAGCTCAAGCGCACCGGGGTCGACGGCCAGGACGTGCCGCGCATCGTCTTCACCAAGGGCGGCGGCATCTGGCTGCAGGACATGGACCGCCTGGACTGCGAGGTGCTGGGCCTGGACTGGACGGCGAACCTAGGCCATGCCCGCGCGGTGGTCGGCGGCCAGGCCGGCGGCCCCGGCAAGGCGCTGCAGGGCAACCTGGACCCGAACGTGCTGTTCGCCCCGCCGGAGGCCGTGGCGCGCGAGGCGCGTGCGGTGCTGGACAGCTTCGGCAAGCCGCACACCGACCCCACGACCTGCGGCCCGACGCACATCTTCAACCTGGGCCACGGCATCAGCCAGTTCACTCCGCCCGAGCACGTCACGGCCCTGGTCGAGACGGTGCACGGGCACTCGCGCGCGCAGCGCCGCGGCTGAGTCGGCCAACCGGGCGCCCGGGAGGTCAAACGCGACTGTCGCGTCGCAACTTATGCACACTCGGGCGCGGGCGGTGCACCGGCACGCCGCCCCGCCAGGGCCGTCGCGCAACCGGCAGCAGCCCTTACCCATCCATCGCAAGTGATTGATTCATAAGGCATCGCGTTTTATGCCTTTTTCCTGGGCAGCTTAAGCAAAGCACGGTTTGACAAGGGTTTGCGGACGGTCGCCGCAAGTTGCCAACAAAGTTATCCACAGAAATTCTGGATGACTGCGCAAACGCTTGCAAAATCAACTACTTGTCGCCGGATATAGATGTTTTTTCGGGCCGTGTCGGCGCTGTCCTACCACAATCCAGCCCTGCAAAAGTCCTTGACAAGTCAGTTGTACACATGTTTGGTGAAGCGGCGGGGTACTGCCCAAAAACTGCGTGGAAACCCGGAACTTTTTTGCGCCGCAGCAAAAGTCATTGATTCCATTGGATTTTTTCTTCCGCTCGATGCAAAGGCGATAGCACTCGAGCACAGCCCAATGCGGGCTGTTCGCGTTTCGCAAGTCCCTTTCCACAAAGTTATCCACAGGGTGGGTCGAATACGTAAGGAAGGCACAATGCCCTGCCCGCCTGCTTCCCATCACCTGGCCGCGTTTTGACCTCTGCCATCCCGCCTTTCTCGGCTGATATTCCGCCGGCCACGCCGCTGCTGCCGGTGGCTGTCGCCACGCCGGCGCACAGCGGCGTCGGCGCACTGCTCAGCTATGCCAGCGCCGCGCCGCTGCCGCCCGGCACGCTGGTGCGGGTGCCACTGGGCGCGCGCGAGGTGCTGGGCGTGGTTTGGGACGCGCCCGAGCAGCCGTTGACGCTGCCCGACGGCCGCGCGCCGCGCGCCATCGCCGGCGTGCTGGAGGGCATCGCGCCGCTGGGCAGCAGCTGGCGCAGGCTGGTGGAGTTCGCCGCGCGCTATTACCAGCGCGCCCTGGGCGAGGTGGCACTGGCCGCGCTGCCGCCGCAGCTGCGCGACCTGCGGCCCGAGCAGCTGGCGCGCCGGCTGCGGCGCGCGGCCACCGCCCCGCCGGCCGCCCCCGGCGCTATCGAAAGCGTAGCTTACAGCCCTGAGCAGGCAAGGGCCATCGCCGAAATAGACCAGGAAAACGGCCCCTTCCTGCTGTTCGGCAGCACCGGCAGCGGCAAAACCGAGGTGTACCTGCACTGCATCGCCCGGGCACTGGCGGCCGACCCCACCGCGCAGGCGCTGGTGCTGGTGCCCGAGATCAACCTGACGCCGCAGCTCGAGGCCCGCGTGCGCGCCCGCTTCGCGCCGGTATATGGCGATGCGGCGCTGGTGACCCTGCACAGCGGCATGACGCCGCCGCAGCGCCTCAAAAGCTGGCTGGCGGCGCACACCGGCGCGGCGCGCATCGTGCTGGGCACGCGCATGGCGGTCTTCGCCAGCTTCGCCCGCCTGGCGCTGATCGTGGTGGACGAAGAACACGACGCCAGCTACAAGCAGCAGGAGGGCGCGCGCTACCACGCGCGCGACCTGGCGCTGTGGCGTGGGCGTGAGGAAGGCGCCAAGGTCATCCTGGGCAGCGCCACGCCGTCGCTGGAGAGCTGGCACGCCAGCCGCCCCGCCACCGCCGACGACCCGCAAGGCGGGCGCTACCGGCGCCTGTACATGCCCAGCCGCATCGGCGCTGGCGCGCTGCCACGCGTGCGCCTGGTGGACTTGGGCCAGCAGCCGCCCAAGGCGGTGTTCGCCCCGGCGCTGCTGGCGGCCATCACCGAGCGCGTGCAGCGCGGCGAGCAGTGCCTGGTGCTGCTGAACCGCCGCGGCTTCGCCCCGGTGCTGCACTGCCATGCCTGCGGCTGGAAGAGCGACTGCCCGCACTGCAGCGCGCACCAAGTGTTCCACAAGGCCGACCGCTCGCTGCGCTGTCACCACTGCGGATATGCCTCGCGCGTGCCGCGCGCCTGCCCGTCCTGCGGCAATCCGGACATCGCCCCCATCGGCCGCGGCACCGAGCAGCTGGAGGAGCACCTGGCGCGCCTGCTGCGCAACGTCATCGTGGAGCCGGCCGGCCGCGCCGCGCGCGTGGCGCGCATCGACGCCGACACCACCCGCGCCAAGGGCGCGCTGGAGGAGCAGCTGGCGCAGGTGCACGCCGGCGAGGTAGACGTGCTGGTGGGCACGCAGATGGTGGCCAAGGGGCACGACTTCCGCCGCATCACCCTGGTGGCGGCGGTGCAGCCCGACGGGGCGCTGTTTTCCAGCGACTTCCGCGCGCCCGAGCGGCTGTTCGCGCTGCTGATGCAGGCCGGCGGGCGCGCCGGGCGCGACGCGCACTACGTCGCCGCGCAGGGCGGCGAGCCGCCCGAGATGTGGGTCCAGACCTGGCACCCGGACCACCCGGTCTATGCCGCGCTGCGCCGCCACGACTGGCCGGCCTTCGCCGCCCAGCAGCTGGACGAGCGGCGCGAGGCCGGCATGCCGCCGTTCGCCTACCAGGCGCTGGTGCGGGCCGACGCGCGCGCGCAGGAGACGGCGCAGGCTTTCTTGACTGCCGCCGCGGATGCCGCGCGCGCCGCGCAGCTGCCGGGGCTGGAGCTGGTGCACCTGTTCCCGCCGGTGCCGCTGGCGGTGCAGCGCGTGGCCGGCGTGGAGCGCGCGCAGATGCTGCTGGAAAGCCCGTCGCGCGCGGCGCTGCAGGCGTTCCTGGCGGCATGGCAGGCGCTGTTGCACGCCGAGCGGCCCCGGCACAAGGGACTGGTGCGCTGGCTGATGGATGTGGACCCGCAGGCGATTTGACGGGCGCGCGACGCGGCGGTACCGCATTGACGGCCTTTTGTGCCACTGGCCCATATGGGCACAGGGCCTGCAGCTATCAAAAGCGCAGCATCACATCAGCAATGCCACCGCCCCGGAGAACGTCAGGAACGCCAGCGCCGTACTCACCAGAATGACGCGCGCGATGCGCCCGCCGTGCGCGCCGAAGCGCTCGGCCAGTAGCGAGACGTTGCTGGCGCTGGGCAGCGCCGCCACCAGCACCAGCGTGGGCACGGCCAGGGGCGCCGGCGCCCAGCCCAGCGCCAGGGCGGCCTGGCACGCCAGCCAGACCAGCAGCGGGTGCGCCAGCAGCTTGGCCAGCGCCAGCGGCACATAGGCGCTGGCGGGCACGCGCTCGTGCGCGTTCATCTGCGAGCGTGCCAGCACCGCGCCGATGGCGAACAGCGCCACCGGCGAAGCGGCGTCGGCCAGCATGCCCACGGTGCGCGCCAGCGGCCCGGGCAGCGCGAAGTGCGTGGCCGAGGCCAGCGCGCCCAGCGCGATGGCCCACGGCAGCGGATTGGCCAGCACGCCGCGCAGCGCCAAGCGCAGCGCCCGCCCGGCGCTGCCCTGCCCCAGCGACAGGCGCGACAGCGCCACGCACAGCGAGGTGGTCAGCACCATGTCCAGCGCCACCGTGGGGATGACGGTGCCAGCCGCCGCCTCGCCCAGCAGCGCCACCAGCAGCGGCACGCCCATGAAGCCGGAATTGGGGAAGGCGGTCACCAGCGCGCCGAAGGCGGCGTCGTTCCAGCCCCAGGCGCGGCGCGTGGCGGCCACCACGGCGGCCACCAGCACCAGGGCGCACAGCACATACACCGCGGCCACCACCGGGTCGAGCAACTGGGCGATCGGGGTGTCGGCGCCGAAGCGGTACAGCATGCAGGGCAGCGCGAAATACAGCACGAAGCCGTTCAGGCCGGCAATGGCGGTCAGCGGCAGCCACCCCCGGCGCGTGGCGACCCAGCCGGCCAGCACCAGCGCAAAGAAGGGAAAGGTGACCGACAGGACCGATAGCACCGGGCGATTGTGCCGGTTACATCCGCTGGCACAGGCCCTCGCTATCATCGTGCGCTGCGCATTTTCCGGGGCCTGCGCCGCCCCGGCCCTGGCGCCCGCGCCCGGCCTGCCGCACCATGCTGCGCGCCCTGCCATGCCTCGCCCTTGGCGTCGCTGATCTTTCCGCTTTCTTTCTTCTGTCTCTGCCCATGTCCGGTCTGAACCTGGCCCAGCTGCAAGCCGTGCACTACACCGAGGGTCCGTGCCTGGTGCTGGCCGGCGCCGGCTCAGGAAAAACGCGCGTCATCACGCACAAGATCGCGCGCCTGATCGAGACCGGCATGCCAGCGCGGCGCATCGCCGCCATCACCTTCACCAACAAGGCCGCCGCCGAGATGCGCGAGCGCGCCGCGCAGCTGATCGGCCGCCAGGCCAAGGACGTGCTGGTGTGCACCTTCCACGCCCTGGGCGTGCGCATGGTGCGCGAGGACGGCCACGCGCTGGGCCTCAAGCCCAACTTCAGCATCCTGGACCAGGACGACGTGACCAGCATCCTGAAGGACTGCGCCGGCGGCACCACGGACCTGGCCACCGCGCGCCAGTGGCAATGGATCATCAGCGGCTGGAAAAACCAGGGCTGGGACGCGCGCAAGTCGCTGGCCATGGCCCAGGACGACCACGAGCGCAGCATCGCCCTGGTCATGCA
The DNA here is from genome assembly GCF_900103645.1 of Oryzisolibacter propanilivorax. Classification (GTDB taxonomy): domain Bacteria; phylum Pseudomonadota; class Gammaproteobacteria; order Burkholderiales; family Burkholderiaceae_C; genus Melaminivora; species Melaminivora propanilivorax. The sequence goes on from NZ_FNHP01000011.1 coordinate 81,524, forward strand.
GCGCTACGAGGAGCGCCTCACCGCCTACCAGAGCGTGGACTTCGACGACCTGATCGGCCTGCCCATGCGCCTGCTCAAGGGCCACCCCGAGGTGCGCGAGAAGTGGCAGCGCGTGCTGGGCCACGTGTTGGTGGACGAGTACCAGGACACCAACGCCACGCAGTACGAGCTGCTGAAGATGCTGGTGGGTGAACGCGCCCGCTTCACCGCCGTGGGCGACGACGACCAGAGCATCTACGGCTGGCGCGGCGCGACGCTGGACAACCTGAAACGCCTGCCGCTGGACTTCCCGCAGTTGAAAGTCATCAAGTTGGAGCAGAACTACCGCTCGACTTCCGCCATCCTGCGCGCGGCCAACAACGTCATCGGCCCGAACCCCAAGCTGTTCCCGAAGACGCTGTTTTCCGAGCTGGGCGAGGGCGAGCCGGTGCGCGTGGTGGCCTGCGACAACGAGGAGCACGAGGCCGAGCGCGCGGTGGCGCGCATCCTGGGCCTGCGCGCGGCGGCCAACCCGCCACCGGCGTGGAAGAGCTTCGCCATCCTGTACCGCGCCAACCACCAGGCCAAGCCGTTCGAGAAGGCCCTGCGCAAGGCCAGCATCCCCTACAAGGTCTCGGGCGGCACGTCGTTCTTCGACCGCGCCGAGATCCGCGACCTGTGCGCCTGGTTCCGGCTGTGGATCAACAACGATGACGACCCGGCCTTCCTGCGCGCCGTGGCCAGCCCGAAGCGCGGCATCGGCCACACCACGCTGGGCGCCCTGGGGGGCTTCGCGGCGCAGCACAAGCAGAGCATGTTCGGCGCCCTGTTCAACGCCATGCTGCCGGCGGCGGTGCCCAAACGCGCGCTGGAGGGTCTGCTGGAGTTCGGCCGCACGGTGAACGACCTGGAGCACCGCGCGCGCCACACCCACGGGCACGAGGCGGCGCACGCCTTCCTGGCCGAGTGGCTCCAGGACATCGGCTACGAGCAGTACCTGTACGACAGCGAGGACAGCGAGAAGGTCGCCAGCGCGCGCTGGGGCAACGTGCTGGAGTTCTGCGACTGGATGGCGCAGCGCGCCGGCGGGCAGATCGAAAACACCGGCGGCGCCACCACGCAAAAGGAAATCAAGAGCCTGCTGGAAGTCGCCCAGACCATCGCCCTGCTGTCCACCATCTCCGAGCGCGAGCAGGAGCAGGACATGGTGGTGCTGTCCACCCTGCACGCCAGCAAGGGGCTGGAGTGGCCGCACGTCATCCTGGCGGGCGTGAACGAGGGCATGCTGCCCTTCAAGCTGGACGACGACGAGGGCCGTCAGGAGAAAGTGGCCGACGACGTGGCCGCGCGCCTGCAGGAAGAGCGCCGGCTGATGTACGTCGGCATCACCCGCGCGCAGCGCACCCTGGCGGTGGGCTGGAGCAAGAAGCGCAAGAAGGGCCGCGAGATGGTCGCCGCCTTGCCCAGCCGCTTCATCGCCGAGATGAAACTGGACGCCGCCACCAGCCGCGAGGACCCGCGCGAGAAGCTGCGCCAGCTGCGGGCAGAATTCGCCGCACGCGCGCAGGGCCAGGCGGCTGCAACCACCCCTGCGGCCTGACCTGCTGCCACTCACTTTTTCATAGCCACAAGCCGTTATACCCAAAGGGCTTGCGCGCAAAAACACCCAAATTCCGGCAAACACCGGCCTCTTTATCCATGAAACCCAGCACCCTGCTCCCCTTCGCCCTGGCTCTGAGCGGCGCGGCCCTGCCCGCCCTGGCGCAGACCTCTGGCGCGCCTGCGGCGCCACCCGGCAGCCCCGATGCCGGCTGGCGCCAGTGCTCCGCGCTGCAGGACGGCCCGCAGCGCCTGGCCTGCTTCGACCAGTGGGCCGGCCGCCAAGCCTGGACTGCACCGGCGGCCAGCGCCAACACCACTTTGGGCACCGGCGGCGGCGACGCCGCCACGGCCGCCGCGCTCGCCGCCCTGCCCGCGCCCGAGACCGCGCCCCAGCCCGAGCCGGTCATCGCCCTGAAGGTGGCCGACGGCTGCCGCGACGGCGACTACACCACGCTGTCGCGCTTCTGGGAGCTGGAGGCCGGCACCGACTGCGGCCCACTGCGCTTTCGCGGCTACCGGCCGATCAACGTCTCGGTCGTGGCCGGCAGCAACGTGAACCGCCAGCCCACCTCCAGCAACCCGAACAACAGCGCCACCCAGCCGGTGGACTACCGCCGCGCCGAGATGCGTGTGCAGCTGTCGGTGCGCACCAAGCTGGCCAGCGACCTGCTGACGCGCGGCGATGCGCGGCTGCGCGACTCGCTGTGGGTCGGCTACACGCAGCAGTCGTACTGGCAGCTGTTTTCCTCGAACATCTCGCGACCGTTTCGCAACACCGACCACGAGCCGGAGATCATGTACGTCTACCCGACGCAGGCCAAGCTGCCCTTCGGCTGGCAGTGGCGCTACAGCGGCATCGGCCTGGTGCACCAGTCCAACGGCCAGAGCGACCCGCTGTCGCGCAGCTGGAACCGCGCCTACCTGATGACCGGCTTTGAGCTGAACGACCGCTTCAGCCTGACCGCGCGCGTCTGGAAACGCCTGCACGAGAGCGCCGGCAGCGACAACAACCCGGGCATCAGCGACACCGTGGGCCGCTCCGAGTTCACCCTGGGCTGGAACGCCACGCCGCACGACCGCCTCACCTTGACCACGCGCCACGCGCTGGCCGGCAGCTGGCGCGGCTCGGCACGCCTGGACTGGATGCAAAGCCTGGGCACGCGCTTCGCCGGCCCGCGCAGCAACCTGCGCCTGCACACGCAGCTGTTCTCGGGCTACGGCGACAGCCTGATCGACTACAACAGGAAGCGCACCGTCTTCAGCGTCGGCCTGAGCCTGGTGGACTTCTGAGCGGCGGGCGCCTTCGCCACCCCGCCGTTTCTGACAGCCTGTTACGCCTTCGCCCGTGCCACGCCTTGTGGTGTACGGGTAAGGCTTTCACAATCGTCCGCAGCGCGGCGATAGCCCGCCTCTGCGAGCCGGGCAACTGACCGTCTTCTGCAGCGGTGTTCGGGCCTTTCCGAAAGCCAGCGCGTTTGCACAATGCGCCCTGGAAGGAGAAGGAGACCCTCATGGACCTGCAGTACCAGCTCAAGGCCGGCAGCTACTACCTGTACGACCTGCGCGATGCGCCCAGCACCGTCACCGGCGAGCGCCGCTTCAGGCTCAAGACTGACAGCGTCGCCATCGCTTTCGACCGCCTGACCGGCGAGGTGCACCAGCACGGCAGCCCGGCGCGCATCCAGTCCTGGGCCACGCACATGCGCCGGCGCCTGCGCGCCGCCGGCCGGCTGGATGTGGCCAACGACCTGGTGGTGGTCTCGGGCCCGCTGCCGGTCGAGGAAATCAACAAGTGCCTGTGGGTGGCCGGCTACTGCCGCCGCCTGCTGGCGCGCCTGGCCAGCCTGCCGCACGGCAAGCTGCAGCGCGCGGTCGATCCACATTCCTGGCGAAAAGCGGCCTGAGCCCTTGTGAAAAAAGGGCCTTCAGCTATCAAAATAAAAGCAAAACGCCGGCCTTGCTGCCGGCGTTGTCGCAACCGCCGCGCGGCGGGCCTGCCTCAGGCGGCGCCGGCGTCGTCCAGCTCGTCGCCTTCCGCCGGCTCGGCGTGCTTGACCACCGTCACCGGCACCGGGCTGTGCTCGACCAGCTGCTGCGACACCGACCCCAGGAAGGCGCCGCGCAAGCCACCCAGGCCGCGCGCGCCGATGAACAGCGCGTCGCAGCCGCAGCGCTCGACCATGTCCACCAGCGTGGCTGTCACCGGCCCCAGGCCCAGTTCGGTCTCGTGCGGCACGCCTGCAGCCTGCACCAGCGCCAGGGCCGACTGCAGCAGGTGCTGGCCGGCCTCCACGCTGGCCTCGGCGATGGCGTCGGCGCCCTGGGTGGCCAGCTCCAGCAGCGAGGCCTCTTCCTGCACATGCCCCAGCACCAGCGTGGCCTGCAGGCCACCACGGCGCACCAGCGCCAGCGCGTGATGCACGGCGTCCAGCGCCAGGTCCGAACCATCGACGGCAATCATGATCCTCAGCATGTTCTTTCTCCTGCGGTAGCTATAAGAAACGTGCGGCCAGTGTAGGCGCCCGCTCTGGGACAATTCGCGCCCTATGCTGCAATTCGACCTGCTCGCCACCGACCCCGCCAGCCATGCCCGCCGTGGCCGCCTGACCCTGAACCACGGCGTGGTGCAGACCCCCATCTTCATGCCCGTGGGCACCTATGGCACCGTCAAGGGCGTGATGCCGCAAAGCCTGCGCGACATGGGCGCACAGATCATCCTGGGCAACACCTTCCACCTGTGGATGCGCCCCGGGCTGGACGTAGTGCAGAGCTTCGGCGGCCTGCACGCCTTCGAGCAGTGGGACAAGCCGATCTTGACCGACTCGGGGGGGTTTCAGGTCTGGTCGCTGGGCGCCATGCGCAAGATCACCGAGGAGGGCGTGTATTTCCAGAGCCCGGTCAATGGTGACAAGCTGTTCATGTCGCCCGAGGTCAGCATGCAGATCCAGACCACGCTGAACTCCGACATCGTCATGCAGCTGGACGAATGCACGCCGTACGAAACCCAGGGCCGCCTGACCACCGAGGCCGAGGCGCGCAAGAGCATGGAGATGAGCCGGCGCTGGGCGCTGCGATCCAAGGCCGAGTTCGAGCGCCTGGGCAATCCCAACGCGCTGTTCGGCATCGTGCAGGGCGGCATGTTCGAGCACCTGCGCCAAGAGTCGCTGCAGGCCTTGGTCGAGATGGACTTCCCCGGCTACGCCATCGGCGGCGTCTCCGTGGGCGAGCCCAAGGACGAGATGCTGCGCATCATGGCGCACACGCCGCACCGCCTGCCCGCCACCAAGCCGCGCTACCTGATGGGCGTGGGCACGCCCGAGGACCTGGTGGACGGCGTGGCCTGCGGCGTGGACATGTTCGACTGCGTCATGCCCACGCGCAACGCGCGCAACGGCACCCTGTTCACGCGCTACGGCGACCTGAAGATCCGCAACGCCCGCCACCGCGCCGACCACCAGCCGCTGGACGCCACCTGCACCTGCCACGCCTGCGCCGGCCCGCAGGGCATCGCTTGGAACGACGGCGGGCGCGGCGGCTTCTCGCGCGCCTACCTGCACCACTTGGAGCGCTGCGGGGAGATGCTCGGCCCGATGCTGACCAGCATCCACAACCTGCACTACTACCTGAACCTGATGCAAGGGATCCGCGACGCGCTGGATGCGGGCACGTTCAGCCAGTTCCACGCGCAGTTCAAGGCGGACCGGGCGCGCGGCGTGTGAGCGGCAGGGCGCCGCCGCCCGACAGGCCCGGCGGCGCTGCGGGTTGCCTGCACCGGGCGTGCGGCTTTTTTGCGACGCCTGTGCGACCCACTTCTGCGCGAGGAACGGCGCCGCTACCATGGCGCGTTTTCCACCCGCCGGGCAGCCAGCGGCCCGGCGCGGGCCTGCGCTGGCCCCAGTGTTTCACCACTGCAACGACCGGAGACCCACCCCATGCACCGCAAAGCCGTCAACCCCCTTGCCCTCCCGCTGTCCCTGGCCCTGCTGGGCCTGCTTGGCGGCTGCGCCTCGCAAAAGGCGGCCGCGCCGGCGGCAGAGGACAAAGCCAGCAGCAGCGCGCCGAGCCAGACCGTGAAATCGCGCGACGGCAGCTACGAGGGCGAGGTCATCGGCAAGCCCCGGCCCGGCAGCAAGTTCGCGCGCCTGCAGATCGGCATGCACATGGACGAGGTGCAGGAAAAGATGGGCCACGCGCCCGACCGCTTCCACACCTACGAGTCGGGCAAGCGCTGGATCCCGTTCTACTTCGGCAGCGATGCGCGCCGCCTGCAGGCCCTGTACAAGGGTGAGGGCTGCCTGATCTTCACCGGCGGCAACGTCTGGGGCGGTGCGGGCGGCGAGCTGATGAGCATCCAGCACGACAGCACGGGCGCCTGCTACCAGCCCTGATCCAGGCCAGGCGCGGCCGAGCCGCACGCCGCGTCCGGCCGGCCCGCCTGAAGCAGCCGGGCGCGCCACTTCTTTTTCAAAACCGACCGCGAGTCCGTCCATGTTGACCCTGCACCACCTCGACACCTCGCGCTCGCAGCGCATCCTGTGGCTGCTCGAAGAGCTGGGCGTGCCGTACGAGATCCAGCGCTACGCGCGCGACCCGCGCACCAAGCTGGCGCCGCCCGCGCTGAAGAAAATCCACCCGCTGGGCAAGTCGCCGGTCATCACCACCGAGGACGGCGAGGCGATCGCCGAGTCCGGCGCCATCCTGGAATACCTGGGCGAGCGCTACGCGGCCGAAGCCACGGGCGATCTGGCGCACCTCGTGCCCGCGCCTGGCACACCCGAGCACCGGCAGTGCCGCTTCTTCCTGCACTACGCCGAAGGCTCGCTGATGAACTGGCTGGTCATGAAGCTGGTCTTCCAGACCGTGCCGCGCCAGCCCATGCCGTTCTTCGTGAGGCCGGTGGCACGGGCGCTGTGCGCGGGGGTGCAGGCCAAGCTGATCGACCCGAACCTGGCGACGGCCACCGCGTTCCTCGAAGAACACCTGGCCACGCACCGCTGGTTCGCCGGCGAGCACCTGACGCTCGCCGACTTCCAGATGAGCTTCGCGGTCGAGGCGCTGCTGTCGCGCGGCGCCGATGCCGCGCCGCGCCTGCGCGCGCTGCAGTCGCGCATCCACGTCCGCCCGGCCTGGCAGCGCGCCCTCGCCAAGGGCGGTCCGGTGCTGATGAGCTGACCTGCCCCGGCTGCGTTCAGGGCGTACGCGGCACCAGCTCGGGCGGCGGCGGCTCGTCCCGCCCGCCACCGGGTGCGTCGGGCTGCGACACGGCAGCCGGCCGGTCCAGCGCCGGGGCCACGGCGGCCGGCGCCGCCGGCGTGCCGCAGGCATGGCAAAAGCGTGCGAAGGTGCTCTTGCGCGTGCCGCAGGCGCCGCAGCGGTCGAACAGGCCGATGCCGCAGTGCGGGCAGAAGTCGATGCCGGTGTTCTTCAGGTCCACCGGCCGCTCGCAGCCCGGGCACACGCCCTTGGCCAGGTGCGCCAGCGCGGCGTCGTAGCCCAGCTCGCGCCGGCGCTGGGCGTCGGGCAGGCTCTCGGCCTGGTGCTGGCGCTCCAGGTAGCGGTTCAGCGCGACGATGGCCCAGCGCCCGACCAGCACGGTGATGACGATGCCGACCGCGTAGCGCACATAGCCGCCGTAGCTCGGCAGGTACGGCACCAGCTCGACGAAGAAGGCGAACAGCGCGAACCAGATGAAGCCCCAGACGAAGGGCCACCAGGTGCTCTTGCGCTTCTTGGCGAACAGCCAGCCGGCGGCCACCAGCAGCGGCAGGGTCAGCGCCAGGCGGTACAGGAAGACGCGCAGCTCGACGCGCCGCTGCTCCTGCGCCATGCGCGCATGGCCCTCGCGCTCCAGCTCGTCCAGCCGGTGCCGCGCCTGCTCGGCGCTCTGGCGTGCGTCCAGCAGCGCCTGCTCCTGCTGCTCCAGCGCCTGCTGGGTGGCGCGCTCGCGCGCCTGCAGCGCGTCCAGGCGGCGCGTGCGGGCGAGCACCTCCGGGTCGTGCTCGGCGCGCTGGGTGACGCTGCGCGTGGCCAGCCAGTTGTCGAAGCTCTCGCGCTCGGAGCGCGACTCGCTGCGCGCCTTGGAGCGCTGCAGCCGCGCCTGCTCCAGCGCGCTGTGCGCCTGGGCGCGCGCCTCCTCGGCCGCCTCGACCTGGGTGCGCAGCGGCTGCACCGCACGCAGGTCCAGGAAGTCGTCCAGCTCCAGCTCGGCTTCCACGCGCGGCAGGTCGCCCACCAGCGTGCCGCCCAGCCCGATCAGGAAACCGGCGAACACCACCGCCACCAGCCACAGGCCGCGGCGAAACCACTTTTCCGACAGTCGCAGGGCTTTGCCCATGTCGCTCTCCTTCTCCAAACTGTGAATGTCTGCTACTTTTTCAGTAGCTGCAGGCCCTTGCAACACAAGGGTCCAGGTCGTTTTTCATCATAAGTCAGCGTCCTGCAGCCGCAGCATCTGCGGCGCGCCGGCCAGGCCGCTGCGCTGCAGCCACTGCAGCACCGAATCCACCGTGACGGTCTCGATGCGCCCGGCATGGCGCTGCGCCGGCGGATGGTCGTCGAAGGCGACGTGCGCCCGTGTCAGCCGTGCGCCCAGGCGCGTGAGCGGGCCCAGGGTGAGGGTGCCGGGCACATAGCCCTGCGCGCGCAGCCACTGCTGCGCCTGTGCGCGCGTGGCGATCTGCTGCGGCTGCAGGGCGGCGGCCAGGGTCTCGACGGCCCACTGGTTCGACTGCTGGTAGCGTGTGCCCCAGGCGTAGCTGACCATGCTGTAGGGCCGGTGCTGCAGCGCGCGGGTGCGCGCGTCGTCCTGCAGCAGCGCGTGCAGCCGCTGCTGCACCTGCGGGGCGGGCACGGCCCAGACGGCCTCGTGGCGCCACAGGTCGTCCAGGAAGAACTCGCCCAGGCCCTGGTGCCACAGGTGGCCCTCGGCGCTGCCGCAGTCGTTCAGCTTGTGCGCCACGCGCCAGCGGCCGTCCGGCAGGCGCCAGGCCCAGCCCAGGTGCGACCAGCGCAGGCCGTAGCGCGTCAGGTCCTGCCCGGCGCGCGCCAGCAGCACCACCTGCGCGCCGCTGGCGTCCAGCGCCTGGGCAGTCTGCGCGGCCAGGCGCATGCCGCGCTCGATGGTGCGGGCCGTGGGCTTGTGTCCTGTGCAGTCCTGACCGGCCTGCGCCGGGGTGACCGCCAGGAACAGCAGCGCCGCTGCCGCGGCAGTGGTGGCCGTCAGCGGGCGCCGGGCGCCGGCGGCAGCGGCGCGTGCGCTCTGAAAGATGAGAGGTCGCGTGCACATGGCGTCACAACCTCTCGCTGTACAGCAGCGCCTGGCCCAGCGCATTCGGGATGAAGGCCACCACCTCGCCCGCGGCCAGCAGCAGCGTGCCGCTGGCGATCACGCTGCACGCCAGCACGCTGCCGACGGACAGCGCAGCGGCCGAGGCGGCGGCCGCGCCCAGCGCGATGCTGGCCTGGGCGCCGTCGGAGGCGCGCTCCAGCAGATATACCGTGCCGTGCGCCGAGGCCTCCACCGCGCGCACGGTGAGCACCGCGCCGCTGGCGAGCAGCGCCACCGGCAGCATGGCGACGGCGCCGGCGGCCACCGATGCGCCGCCCGAAGCCACCGCGACCGACGCCACCGGCAGCAGCGACAGCGCGGCCGAGGCCTCGCTCTGCGCCCATGCCGGGCGGGTGGCAGAGAAGGCCAGAACCAGCGCCAGGGCCGGCAGCACCCCGCGGGCCAGGCGTTGCAGCGGGTGGGAACGCTTGGAAGCGGTGGGGACGGACGTGGCGGCCCGGAGGGCCGGCGCAGGCACGAGGGGAGAAAAGGACAGGGACATGGTGGACTCCGGTCGCAGGTCAGGCAGGGCGGCGCGGCACGCCGGGACGCTCGGGCGGCGGGTCACTGCGCGTCCTCCGCCGCACGCTGGCGGCCGGTCCAGCGCGCCTCGGCCAGGTCGGCCTCGTGCCGGTCGCGCAGCATCTTGGCCAGGGTGAAGGCGCTGGAGATCAGGTACAGCCAGCCCACGGCCAGGAAGGCCTTCCAGGTCGGGTGGATGGCCAGCTGCCACAGGCCCCAGCCGGTCAGCGCCATGGCGGTGGCGAAGCCGCCCCAGACCACCAGGCGCCACAGCGGCGTGTCGGCCGCGCCTTCCGCAGCGCCGGCCTGCCGGTCGCGCACGAACTTGGCCAGCACGAAGGCCGCCGACAGGCAGAACACGTAGCCCATGAACATGAAGGCGCGCGCCAGCGGCTCGCCCGGCAGCCAGGCCAGGCCGGTGGCGCACAGGAACACGGCGGCGCCGAACGAGGCCCAGACCTGCAGCTGCCAGGCGCGGCTGTCGCGCAACATGCGCGGGGCACGGGAGGAAGGGGAAGGATGCTGCATGGCGGTCTCCACGAGGGGGTTGAACATGACCGCCATGGTGCGCGGCGCGGGCCGCGCAGTCCTGCTTTCAGTGCTGCAGTGGCGCTACGCACCGCTGCGGGTATCGCTTGGCGATACCCGGCTGCATTGTCAGCCGAGAGCCAGCAGCGCCGCCACGCGCTCGCGCAGCGCCTCGGGCTGCACCGGGAGGTGCGCCGGCAGCGGCGCGCCCACGTTCAGCCCGACGCGGTTGAACAGGCCGCGCCGGAACGGCCGCACCATCGCCCCGCCCTCCTCGATGCGGCTGAAGAACGAGCCCCACAGGTGGGTCAGCGCCATCGGCACCACCGGCACCTGCAGGCCGTCGGCGCGGGCGCGCTCCAGGATCTTCACGATGCCGCCCTTGAACGGCTGCAGCTGGCCGTCGCGGGTGATGCCGCCTTCGGGGAAAATGGCCAGCAGGTCGCCTTCCCGCAGCACCTGCGCGGCGCGCTCGAAGGCGGCGTCGTAGGTGGCGGGGTCGTCCTTCTGCGGCGCGATGGGGATGGCGCGCGCCAAGCGGAACAGCCAGCCCAGCACCGGCACGCGGAAGATGCGGTGGTCCATCAGGAAGTAGATCGGCCGCGGGCTGGCGGCCATCAGCAGCACGGCATCGACGAAGCTGACGTGGTTGCACGCCAGGATGGCCGCGCCCTCGGTGGGGATGTGCGCCTCGCCGCGCACGCGGAAGCGGTACACGCAGCGCGACAGCATCCAGGCGACGAAGCGCAGCAGGTATTCCGGCACCAGCAGGAAGATGTAGCCCGCCACCAGCGCGTTGGCGATGGCCGTGAACAAAAACACCTGCGGGACGCTGAAGCCCGCCGACAGCAGCGCACCGGCCAGCACGGCGCTGGCGATCATGAACAGGGCGTTCAGGATGTTGTTGGCGGCGATGATGCGCGCGCGGTGCGTGGCCTGGCTGCGCAGCTGGATCAGCGCGTACATCGGCACGCTGTACAGGCCGGCGGACAGGCTCAGGAGCGCCAGGTCGGCCATCACGCGCCAGTGCGCCGGCTGCGCCAGGAAGGTCGCCAGGCCCATGGTCGGCACCTCGGGGAGCGCGCGCGAGGCGAAGTACAGGTCGACCGCGAACACGCTCATGCCGATGGCGCCCAGCGGCACCAGCCCGATCTCCACGTGCCGGCGCGACAGCACCTCGCAGAGCAGCGAGCCGGTGCCGATGCCGACCGAGAACACCACCAGCAGGAGCGACGCCACCTGCTCGTCGCCGTGCAGCACGTCCTTGGCGAAGCTCGGGAACTGCGACAGGAACACCGCGCCGAAGAACCACATCCACGAAATACCCAGCAGCGAGCGGAAGACGACGATGTTGCCGTGCGCCAGCCGCAGGTTGCGCCAGGTCTCGCTGACCGGGTTCCAGTTGATGCGCAGCCCCGGGTCGGTGGCCGGCGCGGGCGGGATGGCCTGCGCCACCGCGCGCCCGGCCAGCGCCAGCAGCACGCAGGCCGCCGCCACGCTGGCATGGCCCACCTGCGGCAGCGCCACCAGCAGCCCGCCGGCCACGTTGCCCAGCAAGATGGCGACGAACGTGCCCATCTCCACCATGCCGTTGCCGCCCGTCAGCTCGCGCTCGCTCAAGGCCTGCGGCAGGTAGGCGAACTTCACCGGCCCGAACAGCGTGGAGTGCAGCCCCATCAGGAACACGCAGGCCAGCAGCACGGCGGCGCTTTCCGCCACGAAGCCGGCGGCGGCCACCGCCATGATGGCGATCTCCAGGTTCTTGACGAAGCGGATGATGCGCGTCTTCTCCAGCTTGTCGGTGATCTGCCCCGCCGTGGCCGACAGCAGCAGGAACGGCAGGATGAACAGCGCGCCAATCACCAGCCCGGCCAGCGCCGGTGGCAGCCACGCCACCTGCAGCTGGTAGGTGACCATGACGGTGAACGCGAACTTAAACAGGTTGTCGTTGGCCGCGCCGGCGAACTGCGTCCAGAAGAACGGCGCGAAGCGGCGCTGGCGCAGCAGGGCGAACTGATTGGGGTGCGGCGGCGCGGCGGTGGCGGCAGGGTCAACGGCGACGGGGGCGGCGGGGTGAGTCATGGCGGGGCCTGTGGTGGCGAACGTCTGGCGCGCATTGTGCGGAAAGCGGCGCGCGCCTGTGCGCGATGTGTGACCGTGGCGCAGGCCGGGCGCCGCGCGGTATCGCCATGGGATACTTTTGGCCCATGAGCACCACCGCCGACCTGGTCGCCGCCCTGAAGGCCGAACTCAAGGCCGCGCGCATGACCTACGCCGACCTGGCACGTGAGCTGAACCTTGCCGAGTCCAGCGTCAAGCGCATGCTGGCGCGCGGCGACATGCCGCTGGCGCGGGTGGACGCGATCTGCCGCGCGCTCAAGCTCGATTTCGCCGACCTGGCGCGGCGCGTGGCCGACAGCCAGCCATTGCTGCAGGAGCTGACCCAGGAGCAGGAGCGCGCCGTGGTCGCCGACAAGAAGCTGCTGCTGATGGCGATCTGCGTGCTCAGCCAGTGGACGCTGGCGCAGGTACTGGCCACCTACCGCCTGGACGAGGCCGAGGGTGTGAAATACCTCGCGCAGCTGGACCGCATCGGCATCATCGAACTGCGCCCGGGCAACCGCTACCGCCTGAAGCTCGCCAAGACCTTCCGCTGGCGCCCGCGCGGGCCAGTCATGGAGTATTTCCGCGAGCACGCGCTGCTGGACTACTTCGGCGGCGCCTTTGACGGCCCCGGCGAGGGCGTGCTGCTGGTGCACGGCGCCATCGCGCACAGCCAGCGCGTGGCCTTTATGGAGCGCATGCAGCGCGTGGCGCAGGACTTCGCCCAGCAGCACTTGGCCGACCAGCGCCTGCCCGAGGCCGAACGCGCGGGCTGCACGCTGCTGCTGGCGCTGCGCGAGTGGGAGTTCGCCGCCTTCACCGCCATGCGCCGGCCGGCGGCGTCGCTATCGAAAAAATAGCTGCAGGCCCCCGCTGGATAACCTCCAACGCCGGTTTTTTGCGCCAAGACGTGAGGCAATGCGGCGGATGTGACACAACGTCACATTGTTTCGCTTGCCGGCAACCTTGGGCTGCATGGCCGTTGACGCAACCTTCCGACCATGGCTCCATCGCCATCCAACAAGGAGGACCCCATGGCACGCACTCTCCCCCTCACCACCGCCTGCGCCGCCCTGACGCTCGCCCTGGGCCTGGTCACCGGCGCCGCGCAGGCCGCGTCCAATGCCACCGTCGTCATCCAGACCGGCGCCCAGCCCGGCTACGTGGTGCCGCCGCCCCCGGCGCCGCGCTACGAGCGCGTTCCGGCCGCACGCCGCGGCATGGTCTGGTCGCAGGGCCACTGGGAATGGCGCGGGCGCCGCCATGTCTGGGTACCGGGCCAGTGGGTGCGCGTGCGCCACGGTCAGCGCTACGTGCAGCCCGGATGGCACCAGCGCAACGGCCAGTGGGTCTATGCCGCCGGCCGCTGGGACCGCGACGGCGACGGCGACGGCGTGCCCAACCGCCACGACCGCCGCCCGAACAACCCCTATCGCTACTGACAGGGGGGCGCGCCAGCCGGCTTCATAACCATATAGCGCGCCCGAATGTGCATTTCTCCACAATGGCCGTCCTGAACGCCGCGTCGCCTGCAGGCGCGGGATCTGCCCTTTTGGAAAGAACGCACATGCCCATCGTTTCCCGCCTGCGCACCGGCGCAGCCCTGGCCGCCCTGTCGCTGGCCGCCGCCACTGCATCGGCCCAGCCTTCCGGCCAGTGGCCCAGCCAGCCCGTCACGCTGATCATGGCCTTCCCGGCCGGCTCGGGCGTGGACGTGGTGGCGCGGGCCGTGCAGGAGCCGCTGCAGCAGCAGCTGGGCCAGCCGCTGATCATCGACTACAAGCCAGGCGCTGCCGGCAACATCGCCAGCGAATACGTCGCGCGCGCCAAGCCCGACGGCTACACCTTCGGCCTGGGCACGGCCGCCACGCACGGCAGCAACGCCGCGCTGTACAAGAACCTGCCGTTCGACGTCGAGGCCGACTTCGTGCCGGTGGCGCCGCTGGTGGATGTGTCCAACGTGCTCACCATCAATCCGAAGGTGATCGACGTGAAGAACCTGCAGGAGTTCGTTGCCCAGGTGAAGGCTCACCCCGGCAAGTACAACTATGCCTCCACCGGCAACGGCACCGGCACGCACATGGCGTTCGCCGAGCTGAACGCGCGCCTGGGCCTGGACATGGTGCACGTGCCCTACAAGGGCGGCCCGGAGGCCATCACCTCAGTGCTGCGCGGCGAGACCTGCTGCATCATGAACCAGGTGCAAACCGTGCTGCCGCACTACAAAAGCGGCAAGGTGCGCCTGCTGGGCGTGACCACCGCGCAGCCGGTGGCCGCGGTCAAGGAAGTCACGCCCATCGCCGCCAGCGGCGTGCCGGGCACGCAGGGCTTCGACAGCGCCATCTGGTTCGGAGTCTTCGCGCCCAAGGGCACGGACGCGGCCATCGTCAACAAGATGGGCGCCGCCATCCGCACCGTGCTGCAGCAGCCCGAGGTGCGCCAGCGCTTCGAATCGCAGGGCAACACGCTGCGCATCGAAACGCCCGAGCAGTTCCGCCAGACGGTGCACAAGGACCGCGCCAAGTGGGCCAAGGTGGTGAAGGACGCGAAAATCAGCATCGACTGATCTTCGGGTGACCTTTCCATGACCGATTCTCCCGCTTCGCTGGCCGCGCTCGAGGCGCGCGTGCGCCACGACCTGCTGACCCTGAACTGGCGCGCCCGGCCCTGGCTGCCGCCGCGCACGCACGCCGGCCAGCCGGTGGTGGACGTGCTCATCATCGGCGCCGGTCAGGCCGGCCTGGCAGCCAGCATGGCGCTGGCGCAGCAGGGCATCGCCGCCGTGCTGCTGGACCGAGCCCCGCGCGACCACGAAGGCCCGTGGGCGACCACGGCGCGCATGGACACGCTGCGCTCGCCCAAGGAGCTCACCGGCCCCGCCCTGGGCGTGCCCTCGCTCACCTTCCGCGCCTGGTTCGAGGCGCAGTGGGGCGCCGCCGCCTGGGAAGCGCTGGACAAGATCCCGCGCCTGCAGTGGATGGACTACCTGCGCTGGTACCGCCGCGTCACCGAAGCCGATGTGCGCAATGAGCACGAGGTGCTGGCCGTGCACCCGCGCACGAACGGCCTGGTGGAGGTGGACGTTCGGTCGCCCGTCGGCGCCGCCACCTGGTGGGCGCGGCGCGTGGTGCTGGCCACTGGGCGCGACGGCCTGGGCGGGCCGCAGATCCCGCCATTCATGGACGGCCTGCCGCCCGCGGCGCGCGGGCGCCTGTGGGCGCATTCGTCGGATGTATTCGATTACCGCACCCTGGCCGGTAAGCGCGTGGGCGTCGTCGGCATGGGCTCGTCGGCCATGGACAGCGCCGGCACCGCGCTGGAGTGCGGCGCCGCCAGCGTCGACCTGATCGCGCGGCGCGCCGCCATGCCCACGGTGAACAAGTCCAAGGGCTCGGGCGTGCCCGGCCTGACCCAGGGGCACCACGGCCTGCCCGACGCCTGGAAGTGGCGCATCCGCCACTACATCAACGCCACCCAGGTGCCGCCGCCGCGCGGCAGCACGCTGCGCGTGTCGCGCCACACTCACGCGCACTTCCACTTCGGCTGCGCGGTGCAGCAGGTGGCGCAGGTGGGCGACGCGCTGCACGTAGCCACCAGCCAGGGCACTTTTGCCTTCGACTTCCTGGTGCTGGCCACGGGCTTCGCCATCGACTGGGCGCAGAAACCCGAGTTCGCCCCCTTCGCGCACCAGGTGCGCCTGTGGGGTGAGCGCCATGTGCCCGCGCCCGGCGAGGAGGACCGCGAGCTGTTCGACTCGCCCGACCTGGGGCCGACATTCGAGTTCCGCGAGAAGACCCCCGGCGCCTGCCCGGGCCTCGCGCACATCCACTGCTTCTGCTACCCCGCGGCGCTGTCGCACGGCACCGTCTCGGGCGATATCCCGGCCATCAGCGACGGCGCCCGGCGCCTGGCCAGCGGCATCGCCGGCCTGCTGTACGCCGAGGACGTGGAACACCACTTCGCCGCGCTGCAGGCCTATGCCGAGCCCGAGCTGCTGGGCGACGAATGGACGCCCGCCGACACCGCCCAACGCATCCTGCCGCCGACATGACCCACGACACCATCGCCACCCTCTTCCATCTGGACACCGACGCCCCCCAGGTGCAGGCCGCGCGCCAGCAGCGCGCCAAGGCCGTGGCCGCCACGCAGGCCTGCGAGGATCTGCTGCTGGGCCCGGCGCTGGAGGGCGCCGGCCTGCCGCTGCCCGAGCGCCTGGCCGTGGCGCAGGCCGTGGCCGCCGACAGCGGCGTGGCAGCGCTGGCCGCGCACTACGCCCGGCCGCAGCCGCCGCAGCCCGTGGACGGCGCGCGCTGGCAGGCCATGCGGCACTTCGCGCACCTGCTGGCCACCGATCCGGCAGCCGCCGACCGCGCCGCGTTGCAGGCGCTGACGGATGCCGGTCTGCCGGTGCCGGAGGTGGTGCTGCTGGCGCAGCTGATCGGCTTCGTCACCTTCCAGGCGCGCGTGGCGGCCGGCGTGGCGGCGCTGGCCGCGCTCGGGCCGGCCGACAGTGCCGCGCCAGCCCCGGCCGCCGCGCCCGAGGCGCCCTTCGTGCACCCGGCCAACCTGCCGCCGCCGGGCCAGCCGCTGCGCCGGGCCGGCTACACCAGCGAGACGCTGGACTGGAAAGCCTGGCTGCCGGTGCTTGACCCGCAGCACGCCAGCGCCGAGCAGATCGCTGTGCTGGACGCCAGCCATCCCAAGGCGCGCACCTCGGACTTCTACCTGTTGCTGGCGCACCAGCCGCAGGTGCTGGCCGAGCGCTCGCAGGCTTTCAACGCCATCATGTACGCGCCCGGCGGCCTGCCGCGCGCCGAGCGCGAGGTGGCCACCACGGTGGTCTCGCGCATCAACGGCTGCGTGTACTGCGCCTCGGTGCACGCCCAGCGCTTCGAGCAGCTGGCCAAGCGCAACGACGTGATCGCGCAGATCTTCGAAGACCCGGACAGCGCCGGCACCAACCCGCGCGAGCGCGCCCTGGTGCAGGCCAGCGCGGCGCTGACGCGCGCGCCCGGCGCCTTCGGGCCGCAGCACCTGGCGCCGCTGCGCGCGGCCGGCCTGTCCGACCTGGAGCTGCTGGACACGGTGCACGCCATCGCCCTGTTCGCTTGGGCCAACAGGCTGATGTTGAACCTGGGCGAGGCGGTGCTGCCGGCGCAGGCTTGAAATGAAACCACACCCCACTGAGTCCCTTCGGGCCTTCCCCCGCTCTCGCAGCGCTGCGCGCTGCGGGCAGGGGGCGCTAGCGCAGCGCGGCGGGGCGGCCCTTGCGCGGCTACCCGCGCATGGGGCGCGCCGGTTGCATGCGATGCGTGTGGCGCGCAGCGCGGTGGATAACTGACACGCGCGGCAGTCGCAGAGCGCGCGCGCCTTGGCAGCGTTTCGCGTCTGCCGGCCAGCCGCCCGCGAATGCTATTGGAAGAATAGCTGCAGGCCCTTTATTTATCAGGGCTAGAGCCGGAAAACACCTGAAACCGGCAGCGTGGCGCCTGCCAGCACCGGTTTGTGGTCCCCGGGCCCTGTGCCGCGGCGCGGCGCAGCAGCGCAGCGCTCAGGCGCCGCGCTTCTTCGCGGCCGGCTTGCGCGCCGGCGCTGTGGCGGGCGTGGGGGCGGCAGCGCGCGGCGCACGCGCCTGCGGGGGCTTGGCGGCGGCGCCCGCCTCCGGCGTCTCTTCCTGGCCCGGCTGCGCCCACTGCGCCGCCATGTCGCCGGCGGCCTTCATGGCGCCGCTGGCCATCTCGCGCGTGGCGTCGAAGGCCGCCTGCTGCGTGGCCGTGTCCTGCAGCGCGCGCGTGGCGATCTGCTGGAACTGGCTGGTCAGCGCGCCCCACCATTGCAGCGGATCGGCCAGGCCCGGCCGTTCGCCACTGCCCTCCTGCGATTGCGCCGGCGCGGCGGCATCGGGCTGCGGCGCCGGGCTGGTTACGGCGGCCGGCGCCGCAGCGGGAGGCGAAGCTGACGTGCCTGCACTGCTGCCCGCGCCCATGCCGCTGAAGGCCGCGGCCATGTCGCCCATCGCCACGTTCATGCCGGCCAGCGTGGCCAGGGTCATCTTCTGCACTTCCAGCGCCTGTACCGTGGCGGCGAGCGCGCGCGCGTTCTGCTCCAGCCAGAACTGCACGGTCTTGAGCTCCTGGATGCGCCGGTCCAGCTCCTGCACGCTGGCGGTGGGCGCCACCCAGCCAGGCATCGCGCTGGCGCCCGGCGCGGCACCGCGCGCCAGGCTCTGCAGAAAGTCGAAACCGGGCACGAAACGCCCGAAGCCGAAGGGAGATGTGTCGTCGCTCATGGAGGCTCCTTGTGATGGCCTGGATGCGCAGATGCGCGCCACGCGCCAGCTTAAAGCCTTGCCAGGCCGCGCGGCAGCCGCCAGAAGCGGCAAAAAGCGCGGTTTTGCGCCGTTTGCCGGCTTTGGCCGGCACGCTGCGCGCGGGAACACGACCTAGAATCCGCGCACCAGCCCCGGCTGGCCTGTCCAACAGCAACCAACACCAGCATTCGACACCATGGCAACTGCGAAGAAAACCACCGCCACCCCGGCCCCGAAGGCCGCGTCCGCGAAGCCGGCAGCCGCCGCGAAAAAGGCGACGGCGACGGCCGCCGCCAAGAAGGCCGCGCCCGCCAAGACCAGCGCCGCCGCCAAGAAGGCCCCTGCCGCCATCAAGCCGGTGAAGGACCCCTTCAACAAGACCTCGCTGGTCGCGCACCTGGCCGAGCAGTCGGGCGTCGAGCCCAAGGGCGTGAAGGCCGTGCTGGCGGCGCTGGAAGGCGCGATGCTGGCGTCGGTGCACAAGAAGGGCTCGGGCGAGTTCACCCTGCCTGGCCTGTTGAAGGTCACACTGCAGCAGGTCGAGGCGCGCAAGAAGCGCTTCGGCAAGGACCCGTTCACGGGCGAGGAGCGCTGGTTCCCGGCCAAGCCGGCGTCGGTCAAGATCAAGACCCGCGCGCTGAAGAAGCTCAAGGACGCGACCGCCTGACGGCAGCGCCGCCCTGGCCCAACGCAAAAGGCAGCCCGCGCGGCTGCCTTTTTTGCGTTCCTGGGGCGCAGCTATCAGGCGCCGGGCGCTTGCAGGTACAACTGCCCCAGGCGCGCGCGTGCCGCCTCGTCCAGGCGCAGCGCGCGCTCCAGGTAGCGCTGCAGGCTGCCATGCTCCTGCTCCAGCGCATCGAACGCGGCCTGCAGGAAGTCGGCTTGCACGCGCCAGATCACGTCCAGCACCTCCGGCGGCGCCGAACCCTGCAGCACCGCCGGGCGCCGGTACAGGCCGTTGGTGAGCAGGTAGTCGTGCAGCACCACATCCTGCGGCACGCCCAGGGCGCGCAGGATCAGTGCCGCGGCGAAGCCGGTGCGGTCCTTGCCGGCGGTGCAGTGGAACACCAGCGGCGAGTCGTCCTGCAGCAGGTGTTCGAACAGCGCGGCGAACTGCGCCTCGTTGTCGGCGACGAAGGCGCGGTAGGTGTCGTGCATCAGCCGGCGCGCCAGCGCCGCGTCCATGGCCTGGCCGGTGGCAGCCATCTCCTGCGCGCGCTGCGCCACCACCGGCTCGATGGGCAGCGCGTGGTAGCGCACGTCGGGCAGCGCGTAGGCCTGGGCGGCGCGTTCCTGCGTGCCGCGCAGATCCAGCGCGCGCGCCAGCCCCAGGCCCGACAGGGCGCGCGTGTCCTCGGGCGTCAGGGCTGCCAGATGGTCGGAGCGGAACAGCCGGCGCCAGCGCACCGTGCGCCCGTCCAGGCCGGCATAGCCGCCGAGGTCACGGAAGTTGGAGGCGCCGCTGAGTGCGACGCTGCGGGGAAGTGTGGTCATGCCCTGCCCTGAATGCCGCCGCGCCGCGCGCGCCATGCGGCGGCAGCGCGGGGCATGGTGCGGGGCGAGGAGGGAAATGTGGCGCGGCTGGCGGGGATCGAACCCACGACCCTTGGCTTCGGAGGCCAATACTCTATCCACTGAGCTACAGCCGCTGGAGGTGTTTGCAGCGCGGTGCGCCTGCTGCGTGCGGCAGGGCACCGAACGAGCCGCGCATTATCGCATGCGCCTCACAGCTTCAGGCCCAGGCCGCGCAAATACACGTCCACCGCCTGGCGCCCGACGCTGGTCAGCGAGAACGGCGCACCGCCCAGGATCCAGGACTGCAGCAGCCCGTCGAACAGGCCCTGCAGGCCCATGGCAGCGGCGTCCACGCCCATCGGCAGCTCGACCTGCTGGGCCTGTGCGGCCTGCGTCAGGTCATTGGCCAGCAGTGCCTGGAAGCGCGCATGCGCCGCCAGGTGGCGCTCGCGCACGTCGCTCAGCTCGCTGACGTATTCCACGCGGTACATGGCGATCTCGAACACCCGGCGGATGTGGTCGTCACCCTCGAAGGTCGCTAGCAGCTGGCCGATGACGGCGCGCAGACGCTGCAGCGGCCAGGCGCATTCGTTCATCTCGCTGGCATTCCAGACCATCTCCAGCGGCAGCGTGACGCGGTCCATCATGGCGTTGAACAGGTCCAGCTTGTCCTTGAAGTGCCAGTAGATGGCGCCGCGCGTGGCGCCGGCGGTCAGGGCCACTTCATTCAGCGACGCGCGCGCCACGCCCTTTTCATAGAACACGCGCTCGGCAGCGTCCAGCAAGGCATGGCGGGTGGCTTCGGCGTCGTCCTTGGTGCGTCGTGCCATGGTGGCTCCCCTCCTGAAAACACCTCCGGCGAGGCCGGAAGATCACGTTGTCATTATACATTCACGAATGTATGTACAATCCGCGGTTTTGCGAATCACCGCATTTCCCGGTTCCGGGCCCCAGCGCGGGCGCCCCGGCCCCTTCGAACGTCTGTCCGTTCGCCCAAGGATGTCTTTCATGCACCGCCTGAATCTCGTGCCTGCAACCGCCCCATTCCGTCCCCTGTCCGCCGCCGCGCTGGTGCTGGCCGCGGCCCTGTCCCTGTCCGCCTGCGGCAAGAAGGACGACGCCGCGGCGCCGTCTGCGGGGGCTGCCGCCATGCAGGCGGCCCAGGTGGGTGTGGTGACGGTGCAGCCGGGCGAGATCGGCTTGGTCACCGAGCTGCCCGGCCGCCTGGAGGCCTCGCGCGTGGCCGAGGTGCGCGCCCGCGCTGCCGGCATCGTGCAAAAGCGGCTGTTCACCGAGGGCAGCGAAGTCAAGGCCGGGCAGAAGCTGTTCCTGATCGACAGCGCACCCTACCAGGCCAACCTGGCACAGGCGCGCGCCAGCGTGGCGCAGGCCGAGGCGACGCTGGGCCAGGCCAGGGCGACAGCCGAACGCTACCGCCCGCTGGTCGAGGCCAATGCCATCAGCCGCCAGGAGTACGACAACGCCGTGGCCGCGCAGAAGACCGCCGAGGCCAACCTGGCCGCGGCCCGCGCCACCGTGAAGACGGCCGACATCACCCTGGGCTACGCCACCGTCACCGCGCCGATCTCCGGGCGCATCGGCCGCTCGCTGGTCACGGAAGGCGCCTTGGTCGGCCAGGGCTCGGCGACCGAGCTGGCGGTGATCCAGCAGATCGACCCGCTGTACATCAACTTCACCCAGTCGGCCGCCGATGCGCTGCGCCTGCGCGCCGACGTGGCCAGCGGCAAGTACCAGCAGACCGCCAAGGGCGCGGCCGAGGTCAGCGTGGTGCTGGAAGACGGCAGCGTGCATGCGCGCAAGGGCCGGCTGCTGTTCACCGACCTGACGGTGGACCCGACCAGCGGCCAGGTCACGCTGCGCGCCGAGGTGCCCAACCCGGATCGCTCGCTGCTGCCGGGCCTGTACGTGCGCGTGCGCCTGGAGCAGGCACAGGTGCAGGATGGCGTGCTGCTGCCGCAGCAAGCAGTGACGCGCTCGGCGCACGGCGACAGCGTGATGGTGGTGGATGCCGAGAACCACGTGGCGCCGCGCAGCGTCAAGCTGGGACCGGCGCAGGGCAATGACTGGGTGGTTCTGGAAGGCCTGAAGGCCGGCGAGCGGGTGATGGTGGACGGCTTCCAGAAGCTGCCGCGCACCCAGCCGGGCCAGCCGGTGGTGGTGCAGCCCGTTCCATGGCAGCGCAACGGCAACGGTACGCCAGTACCGGCTGGAGCGAAGTCTGGCGCCGCGCCGGCACCGGCAACGCCAGGCGCACCGGCAACGTCCGCCGCGCCTGCCCCGGCCTCAACGGCCGCCGGCTCCGCCACCCCTGCCGCCGCGCAGCGGTAACCGCATCAGACTTCAGGAGCGCGGCACATGGCCAAGTTCTTCATCGAGCGCCCCATCTTCGCGTGGGTGATCGCGATTTTCATCATGGTGCTGGGGGCGGTGTCGATCACCAAGCTGCCAGTGGCCCAGTACCCCTCGGTGGCGCCGCCCACCATCCAGATTTCCGTGGCCTACCCCGGCGCCACCGCGCAGACGCTGGAAGACAGCGTGCTGTCCGTCATCGAGCGCGAGATGAACGGCGCCGCCGGCCTGGCCTATATGGAGACTACCAGCCAGGCCAACGGCACCGGCTCGATCTCGCTGAGCTTCGAGCCCGGCACCAACGCCGACCTGGCGCAGGTGGACGTGCAAAACCGCCTGTCGCGTGCCACCCCGCGCCTGCCGGCGGCGGTGACGCAGCAGGGCGTGCGCGTGGACAAGTCGCGCTCCAACTTCCTGCTGATGGCGGTGCTGACCTCGGACGACCCGAATCTGGGCATCGACACGCTGAACGACTACGCCGCGCGCAACGTCGTGCCCGAGCTGCAGCGCCTGCCCGGCATCGGCTCCATCAACCAGTTCGGCGCCGAGCTGGCGATGCGCGTCTGGGTCGACCCGGAAAAGCTCAAGGGCTTCAACCTGGGGCTGGACCAGGTCACGGCCGCCATCCGTGCGCAGAACGTGCAGGTGGCCGCCGGCAACTTGGGCGAGCTGCCAAGCGTGCCCGGCCAGGGCACTTCGGCGACCATCGTGGTCAAGGGACAGCTGACCACGCCGGACCAGTTCGGCAACGTGGTGCTGCGCGCCAACCCCGACGGCTCCACGGTGCGCCTGAAAGACGTGGCGCGGGTCGAACTGGGTGCGCAAAGCTACAGCGCCAGCTCGCGCGTGAACGGCCAGACGGCCGTCGGCATGGCGGTGCAGCTGACGTCCACCGCCAATGCGCTGGAGTCGGCGCGCGCCGTGCGCACCAAGCTTGACGAGCTGCAGCGCTACTTTCCGCAGGGGGTGAAGTACACCGTCCCCTACAACACCTCGACCTTCGTCGCCGTGTCCATCGAGAAGGTGGTGCACACGCTCATCGAGGCGGTGGTGCTGGTGTTCCTGGTGATGTTTTTGTTCCTGCAGAACCTGCGCTACACCGTCATCCCCACGGTGGTGGTGCCGGTGGCGCTGCTGGGCACCTTTGGCGCGCTGCTGGCGATGGGCTTCTCCATCAACGTGCTGACCATGTTCGGCATGGTGCTGGTGATCGGCATCGTGGTGGACGACGCCATCGTGGTGGTCGAGAACGTCGAGCGCATCATGAGCGAGGAAGGCCTGGCGCCGCTGCCGGCCACCCGCAAGGCGATGGGGCAGATCTCGGGGGCCATCGTTGGCGTGACGGTGGTGCTGATCTCGGTGTTCGTGCCGCTGGCTTTCTTCGCCGGCTCCACCGGCAACATCTATCGCCAGTTCGCCGCCACCATGGGCACCTCCATCGCGTTCTCGGCCTTCCTGGCGCTGTCGCTCACGCCGGCGCTGTGCGGCACGCTGCTGAAGCCGGTGC
Organism: Oryzisolibacter propanilivorax; assembly: GCF_900103645.1. Taxonomy (GTDB): domain Bacteria; phylum Pseudomonadota; class Gammaproteobacteria; order Burkholderiales; family Burkholderiaceae_C; genus Melaminivora; species Melaminivora propanilivorax. The sequence goes on from NZ_FNHP01000011.1 coordinate 105,287, forward strand.
AGGAAGGCCACCACGACAAGACCGGCTTCTTCGGCTGGTTCAACCGCGGCTTCAAACGCACCACGCAGCGCTACGAGTCCGGCCTGTCGCGCATGCTGCGCCGGGGTGGGCGCATGATGGTCATCTACCTGGCGCTGGGCGCGGTGGCGGCGCTGGTCTACACGCGCCTGCCGACCTCGTTCCTGCCCAACGAGGACCAGGGCTACCTGATTGCCAACGTGCAGTTGCCGCCCGGTGCCTCGCTGGCACGTACGCAGGCGGCGATGGCGCAGGTCGAGCAGTTCGCCATGGCCCAGCCGGAGGTGGCCAACATCGTGGCGGTCTCGGGCTTTTCCTTTTCGGGCCAGGGGCAGAACGCCGGCCTGGCCTTCATCACCCTCAAGGACTGGAGCGAGCGCAGCGGCACCGAGCACTCGGCCGAGGCCCTGGCCCAGCGCGCCAACAAGGCGCTGGCTGGCTACCGCGACGCCTTCATCTTCGCCATCAGTCCGCCACCCATTCCCGAGCTGGGCGTGGCCTCGGGTTTTACCTTCCGCCTGCAGGACCGCGGCAGTAAGGGCCACGATGCGCTGATCGCCGCACGCAACCAGCTGCTGGGCATGGCCGCGCAGAGCAAGGTGCTGGCTGGCGTGCGCCCGGACGGCATGGAGGACGCCCCGCAGATGCAGATCGACATCGACCGCGACCGCGCCAACGCCCTGGGCGTGTCGTTCGACAGCATCACCACCGCGCTGTCCACGGCGCTGGGCTCTGCCTACGTGAACGACTTTCCCAACGCCGGGCGGCTGCAGCGCGTGGTGGTGCAGGCCGACGCGCCGGCGCGCATGCAGCCCGAGGATGTGCTCGCGCTGCCGGTGCTGAACAAGCAGGGCCAGAGCCTGCCGCTGTCCACCTTCGCCAGCACGCGCTGGATCACCGGTGCCATGCAGACCGTACGCTACAACGGCTATCCGGCCATGAAGATCTCCGGCGGCCCGGCGCCGGGCTACAGCACCGGCGACGCTATGCAGGAGATGGAGCGCCTGGCGCAGCAACTTCCGCAGGGCTTCGGCTTTGAGTGGACCGGCCAGTCGCGCGAGGAAAAGCTTGCCGGCTCGCAGGCCATGGTGCTGTATGCGTTCTCGCTGATGGCGGTGTTCCTGTGCCTGGCGGCGCTGTACGAGAGTTGGTCGATTCCGTTCTCGGTGCTGCTGGTGGTGCCGCTGGGCGTGCTGGGCGTGCTGCTGGCGACGCTGTTGCGCGGGCTGTCCAACGACGTGTACTTCCAGATCGGCTTGGTGACCATCATCGGCCTGTCGGCCAAGAACGCCATCCTGATCATCGAGTTCGCCAAGGACCTGCAAGCCCAGGGCAAGGGCGTGGTCGAGGCGGCGCTGGAGGCGGCGCACCTGCGCTTCCGCCCCATTGTCATGACCTCGCTGGCGTTCACGCTGGGGGTGCTGCCGCTGTTCCTGGCCTCGGGCGCCAGTTCGGCCAGCCAGCGCGCGATCGGCACCGGCGTGATCGGCGGCATGCTCGCCGGCACGGTGTTGGCAGTGATCTTCGTGCCCGTGTTCTTCGTGCTGGTGCGCAGCTTCTTCAAGGGCAGCGCGCGCCAGCGCGAGCATGATGCGCTGACGGCCCAGCAGCATCAGAACAACGGTTGAATTTTCCGGGAACATCAAAATGCATAGCTACTCACGCAAGTACGACAAGGGCTTCCGTACTTTTTCATCCCTATCGGCAGCGCTGGCGCTGGCAGGCTGCAGCTTGATCCCCACCTACGAGCGCCCGGCCGCGCCGGTGCCGGCCGGCTACGCGCTGGCCGACCCGCAGGCCGCCGCCGACGCACCCGCCGCGGCCGACATCGCCTGGCAGGACTACTTCACCGACCCGCGCCTGCAGCGCCTGATCGGCATGGCGCTGGGCAACAACCGCGACCTGCGCCTGGCGCTGCTGAATGTGGAGCAGGCGCGCGCGCAGTTCCAGATCCGCCGCGCCGACGAGTACCCGACGCTGTCGGGCGTGGCCAGCGCCACGCGCCAGCCCAACCCTGCCACCGGGCGCTACGGCAACGCCTTCCAGGTCGGCGTCGGTATCAGCGCCTGGGAAATCGACTTCTTCGGCCGCATCGCCGCGCTGAAGGAGCAGGCGCTGGAACAGTACCTGGCCACCACCGAGGCGCGCGGCGCCGCGCAGATCAGCCTGGTGGCGGCCGTGGCCACCGGCTGGCTGAACCTGCTGGCCGACGAGGAACTGCTGGACCTCTCGCGCCGCACCCTGGCCACGCGCGAGGAATCGGTGCGGCTGACGCGGCTGCGGCTGGAGAACGGCGTCAGCTCCGAGCTGGACAACCGCCAGGCCGCCAGCCTGGCTGAGGCTGCGCGCGCCACCTACGCTCAGCAGCAGCGCCAGCGCCTGCTGGACGAGAACGCCCTGGTGCTGCTGCTGGGCCAGAGCCTGCCCGAGGACATCCGCGCCAGCCTGCCCTCGTCGCGCCTGGACAGCGCCGCGCCCATGCAGCCGCTGGCCGCCGGCCTGCCGTCCGAACTGCTGCAGCGCCGCCCCGACATCCGGCAGGCCGAGCACGTTCTGCGCGGTGCCAACGCCAACATCGGCGCGGCGCGGGCGGCGTTCTTCCCGCGCATCGCGCTGACGGCGTCGGTGGGCAGCGTGAGCGACGAGCTGTCGGGCCTGTTCAAGGGCGGCTCGTGGGCGTTCTCTTTGGCGCCGCAGCTGGCGCTGCCGCTGTTCGACGCCGGTCGTAACCAGGCCAACCTGGAGTCATCGCGGGTGGGCCGCGAGATCGCCGTGGCGCAGTACGAGAAATCCATCCAGACGGCATTCCGCGAGGTCTCCGACGCCCTGGCCGGCCGCGCCACCCTGAGCGAGCAGCTGCAGGCGCAGCGTGCCCAGGCCGAGGCCGACGCCAAGCGGCTGGAACTGTCCGATCTGCGCTACCGCAACGGCATCGCCAGCTACCTGGACGTGCTGGACGCGCAGCGCTCGCTGTTCGCCACCCAGCAGGCGCTGGTCGGCACCCAGCTGCAGCGGCTGCAGAACCAGGTGGCGCTGTACAAGGTGCTGGGCGGCGGCTGGAACCCCGCCATGACCTATGAGACCCTGGCCGCCGGAACGGTCGCGCCACGCTGAAGGCGCGGCTGGCCGTGGGGGGACGGCTCCTATAATGGAAAGCTTCTGTTTCATCCCGATACCCCCACCGATTTTCCGAGGATTTCCGCATGAGCGACACCCACGACGCAGGGCATAGCGGGCCCATCCAGACCCCCAAGCAGCTGCTGTCCACCGTCATCCTGGCGTTCGTCCTGCCGGTGTTCGCCATCATCGGCCTGGTGATGTATGTGACCTCCGGCGCCAAGCCGGCGTCCGGCTCGGCCAACCCCGAGCAGGCCGTGGCCCAGCGCATCCAGAAGATCGGCGCGGTCGAGATCCGCGACGCCAACCGTCCGTTGCGCGCCGGCGAGGCGGTCTACCAGGGCCAGTGCGCCGCCTGCCACGCCAGCGGCGCGGCCGGTGCGCCCAAGCTGGGCGATGCCGCAGCCTGGGCGCCGCGCATCCAGACCGGCTTCGAGGCGCTGGTGCACTCAGCCCTCAAGGGCAAGGGCGCCATGCCGCCACAGGGCGGCGGCGACTTCAACGACACCGAGATCGCCCGTGGCGCGGCCTACATGGCCAACGCCGCCGGTGCCAAGTTCGAGGAACCTGCCGCACCCGCCGCCGAAGGTGCCGCGGCACCGGCCGAGGGCGCTGCCGGCGGTTGAACCCAGGACCCTTTCCCGGCATGCGAGGCCCGTCGGAAACGACGGGCCTTTTGTTTTTCCACCCTGGCATCGAACGCCAGTGCGGAGCCAGCTGCCTCCAGATCGCTTATCCAAGCAAAAAGCCCCTGGGCTTGCGCACAGGGGCTTTGGATCTGGTGGCCTGGGACGGAATCGAACCGCCGACACAAGGATTTTCAATCCTCTGCTCTACCGACTGAGCTACCGGGCCTAAGCCGCATATTCTAGCCTGGAAATTAGCCCTCCAGGCCGAGTAGCGGATTTTTTGTCTTCAGTTGCCGCGCCGGTTGCGCCCCAGGTCCACGCCGAGCTGGCGCAGCTTGCGGTACAGGTGGGTGCGCTCCAGCCCGGTTTTTTCGGCCACGCGGGTCATCGACCCGCCCTCGCGTGCCAGATGGAATTCGAAATAGGCTTTTTCGAAGCCGTCGCGCGCCTCGCGCAGGGGTCGGTCCAGATCGAAGCCCTGGTGCGCCAGCGGCCCCTGTGGAGCACTGACCACCGTGGCGGCAGCGACCTCGTCGCCCGCGTGCCGCACGGCTTCAGCCAGTGCGGGAACTGGTGCAGCCGGCGTGGCCTCGGCACCAGGGTCGGCAGCCTTAGCACCTGCAGCCGCGGTTGCGCCACGGGACAGGCCCTGCTCGACCGCCTTGAGCAGCTTCTGCAGGGTGATGGGCTTTTCCAGGAAAGAAAACGCGCCGATGCGCGTCGCCTCGACGGCGGTCTCGATGGTGGCGTGGCCGCTCATCATGATCACCGGCATGGTCAGCGTGCCCGTCATCGACCACTCCTTGAGCAGCGAAACCCCGTCGGTGTCCGGCATCCAGATGTCCAGCAGCACCAGGTCGTAGGCGTTCGCCTGACGCGCGCTGCGGGCCTGCGTGGCGTTTTCCGCCAGATCCACGCTGTGCCCTTCGTCGTTCAGGATCTCCGACAGCAGGTCACGGATACCCAGCTCGTCGTCGACCACCAAAATGTTTGCCATGTATTGCGCTGCGCCCTTGCTATGACGTAGGAGATGTTGCGAAAGCGCCACCGCCGTCCCAAGGGGCGAATGATAGCGACACTTGCGCGCCCTGCACCGCGCCGTCCTGCTGCCGGTTGCTCAGCTCGATGCGTGCGCCGTGCTCATCGGCGATTTTCTTGACCACCGCCAAACCCAGACCGGTGCCGCGCGACTTGGTCGTCACGTAAGGCTCGAAGGCGCGCTGCAGGATGTGCGGCGCGAAGCCCGGACCGTGATCGGACACCGTCAGACGCACGCGCCGAGTCTGCTCGTTCCAGCGCGTGGCGATGGTGACTGCTGTGACCTCGTGGGCTTGACCGGCCTCCTGCGCCGCATGCAACGTAGCGTCCTGCGCGTTCTGCAGCAGGTTGTGCACCACCTGGCGCAGCTGCTGCGCATCGCCGGCCACCGGCGGGCACTGCGGGTCCAGCTGCGCCTGCACCGGCGAGCGCGCGTTCTCCACGCCGTACAGGTGCAGGATGTCCAGCACCAGCGCGTTCAGGTCCAGTGGCTGCAGCCGCGCCGCGGGCAGGCGCGCGTAATCGCGGAACTCGTTGACCAGGCGCTTCATGGCATCCACCTGCTCGACGATGGTACGCACCGACTTGGCCAGCAGCGCCTGCTCCGCCTCGGGTAGCCTGGCGGTGAGCTTCATCTCCAGGCGCTCGGCCGACAGCTGGATTGGCGTGAGCGGGTTCTTGATCTCGTGCGCCAGGCGCCGCGCCACCTCGCCCCAGGCCTTGGCACGCTGCGCCGACACCAGTTCGGAAATGTCGTCGAACACCAGCAGCCGGCTGCGGTCGGGCAGCTCGGCGCCGCGCATCACCAAACTGGTGGCCTGCTGGTCGGGGCCTTCGCCCGAGGCGTGCAGCTCGAAGGCATGCTGCCAGTGATCCGGGCCATGCTGCTCACTGCGGTCCTGCGCGAACGCGGCGAACTGCTGCTGCACCGTGGCGCCGAAGTCCTCCAGCCCCTCGGCCTCGGACAGCAGTCGCCCCTCCCAAGCCGCCAGCGGGGCGCGCAGGATGCGCGTGGCGCCGGGGTTGCTGGACTGCACGCGGCCGTCCTCGTCCAGCACAATCACCCCGGCGGTCAGGTTGTCCAGGATGGTCTGCAGGTTGCCGCGCGCGGCGTCCAGCTCGGCCAGGCTGCGCTGTGCGGCGCGGCGCGCATCGGCCAGCTGCTGCGTCATGAGGGCGAAGTCGCGCGTCAGCCCGCCCAGCTCGTCCTGGCCCTGCAGCGCGGCCTTGGGCGCCAGGTTGCCGGCGGCCACCTCGCGCACGCCGTCGGCCAGTACCAGCAGTGGCCGCACCAGTTGGTTGCCCAGCACACCCGCCAGCAGTACCGCACCGAACACCGCCAGGAAAAGGCTCAGCGTCAGCGTGCCGATGTACATGCGGCGCAGCCCGGCACGCGCCAGGGCACGTTCCTGGTATTCACGGTTGGCCTCCTGCACGGCGATGGCATTGGCCACCAGCACTGGCGGCAGCGCGATCGTGGCCTGCACGAAGCGCGCGTCGGTCAGCAGACCCAGGCCCGGGTTGGCCGCCAGCACCAGCAGGCGCACGCGTGTGTTGTCGGGCGCGGCCGGATCGGTGAGGTCGTCCAGCCCCTCGATCTGGTAGACCAGCTGGCCCTGGCGCGCCATGCGGAAATCCTGCGTCGAGGGCCGTTCCGGGCTGAGCGTATAGCGCGACTGCCCGGCGCTGGCCACCGGCTGGCCGGCGGCGTTCCACAGCACCACGTCGGTGGCGCCCAGCTGGTCGCGCATGCGCTCGAGCACCAGCCCGGCGGCAGCATCGGGAGTCTGGCCCAACTGGGTGCTGGCGGTGCGCGTCTTATTCACCAGGTCGGCGGCCATGGTGTCGAGCGTGACGCGGCCCAAGCTCACGCCGGCGCTCAGGGCGCCCTCGACCTTCACGTCAAACCAGCTCTCGATCGAGCGCGAGACGAACTGGTAGGACACCACATAGATCAGCAGCCCCGGCACCACCCCCACCAGGCCGAAGATGGCCGCCAGCTTGATCAGCAGGCGCGCGCCGAAGCGGCCGCGGCGCAGCTGCAGTGCCAGCCGCCACGCGCCCCAGGCCAGCGCCGCCAGCAGCATGCCGGCCACGAAGATGTTGGTGGCGACCAGCCACGCGAAATGGCGCTCGTACAGCACGCGGTTGTTGGTGGCCTGGGTCAGCAGGAACAGCAGCACCAGACCGATGGCGCACATCAGGCCGGCGCCCAGCCCCAGTGCCCAGCGCACGGCGCGCGTACGCGTGGCGGCGCGCCGCGCCGAGCCCGCCGGGCGTGCGCCGGACTCGGTCACCGGTTGGCCTCCGCGGGCAACTCGATGCTGCGCGTCAGCGCTACCCCCCAGCTGGAGCGCCCGACGGCGCCGAACTGCAGCGGGCGCGGCATCTGTGAGGTGTCCAGGCGGAACTGGAAACTGACCTGATAGTCCACGCCGGCGCGCAGTGCATGGGCGTCGGCGATCTTCCAGCGCGCGATGCGCTGCAGCGCCGACAGCGCTTCTTCCAGGTCATCGAAGGTCTGGCCGAGCGAGGCATTGCCAAGGCTGTCATCGCGCTCGCCGGTCACCTGCACCAGACGCCAGCGGCGCGTCAGCGGCTGGTAGCTCAGGCGCAGGTAGCGCACGGCATGGGCCACGGTCTTGTCGCTCCAGTACCAGCGCGGACGCTCGACCTTCGCCTCGGCGACGAAATGCAGCGCAATGCCCTGGTACAGCGCGTTCTCCAGCAACTGCGGCAGCTCCATGCTCCAGGTGGTGCTGAGCAGCACCCCGCCCTCGGTGCCCTCGACCACGAACTCCGTGACCTCGCCCCGCTGCTGCGCCGCCACTCGCTCGCTGGCCAACGCCGGAGCCAGCGCCACCGCTACCGCGCCGCGCAGCAGCTGGCGGCGCTGTGCGGCCTGGGGAGGCAGAGACAAGGCAGGTGCGGAACTTTCGGGTACGGCTGTCACGGCCCGTATTCTCCTGGACCGGGCGGGTCGCGACCGGGTCACGGCGGCAAAACCTGCTTGACCGGTCCTGCGGCGTGGGCCTGTCTGCAACACCGCACGAAAAAAATCCCGGCGTGCCGCCAGGCAGGCCGGGATGGGTGGGCCGGGCTGCCCGCGCCGGGCGCGGGCAGCTGTCAGCCAGGCTACGCTGGTTGCAGCGTTACTCGGCGGCGCCGGCCTCGCCCTCGGCGTGCTCGGCATCACCACGGCCAGCCTCGGCCAGTTCGGCGGCTTCGGCTTCGGCGATGGCGCGGCGCTCGGCCTCGTCCATGGCGTCCTTGGCCTTGCGCGCCTGGTGGTAGGCCAGGCCAGTACCCGCCGGGATCAGGCGGCCGACGATGACGTTCTCCTTCAGGCCGCGCAACTCGTCGCGCTTGCCCATGATGGCCGCCTCGGTCAGCACGCGCGTGGTCTCCTGGAAGGACGCGGCGGAGATGAACGAATCGGTGGACAGCGACGCCTTGGTGATGCCCAGCAGCACGTTGGTGTAGGTCGCCGGAATCTTGTCCTGGCTCTGCAGCGCCTCGTTGGTGTTGAGGATCTCCGAGCGCTCGACCTGCTCGCCAGCGATGTAGTTCGACTCGCCCGGGTTCTCGACCACCACGCGGCGCAGCATCTGGCGCACGATGACCTCGATGTGCTTGTCGTTGATCTTCACGCCCTGCAGACGGTAGACGTCCTGCACCTCGTCGACGATGTAGCGCGACAGCTCCTCGATGCCCAGCAGGCGCAGGATGTCCTGCGGATCGGCCGGGCCGTCGACGACCAGCTCGCCCTTGTTGACCACCTGGCCCTCGTGCACCAGCACGTTCTTTTCCTTCGGCACCAGCTCGTCCCAGACCTTGCCGTCCGGATCGGTGATCTGCAGGCGCACTTTGCCCTTGGTCTCCTTGCCGAACGAGATCGTGCCGGTCATCTCGGCCAGCATGCCCTTGTCCTTCGGGCTGCGCGCCTCGAACAGCTCGGCCACGCGCGGCAGACCGCCGGTGATGTCACGGGTCTTCTGGCCTTCCATCGGGATGCGCGCCAGCACCTCGCCGGGGCCCACGTCCTGGCCGTCGCGCACCTGGATCAGCGCGCCGATCTGGAAACCGATGGCCACCGCGTGGTCGGTGCCGGGGATCTTGACTTCCTTGCCATCGGCGTCGATCAGCTTGACCAGCGGGCGCACCACCTTGGCCGAGCCGCGGCGCTTGGGGTCGATGACCACCAGCGTGGACAGGCCGGTGACCTCGTCCACCTGCTTGGCCACGGTGAGGCCTTCCTCGACGTTCTCGAACTTCACCTGACCGGCGAACTCCGTGATGATCGGGCGCGTCAGCGGGTCCCAGTTCGCCAGGATGGTGCCGGCCTTGACCTGCTGGTCGGGCTGCACGGTGAGCGTGGCGCCGTACGGCACCTTGTGGCGCTCGCGCTCGCGGCCGTGCTCGTCATGGATGATGATCTCGCCGGAGCGGGCGATCACCACCAGTTCGCCGCGGGTGTTGGTCACGTAGCGCATCGTGGCGTTGAAGCCGATGATGCCGTTGGACTTGGCTTCGACGCTGGAAGCCACGGCTGCACGCGACGCCGCACCACCGATGTGGAAGGTGCGCATGGTCAGCTGCGTGCCGGGCTCGCCGATGGACTGGGCGGCGATCACGCCCACGGCTTCGCCGAGGTTGATCAGGCCGCCGCGGCCCAGGTCGCGGCCGTAGCAGTGCGCGCACAGGCCGTAGCGTGTCTCGCAGGTCAGCGCGGTGCGCACCTTGACCTCGTCCACGCCGGCGGCTTCCAGCATGTCGATGACGGTCTCGTTGAGCAGCGTGGCCGGCGGCACCAGCACTTCGCGCGTCTCGGGGTGCAGCACCTCCTCGGCCGTCACGCGGCCCAGGATGCGGTCGCGCAGCGACTCGATGACCTCGCCACCCTCGACGATGGCGCGCATCAGCGAGCCATTGGTCGTGCCGCAATCGTCCTCGTTCACCACCAGGTCCTGCGTCACGTCCACCAATCGGCGCGTCAGGTAGCCGGAGTTGGCGGTCTTCAGCGCCGTATCCGCCAGGCCCTTGCGCGCGCCGTGCGTGGAGATGAAGTACTGCAGCACGTTCAGGCCTTCACGGAAGTTGGCCGTGATGGGCGTCTCGATGATCGAGCCGTCGGGCTTGGCCATCAGGCCGCGCATGCCGGCCAGCTGGCGGATCTGCGCGGCAGAGCCGCGCGCGCCCGAGTCGGCCATCATGTAGATCGAGTTGAACGACTCCTGCTCGACTTCCTTGCCGTGGCGGTCGATGGTCTTTTCCTTGGCCAGCTGGGCCATCATGACCTTGGAGACTTCGTCGCCGGCCTTGCCCCAGATGTCCACCACCTTGTTGTAGCGCTCACCGGCCGTAACCAGGCCGGAGACGTACTGCTGCTCGATCTCCTTCACTTCGCCCTCGGCGCGCGCCAGGATGTCCACCTTCTGCGGCGGCACCAGCATGTCGTCGATGGCGATCGAGATGCCGGCGTGCGTCGCCAGGCGGAAGCCGTTTTGCAGCAGTTTGTCGGCGAACACCACCGTCTCCTTCAGGCCGCACTGGCGGAAGGAGGCGTTGATGAGCTTGGAGATCTCTTTTTTCTTCAGCGCCTTGTTCAGGTTGGAGAACGCCAGACCCTTGGGCAGGATCTCGGACAACAGCGCGCGGCCGACGGTGGTTTCCGTCAGCTTCGGCGCCGACTGCCATTCACCGCTGTCGGCGTTGCGGCTCCACTCCTTCAGGCGCACGCTGATCTTGGTGGCCAGCTCGACCTCGCCGGCGTCCAGCGCGCGCTGCACCTCGGCCAGGTCGGTGAAGACCATGCCTTCGCCCTTGCCGTTGATCTTCTCGCGGGTGGCGTGGTACAGGCCCAGCACCACGTCCTGCGACGGCACGATGGACGGCTCGCCCGAGGCCGGGAACAGCACGTTGTTGGAGGCCAGCATCAGCGTGCGTGCCTCCAGCTGCGCCTCGACGGACAGCGGCACGTGCACGGCCATCTGGTCGCCGTCGAAGTCGGCGTTGAACGCGGCGCAGACCAGCGGGTGCAGCTGGATCGCCTTGCCCTCGATAAGGATCGGCTCGAACGCCTGGATCCCCAGGCGGTGCAGCGTCGGCGCGCGGTTCAGCATCACCGGGTGCTCGCGGATGACCTCTTCCAGGATGTCCCAGACCACCGGCGTGCCGGCTTCGACTTCCTTTTTGGCGGCCTTGATGGTGGTGGCGATGCCCATCGCCTCCAGGCGCGAGAAGATGAACGGCTTGAACAGCTCCAGCGCCATCAGCTTGGGCAGGCCGCACTGGTGCAGCTTGAGCGTCGGGCCCACGGTGATGACCGAGCGGCCCGAGTAGTCGACCCGCTTGCCCAGCAGGTTCTGGCGGAAGCGGCCGCCCTTGCCCTTGATCATGTCGGCCAGCGACTTCAGGGCGCGCTTGTTGGCGCCCGTCATGGCCTTGCCACGGCGGCCGTTGTCCAGCAGGCTGTCCACGGCCTCCTGCAGCATGCGCTTTTCGTTGCGCGCGATGATCTCCGGGGCCTTCAGCTCCAGCAGGCGCTTCAGGCGCGAGTTGCGGTTGATGACGCGGCGATACAGGTCGTTCAGGTCGGACGTGGCGAAGCGCCCGCCGTCCAGCGGCACCAGCGGACGCAGGTCGGGCGGCAGCACCGGCAGCACGTCCAGGATCATCCACTCGGGCTTGATGCCGGACTTGCGGAAGGCTTCGAGCACCTTCAGGCGCTTGGCGTTCTTCTTGACCTTGACTTCGGAGCCCGTGAGGTCGCCGCGCAGGCGTTCGATCTCGATCTCCAGGTCGATGCCTTCCAGCAGCTCCTTGATGCCCTCGGCGCCCATGCGCGCGGTGAACTCGTCACCGTGCTCGACGCGCTGCTTGTCGTATTCGTCCTCGCTCATGATCGAGAACTTCTTCAGCGGCGTCATGCCCGGGTCGGTGACCACGTAGGCCTCGAAGTACAGCACGCGCTCGATGTCGCGCAGCGTCATGTCCAGCACCAGGCCCAGGCGCGAGGGCAGCGACTTCAGGAACCAGATGTGCGCGCACGGCGCGGCCAGGTCGATGTGGCCCATGCGCTCGCGGCGCACCTTGGTCTGGGTGACTTCGACGCCGCACTTCTCGCAGATCACGCCGCGGTGCTTCAGGCGCTTGTACTTGCCGCACAGGCACTCGTAGTCCTTGATGGGCCCGAAGATCTTGGCGCAGAACAGGCCATCGCGCTCGGGCTTGAAGGTGCGGTAGTTGATGGTCTCGGGCTTCTTCACCTCGCCGAAGGACCAGGAACGGATCTTCTCGGGCGAGGCCATGCCGATCTTGATGGCATCGAAATGCTCATCCGGCGTGAATTGCTTGAACAGGTCGAGTAGCGATTTCATGTGACTCTTTCCCTTGTCTTCAAAATTCCTAGCTGGAAGCCCTGGATCTGTATGGGTTTGCGGGTCAAATCACCCGCAATCCATTTGTTTACCAGGGCATGCAGCTCACTTTTCAGTAGCGCAGCCAGGGCCGCGCCTCAGGAGCGCTCCAGCTCGATGTCCAGGCCCAGCGAACGGATTTCCTTGACCAGCACGTTGAACGACTCGGGCATGCCGGCCTCGATCGAGTGCTCGCCCTTGACGATGTTCTCGTAGACCTTGGTGCGGCCCTGCACGTCGTCGGACTTCACCGTCAGCATCTCCTGCAGCACGTAGGCGGCGCCGTAGGCCTCCAGCGCCCACACTTCCATCTCGCCGAAGCGCTGGCCACCGAACTGCGCCTTGCCGCCCAGCGGCTGCTGCGTGACCAGCGAGTACGGACCCGTGGAGCGCGCGTGCATCTTGTCGTCCACCAGGTGGTGCAGCTTCAGGTAGTGCATGTAGCCGATGGTCGTCGGGCGCTCGAAGCGCTCGCCGGTGCGGCCGTCGTACAGATACGCCTGGGTGCGCGTCTCGGTCAGACCCTTGCGCTCCTTGATGTCCTCCGGGTAGGCCAGCTTGAGCATGTCCTTGATCTCGGCCTCCGAGGCGCCGTCGAACACCGGCGAGGCGAACGGCACGCCGGTCGTCAGCTCCTGCGCCATGGCCAGGATCTCGTTGTCGCCCAGCTGCTTGAGGTCCTCCTGGCGGCCGCGCGAGTTATAGATCTCCTCCAGGAACTTGCGCAGCTCGGCCACCTTGGCCTGACGCTGCAGCATGTCGCCGATGCGCTGGCCCAGGCCCTTGCCGGCCCAGCCCAGGTGCACTTCCAGCACCTGGCCGATGTTCATGCGCGAGGGCACGCCCAGCGGGTTCAGCACGATGTCGGCCGGCGTGCCATCTTCCATGTACGGCATGTCCTCAACCGGGACGATCTTGGAGACCACACCCTTGTTGCCGTGGCGGCCGGCCATCTTGTCGCCGGGCTGCAGGCGGCGCTTGACGGCCAGGTACACCTTGACCATCTTCAGCACGCCCGCAGGCAGCTCGTCGCCCTGGGTCAGCTTCTTGCGCTTTTCCTCGAACGCCAGGTCGAAGCTGTGGCGCGTCTGCTCCATGGCGTTCTTGGTGGATTCGAGCTGCGCGGCCACGGCCTCGTCTGCCGGGCGGATGTCGAACCAGTGGAACTTCTCCACGCCGGCCAAGTATTCCTTGTCGATGGTCGCTCCCTTGGCGAGCTTCTGCGGGCCGCCGTTGGCCTTCTTGCCCACCAGCAGCTTCTCGATACGGTCGAAGGCGTCGGCCTCAACGATGCGCAGCTGGTCGTTCAGGTCCAGGCGGAAGCGCTTCAGTTCATCGTCGATGATCTGCTGCGCGCGCTTGTCGCGCTGGATGCCTTCGCGGGTGAAGACCTGCACGTCGATCACCGTGCCCGAGCTGCCCTGGTCCACGCGCAGCGAGGTGTCCTTCACGTCGGAGGCCTTCTCGCCGAAGATCGCGCGCAGCAGTTTTTCTTCCGGCGTCAGCGTGGTCTCGCCCTTCGGCGTGACCTTGCCCACCAGCGTGTCGCCCGGCTGCACCTCGGCGCCGACGTAGATGATGCCGGACTCGTCCAGGCGGTTCAGCTGCTGTTCGGACAGGTTGGGGATGTCGCGGGTGATTTCCTCAGCGCCCAGTTTCGTGTCGCGCGCCATCACTACCAGCTCCTCGATGTGGATGCTGGTGTAGCGGTCCTCGGCCACCACGCGCTCGCTGATCAGGATCGAGTCCTCGAAGTTGTAGCCGTTCCACGGCATGAACGCGATCAGCATGTTCTGGCCGATGGCGATCTCGCCCAGGTCGGTCGAGGCACCGTCGGCGATCACGTCGCCCTTGGCCAGCACGTCGCCGCGCTTGACGATCGGGCGCTGGTGGATGTTGGTGTTCTGGTTGGAGCGCTGGTACTTGATCAGGTTGTAGATGTCCACGCCCACTTCGCCGGCCACGGCCTCTGCGTCGTGCACGCGCACCACGATACGGGTCGCATCCACATGGTCCACCACGCCGCCACGGCGCGCCGTGACCACAGTGCCCGAGTCCACCGCCGCCACGCGCTCGATGCCGGTGCCCACCATGGGCTTTTCCGGGCGCAGCACGGGCACGGCCTGGCGCGACATGTTGGCGCCCATCAGCGCGCGGTTGGCGTCGTCGTGCTCCAGGAAGGGCACCAGCGAAGCCGCCACCGAGACGATCTGCGCGGGCGACACGTCCATGTACTGCACGCGGTCGGCCGACACCAGGGTCGATTCGCCCTGCTCGCGCGCGCTCACCAGGTCGCCCGTCAGGCGGCCCTTGTCGTCCAGCGCGGCGTTGGCCTGGGCGATGATGTACTTGCCTTCCTCGATGGCCGATAGGTAGTCGATCTGGTCGGTCACCTGGCCATCCACCACGCGGCGGTACGGGGTCTCGATGAAGCCGTACTCGTTCAGGCGCGCGTACAGCGCCAGCGAGTTGATCAGGCCGATGTTCGGGCCTTCCGGCGTCTCGATCGGGCACACCCGGCCGTAGTGCGTGACGTGCACGTCGCGCACTTCGAAGCCGGCGCGCTCGCGCGTCAGGCCGCCCGGGCCGAGGGCCGAGACGCGGCGCTTGTGCGTGATCTCGGCCAGCGGGTTGGTCTGGTCCATGAACTGCGACAGCTGCGAGGCGCCAAAGAACTCCTTCAGCGCCGCGGAGATCGGCTTGGAGTTGATCAGGTCGTGCGGCATGAGCGGGTCCTGCTCGGCCTGGCCCAGACGCTCCTTCACGGCCTTCTCGATGCGCGCCAGGCCGGTGCGGTACTGGTTCTCGGCCAGCTCGCCGACGCAGCGCACGCGGCGGTTGCCCAGGTGGTCGATGTCGTCCACCTCGCCGCGGCCGTTGCGCAGGTCCACCAGGATCTTGACCACGGCCAGGATGTCGTCGTTGGACAGCACCATCGGACCGGTGGACTCGTCGCGGCCGATCTTGGCGTTGAACTTCATGCGGCCCACGCGCGACAGGTCGTACGTGTCCGGGTTGTAGAACAGGCGCTGGAACAGGGCCTGCACCGCGTCCTCGGTCGGCGGCTCGCCGGGGCGCATCATGCGGTAGATGGCCACGCGGGCGGCGAATTCGTCCACCGTCTCGTCGATGCGCAGCGTCTGCGAGATGTAGGCGCCCTGGTCCAGCTCGTTGGTGTAGAGCACCTGCAGGTCCTGCACGCCGGCCGAGCGCAGCTTCTTCAAGAGCGCCTCGGTCAGCTCCTCGTTGGCCTTGGCCAGGATCTCGCCGGTGTCGGGGTCGACGATGTTGCGCGCGACCACGCGGCCGATCAGGAAGTCTTCCGGCACGCTGACATGGGTGGTGCCGGACTGCTCAAGCTCGCGCGTGTGGCGCGCGGTGACGCGCTTGTCCTTGGCGACGACGACCTTGCCGTTCTTGTCGGTGATGTCGAAGCGTGCCACTTCGCCCTTGAGGCGGTCGGCGACGAATTCCATCTGCGCGCCGCTGTCCATCAGGCGGAAGTTGTCGTTGACGAAGAAGTTCGCCAGGATGGACTCGGGATTCAGGCCGATGGCCTTGAGCAAAATGGTGACCGGCATCTTGCGGCGGCGGTCCACGCGGAAGTACAGGATGTCCTTCGGGTCGAACTCGAAGTCCAGCCAGGAGCCGCGGTAGGGGATGATGCGCGCGGAAAACAGCAGCTTGCCCGAGCTGTGCGTCTTGCCCTTGTCGTGCTCGAAGAACACGCCGGGCGAGCGGTGCAGCTGGCTGACGATCACGCGCTCGGTGCCGTTAATGATGAACGAGCCCTTGTCGGTCATCAGGGGCACCTCGCCCATGTAGACCTCCTGCTCCTTGACTTCCTTGACGACCTTGGACTGCGACGTGGAGGACTCGCGGTCGTAGATGATCAGCTGCACGCGCGCGCGCACCGCCGAGGCGAAGGTCAGGCCGCGCGTCTGGCACTCGCGCACGTCAAACGCCGGGCGCGCCAGGTTGTACTCGACGAACTTCATCTCGACGAAGCCGTTGTGCGAGACGATGGGGAAAGCCGAGGTGAAGGCTGCCTGCAGACCTTCGGTCAGGCGTTTTTGCGGCGGCGTGTCGGCCTGCAGGAAGGCCGTGTAGGCATCGCGCTGCATCTGCAGCAGATAAGGAACGTTGAGCACGCTGTCGCGGGTGCCGAAGCTCTTGCGGATGCGCTTGCGTTCGGTGAAGCTGTAAGTGGATGCTTGGGCCATGAGATCTCCGGGCAAAGACATGTGGAGGGGGTCTTCGACGACTGCCCCGCAAGGCGGCCACCTTGCAGGCTTGGCGGGTTGGCCACTACCAACCATGGCGGACGGCGATGCATTGCACATCGCCCGAACCAAGGCGTCTTCTACTGTCGGCAGGGGTCAGAAGACACTAGCAAGCGGCCGGCACAGGCCGCTTGCTGGTGCGCTCTGGGGCCGGGGCCCCATAAGCACCAAAGGCTGGAGGCCTTTTGCGAAGACCTCCAGCCCAGGGCGCAAGCAATGCTTACTTGAGCTCGGCCTTGGCGCCAGCGTCCACCAGCTTCTTGACAGCGGCTTCGGCTTCTGCCTTGGGCAGGGCCTCCTTGACGTTCTTCGGAGCGCCGTCCACCAGGTCCTTGGCTTCCTTCAGGCCCAGGCCGGTGATTTCGCGCACGGCCTTGATGACGGACACCTTGTTGGCGCCGGCTTCGGTCAGCACGACGTTGAACTCGGTCTTCTCTTCAACAGCGGCAGCGCCGCCAGCAGCGCCGCCGGCAGCCGGAGCGGCCATGGCGGCAGCGCTCACGCCGAACTTCTCTTCGATGGCCTTGACCAGGTCGTTCAGCTCCAGCACGGTCATGCTGTCCAGGGCGGTCAGGAATGCGTCTTTATCGAATGCCATTTTGAATTTCCTCAACAATTGGTTGATTCAGTTGAATCGGTTTGGGATTGCGAACCGTCTGCACGCCCTCAGGCGGCGACAGCCTCGCCCTCGCCCTTCTTCGCCGCCAGCGCGCCGAGCACCACGGCGGTGCGCGACATGGGCGACATCAGCAAGCCACACAGCTGGGCCAGCAGCACTTCCTTTGAAGGGATGTTGGCCAGCTCTTTCACGCCGTTCACGTCCAGGGCCTTGCCCCCGAAAGCGCCGCCGCGAATCACCAGCTTGTCGTTGGTCTTCGCGAAATCGGCCACCACCTTGGCGGCGGCCACAGCGTCTTCGGAGAAGCCATAGATCAGCGGACCGGTCATCTGGTCGGCCACCACCTCAAACTGGCCACCGGCCACGGCGCGGCGTGCCAGGGTGTTCTTCAGAACACTCAGGGCAACACCTTGTCCGCGAGCGGCAACGCGCAGCTTGGTCAGGTCGGCCACCGTGATGCCACGGTATTCCGCGATCACGAGCGTTTGAGCTTTAGCGGCGAGGCTGGTCACTTCGTTGATGACCGCTTCTTTCTCACTGCGATTAAGACTCAAGGTCTACTCCTTCGTATGCGCGCTCGGGGAATGCTCCCGTCGCACGCGCTCTGGTTGCAGCGACCAACTGTTTCGGAATCTCTTGTACCAATTCCATCTGCAGCGGGATCGCCATCTACGCTGGCCCGGCTTCGATTAAGTGCCGCCATGATCGGCACGCCAGCGGTCTTGGATGGCCCGGCCGACGGCTATCGCCTGCGGCTGGCCCACCACCGGGGCGGCGGCCACCTGCGTGGCCGACGCGCCCCAAGATTTCTCGCAATTACGCCGAGATGGACTGGGTGTCCACGCGCACGCCCACGCCCATGGTGGACGAGATGGCGACCTTGCGCAGGTACAGGCCCTTGCTGGTGGCCGGCTTGGCCTTGTTCAGCGCCTCGATCAGCGCCGCCAGGTTGCCCTGCAGCTTGTCGTCGCCGAAAGAGCGACGGCCGATGGTCGAGTGGATGATGCCGGCCTTGTCGACGCGGAACTGCACCTGACCAGCCTTGGCGTTCTTCACCGCGGTGGCCACGTCAGGGGTCACGGTACCGACCTTGGGGTTGGGCATCAGGCCGCGCGGGCCCAGGATCTGGCCCAGCGTACCGACCACGCGCATGGCGTCGGGCGCGGCGATGACCACGTCAAACGGCATGTCGCCAGCCTTGACTTGGGCAGCCAGATCGTCCATGCCGACGATGTCGGCGCCAGCGGCCTTGGCCTCTTCAGCCTTGGCACCCTGGGCGAACACGGCCACGCGGGTCGTCTTGCCGGTACCGTTGGGCAGCACCACGGCGCCACGCACCACTTGGTCGGACTTCTTGGCATCCACGCCGAGCTGCACGGCCACGTCGATGGATTCATCGAACTTGGCGGTTGCGGCCTCCTTCACCAGCACCATGGCTTCGGCAAAGGGATACAGCTTGGTGGAGTCCACCTTGCCCTGCAGGGCTTTTTGCTTCTTGGTCAGCTTGGCCATGATTACAGACCCTCCACCGTCACGCCCATGGAACGGGCGGAGCCAGCCAGCGTACGCACGGCGGCGTCAACGTCGGCAGCGTTCATGTCCTTGAGCTTGGTCTTGGCGATTTCTTCCAACTGCTCGCGGGTGATCTTGCCGACCTTGGCGGTCAGCGCATTCGACGAACCCTTGTCCAGCTTGATGGCCTTCTTGATCAGCACGGTCGCCGGCGGCGTCTTGATGATGAAGGTGAAGCTCTTGTCCGCGAACGCCGTGATGACCACGGGCAGCGGCAGGCCCGGCTCGACACCCTGGGTCTGCGCGTTGAACGCCTTGCAGAACTCCATGATGTTCAGGCCGCGCTGACCCAGTGCCGGGCCAATCGGAGGGGACGGGTTGGCCTTACCAGCTGGCACTTGCAGCTTGATGAAGCCGACGATTTTCTTCGCCATGGTTGCTCCTTGCGGGTTGTGACGCCTTGCCTTGCAAAAAGGCCAGGCTCCCCGGGGTTGCGGGCTCTACTTGTGCATTGCGCCGAGCCACAAAGGGCGCATTGAAATTTCCGTGCAGCCGGGCACAGTGCCAAGCCTTGAGGCTCAAGTCTTCTCGACCTGGCCAAACTCCAGCTCGACAGGCGTCGAGCGGCCAAAGATCATCACAGAGACACGCAGGCGGCTCTTTTCGTAATTGACTTCTTCCACGGTGCCGTTGAAGTCGGTGAACGGGCCTTCCTTGACCCGTACCAGCTCGCCCACCATGAATTCGATCTTGTGCCGCGGCTTGTCCGTGCCCTCCTCCATCTGGCTGACGATCTTCTGGACTTCCTCTTCCGAGATCGGAGCCGGGCGGTTCTTGGCGCCGCCCACAAAGCCCGTGACCTTGCTGGTGTGCTTCACCAGGTGCCAGGTATCGTCGTCCATGGCCATTTCCACGAAGACGTAACCGGGGAACAGCCGCCGCTCGGTCGTCTTGCGCTGGCCGTTCTTCACCTCGACGACCTCTTCCGTCGGCACCAGGATGCGGCCGAACTTGGACTGCATGCCAGCGCGCGCAATGCGCTCCTGAATGTTGCGCTCCACCGCCTTTTCCATGCCGGAATAGGCATGCACGATGTACCAGCGCTTGTCATCCTGGACTGCAGAGTCCTGCCCGGCAGGTTGCATCCCACTCGGATCGATCGCTTCCACCATTACTTCCTCCAGCCCAGAATTAGGTCATACAACGCCCACTCCAGGGTCTTGTCCGTCAGCCAGAGAAACAGGGCCATCACGACAACGAAGGCAAAAACGTAGCCCGTCATCTGCAAGGTTTCCTTGCGCGTCGGCCACACCACCTTCTTGACCTCGCGCCAGGCGTCGCGGGAAAACCCCACCAGCTGCCGGCCATGCTCGGAAACCAGGAACATCGCCGCCGCGAGCATAAGGCCCAGCAGCAAGGCGCCCCACTGTACCAAGGGCCCCTGCTTGCCCAGCGCATAGAAGCCGGCAATGGCTGCCACGACAAAAGCCACTGCCGCGAACAGCTTGGCCTTGTCCGCAGGAGTGGTGACGGTTTCAACCGGAGAAGTGGCCATAACGAAATTCTTGCCTCATGCGCCTGACGCCATACAAGACGCCGAAGCCCGCCAGAATGTGGCGGGCTTGGGGATTACCACGTTATTTCGTGGCAGGGGCAGTAGGAATCGAACCTACAACCTTCGGTTTTGGAGACCGACGCTCTGCCAATTGAGCTATACCCCTTCGATTCCTCTATCGATCGATTACTCGATGATCTTGGCCACGACGCCGGCGCCGACGGTGCGGCCGCCCTCGCGGATGGCAAAGCGCAGGCCTTCTTCCATGGCGATGGGGGC
>NZ_FNHP01000018.1 GCF_900103645.1 Oryzisolibacter propanilivorax
GAAAGTCAATGAAATCAACGGTCTACCCAGACCACCCCCGCGCCAGTGCTAGCTTTGCGTACCGTCACTTATTGCACTGAAAACGAGGAGACCCCTGCCCAGGCGGTTGGGGAAGTTGCGTGTGCTGGTGGACATGACCGTGGCGCCCTCTTTCACCTGCGCCTGGTTGCCCATGCACAGCGAGCAGCCGGGCATTTCCATGCGGGCACCGGCGGCGCCGAAAACGCCGTAATGGCCTTCCTCGGTGAGCTGCTTCGCATCCATCTTGGTGGGCGGTGCCATCCAGAGCTTGACCGGCATGTCCTTCTTGCCTTCCAGCAACTTGGACGCAGCGCGGAAGTGGCCAATGTTGGTCATGCACGAGCCGATGAACACCTCGTCGATCTTGGCACCCGCCACGTCAGACAGCGTTTTCGCGTCGTCCGGGTCGTTGGGGCAGCAGACGATGGGTTCAGTGACGACTGAAAACAAAACAGGCCGCTCTGCGTCCGTACCGGGTTGCCCGCCGGCGCAAGCCATCATTTCACCCGCCTGTATGGGCAACCCACCCCATTTCCAATGACGCATTCTCCCTTATAGGATGTCTCTGTCCGAGCCAAAGGGGACATTCTAAAGTGGGCACATCAGTGCCGGGAGACAGAAATGGGTAAGTCACATTCGCCAGTTCACTGGAAGTCGGCGGCCGAGATCGTCGAGTTAGTCAAGAGCAAACAAATTTCCCCACGCGAGGTCGTGGAAAGCACGATCGACCTCATCGAGCAACGCGATCCCGGCCTGAATGCGGTCGTGTACAAGGCTTACGATGAAGCGCGCGAAAAAGCGGCTGCGCTTGAGCGGCGCATCATGCAAGGCGAGCCTGTTGGCATGCTGGCGGGGGTTCCGACTCTCATGAAGGACTTGTTCGCGGCCAAGCCGGGCTGGCCGTCCACGCTGGGCGGAATTCGCGCCCTCAAGGACGCCCGCGGCGCTGCCGGCGTCTGGTCCACTTATCCATTGAAGATGTCCGGCGAAGACAGCCTGTTGCTGGGACAGACAAACAGCCCCGTCTATGGCTTTCGCGGAACCACGGACAACACGTTTTTCGGTCCGACGCGCAATCCATTCAACCTCGACTTCAACGCAGGGGGGTCTTCGGGAGGAGCCGCTGCGCTCGTGGCCGATGGCATCGTTCCTGTGGCAGGCGGCACGGATGGCGGCGGCTCGATCCGCATTCCGGCGGCATGGACCAATACCTACGGCTTTCAGCCTTCGATAGGACGCGTTCCGTTCAAAAGCCGCCCCAATGCTTTCCATCCGGGACCGTATCTCTATGAAGGGCCCATCACGCGGACGGTGCGGGATGCGGCATTGGCAATGAATGTACTGCACGGCTTCGACCGCCGCGATCCTGCTTCGCTGCGAGTCAAGCTGGACTTCACCTCAGCGCTTGCACAAGGCGTGCGTGGCAAAAAAATCGGCCTGACGCTGAATTACGGGGTATTTCCCGTCCAGCAAGAGATTCAGGATTTGATCGGCAAGGCTGCCCGGGTTTTTACAGAGCTTGGCGCACACGTCGAATTCGTCGACCTCGGTATCCCCTACAGCCAGAAACAAATGAGCGATGCCTGGTGCCGCATGATCGCGATTCCTACTGTCGCCTCGATGCAGGCGCTGCGCAAGGAAGGCATTGACTTATATGGCGAACATCGGGCAGACATACCCGATGCGCTGATGAAGTGGATAGATGCGGTCGCTGACATAAGCGTCCAGCAGATCAGCGCTGATCAACTATTGAGAACGACCGTTTTCGATTGCATGAACGGCGTATTCGATCGCTTTGACCTATTATTGGCGCCGACCCTGGCATGCATGCCTGTTCGCAATGCGACTGATGGCTGCACCGAGGGACCAAGCCAGATCAACGGTGAAGAAATCGACCCTTTGATCGGCTGGTGCATGACTTACCTGACCAATTTTTCAGGGCATCCCAGTGCCAGTGTCCCGGCTGGCCTGATTGATGGCCTGCCGGCAGGCATGCTCATTATCGGCGATCGCCAGGCGGACCTGGATGTCATTGCCGCAAGCGCCGCTTTCGAGCGAGCCAGCCCGTGGTCCCAATACTATGACATTCCCGCCGGACGGCCCCTGTGAAATTCGCCCGAACGGCGCCGGTGCGTTCATATCCATTCACCGCAAGGTGAGAATACCTTTCTGGTAGCAAAAAACCGCAGCCGAAGATCTGTTGTGCAAGCCGAGCTTGCGCAACAGGTTTTCGATATGGTGCGATACGGTACGTTCGGAAATATTCAACCCCCGGGCAATTTCCTTGCTTTGGAATCCGCCCGCCAGCCAGCCGGCGATATCGAGTTCTCGTGGCGTGATCGACAGGGGTATGGCCGCAGGGCGCGCGTACAACACAAGCTCGCGCTGCTTTCTGATCGCTTTCATCAGCCACGTTTTGCCATGGCAGTCTTCCATGTAGAACTGGTCCGGCACGCGGTTTTCGCTGCTGGCCAGCAGTACCTTTTCGATGGTCCTTGTCCCGAGGATTGTCGCAGGCTCCCCGCGTTGACAAAGAATTTGTTGATCAACGATAACGAAAAGAAAATCGTCGTCCGCGGTCTCCTGGCCGGTTGAAATGATATCGAGCCACCAATCGGTGATGCTGGCTAATAACGGGGCCGAGTGGAAAATCAGGCGTTGCGCATCCTTGCTGATCGAGTCGGCTGTTTTAGTGTTGATATGGAGCACACCTGTATATTGCCGTTGCGCCGTGAACAGACGCTGGGTGGCGCCGTCATGGTAGCCGTGTGCAATGAAATATTTTTTTGCGCTATGGGCACCATGGTAGCGATGGGGATGTGAATTCCAGTCGAGATAGCTCAAGTTGCTTGATCTCATGAAGAGCATGTCTTCATCGTGGTCAATGAAGGCGCTATTCAAAAACTCCAGCACATTGTCGTCGTACCCGGTGCTGCAGATGGACTCATGCTTGCGCGCGATCGGGTTAAACCGGGAAAAGGAAATGGATGCGTCCTGGAAATAGGATCCCAGCAGGTCCATCATTGACGCCCTCGCTGCCTGAAAGCCATTACGGATGGCCGGATTATTCATCGTGGCACCCCAGAAACGCAAAAGCCCGCACGTAGGGCGGATAGGAAATCCAACCACAGGAGGACGATTATGGCCCAGGTTTTGGGCATCACAGGCCTTCAGGCTGAGCCTGCCTGAGCGCTTGATCAGCGCCAGTAGCCCGAGATTTTTCGGTTTGCACATTTTTTGGCAGTGACAGACGCAGCCCTGCCGCGCGGCCAAACCGCTGCTGCCTTCCCTTACCAACTGACGCGCTGATCGACCTCAAAGTCCGGCGCCGGTTGGGCCGCCTCGCCCCAATCTGGCTCAACCTCGACACCATCGCCCATCGGCACATCGCACCCATCCCACAGCGGCGGCCCGCGTGCTGGCGCGATGCGAGGCGGCTCTGTCTCCACCCCGATGTGCTCCAGGATGTGCCGGAGGTCGGCACTGTAGGTGATGAAAGCGATGATGCGCATCTGGCCACCGCAGAGCGGGCACAACAGCGGCAACACCTCGTAGATGCGGGCGATCAGCACCGCCCACAGAATGTGAGCTGAGCGTTTGGGCAGAGCTGGCTGGGTGGGCTCGGGCTGGCTGGGACCACCGACCGTGGCCACTCCCATGGCATCCACCGCTGCGGTCACACCGCCTGGCTCGGGCTGTGCCGTGCCCGTGCCCGCGCCTGCGGTTTGGCCTGCGCCCAGTGCAACCGCCGCAGCCCGCAGGGGTGAATTGGGCGCCAGCACGCCGTAGTACCGGTGGCGGTGCGCACGCGGTGGCGGCACCAGCGCGGCAAGGCGGTCGATGAGTTCGAGCGGCGTGAGGTGCAGTTCGTCGGCCCGAACACCTCGCTTTGCCTTGCGTTGGTCGCGCCGGTCACTGCCAGGCTCGCTGTGCTGCTTGGCGCAGCGGTAAATGAGCTCACTGCCCGCTTTGCGCAGCCTATCCAGCGCAAACGGGGGCCGTGCGCAGTAGCGCAGCAGGCGCTCCAGGCCCGCTCGGTCTTGTGCTGCTATGCACACGCTGGTGTCTACCGAAAACCCACTGTGTTTGTACCCCAGCATCTCCTGGGCCTCGAAGCCTTCGAGCAGGCCCCGGCCCACAAAGGCGCGCAGGATGCGCCGACGCAAACTGGCCTGGGCTTGGGTCACCGCTTCGGGGTCGATGCCGATAGCCGGGTGAAACATGACGCTGATCGCTGTGGTGCGGGTGCCCTGCTCACTCGCCTCCCCTGCCACCGCCTCAAACATGCCATCGACCACGCACACATGGAAATGCACATGCTCGTTCAGGCTGGAGCCAAAGCGGTGAATGAAGGCGACTGCACCGATGTGCAGGGCGGCCTTGTTCGCATGCGCTGCGCATGGGCTGTTGGCTTGCAGGGTTTGCTCAATGACGCGCAAGAAGATGCGCAACACCATGCCCAGCACCACGCTGTCGCGTTGCATAAAGTAGCGCAGCCGCTTGGGAACCGACAGCACCCACTGGCGCACTGGCAGGCGGGGGAAGACGTGGTCGGTGAGGTGTGCCGCTGTCTCGGCCATGCGCCGCGTGGTGCACGAGGGGCAGACGCCCCGGCCTTTGCAGGAAAAGGCCACCAGAAAGTCGTGTCCGCAGTCGTCGCAGCGGGCACGGGCAAAGCCGTGGGCAAAGATGCCGCATTCCAGGTACTTGGCAAACGCTTGGCGCACATAGGGCTTGGGGCTGCGGTGGTCGCCCTGGCCGTCGAACTGGCCGGCGCTGGCCAGATCAAGCCAGGTCTCGTAATGCTCGGCCACCGTTTGGTAGAGCAGCGTGCGCTCGGGGTGGCGCGGGTTGTAGAGCTTGGGCTTGGAGGTGGCTGGCATAAATACTGTGTAAATACACAGCATTCTGCAGACTTCTCCTCAGCCAGGCTACGCAGCAAAACGGCCCCGAAGGGCCGTTTGTTGTTTCAGGGAGCCATCGCCGCTCAGGCAGTCGCTTCCTTGGCGTTCTCCACATATTCTTCGATCTGGTCGAAGTTCAGGTACTGGTAGATCTTGTCGCTGCTCTGGTTAATGACGCCCACGTCGGCCAGATATTCTTCCTTGCTGGGAATACGGCCCAGCTTGGAGCAGATGGCCGAGAGTTCGGCTGAGCCCAGGTACACATTGGTGTTCTTGCCCGGGGTCTCCTCGTTTTCAGTGCAATAAGTGACGGTACGAAAAGCTAGCACTGGCGCGGAGGTGGTGTTGGTAGATCGTTGATTTCATTGACTTTC
>NZ_FNHP01000013.1 GCF_900103645.1 Oryzisolibacter propanilivorax
TCCCGTGTGAAAGTAGGTCATCGTCAGGCTACCCCCATTCCGCCAATACCAACGCCCTCCCACTCCCAAAGAGTGGGAGGGCGTTCGGCGTTGGGCGTTGGGCGGGCGCGTTCAGGTGGGCGCTGCTGCAGGAGCAGGGGGAGAGAAAAGCCCTTGTTACGTTTATCTATGGACCATCGTAGCCCAGCAGTGTCTTCGGTGATGCGCCCGTTCAATGGCGCCCCACGGCATCGCCACAGCGGCTGCCATGGGTCTGCAATAGTAATATCGGGAGGCTTTGCTTATGCAAAGCTTACGTGCTGTCGCTTGCGCAGTGCCTGCGGCCTGCCCTGAATCTATTGCGCCCCTCCTGCCATGGCTGCCCCCACTACCACCTACTCCATCACCGACCTGGCGCGAGAGTTCGATCTGACTACCCGCGCCATGCGCTTCTACGAAGACATGGGTCTGCTGCAGCCCGCGCGCACCGGG
Organism: Oryzisolibacter propanilivorax; assembly: GCF_900103645.1. Classification (GTDB taxonomy): domain Bacteria; phylum Pseudomonadota; class Gammaproteobacteria; order Burkholderiales; family Burkholderiaceae_C; genus Melaminivora; species Melaminivora propanilivorax. The sequence continues at coordinate 472 of NZ_FNHP01000013.1, forward strand.
CCGGGTGGCAGAAGCCGCCTCTACAGCGCCAGGGATAGAACCCGCCTCAAGCTCACGCTCAGGGCCAAGCGCTTGGGCCTGTCGCTGACGGAAGCCAAGGAGATCATCGACCTCTACGACAGTCCCCGCGACACCGAGGTGCAGCTGCGCAGATTCCTGCAAGTGCTAGGGCTGCACCGCCAGCACATCGAACAGCAGATCACGGAACTGCAGGCCAATCTGGACGAGGTGTGCGAGCATGAGCGGGAGGCGCAGGACATGCTGCGAAAAATCGAATCCCAGACGGCGGGAAGTCAGGGATAATTGACGTTTACGTCAACGTCAAAATTCCATCTTCACTGCGGAGCTGTTCCATGACCATTGCCACCGAATTGCCTGGCCTGAACTTCCAGCTGGGCGAGGACATCGACGCCCTGCGCGACGCGGTGCGCGTCTTCGCGCAGGCCGAGATCGCACCCCGGGCAGCCGAGATCGACCACAGCGACCAGTTTCCGATGGACCTGTGGAAGAAGCTGGGCGACCTGGGCGTGCTGGGCATCACCGTGCCCGAGCAGTACGGTGGTGCTGGAATGGGCTACCTGGCGCACATGGTGGCGATGGAGGAAATTTCCCGCGCCAGCGCCTCGGTGGGCCTGTCCTATGGCGCGCACAGCAACCTGTGCGTGAACCAGATCAACCGCAACGGCACCGAAGCGCAAAAGGCCAAATATCTGCCCCCGCTGATCAGCGGCGAGCACGTGGGCGCTTTGGCCATGAGCGAGCCCGGCGCCGGCTCGGACGTGATCAGCATGAAGTTGCGTGCCGAGGACAAGGGCAGCCACTATCTGCTCAACGGCACCAAGATGTGGATCACCAACGGCCCCGACGCCGATACCCTGGTGGTCTATGCCAAGACCGAACCCGAGCTGGGCGCGCGCGGCGTCACGGCCTTCCTGATCGAGAAGGGCATGCCCGGGTTTTCCATCGCGCAAAAGCTCGACAAGCTGGGCATGCGTGGCAGCCACACGGGCGAGCTGGTGTTCGAGAACGTCGAGGTGCCCGCCGCGAACGTGCTCGGCCACGTGAACGGCGGCGCGCGGGTGCTGATGAGCGGCCTGGACTACGAGCGTGCCGTGCTCACCGGCGGCCCACTGGGCATCATGCAGGCCGTCATGGACAACGTGATCCCCTACATCCACGACCGTAAGCAGTTCGGCCAGAGCATCGGCGAGTTCCAGCTGATCCAGGGCAAGGTGGCCGACCTGTACACCGTGCTGCAGGCTGGCCGCTCGTTCGCCTACACGGTGGCCAAGAACTTGGACATGCTCGGCGCCGAGCACGTGCGCCAAGTGCGCAAGGACTGCGCCAGCGTCATCCTGTGGTGCGCCGAAAAAGCCACCTGGATGGCAGGCGAGGGCATCCAGATCTTCGGCGGCAACGGCTACATCAACGAATACCCGCTCGGGCGCCTGTGGCGCGATGCCAAGCTGTACGAGATCGGCGCCGGCACCAGCGAGATCCGCCGCATGCTGATCGGCCGCGAGCTGTTCGCCGAGACCTGCTGACCGCGCACGCCGGCCGCGCTCAGACCGCATTCTTCACTCCTCCAAGGACCTGCCATGACCACTCCCTCCATCGACGAACTGTTCGTACACAACCGCGAATGGGCGCAGCAGATGGAGCGTGATCGACCCGGTTTCTTCACCGAGCTGATGGCGCAGCAAAAGCCCCGGTACATGTGGATCGGCTGCTCGGACAGCCGCGTGCCGGCCAACCAGATCACCGGCCTGGAGCCGGGCGAGGTCTTCGTGCACCGCAACGTCGCCAACGTGGTGGTGCCCAGCGACCTGAATGCCCTGTCCACCATCCAGTATGCCGTCGACCAGCTGCAGGTGAAGCACCTCATGGTCGTCGGCCACTACGGCTGCGGCGGTGTGCGCGCGGCCATGGAGGACATGCGCGTGGGCCTGGCCGACAACTGGATCCGCCACGTGAAGGATGTGCGCGACAAGTACGCCAGCCTGCTCGAAGGCCTGTCGCCGCAGTGGCGCCTGGATGCCCTGTGCGAGCTGAACGTCATCGAGCAGGTGGCCAACGTGGCGCACAGCACCGTAGTGCACGATGCCTGGGCGCGCGGCCAGCAGCTGACGCTGCACGGCTGGTGCTACAGCTTGCAGAACGGCCTGATCACCAACGTCGAGGTCACGGTGCCCGGCGCGGGCGGCCTGGACGAGGTGCGCAGGCGCGCCGTCGAGCACGTCGCCACCCGCCAGCGCGGCTGACGCGGCCTGTGCCCGGCGGGCCGTTCCCCTCACGCTGCCGGGCACCCGTTTTTCGCGCCGCGGGTCGACCATGTTTCCCGAACGCCTCGAAGCCCCCCAGGCCTACGCCATCGCGCAGGCCATGCTGGACGGCTTCAACCGCCACTACCGGCTGTTCCGGGCCGAATCGGCGCGTGCCAAGCACCGCTTCGAGACGGCGGACTGGCACGGCCAGCAGCGCGCGCAGCGCGAGCGCATCGAGTTTTACGACCTGCGCGTGAAGGAGTGCGTGCGCCGGCTGGACAAGGAGTTCGGCGCTGGCGCGCTGCCCATGGCGGTCTGGCACCAGGCCAAGCTGCACTACATCGGCCTGTTGGTGAACCATTTGCAGCCCGAACTGGCCGAGACCTTCTTCAATTCGGTCACCACCAAGATCCTGCACCGCACGCACTTCCAGAACGACTTCATCTTCGTGCGCCCGGCGGTCAGCACCGAATACCTGGAAAGCAATGCCCCCGGCGCCCGGCCCACCTACCGCGCCTACTACCCGCAGGGCGGGGCGCTGGAGGACTGCGTGCACGCCCTGCTACAGGACTGCGCGCTGCAGCGCCCATTCGAGGGCCTGCCGCGCGACGTGGCGCGCGTGGCCGCCGCCATCCGCCAGCAGCTGGGCGGCAGCACGCTGCGCAGCAACTTCCAGCTGCAGGTGCTGTCCAGCCTGTTCTATCGCAACAAGGGCGCCTACCTGGTCGGCAAGCTGATCAACGGCCATGTCGAGCTGCCGCTGGCGCTGCCCATCCTGCATGGCCAGCAGGGTGGCCTGGTGATCGACGCCGCGCTGTTCGGCGAGGACGACCTGCAGATGCTGTTCAGCTTCGCGCGCGCCTACTTCATGGTGGACATGGAGGTGCCCAGCGCCTGGGTGCAGTTCCTGCGCACCCTGATGCCGCGCAAGCCGCGTGGCGAGCTCTACACCGCCCTGGGCCTGGCCAAGCAGGGCAAGACGCTGTTCTACCGAGACTTCCTGCACCACCTGCGCTACTCCAGCGACCGCTTTCGCATCGCCCCGGGCATCAAGGGCATGGTCATGCTGGTGTTCGACCTGCCCAGCTTCCCCTACGTCTTCAAGCTCATCAAGGACCGCTTTCCGGCACCGAAGGACACCACGCGTGCCCAGGTCCAGGCCAAGTACCTGCTGGTCAAGCAGCACGACCGTGTGGGCCGCATGGCCGACACGCTGGAATACAGCCTGGTGGCGTTCCCGCGCGCGCGCTTTTCCGAGGAGCTGATCGCCGAGATCCGGCAGCACGCGCCCAGCCAGATCGAGATCAGCGACCGCGATGGCGATGGACAGGAGGAAGTCATCATCCGCCACCTGTACATCGAGCGGCGCATGATCCCGCTGAACATCCACTTGCAGGAATGCTTCGACGCCGGGCTGGAGCAGCCTGACGCGGCCCAGGCGCTGGAGCACGCCGTGGCCGACTACGGCAACGCCATCAAGGATATGGTTGCGGCCAACATCTTCCCCGGCGACATGCTGTGGAAGAACTTCGGCATGACGCGCCACGGCAAGGTGGTGTTCTACGACTACGACGAGATCGAATACCTCACGGACTGCCACTTCCGCCGCGTGCCGGCGCCGCGCAGCGAGGAAGACGAGCTCTCCGGCGAGGTCTGGTGGCCGGTCGGCCCGCGCGACGTGTATCCCGAAACCTTCGCCCCGTTCCTGCTCGGCCATCCGGCCGTGCGCGACGCCTTCCTGCGCCACCACGCCGACCTGCTGGATCCTGCGTTCTGGCAGTCGCACCAGGAGCGCATCCGCGCCGGGCACGTCTACGACGTTTTTCCATACGACCAAGCGCGGCGATTTGCCGCCGGCAGGACGATTGGCGCACAGGTGTCGTCACTGGCGCCTTCTGTGAGAGTTCTTCCGTGAATAACATTCCCAGCTCTCTGAACCGTAGTTCGGTCAAGGATGCAGAGACAGTGATGTCCGCAGTCTGTCCGGATGCGGAGTTGCGGCGGGCGATGCTTCGCTGCCTTTTAGACTCGATTTCTATTGTTGAGCATGTGGCACCAGAAGCCTGGGCCGTGACTTTGTTCGAGGATGGGTTCCGGCTCAATGTCGGCCAGGTGGAGGCATTGACCTGTGACTGGATACGTTGGCCGTTTCCCGCCGCCTCTGCTGCTGACGGGTCTTTTGCTGTTATGGACAACGACCTGCCGGTGCTCAGGATCCTGACCCAAGGAGGTGTACCGGTTGAACAAGACAGTGAAGACACAACGCTTGAGATCTCACCTTCTGCCTACAAGAGTGTGGCACTGCCGCAGCATGTTGTGTCGCTGCGGGTTGAGACACCTGAGCAGCTTGCGTACTGGTATGAAGAGCTGACCGGCGCCCATCGCCGGTATCTATTGCAAGCCCTGCACACGCCCACTGGAAAAGTGCGCTCAAGCACAGCGTTTAAGCGTACCCATTCGTCCGGATTGATCGACTACGCACGAATGTTTTGCTCTGCGGCACCCAATGGTCAGCCGACCGCGGTACCCAGCATGGACGAGCCGGGCAGGACAGAAGCAAGAGAGTTTTATGAAGGCCGTCCCCTCTCTGTTCAGACGACCCGGTACGAGCGGGATCCGAACGCCAGAGGCGCGAGCTTGGCGCAGCATGGCTACTCATGCGCGGCGTGTGGTTTCAACTTTGGCGCCGTGTATGGTCCGGTCGCCGAACATTACATCCAGGTTCATCACTTGAACCCTGTGTCGTCGCACGGCGCGGCGGTTGCGATCAACCCGATCACAGACATGCGGCCGCTATGCGCCAACTGCCATGCCGTGGCGCATTTCAAAAATCCACCCTACACCGTCGAAGAAATCATTTACTTCATCCACAAGGAGCAAACATCATGAACGACCCCATCGTCATCGTCGGCGCCGCGCGCACGCCCATGGGTGCCTTCCAGGGCGACTTCGCCGACCTGCCCGCCTGGGAGCTGGGCGGCGCCGCCATCCGCGCCGCCGTCGAGCGCGCCGGCATCGCACCGGAAAAGGTCGATGAAGTCCTGTTCGGCAACTGCCTGATGGCCGGCCAGGGCCAGGCACCCGCGCGCCAGGCGGGCCACGCCGGCGGGCTGCCGCGCAGCACGGGCGCCGTGACGCTGTCCAAGATGTGCGGCGCCGGCATGGAGGCGACCATCCTCGCCCACGACCAGCTGGTGGCCGGCAGCCGCGACGTGGTGGTCGCCGGCGGCATGGAGAGCATGACCAACGCGCCCTACCTGCTGAAAAAAGGCCGCGGCGGCTACCGCATGGGCCACGACAAGGTCTACGACCACATGATGCTGGACGGCCTGGAGGACGCCTACGAGAGCGGCCGCTCCATGGGCACCTTTGGCGAGGACTGCGCCGCCAAGTACCAGTTCACGCGCGAGCAGCAGGACCAGTTCGCCATCGAGAGCGTGCAGCGCGCGCAGGAGGCGGCGAAATCCGGCGCCTTCCAGGACGAGATCGCGCCCGTCACCGTCAAGACGCGCAAGGGCAAAGTCACGGTGAGCGAAGACGAGGGTCCGGCCAAGGCGCGCCTGGACAAGGTTGCCAGCCTCAAGCCTGCCTTCAAGAAGGACGGCACGATCACCGCGGCGTCGAGCTCCAGCATCAACGACGGCGCCGCCGCGCTGGTGCTGATGCGCGAGTCCACCGCCAAAGAGCTCGGTGCCAAGCCCCTGGCGCGCATCGTGGCCCACGCCATGCACGCGCAGGAGCCCGAGTGGTTCACCACCGCACCCGTCGGCGCGACCGAGAAGGTGCTGAAAAAAGCCGGCTGGAAGGCCGAGGACGTGGATCTGTGGGAGGTGAATGAGGCCTTTGCCGTCGTGCCCATGGCGCTGATGCACGACCTGCAGGTGCCGCGCGAGAAGGTGAACGTGCATGGCGGCGCCTGCGCGCTCGGTCACCCCATCGGCGCCAGCGGCGCGCGCATCCTGGTCACGCTGATCCATGCGCTGCAACGCCAAGGCAAAAAGAAGGGCCTGGCCACGCTGTGCATCGGCGGCGGCGAGGCCACCGCCATGGCGATCGAGCTGGTCTGATCCCGTCTGATCACTATATTTTCTGTAGCTGAAGGCCCTTGTGTTACATGGGCTTGAGGCCTTTTTGATTGGAAACTCATGCCCACAGCCCTGGTGATTGGTGCATCGCGCGGCATCGGCCTGGAATTCGTGCGCCAGTACCGCGAGGCCGGCTGGCGCGTGCTGGCCACGGTGCGGGGCGATGAGGGCCGTGCGCGCGTGCAGGCGCTGGGCGCGCAGGCTTTGACCGTGGACGTGGCCGACCCGGCCAGCATCAGCGGCCTGACCTGGCAGCTCGACGGCGAGCGTCTGGATGTGGCGCTGTACGTCGCCGGCGTCATGCGCCGCCCCGATGCGCGCACGCCACCCACGCGCGAGGACTTCGATGCCGTCATGCATGCCAACGTGCTCGGCGCCATGCAGGCGCTGCCGCAGGTGGCACCGATGGTCGAGGCGGCGGGCGGCGTGTTCGCCTTCCTGTCCTCGTCCATGTCGCAGATCGGCGCGGTGCCGGCCAGCAACGCCTGGCTGTACCGTACCAGCAAGGCCGCGCTGAACATGGCGGTGGCCGCGGCGCAGCACGACTACCCGGCGGCCACCCTGGTGACCATCGACCCGGGCTGGGTGCAGACCGACATGGGCGGAGGCGAGGCGCCGCTGACCGTGCAAGCCAGCGTGCAGGACATGCGCCAGGTGCTGGCCACACTGGCGCCCGAGGACAAGGGCCGGCTGCTGCACCACGACGGCCGCCGCGCCGCCACCTGGTAGCCGCGCCGGCGCAATGATCTTCTTCATCGCTTTGAATCAGGAGACTCCATGCTGCTGACCCAGGACCAGGACATGATCCGGGACGCCGTGCGCGACTTCGTGCGCGAGCAGATCACCCCGCACGCCGCCCAGTGGGACCGCGACCACACTTTCCCGCGCGAGGCGCACCGCGGCCTGGCGCAGCTCGGCGCCTACGGCATTTGCGTGCCGGAAGGCTACGGCGGCGCCGGGCTCGACTATGTGTCGCTGGCGCTGGTGCTGGAGGAAATCGCGGCCGGCGACGGCGGCACCAGCACGGCTATCAGCGTCACCAACTGCCCCGTCAACGCCATCCTGATGCGCTACGGCAGCGAGCGGCAAAAGCGCGACTGGCTCACCCGCTTGGCCAGCGGCGAGTGGCTCGGCGCGTTCTGCCTGACCGAGCCGCACGTGGGCTCGGACGCCTCGGCGCTGCGCACCACGGCGACCCGGGACGGGGGCGACTACGTGCTGAACGGCGTCAAGCAGTTCATCACCAGCGGCCAGAACGGCCAGGCGGCCATCGTCATCGCCGTGACCGACAAGGCCGCCGGCAAGCGCGGCATGAGCGCCTTCTTCGTGCCCACCGACACGCCGGGCTGGCAGGTGGCGCGGCTGGAGGACAAGCTGGGCCAGCACAGCAGCGACACGGCGCAGATCAACCTCGAGAACTGCCGCATCCCGGCCGCGAACCTGATCGGCGCCGAGGGCGAGGGCTACAAGATCGCCCTGTCGGCGCTGGAGGGCGGGCGCATCGGCATCGCCGCGCAGAGCGTGGGCATGGCACGCGCGGCGTTCGAGGTGGCCTTGCAGTACGCCAAGGAGCGCGAGAGCTTCGGCCAGCCCATCTTCAACCACCAGGCGGTGGGCTTTCGCCTGGCCGACTGCGCCACGCAGATCGAGGCGGCGCGCCAACTCATCTGGCACGCCGCCGCGCTGCGCGACGCCGGCCGGCCCTGCCTGAAGGAGGCCGCCATGGCCAAGCTGTTCGCCAGCGAGATGGCGGAAAAAGTGTGCAGCGCCGCCATCCAGACGCTGGGCGGCTACGGCGTGGTCAATGACTTTCCCGTCGAGCGCATCTACCGCGACGTGCGCGTGTGCCAGATCTACGAGGGCACCAGCGACGTGCAGAAGATCTTGATCCAGCGCGCGCTGGCCTGAACGCGGGGACTTGCCTTCAGCGGTCGCTGCTGCGCGCGCGCAGCACCACCGTGATGTCGCCATTGGCCTCGATGGTGGCGCGCTCCACCTCGTGCAGGTGCAGGCAGCCGCCGGCGCGCAGGGCGGCCATCAGGTCCTCGCGCGTCAGCAACTGGCGGCGCAGCAGCCGCTCGTCCACCTGGCCGTTGCGCACCAGCACCTGCGGGCTGCCGTCCACCAGGCGTTCCAGCCACTTGCAACGGTAAGTCAGGTGCGCCAGCAGCACGTGGCACAACAGCAGCGTGGCTGCCGAGATCAGGCCGCCCACCAGCGAGTTGTCGCCGGCGTTCATCGAGTTCTGCACCGCGTTGGACAGCACCAGCAGCAGCACCAGGTCGAACGGCGCCAGCTGTCCGGTCTGGCGCCGGCCCGTCAGGCGCAGGAACACCAGCAGGAAGACATACACCACCACGCCGCGCAGTACGAACTCCCACCACGGCACGCTCATATCGAACATTGCTGCACCTCTCCCACAACCCTGCCGTCGGGCAGGCCGCAGCCAGTCTAGGCAGCGATCGGCCCGCCCGGATGCAAGACGGCAGGCCGGGGAATTGAAGGCAGGCGCTGGCTGGTGGCGCAGCGGGCAGGCGGTGGACAATCCAGCGTCCGTCTGCTGCCCCACCGCGATGAAACCCCTGCCTTGCCCCTGCGGCCATGCAGCCGCTGGCCGCGTGCTGTCCTATGCCGACTGCTGCGGCCGCTACATCGAGCATGTCACCAGCATGCCCGCGCCCGACGCCGAGCGGCTGATGCGCTCGCGCTACAGCGCCTTCGTGCTGCAGCGCGCCGACTACCTGCTGGCCACCTGGCACGCCAGCGCGCGCCCGGCCCGTCTCGATTTCGAGCCGGGCGCGCGCTGGCTGGGCCTGCAGGTGCGCGTCCAGTGCCAGACCGGACCGGATGCGGCCGAGGTCGAGTTCGTGGCGCGCCAGCGCCTGCCCGGCGGCCGCGCCTGGCGCCTGCACGAGCGCAGCCGCTTCGTGCGCGAGGACGGACGCTGGTATTACGTCGACGGCGATATTTTTGAGTGAAAAAGCCCCACAGCCCTTGTTCGACATGGTCCTGTAGCTATCGAAAGCCTAGCTACAGGCAGGTCGGCACGCGCTTCAATCCCACCACATCGCGCCCACGTCGTGGGCGAAGATGGGGTAGTTCATCCACGCCCCGCGCAGGCCCTTGCGCACCACCGTGACCAGGCTGGGGGTGAAGATCCAGGCGTTGGCCGCGTCCTGGGCCAGGTGGCGCTGCAGCTGGCCAAACAGCTGCTGGCGCTGGCGCGGCGAGGTGGCCAGCGCGTGCTCGTGCGCCAGCACGCGAAACGCCGGGCTGTCGTAGCCAAAGTAGTAGTCGGGGTCGGTGTAGATCAGGTAGTCCAGCGGCTCGACATGGTTGATCAGCGTCATGTCGAAGTGCCCGCGGAACGGCCCCTGCAGCCACTCGCTCCAGCTCAGGCGCTGCAGCTCGGCGACGATGCCGACCTGCGCCAGCTGCCTGGCCAGCACGTCGCCGCCCAGGTGCGCGTAGGGCGCGGGCGGCAGCGCCAGCTTCAGCCGCAGCGGGGTCCGTACCCCGGCCTCGCGCAGCAGCGCGCGGGCGCGCTGCGGGTCGTGCGGGTACAGGCTGTCCAGGTGCAGGAAGCCGCGGTCGGTGGGCGCGAAGTGGCTGCCGATGGCGCTGCCATGGCCGTCCAGCACGCGCTGGATGAACTCTTCGCGGTCGATGGCGTGGGTGATGGCGCGGCGCACACGCACGTCACCCAGCGGCGCGCGGCGATGGTTCAGCGCCAGCATGCCCTTGCCCCCCGACTCGCCCAGCAGCATCTGGTAGCGCACGTCGTCCTGGAAGCGCCGCGCGGTGTTGGTGGCGAACTGGAAGAACAGGTCGATGTCGCCGCTGCGCAGCGCCTCGTCGCGCTGCTGCGGGTCGGACATGAAACGGAACCAGGCCCCATCCGGCCGCGCCTGGCTGGCACCGGCGCGCGCGTGCGGGGCGCGCTCCAGGCGAATGCTGTGGCCGCGCAGCCACTGCGCCACGCGGTAGGGGCCGGTGCCCACCGGCGCATGCGCCAGCTGCCCGGCGCTGGCCGGGTGCACGATGACCGCCGGGCCCTCGCCCAGACGAAAGGGCAGGTCCACATCGGGGTGGTGCAACGTCAGCGCCACGGTATGGGCGTCGGGCGTGGCGATGGCGGCGATGTTGTCGAACAGCGCGCGGCGCGACTTGTTGGTCGAGCCAGGCGCCTGCGCGCGCTCGAAGGAAAAGCGCACCGCCTGCGCGTCCAGCGGGCTGCCGTCGTGGAAGCGCATGCCTTCGCGCAGCCGGAAGACGTAGCTCAGCCCGTCGCGCCCCTGGCGCCAGGAATCGGCCAGCAATGGCACCACGCGGCCGCTTTCCTCGATACGCGTCAGGCCCTCCAGCACGTTGTAGTGCACCACCTCGCCCACCGCGGCGGCGGCGGCCATGGTCGGGTCCAGGCTGTCGGGCGCCAGCGACAGGTTCAGCACCACCGCGCGCTGACCGGCCTTGGCGCCGGACGGGGCCTGCGCGCGTGCCAGTGGCGGCAGCGCGCCGCACAGCGCCAGGGCCTGCGCCAGGCAGGCGCGGCGCGTGGTGCGCGTGGGCGCGTCGGGCGGGGGCAGGGACGCAGGGTGGGGCATGGCGCGTGGGCTGCAAGGGACAGGCGACAATGGTAGTCCCCGCCTGCCACCGGCCTCAACCCCCGCGCTGCCCATGCCGCCGAGTCGCCCTCCCGTACGCCGCCGCCTGCCCGGTGGGCTGCTGCGCGCCGGCTGGCTGGCGCCGCTGGGCCTGTTGCTGTTGGCGCTGCTGCTGGCCTGGGGCGCGCGGCTGCTGTACGCCGAGCGCGAGCAGCACTACCGCCACATCATCGAAAGCAGCCTGGCGGCCATCAACCAGCTGCAGGTGCGCAGCGTCGCCAGCTGGCGCCAGCGCCGCCTGGGCGAGGCCGAGGCGCTGAGCAGCGATGCGGTACTGGCGCGCGCCGTGGCGCTGTGGCAGCAGCAGCCGACCCCGGTGCGCCAGGAGCGCCTGCGCGAGCGCCTGGCCGGCCTGGTCGAGCACATGCAGTACGCCGCCGCCTACCTGGTCGACCTGGAGGGCCGGCTGCTGCTGGACCCGCAGGGCGTGGCCGGCGGCAGCCTGCCGCAGGCCGAGCGGGCGGCGCTGGAGCAGGCGCTGGCGCTGGGCCAGGCACAGGCCACCGAGCTGCAGCAGCACGCGCGCTTCGCCTTTCCCTACGTGGCGCTGGTGGCGCCGCTGTACGACGAGTCCGGCCCGGTCGGCGCGCTGTGGCTGGTATTGGACGCGCGCGTCGCCCTGTACCCGCTGCTGCAGGCCTGGCCTGGGGGCAGCCGCACCAGCGCCGCGTCGATGCTGCTGCGGCGCCAGGGCGACGAGGTGCTGTTCCTGAGCCCGCTGCGCCAGCAGGCCGTGCCGCCGGCCAGCCTGCGCTTGAACCTGTGGCGCTCGCCCGACGCGCCCGTGGTGCGCGCCGCGCAGGGCGCGCGCGGCACGCTGTACGGGCACAACCACCAGGGGACGGCGGTGCTGGCCAGCGCCGGCGCGGTGCCGGGCACCAGCTGGCTGCTGGTGTCCGAGATCGACGCCGCCGAGGCCTTCGCCGAGATCCGCTATGGCGGCTGGCTGTCGCTGACGTTGTACGTCAGCCTGTCGATGCTGCTGCTGGGCACGCTGGCGACGCTGTGGCAGCGCCGCGCCTGGCGGCGCGAGCGCGGCTTCAAGGAGCGGGTGCAGGAGCAGATGCGCTGGCTGGAAGCGGCCCAGCGCGCCGCCAGCGTGGGCTACTTCGTGTACGACGCCGAGCGCAAGCTATTCACCATGTCCGACATGGCCAACACCATCTTCGGCCTGCCGCTGGAGTCGGACATGACGCTCAGGCAATGGATCGAGATGCTGGACGGGCAGGACCGCGAGCCCATGCTGCAGGCGCACGCCCGGGCCATCGCCGAGCACCGGCCGCTGCGCGTGCAGTACCGCATCCATCCGCAGGGCGGGCTGCCGCTGCGCTGGGTCGAGGTACGCGCCGAGTTCGGCGACGGCAAGGGCAGCCCGCGCAGCCGCATGACTGGCACGGTGCAGGACATTACCGAGCGCCGCCAGGCCGAGCTGCAGCTGGAGCACTACCGCGCCGCGCTGGAAGCGCAGGTGCGCATCGACCCGCTGACGCGGCTGGCCAACCGCATGGCGCTGGACGAGCACATGGCACAGGAATGGGAGCGTGCCCAGCGCGGCGCCGCGCCGCTGGCGCTGCTGATGATCGACGTGGACCGCTTCAAGGCCTACAACGACCACTACGGCCATGTCGCCGGCGACCGCTGCCTGCAGTCCGTGGCGCGGGCGCTGGCGCTGGACAGCGGCCGCGCCGGCGACCTGGTGGCGCGTTACGGCGGCGAGGAATTCGCCGTGCTGCTGCCCGGCGCCGACGAGGCGCAGGCGCTGGCGGTGGCCGAACGGCTGCGCCTGGCGGTGCGCGCCCTGGGTCTGGAGCACGCCGCCGGCGCGGGCGAGGACGGCATCGTCACCGTCAGTGTGGGCGTGGCCAGCGTGCTTCCGCACCAGCTGGCGCAGCCGCCGGCCGGCGCCGGCATGGACGCCGCGCAGGTGCTGCTGCGCCGGGCCGACGCCGCGCTGTACCGTGCCAAGCGCTGCGGGCGCGACCAGAGCATGCTTTACGGCCCGCACTGTGACAATGAACTGCATGCGCCGGCCGGGCAGGTCGACGGGGAGAACGTGTGAGATTCGAAGCCATCCTGTTTGATTGCGACGGTGTGCTGGTGGACAGCGAGCCGATCACCAACGGCGTGCTGTGCGCCATGCTGAACGAGGCCGGCTGGCCGATCACGCCCACCGAGTGCCTGGCCACCTTCATAGGCAAGACCGTGCGCAGCGAGGCCGCACGCATCCAGGCGCACACCGGCCGGCCGCTCACCGATGCCTGGATGGCCGAGTTCTACGCCCGGCGCAACGTCCGGCTGGCGGCCGAGCTGGCGCCCATCGACGGCGCCATCGACGCCGTGCACGCCGTGCACGCGCGCCTGGCCGGGCGCATCGCCTGCGCCTCCGGCGCCGATCGGCAGAAGGTGGAGATGCAGCTGGCCCAGGTGGGGCTGGCGCCGCTGTTCGCCGGGCGCGTCTTCAGCGGGCATGAGATGCCAGCGACCAAGCCCGCGCCCGACGTGTACCTGGCCGCCGCCGCCGCTGTCGGCGTGGCGCCCGCGCGCTGCCTGGTGGTCGAGGACACGATCACCGGCGTCACCGCCGGCGTGGCCGCCGGCGCCACCGTGGTCGGCTACAGCCCGGGCGGCGCCGGCCACGGCGCGCCCGAGGCGCTGCGCGCCGCCGGCGCCTGGCACATCATCGAGGACATGCGCCAGCTGCCGGCACTGCTGGACTGAAGCCGAAGCCCGGCCCGAACCTTGCTTGCCCTGGCCCATCGCAAACATCCGATGGAGGCACGGCAATGCTGGATCGCAGGCAATGGTTGTGGGGCGCGCTGGCCGGGGGCTGGGCGGCGCCGGGGCTGGCCGCCGGCGCCGCGCCGGACGAACGCAGCGGCGGCGACCCGCTGGGCTCGCTGCAGTGGCCGACGCTGCGCGCGCAGTACCTGGGCGCGGATGCGCCAGTGCGCTTCACCGACGACGTGCTGGTGCGCACCCCGGCCTTCGCCGACGATGCGCTGAACGTGCCGCTGCAGATCGACGCCCGGCCGCTGGCCGCGCGCGGGCCGGCGCTGCGCCGCATCCTGGTGGTGGTGGACCGCAACCCGGTGCGCGAGGTGCTGCAGTTCGAGCCGCTGCGCGCGCTGCCGGTGCTGGCATTCCGGCTGCGGCTGGAGCAGGCCTCGCCGGTGCGCGCCATGGCGCAGACCGAGGACGGCGCCTGGCATGTCGGCAGCGCCATGGCGCAGGCGCCGGGCGGGGGCTGCACCGTCTCGGGCGCGACGCGCATCGACGGCTCCTGGCGCGCCACGCTGAACCAGGTGCAGGCGCGCATCTTCCCGAACGTGCTGCAGGGCAGCCGGCGCCTGCGCGTGAACGTCATGCACCCCATGGACACCGGTCTGGTGGCCGGCATCCCGGCGTTCTACATCGAGCAGCTGCAGCTGCTCGATGCCGCAGGCGAGGCCTGGTGGCGGCTGCAGCTGCACGAGCCGGTGTCGGAAAACCCGTTCCTGACCTTCGAGCTGCCGCTGGCCGGGCCGGAGCGCTTTCGCCTGACCGGCCAGGACAACAACGGCAACCGCATCGACGCCGAGGTGCGCGCATGACCGGCGCGTCCCGGCCGATGTGGGCCGCGCTGCTGCTGGCGGCGGGCACCCTGGGGGCGGGCGCCGTGCCCGCGGCACCTGCCGCAGCCACGCCCGCCGCCGCCCACGCCCCGCGCCCGGACGCGCAGCGCCTGGACTACGACCTGCAGCCGCGCCGCATCGCCGAGGGCACCTGGGTCATCGAGGGCGCGGTGGCCGATTTCGCGCGCGCCAACGGCTGCAACATCATCAACACCGCGTTCATCGCCACCGGCGACGGGGTGCTGGTCATCAACACCGGCCCGTCGCGCCTGTACGGCGAGCAGCAGCGCCGGGCGATCGCGCGCGTCACCGCCGAGCCGGTGCGCCAGGTGCTGAACCTGAACCTGCACCCCGACTACTTCCTGGGCAACCAGGCCTGGGCCGACACGCCGGTGGCGGCGCTGGCCGGCAGCATCGCCGGCCAGCGCGCCGAGGGCGCGGGCTACGAGGACAACCTGTACCGCGTCTGCGGCGACTGGATGCGCGGCACGCAGGCCGAGCCGGCGCGCGTGGCGCTGGACGGTGCGGCACTGGGCCAACTGGCGCTGGGCGGCGGGCGCTTCACGCTGGCGCGCCTGCACGGCCACACCGGCGACGACCTGGTGCTGCTGGACGGCCGCACCGGCGTGCTGTTTGCCGGCGGGCTGGTGTTCGCCGAGCGCGTGCCGACCACGCCGCACGCCGACCTGGCCGCCTGGCTGGTCAGTCTGGATACCCTGGCGCGCTGGCATGCGCAGGGCCGCTTCACCCAGGTCGTGCCCAGCCACGGCCCGGTGCACGCCGGGCTGGCGGGCGTGGCGCAGACGCGCGACTGGCTGCAGTGGCTGCAGCGGCTGATGGAAGGCAGCGCCGAGCGTGGCGTGGACCTGGCCGAGCTGCTGCGCCAGCCGGTGCCCGAGCGCTTCGCCCACTGGGGCGCGCAGCCGGCCGAGCTGCAGCGCAGCCTGGTGCGCTGGTACCCGCAGTATGAGCGCCAGGCGCTGCGCCGCAGCGCCCCGCGTTGACCGGCCACGGTACAGCTGCGCCAATCTGGAACAGCGCCCCTTGCCAGACGGCCCGGCGCCGGGGCGGTACCGGCAGCGGGCACGGATGTTGCTGACCGGAGGGCTGCCCGGCCGCTTGCGCCGGGTCCGGCTTTCCCACCCACCGCCGGTCGCGCTTTCCGTCCCACCCTCCACGAAGACATTGCCATGCGTACTGCTCACCTTCTCACCTTCGGCTGGCTGCTGGCCGCCGGCGCCCATGCCGGCGCCAACACGGGCGACCTGGCCACCGCCGCCGACCTGGCCAAGGCCAGCGGCTGCTACAGCTGCCACGCCGCCAACGAGAAAATCGTCGGCCCGGCCTTCGCCTCGGTGGCCGAGAAGTACGCCGGCGACAAGGACGCGCCGGCGTCGCTGGCGCAGTCCATCCAGATGGGCTCCAAGGGCAAGTGGGGCCGCGCCGCCATGCCGGCGCATTCCGGCCTCAGCGCCGACGACGTGAAGCTGCTGGCCCAGTGGGTGCTGGCCACCAGGCCATGAGCAGCGCCCCTGGCCCGGCGCCGCAGGCGCACCCATGCACGCTGCTGGGCGCGGCGCGGCTGCTGTTGCTGCAGCGCCAGCAGCAGGGCGCTGGCGCCACTGGCACGCAGGCGCCGCCGCGGCCGGGCGCCGCTGCGCCAGCGTGGGACCGGCTGATGCAAACCCACGGCGGCGCATGCCCGGCGCCGGCGCCAGGGTCATCCCGGTGGGGCGGCCGGGGTTGAAAACGCTCCTGGAATGAGAGCTGCAAGCCCTTGCGGAATATGGGCTGGAGGCCGATTTGCCCGACCATGCAGATGCATCGGATGCTGCGGCACGCCCTCACCCCCGCCCTCTCCCAGGGGGAGAGGGAGCAAGACCGGCGCCATCGATCACGCTCTGCCCAGAGAGGGACGAGGGCGACCGGTCGCGCCGGCTGTCGTGCCCTCTCCGTCCGGGCGAGGGCTGGGGTTGGCAGGCCCGCCCCACGCGCTCCGGTCTGGCTCCCTCTCCCTTGGGGCGAGGGCCTGATTCCCGGCGCGCGGCATGCCGTGGCCGCGGCCGGTCCGGCAGGATGTCGCGGGCGCCGCCTCAGCCGCCCCAGATGTCGGCGCTGATGGCGGCGTACCAGGCGGCGCCGTGGCGTGCCTCGTCGGCGCGCAGGCGGGCGCCGCCGTCCAGCGCGCTGGTGCCCACGGCGTGCGGCAGGGCGACGATGCGCCCGGCGCTGGCGCGGTAAACGCCCGAGACCGAGATGCCGTGGCCCGGCCCCAGCAGGCTGTAGCAGGTATTGGCGTACCAGGCGGCCGGCGGCGCCTGCCCGGTCAGCGCGGCGGCGATGGCCGCGGCCGCCACCCGGCCCTGGTGGCTGGCGGCGAAGCCGGACTTCGGGATGGGCCCGGCCTGCGCCGCGTCGCCCAGCACGTGGATGCCCGGCACCAGGCGCGACTGCAGGTCCTCGCCCTGCACCGGCGCCCAGCCGCTGGCGTCGCACACCCCGGCGCGCTGCGCGATCAGGCCGGCGCGCTGCGGCGGGATGACGTTCAGCACGTCGGCGCGGTGGCGCTCGCCGAACAGCGTCTCGACCTGCAGCGCAGCCGCGTCCACGCGCACCACTTGGCCGTCCTGCGCCAGCGGCACCCACTCGACCATCGCGCCATACAGCTGGCGCCAGCCCTGCAGGAACAGCTCCTTCTTCGAGAAGTTGTTCTTCGCGTCCAGCAGCAGCACCTTGCTGCGCGGCTTGTGCCGCTGCA
Source organism: Oryzisolibacter propanilivorax (assembly GCF_900103645.1). Classification (GTDB taxonomy): domain Bacteria; phylum Pseudomonadota; class Gammaproteobacteria; order Burkholderiales; family Burkholderiaceae_C; genus Melaminivora; species Melaminivora propanilivorax. The sequence continues at coordinate 17,854 of NZ_FNHP01000013.1, forward strand.
GGTAATGCGCCACCAGCGCCGCGCGCTCGTACGGCCCGGGCGGGCAGCGGTAGGGGTTGTCGGGAATCGCCATGACGAAGGTGCCGCCGTCGCGCATGGCCTGCAGCTGGCGGCGCAGCAGCAGCGTCTGCGCGCCGGCCTTCCAGGCGTGCGGGGCCCGCTGCGCGGCGGCCGCGTCATAGCCCGCCAGTGCATCCCAGCGCAGGTCCACACCGGGCGACAGCACCAGTCGGTCCCAGGCCAGCGCCTGGCCATCGGACAGGCGCAGGGTGCGCGCGCCGGCGTCCACGTCCTGCGCCGTGGCGTGCAGCACCTGTACGCCGGCGGCGCGCAGGTCGGCGTAGCCGTGGCTGATGCTGTCCAGCGTGCGCAGCCCGGCCAGCACGTGGTTGGAGAACGGGCAGGTGACGAAGCGCGCCGCCGGCTCGACCAGCGTCACCTGCAGGCCGGGCGCATAGCGGCGCAGGTAGCGCGCGGCGGTGGCGCCGCCAAAGCCGCCGCCGACCACCACCACCCGCGCGCTGGCGGCCTGCGCGCGCACCAGCGCCGGAAAGGCCAGCGCCGCCGCGCCGGCGGGCACGGCACCGGCCAGCAGGCGGCGACGCGACAGCGGGGCAAGGGGCGCGGGCATGGCGGTCACGGCAGTCTTCCGGTGGTCAAGGCAGCAGATGCGGCCGGCATTTCAATGACCCGCCCCGGCGCCGGGCGGCAGCGGTGGTTCGGCGAACCACTGCGCCAGCGCCCGCAGCTGCCCGTCGTCGTAGCCCTGCAGCAGCAGCGGCATGACGCTGGCGCCGTCCACCTGCCCGGCGCGCAACGCCCGCAGGCGCTGCAGCAGTTCGGCGGCCGGGCGCCCGCGCAGGCGCGGCAGGCGCTCGGCGGCGCCGGCCGGGGGCTGGCCGTCGGGGCCGTGGCAGGCAAAGCAGGTGCCGGCCAGCAGCTGCAGTTCCAGGCCGCTGGGCGCGACCGTGGCGTCGCGGATGGAGACCGGGGCCGGACCGGGTTCGCCACTCGGCGTGGCGCCGGCCTGCAGCCACGGCGTCAACGCCAGCGGCAGCGCCACAACTATTGTTTTGATAGCTGCAAGCCCATGCATTGCATGGGCTGCAGGCCGATTGGGCCTGAATGTGGCGCGCAACGCCTCAATCCAGCCAGCCACGGCTTGCGCCTTCGTCGATCAGCGCCTGCACCTGTGCCGTGATGCCCTGGGTGTCGAACAGTGTCTCCAGTTCGCTGACGATGCCGGCCACGGTGTGCCGGCCGTCGCATCGGCGCAGGATCTGCGCGGCGCTGTCGTTGAGCTGCACCAGGTCATCCGGGCACAGCAGCACCCAGCGCCCGGGCAAGGGCTGGTACTGCAGGCGCAGCCGGGCGGACAGCAGCGGCAGCGCCGGCGCGGCGCGCGGCAGGCCGGCCGGGGTGGCGGCCAGCGTGGCCTGCGGCGGCGCCGCCGGGTGGGAAAAGGAAATGGGCGTCAGCCGGTGTGAATCCACGGGGAGGTGCTTTGGTTTTGATAGCGAAACAGGCGGGGTTCAGCGCGGCGGCACGCTCTCGATGTAGCTGCGCAGCGCCCAGGCCAGCTCGGGCGCGATCACGCCCTCCCACGGCGGCATGTGGACGATGCCGAATTTCTGCTTGCCGTAGCGCACCGAGTGGATGAAGAACGCATCCGCGTCGCCCTGGCAGCGCTGGCGCAGCGCCGTGTCCTGGATGCGCCGGCAGCTCAGACCCAGGCGGCGCAGGTCGGGCGCGGGTGAGCGCGCGCCATTGGCGTCCTGGCCGTGGCAGCGCGCGCAGCTTTGGTTGAAGGCGCTGTGGCCCAGCGCGATGGCGGCGGCGTCGCCGCGCAGCGGGTTGGGCTCGGCCCAGGTGTGGGCGCTGGCCGGCAGCGCGGCAGTGTCCACCTGCGGCGCGACGCGCTCGATGGCCAGCGCCGGCGCGGCCGCCAGCACCAGCGCCAGCAGCGCCGCCGGCAGCCGGCGCGACAAGGGAAAGACGGGCATGGGCATGGCGGGTTACCTCCAGTCGGGCTGGCAGCCCTGGCAGTCGTCCATGGCCGATTCGGTGAACAGGGTGTAGCGCACGAAGTTGCCCTCGAACAGCGCGTCCTTCAGGTTGGCGGCGACGAATTTCGCCTCCTGCAGGTCGTTGCCGATGAAGCGCGCGCCGACGAACCAGGCGTGGTTCAGCCGCGCCATCTCCAGGTTGGCGCCGCGGAACTCGGCGCCGGAAAAGTCCGAGCGCATCAGCCGCGTGGCCTCCAGGTCGGTGCCGATGAAGCGCGCGCCGCGAAAGTCGGTGTTCGCCGCCGAGGCCTTGGCCATGCGCGCGCCGGTCAGGTCGGCGCCTTCGAGCTGCGCCGCCGACAGGTTGGCGCCGCGCAGGTCGGCGCGCGTCAGGTTGGCGCCGCGCAGGTCGGCGCCGGCCAGGTTCTTGCCGACCAGGTTGGCATGGCGCAGGTCGGCGCCGGGGCAGCGGGTGTAGGGCCAGATGGGGCAGCCGTTGACGACCAGCGGCTCGGCGCCGCTGCTGGCGGCGGCGCTCTCGTCGGCCGGCTGGGCCGTCTGGGCCGGCACCGGCGCGGCGGCCAGCAGGCCGGCCGCCAGCAGGGCGGTGGCGGCCAGCCGGGCGCAGTGCGTGGTGGCGAATGCGGCAGGGGTCATGGCGGGCTTTCGTGGGGCGGGTCTGAAGGCGGGAGGTCCGGGCGGGCGCGCCGCCCGGGTTGCGGTGCACGGCGCCCCGCGGCCGGGGCGCCGGAGCGGGTCAGCGCTTGGCCACGCGCTGCGCCTTGGGCAGCTTGAAGACCCACATCGAGCCGCCCTGCGAGACCTGCTTGGTCAGCGCGGCCATGTCGCCGCCCCACAGCGGCACGGCGCCGCCGTAGCCCGACTGGATGCCGACGTACTGCTCGCCGTCCATCTCCCAGGTCACCGGCACCGAGACCACGCCCGAGCCGGTCTGGAATTTCCACAGCTCCTTGCCGGTCTTGTTGTCGAAGGCCTTGACGAAACCGTCCGAGGTGCCGGTGAACAGCAGCCCGCCGGCGGTGGTCAGCGTGCCGGCCCACAGCGGGAACTGCTCCTTGTGCTCCCAGACGATCTTGCCGGTCTGCGGGTGGATGGCGCGCAGCGTGCCGACGTGGTCGTCGTGCAGCTTCTTGATGCGGAAGCCCTGGCCCAGGTAGGCCGCGCCCGGCTTGTAGGTGATCTGCTCGGACCAGTAGTCCATGGCCCAGTGGTTGGCCGGGATGTAGAACAGGCCGGTGTCCGGGCTGTAGCTCATCGGCATCCAGTTGGTGCCGCCCAGGAACGGTGGCGAGACGAAGATGCTCTCGCCCTTTTCCTCGCCGGCCTTGGGCTCGGGCGGGCGGTTGTCGTTCTCGATCGGCAGGCCGGTCTTCAGGTCGAACCCCTTGGCCCAGGTGATGCCATCGACGAAGGGGTGCGCGCCGATGATGGCGTTCTGCTTCCAGGGGTGGCCGCCGTCGGCGCGGGCGAGCTTCTCGCGGTCGGTCACGAAGAAGAAGCCGTTGCGGTCGGCGTGCGCCGAGGCCTTGACCATCTTGCCGGTCTTCTGGTCCTTGTAGTCGAACAGCAGCACCGAGTTGTTGCCCGAGAAGTCCCAGGCGTCGTTGGGCGTGTGCGAGAAGAAGCCCTTGAGCTCGCCCGTGCCCGGATCGACGTAGGCCTGGCCCGAGGTGTACAGGCTGGGCCAGTTGCGCGGGTCGTCGCCCTTGGCGGTGCGCTTCCAGGTGTTCCAGGGCGCGGGGTTGCCGGTGCCGACGACGATGGTATTGGTCTCCACGTCGAACGACGGCGTCTGCCACGGCGCGCCGCCGCCTTGGCTCCAGGCCTCGGCCTTGCCGGTGGGCGAGTTCGGATCGTCCGGCCAGCTGGGCGCCTTGGCGTCGCCGGTGGGCGTGCTGGGCTGGCCGTTCAGGCGGCCGACGTGGCCCTCTACCATGGGCCGCGCCCAGACTTCCTTGCCGGTGTCCGGGTCGCGCGCGAACAGCCAGCCGACCACGCCGAACTCGTCGCCCGACGAGCCGTGCACCAGCAGCGTCTTGCCGCTCTTTTGGTCCTTGATGATGAAGGGCGCGCCGGTCATGGTGTAGCCCACCTTGTGGTCGCCGAACTTCTCGTTCCACACCACCTTGCCGGTGTTCCTGTCCAGCGCCACGATGCGTGCGTCCAGCGTGCCGAAGTACACCTTGTCGCCGTAGATCGCCGGCCCGCGGTTGACCACGTCGCAGCACGGGCGGATGTCCTCGGGCAGGCGGTGCTCGTAGCTCCACAGGCGCTTGCCGCTGCGCGCGTCCAGCGCCACGAAGCGCGAATACGACGCGGTCACGTAGATCACGCCGTCGTGCACCAGCGCCTGCGCCTCCTGGCCGCGCTGCTTCTCGCCGCCGAACGAGTAGCTCCACACCGGCACCAGGCCGGCGACGTTGGCGGTGTTCAGCGCCTTGGCCGGGCTGTAGCGCTGCGCCGTCAGGCTCAGGCCGTAGGTCAGCACGTCGCCGGTGGTCTTGTGGTCGTTGGCGATGTCCTCCCAGCTGACGGGCTTGACGCTGGCGGCCAGCGCCGGCAGTGCCAGGGCGGCGGCCAGCGCCAGGCACAGCGCGCTGGGGCGCAGGGTGCGAGGGGTGCGGTGGGTCATGGTGAGTCTCCTGGGTTGTGAATCGGATGGCGGCACGGGTGCCCGACCTGCTGGTGCAAGAGCCGTGCCATGTCGCGGCGCCGCAGGGCGGCGGATGGCGCTGGCACGGCATGCACGCCGGCGCGCCGTGCCGGGTGTGCCATGCGCCCGGGACACGCGGCGTTCAAATCTGGAGCGCCCACGGCGCTGCTGTTCAGTTGCGGAGCAGCCGGTCAGGCCATGCGCTGCAGCAGCCGCTCGCGCAGCACGAACTGGTGGTGCGCGAACGCCGCCACGTGCAGCGACACCAGCGCCAGCAGCGCCCAGGCCGACCAGTGGTGCGCGGCCGAGAGCCATTCCTTGGCCGCGTCCCAGCGCGCGCCGGGCAGCGGCAGGCGCAGGCCGAAGAAGCGCACCGGATAGCCCGAAAACACCGAGCCCAGCAGCCCCGCCAGCGGCACCAGCAGCATCAGCGCGTACAGCGCGTGGTGCGCGCCGCGCGCCAGCCGCTGCAGCGCCGGGCGCTGGGGCAGGGCGGCCACGCGCGGGCGCAGCAGCGCCCAGCCCAGGCGCAGCGCCAGCAGCGCCAGCAGCACCAGGCCCAGCGACTTGTGCAGGTTGAACCACCAGGCGCGTGCGCCCGTGCCGTCCTTGGCAATGCCGGTCATCCACCAGCCCAGCGCCCACTGCGCCAGCAGCAGCGCGGCCATCAGCCAGTGCAGCCAGACGGACAGACGGTCGTAGCGGGGGGGGTGCGGCATGGCGGTCTCCAGCTGTGTGGGCGCGCGCGGCACCCACGGCCCGGCGGGCCGGCCGGGGCGGTGGTCAGTCGAGCAGGCCGGGCGGCAGCAGGGCCTTCTTGCGGTAGATGGTGTTGCGCGACACCCCCAGCGCCTTGGCCGCCGCCGACACGTTGCCCTGGTGCAGCCGCAACATCTGTGCCATGGCCTGCAGCGTCACGTCCTGCAGGCTCTGCGCGTCCTCGGGCGTCTCGGGCCAGGGCGGCGGCAGCGCCTCGCCGGGCACGAAGGACATGGGCGGCGCCAGCGCCGCGGCCGGCTGCGCCGTCGCGCCCGCCGGTGGGCGCAGCTCGTCGAAGAAGTCGTCGGGCAGGTGCTCCATGCGGATGGTGCGGTCGTCGTCGACCATGACGCAGGCGGTGCGCAGCAGGTTGTGCAACTGGCGCACGTTGCCCGGCCAGTGGTAGTGCAGCAGCAGCCGCATGACCTCGGGAGCGATGCGCACCGGCGCGGCGTCGTCCTGGCCGTCGCTGCCGTCCAGCGACTTCAGCACCTTGTGCACCACAGCCTCGAAGTCGCTGCGCTCGCGCAGTGCCGGCAGGCGCACCACCAGGCCGTTCAGGCGGTAGTACAGGTCCTCGCGGAAGTCGCCGCGGGCGATCAGCTCCTTCAGGTTCTTGTGCGTGGCGCTGATGACGTGGACATCGACCTCGATCTCCTTGCCCGCGCCCAGCGGGCTGATGCGCCGCTCCTGCAGCACGCGCAGCAGCCGCGCCTGCAGGTGGCGCGGCATGTCGCCGATCTCGTCCAGGAACAGCGTGCCGCCGTGCGCCTGCTGGATCTTGCCGGCCGCGCCCTTCTTGCGCGCGCCGGTGAAGGCACCTTCCTCGTAGCCGAACAGCTCGGCCTCGATCAGCGTGTCCGGGATGGAGGCGCAGTTCACGGCCACGAAGGGCTGGCGCGCGCGCGCCGAGTCGTGGTGGATGGCCTGCGCCAGCAGGTCCTTGCCGGTGCCGGTCTCGCCCAGGATCATCACCGGGATGTCGCGGTCCAGCACCTTGTGCAGCTTGGCGATGACGGCGGCCAGCTGGCCGTCGCCGGTGTTCAGGTACTGCAGCGACGACAGCTGCGGCGCGCGCCGCGCCGCCGGCGCGGCGCGTGGCGCGGCGGGCGGCGCGGCGTCGGCATCGGCCGCCAGCGGCTGCACCAGCGGCGCGGCCCAGGGGCCGGTGGGGCGGATTTCGGTGCGCGCCCAGACGTTCACGCCGCCGCGCAGGCACAGCGCGCGCGGCGCCGGGCTGGGGCCGGCGAACAGCTCGAACAGCGCCGAGATCGGCAGCTCGAACAGCGAGGAAAAGGTGTGCGCCTGCAGCGCGTTCACCGACATGCCGAACTGGAACTGTGCGCTGCGGTTGGCCGAGAGGAAGCGCCCCTCGGGCGTGAACACGGCGATGCCCTCCATCAGCGTGCCCAGGAACTCGGCGCGCGCATGGAAGTGCAGCCGCACCGCCTTCGGGAAGCTGGCGGCGAACATCTGGTTCTCGATCATCTGCGCCGACATGCGCACCAGCGCCAGCGTGTGCTGGTGGTAGCTGCGGTGGTCGCCCGACACGTCCAGCGCGCCGATCAGCTGGCCCTGCGGCGCGAAGATCGGCGCGCACGAGCAGGTCAGCGCCTGGTTGGCCTGCTGGTAGTGCTGGTCGCCATGCACGGTGATGGCCTCCTGCTCGGTCAGCGCGGTGCCGATGGCGTTCGTGCCGCGCGTCTGCTCGGACCAGTCGATGCCGGGCACCAGCGCCACGCGCGAGGCTTTTTCCAGAAAGTCGCTGTCGCCGCGCGCGTGCAGCACCAGCCCGCGCGCCGAGGTCAGCAGCACCATGCTGTGGGTGTTGGCGATCTGCTCGTACAGCGTCTCCATCACCGGCACGGCGTGCTGGAACAAAAAGCGGTTTTCCTCCAGCGCGTCGCTCAGGTCGGCGCGCGGCAGCAGCGCGTAGTCGGGCCTGTCGTCCAGCGCCACGCCGAAGGCCTGCGAGCGCGCATGCGCCTTGTCGATGGGGTCGTCGGGCTGGCCGGCGCCAGCGGGAGGATGGCGTTGCATGGTGGCTGTCTCCTGGCGGAGCGGATGGGTCCGCCCTCTGCTGTGTTCACAGCGCGGCGCGCGGGTCTGTGCCCGCTGCTGCCGCGCCGATGGTGCCGCCCCGCCACGCTGCCGGCAATCGGCATGCGCCCGGGGTGTACGGATTTGAAGCAAGAAACGCGCCCGCTGTCCGGTATGCGACAACGGCGGCGCCGGGGTGTTCCACGCTGCAACACCGCACCCGGCCGCGTGCGCCGCGCCGCCGGGCTGGCCCGCAACTTGCAATGCAGGGCCTGCACCCCATCGGGTCAATGACAGGCCCCCGCATTCCCAGGAGACAACCCCATGCAACGATTCTTCCCTGCCCGTCTTTCACGCAGCTTGCTGCTGGCCGCCGCCGGCGCCTGCCTGGCCGGCGCCGCGCTGGCGCACGGCGACGTGGTGCCGCAGGCCGTGGACACCTCCAGCCTGCCGCAGCTGGGCGCCAAGTGGCGCGAGTCCAACCCCTACGGCGGCGCCGCCGAGGGGCACAAGGAGGCGCTGCGCATCGGCAGCTCGGCCTACAACCAGAACTGCGCGCGCTGCCACGGGCTGGAGGCGGTCTCGGGCGGCATCGCCCCGGACCTGCGCAAGTTCGACGAGGAATGCGCGGGCTACGCCGACCAGGCCAAGCAGAAGGTCTGCTACCAGGAGATGGACGACTACTACGCCGGCACCGTGCGCCGCGGGCGCACGCGCGACGGCCGGGTGTACATGCCGCCGTTTGAGGGCACGCTGAGCCAGGAGGCGGTGTGGGCCATCCGCACCTACCTGGAGGAGCGCCGCGCGCAGCAGTGAGGCGAGGCGCCCGCCGCGCTTGGCTTCAGCGCGCCGGCGGCTCGGCCAGGCGCCGGCCCTGCGAGATGGCGTAGGGCGCGGCGCGCGCGGCCAGCATCGGGTCGGCCGAGGCCACCACGCCGCGCGGCAGCACCAGCGGCACGAAGGTCGGCGCGGCGCAGGGGCCGGCGCCGCTGTCGTCGGCCGCCACCGAGGTGATGGTCAGCCGGCCCAGGTTCACCTTGCGCCGGTCGGCGGGCAGCGGCACCACCGGGCTGTCCAGCCGGTCGCCGGCCTCGGCCAGCTCCAGGTTGAAGTCGAACGCCGCGCGGCCCTGGCGCACGCGCTCGCGCAGGTCGGCGAACAGGAACTGGGCGCCGCGCGCACGCGCTTCCTCGTCGCTCAGGCCCTGCGTGCCGCCGACCGGCTCGAACAGCCACTTGCCCCAGTGCGTGCGGCCCTGTGCATCGACGAAACCGAAGGCGTGCACGCCCCAGTAGTTGACGGCGGCGAAGCTGGCCGGCACCGGCTGCGCCGCCAGGTACTTGGCCTGCAGCAGCACCTCGGGGTTGGCGTCGGCGAAGGCCTTGACGCGCGTCGGGTCCGGCTTGCCGGTGGCCGGGTCGGGTTGCAGCGACTGCAGCCGGCCGAGGAACTGCGCCGGCGTGGCGGCGCCGAACACCGGGCTGGAGATGTTGCCCATCTGCCACTGCTCGCCGCCGGGCAGGTCGAACTGCAGCGCCAGGTTGCGCTGCGTGCGGGTGTTGTCGGGCGCCTTCGGGTTGGCGCCGACCACCGAGAAGCGCGCCAGCACCGGCACTGCCCGGCCGCTGAAGGCCGAGGCCGTGGACAGGGCGCGCGCCTGCTCGCTGCCGATGAACTCGCCCGCTGCGCAGATGCCCTTGGCGCCCGAGCGGCGCTGGCCGGCGAACTTGCCGGTGCTGGCCTCCAGCTGGTTGACCAGGGCGGTGGGATCGGTGTCGTCGCGCGCGGCGGCGCCGCCGCCGGTCTGGGCGCAGCCGGCCAGCAGCAGAGCGGCGGTGGCCGTGGCCATGGCGGTGCCGCGGCGCAGCAGGGTGGGGTGTGGCATCGTGGGTCTCCTCGGATCTTGGTTTTGTGGCGAAAAGTGCCAATAGCCGTTGTTCTTCAATGGCTTGAAGCTATTAAAAAAGTAGCAAAAAAAGGGGCGAAAGCCGGCTGCGCGGGCCGGCCTGGGGTTCAGAACTGGTGCGTCAGGCTCAGCCCCAGCATCCACTGCCGTCCCGGCGCGCCCTCGAAGTAGCGCCCGTTGCTCTCGTTGACGATGACCGAGCCGACGTACTGCCGGTCGGTCAGGTTGTCGATGCGCGCGAAGGTGTCCAGCTTCCAGGCGCCGCGCTGCAGCGTGTGCCCGGCGCTGGCCGCCAGCACGCCGTAGGACGGGGTGAGCACACTGTTGCTGTCGTTGGCGGCGATGCTGCCCAGGTGGCGCCATTCGACGCCGGCGCGCCACTGGCTGTCCGGGCGCCAGTCCAGCGCCAGCCAGGCCTGGCGCCGGGCGGTGCCGGCGATGCGCCGGCCGGCCGGCACGCAGTTGCCCTTGGCGTCGCAGAAACCCTCGCGCAGGGTCGCGTCCAGCAGCGTCAGCGCGCCTTGCAGCTGCCAGGCGCGCGCCAGCTGCAGCGTGCCGGCCAGCTCCAGCCCCTGGCGCCGGGTGCGCCCGGCGTTCTGGTAGGAGGTGCGGCCGCCGGCGTTCTCGGCCGGCACGATCTCGTCCTGGGTGCGGGTGTGGAACAGCGCCGCCGACCAGTCGCCGCGCAGCAAACCGTCGCCCGCGAGGCGCTGGCGCACGCCGACCTCGGCGCTGGTCGAGGTGGCCGGGCGCAGGCCGAAGTTCAGGCCTGCCAAGCCGCCCGGGCGGTAGGAGATCTCGTTGAAGGTGGGCGTCTCCAGCCCGCCGCCGACCGAGGCGTAGAACTGCGTGCGCGCGTCCCAGGCGTGCTGCAGGCTGAGCACCGGCAGCAGCCGGCGGTAGCGTGCGTCGCCGCTGTCGTCGCCGTTGCCCGGGGCGATGTAGTGGTCGCGCGACTCGAAGCGCACGCGGCTGTAGCGCACGCCGGCGTCCAGCCGCCAGCGCGGCGCGAAGGCCCAGCTGGCCTGCGCGTAGGGGTCCAGGTTGCTCAGCGTGTTGCGCTCGTCGCGGCGCAGCGTGCCCTGGACGCCCAGCACGTCGCCCAGGTGGTTGTTGTAGCCCTGGCGGTCCTCGCGCACCACGCTGGCGGCCAGGCCGGCGATGAGCCCCACCTCGCCGTCCTGCGGCTCGGCGTTGTGCGCCCAGCGCAGATCCAGGCCGCCGTAGTCGCGGCCCAGGTCGATCACGCCGCCGGCGCTGGTGGGGGCCTTCTGTGCCGCCACCGGGATGGACTGGTACTGGGTGATGGCGCGCGTGCCGGCATAGAGCGTGGCGCGCACGGCGCTGGCGCCGTCCAGCCGGCGCTCCCAGGTCAGGCCGGCCTGGGTCTGGCGCATGGTCTTGCGCATGTTGAACTGCAGCGGCCCGGCGGCGGTGGCGCGCGGGTCGGCGCGCCACTCGGCCGGGGTCAGTCCGCCGGCGTCCTGGGCGTCGATGGCGGTGTGGTTGGCCACCAGGGTCAGCTGCGTGTCCTCGCGCGGCTGGGTGTCCAGGCGCAGGTTCAGCTGGTTCTTGTCGGCGGCGCTGTGCACGCGCCAGCCGTCGGTGAGAAAGCGGCTGGCGCTGACCACGTAGCCCACGCCGCCAGCCTCGCCCTGCGCCTTCAGGCCCAGGCGCTTCTGGCCGTTGCTGCCCAGGGCGAAGCTGCCCTGCACGCTGGGCCGGCCCTGGCCGCGCTCGGTCCAGGCCTGGATCACGCCGCCCGAGGCGTTGCCGTACAGCGCCGAGTACGGCCCGCGCAGCACCTCGATGCGCTCCAGCGACGACAGGTCGATGTGGTTGGTCTGGCCCTGGCCATCGGGCATGGTCGCCGGGATGCCGTCCACGAACACCTGGATGCCGCGCACGCCGAACGTCGAGCGCGCGCCGTGCCCGCGGATCGACAGCTGCAGGTCCTGCGCGTAGTTCTGCCGGTTCTGCAGCAGCAGGCCGGGTGTGCCGCCCAGGGATTCGGACAGGTTGACCTGCCATTGCCGGTCGCGCAGCTGCTCGCCATCGAGCACGCTGACCGAGGCCGGCGTCTGCTCCACCGGCGACTGCGCCAGCGTGCTGCGCACGGTGACGGCCTGCAGGACGGCGGCCTGTTGCGGCGCGCCCTGCGCCTGCGCCAGCAGGGGCAGCAGCAGGCAGGCGGCGGCCAGCGGGCGCAGCGCGAACGAGGGAATGTGCGGCGGGTGCATGGAGGCTCCTTGCGAAGGCCGGGGCGTGCTCGGCCGGCCAAGTTGATCGTGGAAATTCTGCTGCGGGCGTGCGGCCGGGCGCTGGGGCGCAAGGCGCCGCCAAGGCCCGGCCGGGAGGAAAAACAGACGAAAAAAAGCCGCGCCGGCCCCATGCATGCATGCGGCCCGGCCCGGCTGGCTGGGTCAGGGGCAGGTCAGGCGCCGCGCGCCGGCCCTCGGGCGGGGCCGGGCGCGGGCCGAATGCCGGTCAGAAGAAGCCCAGCGCCTTGGAGCTGTAGCTGACCAGCAGGTTCTTGGTTTGCTGGTAGTTGGCCATGGCCATCTTGTGCGTTTCGCGGCCGATGCCGGACTTCTTGTAGCCGCCGAAGGTGGCGTGCGCCGGGTACAGGTGGTAGCAGTTGGTCCACACCCGGCCGGCCTGGATGGCGCGGCCCATCTTGTAGGCGGTCGAGCCATTGCGGCTCCACACGCCGGCGCCCAGGCCGTACTCGCTGTCGTTGGCGATGCGCAGCGCGTCCTCGGCGTCCTTGAAGGTGGTCACCGAGGCCACGGGGCCGAAGATTTCCTCCTGGAACACGCGCATGTGGTTCTGGCCGTACAGCAGCGTCGGCTTGATGAAGAAGCCGTCGTCGATGTCACCGCCGGCGCGCAGCCGCTCGCCGCCGGTCAGGCACTGCGCGCCCTCGCCCCGGCCGATGTCAATGTAGCCCAGGATGCGGTCCAGCTGCTGCTGCGACACCTGTGCGCCGACCATGGTGCTCTTGTCCAGCGGGTGGCCCTGCTTCATGGCCTCGACGCGCGCCAGGGCGCGCTCGATGAAGCGGTCGTAGATGGACTCCTGCACCAGGATGCGCGACGGGCAGGTGCAGACCTCGCCCTGGTTCAGCGCGAACATGGAAAAACCTTCCAGCGCCTTGTCCAGGAACTCGTCGTCCGCGTCCATCACGTCGGCGAAGAAGATGTTCGGGCTTTTGCCGCCCAGCTCGACGGTGGAGGGGATCAGGTTGTCGGCGGCGGCGTGCAGGATGCGCTGGCCCACCGGGGTGGAGCCGGTGAAGGCGATCTTCGCGATGCGCTTGCTGGTCGCCAGCGCCTCGCCGGCCTCCTTGCCGTAGCCGTTGACGATGTTCACCACGCCCGGCGGCAGCAGGTCGCCGATCAGCTCCATCAGCACCATGATCGAGGCGGGGGTCTGCTCGGCCGGCTTCATCACCACCGTGCAGCCGGCGGCCAGCGCTGGCGCCAGCTTCCAGCAGGCCATCAGGAGCGGGAAGTTCCACGGAATGATCTGGCCGACCACGCCGATGGGCTCCTTGAAGTGGTAGGCCACGGTGTTGGCGTCGATCTCGGAGATCGTGCCCTCCTCGGCGCGCAGGCAGCCGGCGAAGTAGCGGAAGTGGTCGACGCCCAGCGGCAGGTCGGCCGCCATGGTCTCGCGCAGCGGCTTGCCGTTGTCGATGGTCTCGGCAATCGCCAGCAACTCCAGGTTCTCCTCCATGCGGTCGGCGATCTTGAGCAGGATGCGCGAGCGCTCGGCCGGCGCGGTGCTGCCCCACTGGGCCTGCGCGGCGTGCGCCGCGTCCAGCGCGCGGTTCACGTCGGCCGCGTCGGACTGCGCCACCTTGCAAAACGGCTTGCCGGTGATGGGTGAGACGTTGTCGAAGTAGCGCCCGGCCTGCGGCGCCACCCACTTGCCGCCGATGAAGTTGTCGTACTGCTGGCGGTACGGGTAGGCGATGTCGAGGTTGAAGCGCTTGAGTTCGAACATGTCCATGGTGGTCTCCTGGGTGGAAAGGGTGGAAGGCCGAAAGCACGGAAGGAAGGAATCGCGCCGCCGGCTTGCACGAGGTGTATTCAAACTTCGTGCCAGGTGCGGCGCACGCCCGGCGCGCGGCTGCCGGCCGCGCGGCCCGCAACCGGCACGCGGCGGGGCGCGGTCAGATTGCCACAGTCAGCGCGCGCGGGCTGTTCCAAATTGCGCCAGTTGCCCGGCTTTGGAGCAGGCGCCGCCGCCGGTCTAGGGTTTGTCCGGGGGCAGGGGGGCGCCGCCGGCGCGCGCCGCCTGGCGAAAGCGCGCCGGCGCCTGGCCGGTCCAGGCGCGAAAGGCGCGGATGAAGGTCTTCTCGCTGGCAAAGCCCACGGCCTGCGCCACCTGCTTGATTGGCCGGTCGCTGCGCAGCAGCAGCTCGGTGGCGCGCGCGCGGCGTGCCTCGTCCTTCAGGCGCTGCAGCGACGCGCCCTCGGCCGCCAGCTGGCGGTGCAGGGTGCGCGGCGACAGGTGCAGCGCGGCGGCCAAGGCGGCGGCGTCGCCCGGGGCCTCGGGGCCCTGCGCCAGCAGCTGGCGCACGCGCTGCACCAGCAGCCGGTCGCGCCGATAGGGCCGCACCGTCAGCGGCAGTGCGTGCTGCAGCATGCGGTCCATGGCGGCGGCGTCGCGCACCAGCGGCAGCTGCAGGTAGCGTGCGTCGACATGCACGGCGGCGCGCGGCGCATCGAAGCGCACCGGCGCCGGGAACAGCACCGCGTAGGCGCTGGCGTGCGCCGGCGCGGCGAAGGGAAAGTCGGCCTGCAGCAGCGGCAGGCGCGAGTCAATGAACCAGCTGGCCAGCCCGAGCGCGTTGCGCAGCGTCGAGACCAGGCAGAACTCGCGCAGATCGCCCAAGTCGCGCATTTCGTCGATGGCCAACGTGGCCTGGCCGTCCGCTTCCTGCAGCCGCAGCCCGATGGCCTGCGTCAGCAGGCCATGCTGGCGGCACCAGCGCGCCAGCGCCCGGCCCAGCGTCGGCGCGGACAGCGCGGCGCGCGCCAGCATGCCGTAACTGCCCCAGGGCAGGCGGCGCTCGAACCAGCCCAGCGCCTCGTCGTCCAGCTCGCGCATGGCGCCGTCGCACAGCACCTCCATCTGCCAGGCGGTGATGCGCGCCTCAGCGTCGGCCAGCTGCGCTGGCGCGATTTGCGCCCGCGCCAGCACGCCGGCAGCGTCCAGCCTGCGCTGCGCATAGGCCTGCACCACCGCGCGCACGAAGGCCATGGGCGTGGCGGCGACGCCGCCCTGGCGCGGGCCAAGGCGGTGGGCGGGCAGGCTGGGGGTGTACATGGCGTGGCCATTATTGCAACCTCGCTGGCCCCATCCGGGCCACGGCCCGGCGTATGCTGGCCCGTGGCCGGGCGACCCCGCCCGCCTGAGCCGCGCGGATTTCCTGGAGACACCTGCATGCCGGAGCAACACGCCACGACCCCGTCCGCACCGCCCGCCGCGGCGCCCAGCCACGCCTGGGGCGACACGGCGGCGCCGCTGATCGAGCAGACCATCGGCGACTTCTTCGCCGGCGTGGCCGAGTGCCAGCCGGATCGCGAGGCGCTGGTCAGCCGCCACCAGAACCTGCGCTACAGCTACTCCGAACTGCACGCGCAAGCGCGGCGCCTGGCCAGCGCGCTGCTGCGGCTGGGCCTGGCGCCCGGCGACCGCGTCGGCATCTGGTCGCACAACAACGCCGAGTGGGTGCTGATGCAGCTGGCCACGGCGCAGGTCGGACTGATCCTGGTCAACATCAACCCGGCCTACCGCGTGGCCGAGGTCGAGTACGCCCTGACGAAGGTCGGCTGCAAGGCGTTGGTGACCATGGCCCGCTTTAAGACCAGCGACTATGTGGGCATGCTGCGCGAGCTGGCGCCCGAGCTGGCCCTGTGTTTGCCCGGCCGGCTGGCCTCGCGCCGCCTGCCCGAGCTGCGCAGCGTGGTCTGGATCGATGTGGCAGGCGAGGGCGACGAGCAGCCCGGCATGCTGCGCTTTTCCGAGTTGATGCAACGCGGCGACGCGCAGGACGCGCGCATCGACACCATCGGCGTGGGGCTGAGGAACACCGACCCGATCAACATCCAGTTCACCAGCGGCACCACGGGCTTCCCGAAGGGCGCGACGCTGACCCACCGCAACATCTTGAACAACGGCTTCTTCATCGGCGAGTGCATGCGCCTGACGCCCGAGGACCGGCTGTGCATCCCCGTGCCGCTGTACCACTGTTTCGGCATGGTGCTGGGCAACCTGGCGTGCTTCACGCACGGCGCGACCATCGTCTATCCGAACGACGGGTTCGACCCGCTCACGGTGCTGCAGGCGGTGCAGGAGGAGCGCTGCACCGGCTTGCATGGCGTGCCGACCATGTTCATCGCCGAACTGGACCACCCGCGCTTCCCGGAGTTCGACCTCAGCAGCCTGCGCACCGGCATCATGGCCGGATCGCCGTGCCCGATCGAGGTCATGAAGCGCGTGGTGCAGCAGATGCACCTGTCCGAGATCACCATCGCCTACGGCATGACCGAGACCAGTCCGGTCAGCTGCCAGAGCAGCACCGACACCCCCCTGGCCAAACGCGTGTCCACCGTGGGCACGGTGCAGCCGCACCTGGAGGTGAAGATCATCGACCCCGAGAGCGGCCAGATCGTGCCGCGCGGCACCAGCGGCGAGCTGTGCACGCGCGGCTACTCGGTCATGCACGGCTACTGGGGCGATGCCGAGAAAACGCGCGAGGCCATCGACGACGACGGCTTCATGCACACCGGCGATCTGGCGACCATGGACGAGGACGGCTACGTGAACATCGTCGGGCGCATCAAGGACATGGTGATCCGCGGCGGCGAGAACCTGTACCCGCGCGAGATCGAAGAGTTCCTGTACCGCCACCCGCTGGTGCAGGACGTGCAGGTGGTTGGCGTGCCCGACGCGCGACTGGGCGAAGAGCTGTGCGCCTGGATCATTCCGAAGCCCGGCGCCGCGCCCACCGAGGACGATATCCGCGCCTTCTGCAAGGGCCAGATCGCGCATTACAAGGTGCCGCGATACATCCGCTTCGTGGCCGAGTTCCCCATGACCGTCACCGGCAAGATCCAGAAATTCAAGATCCGCGACGCCATGAAGGACGAGCTGGGCCTGCACGAAAGCAAAACGGCCTGACCGGCCCCAAGGAACGAACCGACATGATTCTCGAATCCCGCCTGAACTCCCGCTCGGCCGATTTCCAGGCCAACGCCGCGGCCATGCGCCAGCTGGTCGACGACCTGCGCGCCCAGATCGAGCGCGTGGCCCTGGGCGGCAGCGAGGCCGCGCGCGCCAAGCACGTCGCGCGCGGCAAGCTGCTGCCGCGCGACCGCGTGCACATGCTGCTCGACCCCGGCACGCCGTTCCTGGAGATCGCCCCGCTGGCGGCGCTGAACATGTACGGCGGCGATGCGCCCGGTGCCGGCCTGATCGTCGGCATCGGCCGCGTGGCCGGCACCGACTGCCTGATCGTGTGCAACGACGCCACCGTCAAGGGCGGCACCTATTACCCGATGACAGTGAAGAAGCACCTGCGCGCGCAGGAGATTGCTGAAGCCAACTGCCTGCCGTGCATCTACCTGGTCGACTCGGGCGGCGCCAACCTGCCGAATCAGGACGAGGTCTTCCCGGACCGCGACCACTTCGGCCGTATCTTCTACAACCAGGCCAACATGAGCGCGCAGGGCATCGCGCAGATCGCCGTGGTCATGGGCTCGTGCACGGCGGGCGGCGCCTACGTGCCGGCGATGAGCGACGAGACCATCATCGTCAAGGACCAGGGCACCATCTTTCTGGGCGGGCCGCCGCTGGTGAAGGCTGCGACCGGCGAGGTGGTCTCGGCCGAAGATCTGGGTGGCGGCGAAGTGCACACGCGGCTGTCAGGCGTGGCCGACCATCTGGCGCAGGACGACACGCACGCGCTGGCACTGGCGCGCGCGGCGGTGAAGAATTTGAATCGGAATCGACCTCCAGCCCTTGCGCATCAAGGGCCTAAAGCTCCTAAATTCGCAGCAGAAGAGCTGTACGGCGTGATCCCGACCGACACCCGCAAGCCCTTCGACGTGCGCGAGATCATTGCCCGCATCGTCGATGGCAGCGAGTTCGACGAGTTCAAGGCGCGTTTCGGCTCGACCCTGGTGACGGGCTTTGCCCGCATCGAGGGCATGCCGGTGGGCATCATCGCCAACAACGGCATCCTGTTTTCCGAGTCGGCCGTCAAGGGCGCGCACTTCATCGAGCTGTGCTGCCAGCGCAAGATCCCGCTGGTGTTCCTGCAGAACATCACCGGCTTCATGGTCGGGCGCAAGGTCGAAAACGAGGGCATCGCGCGCCACGGCGCGAAGCTGGTGACGGCGGTGGCCACGGCCAACGTGCCGAAGTTCACCATCATCATCGGCGGCAGTTTCGGCGCCGGTAACTACGGCATGTGCGGGCGTGCGTACTCGCCGCGCTTCCTGTGGATGTGGCCGAATGCGCGCATCTCGGTCATGGGCGGCGAGCAGGCGGCCAGCGTGCTGGCCACGGTCAAGCGCGACGGCATCGAGGGCAGGGGCGGGCAGTGGAGCGCGGAGGAGGAAGAAGCCTTCAAGGCGCCGATCCGCCAGCAGTACGAGGACCAGGGCCACCCCTACTACGCCACCGCGCGTCTGTGGGACGACGGCATCATCGACCCGGCCGACACGCGCCGCGTGCTGGCGCTGGGCCTGGCGGCGGCGCGCAACGCGCCGATCCCCGACGTCAAGTTCGGCGTGTTCCGCATGTAAGCCCTGCAATTCGCAACATCTGCCATGCGCTACACGGCCCCTAACCTCCGCCACCAAATCGCCCGCCTGCTCGCGCTGGGCGCGGCGTGCGCGCAGGTGGCGTGCGCCTCTGGCCCCCAGCGCCCGGCGGCGATGGTGCCAGCGCCCACACCGGTGGCTGCAACGGCCGCTGCGCCCAGCCCGCAATTCGAGCGCATCAGCGTGCCTGGCCCGGCTGGCGTCACGCTCACCGCGTACTGGTTGCCTGCAGCGGGCGAGGGCGCGCACCCGGCGGTGCTGGCCTTGCACGGCTGCGGCGGGCTGTACGCCAAGGGGGGAGCGCTGTCGCAGCGCTTTCGCGAGGCGGCCGCGCGGCTGCACGCGCAGGGCTACGCCGTGCTGCTGCCCGACAGCTTCGGCTCGCGCGGGTTGCACCAGGTCTGCCAGACGCGCTATGCCGAGCGCAGCATGCATGTCGCCGAGCGTGCCCACGACGCACGCGCGGCGCTGGCCTGGCTGGCCGCGCAGCCGCAGGTGGACGCGCAGCGCCTCGGGCTGCTCGGCTGGTCCAACGGTGCGTCCACGGTGCTGGCCGTGCTCGAGCAGCGGCGCGTGCAGCCCGCGCCTGGCGAGCCGCCCATTGCCGGCGCGGCGGTGTTCTACCCCGGCTGCGGCCCGCTCGAGCGGCGGCAGGCGACGCTGGAGCGGGTGCCGCTGCTCATGCAGCTGGGCGCGCTGGACGACTGGACACCGCCGCAGCCGTGCATCGCCCTGGCACAACGCCTGCAGGCGCAAGGGGCAGACGTGTCCCTGCACGTGTATGCGGGCAGCTACCACGGCTTTGATGGCGCGGGGCCGGTGCGCTTGCGCACCGACGTGCCGAATGGCCCGGCGGGCGGCGTGCACCAGGGCGGCAACCCCGAGGCGCGCGTGCAGTCACTGGCCGCGCTCGACATGTTCTGGAGCGGGGTGTTGCGCCCGCGCGAGCGGCCATGACGCTGGACGCCCATGCCCACTTTCGCACCCTGGCGCGCTACAACGCGTGGGCCACGGCGCGGCTGCTCGATGCGGTGGCGGGCGTGCCCGAGCAGGACTATCGCCGCGACGTGGGCCTGTTCTTCCACAGTATCCACGGCACGCTGAACCACCTGCTGGTGGGCGAGCACGGCCTATGGTTTGTGCGTTTCGCCGAGGGTGCGTCGCCGCGTTTGGCGCTCGACACGGAGCTGGAGCCCGACCGTGCCCGCCTGGACGCGCGCCTGCGCGACGGCGCCGCCCGCTGGGAGCCGCTGATCGCGAGCATTCCGGCCGAGCGCTGGAGCGCCACGCTCGACTACATCACCACGCGCGGCGCGCCGGCGTCGCTGCCGTTTGCCGCCACGCTGGCGCACGTCTTCCACCACGGCACGCACCACCGCGGCCAGGTCAGCGCGGCGCTCACGGCGCTGGGCCGGCCCTGCCCAGAGCTGGATCTCGTGTACTACCTGCAAAACCCTGCCATGCCATGAGCCAGAACCTGTCCATCACCCAAGCCGGCGCTGTTGCCCGCATCACGCTGACCCAGCCCGAGGTCCGCAACGCCTTCAGCGATGAGGTCATCGCCGAACTGACGGCCGCGTTCCAGGATGCGGGCGCACGCGGCGACGTGCGTGCCATCGTGCTGGCGGCCGAAGGCCCGGCCTTTTGTGCCGGTGCCAACCTGAACTGGATGCGCCGCATGGCCGACTACACCCGCGAGGAGAACATCGCCGACGCGGGCCAACTGGCCGAGATGCTGCGCGTGATCTACGCGTGCCCGAAGCCGACCATCGCCCGCGTGCAGGGTGATGTGTACGCCGGCGGCATGGGGCTGGTGGCCGCGTGCGACATGGCCGTCGCCGTGGACACGGCGGGCTTCTGCTTGAGCGAGGTCAAGCTGGGGCTGATCCCCGCGACCATTAGCCCCTACGTCATCCGCGCCATGGGCGTGCGTGCGGCGCAGCGCTACTTCCTGACGGCCGAGCGCTTCGATGCGGCCGAGGCGCTGCGCATCGGTTTCGTGCACCAGGTGGTGGCAGCGGAGCAGCTGGATGCGGCGGTGGAGGCCTGGCTGAAGGCGCTGACCGGCGCCGGCCCGAACGCCGTGCGGGCAGCCAAGCGGCTGGTGCAGGACGTGGCCGGGCGCGCGATCGACGCGTCGCTGATCGCCGCCACGGTGGAGGGCATCGCCGACATCCGCGCCAGCGACGAGGGCCGCGAGGGCGTGCAGTCGTTTTTGCAAAAGCGCAAGCCGGGGTGGTTGGCGTGATGAACCTCGTGGGCGCCGCTGTCTTTCCCCCTCTCCCGCCTGCGGGGGAGGGTCGGGGTGAGGGCGTTTGGTTCTCGAGCACTGTGCGCCAGGCCCCGCCCTCTCACCCCCACCCTCTCCCCCACGGGGGAGACGGAGCCGGTCGCCGCCGCTGAGGAGCGCCCATGGACCAGCTCTGGCTCACCTTCGTGCAGTGGCTCCACAGTGTGGGCCTGCACATCGACGCCGGCACCGCGCGCAGCGTGGCCGAGGGCGCGTCGCGTGCCACGCAGCAGCTGGACATGACCGGCCTGCTGGCGCTGGCAGCGGCGCTGGGCTGGGCCAGCGGCTTTCGGCTGTATGCGGTGGTGTTTCTGGTAGGAGTGATGGGCGCGGCCGGCTGGCTGGCGCTGCCGGCCGGGCTGTCAGTTCTGATGCACCCGGCGGTGCTGGCAGCCAGCGGCGGCATGCTGCTGGTCGAATTCTTCGCCGACAAGATCCCGTGGCTGGACAGCGCCTGGGACGCGCTGCACGCCTTCATCCGCGTACCCGCTGGCGCGCTGCTGGCCGCGGGCGTGTTCGGCGCCGACAGCGCCACCATGGCGGTGGTCGCCGGTCTGCTGGGCGGCTCGCTGTCGGCCACGGCGCTGGCCACCAAGATGACCACGCGCGCGGCGGTCAACACCTCGCCCGAGCCGTTTTCCAACTGGGGGCTGTCGTTCTTCGAGGACGGCCTGGTCGTCGCCGTGGTCTGGCTGGCGACGCAGCACCCGGTGCTGTTCGGCGTCGCGCTGCTGGTGATGCTGGTGGTGTCGGTGCTGCTGCTGGTCGTGCTTTTCAAGTTCCTGCGCGCCGTGCTGCGGCGCGTGTCATCCCTGTTGTCCGGTTCTGCCAAGGTGGCCTGAATGTTCCAAAAAATCCTGATTGCCAATAGAGGTGAGATCGCCTGCCGCGTCGCCGCCACCGCGCGCCGCATGGGCGTGCAGACCGTCGCCGTGTATTCCGACGCCGACGCACAGGCCAAGCACGTGGCCGCCTGCGACGAGGCCGTGCACATCGGCGGCAGCGCGCCCAAGGACAGCTACCTGCGCTGGGAACGCATCCTGCAGGCTGCCCGGGACACGGGCGCGCAGGCCATCCACCCCGGCTATGGCTTTCTGTCCGAAAACGAGGACTTCGCGCGCGCCTGCGAAGACGCCGGCCTGGTCTTCATCGGCCCGCCGGCGTCGGCCATCGCCGCCATGGGCCTGAAGGCCGAGTCCAAGCGCCTGATGGAAAAAGCCGGCGTGCCGCTGGTGCCGGGTTATCAGGGTGAGGACCAGGACCCGCATCTGCTGCAGCGCGAGGCCGACCGCATCGGCTACCCGGTGCTGATCAAGGCCAGCGCCGGCGGCGGCGGCAAGGGCATGCGGCTGGTGGAAAAAGGCGAGGACTTCGCCGCCGCGCTCGATTCCTGCAAGCGCGAGGCGATCAACAGCTTCGGCAACGACGCCGTGCTGGTCGAGAAATACGTGCAGCGCCCACGCCACATCGAGATCCAGGTATTCGGCGATACCCAGGGCCACGTGGTCTACCTGTTCGAGCGCGACTGCTCGGTGCAGCGCCGCCACCAAAAGGTGCTGGAGGAATCCCCCGCGCCCGGCATGACGCCGCAGCTGCGCCAGCAGATGGGCGAGGCGGCGGTGGCAGCGGCACAGGCCGTGGGCTACGTCGGCGCCGGCACGGTGGAGTTCATCGTCGAGCAGCCAGGCGGCTATGACGCGCCAGAAGCAATGCGGTTCTATTTCATGGAGATGAACACCCGGCTGCAGGTCGAGCACCCCGTGACCGAGGCGATCACCGGCGAAGACCTGGTGGAGTGGCAATTGCGCGTGGCGGCGGGGCAGCCTCTGCCGAAGCGCCAGGACGAGCTGCAGATCCACGGCCACGCCATCGAGGCACGCATCTGCGCCGAGAACCCCGACAACCAGTTCCTGCCCGCCACCGGCACGCTGCAGGTCTACGCCAAGCCGGCGCACGCCGCATTCAGCGTGGATACGGTGCGCATCGACGACAGCGTGCGGCGCGGCGACGCCATTAGCCCGTTCTACGACAGCATGATCGCCAAGCTGATCGTGCACGGCGACACGCGCGCGCAGGCGCTGGTGCGGCTGGACGAGGCGCTGGCGCAGACGCACATCGTGGGGCTGGCGACCAACGTGCAGTTCCTGCGCCACGTGGTGCGCAGCCCGGCGTTCCGCGAAGCAAAGCTGGACACGGCGCTGATCCCGCGCGAGGCGGCGCTGTTGTTCGACCAAGAGCCGGTCGGGCTGCCGCTGGCCGCCGCCGCCGCCGTTGCCACGGTGCTGGCGCGCGAGCAGGCGCAGGCGCCCGCGGGCGACCCGTTCGGCCAGCGCGACGGCTGGCGCGCGCTGCTGGCGCACCGCCGCCGCTTCGACTTCGAATTCCACGGCCAGCCGGCGCTGGCCTGGCTGACCTACGGCCAGCGCGGCGCCCCCCACCGGCTGGCGGTCGAGCAGGGCGGCAACCCGGTGGCCGAGGGCGAGCTGACGTTCACGCTGGCAGGCGCCGACGCGGCGCAGGGCACGCGCCTGGACCTGCATTTCGCCGGCCAACGCGCGCGCGCCACGGTGTACGCCCACGCCGAGGCGCTGGAGGTCTTCACCCCACAGGGCGCCACGCGCATCGTGCTGGCCGACCCGCTGGCGCATGCCGGCGAGGCGACGGGCGAGGGCGGACGCCTGACGGCGCCCATGCCGGGCAAGGTGGTGTCGTTCGCCGTGCAGGCGGGCGACGCCGTGAAGCAGGGCCAGTCGCTGGCGGTGATGGAGGCCATGAAGATGGAGCACACCATCGCCGCGCCTGCCGACGGCACCGTGGCCGAGCTGCTGTACGCGCCTGGTGACCAAGTGGCGGAAGGCGCCGAGCTGCTGCGGCTGGAGCCGGCGTGAGCCGGGTTCTGCTCGTGCCTCTTCTGGGGTACGGGC
The DNA here is from genome assembly GCF_900103645.1 of Oryzisolibacter propanilivorax. Classification (GTDB taxonomy): domain Bacteria; phylum Pseudomonadota; class Gammaproteobacteria; order Burkholderiales; family Burkholderiaceae_C; genus Melaminivora; species Melaminivora propanilivorax. The sequence goes on from NZ_FNHP01000013.1 coordinate 41,293, forward strand.
AAGAAGCCGCCAGTTTCAGATTTTTTGATAGCAACCCGCCATTGAAAATCAACGGCCAGGGCCATTTTTCATCCTGAATGCACTCGGCCGGCGCAGCTGGCTATCCTCACGCCCATGAAGATCGCCTTTTGCTGTTCCGATACCGCCCCCGGCCCATGGCTGGCGGGGCTGACCGCCGCGCTGCCGCAGGCGCGCATCGAGGTGTGGCCGGACGACGGCACACCGCCCGCCGGCCACGACGGCGAGCCGGCCGACTATGCCGTGGTCTGGAAGCCGCCGCAGCGCTTCCTGAACGCGCAGCCGCGCCTGAAGGCGCTGTTCAACGCCGGCGCCGGCGTCGATGCGCTGCTGCCGCTCACGCTGCCGCCCGGCCTGCCCATCATCCGACTGGAAGACGCCGGCATGGCCGCGCAGATGAGCGAATACGTGCTGCACACCCTGCTGCGCCACTTCCGCGAGTTCGACGCTTTCGAGGCCAGCGCGCGCGCCGGCGTCTGGGCCGACCGGGTGCCGCGCCTGCACCAAGACTGCCCGGTAGGCGTGATGGGCCTGGGCGTGCTGGGCGCGCACGTGGCGCGCGAGGTGGCGCGCTTCGGCTTTCCCGTGCACGGCTGGAGCCGCTCGCCGCGCAGCATCGAGGGCGTGCGGACGTACAGCGGCGCGCAGGGCCTGCAGGAGTTCCTGGGCGCTACCCGGGTGCTGGTCAACCTGCTGCCCCTCACGCCCGAGACCGAGAACCTCTTGAACCGGGGCACCCTGGGCCGCCTGCAGCCGGGTGGCTACCTGATCAACGTGGCGCGCGGCGGGCATGTGGTGGACGACGACCTGCTGGCGCTGCTGGACAGCGGTCATCTCGCCGGCGCGACGCTGGACGTGTTCCGCACCGAGCCGCTGCCGCCCGAGCACCCGTTCTGGCGCCACCCGCGCATCCACGTCACGCCGCACATCTCGGCGCTGACGCTCGAAGACGTGAGCATCACCCAGATCGCCGACAAGCTGGCGCGCTTCGTGCGCGGCGAGCCGGTCAGCGGCGTGGTCGATCCGGCGCGCGGCTACTGACACGTTCCTTCCCCCAACTGCCTTTTGCCGGAGCCCCGTACATGCCGTACCCCACCCGCGTGAACCTCATCGATGTCGGCCCGCGCGACGGGCTGCAAAACGAGAAGCAGCCCGTGCCGGCACAGGTCAAGATCGAGCTGGTGCAGCGCCTGCAGGCCGCGGGCCTGCGCGAGATCGAGGTGACCAGCTACGTCAGCCCGAAGTGGGTGCCGCAGATGGCCGACAACCACGCGGTCATGCAGGGCATCGCGCGCCAGCCCGGCGTGCGCTACTCGGTGCTGACGCCCAACCTGAAGGGCTGGGAGGCGGCCGTGCAGGATGCGCCCGACGAGATCGTGGTCTTCGGCGCCGCCAGCGAGGCGTTCAGCCAGAAGAACATCAACTGCTCGATCGCCGAGAGCATCGAGCGCTTCGCGCCGGTGGTCGAGGCGGCGCTGGCTGCTGGCGTGGCGGTGCGCGGCGCGATGAGCTGCACGGTGGGCTGCCCCTACGAGGGCGAGATCGCGCCGGAGCGGGTGGCGTACCTGGCCGGGCTGATGCGCGGCATCGGCGTGCAGCGCGTGGACGTGGCCGACACCATCGGCGTCGGCACGCCGCTCAAGGTGCAGCGCGCCATCGAGGCGACCCTGCGGCACTACGCGCTGGAAGATGTCTCCGGCCACTTCCACGACACCTACGGCCAGGCGCTGTCCAACACCCTGGCGGCGCTGCAGCTGGGCGTGGCCAACTTCCAGTCGTCCGTCGCCGGCTTAGGGGGCTGCCCGTACGCCAAGGGCGCGACCGGCAACGTGGCCACCGAGGACGTGGTCTATCTGCTGCACGGCATGGGCATCGACACCGGCATCGACCTGGACGCGCTGGTCGATGCTGGCGTCTTCATCAGCGACTTCCTGGGCCGCAAGACCCAGTCGCGTGTCGCCACCGCGCTTTTGAACCGACACGCCGGCTGAGCGCGGGCAAGCACCAACCAGAGGTCGCCCCATGGATGAGATCGTGCGCCAGGCCATGGCCAAGTGGCCGAACGTGCCGCACTGCGTCGGCTGGCTGGGGCTGGATGCGCGCGGGCGCTGGTTCCTGCGCGACGACGCGGCGCAGGCACGCGGCCCGTTCCCGCAATCCAGGGGTGACGAGATCCGCCACGAGGCGCTGCTGGCCTTCATCGCGCGCAACTACGCCGTTGACGCGCGGGGGCAGTGGTTCTTCCAGAACGGCCCGCAGCGCGTGTTCGTCGAGCTGGAGGTCGCGCCCTTCGTCTGGCGCGTGCAGGGCGACGGCAGCGTCCAGACCAGCGCCGTCCAGCAGGCGGGCGCGGTGCGCGAATGCCTGCTGGACGAGCACGGCCGGCTGCTGCTGGCGTGCGACCTGGGCCTGGGCCTGGTGCACAGCCTGGACATGGAGCGCGCCGCCGCGCAGGTCGAGGCCGGGCGCTGGACGCCGGTGGAGGTGCTCTCCCGCACGCTGGAGCAGCGCTTTGGCTACGTGCGCAGCCCGGCGCAGGGCGCGCGGCAGGCGGCGGCACAGCCCTGAAGGTGCGAAGGCGCGCGCTGCGCGCGCCTGTCAGTCCAACGCTCCAGGCCAGCCTCCCCTGCGGCCCGCCAAGCCGGGCCGGCCCGTCATGCCGTGCATGCAGTCCCCGGAGCCCGTGCCGTGCGGGTCGTCTTGCGCGGCAGGATGAAAGGCGTGGCCGCTCCGGGTGTGCTTGGCGTGGTACATGGCCTGGTCGGCCTGCCGCAACAGGGTCTCTAGGCGGTGATCCCCGTCCAGCCCGCAGGCGATACCGATGCTGGCGCCCACCTGCAGGCCCTGGCCCTGGAACCAGACCGGCTCGCACAGGGCCTGGTGCAGGCGCTGCGCCAGATGTTCCAGGGCTGCGTGGTCCGGCGCGTGCGCGAGCAACAGCACGAACTCGTCCCCACCGATCCGCGCCACGACATCGCCGCCGCGCGCGTCATCGCGCAGGCGTGCGGCCACCGCGCGCAGCACGGCGTCGCCGGCGTCGTGGCCGTGGGTGTCGTTGATGGGCTTGAACCCGTCCAGATCGATCAGCAGCAGGGCCGCTCGCGCACCGGGCACCAGCAGCGGCGCCGCGCCGTGCGCCAGCCCGGTGCGGTTGGCCAGCCCGGTCAGCGGATCGGTGGCAGCCGCCTCGGCCAGCAGGTCGGCGCGCAGGCGCAGCGCGATCTGGCTGGTCTGCAGGTGGCTGATGCGGGTGCTCAGGGCAACGGCGAAGATCACCATTTCCAGGGCAATCGCCAGCTGCAGGCCGTTGGCCAGGATGAAAGGCGCCTGCAGCACCTTCCAGTTGACCAGCACCGTGCCCAACGCCGCCAGCAGCAGCCCGCCCTGGCCGGTCAGGTACCAGGCCGCTTCGCGCGCGCCCTGGCGCAGCAGCACCAGCGCCGCTGCCAGCGCCGTCAGCATACCGGCACTGGCGATGAATTCGTTGAGCGACTGCGCCGCCACCAGCTGGCCCGCCAGGCCCAGCAGCGCCGCACCCAGGGCCACCACACCCCAGAACTGCAGCAGCAGGTCCAGGCGGTGCAGCCGGCGGGTGTTCAGAAAGCTGCGCGTGAACAGGGCGCCGGACAGCAGCCACAGGCCCGGCAGCACCACGTTGGCGCGTTCCTGCCACCAGGGCCAATCGCCCCACAGGTAGTGCGCCGCATGGCCGTTGAAGCTGCCCAGCGTCAGCAGCGCACAGGCGCACTGCCCCACGTAGAAGCCATAGCTGGCATCACGCAAGCTGAGCGCCAGCGCCAGGTTGTAGGCCAGCAGCGCCAGCAGGATGCCGTAGCAGATGCCGTCGAACAGCCGCTTGTGCTGGCGCCACTGCAGGTAGTGCGCGGTGTCCCACAGGGACAGCCCCAGCGCCGGCGTGGCGCCGCCCAGCAGGCGCACATACACCGTGTAGCTGCCTGCCTGGCCGGGCTGCAGGCGCATCAGGTAGCGCTCGCTGCCCAGCGGCCGGCTGGTATAGGGCAGGCTCAGCCCGGTATGCACGGGCGGGGCCAGAACCCGGCCGGTGGCGTCGAACGGGCCGTGGAACTGCACCTCCTGCAGGGCCGTGCTCTGCGTGGCCAGCACCCAGTCGCCGGCTGCGGCAGCCTGTTGGAACTGCAGCCTGAACCATTGCGGCCGCAGCCTGGCGCTGCGCGGCAGTACCGCTGGCGCGGCGACGAAATGCGCAGCCTGCGCCGGTTCACTCACCTGCTGCAGCGTCAGGTCGCTACCATCGTGCTCCAGCCAGGCCAGGTGCGGTGTGCCGTTCAGGGACACCTCCCGGGTCTGTTCGGTCAGCACCAAGGGGGCCAGGGACGTGGCCAGCCCCGCTGGCGCCAGCGCCAGCCAGAGCAACACACCAAGGATGAGAGATTTCATGCAACGCGCGCAAGGACAGTGCGCCACTGTAATGCGTGCCGCCGGTTACGCCGCACGGCGCTCTGCCGGCGCAAGGGGCTGTCCATGACCGGGCTGCCCGAGGGCGTGCAGCGCGTCGCCGCCGCGCTGGCCGCGGCCGGCCACCCGCACGCGCCGCGCCTGCTCGATGGCGCCGCGCGCACCGCGCAGCAGGCGGCCGACGCCCTGGGCGTGGCGGTGGGACAGATCGCCAAGAGCATCATCTTCCGGCGTGAAAGCGACGCTGCGGCGGTGCTGGTCATCGCCTCGGGCGACCGGCGCGTGGACGAGGCCAAGGTGGCGGCGCAGGTCGGCGCCATCGGCCGTGCGGACGCGGCCTTCGTCAAGCAGGCGACGGGTTTTTCCATCGGCGGCGTGGCGCCGCTGGCGCATGCGCGCGCGCCGGTGACGCTGATCGACGCCGAGCTTTTTCGTTTCGAGCTGGTGTGGGCGGCGGCTGGCCACCCGCACGGCGTGTTCGCATTGCGGCCGCAGGACCTGGTGCGCCTGACCGGCGCGCCGGTGGCGGACGTGGTGCTGGGTGAGTCTTGATGAATACTATTGATTTGATAGCTGAACGCCTGGATAAAACAAGGGCTGAAGGCCAATTTGACGCAAATTCCGCTGGTCCGGTGCCTTCGCCCTGCGTGTCGGTCTGCCGCATGACGCCCGACCGCAGCCACTGCGAAGGCTGCTTTCGCACCATCGACGAAATCCGCGCCTGGTCGCGCGCGGACGACGCCGAGCGCCGCGCCATCTGGGCGCGGCTGCTGGTACGCGCCGGCGTGCCCCTGCCCGAGGAGCTGAGCGCGCCATGACCGCCAGGCACATCACGTTCTATCTGGACTTCGTCTCGCCCTACGCCTGGCTGGCCTTCGAGCAGCTACCGCAGGCGCTGGAGGGCCTGAGCTGGCACGCCAGCTACCGGCCGGTGCTGCTGGGCGCGTTGCTGCAGCAGCACAACAATCCCGGCCCGGCCGGCATCGCCCCGAAGCGCGACTGGACCTATCGCCACGCCGCCTGGCTGGGCCACAGCCTGGGGTGCGGGCTGGACCTGCCGGCGCGCCACCCGTTTCCGCCGCTGCCGCTGCTGCGCCAGGCGCTGATGTGCAGCCGGGACGGCAGCATCAACCGTTTCGTCGCCGGCACGGTGCTGCGCCACGTCTGGCTGGGCGGGCACGACGCGCTCGATCCCGCGCGCCTGGACGCGCTGGCCGGGGTGCTGGCGCTGCAGGTGCAGGGCGAGCCGGACACGGCGCTGGCGCGCGCCAAGGATCTGCTGCGCGCCAACACCGACGCGGCCGCGGCGCGCGGCGTGTTCGGCGTGCCGGCTTTCGAGGTGGACGGGCGGCTGTTCTGGGGGCTGGACGGTCTGCCCATGCTGCGCGCCTGTCTGCAGGGCGACGCCTGGTTCGACGGCCCGCAGTGGGCAGCGGCCGCAAGCGTGCCGCAAGGCCTGGGTGGTTGAATCGGCGGGGCCAGAGCCTGCCCCATGCCCAACGCCTTCAACTTTGCCGCCTCGCCCTTCGACTGCCTGACCGCCGAGGAGCAGGCACTGGTGCGCGCCGGTGTCGACATCGCCTACTACCCCGAGGGTGCGGCGGTGCTGGAGGTGGGCCAGGCGCCCGAGCACCTGTTCGTCATCATCAAGGGCCACGTCACCCAGCACGACGGCGAGGAGCTGCTGGCCAGCTACGGCCCGGACGACACCTTCGACGGCCGCGCGCTGGTGGCTGGGCGCAGCAGCAGCCGCTTCGTGGTGGCCGAGGAACTGGTGGCCTACCAGCTGGCGCGCGCCACGGTGCAGGAGCTGATCGCGCGCAACGCCACCTTCGGCGCGCTGCTGTTCGCCGACCTGGGGCACAAGCTCGCCACCCTGGCGCAGCGCGCCGAGGCGCACGAGGGCCAGGCGCTGCTGCTGGCGCGCGTCGACCAGGCCTGGCTGCGCCCGGCGCACTGGGTGGATGCGGGCACCGACATCGTCAGCGTGGCGCGGCTGTTCCAGCAGCAGCGCACCACCAGCGTGCTGGTCACCGGCCTGGCGGGCGCGGCGGACGGCCTGGGCATCTTCACCGCCAACTCGCTGCAGCTGGCGATCCTGGACGGGCGGCCCCTGGACCAGCTGCCGGTGGGCGCCTTCGCCAGCCATCCGGTGGTCACCGTGCGCGCCGATGCCACCATCGGCGACGCCATGGCGCTGCTGCTGCGCGCGCGCGTGCACCGGCTGGTGGTGCTGGACGGGCAGGGCGCGGTGCTGGGCCTGCTGCGGGCGCTGGACCTGTTCGGCTTCGTCGCCAACCGCTCGCACCTGGTGGCGCTGCAGATCGAGCAGGCGCAGGACGTGGACGCGCTGGCGCAGGCGGCCGGGCAGATCACCGAGCTGCTGGCCACGCTGCAGCGCGGCGGCATGCGTATCGCGCTGATGGCGCAGTTGGTGCAGCAGCTGAATGCGCGCCTGTTCGAGCGCGCCTGGGCGATGCTCGCGCCGGCCGATCTGCTGGCCAACAGCTGCCTGTTCGTCATGGGCAGCGAGGGGCGCGGCGAGCAGCTGCTGAAAACCGACCAGGACAACGGCCTGCTGCTGCGCGACGGCTATGCGCCGCCGGCCGACCTGCAGACGATCTGCGAGCGCTTTTCCGAAGTGCTGGCGCGCTTCGGCTACCCGGAGTGCCCGGGCGGCATCATGCTGCGCAACCCGGCCTGGCGCGGCAGCGAGACCGAGTGGAGCGCGCGCGTGCAGGGCTGGCTGCTGCGCCCCGAGGGCGAGGCGCTGATGCACCTGGCGATCTTCCTGGACGCGCACGCCGTGGCCGGCGACGCGCGGCTGCTGGCCGGCGTGCGCCGGCGCATGGACGCGCTGGCCGCGGGCGGCGACGCGCTGATGGCGCGCTTTGCCCGCGCCATCGACGCCTTCGGAGGGCCGGCGCAGTGGTGGGAGCGGCTGCTGGGCCTGGGCGCGGCGGCGCCGGTGAACCTGAAAAAAGCCGGCATCTTCCCCATCGTGCATGGCGTGCGCAGCCTGGCGCTGGCGCGCGGCGTGGCCGCCACCGGCACCGCCGAGCGCATCGCCGCGCTGACGGCCGATGGCATGCTGGACGCGGCGCTGGCGCAGGAGCTGCTGCAGAGCCTGCATCTGCTGATGCAGCTGCGCCTGCAGGCCGGGCTGCACCAGCAGCAGCTGCAGCGCCCGGTGACCGGCGAGGTAGACCCGGCGCGCCTGACGTCGCTGGAGCGCGACCTGCTCAAGGACACGCTGGCGGTGGTCAAGCGCTTCAAGGCGCTGCTGCACCAGCGCCTGCACCTGGACGTGGCGTGACGCGGCGGCTGCCGGATTCGCCCTGGCAGCGCCTGCGCCGCTGGTGGCTGATGTACCACCTGGGCGACCCGGCGTTCGCCTTCATGTTCGACCCGCCGCCGCCGAACGAGTGGGTGGCGCTGGACTGCGAGACCACCGGGCTGGACCCGCGCAACGACGAGATCGTCTCCATCGGCGCGGTGCGCATCGTCGGCGAGCGCATCCTGACCAGTCAGCGGCTGGAGCTGCTGGTGCGCCCCACGCGCGCCGTGCCGGGCGAGAGCGTGCGCATCCACCGCCTGCGCGGGCGCGACCTGCAGGACGGCCTGCCGGTGGACGAGGCGCTGCAGCAGCTGATGCGCTTCATCGGCAGCCGGCCGCTGGTGGGCTACTACCTGGAATTCGATCTGGCGATGATCAACCGCGCCGTCTGGCCGCGGCTGGGCATGGGCCTGCCGCAGCCGCGCATCGAGGTCTCGGCGCTGTACTACGACTATTGTTTTCGCCGCCTGCCGCCGCACGCACAGCAGGCGCCCGACATCGATCTGCGCTTCGACCGGATGATGCAGGCGCTGGGCCTGCCGCAGCGCGACGCGCACGACGCGCTGAACGACGCGGTGATGGCGGCGCTGGCGTTCATCAAGCTGCGCCGGCTGCTCGGGCGGCCCTGAGCGGCCACCGGACAGGCGCGAGGCGGGCTGGCGGCTTCCGCATTCCCTGCCTGCCCATGGCGCGCCAGGCAAAAAAAAGCCGGACCCGAAGGTCCGGCCTTTCGGGGCCTGTGCCGGCCCCTTGCTTCTCCCTGGGTCTCTCTCGTCGAGAAGCGGTCAGTGGCCAGAGGCGCCGGATGCGCCCAGGCCGGTCTCCGAGCGCACCTGCTGCGCCGGGAAAGCGGCGCGGTCCTTGGCGGCGCGCGCGCTGTTGTCAGTGATGGAGAACAGCCACACGCCGATGAAGCCGATGGCCATCGAGAACAGCGCCGGCGAGGTGTAGGGGAACAGCGCCGAGCCGGCCGGATTGCCCAGCGTGGCTTCCCACACCGAGGGCGAGACCACCGTCAGGCCGACCGACGAGATCAGGCCCATGAAGCCGCCGGTCACCGCGCCGCGCGTGGTGCAGTTCTTCCACAGGATGGACAGGATCAGCACCGGGAAGTTGGCCGAGGCGGCGATGGCAAACGCCAGCGATACCATGAAGGCGATGTTTTGGCGCTCGAAGGCGATGCCCAGCAGCACGGCAATCACGCCCAGCGCCACGGTGGTGATGCGCGAGACCTTGAGTTCGCTGGCGCTGTCGGCCTTGCCCTTCTTGATGACGGTGGAGTACAGATCGTGCGACACGGCGGAGGCCCCCGACAGCGTCAGGCCGGCGACCACCGCCAGGATGGTGGCGAAGGCCACGGCCGAGATGAAGCCGTAGAAGATGTTGCCACCGACGGCCTTGGCCACCAGCACCGCGGCCATGTTGGCCGTGCCGGCGCCGCCCTTGATGACGCCCTTCACCGTGTCAGCCATGTCGGGGTTGGTGAGCACCATGGTGATGGCGCCGAAGCCGATGATGAAGATCAGGATGTAGAAGTAGCCGATCCACACCGTGGCCCAGCCCACCGACTTGCGCGCCTCCTTGGCGTTGGGCACGGTGAAGAAGCGCATCAGGATGTGCGGCAGGCCGGCGGTGCCGAACATCAGCGCCATGCCGAAGCTGATCGCCGAGATCGGGTCCTTGATGAAACCGCCCGGGCCCATGATGGACAGGCCTGCCTTCGCGGCCTCTTCAGGGGTTTTGCCGGCGTTGGCGGCGATCTGCGTGCGCACCTCGACGCCCTTGGCGAACAGCGCCTCGGGGCTGAAGCCGTAGTTGGCCAGCACCATGAACGCCATGAAGGTCACGCCGCACAGCAGCAGCACGGCCTTGATGATCTGCACCCAGGTGGTGGCGGTCATGCCGCCGAACAGCACGTAGACCATCATCAGCGCGCCGACGATGACCACGGCGACCCAGTACTCCAGGCCGAACAGCAGCTTGATCAGCTGGCCGGCGCCGACCATCTGCGCGATCAGGTAGAAGGCCACCACGATCAGCGTGCCCGAGGCGGCGAACATCCGGATGGGCGCCTGCGCGAAGCGGTAGCCGGCCACGTCGGCGAAGGTGAACTTGCCCAGGTTGCGCAGCCGGTCGGCCATCAGGAAGGTGATGATGGGCCAGCCCACCAGGAAGCCGATGGAGTAGATCAGCCCGTCGTAGCCCGAGGCCATGACGGCCGCCGAGATGCCGAGGAAGGACGCCGCCGACATGTAGTCGCCGGCGATCGCCAGGCCGTTCTGAAAGCCGGTGATACCGCCGCCGGCGGTGTAGAAGTCGGCCGCAGAGCGGGTCTTGGATGCGGCCCACTTGGTGATCCACAGCGTCGCGGCGACGAACACCGCGAACATGATGATGGCCGTCCAGTTGGTGGCCTGCTGGGCCACCTGGCCCATGTCGGCGCCGGCGGCGTGCGCCTGCGAAACGGCCGTCAGGCCGGCCAGGGCCGCCAGAGCGGCGATGGGAGTCTGCGTGCTGCGGCTCATTTCGTCACGTCTTTCAGGATCTGCTCGGTCAGGGCGTCGAAGCGGTTGTTGGCCACGCGCACGTAGTACACGGTGATGGCGATGGTGAAGACGATGACGCCCATGCCGATGGGAATGCCCAGCGAGGTGACGCCGCTGCCGATGGGCTGGGCCAGGAATTCCTTGTCGAAGGCGATGAGCGAGATGTAGCCGTAGTAGACGACCAGCATCAGGATGGTGAGCGTGGCGGCCAGGGGGTTGCGGCGGGCGCGCAACTCCTGGTACTTGGGATGTCGCTGAATCTTTTCCACGACGGGATCGGTCATGTCTGTCTCCTTGTAATTCGGCAGGACCAGCGGCAGGTCCTGCACAGGGAGAGCCATTCTGCGAAGCGCGTCTGACCGCCTGCTTACGCTCAAAGTCGCCAGTGCGTTTTGCGCGCGACTTTCCCAAGGAAATCAACGCCCTAGGGTTGTCACCAAGATTGTCGTTTCAGCCCCGTGAGCGGGCGATTTTTCGCTTGGCAAAGCGTAAGAAAAGCGTAAGTGGTCCGTTTGATAGTGATTCTCGTCCGGCCCCACAGGACCGGCGGATTCACAACGACAGGAGACAACTTCCCATGGCTACCACCACCCTCCCGCTGGCTTCGCGGGCCGTTCCCCGGCCGATGTCGCCGGAAGAAAAGAAGGTCATCTTCGCCTCGTCGCTCGGCACCGTGTTCGAGTGGTACGACTTCTATCTCTACGGCTCGCTGGCGGCCATCATCGCCAAGCAGTTCTTCAGCGGCCTGGACGCCGGCGCGGCCTTCATCTTCGCGCTGCTGGCGTTCGCCGCGGGCTTCCTGGTGCGGCCGTTCGGCGCGCTGGTCTTCGGCCGCCTGGGCGACATGATCGGACGCAAGTACACCTTTTTGGTGACCATCCTGATCATGGGCGTCTCGACGTTCATCGTCGGCATCCTGCCGTCGTATGCCTCTATCGGCATCGCCGCGCCGGTCATTTTGATCGCGCTGCGCATGCTGCAGGGCCTGGCGCTGGGCGGCGAGTACGGCGGTGCCGCCACCTACGTGGCCGAGCATGCGCCCAACGGCCGGCGCGGCGCCTACACCTCCTGGATCCAGACCACCGCCACGCTGGGCCTGTTCCTGTCGCTGTTGGTCATCCTGGGCACGCGCACGCTGATGGGCGAGGCGGTGTTCAACGACTGGGGCTGGCGCATTCCGTTCCTGGTGTCGATCCTGCTGCTGGCGGTGTCGGTGTGGATCCGCCTGTCACTGTCCGAGTCGCCCGCCTTCCAGAAGATGAAGGCCGAGGGCAAGACCTCCAAGGCGCCACTGGCCGAGTCGTTCGGGCAGTGGAAAAACCTGAAGATCGTGATCCTGGCGCTGCTGGGCCTGACGGCCGGCCAGGCGGTGGTCTGGTACACGGGCCAGTTCTACGCGCTGTTCTTCCTGACGCAGCAGCTGAAGGTGGACGCCGTCACCGCCAACCTGATGATCGCCGCGGCACTCCTGATCGGCACGCCGTTCTTCGTGATCTTCGGCACGCTGTCTGACCGGATCGGCCGCAAACCCATCATCATGCTGGGCTGCGTGCTGGCCGTGCTGACCTACTTCCCGGTCTTCAAGGCCCTGACGGGGGCCGCCAACCCGGACCTGGCGCAGGCGCAGGCCACCGCCGGCGTAGTGGTCACGGCCGACCCGGCGACCTGCTCGTTCCAGGGCAACCCGGTGGCGCGTGACATCGACTTCAAGAGCTCGTGCGACATCGCCAAGCGCTACCTGGTGCAGAACTCCGTGAGCTATGACAACGTGGCAGGCCCCGCCGGCTCGCCCGCCGTGGTCAAGATCGGCGACAAGACCGTCACCGCACCCATCGGCAATGTCGCCAACCACAAGTTCGACGCCGATAGCACCGCTGCCATCGCCGCCTTCAAGAAGGAAATGGCCGAGGATTTGCAGCTGGCCGGCTACCCGACCAAGGCCGACCCGGCGAAGATGGACAAGCTGATGATGCTGGTCATCCTGAGCTACCTGGTCATCCTGGTGACCATGGTCTACGGCCCCATCGCCGCCATGCTGGTGGAGCTGTTCCCGACGCGCATCCGCTACACCTCGATGAGCCTGCCCTACCACATCGGCAACGGCTGGTTCGGCGGCCTGCTGCCGACCACCTCATTCGCCCTGGTGGCCTCGGCCGGCAACATGTACAGCGGCCTATGGTATCCCATCGTCATCGCCGGCATGACGGCGGTGATCGGCACGCTGTTCCTGCCCGAGACCAAGGACGTGGACATCTACGCCGATACCTGAGCGGGCACGCTTGCCCGTCTGATGCGCCTGGCTTGTCGGCTGGGCACGAAGGCCTCCGCGGGGGGCTTCGTCCTTTTCTGGCAGGGGGCGCTGCAGTTGTGGTAGCAAAACATCAGGCCGCCCGCGTAGGACGCCTCCACCGGGCCATGTCAGCGGTCTACCACCTAAAATTGCCTCCCTGGATGTCCAGCGTGATTAGCAGGCAGACAGAAGCCATCGCAGCACCTGCCCCATCTGATGAACACAATCAATCAAGGATTCCACATGCAAAAAGCAAACCGCGTGTTGCTCGCCGCTGTCGCCCTGCTGGGTACCTCGGCCGTCTTCGCCCAGAGCAGCGTCACGCTGTATGGCCGCGTGAACACCAGCGTCGAGCACCAGAAGACCGGTGGCGACAGCCGCACCGTGATGCAGAACAACTCCTCGCGCTTTGGCTTCAAGGGCGTGGAAGACCTGGGCGGCGGCCTGAAGGCCGGCTTCCAGCTGGAAAGCGGCTTCAACTCCGACGACGGCACGGCTTCGGGCTGGACGCACAAGACCAACGGCCTGTCCTTCGCCCGTCAGAGCGAAGTCAACCTGTCGGGTGGCTTCGGCATGGTGCGCCTGGGCAACTTCACGCCCGAGTCGTACTATGCGACGGCCGACTACGTGAGCATGCACAACCATGACACGGGCACGTCCTCCGACGCCTTCTACTACGACCCGGTGTGGTTCGGTGGCCTGAGCACCAAGAACAAGATCGGCTACCGCACTCCCAGCTTCGGCGGCTTCACCCTGGACGCGTCGGTGAACCTGCACGAGAAGGAAGGCAACCGCAAGAATGGCTACGACCTGGCCGCCAACTACAACGTCGGCGCGCTGAACCTGGGCGCTGGCTACAGCCAGGTGGACGACAACAAGCAGCTGGGCCTGCGTGCCCTGTTCACCATGGGTCAGTTCGTGGTGGGCGGCTACTACCAGCGTAATGACGAAGACATCCTGGGCACGCGCAACAACTATCGCCTGGCCGGCATGTACACCCTGGGCGCATCCGAGTTCCACCTGAACGTGGGCCGCGCCAGCAAATGGGAAAACGTCGCCAACAGCGCCGCTACCCAGTACACCCTGGGCTACAACTACAACCTGAGCAAGCGCACCAAGGTCTACGCCTTCTACACCAAGGTGGACAACAAGTCGGGCGCCGACTACGCCACTGGCCTGCAGGGCGTGGACTTCCGCTCCATCGCCCTGGGCGTGCGCCACAACTTCTGATCGCGTTCGCAAGAACTTCCAAGGCCGCGCCCGCGCGGCCTGGCCAGGCCCCATACGCAGGTATGGGGCTTTTTTTTGCCTAGGGATTTTGGCCATGGATGGGCGCAGACCGCGAGGTTCTGCTGGAATTGGCGCTCTTCGCCCCCATAACTGCCTCCATGACCCACGGCCTCATCCGCATCCACGGCGCCCGCCAGCACAACCTCAAAAACCTCGACGTCGACATCCGTACGGGTGAGCTCACGGTGGTCACCGGCCCCAGCGGCTCGGGCAAGTCCAGCCTGGTGTTCGACACGCTCTACGCGGAAGGGCAGCGCCGCTACGTCGAGACCTTCAGCGCCTACGCGCGCCAGTTCCTGGACCGCATGGACAAGCCGGCCGTGGACAAGGTCGAGGGCGTGCCGCCAGCGATTGCCATCGACCAGACCAACCCGGTGCGCAGTTCGCGCTCCACGGTAGGCACGATGACTGAGCTGAACGACCACCTGAAGCTCCTGTTTGCCCGCGCCGGCCAGCTGTTTGACCGCGAGACGGCCCGGCCCGTGCGGCACGACACGCCCGACAGCATCTACGCCGAGCTGCTGGCGCGCGCCGCCGCCGCGGGCGACCCGCGCCTGGTGGTCACCTTCGCTGTCGAGCTGCCGGCCAACACCAGCGCCGACGAGGTGCAGCAGTGGCTGTCGGCCAGCGGCTACACGCGCGTGCACGCCGAGCGCGAGGCGGCCACGCCTGCCGGTCCCGTGAAGCTGCTGGACGTGGTGGCCGACCGCTTTCGCATTGCCGGCGCCGAGCGCGCGCGCGTGCTGGAAGCCATCGAATCCGCGCTGCACCGCGGCAGCGGGCGCCTGGCGGTGCACGCGCTGGCGGCCGAGGAGGGCGCTGAGGAACAGGTCTGGAAGTTCTCCACCGGCCTGCACTGCCCCGAGAGCGACCTGCGCTATGCCGAGCCCATTCCGTCGATGTTCAGCTTCAACTCGCCCGCCGGCGCGTGCGAGACCTGCCGGGGTTTCGGCCGGGTGATCGGCGTGGACTGGGGGCTGGTCGTGCCGGACGAACGCCTGACGCTGCGCGCCGGCGCCATCAAGACGATGCAGACCCCGGCGTGGAAGGAGAACCAGGACGACCTGATGCGCTACGCCGAGGCCGCCGGCATCCCGCGCGACACGCCCTGGTACAAGCTGACCGACGAGCAAAAGCACTGGGTCATCGAGGGCACGCCGGGCTTTCGGCCCGGGCAGTGGAACCGCCAGTGGTACGGCGTGCGGCGCTTTTTCGAGTACCTGGAGAGCAAGGCCTACAAGATGCACATCCGGGTGCTGCTGTCCAAGTACCGCAGCTACACGCAATGCCCGACCTGCGCCGGCGCGCGTCTGAAGACCGAGAGCCTACTGTGGCGCGTGGGCAGCCGGGCCGCGGCCGATGCCGTCTTGGCACCCGAGCAGCGCTTTCTGCCGCAGGGCGTGGCGTGGACGCGCGCGCAGCTCCAAGCCCTGCCGGGGCTGTGCCTGCACGATCTGATGCTGCTGCCGATCGAGCGGCTGCGGCGCTTCTTCGCATTGGTGGAGCAGGAGGCGGCTGCGCTTGCTGCTTCGCCTGAAACGCAGGGGCCGGCGCCTCTTTCTCCCTCCCCCCCGGGGGGAGGGCAGGGGTGGGGGCCAGCTGAGGCTGGATCGACCGCCGAGGCTGCCATGCCGGCCGGCCCTCACCCCGGCCCTCTCACGGGGGGAGAGGGAGGAAGCCCGGCAGAGGGCGCCGACGCCCAGGCCCTGCACCTGATCCTGGAGGAAGTGCGCACCCGCCTGCGCTACCTGACCGACGCCGGCCTGGGCTACCTCAGCCTGGACCGCCAGAGCCGCACCCTGTCCGGCGGCGAGGTGCAGCGCATCAACCTGACCACGGCGCTCGGCACCTCGCTGGTCAACACCCTGTTCGTGCTGGACGAACCCAGCATCGGCCTGCACCCGCGCGACATGCACCGCATCACCGAGGCCATGCTGCGCCTGCGCGACGCGGGCAACACGCTGGTGGTGGTCGAGCACGACCCGGCCGTCATGCTGGCCGCCGACCGGGTGCTGGACTTCGGCCCTGGCCCGGGCGAGCAGGGCGGACGCATCGTGTTCGACGGCAGCGTCGAGGCGCTGCGCCGTGCCGACACACTCACCGGCCAGTACCTGGGCGGGCGCCGGCACGTGGGCGGCGGCGTCAAGCGCCGCGTCACCGAGAGCACGCCGCGCCTGATCCTGGAGGGCGCGCGCGCACACAACCTGAAGAATCTCACGGTGGACATCCCGCTGCAGCGCCTGGTCACCGTGACCGGCGTGTCGGGCTCGGGCAAGTCCACGCTGGTCCAGGACGTGCTGGCACCGGCGCTGCTGCGCCACTTCGGCCGCGCCACGGAAGCGCCGGGCGCGCACGACCGGCTGCTGGGCGCCGACCTGCTGGCCGACGTGGTGTTCGTCGACCAGTCGCCCATCGGCAAGACGGCGCGCTCCAACCCGGTGAGCTACGTCGGCGCGTGGGACGCCATCCGCGAGATCTTCGCCGCCGCGCCGCTGGCGCGCGAGCGCGGCTACACGGCGTCAAAATTCAGCTTCAACTCGGGTGACGGACGCTGCCCGACCTGCGGCGGCTCGGGCTTCGAGCACGTGGAGATGCAGTTCCTGTCGGACGTGTACCTGCGCTGCCCGGACTGCGACGGCCGGCGCTACCGGCCGGAGATCCTGGAGGTGCGCATCGAGCGCGGCGGGCGCCTTTTGAGCGTCGCCGACGTGCTGGAGCTCACCGTGAGCGAGGCCGCGGCGCTGTTTGCCCAAGACCGCGACGTGATCCGCGCGCTGCAGCCCATCGTCGACGTGGGCCTGGAGTACGTGCGCCTGGGCCAGCCCGTGCCCACGCTGTCCGGCGGCGAGGCGCAGCGCCTGAAGCTCGCTGGCTTCCTGGCCGAGGCGGCGCGCAGCGCGTCCAAGTCGCGCCAGGCGCTGTCGAAGAAGGGCACGCTGTTTCTGTTCGACGAGCCGACCACTGGCCTGCACTTCGACGATATCGCCAAGCTGATGCGCGCGCTGCGCAAGCTGCTGGACGCCGGCCACTCGCTGGCGCTGATCGAGCACAACCTGGACGTGATCCGCGCCTCGGACTGGCTGATCGACCTGGGGCCGGAAGGCGGCGACGCGGGCGGCACGCTGGTCGCCGAGGGCCCGCCCGAGGAACTGCGCCTGCACCCGACCTCGCATACGGCGGCGGCGCTGCGCGACTACGAGCAGGCGCTGGGCGAGGGCGGGCACGCTGTGCACGACAGCGCCGCTGCCTCCCACCCCCTCTCCCGCGTGCGGGAGAGGGCCGGGGTGAGGGGGCGAGAAGAAGGCGCGTCGGTATTGGCCGACCCTCACCCCAGCCCTCTCCCGGAGGGAGAGGGGGCAAAGACCGGGCAGGGCGCCATCGAAATCGTGAACGCCCGCGAGCACAACCTCAAGGGCCTGGACGTGGCCATTCCGCGCGGTCGGTTCAACGTCATCACGGGAGTGTCCGGCTCGGGCAAGTCCACGCTGGCGTTCGACATCCTGTTCAACGAGGGCCAGCGCCGCTACCTGGAGTCGCTCAACGCCTATGCCCGCTCCATCGTGCAGCCGGCCGGGCGGCCGGAGGTGGACGCGGTCTACGGCATCCCGCCCACGGTGGCCATCGAGCAGCGCCTGTCGCGCGGTGGTCGCAAGAGCACCGTGGGCACGACCACCGAGGTCTGGCACTACCTGCGCCTGCTGTACGTCAAGCTGGGCGTGCAGCACTGCATCCACGACGGCGCGGCGGTGCAGCCACAGACGGCGGAATCCATCGCCGCGCAGCTCATGACGCGCTTTCGCGGCCAGTGCATCGGGCTGATGGCGCCGCTGGTGGTCAACCGCAAGGGCCTGTACACCGAGCTGGCCGACTGGGCGCGCCCGCGCGGCTACACGCACCTGCGCGTCGATGGCGAGTTCCTGCCGACCACCGGCTTCCCGCGCCTGGACCGCTTCAAGGAGCACACGCTGGAACTGCCCGTGGCCAGCCTGCGCATGGCGCCCGAGCACGAGGACGACCTGCGCACGCACCTGGCCAAGGCGCTGGAGCTGGGCAAGGGCGTGCTGCACGTGATCAGCGGCATCGAAGGCCTGGAGGCCGCGCTGCACGGCGGCCTGCCCACGGCCGGCATCGGCCACGTCCATGTGTTTTCCACCAAGCGCGCCTGCCCGGTCTGCGCCACCAGCTACGCCGAGCTGGACCCGCGGCTGTTTTCCTACAACAGCAAGCACGGCTGGTGTCCGGACTGCGTGGGCACCGGCGTGCAGCTGACGCGCGCGCAGCGCGAGGTGCTGGACGACTCGCTGCCCATGGACCGCTCGCAGGGGCGCGAGCAGACCTTCGCCGAGCCCGAGGTCGAGGACCTGGCCGAGCACGCCTGCCCGGCCTGCGCGGGCACGCGCCTGAACCCGGTGGCGCGCGCGGTGCTGTTCGCCGGCACGCCGATCACCAGCGTGGCGCGGCTGTCGGTGCGCGAGGTGCGCGCCTGGGTCGAGGGGCTGCAGCTGTCCGGGCGCGAGGCGGAGATCGCCCGCGACCTGGTGCCCGAGATCAAAAGCCGCCTGGACTTTCTGGAGGAAGTCGGCCTGCCCTACCTGACGCTGGACCGTGGCGCGCCCACGCTGTCGGGCGGCGAGGCACAGCGCATCCGCCTGGCGGCGCAGCTCGGCAGCAACCTGCAGGGCGTGTGCTATGTGCTGGACGAACCCACCATCGGCCTGCACGCGCGTGACAACGGCATTTTGCTGAACGCCCTGCAGCAGCTGAACGACAAGGGCAACACGCTGGTCGTGGTCGAGCACGACGAGGACACCATTCGCCGCGCCGACCACCTGATCGACATCGGCCCCAGCGCCGGCAAGCGCGGCGGGCGGCTGGTGGCGCAGGGCCGTGTGGCGGACCTGGAGGCGGCGCCGGAGTCGCAGACCGGCCGCTATTTGCTGCACGCCATGCGCCACCCAATGCAGCCGCGCCGGCCGGTCTTGCTCCCTCTCCCTCTGGGAGAGGATGGGGGTGAGGGTCAGCATGCTATGCAATCGATAGCTGCAGGCCCAATGAATATCACGACAAAAGGCCAAAAACGCTCCAAATCAGCCAAGAAGCCGGCTGCGGAAATGGCCAGCGGTGTCGGGCGGGCGAACAGCCCTCACCCCGGCCCTCTCCCAGAAGGAGAGGGAGTGAAAACAGCCGCGCCGCCATGGCTCACCGTGCACGGGGCCTTCCTGCACAACCTGCACGATGTCACCGCGCGCGTGCCGCTGCAGCGCCTGGTGGCGATCACCGGCGTCTCCGGCTCGGGCAAGTCCACGCTGGCGCGCGACGTGCTGCTGGCCAACGTGGCCGCCTGGGTCGGCCAGCGCCAGACGAAGGCCGGGCGCGAGGCCATGGACGCCGGCCGCGCCCCGGCGCTGGTGGGCTGCACCGGCCTGTCGGGCTTCGAGACCCTCGACCGCGTGCTGGAGGTCGACCAGACGCCCATCGGCAAGACGCCGCGCAGCTGCCCGGCGACCTACATCGGCTTCTGGGACACCATCCGCAAGCTCTTCGCCGAGACGCTGGAGGCCCGGGCGCGCGGCTACGGGCCGGGGCGCTTTTCCTTCAACACCGGCGCCGGCCGCTGCCCAGCCTGCGAAGGGCAGGGCGTGCGCACCATCGAGATGGCCTTCCTGCCCGACGTGAAGGTGCCGTGCGAGGTCTGCCACGGCGCACGCTTCAACCCCGAGACGCTGGCCGTCACCTGGCGCGGCAAGAACATCGGCGACGTGCTGCAGATGGAAGTGGACGAGGCGGTGGAATTCTTCGCCAGCATGCCGTCCATCGCGCATCCGCTGCAGCTGCTCAAGGACGTGGGCCTGGGCTACCTGACGCTGGGCCAGCCCTCGCCCACTCTCTCGGGCGGCGAGGCGCAGCGCATCAAGCTGGTGACGGAGCTGACCAAGGTGCGCGACGAGGTCGGCCGGCGCGGGCAAAAGGCGCCGCACACGCTGTACGTGCTGGACGAGCCCACCGTCGGCCTGCACATGGCCGACGTGGACAAGCTGATCGCGGTGCTGCACCGGCTGGTGAACGCCGGCCACAGCGTGGTCGTCATCGAGCACGACCTGGACGTGATCGCCGAGGCCGACTGGGTCATCGACCTGGGGCCGGAGGGCGGCGCCGGCGGCGGGCGCATCGTCGCCGCCGACACGCCCGAGGGCGTGGTGCGCCTGGGCACGCACACCGGCGTGGCGCTGGCGCCGGTGCTGGCGCGCTGACGGGCCGCCATGGCCGGCAGCCGCGCGCGCACCGTCTGGCTGCAGCCCGATGCGCCCGCCAAACCTGCGCCGGGCGCGCCGTGCAACGGCTGCGGCCTGTGCTGCCTGGCCGAACCCTGCCCGCTGGGCATGCTGCTGTCGCGCCGGCGCCATGGCCCTTGCGCGGCGCTGCGCTGGGACGCCGCCGCGCGCCTGTATCGCTGCAGTGCCATCACCGAGGCGCCGCCCGGCGCCTGGGGTGCCCTGCGCCGGGCGCTGGCGCGGCGCTGGATCGCGGCGGGCTACGGCTGCGACGCCGACCTGCAGGCTCTGCCGACGACGGGGGACGACGACTGACCGGCGCCCGCGTCATCCGCAGCGCCGGGACGCAGCCCGCGGCCTGCTCTCCTACAGCGCGGTCAGCCCGCCGCCCACGCCGCGCTGGCTGGGCTGGTTCCTATGATCCGCCCTGTCTCTCGTATGGGTTACCCCTCGCCCCTTTCACGGGGTTTGCCCCGGCCGCCTCACCGCAGCCGGGGCTTTTTCTTGGGTGCCGGTGGGACAATCGCCGCCCATGACGACCACCGCCGCCCCTACGCCCACCCTGACCCTCACCCGCCCCGACGACTGGCACCTGCACGTGCGCGACGGCGCGCCGCTGGCCAGCGTGGTGCCGCACACCGCCGCGCAGTTCGCCCGCGCGGTCATCATGCCCAACCTGCGCCCACCGGTGACCACGACCGAGCAGGCGCTGGCGTACAAGCAGCGCATCCTGGCCGCCGTGCCCGCCGGCATGCAGTTCGAGCCGTTGATGACGCTGTACCTGACGGACAACCTGCCGCCGCAGGAGATCGCCCGCGCGCGCGCCGCCGGCATCGTCGCCGCCAAGCTGTACCCGGCCGGGGCCACCACCAACAGCGACGCCGGCGTGACCGACCTGCGCAAGATTTATCCGGTGCTCGAGGCCATGCAGCAGGCCGGCATGCTGCTGCTGGTGCACGGCGAGGTCACCAGCCCCGACATCGACCTGTTCGACCGCGAGGCGGCGTTCATCGAGCAGCAGCTGATCCCGCTGCGCCGCGACTTCCCCGCTCTGAAGATCGTCTTCGAGCACATCACCACCCGCGAAGCGGCGCAGTACGTGGCCGAGAGCGACGCGCACGTCGCCGCCACCATCACCGCGCACCACCTGCTGTACAACCGCAACGCCATGTTCACCGGCGGCATCCGGCCGCACTACTACTGCCTGCCGGTGCTCAAGCGCGAGACGCACCGCCAGGCGCTGGTGCAGGCGGCCACCAGCGGCAGCCCGAAGTTCTTCCTGGGCACCGACAGCGCGCCGCACCCGGCGCACCTGAAGGAGCACGCCAGCGGCTGTGCCGGCTGCTACACCGCGCACGCCGCCATCGAGCTGTACGCCGAGGCCTTCGACGCGGCCGGTGCGCTGGACCGGCTGGAAGGCTTTGCCAGCCTGCACGGTGCCGACTTCTACGGCCTGCCGCGCAACCGCGGCACGCTGACTCTGCGCCGCGAAGCCTGGAGCGTGCCCGAGAGCTACCCGTTTGGCGAAGGCGCCGTCAAACCGCTGCGCGCCGGCGACACCCTGGCCTGGCGTGTGGTGCAGCCCGAGGCCGTGGCCGCCTGACCCTTTTTTCTCCCACCCCGCACAGGAAGCTCCCATGTCCACTGCCGACCGCGCGCTGCGCATCGCGCTGCTGATCGACGCCGACAACGCCCCGGCCGAGAAGCTCGACGAGATCCTGACCGAGCTGTCCACGCTCGGCGAGATCAACATCCGCCGCGCCTACGGCAACTGGACCAAGCACGGCCTGCACCGGTGGCAGGAGCGGCTGCTGGAGTTCGCCGTGCAGCCGGTGCAGCAGTTCGACTACTCCAAGGGCAAGAACGCCACCGACATGGCGATGACGGTGGACGCGATGGAGCTGCTCTACAACGAGCGGCCCGACGCCTTCGGCATCGTCTCGTCGGACGCCGACTTCACGCCGCTGGTGCTGCACCTGCGCGCCCGCGGCGCGGCGGTGTATGGCTTTGGTGCGGCGCAGACGCCCAAGCCGTTCGTCAACGCCTGCTCGCGCTTCCTGTACCTGGAGTCGCTCGGCGGTGGCGTGGCCGAGGGCGAGCCAAACACGCCGGTTCCGTCCGAATCCGGCGCCGCGCCCGGGTCAGCGCCCGGGGCCGCGCCTGTAATGGCCGGCGTATCGCAGCCCGCACCTGTCCCGGCCTCGGCCATGCCTCAGGCCACCGACACCCAGGAGCCCGCCCAGCCCCAGCCCCTGGCCGCCCCCGGCGTGCCCGAGCGCCCGGCCAGCCTGCGCGTGCCCGGCGCCGCCCTGCGCCAGGACCGGCGCCTGATGCAGTTCCTGCGCCACGCCGTCGGGGCCTGCCAGGACGAGGACGGCTGGACGCGCGTCGGTGTGCTGGGCCAGCAGATCGGCAACAAGACCTCGTTCGACGCGCGCAACTACGGCTACGCCACGCTGAGCAAGCTGCTGGCCGCCACGCAGGCGTTTGAGCTGCGCGACGAGGGCACGTCGCGCATCGCCGTGCGCGAGCGCGGCGCGCCGCCGCTGCCTGCCGGCGCGGGTGGCTGACAGCGCCGGCGCGCACGCGCTGGCCGCCATCGATTGGGACGCGCCCTGGCTGGCGCCGCTGGCGCGCCTGGGCCGTGCCGCGGCCCGGGACGCGCTGCAGCAGGGCAGCGTGGCCGAGGCGCTGAACCGCCTGATCGTGGCCGGCCACGCCCCCGACCCCGGCGTGCGCTTCGTGCCCCAGCAAGCGCTGCCGGCGGGCATGGCCTACGAGGCCTTCGTCTTCGCCCAGCGCCGCGTGCCCACGCGCGACCACCTGCACGACTTCTTCAACGGCCTGGTCTGGCTGCACTGGCCGCGCACCAAGCGCCACCTGAACGCGCTGCAAGCGCATGTCATCGCCCAGGCCGGCGTAGGCGCCACGCGCGGGCCATTGCGCGACGCCATCACGTTGCTGGACGAGAACGGTGCGCTGCTGTGCGCGCCGCCGGCGCTGGCTGGGGCGCTGGCCGGGCGGCACTGGCGCCGCGCCTTCGTCGAACTGCGCCCGCTGTGGCGGAATGCCCGCCTGCACCTGTTCGGCCACGCCCTGCTGGAAAAGCTGGTTTACCCAAGAAAACCCATCACGGCCCATGTATTCCAAGGGCCTACAGCTATCAAAGATGTAGCTGAAGCCGACATCTGGCTGGCCGCTGGCGCCAGTGCCGAGGCTCTGGGCGCCAAGCCATTCAATCCGGTGCCGGTTCTGGGTGTACCCGGCTGGAATGCGGGTAACGAAGCGCCTTGCTTCTATGATGACCCGCTCGTTTTTCGGCCGCCGCGCGGCGCTTGAAGCGCTGGCCGCGCGCCCCATCTGCGGCGGGCGCGCCGTCTTGTGCCGGCGCGGCCTTCTTCCCTTTTTGGAACACACCTTTCCTTCCATGAAACGCATCGCGCTTTTTCTGCTGACCAACGTGGCCGTGGTGGTGGTGCTGGGCATCGTCGCCAGCCTGCTGGGCGTGAACCGCTACCTCACGGCCAACGGCCTGAACCTGGGGGCGCTGCTGGGCTTTGCCTTCATCATGGGTTTCGGCGGCGCCATCATCTCGCTGCTGATGAGCAAGCCCATCGCCAAGATGAGCATGGGCGTCACGATCATCAACAACCCGCGCAACCAGGACGAGGCCTGGATCGTCGAGACCGTGCGCGGTTTCGCCGATCGGGCCGGCATCCAGATGCCCGAGGTCGGCATCTATGAAGGCGAGGCGAATGCCTTCGCCACCGGCGCGTTCAAGAACTCGGCGCTGGTGGCGGTGTCCACCGGCCTGCTGCAGGGCATGACGCGCGAGGAGGTCGAGGCCGTCA
The DNA here is from genome assembly GCF_900103645.1 of Oryzisolibacter propanilivorax. GTDB lineage: Bacteria > Pseudomonadota > Gammaproteobacteria > Burkholderiales > Burkholderiaceae_C > Melaminivora > Melaminivora propanilivorax. Next base: position 65,334 of record NZ_FNHP01000013.1, read on the forward strand.
TCGGCCACGAGGTGGCGCACGTGGCCAACGGCGACATGGTGACCATGGCCCTCATCCAGGGCGTGATGAACACCTTCGTGGTGTTCCTGTCGCGCGTCATCGGCTATGCGGTGGACAGCTTCCTGCGCAGGAACGACGAGAACAACTCCGGCCCCGGCATCGGCTACATGGTCACGACCATCGTGCTGGACATCCTGCTGGGCTTCCTGGCGGCCATGATCGTCGCTTGGTTCTCGCGCCAACGCGAGTTCCGCGCCGACGCCGGCGCCGCGCAGCTGATGGGCCGCAAGCAGCCGATGATCAACGCGCTGCACCGCCTGGGCGGCATGGTGCCCGGCGAGATGCCCAAGAGCCTGCAGGCCATGGGCATCACCGGCGGGTTGGGCAAGCTGTTTTCCTCGCACCCGCCGATCGAGGAGCGCGTGGCGGCGCTGCAGGCCGCCTGACTTCGCCGCGGCGTCAGGCCGGCGTGGGCATGGGCCCGCGCCCGGCCTTGGCCAGCAGGAACTCGATGCAGGTGCGCACCGCGCGCGTCTGGTGGCGGTGCGGCAGGTACAGCAGGTACAGCTGCGTGCCGAAGATGCTCAGCCGGTATTCCTGCAGTGTCTGCAGCACCTCGCCGCTGGCGATCTCGCGCTGCACCACGTAGTCCGGCACCAGGCCCACGCCCAGCCCGGCCAGGATGCCCTGGTGCAGGAACGGAAAATGCTCGGAGCTCAGCGTCGGCTCCAGCGACACCTCCTGGCGCTCGTCGCCCTGGTAGGCCGACAGGCGCAGCTGGCGGCCCAGCACGCCGGCGGTGATCAGCGGGCTGGCGCGCAGCTCGTGCAGCGTGCGCGGCAGCCCGTGCCGCGCCGCCCACTCGCGTGACGCGCAGGCCACGTAGCGCATCTCGCCCAGGCTGCGCGCCACCACCGACAGCGGCGGCTCGGAGATCACCCGCACCGCGATGTCCACCTCGTCGCGCAGGTGGTCGGCGCGGTTCTCGAACAGCACGTCCAGCACGATGCCCGGGTACAGCCGCTTGAACTCGATCAGCCAGTCGCTCATCACCATCTGCCCGTAGCCGCTGGGCACGCTCAGCCCCACGCGCCCTTGCAGGCCCTGGCCCAGGTCGGCGATGGTCTCGCGCGCGGCCAGCAGTTCGTTGTTGATGGCCCGGCCGTGCTCGTACAGGCGCAGGCCGACCTCGGTCGGCTCGGCACGGCGCGTGGTGCGGCGGATCAGCTGCGCGCCGACGGATTTTTCCAGCTGCGTCAGGTGGTAGCTGACGTTGGCGCGCGTCATGCGCAGCTTGCGCGCGGCCTGGCTCAGGTTGCCGCTGTCGATGATCTCCACCAGCAGGCTGAGGGCTTGCAGATCCATGGGCAGGCCTCGCGTTCCATGTTGATTGTCAAATGTCGTTTGACGGATTGTCAATGATTGATGTGATTGTAAAGAACGGCTGACGTTTGCAGAATGCTCTGGTTGGTCCACAAGCAGGAGACATTCCATGGCGGCTACCTTGCCCGCAGCGTCCGCTTCCGCCGTCACCACCGAGCTGCACGCAGGCGTGCTGGTGGTGCGCATCGACAACCCGCCCGTCAACGCCCTGGGCCAGCCGGTACGCGCCGGCCTGCTGGCGGCGGTGGAGCAGGCGGCAGCCAGCGACGCCGTGCGCGCCGTGCTGCTGGTGGGCGCGGGCCGCGCCTTTATTGCCGGCGCCGACATCCGCGAGTTTGGTAAGCCGCCGCAGGCCCCGGCGCTGCCCGAGGTGCTGAACCGCCTGGAGCTGCTGGACAAGCCGGTGATCGCCGCCATCCACGGCCCGGCACTGGGCGGCGGGCTGGAAGTGGCCATGGCCGCGCACTGGCGCCTGGCGCTGCCCGGTGCGCGGCTGGGCCTGCCCGAGGTGAACCTGGGCCTGCTGCCCGGCGCCGGCGGCACGCAGCGCGCGCCGCGCCTGATGGGTGCGCTGGCCGCGGCCGAGCTGATGCTCAGTGGCCGCCACCTGGGCGCGCAGGCCGCGCTGGACGCCGGCCTGGTGGACCAGCTGGCGGACGGCGACGACCCGCAGGCCGCCGGCTTGGCCTACGCCCGGCAGCTGCTGGCGCAGGGCGCCGGCGTGCGCCGCACGCGCGACCGCGCCATTTCCGACGCCGCCAGCGCGCCGGCGGCGCTCGACCAGCTGGCCGCCGAGACGGCGAAGAAGACGCGCGGCCTGTTCTCGCCCGCCAGGATCATCGACTGCGTGCACGCGGCGCTGGAGCTGCCCTTCGAGCAAGGCCTGCAGCGCGAGCGCGCGCTGTTCGTGGAGTGCCTGAACAGCCCGCAGCGCGCCGGCCTGGTGCACGCCTTCTTCGCCGAGCGCGAGAGCGCCAAGATCCCCGAGGCACGCGCCGCCGCGCCGCGCCCGCTGCAGCGGCTGGCGGTGATCGGCGGTGGCACCATGGGCGCGGGCATCACCGTCGCGGCGCTGGACGCCGGCCTGTCGGTGGTGATGATCGAGCGCGACGCCGAGTCCATCGCGCGTGGCCAGAAGAATGTGGAGAAGGTCTACGACGGCCTGATCGCCAAGGGCCGCATGACGGCCGAGGCCCGCGCCGCCACCCTGGCGCGCTACCAGCCCGGCACCTCGTACGACGCCATTGCCGAAGTCGATCTGGTGATCGAGGCGGTGTTCGAGGACCTCGAGGTCAAGAAGGCCGTGTTCCGCGAACTCGACCGTGTGTGCCGGGCCGGCTGCGTGCTGGCCACCAACACCTCGTACCTGGACATCGACGCCATCGCCGCCGCCACGCAGCGCCCGCAGGACGTGATCGGCCTGCACTTCTTCAGCCCGGCGAACATCATGAAGCTGCTGGAGATCGTGGTCGCCGCGAAGACGGCGCCCGACGTGGTCGCCACCGCCTTCGAGCTGGCCAAGCGCATGAAGAAGGTGCCGGTGCGCGCCGGCGTGTGCGACGGCTTCATCGGCAACCGCATCCTGGCGGTGTACCGCGAGGCCGCCAACCACGTGCTGGAGGACGGCGCCAGCCCCTACGAGATCGACGCCGCGGTGCGGGCGTTCGGCTACCCCATGGGGCCGTTCCAGGTCTCGGACCTGGCCGGCGGTGACATCGGCTGGGCCACGCGCAAGCGCAAGGCCGCCACACGCGACCCGCGCTCGCGCTATGTCGAGGTCGCCGACCGCATCGCCGAGCGCGGCTGGTACGGCCAGAAGACCGGGCGCGGCTGGTACCTGTACCCGCAGGGTGCGCGCACCGGCCAGGAAGACCCCGAGGTACTGGCCATCGTCGATGAAGAGCGCAAGAAGAAGGGCATCGTCCCGCGCAGCTTCACGCACGAGGGGATCATGCGCCGCTACATGGCGGCCATGGTCAACGAGGGCGCGCGCGTGCTGGAAGAAGGCATCGCTCTGCGCCCGCTGGACATCGACGTCACCTTCCTGTTCGGCTACGGCTTTCCGCGCTGGCGCGGCGGCCCGATGCACTGGGCCGACACCCAGGGGCTGGACCGGGTGCTGGCCGACATCCGCGAGTTCGCCAAAGAAGACCCGCAGTTCTGGCAGCCCGCGCCGCTGCTGGAGCAGCTGGTGGCCGAAGGCCGCAACTTCGACAGCCTGAACCGCGCCGCCGCCTGATTTCAAGCAAAAAACCGCTGCAGCCCTTATTCCATATGGGTCTCCAGCTATCGATTCAGAAGCAAACCACCATCCGAGGGCCATCTCCCATGCGCGAAGCCGTCATCGTCTCTACTGCCCGCACGCCGCTGACCAAGGCGCACCGCGGCGAATTCAACGCCACCCCCGGCCCGCAGCTGGGCGCCTACGCCGTGCGCGCCGCTGTCGAGCGCTCGGGCATCGACCCGGGCCTGCTCGAAGACCTGATCTGGGGCTGCGGCTACCCGGAAGGCACCATGGGGCGCAACATCGGCCGCCAGACCGCGCTGCGCGCCGGCCTGCCGGTGACGGTGGGCGGTGCGGTGGTCAACCGCTTCTGCGCCTCGGGCCTGCAGGCCATCGCCATCGCCGCCGGCCGGGTGGTGCTGGAGGGTGTGCCGGCGCTGGTCGCCGGCGGGGCCGAGAGCATCTCGCTGCTGCGCCCGGCCGGGCGCAACGGCACCGCCGACCTCGACCCCTGGCTCGTCGAGCACAAGCCGCAGCTGTTCATGGAGATGATCGACACCGCCGACGTGGTGGCCGAGCGCTATGGCATCTCACGCGAGGACCAGGACGCCTTCGCCCTGCAAAGCCAGCAGCGCACCGCGGCCGCGCAGGCCGCCGGCGTCTTCGACGACGAGATCGTGCCCTGCGCCACGCGCATGACCGAGAAGGACAAGGACAGCGGCGAAGTCACCTGGCGCGACGCCGTCGCCACGCGCGACAACTGCAACCGCCCCACGACCACTTTGGCCGGGCTGGCCAAGCTCGAGCCGGTCAAGGGCGCGGGCAAGTTCGTCACCGCCGGCAATGCCTCGCAGCTGTCCGACGGCGCCAGCGCCTGCGTGGTGATGGAGGCGCGCGAGGCCGAGCGCCTGGGCCTGCAGCCGCTGGGCGCGTTCCGCGGCTTCGCGGTGGCCGGCTGCGAGCCCGACGAGATGGGCATCGGCCCGGTGTTCGCCGTGCCGCGGCTGCTCGAGCGCGCCGGCCTCACGGTGCAGGACATCGACCTGTGGGAGCTCAACGAAGCCTTCGCCTCGCAGGCGCTGTACTGCCAGCGCCGGCTGGACATTCCCATGGAGCGGCTGAACGTCAACGGCGGTGCCATCTCCATCGGCCACCCCTTCGGCATGACCGGCGCGCGCCTGACCGGCCACCTGCTGCTGGAGGCCCGCCGGCGCAAGGCGCGCGGCGAGCGCATGCGCTGGGGCGTGGTCACCATGTGCATCGGCGGCGGCATGGGCGCGGCCGGGTTGTTTGAGTTCTGTTAATCAACGAAGGCTTTGCGGGACAGACCAGGCAATCGCGCAGCCATTTCCTGCTCTGTCCCCAACTGATCAAGTAACGACCGAGTACTGACGGAGAACCTGTCATGGATTTGCAATTCACCCCCGAGGAAGAGGCGTTTCGCGCCGAAGTGCGCGCCTTCCTGCAGCAGCACCTGCCGCGCGACCTGGCCGCCAAGGTCCAGGCCGGCCAGCGCCTGTCGCGCTTCGACCTGGAGAACTGGCAGGCCATCCTGAACCGCCAGGGCTGGCTGGCCTACCACTGGCCGCGCGAGTACGGCGGCACCGGCTGGACGCCGATCCAGAAGTTCATCTTCGACGACGAATGCGCCCGCGCCGGCGCGCCGCGCCTGCCGCCGTTCGGCACCAGCATGCTCGGCCCGGTGCTGATCAAGTACGGCAGCGAGGAGCAAAAGCAGCGCTGGCTGCCGCGCATCCTCAGCGGCGCCGACTGGTGGTGCCAAGGCTACTCCGAGCCCGGCGCCGGCTCCGACCTGGCCAGCCTGAAGACCAGCGCCGTGCGCCAGGGCGACCACTACGTCGTCAACGGCCAGAAGACTTGGACCACCCAGGGCCAGCACGCCAACATGATGTTCTGCCTGGTGCGCACCGACCGCGCGGCCAAGGCGCAGGCCGGCATCAGCTTCCTGCTGATCGACATGGACCAGCCGGGCGTGGAGGTGCGCCCGATCCGCACGCTGGACGGCGACGCCGAGGTCAACGAGGTCTTCCTGACCGACGTGAAGGTGCCGCTGGAGAACCTGGTCGGCGAGGAGAACCAGGGCTGGACCTACGCCAAGTACCTGCTGACCTACGAGCGCACCGGCATCGCCGGGGTGGGCTTTTCCATGGCGGCGCTGGAGCGGCTCAAGGCCATCGCCTCGCGCGTGCAGCGCCACGGCCGGCCGCTATCCCAGGACCCGCAGTTCGCCACGCGCCTGGCGCAGGTGGAGATCGACCTGGAGAACATGAAGACCACCAACCTGCGCGTGCTGGCGGCGGTGCAGGGCGGGGGCGTACCCGGGGCCGAGAGCTCGATGCTGAAGATCCGCGGCACGGTGATCCGCCAGGAGCTGCTGTCGCTGACGCGCCGCGCCATGGGCCCGTACGCGCTGCCCTACATCGAGCAGGCGCAGCACGCCGGCTGGGACGAGCCGCCGGTCGGCCCGCCCGAGGCCGCCACGGCCGCGGCCGCCTACTTCAACTACCGCAAGCTGTCGATCTTCGGCGGCTCCAACGAGATCCAGCGCAACATCATCTCCAAGGCCATCCTGGGCCTGTGAGCGGGCGGCGTCACCACCATGAACTTTGAACTGAACGAAGACCGCCGCATGCTGGCGGACGCGCTCGGGCGCTACCTGTCCGAGCAGTACCCCGCCGAGGCGCGCAACCACGCCGCCTACGGGCCGCTCGGCTACAGCCCCGAGACCTTCGCCACCCTGGCCGAGATCGGCGCCATCGGCGCGCTGGTGCCCGAGGCCGACGGCGGCTTCGGCGGCGCTGGCGCCGACATCGCGCTGGTGTTCCAGACCCTGGGCCGGCACTTGGTGGCTGCGCCAATGCTGGGCGCGCTGCTGGTGGCGCGCGCGCTGACCGAGGCCGGCAGCCCGGCGCAGCGCGCGCACCTGCCGGGCCTGATGGACGGCAGCCTGCTGGCCGCGCTGGCGCACGACGAGCCGGCCAACCACTACGAGCTGGAGCGCGTGGCCACCAGCGCACGGCGCGAGGGCGACGCCTGGGTGCTGGACGGCGCCAAGGCCGTCGTGCCCTTCGGTGACCAGGCGCAGCTGCTGCTGATCAGCGCGCGCACCGCCGGCGGCGTGGCCGACGCGCAGGGCCTCTCGCTGTTCCTGGTGCCGGGCGACGCGCCGGGCCTGGCCACGCGCGGCTATGGCCGCATCGACGGCGGGCACGCCGCCGAGGTCACGCTGCAGGGCGTGCGCCTGGGCGCCGACGCGCTGCTGGGCGAAGAGGGCCAGGGCCTGGCGCTGCTCGAGCGCATCGTCGGCTACGGCGTGCTGGCGCTGTCGGCCGAATCGCTGGGCGCCATGGGGCGCGCGCGCGACGACACGCTGGAATACCTGCGCACGCGCCGGCAGTTCGGCGTGCCCATCGGCAGCTTCCAAGCGCTGCAGCACCGCATGGCCGACCTGCTGCTGGAGGTCGAGCAGGCGCGCTCGGCCGTGACCAACGCCGCCGCCGCGCTGGACGTGGCTGACCGCACGGCGCGCGAGAAGGCGCTGTCGGCCGCCAAGTACACCGTCGGCCGCGTCGGCACGCTGGTGGCCGAGGAGGCGATCCAGCTGCACGGCGGCATCGGCGTGACCTGGGAGCTGCCGCTGGCGCACTACGCCAAGCGGCTGGTGATGATCGACCACCAGCTGGGCGACATGGACCACCACCTGGCGCGCTGGATGGCGCTGGGCTGATCCGCGCGCCGCCCCCGATTTTCAAGCGAAAACTGCCTTCAGCCCTTGTGCATCAAGGGCCGGCAGCTATCAAAAACGACAGGAGACCGCATGACCCCCGAACCCCTGATCCAGCGCCGCGACGGCGCGGTGCTGGTGCTGTCCAACCACAACCCGCAGGCGCGCAACGCGCTGACGCCGGCCTTCTACCAGGGCCTGACCGAGGCGCTGCACGCCGCCGCCGAGGACGCCAGCATCGGCGCCATCGTGCTGACCGGCGAGGGCGGGCATTTCTGCTCGGGCGGCGACCTGCGCCAGATCGCCACCCGGCGCGAGCTGCCGATCGCCGCGCGCCGGCGCCGCCTGGAGGGCCTGCACAACTTGGTGCGCGCGCTGCGCGATTGCCCCAAGCCGGTGATCGTGGCGGTGGAGGGCGCCGCCACCGGCGCCGGCCTGTCGCTGGCGCTGGCCGGCGACTTGCTGGTGGCGGCGCGCAACGCCGTGTTCTCGGTGGCTTACGTCAAGGTCGGCCTGACGCCGGACGGCGGCGCCACCGCGTTGCTGGGCCAGGTGCTGCCGCGCCAGCTGCTGACCGAGCTGTGCCTGACCGGCCAGCCGCTGAGCGGCGAGCGCATGCACCAACTGGGCGTGGCCAACCGCCTGGCCGAGCCCGGCCAGGCCCTGGAGCAGGCGCTGGAGCTGGCGCGGCAGATCGCGCGCGGCCCGGAGCTGGCCATGGCGCGCATCAAGCACCTGTGCCGCGCGGCGCCGGAAAACACGCTCGAGCAGCAGCTGGAGCTGGAGGCGCTGTACATGCCGCTGTCGCAGGACACCGAGGAGTCGCGCGAGGGTATCGCCGCTTTCCTGGACAAGCGCCCGGCCGACTTCACCCGGCTGCGCGGCCCGCGCACCGCATGACAGCGCAGCACCCGCCAGGAGGAGACGCCATGAGCGAATCGCAAGCCGCCGCATCCGCCGACCTGCCGCTGGCCAGCGTGCGCGTGCTGGACCTGTCGCGTGTCTTCGCCGGGCCCATGGGCGCCATGGTGCTGGGCGACTTCGGCGCCGAGGTCATCAAGGTCGAGCACCCCGGTCGCGGCGACGACACGCGCGACTGGGGCCTGCGCATCGGCCGCACCGAGACCACCTACTACAACAGCATGAACCGCAACAAGCGGTCGATCACGCTGGACCTGCAAAGCCCCGAGGGGCTGCGCATCGTGTACGAGCTGGTGTCGCAGTGCGACGTGGTGCTGCACAACTTCAAGGCCGGCGGCGCCGAGAAGCTGGGCGTGGGCTACGAGCAGCTGCGCGCGCTCAAGGACGACATCATCTATTGCGCCGTGGGCGGCTACGACAGCAGCGGCCCCGAGGCCACGCGCCCCGGCTACGACCTGGTGATCCAGGCCGAGGCCGGGCTGATGGCGCTGAACGGCGACGCCGACATGCCGCCGCTGAAGTTCGGCGTGGCGGTGGTCGACCTGATGACCGGCATGTACGCCGCCCAGGCGGTTCTGGCGGCGCTGCTGCGCCGCGAGCGCCAGGGCCGCGGGCAGCTCATCGAGCTGGCGCTGTACGACTGCGGGCTCTCCGTGACCGGCTACTACGGGCTGGAAGCGCTGCAGCTCGGCCACGACCCCGCGCGCTACGGCAACGCGCACCCATCCATCGTGCCCTACGGCATGTTCGAGGCCGCCGATGGTCCGCTGATCATCGCCGTGGGCAACAACGCGCAGTTCGAGAAGTTCTGCCGCCAGGTGCTGCAGCGCCCGGAGATCCTGGACGACGAGCGCTTCGCCACCAACGTCGCGCGCTCGCGCCACCGCCACGAGTTGCTGCCGCTGCTCAAGCGCCTGCTCGCCGAGCAGCCGCGCGAGCAGCTGCTGCAGCGCCTGACCACCGCCGGCATCCCGTGCGGGCGGGTCGCCGGGCTGCACGAGGCGCTGACCAGCGAGCGAACGCGCCGCGGCGCGCTGGTGCAGCAGCTGCCGCACCCGGTGGCCGGCAGCACGCCGGTGTTCGCCCCGCCGTACCGGCTGGACGGCCGGCGCCTGCCCATCCGCCACGCCCCGCCCACCCTGGGCGAGGGCACGCGCGACGTGCTGCAGCAGCTGCTGGACCTGGACGACGCCGCGCTGGCGCGCCTGCAGGCCAGCGGTGTGCTGACCCTGCCGGACACCGTGCCGCAGGAAAAACCATAGCGCAATGCCCTTGTTCCATAAGGGTCAGCGCGTGTTTTCGTATCAAAAGGAGATTGTCGAGATGTCGTTTCGTACCCTGAACCGCCGCGCCGCCCTGGCGCTGGCCGCCACGCCGCTGCTGGCGTCCCTGTCGCTGCCCGCGCTGGCGCAAGGCACTTGGCCGGACAAGCTGATCAAGCTGGTCGTGCCGTTCCCGGCCGGCGGGCCGACGGATACGGCTTCGCGCATCGTCGGGCAGAAGCTCGGCGAGCGCCTGGGCCAAGCCGTCATCGTGGATAACCGTCCGGGTGCTTCCGGTTCCATCGGTGCCAGCCAGGTCATCAAGAGTCCCGCCGACGGTTACACGCTGATGACGCTGGCCACCCCGACGCTGCTGGCGCCGCACCTGTTCCGCAAGTCCGGCTACGACTCCTCCAAGGACTTCGCTCCCGTCGCCATGCTGTACGACCTGCCCATCGTCGTCGTCGTGAACCCTCTGCTGCTGCCCGAGGTCACCGATCTGCCGAAGCTGGTGGCCTACGCCAAACAGCAAAAGGGGGCGGTCAACTACACCAGCGCCGGTACCGGCAGCTTCGGGCACCTGAGCATGGAACTGCTCAAGCAGATGGCCGGCTTCGACATGCAGCACGTGCCCTACAAGGGCAGCGCGCCAGCCATCACCGACACCATCGGTGGCCAGGTGCCGGTGATGTTCGCTGACTTGGTGGCGGCGCTGCCGCATATCCAGGCGGGCAAGCTGCGCGCCATCGCGGTGGGCTCTCCCCGGCGCATCGCCTCACTGCCGCAGGTCAAGACCGTGTCCGAGCAGGGCTTCAACGGATACGAAGCCGTATCCTGGGGCGGGATCGTCGCGCCCGTGGGGACGCCCCAGCCGGTGATCGAGCGCATTGCCAAGGAAGTCAAGCTCATCCTGGAAGACAAGCAGGTGCAGGACAAGATGGCCGGCGCCGGCGCCCTGCCGCATTTCGAGCCGCCGGCGCAGTTTGGCGAACGCATCCGCCAGGACTACCAGCGCTGGGGCCAGATCATCCGCGACAAGGGCATCAGCCAGGACTGACCGTCAGGACACGCCCGACCATGAAGACCCGCATCACCGAACTGTTCGGCATCCAGCACCCCATCATCCAGGGCGGCATGCACCACGTGGGCTATGCCGAGCTGGCCGCCGCCGTCTCCAACGCCGGCGGCTTGGGGCTGATCACCGGCCTGACGCAGAAGACGCCCGAGCTGCTGGCCCGCGAGATCGCGCGCTGCCGCGCGATGACCGACCGGCCCTTTGGCGTGAACCTGACCTTCCTGCCCAGCGTCAACCCGCCCGACTATCCCGGCTACGTGAAGGCCATCGTCGAGGGCGGGGTGAAGATCGTCGAGACCGCGGGCAACAACCCGCAGCAATGGCTGCCCGCGCTCAAGGACGCGGGCGTCAAGGTCATCCACAAGTGCACCTCGGTGCGCCATGCGCTCAAGGCCGAGGCCATCGGCTGCGACGCCATCAGCGTGGACGGCTTCGAATGCGGCGGCCATCCGGGCGAGGACGACATCCCCAACTTTATCCTGCTGCCGCGTGCGGCCGAGGAGCTGAAGATCCCGTTCGTCGCCTCCGGCGGCATGGCCGACGGGCGCAGCCTGGTGGCAGCGCTGGCGCTGGGCGCCGAGGGCATCAACATGGGCACGCGCTTCATCGCCACGCGCGAGGCGCCGGTGCACGACAACGTCAAGCAGGCCATCGTCGCCGCCAGCGAGCTGGACACGCGCCTGATCATGCGGCCGCTGCGCAATACCGAACGTGTGCTCACCAACGCCGCCACCGAGCGTGTGCTGCACAAGGAAAGCGCGCTGGGCGCGGCCGTCACCTTCGCCGACATCGCGCCCGAGGTGGCCGGCGTCTATCCGCGCATCATGCAGCAGGGCGAGATGGAGGCCGGCGTCTGGTCCTGCGGCATGGTCGCCGGTCTGATCCGCGACGTGCCCAGCGTGCAGCAGCTCATCGATTCCATCATGTCCCAGGCCGAGGCGCTGATCCGGGAACGCCTGGCCGGCATGCTCCGCTAACCCTCCAGCAGAAAGAAGTTCGCCATGAAGATCCTCGTCCCCGTCAAGCGCGTGGTGGACTACAACGTGAAGGTCCGCGTCAAGTCGGACGGCACGGGAGTGGACACCGCCAACGTCAAGATGAGCATGAACCCCTTTGACGAGATTGCCGTCGAGGAAGCGGTGCGCCTCAAAGAAAA
>NZ_FNHP01000007.1 GCF_900103645.1 Oryzisolibacter propanilivorax
GGCATCATGTGCGCCAGGTTCAGCGTCGAGACGATGGGCTGGCGCACGTTGGCGTAGGCATTGCCCGGAATGGACGACAGCCAGGCATCCACGGCATTGAGCGTTTCGGGGATCGTCACGAACCCGCGCCCCTGAATGACGCGCTCCACCATGCGCAGCTTCTCGTCGGCTACGGCAGCGTCCTCGTCCATGACGGTGACGGTCGCCGTCAGGTAGCCGAAGGCGACTTGATCGCTGCCCAGCTCCTGCAAGGCCGCGTCCGCGTCGGCGGCCTTGTTGCTGGCGTCGGTATCGACCAGCGGGCTTTCCTGCTGGAAGATCGTTTCGCGCAGCAGCGCGATGACGTTCTTGCGCTTGGCGAACCACTGGCGGCGCAGACGCCCCAATTCCCGTTCCGCCTCGGATTTGTCGAGGCACAGAAAGCGCGTACTCCAGCGATATCCAAATCCCAGGCGGTTGAGGTCGTCCAGAATCCCCGGCCAGGTCGAGGTCGGGAAGCCTCGCACCGACACCACGCGCAGGTGCCGCTCGCCCAGCATGGGCGCGAGGCCACCGACCAGCGGCGAATCGGTCAGCAGCGCGTCGATGTGAAAAGGCACCTTGGGCACGCCCACGCGATAGCGTCGCGTCGAGATGGTCGCGTGCAGGTAGGTCAGGGTTTGCGCGTCATCGAGCCAGGCGATTTCCGGCATCACGCCATCGAGCAGGTCAAAGACCCGATCCGTTTCTGCAATGAAGGCTTGCAGCCGCTCGCGCCAGTCCACGCCATTCGTCGGCGTGTTCTCGTAGAGCATCTTGGCGGCGCGGGCGCGGGATTCTTCCGGCGGCAGGTACACCAGTGTCAGGTGATAGCCACTCTCGAAGTGATGGCCCGATTCCTCGAAGGTGGCCCGGCGTTCTTCCTCCACCAGCCACGAAAGCGGCTCGGGAAACTCCGAGTGCGGGTAGTCGGCAGCGGCGCGGCGCTCGGCCTCGATGAACAGCGCCCAGCCCGAACCCAGCCGGCGCAGCGCGTTGTTCAAGCGTGCCGACGTGGCGATCAGCTCGCCTTGCGTGGCGCTGTCGAGGTCAGGCCCGCGAAACCGGGCCGTGCGCTGGAAACTGCCGTCCTTGTTCAAGACGACGCCCGGTGCGACCAGCCCGGCCCAGGGTAGCCAGTCGGCGAGCAGCGCAGGCCGCTGGCGGTATTCGGCGAGGTTCAGCATGGCGGCGTCCCCTCACACGTCCAGCAGCGGGCGGTGCTTGATGTGTCGGGCGAAGACCTGCATGAACTGCGGATCGACACGCGCGCCCCACACGGCCAGCGAGTGGCCGACGATCCAGAGCACGACGCCGGGAATCCACAGTTGCAGGCCCAGCCCGACGGCGGCGGCCAGCGTGCCGTTGGCAATCGCCACGGTGCGCGGTGCGCCGCCCAGCAAGATCGGCTCGGTGAGCGAGCGATGCAAAGGCACCTCGAACCCGGCCGCGAAGCTATCCGGGCCGCTCATACGACAGCCCCGCCCGAGAACGAAAAGAACGACAGGAAGAAGCTCGAAGCCGCGAAGGCGATGGACAGGCCGAACACGATCTGGATCAGCTTGCGAAAGCCGCCTGACGTGTCGCCGAAGGCTAGTGCGAGGCCCGTGGCAATGATGATGATGACCGCGACGATGCGCGCCACCGGCCCCTGAATCGACTCCAAGATCGACTGCAACGGGCCTTCCCAGGGCATCGAGGAACCAGCGGCCTGCGCGGTGCCGGCCAGGAACAGCAACAGCGCGGCCAGCAGCAGCCCTTGTCCCGAAGGGCGGGCCAGGCTGTGCAGCCGCGACAGCGTGGGCAGGCGCAAAGCCGGATTTGCAGAAAAACGGAAAGCAGGAACGTACATCTGCGTCATGGCAGTTCTCCAGGGTGGTCAGGGGACGGGGAAGTCGCCGCAGCGGGTGCGGCATCGGGGATCGGCGGCAGCTCGGGAAACGGCGTTTCCAGCGCCTCCAGTGCATCCACCAGTTGGTAACCCACGCCGTCGAAGCCGACGACGTGGGCGATGCTCTCGATGCGGCGCTTGCGTCCGCGTCCGGCGATGTGGATCACCACGTTGACCGCCTCGGCGATCAACGCACGCGGCGGGTTCACCGCCACTTCGAGAATCAGTTGCTCCAGGCGCAGCAATGCGCCGATGGCGGAACCCGCGTGGATCGTGGCGATACCGCCGGGGTGGCCGGTGCCCCATACCTTGATGAGATCCAGCGCCTCGGCGCCGCGCACCTCGCCGACCACCACGCGATCCGGGCGCAGGCGCATGGACGAACGCACCAGTTCGGTCATGGACACCACGCCAGCGCGCGTGCGTAGTGGCACATGGTCGCGGGCCGCGCATTGCAGCTCCACCGTGTCTTCGAGCACCAGCACGCGGTCGCCTGTGGCGGCGATTTCCGCGAGCAAGGCATTGGCGAGTGTGGTCTTGCCGCTGCTGGTAGCGCCAGCGATCAAGACGTTCTGCCGCTCGCGCACGGCGCGAACGAGAAAGCCCGCCTGCGCGCTGGTCATCATCCCGTCGATGACGTACCGCTCCAGCGGGATCACGCCGATGGCCCGCTTGCGCAGCGCGAAGGCCGGCCCCGGTGCAGCCGGCGGCATGATGCCCTCAAAGCGTTCTCCCGTCTCGGGCAACTCTGCCGACAGCAGCGGCTGGCCGCGATGCACCTCCGCGCCGACGTGGGCCGCGACCAGGCGGATGATCCGCTCGCCATCGGCTTCGGGCATTTCCACGCCCATAGGCGCGCGGCCCGACGACAGGCGATCCACCCAAAGGGTGCGATCCGGGTTGAGCATGATTTCCACCACGTCGGGGTCTTCGAGCGCGGTGGCGATCAGCGGCCCCATTGCCGTGCGCAGCATCTGGATGCGCCGGTCGAGCGACGTGGCACTCATGGATTGGGGAACGGCGCTCATGACGCACGCTCTCGCGCCTGAGCCGCTGCCGCGGCGTCCTCCATCCGCATCGGGTCGGGGTGCAGCTCCTCCACCACGTCGCGCACCAGGCTGCGTCCGCGCATCAGGTGGCGGCCAAGCTGCTCGGTGAACTGCTCGAAGCGCGCCTTGCCCTGCGCACGGGCCGCGTCTTGGTGCGCTTCGGGAACCGGCGTGCTGACGGTCAGGTAGTAGCGGATGAAAAGCGCCAGCGTCTCGATGGCGATGTTCTGGTCGCGCTCCATGCGCTCGGTCTGGCGCGATAGGCGATCAAGGCGCTTGGCGATGGCCGCCTCGCGCTGGTCGGCGGCGTCGGGCGACAGCCACGATGCGAGCGCCGCTGCGACGATGGACGACTTGGACACGCCTTTCTTGGCAGCTAGTTCATCGAGCCGCTGGGCGTGCTCGGGCTGGATAAAGAGGTTCAGGCGATAGTGGCTCATAGCTCGATTCCGTCGTTGGGGTCGAGGGACGCCAGCCGGGCCGTGCGCTGCATGGCCGGATCAAGCTGGCGAGGAAGGGGAAGCGGCAGGTCGTCGTCGTCATCGAGCAGGCCGAGGTCGGCCGCGGGCGCGGCCAGCTCGGGGTCGTAGGCGACGGCCTCAGTTAGCTCGGGCTGACGGCGCGGGCCGCCGTCGTCGGCCGACGCCCGGAAACCTTCGGCGGCATCGGCCGCAGGCGCGGCAGGCACGGCAGGAATCGCCAGGCCACTCCAGTCGTCGGGGCGCAGTGGCGGCGCGTCGGCGTACCGGCCGTCCGCCAGCGCCGGCGGCGGCAGCACGCGCCGCTTGAAATTGGCGTCGGCGTAGTAGCGCAGCTTCCGGGCCTTGATCGGCGCCATGCTGGACACCATCACAACGGCTTCGTCAGGCGGAAGCTGCATGACTTCGCCTGGCGTCAGCAGCGGGCGGGCCGTCTCCTGGCGCGACACCATCAGGTGGCCCAGCCACGGCGCGAGCCGATGGCCCGCGTAGTTGCGCTGCGCGCGCAACTCGGTAGCGGTGCCGAGCGTCTCGGAAATGCGTTTAGCGGTGCGTTCGTCATTGGTGGCGAACGTCACGCGCACATGGCAGTTGTCGAGAATGGAGTGGTTCTGCCCATACGCCTTGTCGATCTGGTTGAGCGACTGCGCAATGAGAAAGCTGCGGATGCCATAGCCCGCCATGAAGGCTAAGGCTGTCTCGAAGAAGTCGAGCCGGCCCAGGGCCGGAAACTCATCGAGCATCAGCAGCAGCTTGTGGCCGCGCTTGATGCCGTCGCTGCCGTCGAGCGATTCGGTGAGCCGTCGTCCGATCTGGTTGAGGATCAACCGGATCAAGGGCTTCGTGCGGCTAATGTCCGAAGGCGGCACCACCAGGTACAGCGATACAGGGTGCTCGGCGGAAATGAGGTCGGCGATGCGCCAGTCGCAGCGCGAGGTGACTTCGGCCACCGTGGGATCGCGGTACAGGCCCAAGAACGACATGGCAGTGCTCAACACACCGGAACGCTCGTTGTCCGACTTGTTGAGCACTTCGCGCGCCGCAGAGGCCACCACCGGATGCGGGCCTCCACCATCCCCGTTCACCAGGTGGGGCGTGGTCATCATCCGGTGCAAGGTCAGCTCAAACGGACAGGCTGGATCTGACAGGAAGTTCGCCACGCCGCGCAGCGTCTTGTCTTCGCCCGCATACAGCACATGCAGGATGGCGCCCACCAGCAGAGCGTGCGAAGTCTTCTCCCAGTGGTTGCGCTTCTCCAGCGCGCCTTCGGGATCGACCAGGATGTCCGCGATGTTCTGCACGTCGCGTACCTCGTGCGCGCCGCGCCGCACTTCCAGTAGCGGGTTGTAGGCTGCCGACTTCGCATCCGTGGGGTTGAACAGCAGGCAATGCGAGAAGCGCGAGCGCCAGCCTGCGGTGATTTGCCAGTTCTCGCCCTTGATGTCGTGGACGACGGCGGACGCGGGCCAGGACAGCAGCGTCGGCACGACCAAGCCGACGCCCTTGCCCGAGCGGGTGGGCGCGAAGGTCAGGACGTGTTCTGGGCCTTCATGCCGCAGATATTGGCGGTCGTGCTGGCCGAGGAACACGCCGGCCGGCTGTGTGAGGCCGGCTTTGCGAATGTCATCCGCGTTCGCCCAACGGGCCGATCCGTAGGTCGTGACCAAGCGTGCCTGCCGTGAACGCCAGACCGACATGGCAATCGCCACCAGCACGGCGACAAGACCGCTGCCGCCCGCGATGGCACCGCCGGTATCGAACACGCGCGGCGCGTAGGCGTCGAAGAAGAACCACCACTCGAACAGCCGCCACGGGTGATAGACCGGCGTGCCGAAGAAATCGAACCAAGGCGAGCCAAGGCGTAGTTGATAACCAAGGGCGGCTGCTGTCCATTGTGTGGCGCCCCACACACCAGCGATCACGATGCCGAACACTGCGGCAA
This sequence comes from Oryzisolibacter propanilivorax, assembly GCF_900103645.1. Lineage (GTDB taxonomy): Bacteria > Pseudomonadota > Gammaproteobacteria > Burkholderiales > Burkholderiaceae_C > Melaminivora > Melaminivora propanilivorax. Next base: position 5,380 of record NZ_FNHP01000007.1, read on the forward strand.
TCTGACCGAACAGCACGTTCGTCCCTTGCATGCTCCTCTGCCTCCGATCACGACACACTGAGGTGCCGCAGGAATGAGGATCAAGGCTCACACGCGAGTTGGTCAAAGACCGTTGTGATGACGATTTAGGCCAAAAAGGTCAGAATTCCTAATGGGAAGAGCATAAAGAAAGCGCCGCACACACGAGCGCGTTGTGGCGTGACGACGTAACAATTAGAACCCCATCGCCACGAGGCGAAGGCAGAAACGCTATTTGGACTTCTGTTCCGACTTATCTACCGAAAAAGTGCCATTCAGCGGCTCAGGCTGCATGCAGACAAATTTCTGCCACCGACTTTCGCGCGAACCTTTTTGCGTCGGGACTAAGCTTCCTTGATGGGCTTGGGATGGGCAACGAGCGCAACCATGGTTTCCGAAGGCAGGCGTACCATAGGCTGTCAACGTCGCCCCATCAACAGCAGCATCGATTTTTTCTATTTTCCTTCATCGAGACGATCAAGAATATCTAGTGTTGTTCAATTCAGTCGCCGAGCCAATGAAGTTCACTCTTTCAATGAAGCGGTCCACCACTTCTAGAAGCTCCGTGTTACGACGCAGCAAATATGTCGTCAGCATTGGTGGTTTGCCTGCCAAAGGTCGAGCTACCACACCTAGCTCCCTACTGGAGGCGATATGTGCCGCTCCCGCCAGACCCAAGGCCAAGCCGGCGGAAACCAAGGTCATCATGAGATCAAAAGTGGCAACATGCTGAACAATCAGCGGTTCTCGTTCGTACTTGCGTAGGATGCGGTCGATCTGGCGCGCATGGCCTTCGCACACCGCTGGATCACCTAGCACCAGTGGATAGTGCAGCACCTCCTCCAGTGGAACCCGCTTGTAAGAAAGTATAGGATGACGTGCAGGTACGGCGACCATTAATTCATCTTCCCAGGCAGGGGTTACCACGAGTCCATCACCTACGTCATCGGCCATTGAAAAGCCAGCGTCGTACAAGTCATCATGTAGGCCCTTTATCTGCTGAGCCAGCGGCACCTCGAACAGCCGCACCTCGACCTCGGGGTCTTCTTCGCGGCACTGCGCGAGCAGCGAGGGCAAGCGTAATGGCGTGATGCCGTCAGACAAGGCTATGCGCAATTGTCCATGATAGCCTTTGGTAGCCGACTTGACGCTATCACGTGCTTGCTCCAACGCTGCAAAGACCCGTGGGACATACTCCAAAAACAGCCGGCCTGCACGGGTTAATTGCGTGCTACGCGTCGTTCGAACAAACAGGCGTGTACCGAGTTCCTCTTCTAATTCTTTAATGGTGCGGGACAGGGGTGACTGATCGATATGCAGGCGCTCGGCCGCTCGGGCAAAGTGGAGCTCTTCAGCCACGGCCAGGAAGCAGCGTAGATGTCGCAATTCCATGAGCAGCGCCCCGAAAATTGATCGTCGAAATTACAAAAACATTATTCAAACGCTTCATGACGAAACGGTGACAGCAAGATTACTTTTGTGTCAGAAATTATAATTTTCCAAACCACCACGCTCTATTGATCTTCCAAGCCTTGGCAAGAATGATCAACCCTTGAATCAACCCAGAGCTTGGCGATGAAACCTCGCCTATCACTCTGAACATCCCAAAGATTGGAGAGTCTCCTTAAGATACTGGGGCGCTTCCCCTCATCCAGCGTACTATCTGCTTCATTTATTCACAGAGACCGCGTCCGGTGCGTTCCATTGCCCAACCAGCACAGATCAAGAACCTTCTTTTAATAATGCGCTTGTTTTACTTGCGCAGCAGCAGGGCCGGCAGATTTGTCGAGTATTTATGCAGAGGCTTTTTCAATTGCAGCGTATTTAATAATGCAACCTACAAAATATCGGGATTTCTTCCGACATACAAAATAAACATCATAGGCAAAAATCTTGAGGGCATTTATTTTAGAGTTGCGCCGACTCGTAGATGCCGCAAAAGGAAAGCAAATGCAGGACTCACCCATGCACAAAATTGATCAGCAGCACAAGAGCAACCATGCCCATGGGCATCCTTACTTAAAATTCTGGATCAACATGGCCCTGGGATTGATCGTCATGTATATAGTCATGTTTTCGATGATCGATACAAGCAAAGATTTTCGAAACAATATCAACATGTTTTATATGGCGTTAACGATGTGGGCACCCATGGGGATTTTCATGCTGGCAACAATGCCTAGTATGTTCCCGAACCGCGGGCTCAACGTCGTGTTGTACGCAATCTTTGTGCTGCTCACGGTCAGCTCCTTCTTGGCCACAAGATGGCAAAATGCTGTGGGGGACAGTCAGTTTGTAGCCTCCATGATCCCGCACCACTCTGGCGCAATTCTTATGTGTCGCGAAGCAAAGTTATCGGATCCTGAGCTCATTGCCCTCTGTAGTGAAATTTCCAAAGGACAGCGATCCGAGATTGAGCAAATGAATCGAATCGCTCAACGCTTGCAACATTAAAATAGGCGACGGAGGCCTCTGGCGATGCAGGCCACCAAGAAACAAACTTGCACCTTGATGCTAGGTATCCATTCACTGGAGCGTTGCGATGCGACCATCAAGCACCGAGCAATGGATAAGCGTCGGAATTTTTATCGTTGCCTCGATGAGCTGGAGCGGCTCTAGGCTGATTCTCGCGTTAAGGTCGAACACTCATCCAAGTGATTAAGCGTCAGCTCGACCATGTGGAGCACGCCACCGCAGGTTAGGCCAAGAGCACAGCGCGGTTGCATAACCTGCGCGCACTGTGCAATCTGTCGATGGTGCGACGCCATCTGGATGCAGTGCAAACGTGTATGTGCCTGCAAAGCGCGAGAGTCGCTGGATCAAGAGCGCACGGATGCACAAATCTGAAAAGCGGTTGCAGGTGACGCCCACTGGCGCCACGCAACCGCTGAAATCCTGCATTGAGCACACCCGACGGTGCCTCGTGCAGGCCTTCCTTAGCGCGGCTTCCGTATTAATACATAGACTGCAGGAATGACGAACAGCGACAGCAGCGGGGCGGTGATCATGCCGCCGAGCATAGGGGCCGCTATGCGGCTCATGACCTCTGACCCCGTACCGCTGCTCCAAACAATAGGCACCAAGCCGGCCAGGATAACTGCCACGGTCATGGCTTTGGGCCGCACGCGCAACACTGCTCCGATACGAATGGCATCCAGAAGCTCTTCCTTCGTTGGCCTCTGTCCGTTGGGACAGCGCTCCTCTAGCGCGTGCTTGAGGTAAATAAGCATCACGACGCCGAATTCTGCGGCAACCCCCGCCAAGGCAATGAAACCCACGCCAGTGGCAATCGACAGGTTGTACCCCAGCAAGTACAGAAACCATATTCCTCCGGTCAGGGCAAACGGCAGCGTGGCCATGATCAGGAAGGCCTCGTCTAGGCGCGAGAAGGTCAGGTACAGCAGCACGAAGATGATCAGCAGCGTGGCTGGCACCACCACCTTCAGGCGTGCGTCGGCACGCTCCATGTACTCGAACTGCCCCGAGTAGGCGATGCTGACGCCTGGCTCCAGCTTGACCTCGCGGCCCACCGCAGCACGCAGTTCGTTGGCCACCGAGGCCAGGTCGCGCCCACGGACATCGACATACACCCAGCCGGACGGGCGTGCGTTCTCACTTTTGAGCATGGGCGGACCATCGGTGATGGCCACGCTGGCCACCGTGCCCAGCGTGATCTGCTGGCCGTTGGGGGTCCAGATCGGCAGTTGCACCAGTCTCTCGGGAGAGTCCCGCCACTCGCGCGGGTAACGCACGCTGATCGGGAACCGCGCCAGGCCCTCGACGGTTTCCGAAACGTTCTCCCCGCCTACCGCCCCAGCCACGACGGACTGGATGTCCGCCACATTGAGCCCGTAGCGACCAGCGGCCGTGCGATCGATGCGCACGTCCACATAGCGACCGCCGGTCAAGCGCTCCGCCAGCGCCGAACTGACGCCTGGGATACCCTTGGCGACATGCTCGACCTGGAGCGCGATCTGGTCGATCACACGCAGGTCGTTGCCGGTAACCTTGACGCCGATCGGGCTTTTGATGCCGGTGGCCAGCATGTCGATGCGGTTGCGGATGGGCGGAATCCAGATGTTGGCCAAGCCGGGAATCTTGACCGCTTTGTCCAGTTCCTCGACCAGCCGCTCGGGCGTCATCCCGGGGCGCCACTGCTCCCTGGGTTTGAGCTTCACGGTGGTCTCGAACATCTCCAGCGGCGCGGGGTCGGTTGCGGTTTCCGCCCGCCCAGCCTTGCCGAACACGCGTTCGACCTCGGGCACGGTCCTGATCATGCGGTTGCTGATTTGCAGCAGCTCGGCGGCGCGCTGGGCCGACAACCCCGGCAGAGCCGAGGGCATGTAGAGCAGGTCGCCTTCGTCCAGCCGGGGTAGGAACTCTCCGCCCAGCCGGGCCAATGGCCATGCGGTAGTCGCCAGGGCCAGCACCGCGATCAGCAGCGTCGTCTTGGGCCGGCGTAGCACCCACTCCAGACTGGGCCGATACACCGCGATCAACACGCGCGTGATGGGATTCTTCTGCTCATCCGGGATACGCCCGCGAATCCAGTACCCCATGAGCACCGGGATCAGGGTCACCGACAACCCTGCCGCCGCAGCCATGGCGTAGGTCTTGGTGAACGCCAGCGGTCCGAAAAGGCGGCCTTCTTGCGCCTCCAGCGTGAACACGGGGATGAAAGACAGGGTAATGATCAGCAGCGAGAAGAACAGCGCCGGGCCGACTTCTTGTGCGGCCAGGGTGATCACACGCCAGCGCTCCTCGCCCTGCAGGGATTCTCCGGGATGCTCATGTTGCCAAGCTTCCAGCTTCTTGTGAGCGTTCTCGATCATCACCACGGCGGCGTCCACCATGGCGCCTACTGCGATCGCGATGCCCCCTAGCGACATGATGTTGGCGTTGATTCCCTGGTAGCGCATCACCAGAAAGGCTGTCATCACGCCCAGGGGCAGGGAGATGATGGCCACCAGCGCCGAGCGCAGATGCCACAGGAAGAGCGCGCAGACCAGCGCCACCACCAGGAACTCCTCGCCCAGCTTGAGCGTGAGGTTGCGGATGGCGCGCTCGATCAGCGCGCTGCGGTCATAGGTGGTGACGATCTCGACGCCCGGCGGCAGGCTCCCCTTCAATTGTTCCAGCCTGGCCTTGACGGCGGCAATCGTCTCCTGCGCGTTCTTGCCCGAGCGCAGAATGACCACACCGCCGGCAACCTCACCCTCGCCATCGAGCTCGGCAATGCCGCGCCGCATTTCGGGGCCGACCTGCACCGTCGCCACGCCGCCCAGGCGCACCGGAACGCCGCCGCGCGCCACCAGAGGAACCGCGCGAAAGTCGTCCAAGCTTCGCAGGTAGCCGTTAGCGCGCACCATGTACTCCGCCCCCGACAGCTCCAGCACCGATCCGCCCGTTTCCTGGTTGGCGTTCACCAGCGCATCGCGCACCTGGCCTTGGCTGATGCCAAGGGATGTCAGCTTGACCGGATCGAGGACCACTTGGTACTGCTTGACCATGCCGCCAACGGAGGCCACCTCGGCCACATTAGGCAGGCTCTTGAGCTCGAACTTGAGGAACCAGTCCTGCAGCGCGCGCAGCTGCGCCAAGTCGTTCTTGCCTGTGCGGTCTACTAGTGCGTACTGGTAGATCCAGCCAACCCCGGTGGCATCGGGGCCGAGTGCGGGCTTGGCCGTGGCTGGCAGCCGGCCCTGGACTTGGTTCAGGTACTCTAGCACCCGCGAGCGCGCCCAGTAGAGATCGGTTCCGTCCTCGAACAGCACGTAGACGAACGAATCGCCAAAAAACGAGAAGCCACGCACCGTCTTGGCGCCCGGCACCGACAGCATGGTGGTGGCCAGCGGATACGTCACCTGGTTCTCGACGATCTGCGGCGCCTGGCCGGGGTAGGTCGTGCGGATGATGACCTGCACGTCCGACAGGTCCGGCAGCGCATCCACGGGCGTGCTGCGCACGGCCCACACGCCCCAGGCCGTCAGCATGGCCGTGGCCAGCAGCACTAGGAAGCGGTTAATGACCGACCAGCGGATCAGTTTCGCAATCATGGCTTGACCCCTTCGATCGCGGTGATCACGTAGTCCTCGCCCTGCTTGGCGAAGGTGAACCGCACGGTTTGTCTGGGCGTAAATCCCGCAGCCAGCTTTGGATCAGCCAGCTTGAAGCCCATGGTCATGGCGGGCCACTTGAGGGCCGGCACGGCGTCGTGGGCCAGCGTCAACTCAGTCGGGGAAACCTCCTCGATCACACCACGCACCGTGAAGGCGTTGGCCGCTGCAGCCGATGGCGTAGAGACGCCATGTCCGCCGTGCGGCTGCGCCGGGGTGGAAGCACCAGCCTGGGCGGGCAGCAAGCCACGCAGGCTGGCCTCCGAGTCGATCAAGAACTGCGCCGAGGCCACCACCTGTTGCCCTGCGGCCAGGCCGCTCTTGACCACCAACTGGTCGCCGATCTCTGCACCCAACTGCACCTCAACGGGGTGGAACTTGCCCGGGCCATCGACCACATAGGCCAGCGCGCGCCGGCCGGTGCGGATCACGGCCTCGCTGGGTACCAGCAGCGCGCTCTGTTCGTTGCCCTTGAGGGCGACCTGGCCCGACATGCCCGCCTTCAGGCGCTGGCCGGGGTTGGGCAGCTCCAGGCGCACGCGAACCGTACGGGTGTCGCGGTTGGCCTCCGGCAGGATGGCGACGACGCGCGCCCGCAGCTCCTCGCCGGGAAAGGCCGCCAGGCGCACCTGGGCGGCCTGGCCTACCTGCAGCGGGCCGCTCTGCGCCTCGGGCACCGCCACCTCGACCCAGACCGTGGACAGTCCGTTCACGCGCGCCAAGCTCGCGCCGGCGGCCACGGTCATACCCTGGCGCACCATGAGTTCGGCCACCAGCCCGCCCTGGGGCACGGTCACGGTATAGAGCCCGCGCGGCTCGCCGCTGCGCTCCACCTGGGCCACCAGGCTGCTGGGCATGCCCAGCAGCAGCAGGCGCTGCCGGGCCGCCTCGGTCAAGGACTCGTCCTTGAGCGCGCGCACCGCCAGAAATTCGCGCTGCGCCGCCACCCATTCGGGCAGCAGCAAGTCCGCCAAAGGCGCGCCCGCGGCGATCACGTCGCCCGGTGCGCGCGCATAGACGCGCTCGACGAAGCCTGCGGCACGCGCTTGCACGATGCTGACCTCGCGGTCGTTGAGCAGCACGGTACCCACGACATCCACATCAGCGCTGACGCTGCGTTGCACGACCTCGGTCGTGCGCAAGCCCAGCGACTGCACGGTCTGTGGCGAAACACTGAGACCGGAACCGTCCTCCCCGTCTTCATCGGCGTACTTGGGCACCAGGTCCATGTCCATGAACGGCGACTTGCCCGGCTTGTCAAATTTCTGCGTCGGCGACATAGGGTCGTACCAATACAGCACCTTGCGCTCGGTGGTTGCGCCGGCGCCCGCGCGCGCGGCGGTTGCATCGGCCACATGGGCGGTGCCCGCGCGCCATTGGGCCAGGCCCCAGCCGGCGGTGATACCTATGACAATCAGAGTCAGGCCAAGCAGGCTTTTTTTTATCGAGTTGTTCATGTGGATGTGCTCCCATCAATCGGCAATGAGGCTGTTCAGGCGCACCACCAGGCTGTCGTGCTGGGCCTGCAGGTCGATCAGGCGCATGCGCGCCTCTAGCACCTGAGCGCGTGTGACAAGCACGGCGCTCAGATCGCCCTTGGCGGCGCGGTAGTTGGCCAGCGCCAGGTCGGCGCGCTCCCGGGCCAGGCGCAGGCCGGCGCTGTTCAGGCGCTCCAGCTGGCTTTGCAGCGCCTGTAGTTCGGCGGCGTTGTCGTCAAGCTCTTGCAAGTGACGTCGTGCCACATCGTCCTGTTCGGCCTCCAGGCGTTCAAGTTCACGCTGCTTGGCCTCGATCATTGGTACCTGGCGGCGGTCCTTCTGCCAGGGCAGGTCGAACGTGACCTGGAACGACACCATGTCGCCCCATTGACGCCCACGCCGGTTGTAGGCAACTTCCCACGACCAGTCGCCACGTGACTCTGCCTGAGCCTCGTGGGATTCCGCTCGTGCTGCACGCTGCATCGCCGGGTACAGTTCCAGCTCAGCGTGGTGCGCGAGGTCGGCACGCAGCTGCTCCACAGATCGCGTCAGTGCGCCAGGGCCACCGCTCAACGATTCGTCGGCGCGCGAACCGACCCAGCGGCGCAGCAGGGAGCGGGCCTTGGACCGGTCGCGCCGCAGGTCGTCGCGCCGGTCGGACAGCGCGAGTGCCTCCTGCTGCGCTGCCAGCAGGTCGTTGGCCTGCGCCGTGCCGCCAGCCACCCGGGCGGGCAGGCTGTCCTGCAGGCGCTGGTTTTCGGCGAGCAGCTCGGTGAGCAATTGCTCGCGCTGCTCCACGGCTTGGGCGGCAACCCAGGCCAAGCCAACCTCCTGCCGGATCTGCAGGCGCTGCAAGATTTGTGTTGCACGCTCGCGCTCCACACGAGCCTGCGCGCTGGCGACCTTGGCATAGCGCTTAGCGCGGTTGGGCACCTCCTGCATCAAGGCAATGCGCTGCATCGTCATGGAGTCGCGCGTCAGGCTCCAGCGGTCCATGCCGCTGATGGGCAGGCTTTCCACGCCCACGGCCAGCTTGGGATCGGGCAACGTGCCGGCCGCCTTCTGCGTGGACTCGGCGGCCTCGATCTGCAGCCGCAGCGCCGCCGCGCGCGGGCTTTGCTGCTCGGCGATGGCCAGGGCCTCAGCAAGGCCCAAGGCATGGGCCTGGCTAGCAGCCAGCGCTGCGCCAGCCAGCATCAGGCCCAACCGTATCCTGAAACCGTGGGTATTTGCGCGCGGGATGCCAGCGGCCCGCACGGGGTGGCGCTCGCTGTGAGCACCAAAAAATTGGATAAACATGAGGATCCTCGAAATGGACAGCTACACAGACACCTGCTGCACTGCGTCAAGCCGCAGCGCGCATGGGGTAGCAAGTCAATTCCGAAGAACCTGGAGCGTCAGATAGAGCGCCAGCGCGCCAGCGCGGGAGTCGGGCTGCACTTGGCGGGGCCGGGAATCCACCACCAGCGGCGCGTTGATCGCCTCCGGGAGCACATAGCCTATCCAGGCCGTGTGCGCCACGAGCAGCTGTAGATCCACACCATATGACGAAGGTGCAGGCTGGCCATCGCCGCTGCAATGGGCCCGGCACAGATGCGGCGCCTCGTCGTCCATCGTTCCGGGCATGGCGTGGCAGTCCGGCATGGAGGGCATGCCCGCCGTGTCTTCCGTCACCATGCCGGCAGCCTGCATCAAGGCAACGTGCCCCGCGGAGTCTTGCTTGGGGCATGCATACATCGCCAGTGCCATCTGTGAGAACAGCAAGGCCAAGACGAGGCCTCCGGCAATACGACGGCCCCATTGCGTGACGATGCGTCGGATGAAAGCCATGGTGGATGTTCGCTGTGCTGGACCAGGGGCAAATTGCCGTGGATCAGAAAAACATCGCGGGAAAGAGGTGCCGCGATTGCCTACCGAACGCAACGACCTGCTCTGCGCGCATGGAAGTCATCGAGAATCCGGCCCTGTGGAGCCGGCATCTGGCATGCCCGTGCGCCTCGCAATCGGCCAATCCGAGAATGCCAGCACATACAGCGCGATCAGGTTGACCATGGGGACGATCATCAGCAGGCCGAGCCAGCCGGAAAAACCCGCTTTACCAAATATCTTCCAGAACGGCAGCACGATCACGACCGCCTCCAGCAGCATCATGAGCCAATGCATGCCGAGCCACCATGCCATGTCGCTGGTACCAATCCCGTTCACCATGAAACGCGCCTTTCATTGAAAGCCTCAAAGCCCGTGGCCAGGCCTATGCATTCCGCAGCCGCAAGGCGTTGAAGATGACGGAAGCCGAACTCAGGCTCATCGCCAGCGCCGCGATCATCGGTGACAGCAGCCAGCCGGTGAACGGGTACAGCAGGCCGGCGGCGATCGGCACGCCGATGCCGTTGTAGACGAAGGCGAATGCCAGGTTCTGGCGCATGTTGCCCACGGTGTCGATGGAAATCTGGCGCGCCGCCGCGATGCCGCGCAGGTCGCCCTTGACCAGGGTGACTTGGCCGCTGTTCATCGCCACGTCAGTGCCGGTGCCCATGGCCACGCCCACGTCGGCCTTGGCCAGCGCAGGTGCGTCGTTGATGCCGTCGCCAGCCATGGCGACCACATGGCCCTCTTGCTGTAGCTTCTCGACCAAGGCCAGCTTGTCGGCGGGCTTGACCTCGCCGTGTACCTCGTCGATGCCCAGCTTGGCACCCACGGCGCGAGCCGTGGTGAGACCATCGCCCGTGGCCATGACGATGCGCAGGCCGCTGGCGTGCAGGGTGTCGATGGCCTCGGGCGTGCTCGACTTGATGGGATCGGTCACGGCCAGCAGGCCAGCGAGGCGGCCGTCGACTGCCAAGTGCATGACGCTGGCGCCCTCGCCACGCAGACGCTCACCATCGGCCTTCAACGCCGCCACGTTGACACCTTCCTGCTCCATGAGCGCGGTGTTGCCCAGCGCCAGGCGTCGGCCTTCCACGATGCCACGCACGCCTATGCCGCTGCCCGACTCGAAATCAACCGGCTTGGCCAGCGGCAAGCCTTGCTCGCGCGCCGCACTCACGATGGCATCGGCCAGCGGGTGCTCGCTGCCCTGGTCCAGGCTGGCCGCCAGGCGCAGCACCTCAGCAGGCGTGAACTCGGGCGTGGCAATGGACGTCTCGAAAGCGGGCCTGCCTTCGGTAAGCGTGCCGGTCTTGTCCACGATCAGCGTATCGACCTCGCGCATCTTCTCGATGGCGGCGGCATCGCGGAACAGCACACCCTGCGTGGCCGCGCGGCCCGTGGCGACCATCACTGACATAGGCGTCGCCAAACCGAGCGCACATGGGCATGCGATGATCAGCACCGCCACTGCGTTGATCAGGCCGAACACCCAACTGGGCTCGGGACCGAATAGGCCCCAGACGAAGAAAGTGGCGGCGGCGATCGCCACCACCACTAAGACGAACTTGCCCGCCACCACGTCGGCCATGCGCTGCATGGGCGCTTTGGAGCGCTGGGCCGACGCCACCATCTGCACAATCTGCGCCAGCATGGTGGCCGAGCCGACCTTCTCGGAGCGCATGACCAGCGCGCCGCTGGTATTGAGCGTGGCGCCGATTAGGGCGTCGCCTACGCGCTTGGTCACGGGTAGGGGCTCGCCGGTCAGCATGGATTCATCGACCGCGCTGCGGCCCTCGGTCACCACACCATCGACGGGCACCTTCTCGCCAGGGCGCACGCGCAGCAGGTCGCCGACATGCACGTGGGCGAGCGGCACGTCCTCCTCGCTGCCGTCGGCGTTGATACGCCGCGCGGTCTTGGGCGCCAGTCCCAGCAGCGACTTGAGCGCGGCCGAGGTCTGTGAGCGCGCCTTCAGTTCCAGGATCTGCCCGAGCATGGTCAAAGAGATGATGACCACCGCCGCCTCGAAATACACGGCCACGCGGCCCATGGCCACGAATGAGGCGGGGAACACCTGCGGCGCCAGCGTAGCGACGACGCTGTAGACGAAGGCCGCCCCTGTGCCCAGGGCGATCAAAGTCCACATGTTGGGGCTGCGCTGTACAACGGACTGCCAGCCGCGCACGAAGAAGGGCCAGCCTGTCCACAGCACCACCGGCAACGACAGCACCAGCTCGATCCAACTCTGCGCTGCCATGTCGAACCAGCCCAGGCGATGCCCGAACATGGCTAGCACTGTGACGATCACCGTGAGCGGCAGCGTCCACCAAAAGCGACGCTGGAAGTCCTTGAGTTCGTGGTTGTCTTCCGCATCCAGCGGAATGAGCGGTTCCAGCGCCATGCCGCACTTGGGGCAATTGCCTGGGTGATCCTGCCGCACTTCGGGATGCATGGGGCAGGTGTAAATAGTGCCGGCGGGCACCGCTGCCGGAGTAGCAACGGGCTCAGGCGATGGCTGGCCGGCACCGTCGCCATGCCCATGCGCATGCTGGTGGCCGGCGTGCACTTCGTCCTCGGGCATCAGGTGCATCTGACATTTTGGGCAACGCCCCGGGTGATCCTGGCGCACCTCGGGATGCATGGGACAGGTGTAGATAGTGCCCGCCGAGGCCTCTTCGCCGCCGACGTGATCGTGATGATGCGGGTGATGGTTCATGACCATGCCTTTTTTGAAGTGGGCACGATTCTTGACCTCGCCATCATGGGAAGGTCAAGCGGCTTTCCCGGTGTACGCCTCCGGCACGCGACCGGTTGGCTATCGGGACAAGGACTTGCGGTACTGGGCATTGATCTCATCGTGGCGCTGGCGAATCTCGGGCGGCCATTGCGCTTTGATCCAGGACAGTACGGCCACGATCTCGCCGTCGCTCAGTACACCACCATAGATGGGCATGGCCGTGCGGTAGTCGGGCTGATTGATCAGTTGAGCCAAGCCCTGCTTGGTGATGGCGAAGAGCTGCTCGTCGGGGTGGTGCCACGTGTGGCCGCTGGGGTCGTGAGGCGGCGCCGGCAGAAGGCCATCGGCTCCGCGATCCCGCCAGCCCGCCTGCCCCTCGCCCTTGGCTCCATGGCAAGCCGCACACTGCTGCGCGTAGATACGCTCGCCGATGCGCAGCACCTGGGGATCATCAGGACGCAGGCTGTGCTGCGCAGCCGCTGGCCGGTCGGTGGCGCGCAGGGAGAAGTAACCCGCTCCCGCGACCAACAGCGCAAGCAACGCTCCTGCAGTCCACAGGGCCAGCGGTTTCAACGTCATCGCAGCCTCCCCTGATTTCATGCTCGCGCCATATTCTTGTCGTCATGTGTATGACTCAAAGCTGTCCTCTTGCGCTCCACGTGGAATAAAGCGTGGCACCTGCTGCGCGTACTTCTCCCACGCCTGTCCAAAACAGCGTGCGCTTTCCCACTCCTCGTTGTGCGTCAGTCGGGCATATATCACCATCAAGGGGCCACAAGCCATATGACGGTCCCGTGCGCTCCATGGTTCAGCTCCCGTTGGAGTCTTGGCCGATGCGCCGGTCGGGCGCGCCGGAGCCACTTCCATGCCTGCTATGGCCACCGTGGCCCTTATGCATGAAGACATGCATCAGCGGGCAGACCAGCAGCAGGGCGTAGGGCCACCATTGCGCCAGATGGGCACGGTGCTCTGTCCATAAAAGGTAACCGGCAACGACGCCGAACACGAGTAGGCCGAGGGCATAGCGCGAGCGCCAGAATCCGCCGCTCTGCACGCTCTGCGGATGGGATGCATGGTCGTGGGTCATGACGGCCCCCTTACTTGGTACTGGGTGTCGAGGCTCGTGGCACGGACATTCGATCCATCATCATCTGCATCATCGACTCCATCATGTCCATGCGCTTGTCCATCATCTGCGGATCGCATTGCATATTCGCCGTGTCTGCCGATGGCATGCCCGATGCCATCTTCCCGTGCATAGCCCCCATCATGCGCATGCCGTCCTGCATGGTTTTCATGTGTTCGGCCATCAATGCCTGGCGTTCCTGCGGCGTCTTGGCGGCGGCCATCTTCTCGTGCATGGCCTGCATTTGCCGGTTCATCACGGCTATGTCGTCCGAGCTCATGGCCCGGCCCGGCGATGGCAGTGCCGCTGCAGGCGCCGGGGCTGGCGCCGCGCTTGCCGCAGGGGCGGTAGCGTCCGCCGGGTGGTGATCCTTGTGCTCGTCCGTGCCTTGTGCCAACACGCCTACGGAGGCGACGGCGATGCAAAGGCCGATCAAAGAGTGGCGAATGTGAATCATGGTGTTTCCTTCCTGCTGTGAGCAGTGGGCGCAGGTTGCCGCAGCCGGCGGCACGGTGCGGTTGCGCCTTGACTCAGCGCATGGACTGGATGTCGGTGACGACCATCTTCCCGCCTTCCTGGACGACCACGAACTGCACCTTGTCGCCGGGCTTGAGCTTGGCAAGCTGGCCCTTGTCGCGGACAGTGAAGACCATGGTCATGCCAGGCATGTCCAGGTTCTTGATATCCCCATGTTTGAGGGTGATCTTGCCGTTGTCCGCGTCGATCTTCTTGACCTCGCCATCGGTCATGGAGTCCGATGCCTGGGACATATTCATCTTGCCTTGATCCATCGTCGCTTGAGCAAAGCTGCTGACGGGCATGGCTATGCCCATGGCAAGAGCGGAGACGGCAAGAATGTTTTTGATGGTGTTCATGGTGTCCTCTGTGTGAATGGATGGAGCTATGCGCTGACGTGCTGGTTTCAGGCCATCACTTGCGGCCCACCTTGATGGCGCCCTTCATGCCCGCTTCGTAGTGGCCTGGCATCAAGCAGGCGAAGTTCACGGCACCTGCCTTGGTGAACTGCCAGACGATCTCGCCTTGCTTTCCAGGCTGCAACGTCACCTTGCTGGGTTCGTCATGTTCCATGTCGGGAAATTTCTTCATCTGTTCCAGATGCTCCAGCAACTCCTTCTCGGTGCCCAGGCTGAGTTCGTGCTTGACCTGCCCGGCGTTCTTGACGATGAACCGCACGGTCTCGCCCTGTTTCACCTGGATGTTCGACGGCGTGTAGCGCATGTTGTCGCTCATTTCGATGGTGATCGTGCGGCTGGCCTTGGCGGCCACGCCGGGTTTGCCTATGGCGGTCTCACCACCATCGTCATGGCCGTGGCCACCTGCGTGGTTTCCGCTGGCAAACGCGGCCCCTGATGCAGCAAGCGCAGCCATGGCCAAGAGTTGAGAAACAGTGAACCGGGTGAACCTCATGGATGATCTCCAGTTAAAGATTGAAAGCAAAATTCAATGCTCGCCGTGCGATGTCGGCTTGCGCACATTGACTTCGGTGGGCGCCGCAGGCTTGCGCACACGCGGCATGGACTGCCCGCCTTCGGCACTGAAGCGCGCTGGCTCGGCGATGGGGCCGGTGTACTTTCGCGCCACCGTTCCTTCGGGGTGTTTGAACCAGCCGGGGTCTTTGTAGTCGCCGGGCTTCTGATCACGGCGCACCTTGAGCACGCTGAACATGCCGCCCATCTCCACCGAGCCGAACGGCCCCTGGCCGGTCATCATGGGGAGGGTGTTGTCCGGGATGGGCATCTCCATCTCGGCCATGTCCGCCATCCCACGCTCGCCCATGGCCATGTAGTCCGGGATGAGGTTGTTGATCTTCTTGGCCAAGCCGCTGTGGTCCACGCCGATGAGCGTGGGCACGCTGTGGCCCATGGCGTTCATGGTGTGGTGGCTCTTGTGGCAGTGGAAGGCCCAGTCGCCTTCCTCGTCGGCCACGAATTCGATCTGGCGCATCTGGCCCACGGCCACGTCGGTGGTCACCTCGGGCCAGCGCGCGCTCTTGGGTGTGGGCCCGCCATCGGTCCCCGTGACAACGAACTCATGACCATGCACATGCATCGGGTGATTGGTCATGGAGAGATTGCCGATGCGGATGCGAACCTTGTCGTTGAGGCGGACATTCAAGGAGTCGATGCCCGGAAAGACGCGGCTGTTCCACGTCCACATATTGAATTCCGTCATTTCCGCGACCTTGGGCGTCGCGGCTCCGGGCTCGATGTCATAGGCGCTCAGCAGGAAACAGAAGTCCCGCTGCACCTCGTCGATCAGGGGATGCCTGGCCTTCGGGTGCGTGACCCAGAAACCCATCATGCCCATGGCCATCTGCACCATCTCGTCGGCATGCGGGTGGTACATGAAGGTGCCGGGCCGGCGCGCCACGAACTCATAGACAAAGGTGTCACCTGGCTGGATGGTCGGCTGGGTCAAACCGGCAACACCATCCATGCCATTGGGCAGACGCTGCCCATGCCAGTGGATGCTGGTGTGTTCAGGCAGTTTGTTGGTGACGAAGATGCGCACGCGATCGCCTTCCACCACCTCGATCGTGGGGCCGGGGCTCTGGCCGTTGTAGCCCCACAGGTGGGCCTTCATGCCCGGCGCCATCTCACGTACCACGGGCTCTGCCACCAGGTGGAACTCCTTGACACCCTGGTTCATGCGCCACGGCAGGGTCCAGCCGTTGAGCGTTACCACGGGGTTGTACGGTCGCCCCGTATTGGGCACGACCGGCGCCATGGTGTTCGAGCTGGACTGGATCACCGGTTCGGGCAGGGCCGCCATCGCCACGCGGCTGACCGAGCTGGCGGCCACTGCGCCACCGGCAATACCGGCGAACTTGAAAAAATCTCTTCTGGATGTCATGGCAATCGTTTCTGTATCACTGGCCGGCATCGCCGCCGGTGGACGCGCCGGATGCGGCTGACAAACGGGTACTGGTTGGGCGCCCGATCAGCGAAGCCTGCAAGGCCGCATCGGCCAGCCAGAACTGCTGCTGTGCGTCCATGGCTGCAGCAACGGCGCTGACCTGATCGCGCGCATCGGCCAGCAACTCGAATGTGCTGATCAGCATGCCGTTGTAGAGGAGCTGGTTTTCTTCCGAGATCACCTTGCGCAGCGGCACGACTTCATCGCGATAGTGGCGCGCTACGTCGTAGGCGGTGCGGTAGGCGGAATAGCTCTCGCGCAGGTTGGAGCCTGCGGAGCGCACCGTGGCTTCGAGATGATTGGCCGCCGCGAGGGTGCGCGCGTTCATGGACGCGCGTTGCATCCCGCCCCAATCAAAGATGGGCAGGCGCAGCGCGATTTCCCAGCCGCGCGCGGTGGAGCGGGTACCACCGGCATTGTCGAAAGTCGTGTTGCGCCGCCCGGTGAGCTCGATATCGGTGAAGCTGGTCACCATGTTCAAGCCTTGGGCCTTGGCTGCCACGTCCAGCGTAGCCTGCGCCAGACGTATGTCCAGGCGTGCCCTGGTGGCCTGCGATCCGATGGCCTGCGGGTTCAGTGGCTGCTTGGGCAGATCGGGCAAACGTTCGGGCAGCTTGAGCGCCTGCGCCTGGCCTTCATCCAGGCCCAGCAAACGAATCAGTTCCTCCCGGCTGGCGGTGACCTGGTGCTGGGCCGTGCTCAACCGGGTGGCGGCGTCGGCGTAGAAGGCCTGCTCGCGTGCGCGGGTGATGCGATTGAAGTTCCCCACGGCTTGCATACGTTTGGCCAGCTCCGCTCCAGCCTCCGCGCTGGCATAGACCTGCTTGGCATATTGGAGCGATTGCTGTGCGACGACGGCACGGATCCAGGCCTGACGCACCAGGGTGACCTGATCCACGACTTCGCTGCTCAAACGCAGTTGCGACTGCTCAATGAACCGGTTTGCGATGCCGTGGCGCGACGGCAGCGTCAGCAGGTCCAACAAGCCAAGGGAAAGCGCACGCGCCAAGGCCAGCTCCGGGCCTGACGTCATGCGTTCAAAACTGAAGATGGGGTTGGCAATCCGGCCCACTTGCGCAGCGTCGGCGGACTCTGCCCAGCCCTGCGCCAACAACACCTGCAAGGACGGGCTGTTCACCAGCGCCAACTGGACGGCTTGCGTTTGTCCCAATGGCTGCGCAAGCAGGGTGTGGGCCGCCTGCGCACGCTGATTGCGCTCGTCCTGGGTAGTGGCCAACGCGAGTTGGCCCCCAGCGAAGCTGCCCGCCTCGTCATTCACGCGGCTGGTGTTCTGATCCAGGCTGACGCTGGCGCAGCCCGTCAGCACAACAAGGCCGAGTGCGGAAAGCGCCAGCTTGGTATGCGTGGCACGCAAACGCATCATGGCTTGCCTCCGCCGTGATGACTGGTTTGCGAGTCGTTCGCAGGAGCCGCATCCTGGGCGGACGCGGGCACACCCGTCTTGATCTCCTTGGCATACGCGCGCCAGCCGCCGATCTGGCCCACGCGATCATTGGCTTGCTGCCAGGACTGAACCGGCTGATCCGTATAGGCCCGGTAGTCGCCGATGGCAGACGAGTACTGCAGCTTCGTCGGCAGTGCTGTTTTTGGCGCCTCTGCATCCGCCGGGGTTTGGGCGAAGGCGGCTGTGGCAAGCAACGCCAATGTCCACGGCATGAGCGCCCTGGGCGATGGCAGTTGGAAGGAAATGGCCATGGTCTCCTCTTGATAAGTCTCAAATTCCACGATGAGGAGATTCTGGAAGGCCCATGCTTTCATCCAGGTGTTCTGAAGATTACTTTTTTGTCATCTCCATGCCAGGCGGCCTCAAGCTCGGCACACTCTCGTAGCAGCACACCGAAGGAGCGCGCACGTGAAGATATTGATCGTTGAGGACGAACCCAAGACCGGGGCCTACCTGCGCCAGGGGTTGAGCGAGGCGGGCTACAGCTGTGACCTGGTGCCCGATGGTGCCGATGGACTGCACATGGCCATCCACGGCCAGTACGATCTGGTGATCCTGGACGTCATGCTGCCGGGCCTGAACGGCTGGCAGGTGCTGCAGTCCCTGCGCGATCGGGGCCTGCAAATGCCCGTGCTGTTCCTGACCGCCCGCGATCAGGTGGAGGATCGGGTCAAGGGCCTGGAGCTGGGGGCCGACGACTATCTCGTCAAGCCATTCTCGTTTGCCGAACTGCTGGCCAGGGTGCGGATCATCCTGCGGCGCGGCCATGCCGGCAGCGAAGACAGCACACTGCGCGTGGCCGATCTGGAACTCGATTTGCTGCGCCGCCGGGTGTCCCGCAATGGCAGGCGCGTGGATCTGACGGCCAAGGAGTTCGGACTGCTGGAGCTGCTGATGCGCCGTCATGGCGAGGTTCTGCCGCGCTCGCTCATCGCATCCCAGGTGTGGGACATGAACTTCGACAGCGACACCAACGTCATCGAGGTCGCCATGCGCCGCCTGCGCGTGAAGATCGATGAAGGCCATCCGGTCAAGCTCATCCAGACCGTGCGCGGTATGGGCTATGTGCTGGACGTGCCGGAGGAGGCCTGAGTGCCGGCGCGCGCCCGCTGGGGCAGGCTCCCGCTGACACAGCGCCTGACTCTTTTCTTCACCGTGGTGGCCGCAGCGGTCGTGCTCGGCCTGGGCGTCATGTTCCTGGTCGCAACCGGGCAGCATTTCGTGGCACTCGATCGCATCGCGCTGCAGGACAAGCAGCACCTGATCGAAGAGATCTTGCGCAACACCCATTCGGCGGAGGATGCACGTTGGCGCCTGGGCGAGGCCTTGAGTTATCACCATGGCCTCTATGCCCGGGTCACGGATGCACAGGGAGAGCTTGTCTTCCAATCACAAGGCTTCGCCCCGGATACTCAAAGCGCGCCGGCAGGGCCTGCGATGGGAACGAAGCTGTTCGGTACCTGGGAGCACGGCGGCAGCATCTATCACACCTTGCGTTTCGAGGCAGCACCTGCCTATTCGCAGACGGCATTGCGCGTGCTGATTGCGACCGATACGGATCACCACGCACAGTTTCTGCGGGACCTGCGCCGCGATCTGGCTCTTTACGTAGCCGCCGCCATCGTGGTGTGCGGCCTTTTGTCCTGGCTCGCTGCGCGCCAGGGACTGGCCCCGCTGCGCGAGATGCGATCCCGCGCAGCCGCGGTTACCAGCCAGAAGTTGACCGAGCGTATGCCCGTGCAGGCCGTGCCAGTGGAAATGGCCGATCTGGCACGAGAGCTCAACCGCATGCTAGACCGGCTGCAAGAGGGTTTTCAGCGCCTGACCGATTTCTCATCGGACCTGGCGCATGAACTGCGTACTCCCATCAGCAACTTGCTGACGCAAACCCAGGTGGCCCTGACCGCCAAGCGCGACGCCGCCACCTACCGCGACATCCTGGCGTCCAACGCCGAAGAGTTCGAGCGGCTGGCGCGCATGGTCTCCGACATGCTCTTCCTGGCGAAAACCGAGCGCGGCGTAGACCTTCCGCACAAGGAACGATTTGCGGCGCGCCAGGAGTCCCTAGCCTTGCTGGAGTTCTATGAGGCCGTCGCGGAGGAAAAGCGCATCCGCTTTCGGCTGGAAGGGGACGGCGACATAGAAGGCGATCGACTGATGTTTCGCCGCGCCCTCAGCAATCTGCTGTCCAACGCGCTGCGCCACACGCCCGAAGCCGGCACCATCACGGTCTGCATAACGGGCACCGCGCAATCCACGGTGGTGACTGTGGAAAACACAGGCCCCGACATTGATCCCAAGATGCTGCCCAGGCTGTTCGACCGCTTCTACCGGGCCGACCCCACCAGGGCGCATCCCGATGCCGAAGGCAGCGGACTGGGCCTGGCCATCACCCGTGCCATCGCCCAAGCCCATGACGGCCATGTCACTGTGACGTCATCCCATGGGAATACAAGCTTTGCCCTGGTGTTTCCGCATCGCGCGACCCATGCATGACGGTTGCCACGACGAAAGCTGTCGGAGATGTCATCCGGCTGTCTAGGTTTTGTTGGCTAGGGGTTTCTACCATGAGCACATCTCCTCACCGCTGCATCAAAGCGCCGGAGATGCAAACCTCAGAGACTCCACAAAGGATATTTATCATGACTCAGCGTCGACTCTCCCTCTCCGCCGTGATCGCAAGCGTGGCCACTGTGGCGGCCCTCGGTCTGCCGGGAATGGCATCGGCGGAATACTGGCACCCTGCCAACAACGAAGCTGGCGTGATCGTTCACTCCGAACACTTCAAGAGTGAAAAGACCCGCGAGCAAGTCAGGGCGGAAACCGAAGCCGCGATGCGTCAAGGCCGCTTGTCTTATGGCGAAAGCAATTACCCGCGCGGTGCAGAAGCAGCACCGGCAGCGTCGAGCAAGACCCGGCAGCAAGTGATCAACGAGATGCGCAGTGAGACCGCCGCGCAACGCGAGGCACGGCAGTTGCTGTACTCGGCCGGCTAACCAAAAAGCCAGCACGACGATTTCGTTGGGCATCCTCAGTCTTGCACGACACCCCAATCGCCGCGTACAGACGCGGCGATTTGCTTTCCGAATCGCTGTTCGTTTAACGATTCCGATGGCGCCAGCTACAACGCTAGGTGACAGCTTTGTCATCTTTCGGATGCCAAATCGTTCATTCGGCGAAGCTAGAATTCGTCCCGATTCATGATCCCGGCCACTCGCGAATAACTTCGTTTGATCCAAGCCACAAACCATCTGCCATTCGCCGTTAGACTGAAATTTAAATGTGCCGCTGGCTCATTGTCCTTCTTGCGTTGATGATGGCAGCCCAGTTCTCCTGGGCCATCACAGTCTCCACGACCGGCCTTGACGACCTGAATGGCGCGATCGCAAGCGTGGAACTTGCGAGAGCGCCATCGGCTGCGGCAGCCGGCCCCTGGACCGTACACGCGCAGGACAAATGCACTGCGCATGTCTGCGACGTCAGCCACTGTCATTGCCACCACGGCTACGGCGCGACGGGTTCGCCTATGCCTTGTGTCTTGGGGGCAGCGCCGCCTAGTGCTCCATGCGAAGCGCCTGCCGGTATGGATGAATCGCATATTCCCCCTCGCATCGAACGCCCCAACTGGCACCGCGCCTGAACGGCGCGCTGTCTGCCATCCGCTGCCCCATCTGGTAGCCCGCTCTGTCGAGCGGGAAGACGCCGCGCCGAACCACCCCTTGTTGTTTCCACAACCCTGGAGAGTTCGATGCAAAGCCCCCTTCGAGGCTACTGTGTACCGCTATTGCTGGCGGTAATTTGTTCCCCCTATTCATGGGCCTGTGCTCAAGGCAACGCCACCGCACCCGCCGAGGTGGCGGCACCGTCCATTGCCGTCGCCATACCCGCCCTGACACTGGGCGATGCCGTACGGCTGACCCTGGCGCACAACGCCGAACTCGCGAGCGCGCGCCTCGAAGTGCAGGCCATGGAGGCCGCCGAGATACAGGCCGGCGCCCGGCCCAACCCCGAGATCGGCGTGCTCGTCGAAGACACTCGCAGCGCCACCCGCGCGACGACGGTGCAATGGGCCCAGCCGATCGAGTTGGGAGGTAAACGCAGCGCCCGCCTTACCGCCGCAGCACGTGCCCGCGAACAGGCGCTAATAGCGCTGCAGGCCAAGCAGGCCGGGTTGCAGGCGATCGTGACCAGTGCCTTTTTCGAATTGCTGGGCGCCCAGGAGCAGGTGGTCCTAATGCAAGCCTCGCTGGACTTGGCGCACAACGCCAGCGCCATTGCCAGCAAACGGCTGCAGGCCGGCAAGGTGCCACCGCTGGAACTGGCGAAGGCGCAGGTAGCGGAGGCCGGCATGCGCGCCGAACTGATCCAATCACAGAGCGAGCTGCAATTGGCAAGGCAACGCCTGTCCGCCTTCTGGGGGCAAACAACCCTCAACTTCGAACGGGCCCAGGGCAATGCCGATGCACTACCCACCATCCCCACGGATAGCGAGGTGGGCGAGCGCATGGCCCAGGCTGCGGTACTGAGAGTTGCCCAACTCGATGTGGCACGACGCCAGGCGCTGACCGACATCGAGCGGGCCAAGCGCATTCCCGATCCGACCATCACCATGGGGGCAAAGCGGGCCGCGGAACTGGGGCGTACACAAGTCATCATCGGCATATCCGTCCCGCTTCCCATACTGGACAGCAACCAAGGCAATTTGTTGGAAGCCCTGCGCCGGGAAGAACAGGCGCGGGAGACGGTAACGGCAGTCCGTCTCCAGCTGCAAACCGAGGTGTCCGCGGCCATAGAAAAGCTGCGCTTGACGCGCCAGCAGGTGCAGCTGCTGCGCGGCGAGGTACTGAACACCGCGCAGGCGGCCTATGACGCAGCCGTCAAGGGTTACGCATTGGGCAAATTCGCCTTCCTCGACGTGCTGGATGCCCAGCGCACCCTGTTCCAGCTGCGCCAGCAGGTGCTGCGCAGCACGGCCGACGCTTATCGCGCCGCGGCCGACATCGATCGCCTGCTTGGCCAAGGCACCGGCGCGGCCGATCCCATCCAGAAGTAAACAATGACCAATTCAACGAAGAGCAAGAAATCAGCCATCGCCATTGCCGCAGTGCTGGTGGTGAGTGTGGCCTTGGGCATCACCATCCTGCGCAGTGGCAAGCCCGCCCCCGAGGGTAACGAGCATGGCCATGGCCATGCCGAGAGCGCGGCGCATGCCGATGCGGAACACCATGACCAGAAGGCCGAGGACAAGCATGCGCATGAGGCCGGGCATGATGACGAGGAACACCACGAGGACCCAGGCCAAGACACTGCCCCCGCCAAGGGGCCGCATGGCGGCAAGCTGTTCGTACAGGACGGTTTTGGACTTGAGCTGACCATTTTCGAGACGGGTGCGGAGCCGGAATTCCGTGTCTACCTGTTCAACGACGGCAAGCCCGTGGCCCCAAGTCAGGCCCAGGTTGCTGTCACCTTGAAGCGCCTTGGCCGCCCCGCGGAGCTGTTCAGTTTTGCCCAGCAGCAGGACTATCTCAAGGGCTCAGCCACCGTCGAGGAGCCTCACTCGTTCAAGGCCGCAATCAAGGCGCAGGCCGGCATTCAGACCTATGAATTCAAGTTCGAGCAGGTAGAAGGCCGTGTTCAGATGACGGACGAGCAACTCCAACGCAACGGCGTGGAACTGGGCGACGCGGGCCCGGCGCGCATCCGCAGCAGCCTGCAATTGCTGGGCGAGGTGAAGCTAAACCAGGATCGCAGCGTTTTCGTCACCCCGCGCCTGGCTGGCATCGTCGAGTCCGTACGCGCCAATGCGGGCGACAGGGTGCGCCGCGGGCAGGTGCTGGCGGTGATTTCGAGCCAGGCGCTGGCCGACCAGCGCGGTGAACTGCTGGCCGCACAGAAGCGCTTGAATCTGGCTCGAACGACCTATGAGCGCGAAAAGAAACTCTGGGAAGACAAGATCTCCGCAGAACAAGATTATTTGACTGCACGCCAGCTCTATCAAGAGGCCGAGATCGCCACCGAAAGCGCGCGCCAGAAGATGGCCAGCCTTGGGGCGGGCACCACCGAGTCCACTCAGGGCCTTACGCGCTACGAAGTGCGCGCGCCCATTGACGGGGTCATCACCGACAAGAAGATCAGCGTCGGCGAGGTGCTCAAGGAGGACAGCACCGTATTCCAGTTGGCCGATCTATCGACGGTGTGGGTTGAGCTGATCGTCCCGGCCAAGGATGTGGGGAGGCTCAAGGTGGGCGACCAGGCGCGGGTCCAATCTGCGGCACTGGAGGGCGAGGCGAGTGCAAAGGTGTCCTATGTGAGCGCGCTAATCGGCGAGCAGAGCCGCAATGCCACCGCCCGACTGGTGCTAGGCAATGCCAAGGGACAGTGGCGCCCAGGACTGCCGGTGTCCGTGGACCTGACATCAGACGAAGTTGCCGTGCCGGTGGCGGTGGCGGCGGATGCGGTGCAGACACTGGGCAAGGGACCCGTGGTGTTCGGCCGCTACGGCCAGCAGTTCGAGGCGCGACCGCTGGAGCTCGGGCGCAGCGACGGGCGTTTCACTGAGGTTGTCAAAGGGCTGTCGTCAGGCGAGCGCTATGCCGCCAAGAACAGCTTTCTGATCAAGGCCGAGCTTGGCAAGGCCGGCGCGAGCCACGACCACTAGGGAACCCGCAATGAAGCAAATTACTGCCATCCTGCAGCCACACCGGCTGGAAAAAGTCGAAGACGCCTTACACCGCCTGCCCCATTTCCCGGGCTTCACAATTTTTCAGGGACGTGGCCACCCACGCGGTCGTGGGCACAGCCACGCCTACTTAGCCGATGAATGGGAGCCTAGCCACCATCTGCGTCTGATCTTGTGGATCTATTGCGACGACGCACAGGTCGACGCGATCGTGCAAACCATTGAGCAGGCGGCCCATACCGGGCAGCCGGGAGACGGCCTGATCGCAGTGAGCGAGGTCATCGACGTCGTGCGCATCCGCAGCGGCGAGCGTGGCCGCAAAGCCGTCTGAGGCAGCACAGCACAGGACAATCCATGTTTGAAAAAATTATCCGCTTCGCCATCGAGCAGCGCTGGCTGGTGCTGCTCGCTGTGCTGGGCATGGCCGCGCTGGGGGTTTTCAGTTACCAGCGCCTGCCCATCGATGCCGTGCCCGACATCACCAACGTCCAGGTCCAAATCAATACACCGGCACCGGGTTACTCGCCCCTGGAGTCCGAGCAGCGTGTGACCTTCCCGATCGAGACGGCGATGGCAGGCCTGCCCCGGCTGGAGCAGACACGCTCGCTGTCGCGCTACGGCCTGTCGCAGGTCACCGTGGTCTTCAAGGACGGCACCGACATCTACTTTGCCCGCCAGCTCGTCAACGAACGCATCCAGGAGGCCAAGGAGAAGTTGCCCGCAGGCCTGTCCCCCACGCTCGGTCCGGTCGCCACGGGCCTGGGCGAAATCTATATGTGGACGGTGGAGACCAAGGAGGGCGCACTCAAGCCCGATGGCACTCCCTACACGCCGACCGACCTGCGCGAGATTCAGGACTGGATCATCAAGCCCCAACTGCGCAACGTTCCCGGGGTGACCGAGATCAACACGATTGGCGGCTATGCCAAGGAATACCAGGTCGCACCCTTCCCCGACAAACTGGTGGCCTATGGCCTGAGCATGGCCGATCTGGTGCAGGCGCTGGAGCGCAACAACGCCAATGTGGGCGCAGGCTACATCGAACGCCGTGGCGAGCAGTACCTGATTCGCGCGCCCGGTCAGGTGGCCGGCATCGAAGACATCGCCAACATCGTCGTGAGTCAGGTGCAAGGCGCACCGATTCGCGTGCGTGACATTGCGGAGGTGGGTATTGGCAAGGAGCTGCGCACCGGAGCCGCCACGGAAAACGGCCGTGAAGTCGTGCTGGGCACAGTTTTCATGCTGATGGGCGAGAACAGCCGCACCGTGTCGCAGGCGGTGGATAAACGCCTGCAGGAGGTCAACAAGACCCTTCCCCCGGGTGTGATCGCCCAGACCGTCTATGACCGCACGATCTTGATCGACAAGGCCATAGCCACGGTCAAGAAGAACCTGACCGAGGGCGCGCTACTGGTCATTGCGATCCTTTTCCTGTTCCTGGGCAACATCCGCGCGGCCGTGATCACGGCGGCCGTAATCCCGTTGGCTATGCTGTTTACCTTCACTGGCATGGTGACCAACAAGGTCAGCGCCAATCTGATGAGCCTGGGTGCTTTGGACTTCGGCATCATTATCGACGGCGCGGTGGTGATCGTCGAGAACTGCGTGCGGCGCCTGGCACATGCGCAGGCAGCGGCGGGCCGGCCCCTGACGCGCGAGGAGCGCTTTCACGAGGTGTTTGCCGCCGCCCGCGAGGCGCGCAGGCCCCTGGTCTACGGCCAACTGATCATCATGGTGGTCTACCTGCCGATCTTTGCCCTCAGCGGCGTCGAGGGCAAGATGTTCCACCCGATGGCCTTCACGGTGGTGGCTGCCCTGGTCGGCGCGATGATCCTCTCCGTCACCTTCATCCCCGCGGCCGTCGCGTTGCTGATCGGCAAGCATGTGGGCGAAAAGGAAAACCGTCTGATGCTGGCGGCCAAGAAAGGCTATACGCCGATGCTGGACTGGGCGCTCGTAAATCGGCCGCTGGTGGTGACGATTGCAACAGTATCCGTCGTGTTGAGTGGACTGCTGGCCACACGCATGGGCAGTGAGTTCATCCCCAGCCTCAGCGAGGGTGATGTCGCACTGCACGCTTTGCGCATCCCCGGCACCAGCCTGAGCCAGGCGATCGAGATGCAGTTCGAGCTGGAACGGGTGATCAAGCAGTTCCCGGAGGTGGACAAGGTGTTCGCCAAGCTGGGCACCGCCGAGATTGCCACCGATCCGATGCCGCCGAACGTGGCCGACACGTTCCTGATGCTCAAGCCGCGCACCGAGTGGCCTGACCCCAAGCGCAGCGCCGAATCGCTGGTAGCCGCCCTGCAACAGGCCGTGAACAAAGTGCCGGGCAACAACTATGAGTTCACGCAGCCCATACAGATGCGCTTTAACGAGCTGATATCGGGGGTGCGCAGCGACGTGGCCGTCAAGGTCTTTGGCGACGACATGGCCGTGATGGAGGACACTGCCGAACAGATATCGCAGGTGCTCGAAGGTATTCCCGGGGCTGCGGACGTGAAGGTCGAGCAGACCACGGGTTTGCCCATGCTGACGATGCAGATCGACCGCACCAAGCTGGCACGGCTGGGGCTGAGTCTAGACGACGTGCAATCTACGGCAGCGACCGCGATTGGCGGCCGGGAAGCGGGTGCGCTGTTCCAGGGTGACCGCCGCTTCGACATTCTGGTGCGTCTGCCGGATGGGCAGCGCAACGATATCGAGGTACTCAAGCGCCTGCCGATCCGCCTGCCAGGCGCTGGCGGTTCGCCCACCTATGTGAGGCTGGGCGAAGTGGCGAGCTTCGAGATCGCTCCCGGCCCCAACCAGATCAGCCGCGAGAACGGCAAGCGCCGCGTCGTCGTCACCGCCAATGTGCGCGGTCGCGACATCGGCTCCTTTGTGGCCGAGGCGCAGGAGCAACTGCAGCAAAAGGTCAAGATTCCCACCGGCTACTGGACGGCCTGGGGCGGCACCTTTGAGCAGTTGCAGTCCGCCAGCCAGCGCCTGCAGATCGTTGTGCCCATCGCCTTATTGCTAGTATTCATGCTGCTATTCGCGATGTTCAACAACGTCAAGGACGGGCTGCTGGTGTTCACTGGCGTGCCCTTCGCATTGACCGGAGGCATCGTGGCGCTGTGGCTGCGCGACATACCGCTGTCGATCTCGGCAGGAGTGGGCTTCATTGCATTGTCCGGCGTGGCGGTACTGAATGGCCTAGTGATGATTTCCTTCATCCGCTCGCTCCGTGAGGAGGGCCTGGGCTTGGACGAGGCAGTGCGGGAAGGCGCACTGACGCGCCTGCGGCCGGTGTTGATGACGGCCCTGGTGGCTTCTCTGGGCTTTGTGCCCATGGCCCTGGCGACCGGCACCGGCGCCGAGGTGCAGCGCCCGCTGGCCACCGTCGTCATCGGCGGCATCATTTCGTCGACGGCGCTGACGCTGCTGGTGCTGCCTGTGCTCTACCGGTGGGCGCATGCTTGGCATCGGGCGCAGAACTCGTCCGCCACTGGAGCATCACCCGCCACCGGTGTGCCAACCCTCTCGGGGGAGTAAGCGAACTGGGCTGCGCTTGGTCATGCCAGGTGCAGCCTACCGCCCATCTCCATTCATGACCTGCCATCACCACCATGACCACCAAATTCCGCCTGGATATTCCCCTTGTGTTGCCACAGATAGACGCCGCCGAGGACATCTGCGTCAAGCGCCTGGTCGAGGATTTGCAGGGCCGCGAGGGCATCGATGCGGTGCATGTGTGCGCCGCCGAGGTCGGGGCTTCGGCTCAACTGTGCGTCCATTACGACCCACAGGCGCTGCCACTGGCACGCATCCGCGAAATCGTCGAGGCGGCCGGCGCGCGTATTGCCGAGCGCTTTGGGCACGCGCTGTGGCAGGTTGACGGCATCGGTCATGCACGCCGGGCCCGCACGGTGGCAGAGCAGCTGCGCGGCCTGCCCGGTGTACTGGAGGCCGAGGCCAGCGCGGCGGGGCAGGTGCATGTGGACTTCGACCGCCAACTGACTTCGGAGCAATCCATCCTCGCCTCCCTGGCCGATTGGAGCGTGTGGCCGCAGACAGAGGCGGCGCATGAAGTAGCAACGCCAGGCCATGGCAAGCCGGGGCATTGGCATGCGCCGGGCGAGCCGGACGGCCATGGGCACGCACATGGCGGCATGCTCGGCCCCAATACCGAAATGATCTTTGCGCTGAGCTGCGGCGCGCTATTGGGCCTGGGAGTGCTGATAGAGAAGCTGGTGGCTGGGGCCCCCGGCTGGCTGCCATGGGCCTGCTTCGCCCTGGCCTATGGCTTCGGTGGTTTTTTCACGCTGCGCGAGGCGCTAGACAACCTGAGGCTCAGGCGTTTTGAGATTGACGCCCTGATGCTGGTGGCGGCGGCCGGCGCTGCGGCCCTGGGCTCCTGGGCCGAGGGTGCGCTGCTACTGTTCCTGTTCAGCCTCGGCCATGCGCTGGAGCACTATGCAATGGGCCGCGCCAAGCGCGCCATTGAGGCCCTCGCGGAACTGGCGCCGGACACCGCAACGGTGCGGCGCGACGGCCAGACGCACGAAATTCCGGTGGAGGAACTGCGCGTCGGCGATATCGTGCTGGTGCGGCCGAACGAGCGCCTGCCGGCCGACGGCTTCATCGTGCAGGGCAGCTCGGCGATCAACCAGGCGCCGGTGACTGGCGAGAGCATTCCGGTGGACAAGCGCCCGGTGGAGGATGCGGCATTGGCGCGCGCCCGGCCCGATGGTGTGGAGTCCGCCGCGCGCGTGTTCGCTGGCACCATCAACGGCGCGGGCGGCCTGGAAGTCGAGGTGACGCGCCGCTCTACCGACTCCGCGCTGGCGCGGGTGGTCAAGATGGTCAGCGAGGCCGAGACGCGGCAGTCGCCCACCCAGCGCTTTACCGAAAAGTTCGAGCGCATCTTTGTGCCCGCGGTGCTGGGCCTGACGTTTGTGCTGCTGTTCGCCTGGGTGGTGATTGACGAGCCGTTTCGCGACAGCTTCTACCGCGCGATGGCCGTGCTGGTGGCGGCCAGCCCTTGCGCGCTGGCCATCGCCACGCCCAGCGCGGTGCTGTCGGGCATTGCACGGGCAGCGCGCGGCGGCGTGTTGATCAAGGGCGGTGCGCCGCTGGAGGAACTGGGCTCGCTCGACGCGATGGCGTTCGACAAGACCGGCACCCTGACCGAGGGGCGTCCGCGCATCACCGATGTGGTGGCGGTTGATGGTGCGAGCGATGAGGAACTGCTGGCCGTGGCGGTGGCCGTTGAGTCGCTCAGCGATCACCCGTTGGCAGCCGCGATTGCGCGCGACGGGCGCAAGCGCCTGGCGGGCCGGGCGGAGCCGGTCGCCGATGGCTTACAGAACCTGATAGGCCGCGGCGTCACGGCTAGGCTGGCGGGCGAAACGGTGTGGATAGGCAAGGCCGAGATGTTCGACGTCGCCGATGTGCCGGCACTGGGCGCCGCCGCCCAGGCCGCCGTCGAGGGCCTGCGCGAGCGCGGCCGCACCACCATGGTGGTGCGCCTGGGTGCGCGTGACCTGGGCGCAATCGGTCTGCTGGACACGCCGCGCGCCGGCGCGCGCGAGGCGCTGCAGGCACTGCGCGAGCTGGGCATCCAACGCATGATCATGATTTCGGGTGATCACCAAAAGGTGGCAGAAGCGGTGGCCGCCGAGGTGGGCCTCAACGAGGCCTGGGGCGACCTGATGCCCGAGGACAAGGTGGAGGCGATCCGCAGATTGCGCCAGGAAACCAAGGTGGCGATGGTCGGTGATGGCGTTAACGACGCCCCCGCGATGGCCAACGCGACGGTCGGCATCGCCATGGGTGCCGCCGGATCGGACGTGGCGCTGGAAACGGCGGACGTGGCCCTGATGGCCGACGACCTGCGGCACCTGCCATTCGCCGTGGGCCTGAGTCGGCATACCCGGAGAGTCATCCGCCAGAACGTGTTTGTCAGCCTGGGCATCGTGGCGGTATTGGTGCCCGCGACGATCATGGGCCTGGGCATCGGGGCCGCAGTGGCCGTGCATGAAGGCTCGACGCTGCTGGTCGTCTTCAACGCGCTACGGCTGCTGGCCTACCGCGACACCACGGCGAGCATGCCGCAGGGCCGGGAAGCAGCATGAAGGTCGTAGGGCAGCCGCGCCTTGCCAGGCCTTACCCGCCGCCAGGCGCGGCGCGCATGGGCCATGGTTCAGGCAACCCCCGTCCCGCATTGGGGGCAAAATTTTGCATCGCCTTGCAACGCAGATCCGCACCGGGCACACGCCGAGGGCGCCATAGGTTTACCGCATTGCTGGCAGAACCGCGCCTCAATGGCATTCCAGGCCTTGCAGTGTGCGCATGGGACGCCCTGCGCATCCGGCGTGGCGGACACCCTGCCGCCATGGTGCTCAGTGCGCCCATGGTGGCCACCACCGTGATGGCCACCCAAGAGCCTGTCGAGGATGCCCATGGTCAGTTGCGGAGCAGTTCCGCACGAGCGCTTCGCGCCTGCGGCGACTCATTGTGCAGCTCATCGATGACCTGCTGGCGTGTCTTGGGAGCTTCCGTACTCTTCACGGGCACCGGCAACCCGCGCTGGATCAGCGACAGCGTGCCGTCCGCCTTGGCGGCATCCAGTTCCGCAAGGACGTCGGCGCGCGTTTTTGTAGAGCTCCAATGCTCAGGAACATATCGAACCGACTCCCCAGGTCCGTCATGCCAGATGGAGTTGGCTTGCGACAAGGCGGGAACTGCCGTAAGCCCGGCGAGGATGAGCAGAGTACAGAATTTACGGGTCATGGAACACACTCCTATCAACTTCAATGTGTGGACTTGCTGCAAAGCCGCGATGCATGCCCATCGGCATGAGGCAACTGTAGAAAACACTCCCCAATAGAACGAGGTCCTTTGCATGACAGTTCTGTCACATGCACTGCGCTTCAATGTGGAAACCGACGCATGAAGTTGTTGATCGTTGAAGACGAGGTCAAGCTGGCCGAATACCTGCGCAAAGGCCTGGCCGAGGAGGGTTATGTTGTGGAGGTGGCGCACAACGGTGTGGATGGTTTGCACATGGCGATGGAAGGCGCGTATGACCTGATCGTCCTGGATGGCATGCTGCCGGGCATTGACGGCATGGGCGTGCTGGCCGCACTGCGGCAATCCAAACAAACACCCGTATTGATGCTGACGGCGCGCGTGCGCGTCGAAGACCGGGTGCGCGGCCTGAAGGCCGGGGCGGATGACTATCTGGTCAAACCCTTTGCATTCACCGAACTGGTGGCGCGGATCGAGGTACTGCTCAAGCGCTCCCACCCATTCCCGGCAAGTCATGAAGCCCTGACACTGACGATAGACAATCTGCACATGGATCTGGTACGCCGGCGTGTGGAGCGGGCTGGCAAACGGCTTGACCTAACAGCTAAGGAATTTCAGCTGCTGTCCCTGCTGCTGCGCAGGCAAGGCGAGGTGCTGTCACGCGCCGAAATCGCGGAGCAGGTATGGGACGTCAATTTTGACCATGGCACGAACGTGATTGACGTGGCAATACGGCGCCTGCGCACAAAAATGGACACGCCGTTCGGTCGGCCATTGCTCCATACGGTACGCGGCATGGGTTATGTGCTGGAGGCGCGAGCAGAGTGACCCGCCCTCCCATACGCTCACTGGGCCGTCGCCTGTCGCTGTGGCTTGCAGTGCAAAGCCTGGCAGGCCTGGCTGCGGTGTGCGTGGCTGTCTATGTCACCACTCTTCTGGCGTTTGATGCGCGCCAGGGCAAGGCGCTTGCAGACAAGGAGATGCAGGTACGCCATCTATTGGCCGACGAAGCGGACATGTCGGATGCAAAGGCATTGAGACACAGGCTCGATGATTTCTTGATTGGTCACCAGGACATGACGCTGGCGCTGCGGCGCGCCGACGGCACTGCGTTTTATGGCGCAGCAGCGACAGCGCCGAACCATGAGGTCACGTATCTACGCACCCTGAAGTTTGCCGTAGCCGTGCCCACCATCGACAGTGCGCCCCTGTATGCCGAACTGAGACTGGATACGCGTGACGATCGCCTCCTTCTGTCTCGTATTAGCGTGACGTTGTTGGCAGCAGCCCTGGTTGGAGTAGCGGTGATATCGGCCGGCGGATATGCCCTCGTAAAGCGTGGACTGCGGCCAGTGCGCGACTTGGTTGCACAAACACGGCAACTGGCTGCAGGCACCTTGCACAAGAGACTCGATGGATCGGCGCAACCCGAGGAGTTGAAGCCGCTGGTGGAGCAGTTCAACGCGCTGCTTGCGCGCCTTGAACGTGCCTACGACCAGATGGAAGGATTCAATGCAGATGTCGCGCACGAACTTTGTACGCCTTTGGCTACCTTGATCAGTGGCACAGAGCTGGCGTTGCGCAAGGCCCGAGGTACCGAAGAGCTACGCGATGTTCTGGGTTCGAACCTGGAGGACTTGCACCGCATTTCCGATATCGTGCAAGACATGTTGTTCTTGTCCCGGGCCGATCGGGGTGCGCTTGCGCGCCGCAAACCATTGGGTAGCCTTGCCGCATTGGCACAAAAAATCGCCGACTATCACGAGGCAGGTCTGGCCGATGCAGAGCTGCGCTTGGAAATTGCTGGCGACGCGCAAGGGGAGTTTGACGATGCATTGCTGCAGCGTGCACTCTCCAACCTGCTGTCCAACACAACACGGTATGCGCAGCCACGAACCACTGTCCGGGTGGAAATACAGGAACTCGATGGCCAGGTGCACCTGCTGGTCACCAATCGGGGCGACAACATTGCTCCAGAGCACCTGCCACGCCTGTTTGACCGTTTCTACCGGGCCGACCCCTCTCGCAGCGACGCCGTGCGCAACCATGGGCTCGGCCTGGCGATCGTCGCAGCTATTGCGCGCATGCATGGCGGTGAGCCACGGGCCGACTCGAAAGACGGTATGACGACGATTGGCTTCAGCATGCTGAGCGATGGCAGGCGAGACGCCCCGATCAATCGGAAAACAGTTCGGCAATGAAGTGGGTGCGATGGTCGATCTGGAGTGGCATGAACTGCGAACCCTGGCAAACAATTTGCTGACAAAAACCCCCGATACCCCTCGACGCAGCCACCTCGTTACCCATGCGGATGCCGATGGTGGATGTCCGGAAAGTGCGGGTGGCTATGGGTGATCGACTGATGACGGTGCCAGTGCGTGTGCGGCTCGCGCTCATCGCAATCTGGGTCATGCTCGTGTAAATGGTGCTCGTCGTGCACGTGGCGATGGCTGTGCTCCAGCGGCTCGTGCGTGTGCAGGTGCACGTGGCGCTCGGTCAGATGCAGCCAGACACCCGCGCCCATCAGTGCGCACGCGGGCCAGAACAGTAGCGATGGGGCTTCACGCAAAAAGACCAGAGCTACCGCTGCTCCGACGAACGGAGCTGTGGAAAAATAGGCCCCCGTGCGCGCTGTCCCAAGGCCGCGCAGCGCCATCACGAACAGCACCAGGCTGATGCCGTAGCCGAGCCAGCCGACGACCATGGCCGAAGCCACGGTGCCCCAGGCAGGAAGCGCCGTCCCCATCCACAGCGCCACAGCGCAATTCATAAGCCCTGCGATCAAGCCCTTGGCCCCAGCAACGAACAAGGCGTCCGTGGTCGAAACCTTGCGTGTCAGGTTGTTGTCGATGGCCCAGCACAGGCATGCCAGCGCGATGGTCCCAGGCCCAAGCCAATTCCCGCTTGCTGCCACGCGTTGATCTGGCCAGGACAGGAGAACCCCGCCGAGCACGATGACGGCCATGCCGACAATGATGCGGCGATCGGCGTTCTCCTTGAACACCGTCCAGGCCAGCACGGCGGTCAGGACGGACTCAAGGTTGAGCAGAAGCGAAGCGTCGGACGCTTTGGTGTGCACCAGTCCGAACATCAGCGCGACCGGACCCAGGATGCCTCCGAAGAAAATTGCCCCCAGCAGCCACGGCCACTCGCCGCGCCCAAGGCCCGAACCCACCCAACCCCGATCCCGCACAAGCCGGATGGCAGTCAGACCGATGCCACTGCCCAGATAAAGCAGGCCGCCGAGCAGCACAGGTGAAACCGAGCCCACCAGCAGCTTGGCCAGCGGCGTGCTGGCGCCAAACAGGGCCGCTGCCAGCAGGGCATGGAAAACACTGATGTTCATGGATGAACCATATTGTGTGCCTCATGGCGATATGCCACGGCCACTGATTGCAAAGTGATTTTCTGGATGGCGCCGATAAGTTGAAGGGTGTCCGTCCATCTACTCGATCGCTCCAGTACCCATTTCGGAACCCTGCCATAGGTACTGTATTGCGGACGATTGCGCTGCTAGCTCAAGGATAGCTTTGGACTGCGCCCAATCTCCCAGGACACTCCACCGCTGCGGATCGTGGCTGCAAGTGGCTGCCCTAGCCTCTGCTCAATCACCGGCTTCCACGGCACCAGAGTAAACCCCATGCCGTCATCGAGCATGGCGTAGCGCCCGCTGGCGAGCATGACGCTGCGCCGGTAGATGCCGGCCACGCGTTGGCCGTCGGTTCCCGGACGATGCTCCAGCCCCGTTTCCGCAGCGATGTCCTTGGCGGCCTGCACCAGTTCCCGATTGCGCAGCGTGCCGAGCAGGTTGCGCGCCAGGATCACGCGCTGCCCGCGCCGCTCGGCCAGCCCCTGTTCGGCCAGGAAGTCGGCACGCTGCTGCATCGCCTGCTTGGCCTCTGCGCCAAAGCCCAGGTCGCCCAAACCGGAACCGCCGCCAATCAACTGCTGGTCGAGCCAGGTGGCCCCGATCACGCGGGCCTGTCGCTCGAGGGGCAGGTGCGATTTCAGCTCCACGGCCACGCCGCCCAGGCGCTGCGCTTCGTAGCGGCGGCCCTGCTCGGGCAGGTCGCCCGGCACCTTCCATAGCCCCTCCGCCACGCGCTCCACGATGCCGGCCCGGCGCAGGGCTTCCAGCCGGCGGACGTGGGCTGCAACGACTTCCTGCGGATCACGGCCCGGTACGGCCTGACCCTGCGCGACGGCCAGGTGATGGTCGGTGCGGTACAGGCCACCGCTCGCCAGCGCAGCGATGTTCCTGTCGGCGGCGCGCACGTCGGCCGACCCCGTCACCTCCACCACGGCGCCGGTGGGATAGTTCGCCAGCTCGTCGCGGGCGTTGAGCGCGATGTAGTGCGCCTTGCCGTCCACGCCGTCGATGACCAGATAGCCCCGGTCGCGCAGCTCGTCGGCCAGCCCCTTCGCGGCCACGCGGCCGAGAATGGTTCGGCCATCGTCGCCCGGCTCGAACACCGCCAGCTCGCGCGGCTCGCCGCGCATGGCCCGCTGCATGGTGCGGATGATGTCGCCACGCTCACCCAAGGCGCGCAGGGTCTTTTCCGCATCGGCATGGACGGCCCAGGTGCCGGGCTGCGTCTCATCGGCCAGGCCCAGGCGCTGCAAGCGTTGCAGGCGGCCGATCAGCAGCAGGCGCTGGCGTTGCAGCCGGGGTTCGTTGAGCCGTTCGACATGCACCAGGCCATCGTCGCCGGCCTCGCGCTTCAAGGTGCGATCCAGGCTCGTCCACCGCTCTTGCTCCACCTCGCGCTGCAACGTCTGCTGGATCTCTAGCTCGGTGCGCGGCCCCAGCCACTCGGTCGCCAGCTCGGCGGCACGGTGGCGGAAGCCATCGGCGATGTAGTCGCCCGCGATGATGAGGTCTTTGCCGGTGTCGTCGCACCCGCGCACGACGATGTGCGTGTGCGGGTTGTCGGTGTTCCAGTGGTTGACCGCCACCCAATCGAGGCCCGTGCCCAGGTCGGCCTCCATGCGGCCCATGAGGTGCCGCGTGTAGGTGCGCAGGTCTTCCAGCTCCGCGCCATCCTCGGGCGAGAGGATGAAGCGGAAATGGTGCCGGTCGTCGGCGCAGCGTTCCTTGAAGGCATTGAGGTCGGCGGTGTCGGTCTGCGGCCCGTAGGCTTGGCCCGGCTCGCCGTCACGGCCCACGCCATCGCGCTCGATGTAGCGCAGGTGCTTGGTGAGCGACTGCGGGCTGGCCCGCTGGTGATTCACCAGCAAGGTCTTGATGGTCGCGCGCCGCGACATGGGCGCCAGCTTCGCACCCGCGAAGCGCGCTGCCGTGTGGCCGCGCCCGAGGCGCGAGCCGGGCCGCTGGCCGGTGCCGCGCGCCGATGCCGGACGGCGTACCGCGGACTTACCGCTGCTGGCCTTGCCCGCCTGCTTGAGCACCTTGGAAACGAAGCTCTGCCCCTGGCCCTTGCCCCGGTTCTTCGGGGCGCTGGGGCGCACGCGGAAATCGTCGTCGCGGCGGTCGGTCATGGCCGCGCTCCCTGCAAGCTCTGGCGTGTCCTGTCGTGCGAAGCACGCGGATATGCCCGTACTAGCGCGGGCCTCGCGCCACACGCGGCACAGCGGCGAAGCCGCTCCGTGCTGCGCCAACCCCACGTGCAGACTGGCTTTCGACGCGGCCCGGTGCCGCGTCCTTTTGTCTTGCCTTCCGCCTTTGCCCCTCGCTGTCGCTCCGGGCAGCGGCGGCCCGGCGGCGCTGCTGCGTGAGCAGCCAGCGCGCCGGCGAACGCGGCGACGGCCATAGGCCGGCAGCGTTCGAGGCAAGACGCCTGCACATGGAAAGGCAGCGCGAAGTGCAGCGCGGATGCGCTCGCACTGCACGCGCAACGACATGCGGAAAGCCACCGGATCGGCACGCCCGATAGCACGATGATGCGCAGCGAATCGGCGACGCTCATGGGCGCTTCTCCAGCCAGACCGGGTGCGCGATGCCAATCACGGCGGACGCGCGCACCGGCCCGAAGTACCGGCCATCGAACGATGCCGGGTTGGTCACGCTCAACAGGAACAGCTCACCCGGTTCGAGGCGGCGGCACTGCTGCCAGGATGGCAGCGGCCGGCCCCAGCGGTCGGCGCGCAGCACGGCGGCCGAAGGCACGCCGTCGATGCGGACGATGCCACCAGCGATGCACACCTCCTGCGGCGCGACGGCCCCCACGCGCTTGAGCAGCGGAACGCCCGTCGGCAGGTAGCCGCGTCGCGCGGCCAACGCGGCGGCATCTGGCGGCAGCGAGGCCAGGACGATGCTGCCCACGCGCAATGACGGTGGCAGCGAACGTGGCGGCGAGCCGGGCCGATGGCGCAGCGGATCGACGCGATACCAGCCCACGGGAACGCTGTCGGACGGGTTGTAGATCAGGCGCGGGAATGGATGCACGAAGGACGCCCAGGCCAGCGCAGCGAGGCCGCAGGCGGCGAGGCCCGCAAGCACGATGCGAGCGCGCAGGCGCGAGCGAGGACGCGGCGCGGTGCCGCCAGTGGAAACGGCGGTCATGGCAGCACCCTCCCGGCCAGCCAGGCGGCGTGCCGTTCGGTGGTGTAGTCGGGCAGCGGCAGGCGTGCAGCGAGCCGGTTGGCGA
This sequence comes from Oryzisolibacter propanilivorax, assembly GCF_900103645.1. Classification (GTDB taxonomy): domain Bacteria; phylum Pseudomonadota; class Gammaproteobacteria; order Burkholderiales; family Burkholderiaceae_C; genus Melaminivora; species Melaminivora propanilivorax. The sequence goes on from NZ_FNHP01000007.1 coordinate 43,208, forward strand.
GCGTGCGCCAGTACGCGGGCGAGGCATCGGTCGGTGCGATGCCGCGCGCCTCGATGGCGTCGATGCGTTCCAGCACGGCGCGCACTTGCCCGTCGCCCTCGGCGTGCAGCAGCAGGCGTGCGCCCGGCTGCACGCCGGGGATGCGCTGCGCCGCGTCCAGCGGTGTGCAGGCTTGCATCACCATGAGCTGCCAGCGGATCGTGCCGTAGTCATTGGCCTGCCAGCGGATGCGGCACAAGACCGCGTTCGGCAGGAACACGGCGCAGCGCCGCCAGCGGTCGAGCCGCACGATGCGCGCCGGCTCGCCGAAGCGCAGATAGAGGTCGAAACGCTGGTCTATGTAGGCCAGCGCCACGCGCGTCATCGGCGCGCTGGCAGGCTGGCCGATAGGCGCAGCCAGTGCAGCCGTGGCCGCGACAGCGGCAGCGGCAGGCGAAGCGGATGCGGTCATGGTGTGTTCTCCCTGTGGTTCTCGGGAAACTCCCGTTCGAGCAGGCCGCGCAGCAGGTCGGCCACGGTCACGCCCTGGCCGAAGGCGGCGATCTTGATGCGCGCCCGCAGCGCGGGCGTGATGTCGAGGGTGAGGCGGGCCGTGTAGAGGTCGCCCTTGCCCAGCGCATCGGCATCGCCCTGGCGAATCCACGCCTCGGCGTGCGGATTCGCGGGCGGACGCGCACCGATGCCGACGCGCTTTGCGCGAAGTGGCAGCTTCGCGGTCATGTCGTCCACCGCAGCAGTTCGTCCACGAGCGCGGTGATTTCCCGTGCGGCGGCGCTGTCCGGTGCCGTCTCGCGTGCGAGCCGTCCAGCGGCCACGCTGTCGGCGAACACGATGCGCTGATGCACTTCCGCGCGCAGCGCAGGAAGCGGCTGGTCGGCGAGCGCCTGGCGTGCTTCGCGCCCGATCACGGTGGTACTGACGCGCCGGTTGATGACGAAGGCCGCGCGCAGCGCAGGCCGAAAGACTTGCGCCTCGCGGATCAGCGCCACCATCTCGGCACTGGCCCACAAGTCGTAGGGGCTGGGCTGCACCGGGATCAGCACGCGATCGGCCGCCAGCAGCGCGGAGCGCGCGAGGGCAGCGATGCGCGGCGGCCCATCGATCACGACGTGATCGGCCCGCCTGGCGAGCTCTGGCGCTTCCTGATGCAGCGTTTCGCGTGCGAGGCCCACGGCGCTGAATAGCCGTGGCAAGCCTTGCTGGCTTCGGCGCTGTGTCCAGTCCAGCGATGAACCCTGTGGATCGGCGTCCAGCAGCACGACGTGCTGGCCGCGCATCGCCAGCTCGCCGGCGATGTGGGTGGCGAGCGTGGTCTTGCCCACGCCGCCTTTCTGGTTGAGCAGCGCGACGATCATGGCCTTGCTCTCCATGCTGGAAAGCCTTGCCTTGATGCACTGGCAAAAACGGTTTTCTGGTGGCGGGTTTTGCCCGCCGTTTGTGGCCGCGTGGCGGTTGCCCACCGCGACGGCGTTTCTCTACTACAAGTTAGAGAATCTAAGTTAGGTAAGTTAAGGGAGGCCGAAACCCGCGCCGTTATTGGCTTAGCGGCCGATTTTGTTGCCTGATAGCACGAGGATTCGTTGCCTGATAGCACGATACCTCTGTTGCCTGATAGCACGAGCCCGTCCACAGGATTTGGCGCGGTTATCCCCGTGCCGTCGACGGCACGGGCCTGAACGTGAGCAGCGGCGAGGAAAGACCGGACACGGAGTCGATGCCCAGCAGATAGCCCGGCAAAGCTTGCCGCGCCACCAGTGCCCGCAGGTCGGCGGCAAAGTCGTAGTAACGCGCCACACTGCCCGATTTGCGGTACAGGTGTTGAAAATCGAACTGCCAGCCGCCTTCCTGCCGGCCGCCGTGCTTGCGCACCAGCCGGTACAGCCACCGCTCGATGCCGCCCGTCAGGCGGAAATACGCCGGGTCGATGGTCAACACCAGGGCGGCATCCACTACGCCGGCATAGAACCAGTCCGGCAAGATCATCTCCAACCCCAAGGGCGTGCCCTTGGTATCGGCCAGCTCCTTCCACTCGTTGATCCACGAGAAGCGATGCAGACGCCGCCCAGTCATCTCGCGGATCGACGTCGCCACCGTGGTCGATTGCAGGCGATCCAGGGCCGCCTTGAGGCGCCGGTAGTCGCGCAGCGACGTACCGCGCCCAATGAAGCGCAGGATTTCGTAAGGCGTGGCCTGCATCAGCCGCGACGGGCGCAGGCCCGCGTCGCGTGCTTCCACGATCTGCGAGGCCGCCCAGATCAGCACGTCCGCATCCCAGATCGTTGCGATGCCGTGCTCGGCCGTGCCCTCCACGCGGATCGTGACGTTCGATGCCTGGAAGTCGATCGGTGCCGTGCGCCGCGACTTCGCCAGCGAGAAGAACGGAAAGGCCATCAGGTCCTGGCTGTCGCGCGGCGCCATGTCGCCCGGCAAGGCGCGGAACAGATCGAGCTGTTCGCGCTCTTGCGAAGGTTTGGACAGGGCGAAGGCCACCCGCGCACCGCCGATCAGCGCGCACGACTGTCCGCCGCGTGTTGCTCGGCGTATTCAGGATCAGAAGTGCTCTCGAAGCTGCGATCCGCAGCCCAGGCATCGAGGTCGGCCACGGCGTACATGACGCGCCGGCCGAACTTGCGAAAGCGCGGGCCGCCGCCGATCACGCGCTGCTTTTCCAGCGTGCGCGGCGACAGGCGCAGGTACTCGGCGGCTTCGTCGTTGGTGAGATAACGCTGTGGCTGTGCGGCAGCGGGCGAAGCAGTGGCGGCAGGCTGCAAGGGAGCGGGGCGCATGGGGTGAACCTCCATCGGTTTTGAAGCTCCGGCTGCACAGCGCAACCGGATGGAGGCAGTCTCAGAAAACAAAGCTCTCCTGCTCAGGGACGTTTTGCAGTGGATGCAGAACGTCCCTTCTCAAGCGGTGCGAGCTGTGCTAGGCGGCGATAGCCGCCGCGCATCAGCGCATCGCCGCGCCGCACCAGGCGACGCACGCGGGCGCGCAGGTCGCCGTCGGCATGCCAGTCGGCCGCCACGGCATCGGTGCCAAACAGTCCCTCGGCGACTTCGCGCAAGGACGCGCCCGCCTGGGTCGCGTCGAGCGCCTGCAAGGTGTGTAGTTCCAGCAGCGCAGCGGGCGGCGGGCGGGGCTTGGCTGCGGCCAGCTCTGAACTGGGTAGCCCATGTCCATGTGCGGGCGTGGCAGCGCCGCTACCACCATTTCCGCGATTGGCATAGGCGACCGCCATGCCGTCCTCCAGGCCGGGCGCCAGCGCGAAGCGCACGCAATGGCCAGGGCTGCGCGCGATCAGCGCCAGCCCTTTGCCGTCATGCAGCAGTTGTTTGTAACCAGGGATGTGCCAGAACGCGAAGGCCGCCGCATCGGGCGGCGGATCGGCGTCGGGGTGGAGCTGCACCACGGCATCGTGGCCGGGTAGCCAGGCCGGATGCGCGTCGCGCGCATCCAGGGCCGGGTCTTCCAGCAGACGCAAGCCCCAGCGAAGCGCCGCCTGTTGCGCCGCTTGCGGCCGGCGCTGGCGGCGCAGCCAGTCGAGCCGGTAGTCGGGATGGCGGCGCAGATACTCCCAGGCCAGTGCGAGCGTGTCCAGGCACAAGATGTAGAGGTACGCGGCGGTTGGATACCAATGCGCAAGATGGTGCGGATTGCCCATGACTGCCAAGCTCCCGTCGAACAGCAGGAACGTCGTCACGGGCGTTCAAGAACGGAGCTACCGCGTCCACATCAAAACATCATCCGAATCTGTTTAAACTGTAACATCAAGTGTCAAGACTGATTGGCTCCGGGGTATTGCGCAATGCGTCCGAATACGACGGCCGCGCAGTCCAAAAACGTCACGCGGCACAAATCAAGGTGCCGCAACCCGCGCCAAAGATCGTGGCCATTTTTGTCTCAAATGCCCTGTTTCGGTGCAAGAGTGCGAATTGAGACCGGGCAAATCCGAATTCCGACGGAAATAGTCTCAATACGCCCGGCTGCGCCGGAACGCGATTGGCTTAATCGACAATGCCGCCGTTCTCCTGGGCCAGCCGGACATATTCCGACAGGGGCCGCGCCGCCTGGAAATACCGATCCCGCATCACGGGCTGTTGGCGCGGCCCGACGATGGATGCCAGGTCGGACAGCTTCACGGTGCCCAGCTCGGGCATCCCCAGGCCCAGGTCGATCAGGCCGTAGGCCGTATCGCCGTCGGCCGGATCGAGCGAAGCGAGCAGCCAAGTGAGGTGTGCGTCCGGGGTAAACAGGCGCACCACCGGCAGCGGGTCGCCGGCCTGACCGTCGGCACGGGCTTGGCCGTGGGCCAGCAGACGCTGGCGCTCGTCCTCGGTGATAAGTGGCTTCATGGTGTCCTATCCCCAATTCACAAATCCGCCCAAGCGTGAAAACGCAAAGCCGCATCGAAGGATTTCGGAAAAAGCACGATTGTGATTCCGTGGCTTTGCGCCTTTGTGCAAATCCGCGGAAGCACGGATGCGGATTTCCGTAAAAACGCAAAACAGTGAGATGTCGGTGAAAGAGTTAAAGATAAAGTGGTTTTAATTGTGCTGCGACTTGACGCTTCTGTCTATGCAGAAGCGACCCATTCAGCGCGGCCGACCGGCCGGCGCCACCACCTACGATGCCGAGTTGGCGCAAGCCTTCGGCGCGGCGGTGCGCGCGTTGCGGACGGAACGCGGCATAGCGCAGGAATCGCTGGCGCACCTGGCCGGCATCGAGCGCTCGCACATGGGCAAGGTCGAGCGCGGCGAGCACATGCCCACGCTGGCGATCATCTTCAAGATCGCCGGCGCGCTCGAATGCAGCACCGCCGTGCTGATGAGCGAGGCCGAAAGCCAGCTCGCGGCAGCGGCCCACCCGTAGGCGCTGGCCGTGCCGATCCGGCGCAGCCGGTTCGGCGGTATCGAGGGGCGCCAAGCTGTGCGCGGCGGGGATAGCCCACAGGGCTTTCCCCTGGAGGCAAGCGAAGCGCGCAGCGCCGCAGGCGCGAAGGCGTGAGGAATTGGAGCCGGATGGCCGTGACGGCAAAGATGGCACGGGGCGCAGCCCGTAAAGCCCGGCGGCGCACCGCGCCGACACGCCATGCCCTGACAGCAGCCACAGACACAAATCTGAGACAGGGAAACGCAGCCCGCTATAGGGCACTGCCTGCTGCTGCCGCGTTCGGGACGAACGAACAGCGCAGCGCCCCGCCGTGTGGCGGGGCGCTGCGGGCGGCGGTCACGCCGCCTGGGGCTTGCTGCGCGACCAGATCAGGTCGTGCGTGCCGTCCTCGCCTTCGATCAGGCGAGCGTAGACCGTGGCCGGGAACGAAGGATCGTCGAGGGTCACGGAGATGTACTCCCGCCCGGCCTCGCTGGTCTTCTTCCACGCCGCGCCGATGTCGTGGCTCGCCGCCTGCAGGCGGAAATCGGGGGCCTTCTCGTTGTCGCCCTTGTCGTTGGGAACCAGCTTGACCTTGACGTTGAGCGTCAGGGTGCGAAGCGTGCCGGTGAAGCCGTCTTTGTCTGCGGTGAAGGTGCCGATGGTGGCCATGATGATTTCTCCTTTCGGTGGAACAAGGTTCGCGCCCATCGCGTCCTTGTTGTGATCCGGCCGGCGGGGGACGGGCTGGCTGCACCGCTTGCGGTCGCAACGCAGTGGAGAGCCGGGAGGCGAAAAGAATTTGTCCCGCGAGGAATGCGCGCAGCGCAGGGGAAATTGTTTTCGCCGGACGGTTGCAGCCATGAAGCCCGAGGCGCAGCCGCGCCACCGCCAGGATTCACAACAACACAAGGACGCCTTGGGCCGAACCGCACCGCAAGGAGATAGGGCCAACTCGGCATCCCCGCATGAAGGCGGCTCCGGCTCGTCCGCTGACGCGGGCCAGGTCAACCACCCGACGACAAACGAGAACGCCCCCGCCGCATCTTGCGGCGCTGGTCTTGAGGCGTAGCGTGGAAGCTCCATAGCGATGCCGGGCGGGTTGTCCGTGAACCGTCCTTCGTGGACGTGATGGGCAGGAACCGCCAGCGTTGAGGACGGCACGCATTTGCACAACCTGCCGCAGCAAGCTCTGGCGTGTTCGCCAGCGTCCCGCTCACCGCAGCGGGGCGCTGGCCGGGTCGATCCGGCGCATGCCGGTTCGGCGGTGTCGAGGGGCGCCAAGCTGTGCGCGGCGGGGATAGCCCGCAGGGCTTTCCCCTGGAGGCAAGCTAAGCGCGCAGCGCCGCAGACGCGAAGGCGTGAGCAACTGTCTTGGAAGTCAAGCCTCTCAAGCGTGCTGGCTTGATCCAACGTAGGCCATTCTTTCTTTTATTCAATGATTGTTGTATCATTGAATAATGAACGAGGCCCAAGCTGTTTCCGCCCTCGGTGCACTGGCCCACACCCAGCGCCTACGCGTGTTCCGCGCCCTGGTCATCGCCGGCCCCGAAGGGCTCACGCCCAGCGTGCTGGCCGAGCAACTTGACGTGGCCCGCAACGCGCTCTCCTTCCACCTGAAGGAGCTGGCCCACGCCGGCCTCGTCACCATCGAACAGCAGGGCCGCAACCTGATCTACCGCGCCGACTTCACCCAAATGAACGGGCTGCTCGGCTACCTGACCGAGCACTGCTGCCAGGGCAACGCGTGCGAAGTCACCGATTCCTCCTCCGCCTGTATCTCCTGCTGAAAGGATCACCCCATGAAGCGCTTCCACGTCCACCTGCACGTCGATGACCTGAACCGCAGCATCGACTTCTATTCCCAATTGTTCGCCGCGCAGCCCGCGCGCGTCGAAGGCGACTACGCGAAGTGGATGCTCGAACACCCGCCGGTGAACTTCGCCATCTCCACGCGCGGCGCCAAGCCGGGCATCGACCACCTGGGCATCCAGACCGACGATGCCGAGGAGTTGGCGGCGCTGAAGGCTCGTGCCGAGGCAGCCGACATGGCATTGCTGGACGAGGGCTCCACCACCTGCTGCTACGCGCGCAGCGAGAAGCACTGGATCACCGATCCGCAGGGCGTGGCCTGGGAGCATTTCCACACGCTGGGCAACATCCCGGTCTTCAACGAAGCGGTGCCTGCAGCGGATTCCGCCTCTGCCTGCTGCACCCCGGCGCGCGGCAAGCCGGTGGGCGTCGCGGTAAAGCCGGCTTCCTCCTGCTGCTGATGTGAGATGCCCATGTCCACAGAAAAAACCTACAACGCTCTGTTCATCTGCACGGGTAATTCGGCCCGCTCCATCCTGGCCGAAGGCATCCTCAACGAACTGGGCCAGGGGCGATTCCGCGCCTACTCGGCGGGCAGCCACCCCAAGGGCGAGGTGCATCCGCTGGCGCTCGCCACGCTGGAGCGGCTGCACATGCCGACCGCTGGCTACCGTAGCAAGAACTGGGATGAATTCGCGGCGCCCGGTGCACCGGAACTGGATTTCATCTTCACGGTCTGCGACAACGCCGCCGGCGAGGTCTGCCCCGTGTGGCCGGGACGCCCGATGTCTGCGCATTGGGGGGTGTCCGATCCCGCAGCCGTCGAAGGCACCGACGAACAGAAGCGCAAGGCGTTCACGGATGCGGCGCTGACGCTACGTCGGCGCATCGAGCTGTTCCTGTCGCTGCCATTGCAGCGTCTGGATGCCATGTCGCTGCAGCACGAGCTGCGCAGCATCGGTACGAAGTGAGGCCTGCGCGATGAGTGTTGGAACCCAAGCGGCCGGCCACACGCCGGCCACCTCCACCATGAGCGTCTTCGAGCGTTACCTGAGTGTCTGGGTGCTGCTGTGCATCGTCGCCGGTATCGCGCTGGGCCAGCTCGCGCCGGGCGTGTTCCAGGCCATCGGCCGCATGGAGGTCGCCCAGGTCAACTTGCCCGTGGGTCTGCTGATTTGGGTGATGATCATCCCCATGCTGCTCAAGGTGGACTTCGGCGCGCTCGGCCAGGTCAAGCAGCATTGGCGCGGTATCGGTGTGACGCTGTTCATCAACTGGGCCGTCAAGCCGTTCTCGATGGCGCTGCTGGCGTGGATATTCATCCGCCAAGTCTTCGCGCAGTGGTTGCCCGCCGACCAACTCGACAGCTACGTCGCCGGCCTGATTCTGCTGGCCGCCGCCCCCTGCACGGCCATGGTGTTCGTCTGGAGCCGGCTGACCGGCGGCGATCCGGTGTTCACGCTGTCGCAGGTGGCGCTGAACGACACCATCATGGTCTTCGCTTTCGCGCCCATCGTCGGCCTGCTGCTGGGCCTGTCGTCCATCACCGTGCCATGGGACACGCTACTGGTGTCGGTGGCCCTGTACATCGTCATTCCGGTGATCCTCGCGCAGCTCTGGCGACGCGCGTTGCTGCGCCGAGGCCAAGCCGCCTTCGATGCAACGCTGGAGCACATCGGGCCGCTGTCGATCGCGGCGCTGCTGCTGACGCTAGTGCTGCTGTTCGCCTTCCAGGGCGAGGCCATCATCCGCCAGCCGTTGGTGATCGCCATGCTGGCGGTGCCGATCCTGATCCAGGTGTTCTTCAATTCCGGCCTGGCCTACTGGCTCAACCGCAAGGCGGGCGAGCAGCACAGCATCGCCTGTCCTTCGGCGCTGATCGGCGCCAGCAACTTCTTCGAGCTGGCCGTGGCCGCCGCCATCAGCCTGTTCGGTTTTCAGTCCGGAGCGGCGTTGGCCACGGTGGTCGGCGTGCTGATCGAGGTGCCGGTGATGCTGCTGGTGGTTCGGATCGTCAACCAAAGCAAGGGCTGGTACGAGTGTGGCCAGAACCCAGCCCGCAGATAACCAGGACATTTCCCATGAGCGATATCACGATCTATCACAACCCGGCCTGCGGCACCTCGCGCAACGTGCTGGCCCTGATCCGCAACAGTGGTGAGGATCCCACGGTCATCGAGTACCTGAAGACCCCGCCCGACCGTGCCACGCTCACAGCGCTGATCGCCGCCATGGGCGAGCCGGCGCGGGCCGTGCTGCGCGAGAAGGGCACGCCCTACGCGGAGCTGGGCCTGGATGACCCCAAGTGGAGCGATGACCAGTTGATCGACTTCATGCTTCAACACCCCATCCTCATCAACCGGCCCATCGTGGTCACGCCGCTGGGCACACGCCTGTGCCGCCCGTCGGAGGCCGTGCTGGACATCCTGCCGCAACCGCAGCGCGGCGCCTTCAGCAAGGAAGACGGCGAAGCCGTGGTGGACGCGCAGGGCCACAGGGTCTAATACCTTCCGCGCAGCAGTCGAGGCCGTCTGCAATCCCCATTTCAGGCCGGCGCCAGTTGGTCATTCCATGGCCGCCCGGTTCTGACCATGGCATCCATGCTGACCAGCAGCTTGCGCATGCAAGCCACGATGGCTACTTTCTTCGGCTTGCCAGCCGCCAGCAGGCGCTTATAGCACTGCCGTATCACGGCGTTAAAGCGCATGGCGACGATGGCGGCCATGTACAACGCACTCCTGACCGTGGCCTGTCGCCGCAAATGATGCGTTTGCTGCGAGCCTGGCCCGAGCCCCGGTTCATCGGCGCAACACCCACCAGCGCGCAGATCTGCTTGGCCTTGAGCTGGCCAAGTTCCGGCAGCTCGGAGATCGGCGTCGCAGCCGTAGTCGGGCCAACGCCCTTGACGCTCTTGAGCAATGCGGCCAGGTCGGACTGGTATTGAATCAGATGCTGCGCAATCCTTCGATCCAGCATCTCCAGTTGCTTCACCAGCACATCCGTCAGTTCCGCAATATCCTGCACGACCTCCGCATGCGCCATGTGTTTGCGTTGGCGCTCGCTGACCAGCAAGCGCACCAACTGCCGACGCCGAAGAACCAACGCATGCAGGTGTTGTTGTGCCTGGTCTGGCATCGGTTTGATGAAGCGATCCCGATCAGGGCGCTGATTCAGCACCTGTGCCAGTTCCGCCAGCATCCTGGCATCCACGCTGTCGGTCTTGACCAATCGCCCCATTGCCTTGGCGAAGTCCCGAGCCTGCCGAGGGTGGATGACGACGACAGCGAATCCCGCAGCCTGGAGAGCGTAGGCACAGGCCAGTTGATACTGCCCGGTCGCTTCCATCACGATCAGCGAGACCTGATGGCTCTTCAACACTTCGATCAACGCTTGATGCCCGGCACCATCGTTGCTGAATATGGCCGTGGACTGCTCGTGCCCGATGGCTACATCCATGGTCTTCTTTGATATGTCGATACCGACTGCAATTTGATTGGCCATGATCCCCGCGTCCCTTCCTTGCAAATGCGAATGGCGTTCACGCAGCTGTTCGGGCTTTCAGAGATCGGGCGCAAGCATGCGCCCAGGACTCACGCACGGGCTCAAGAGGCACCGAGGGATGACGGGCTACATGCTGCGGCCAACCCCGAACCCTGACAGGTCCGGGCGTGGCGGCACTGCCGGACACGCACTTCAAAGATACAAGGGATTGAAGCCGAATGGCCGTGACGGCGAAGTCGGCACGGGGCGCCAGCCTGTAAAGCCCGACGGCGCAATGTGCCGGCACGCCCAAATTTCCATACCAACGACAGCTGGATTTAAATTAACAGTGGAAGATCTTGCTCTACGAGACTTATCAATTTTGGGGCGATCTGGCCACTGATCTTGACGCTACCATTTGCGGCAAACGCAATTTGCCCTCGCAGCCCACTCAATACGAGTTCAAAAACAGCAAGATCAACCTTGTACTTTAGACCAGAGAGAACATCCATTTTCTCAACCACCATCCCCTCTTTGGACACGAACTCCATTCGAGCTACAAGGTCATCAGCAAGAACTGCACCGACGACTTTCAGGCCTATAAGCCTAGAAGAATCGACAGAATTGAAAACGGAAGAGGGGCGCTCTTTGTCGAATGTCACCGGTTTCGCAGTGAACCCAATACCGACCAATGTTTCGAGCGCATTGAGGAGATCGCGTATATTTCTCCCTGCATTTTCAATCCTCAGGAAAATTAGATTGCCTAACTCTACAACCGCAAAATCGATAAAACTTACACTGTCTATCTGCTCGTAGGTCGGCGCCCCTTCGGAATTCAGTTTGGTTACGACGACTCGTGATCGCCAAAGATACCGATAGAAGGCACCGCCACTCGGTGCTCGCGCAAACCCATAAGTGGATCCAGGCTCGAAAGGACAATTGGCAACAATCGCTGCAAAATCCCGAGAGCGGGCTGGCAATTGAATACGAAACCACCGATACCTGATCTGCATCATTAGCTCCCGGTGTCAGCGCCCAGGAATTCAACCCGGAACGCCGCAACAAGGTCACGAGCTTTCGACTCGATGACACGCGAGAAGGCATCAATTTCATGCCTGTATGGCTGTCGTCGTCGGGTCGATATTTTCCCTTCTTCGACGGGAAATATACCACTCAAAATGAATGAGAAGCCCGTGCAATCCTTGAAGTCGGAGAAACCTGCCTCAATGTCGTAGACATTACCTGCACCCATGGTCTCGGTTGCGGTCCACCCCATCTTGATGATGTAGTAATTATCTACATCAAGGAGATCATTCAATATTTCCGAGCGACTTACGCCGTTGCCACGAAGAAAAACTCGCTCCACATGGGTCTCAGAACCCTCGACATCCTCATCCTCTCCGCTCTCGTCATCCTGCTCTGGCTTCGCCTTGAACACGTACACGTCAGTCACGTCACGCCGGACAAAGCCAGGCAATGAACTCGCCAACTCGTGAAAAAACTTGGATCGAAGCTTTGCCGATGGGATGTCAAACAACGCAACAACAACTTTAGTCAATGGCTCAGATGTCGATTTCTCAACCTTTGCCAACAACGTTTCTCTGACTCCGTTAAGGTAGTCGTTCTGCGTATTTCGCACAACATACCCTGTCGGGGATTTGACGAACTCAATGGTTCCGTCGCGAACTTGAACTTGCGAAAATTCGCTGCGCTTGTAATCGATCTGGGAATATTGAACTCGAATGCCGAGATTATCACCCTCTCGCGTCACTTGCACTGTGTCGCCGCTCGCCTCCATTTCTTTCTTCAACTGCTCAACGACGCCTTGCAGTTCATCGGTATCACTGACCCCTGATACATCCATTGACGTCGTGCGCTCACGTCTCGCGACGACCCCGAGTCTAGCCGCAATCTCCTTGTGGTCATAATAGTCGTGCGTCAACGTGGAGAAGTATTTGGCAAGGTCTTCTCGCGGTGTCTTCTTGCTGACCACGATATTGCGGCGTTGAAAAAGCCGAATGACAGTCGGTGTATCAACTTTATGTTGATTCAGCGCATCGAAGACATTTTTATCACTCGCATAGTAAAGCGATGGGCCATAAGCTCTCTTTTTTATTCCCGCCATCCCATATCTCCCGGATTGTACGTACTGGTAACGCTGGTGATTCTTTCAATCTGGATCTTCGCTAGAATTTCCTCGCGTGCAGGATCGAACCCCCAAGCCTTTACGTATTTTTTTTGCGCAGTGAGAAAGATAGATTTGAGATCATTGGGTGCGTCCGGGTCAGTGACACGCAGCAAAATTCGCTCACCGGACTCCAGCATCTGAAACCTCGACAAGCTGTCGAGAAAATACTCAAACTCTTCTGGACTGGATGCAGGCGCGTTGTAGTAGATGACGTAGCCCGCACTCTGATTATCCGTCGCAGTATGCTTGATGATGATGTACGGCGCAGTCAAGGTCTCTACAGTCGCCGGCTGCGCCCAAACATCCCCCTGTCGCCGAGACATCACCAAATCAGGGTAATAAAACGTGTACGTTTGCGGTAGTTCACCTTCGCCTTTCAGGCGGAGAACGTCGTTCGCTATGCTGTACAGCCGTTGAATATCTTTTGGTCCAAGGTAATGAAGCTGAGTTCCAGGTGCCACAGGAAGTGCTTGTAAATCGACTTTATCGATGGCTTCATAAAATGGCTTGTCGTAGCCATTGTCATGATTGTGAACGAATAGCAGTCCACGAACCTCATATGCCTCTGATTCGTCAACGGAATATTTTGATCGCCAAGAATCTGAGCCTCGCGCACAGTCAATCGTCATGCACAATGATTTAAAAGCGCTGCGCAATCTAGTAGAATTAATTGAGTCAGCGGCGTAGCTCTTTAAATCGGTGTGAAGATAAACTGTTTTTCCCAAATATGGGTCTTGATACAGAAAAACCACATCACCTGGGTGGGTCACCTTTGGCTTTCCACCTTCGCCAAGATGCTTCTCATTTGAGCACTCGAAGTTGTCATCCATCTTGGGATGAATTCCCCACAAGAAATGCTTCAAAATATCCTTTGAAAGCCTTGGTGCGATTTCACCAATGTTTATTGTCTCCGCCACAACTCCTCCTTCTTGTTGGCTGCTACGGAGGCCGGGGCATCATCTATGCCCTGCCACCAATAGGCAGGGAAATTAGAGCATATTCCAGATGTGCGATTGCACCACGGAGCTCCATTCTTTAGGGTAGGAGGTGTCCGAAGGCCCCGCGCTACACTGTGATGCCACCAACGCCGCCGCCAGAGCCACAGCCAAGGCGGCAGCGTTCTGATTCAGCTGTTGGCCTTGAACACCGGGCGCGGCCACCGCCGCGCCCAGATTTGCGTTTCACCGCGCCCAGGGCGGAACGGCCTGGGCGCGGTGCTGATCGCGTTATTCCTTCGTCTCGATGAGCCACCACACGGGACGCGGCAAGGCACGGCCCGTGATGGGGTGAATGTCGGTCAGGTCGGCGCGGGCTGACCAGCCCGAGGGCGAGCGGTAGCCGCGCACGTCGCCATCGCCGTGCCAGCGGCGGGCGCATACCGTGCCGGGGGCGTAGATCGCCGCCATGTGTGGGCGGTTGGTGGTGTGGGTCATGGTGCGTTCTCCTTCAAGCGAAGCGCCCCGGTCGAGGCCGGGACGCTTGCTGTCGGCGTGGGTCAAGCAGCCAGCGCCACGGCGGGTTCATCCGCCATTGCCTCGGCATCCTCCGGGGCGTCGCTCTGCTCCTGCGTGGCTTCCTGCGTGCCTTCGGCCGCGAAGATGGCGGGCATCCAGCCGGTGCCGTTCGCCAGCCACTCGGCTTCGCTGGCAATGTCGGCCTTCTTCATCTTTGTCAGCCGGTTGACGGAATCCGGCGCGAACTCGCCCACGGCTTGCAGAATCACGGCCTTCGATACATGCCGGAAATACCCCTCACTGGTGGGCTTCCACCATGCGGCCATGTCCAGCCCCACGGCCTGCACCAGTTCCGCGCCGGGTTGGTGCGGCGTGGCGCGGGGCATCACCACGTCCACCGTGGAGGCCACGCACACGGCCAGAAGCTTGACGAGTTCGTCTTGCGACTTCGCAAGCAGCGCGGCGAACAGTTCGGTGCTGTCCTGCGGCAAGGCTTCGCCTGCCACCTGTTGCAGTTCGCGCAGCGCCACGGCAGCATACGATTCAGGCCAGTCCGGGGCCATGCCTTCCAGCCGGTCTTGCACTTTCAGGCTCACGCCCAGCGGCAACGCATCATGACGGGGGCCGTAGTGGCTGCCGCGCAAAACGGTCTGCACCATGCCATGCACCAGCGCGGCCAGCGCCACTTGCGGATGCCGTGCCACTTCGATTTGCAGCGCGGCGGTGCGGTGAGCGCTCAACCGCTGCGCCAGCTTGTCGGACATGGCGGCGGTCTTGGGCTGCTCGTCGTCCTCGCCTTCGTCGTTACTCCCGGCATCCTCGCCGCTGAAACCTTGGCGCAAGCGTTCCAGCGTGCGCAGCGCCTTCGCTTCGGCTTCGCGCATCAGCCCGCGATGAATCACGGCCTGCCCGTTGCCGTCGATGGTGACGATGGCACCGGCTGCGGCCTTCACGGTCGGGCTGTAGTCCTGCAAACCATCTTCCAACGCCTGCAACTGCTCGCCCACGGCTTCGCCTTCCTCTTGCAGCGCGTCGGCCTTGTCTTCGTCCTCGGCTTCCAGCGCATCATCGAGGGTTTCGCCAATGGCTTGCACTTTGGCTTGCAGCTTTTCGATGCGCTGCGCTTCGCGCTTGGTCGGTTCGCGCCGCTCCCTCGGCGCACGCTGGAAGGCGTGCAGATCGGCATGGGTCACGCCCGGCGTGGCATCCACCCATGCCCAGCCTTCGGCCTTCACCTCGGCGGCGATGCCTGTCAGCCGGTCTTGCGCCAGCCTGTCCAGCAATGCGGCATCGGTCAGATACACGCCCGCGTCACCTTCCGCGAACAGGTCACGGCGCACGCCACCGCCTGCGGCTTCGTAGGCGCCCAGCCCGACGAAGCGCACCAGCGGATGCCGGTAGGCGTCGATTTCGCGCTCGGTGAGACGGTCGCGCAGCGCGGACGGCTGGCGCTGCCATTGCGGCGCATCGTAGAAGGCGGCTTCCTGCGCAGCGTGGTCATCGGTGATGGAAAGCGCCATCAACTGATCGAGCGTGACGGCATCGGCCCGGTAGTCGGCCATGAGGCGCGGCGAGACATTCGCCAGCTTCAAGCGGCGCTGCACCACCAGCGGCGTGACGCTGAAATCCGCCGCAATGTCCTCGATGGGTCGGCCTTCGGCCACCAGCGCGGCGAAGGCTTCAAACTGGTCTGCCGGGTGCATGGCTTCGCGCTGCACGTTCTCGGTGAGGCTGGCCGTGCGGGCCGTGCCATCGGCTACCTGCAAGCAAGGCACCTCCCAATCCTTGGCGATGCGGTGCTTTTTCGCCAGCAGCTTCAACGCGACCAGCCTGCGGCCACCGGCGACGACTTCGTAATGCTCGCCATCGGCGGATGCAATCACGATCAGGTTTTGCAGCAGGCCCACGCGCTGGATGCTTGCGGCCAGTTCGGGGATGGACATGCGCGGGGTCTTGCGCACGTTGCGGCCCGTAGGGCGCAACACCAGCCGCGACAACGGCACAAGAATCAGGTTCTTGGTCGGGTCGGCGGCTTCCAGCGGGACAACGGCGGCGGTGTTGACGGTGCGGGCTTCGGTGGTGGTAATGGCGTTCATGGTGGTTCTCCAATCGAATGGAACAAGGAATGGAGGGGAGACCGCCCCTCCTGCGGGGGACGGGTCAGGCTTTGAGCTGGCGTAGGCCATCGGCCAGCAGCCACAGGGCGCGATTGAGGCGAATGTCCGAATCAATGCCCTGCACCGGGCGGGTCTGCTGGCGACGTCCGTTGGCGCTGCGGCCATGCAATCCGCCTTTGGTCAGGTTTTCTTGGGTGCGGTTGAACACGCTCCACAAGTCTGGGCGGCGGTCGTCGAACCGGCGCGGCATCAGGATTTGCGATTCGGTGATGGGAGCGGGCTTGTTGTCGGTGGGGACGTACTTGAGGGCCAGCGCGGC
The DNA here is from genome assembly GCF_900103645.1 of Oryzisolibacter propanilivorax. Lineage (GTDB taxonomy): Bacteria > Pseudomonadota > Gammaproteobacteria > Burkholderiales > Burkholderiaceae_C > Melaminivora > Melaminivora propanilivorax. The sequence goes on from NZ_FNHP01000007.1 coordinate 59,447, forward strand.
GCGGGCGAAGACTTCGGCCTCGCCATCGTCCAAGGTGATGCCGCGCATCAGGTCGCGGGATTCCTTCACGCGGTCGAAACCGCGCAGCACCTCGAACGCGCCTTCGATGACTTGCCCGGCCACGTCGCCCTTATGGGGTACGCGCACGTCCGCCGCGGTGTCACCGCAGACAAGGCCATTGCTGCACACGAAGCGGAACATTCCGGCCAGCATCTGGTAGCTGCTCGTGCCGTCATGGGAATTCAGCAGCACGATTTCATTGGCTTCCGCGCCGTTGATCTGGCTGGCATGGCGCAGGCGCAGCATATGTTTCGTGTGCTCGCGCTTGCCTTCATCGCGCACGCGGGTTTGCGTCACCATGAAAGGCTGAAACCCTTCCTTGCGAAGTTCGGTCAGAACCGCCGCCGTGGGGATATAGGCGTATCGCTGCGAACGGCTCTCATGCGGGGCGTCCGCGAAGATGGACGGGGCCACCCGGTGAATCTGGTCATCGGACAGCGGGGTGTCGCTGCGCAGCGCGGGGGAATGGGAAGCGAAACGGGTTGCAAGCATGTCGTTCTCCTGACTTGGCTGTTGAAGAAAGCGCACACCGGATTCCAAGATTCGGAGCCCAGCCTTTCGGCTGTTCGGTGCGGTCGGCACGAGGAACCCGGTTGGCCCTGTTGCCACCGTCTTTCCTGAGTTCATCGCCCGCGACGGTCAGGAGCGCGCGGACGGGGGCCGTCAAGGAGGAAAGCGCAGGGTGGGTGCGGCCCGCAGGCGCAGCCGAGGACACGGCCCTGCGCGCCTTGATGGCATACGGGAGCGGGCTACAGTCGCGGACAAGGTGATGAAGTCAGGGGAGACGGCTGGACAAGGCAACGGGCACCTTCCACGCCGACCGCACGGCAAGCGCAAGCGCGCAGGCCCGGATCTGGCAAGCCGGGCCGGAGGCATCAGCCGAGCGGAGCGAGGGAACGATGGAAGCCCGACAGGGGCGAAACCCCGCAGGGGGTTCGATGCGCAGCACGACAGCGCGACCGGCCATCTCCCAGGTGGCCGGGGACGCCCAGACTTCAAAACCGAAGGAACAATAGGGTCAGGACGAGCACACGCAAGGCATCGTGGATCTGCTGCGGATGCTGTCTGGCCGATCCGGCGCAGCCGGGTCGGCGGTGTTCAGGGGCGCCAAGCCTGTGCGGCGGGGATAGCCCGCAGGGCTTTCCCCTGGAGGCAAGCGAAGTGCGCAGCGCCCCGGAAGGGGCGCGAAGGCATCAGGCCGAGTCTTCAGGACGCAGGCAGGATTGCGCAACCGGCATCCACGGCGAAGACGAGTCCAGGTAGTAGCGCCTGCCGCGCGCGTACAGCCCCGAAGGCTCGGTTGGCTTGTAGAACCCGGTGACGCGGCGACGAAACTGCACGCCGTATTCATTGGTGTAGATCACCGCGTCGCCGATCTGGAAGCGCAGCGGCTAGCCGTTCTCTGGCGCGAAGGGCTTGAGCGCATCGTGCTGCGCGGTGATTTCGATAATGTAGTCGTGATGACTGCTCATTGCATTGATCTCCTGTGATGATCGAGAAAGGATCTCCTGTGATGATCGAGAAAGCGCAAGGAGCGCCTTGCAGCGCTCCCAGGGCGAGATCAGACGACGATCCGACCGGCCAGCCGCGCATCGCGCGCATAGGCGCTCAACCGCTTCTCGCCACGGAAAGACCGGTCGCGCTCAATCGGCAGGCCCAGCCCGCCGCGCACGGTCGCCAGCTCGTCCAAACTGACCCAGCCCATCTCCGGCATCCCGAGGCCCAGGTCGCAAAGCCCGAAAGCATGGTCATGGTCATCGGGATCAATCTCGCTCAGCAGCCAGGTCGCGCCGGCGTCCGGCGTGAACAGCTTGACCACGGGAGCCGGATCGAAGTCCGGGTTGTCCAAGGATGCTCGGCCGTTGGCCAGCAGCGCGATGCGCTGCTCGTCGGTGATGAATGCGTTGTGCATGGTGAACTCCTGAAAGGATGCCGGGCGGAATTGCCCGACCCGTTCAGGGCACGGCGCAGCGCAAGCAGTCAGGGGTCGCAGACGGCCGCCAGGACGCAAGCGCGCACGGCGCGCGCCGCCATTGACGGCGAGAACGCCGTGATACGGTGAAGGAAACAGCAAGACCGCCTACACCCCGCCCACTGCACAGACTCGGTTTTTGCGGCAAACGCAGCGCGCAGGCCCGGCACCAGCCGGGCCGCAGGCGTCAGCGATGGAAGCCGAATGGGGCGAGACTCGCATGGCGAGGCTCAATGCGCAGCACGAGAGCGCGACCGGCCGATTCATCGGCCGGGGACGTGCCATTGCATTTTTTTGCCTGAGATTGCCCAGGCCGCACAGCAGAGAATTTGTTGAGATAGCTACAGCATTACAGCAATCGTGACAGCCACCTTAAGCCTGCTGCCGCGCCTCTCCTCTCCGATTCCTGGCTGGCCCTCATCGTCAGCCTCCCATCCACCAGCGCCACGCCCCGCATGCGAATCTGGCGTGCCGTCAAAGCGCCGGGCTGTGCCGCCCTGCATGACAGCGCCTACTTGTTGCCAGCGCACACGGAGCAGGCCGCGCAGTTGCAGGCCTAGCCGACGAAGTCCTGCAGGAAGGCGGGCAAATCTGGATGCTACAGGTGCAGGCCATGCGACATGGCCGAACAAAGCACCATCCAGGCCCTGTTCGACAGGACCACCGACTACATCCTTTGGCTGGAGGAACTGGCGCAAGCACGCGTGCGCCTACGAGGCCATTGCCTTCGCCGTGACCTTGCTTCCCACGCTGGCACGGCTGCGCAACGCCCTACAAGTGCGGCTTGAGTCCCCACCAAGCTGCAGCGACCACGCCCAGCCATATCAACACGATGAGCCCTATCCCGAACCGGCTCCTGGGCTTGGCACCGTTGGCTTGCATCCATGCGTCTGCCTGGCTGCGGCACGCCGCAAGGATGTCTGGAGGCAATAGTTTGACGGCCAGCCAGATCAGCGCGGGTAATAGCAGCATGTCATCCACGTAGCCCAGCACAGGAATGAAGTCCGGGATCAAGTCGATAGGACTCAGCGCATAGGCCACCACAAAGACCCCGAGGGCCTTCGCGTACCAGGGGGTGCCGGGATGTTTGCCCGCAAACCACAGCGTCATGCCATCGCGCTTGATCCGCTTGGTCCAGGTTTTCAGGGACGTGCCGATACTCATGCGGCCTGCCGCTGCACCTCGACCGTGACATGCGACAGCTCATGGATATGCGCGAGCAGTGCCTTGTAGTACGCAGGTTCCTGGGTCTCCTGAGCGATCAGCGAAACAATGGCCGCGAAATGCCCCGGTCCGACCTGCCACACATGCAGGTCGGCGATCTGACTCCCTGTCGGCTCCGTAGCTTCCCGGATCTCCTGTCGGATTTCCTCGCCTTCGGCCGCGGCATCAAGCAGCACGCTACCGGAATCCTGAATCAGCCCCCATGACCAGCGAGCGATCACCAGCGCGCCGACCACGCCCATGACCGGATCGGCCCACAGCCAGCCGTAGTTGCGGCCGACCAGCAGCGCGACGATGGCCAGCACGGAGGTCAGCGCATCGGCCAGGACGTGGATGTACGCAGCGCGCAAGTTGTTGTCTCGGCTGTGGCCATGCGCAGCATGATGAGCATCGTGCCCTTGGTCATGGCCGTGCTCATGATCATGGTGGTGGTGATGGCCGTGATCATGACCATGGTGCGCATGGTCGTCTTTCAGCAGCCAAGCGCAGATCAGGTTGATGATCAGGCCCACGGCGGCCACGGCGATCGCCTGGTTGAAATCAATGTGGATCGGCTGGGTCAGCCGCACCAGGCTTTCCCAGGCGATCAGCAACGCGATCAAGGCCAGGACGATCGCGCTGGCGAAGCCGGCCAGATCGCCGAGCTTGCCCGTGCCGAAGGTAAAGCGCGGATTGCCCACCTGCTTGCGCGCGAAGCGGTAGGCCAGTGCGGTGATCAGCATCGCGCCAGCATGAGTGGACATGTGCCAGCCATCAGCTACCAGCGCCATCGAGCCGTAGATCGTGCCGGCAACGATTTCCACCAGCATCATGCTGGCCGTCAGCGCGATCACCAGCCACACCTTGCGCTCATTGCGCTGGTGATCAGTACCAAGGAAGAAATGGTCGTGTGCGGACTCGGCGAGTGGAGCGGTCGTGGCGCTGGTCATGCGTGATTTCCTGAATGGGGGCGCTCTGCGAGCGACAAGTTCATTTCATGTAAGCCCGAATGACTTCGATCATTTCCTCTCCGCCCTGGTGGCGCTCCAGGTCGCTCGACGGTGCCAGGACGTGTTCACGCAGATGATCTTCCATCACCTCGGCGGTCAAACCGCTGACCGCGCCGCGGACGGAAGCGATCTGGCGCAGTACCTCGACACAGGCCGCATCCGCCTCCAGGGCGCGCTCGATGCCTTCGAGCTGGCCCTTGATACGGCGGACACGCGCGATCAGCTTGGCTTTCTCACGGGAGGTGTGGGACATAGCGACAGGTGGTTTTATAGACTAGTGGACTATATTACATTAAGAAGGAGGATAGGTTGAAACCAATACCCTTAAGACATGGGCGAGGCACCCGCCGCAGCCGAGAGATCAAAACGCGCCGGATTACAATCGCGGCGTCATTGGGGAGTAGCTAACCGCCGTCCTGGCGGGGCTGATGTCAACATACTTGACCCGCAGGTCATGGCATCAGCAGTTTCCGAACCCGGCAAGACCTTTGACCACAACGCCTCCGACTTGGCCGGGGATGCGTGGTGGTCAATCGTCAGTACCCGGCCAGGGAACCAACATGGAATCGCTACTCGTCTCCACCGGAGTCGTCGCCCTCGCAGAAATCGGCGACAAGACCCAACTCCTCGCCTTCATCCTCGCCGCACGCTTCAAGAAGCCCGTGCCGATCATCCTTGGCATCCTGGTCGCAACGATCGTGAACCATGGTCTCGCGGGTGCGCTGGGCGCCTGGATTACTGGCGCCGTGAGTCCCGCGATTCTTCGCTGGGTACTGGGCGCTTCGTTCATCGGTATGGCGATCTGGACGCTGATTCCAGACAAGATTGAGGAGGAGGAAACCCAAGTCGCCAAGCGTTTCGGCGTCTTCGGGGCGACGCTTATCACTTTCTTCCTGGCCGAGATGGGCGACAAGACACAGATTGCCACCGTTGCGATGGCCGCCCATTACGCAACGCCGCTGCTGGTGGTGATCGGCACGACCCTGGGCATGCTGATCGCGGACGTGCCCGCCGTGTTCGTGGGCGATAAGCTGGCCAACAAAATCCCAATGAAGCTGGTGCATTCGATCGCCGCGGGCGTCTTCGCGGTGCTGGGCATTGCAACCCTGCTGGGCGCGGGCGCCAAACTGGGCCTCTGAGCAATTCAGCCCCGCGCGCAGGGCAAGTGCGCTCGCAGAAAACGAACTTTCAGTTATGAAGTCGTGGTTTTTAAATTATTTCCTTGAGAGCCGATTCACGCACAGGAGAAGGCGCCGTGCATTCCGGCGCTGCATCCGGTCGATCGCTACGGCAAGCGCAAGGACAAGCTCAACTACGAATCAAGGAACAGCACCGCGAACACCTCATGCGCGAAGCCGGCCAACTTGGCGCGCAGGTACTCCTTGACCGCCGCCGACGAAGTAAACGATGCACCATGCTGCATCTTGTGCTCAATGGTCTGACACGCGGCTTCCAGAATCTGGTCATCCGTCACCGGCAGGTACTGGCCCAAGGAGTCGCACACCATCAGCGCGGCATCGAACGAGGAAAAGGACAGTTGCGACATGATCGTGCTCCGGTTGCTCGGGCGGAATTGCCCGGAACCATGGCCAGCACGGCGCAGCGCAAGCAGTCAAAGATCGAAGACGGCCGCCAGGCCGCAAGCGCGCCTAAACGCGCAGCCATTGGCTGCGAGAACGCCGTGATACGGTGATGGTGACAGCAACACCACGCACTAACCCACCCGTTTCATGCACTCGATATTTGGTAGGTATCGCAGTAAGCGTGGCGCACAGGCCCGGATCAACGAACCGGGCCGGAGGCGTCAGCAGAGTGAAACGAGGCAACGATGAAAGCCCGACAGGGGCAAGACGCCGCAGGCGGCTCAATGTGCGCAAGCGCGACGCCGGGACGCCGGGACGCCGGGACGCCGGGACGCCGGAGCGTCCAGGTTCGGGCGGGAAACAGCGTGAACCGGAGAATTGTCGTAACGGTGATACGAGAATCGGCGGGTATTTCCCTGCCTCGGCCTTCAGGCCGCGTGCACGGACGGCGACGAGGCCAGCGGTTGCACCGCTAGGCGCAGGCCCATCGCCTTAAGGATGGCGGTCAGGCTGTTCAGGGCCGGATTGCCCTTCGGCGACAGCGTGCGGTAAAGCTGTGTCGGATTCAGGTGCGCCTGTTCCGCCACCACCTGCACGCCACCGACCGCCTGCGCGAGCTGGCGCAGCACGATCATCAACTCGGCCTGGTCGCCATCGGCCAGGATGCCGTTGATGACTTCGAGCGCCAGCGCCGGATCGCTGCGGTACAGCTCAGCCATCGCCTCGTCATGGGGTCTGCTTCTCATCATCCAATCTCCGTTGCCAGTCCTGCCAATAGCCTACCGCCCGGTCGATGTCTGCATCCTGTGTGCGCTTGTCGCCGCCGCACAACAGCAACACCAGCCGCTGGCCAGCCAGCCCGTAATACACCCGGTAGCCCGGCCCCAAGTCGATGCGCAACTCCCACACGCCATCACGACAGAACTTGTGATCGCCGAAGTTTCCTTGCTCGACGCGGGTCACGCGCCGGATGACCGCCACCTTGGCCTGCATATCGCGCAAGCGGCGCAACCAGTCGGTGTAGAGATCCTTCTGCTCGTCGGCCGTCAGGTAATGCTCGATTCGATACATGCTCATTTTCGTTTACATACGAATACAGGTCAAGAGGTGCGAAAACGTCGGGATGGGATGCCCGGCTCGGCTTGGCAGCGTTATGACAGGCCGGGCACCGCCGTTCAAGCGGTAGGCGCCGGCGTGTCAGCCCGCTTCGTACCAGGAGGTACGGCGCGCGTCGGAGCCTTGCGATGGCGATAGGGACGGTAGTTGCCCTGGCTGGTGCGAGTCTTCTCGCCGACTACGATGGCGGAGGTCGGGGTCGCGGCTGCTTGCACAGGCTTTGGCGCCGGCACCGGAGTGGGAGCCGCGTCCGTCGGCGCAGGAGCCGGCGTAGCCGGCGCCTGGCCGCCAATGGCGCCCCTGCGCAAGGTTGCCACTTTCTCGGCTGCGGCACGCAACGGATCATCCTCCGTATGTACATACGTCATGAACTGCGTGACTGTCTTGTGCGCGGTCAGCGCCATGCCAACCTTGATGGGGATCCCGGAGTTGGCAATGTCGGTGGCCGCGCGATGGCGAATGCCGTGCGTTCCGACGTGCGGCACTCCCGCACGGCCCAAGATGCGCTTCCACCCGTTGTAGTACGTGCTGTCGGGCAAAGGCTGCTTGGCATTGAAGATCGCCGGGCACACATAGGGCGAGTCGTCGATGCAGGGCGCATTGGACAGCAGTTGATAGGCCGCTTCGCTCATCGGCTTGGACATATCGCCGGTCTTGCTGTCGGGCCACGCGACGCGGCGATTCTCGAAATCGACCCAGGCCCATTCTAGCGTGCGGATTTCCGTCATGCGCGCAGAAAATTCGAATTGCAGGCGAACCGCCAACGTCACGGTTGGATGTTCAAGCCCCTCGGCATCTGCGCGGTCGAGATAGGCATAGAGACGCGCCAACTCGTTGTTGTTGATATACCGCGTCTCGCCGTCTTCCCGGTACTTGGGGACATGGCGGCACGGATTGGAGCCGTCGGGCCGGTAGCCCCACACCTCGGCCATGTTGAACATTTTGCGCAGACAGGCCAGAACCCGATTGGCCGTGACGCCGATCTTCGCCTTGTCCTTCATCAGTGCCGTGATGTGCACCCTCGTCACGTCGGGCACCTTGAGCTTGCCCAGCGCAGGCAGGATGTGACGGTCGATGTAGCCCTGGTACGAGTCCACCGTCCGGGGCTTGTTGCGCGGCTTGGAGTATTCCTCGATGAACTGTCCACACAGTTCCTTGACCGTGGGAGCCATGCGCGCGGCCAGCTTGGCAGCGCTTGGGTCGTCGCCCTTGCGCACATCGGCCAGCCAGTCCTGGGCAATCGACCGGGCCTGCTCGACGGTCAGTTCGCCGAATTGGCCGATCTTCGGCTTGCGGCGCTCGCCCCAGTTCGTGCGGTACTGGAGCATGAAGACCTTGCGGCCGTGAGCGGTGACCTTGCAGAGGAAGCCGGGGACAATGGTGTCCCGCAGTTCGTAGTCCTTGCCGGTGTTTCCAGCCGCATCAACGGCGGATTTGGTGAGCTTGATCTTAGCCATGACGCCTCCTAGTTCGAGATCGAACGCAGGAACCAGCCAGGAGCCACGGCATCGGCAGGTGTGCCGCAATCGGTCTGGTCTAGGCGTAAGGTTAAACGGGACTAACTCCCCGGAAAACCAAGCGCAGCAAGGCTATGCAGGTTCCAGCGTAGTCTTATGCTAGTCTCGGGAGTCAATCTCAAAATCCCCCGCCGCAAGGCGTGCCGGTTCGATTCCGGCCTCGGGCACCACATCGCAATATCACGCCATCGCAAGGCGTCTCAAAACCCGCGTGCTGCAAGGCATAGCGGGTTTTTCTTTGTCTCATACCGTGCCATAGTCCTCCATCACATACCGTCGTTTTGACGGTACTTTTGGCGGTACCAGATACCGTCACCCCCGCAGGTACCGTCAACAGGGGACGCACATGGCACTGACCGACACTTTCGTGAAGAACGTCAAGCCTGACACCAGCAAGGCAGCAGGCACCAAGCACACCGACGGGCAGGGGCTGTACCTGCTGGTCAAGCCGGCCGGCAAGTACTGGCGCATGGACTACCGCCATGCCGACAAGCGCAAGACCCTTGCCCTTGGCGTGTACCCCGCTGTCTCGCTGGCCCAGGCGCGCAAGGCCCGCGACAACGCGCGCGAGCTGCTGGCCCAGGACATCGACCCCAGCGTGATCCGCCGTGTTGAAAAGGCCACCGCCAAGACCGCCGCCGCCAACACCTTTGAAGCCGTGGCCCGCGAACTGCACGCCAACAAGATGCCCGGCTGGAGCACGCTGCACGCTACCCGCTGGCTGGCGCAGATGGTCAACGACCTGTTCCCTTTCATCGGCAAGATGCCGATGGACACCATCACCACGCCCCTATTGCTGGAGGTGCTGCGCAAGGTGGAAAAGCGCGGCGCCGGGTTTTCCGCCCGTCGCCTGGCCGAACGCGCCGGGCAGGTGTTCCGCTATGGCGTGCAGACCGGCCGATGCAAGGCGCACCACGTGCCCATGCTGCAAGGCGCGCTACAGCCCGTTGTCACCCAGCACATGGCCGCCGTGCTGGAGCCTGCCAAGGCCGGCGAGCTGCTGCGCGCCATCGACGGCTACACCGGCCAGCCCATGACCCGCGCCGCGCTGCAACTGTCGGCCCTGCTGTTCCAGCGGCCCGGCAACATCCGCGCCATGCAGTGGAGCTGGATCGACTTCGAGCGCGCCATGCTCACCATCCCGGCCCAGGCCATGAAGCGCACCGTCCACGGCAAGGTCAACGGCAGGCCGCACCTGGTGCCCCTGGCGCCCCAGGCCATCGCCATCCTGCGCGAGCTGCAACCGCTGACCGGGCACCGCGAGTTCGTCTTCCCCGGCCTGCGCACCAGCCAGCGGCCCATGAGCGACAACACCATCAACGCCGCGCTGCGCCGCATGGGCTACTCCACCGAGGACATGAGCGCCCACGGCTTCCGCGCCATGGCCCGCACCTTGATGGTGGAGAACCTGCCCGGCATCGGCGCCGACGTGCTGGAGGCCCAGTTGGCCCACGGCAAGAGCGGCCCCTTGGGCATGGCCTACGACCGGGCCGAGTTCATGCAGCAGCGCATCACGATGATGCGCGCATGGGCCGACTACCTCGACCGCCTGCGCCGTGGTGCTGACGTGCTGCCACTGGTGCGCAGCGCCTGAACCACGCCAAGGCTGAAGGGGCTGGAAACGCCAAAACGCAACCGACCCCTGTTCAAGCTGGTGCCACAAGGTGCCACAGGTGCCACAGCCTTATTCCATGCGGGTTTGCGAGGCATGGGGCGGTTGTTGGTGTGGTGCCGCAGGGTGCCACAAGGTGCCACAAACAGGCCCTTGATCCCCGGCTTCAGGCCAAAGCTGGCTGTTCATACAGCCGTTCAGCCCATGGCGTACAGCGTGCGTTGGTAGAAGGCTTGCCCGTTCGACTAAAAAGGATTCCCGGCCGTCCTGGGCGACTCTGGACTCCAGTTGTCCAGCAGCGCTTGGCAGAACAAGCCGGGAATGCGCAGGATTCTAAAGGAGGAGCACTCGCGAACTGCCGGCCGCCAGGCCCCAAGGCCTCAACCGGCGGACATCGAGGCCATGGCGCGGGCCAATGCGCGCAGCATGGCGCATGGTCGATGGCTGCCGAAGCCCGCACGCAAACACAGGAGGGCCGTCACAATAAGCACTCGCCACCAGCCAAGCAGGGCCGCAATCCTGCTGCACCGCCAGACCTCCCGCTGGCCGGCTGGTGGCATCCATCGAGCGGGAGCGCATTCGGGAGGATGCACCGTGTTTCCCAAGTACACCCGCGAAGCCCTGGCCGTACTGCTGGGCTGTACCGTCACCTTCACCGCAGGCCCCTACGTCCTGACCCCTGAAGGCATTTTCCTGCGCATGAACTGGCGGGCATGGCAGGACTTGACCGACGAGGAACGCCAAGCCATCGCCGGCAGCCCCTGGCCTATGGCGTGCCAAAACCAGGACGGCACACCGAAACTCTCGGAGGATGGCACCGCCCTGATTGGCCTGTGCGGCCCCCGGCCCCTGCTGCGGTTTCCATGTACCGCGTTCGAGCTGTGGCACTACGACCGCGACACGGGCGGCGCCTTGTCCGAGCATCTGCCGCCGGATGCTGAAGGCTGGATCGCCGAGCGACTGGCCGAGGGCGGCACGGCCAACGAGGCAGTCGCGCACTTGGCCCGCGTGCTGCTGCCTGACGCGCCGCCCCAGGACGGAGCCCAGGCGCACGAGGTTGCCCTCACCCTTGGATGCTACGCCCGCGCCCTCGACATAGAGCAATGGGCGCGCCATCCCGCCGTAGCGCCCGCGCAAGCGGCCCGGTTGCTGTGCGGCTGTGACCCCTTGAGCGAGAACGCCAGCGACAGGGATGCACAGACCCTGACCCACCTGTTCGAGAGCTGGAGCACCTGCCACCCTGGTCCGCGCACGCTGGCGCAGTGGGCACGCATCGCCCGCGAACAGGGCGCGAGGCACTGCACGGAGATTGGCCGCGCCGTGGAATACCTGATCGACCAGACGGGCAGCGCGTTGGGTCAAGCGCCAACTTCACCAACCCCTTCCGCAGAAGAAAGGCAGGCGCGGCGCTGGCAGGCATGCATCGACGCCGGCTTAGTAATGCCGACTGACACCTACGCCTCATATCCACGCGGCTTCGGCGCCGTGGCCGAAGGTTTACGCATCACGCGGCAGGCCCTCAAACAAGACCTGGATGCCTACCGGGAGCGGGTCTTCAACCGCCAGCAGTAGCAGCAGCAGGCAAACGGAAAGCAAACGGCAGGCACTTACCTGCCGTTCCATGCGAACAATGGGGCTCCATGTTCACTACGGAGCATGGAATGCAACTCCACCCCACCGCGCGCCAGTTCGACGCGCTCCCCGACGAGGGCCTGATCCGTCTGGCGCAACTCGTCGCCTCCCCCAAGAACCCGGCCGCGCCCGTGCCCATCAGCGCCTCGTCCCTGTGGCGCATGGTCAAGGCGGGCACCTTCCCTGCCCCCCTGAAGCTGGGCGCCAAGACCACCTGCTGGCGCGTGGCCGACGTGCGCCGCTGGCTGGCCCAGCAGGAGGTTGCGTGATGCCCGGCCGCGCCCTCGACCTCCTTGCTATCGCCCAGGCCGCCGCGCGCTACAGCGCCGCCGTGGTCGACACCCGCCAGCGCCAGCAAGACCTGAGCGACGGCTACGCCGCGTGGCGCCAGCGCATGGGCCACTTCGATGACATCGAGCGCGCCAGCCCCGCGTGGCACGCCATGCTGGCCGCCACCGCCGAGCAGTACCGCCAGCTCCAGAACGCCCGTGGCCGTCAGCGCCGCGCCCAAGCCCGGCTGCTGCGCCTGGCGCAACCGGAGGTGTAGGCCATGACTGCCATCGCCATCTTCCACCTGCTGCGCCTGCTGCGCGCCTGGAGGGCACGCCCATGACGGCCCCCAGCACAGCCCCTAGCAAAAAGCCCCAGGGCGCGGCCAGCACCCCAGGGCTTCCTCAAAACGAACTCACGAACCCCGCCATTATGACCATCCCCGCCCTGCGCCTGTCGCCCCGCCAGTCCCGCGTGCTGGATGCCCTGACCACCACCGCCGGCTGGATCGCCCGCGAAGCCCTCGACCGCATCGCCGGCGCCAGCAACTCGCCCGACGTGGTGATGCGCCTGCGCCGCAAGCTGGGAGACGACGCCATCGACATGCGGCAGGTGGACGCGCTCGACCGCGACAACCGCCCCTGCCGGCCCGGCCAGTACCGCCTGACCGAGCAGGGCCGCCAGCGCCTGGCACAGATGGGAGGTGCATCGTGCTGACCATCCCCGCCATCACCATGTGCAAGGACGCACCCCGCGTGGATTCCCGCCTGTTGGCGCGGCACCTGCATGTGCAGCACAAGAACACCATGGAGTTGCTGGAGCGCCACCGCGCAGACTTTCAGTGCTTCGGGGTTGTTCCGTTTCAAACGGAGAAACCCATGGGCACTCAGGGCGGGCGCCCGGAACGCTTCGCCCTGCTGAACGAAGACCAGGCATTTTTGCTGCTGACCTACTCGCGCAACACCACCCGCGTGCGCGGCCTCAAGGTCTCGCTGGTCGAAGCGTTCGGCGAAGCACGCCGCGCCGCCGAGCTGCGCCGTGCCGAGTACCTGCCCAGCTACCACTTGGCGCACGACGCGCTGCGCGGGCTGGGACGTGACCCGGCGCACCAGCGCCACCTGCACACCAACGTGAACCGCCTGCTCAACCGCACTGCTGGCATCGAGGCCGGGCAGCGTGCCCACGCCCAGCACGGCAGCCTGGCAGTCCTGGCCGTTGGGCAAATGCTGGCCGCGCGCGCCGCCGCCGGCGCACGAGATGACCGTGATGCCTACGCCCGCATCAAGCAGATGCTGGCCCCGCTCCAGGCGCTGGCCGCACCCGCCATGGGGGGCCTGTCATGCTGACCTTCCACCACCGCACACAGGGCCGCGCCGCCCTGCGCTACACTGGCCGCGTCCCGAAAGGGATGGTGTGTCGTAGCACCTTCGGTTCAGCGGTTGCAGCCCCCACCGACAAGCGGGGTTTTGTCACGCCCAAATTCCGGGAGCTGGTGCGCCAGCCCCTCATGGTTTTGGACGGGATGGGGCTGGGCTATCCGCAAGGACGCCCCTTGTCCGCAAGGACGCCCGCACGGCTGAACCCGTGCTACGAACATCCCGTCCATCCGCTGCGCGTCGTAGCGCAAACGGTGGCCCCTTTGTCTCGTTCAGGAGCCAAGACCATGATCCCCGCCGCCCAGGGCCGTACCGCGCCCACCATCCAGCCCCATCAGGCCGACACCATCCAGCTGCACGCCCAGGCCATCAACGGCCTGAACATCGCGCTGCACACGCTCATGCACGGCCAGCTCGACCAGGTGCAGCTGCACCGCGCCATCGGCAAGGCCCTGCGCGCCAGCAGCGCCATGAAGCGCCTGGCCCACAACCTGCGCGCGGAGGGCTGACCATGAGCACGACCACGCACAACGCTGCACCCGAGGCAGCGCCGGCGAAGCCTTGCCCGCCCCCCGTCCCCAGCGCCTGCGCCAGCTGCGCGCACGCTACCAGCGCCCTGCCCCGCGACTGGCACGCGCTGGACTTCTTCGACCGCCGCGCCGTGGCTGGACAGGCGTTCCACCGGCTGCACTGCACCGCCTTGCCCGACGCCGAAAAGCCGTGCCTCAAACCGCCGCAAGCCCTTGCGGAAAAAGCGCCTGCAGCTACTGAAACCGTAGCATTGCCCACCGTGCAACAGGCCGTCCAGCTGGCGCTGCTGACCGTGCGCCACTCCCTGCGCCATGCCCATCGCCTGATCCGCGAGGACTTCGATGGCGACGAGGCGACAGCCCCGCACGCGAGCATTCTTGAGCTGGTGCTGGAACATTTGGACGGCATCGCCGCCGCCGCGCCCACCAGCTGGGATGACGTGGACGGCCTTTGGTGGCGCGCCTACGAGGCCGTCCGGCTGGTGGCGCGCACGCTGGACAAGGGCGACTGCACGGCCCAGCGGTATCTGGACGGCGCCCTCACCGAGTTCGAGGCCCTGGCCGGCGCCGTGGAACTGCTGGAGGACACGCCATGAGCGCCGCCCGCCACATGTCGACGGCCCCCGGCCCATCGCACGCGCGCGTATTGCCCATTGAATCCGCCGTGGGCAGCACGCTGGACGGTCTGGCGCCCGCCCTGGCCGCTGCTGGCCTGCGGGTGGACAGCATCGAGCCGGAGCGGCTGATGCGCTGCCCCGTCGATGGAGACCGCCGTGGGCAGACCAGCGGCGCCTACCGCCTGTTCACCGATGGCCGCCCGGCTGCGCCCTGGTGGAACTGGAAGGCCGGCACGTCCGGCGTGTGGGTGGCCGATGGCCCGCCGCTGACGCCCGCCCAACAGCAGCACCAGCGCCAGCGCATCGCCCAGGCGCAGCGCGAACGCCAGCACGAGCAGGCCCGGCAGTGGCAGGCCCAACTGCCCAAGCTGATCCACCAGTGGAACGCCGCCCAGCCCCTGACCGAGCACTGCGCCGCCGGCATCTACCTGGCGCGCCGTGGCCTGCCGGTGCCCGTGGGTGACGCGCTGCCGCTGCGCTTCGTGCCCCAGCTCGACTACTGGGATGGCCCCGAGCGCGTGGGCGGCTACCCGGCGCTGCTGGCCGCCGTGACCGACCCCACCGGCGCGCTGGTGGCGCTGCACCGCACCTATCTGACCGAGGACGGCCACAAGGCCCCGCTGCCCACGGCCAAGAAGCTGACCCGCACCGCCGGCCCGCTGGCAGGCAGCGCCATCAAGGTCTGGCCGCCCCTGCTGCGCGATGGCGCGCTGGTGCTGGGGCTGGCCGAGGGCATCGAGACCGCGCTGGCTGCGTCCGTGCTGGCCGGCATCCCGGTCTGGCCGTGCGTGTCGGCCCACGGCCTGGCCAGCTTCGAGCCGCCGGCTGGTGTGCAACGCATCTACGTCTTCGCCGACCACGACGCCAGCGGCGCCGGCCAGCGTGCCGCCGAGCGCCTGGCCCAGCGCGCCGCCCGCATGGGGCTGGTGGCGCGCACCCTCACCCCGCCCAGCCCCGGCACCGACTGGGCGGACGAACTCATTGCAAGGAGGGCCACCACATGAGCGAGGCCACCACCACCGAAGACCTGGCCGTGCTGGACGAGGCACCCGTCAACGATCCGCCGCGCCAGCGCACAGCGCCCGCCGCCGATCCAGCTCCTGCCCCCGCGCCGCTGCTGGACATCGACGGCGCCGAGGGCAGCACCGCCGACCCCTTCCCCGACACCAGCGAACGCCCTTGCTGGCGGGTCTATGACGAGTGGATCGAGCGCAATGGCCGCAAGCTGCGCCCCGGCACCTACCACCACGGCATGACCAAGGAGACCGAGCGCGCGCCCAGCGCCCCGGTGGACACTTGGATATGCGGCCCGCTGCATGTGCAGGCGCTCACCGCCAACACCGAAGACGGCGACCATGGCCGGCTGCTGCGCTGGAAGAACGTCAGCGGCAACTGGCGCCAGTGGGCGATGCCCATGGAGCTGATGGCCGGCGACGGCGCCGAGGTGCTGGCCGCGCTGCTGCGCGACGGCCTGGCGCTGGAGCGCAAGATGCGCGCGCGGGTGCTGGACTACATCAACAGCCAGCAGCCGCGCCAGCGCATGCGCGCCGCGTCCTCGACTGGCTGGCACGCCGGCGCCTTCGTGCTGCCCGACCAGGTGCTGGGGGCGGACGACATCTGGTTCCAGGCCAGCGAGCGCACCGCGCCCTACGGCAGTGCCGGCACGTTGCAAGGCTGGCAGTCGGAGGTGGCGGCGCTGGCCGTGGGCAACCCGATGCTGGCGCTGGGCATTTCCGCCGCGCTGGCCGGCGTGCTGCTGGAGCCTTTGAACATCGACGGCGCCGGCCTGCACCTGTTCGGCGACAGCTCCAAGGGCAAGACCACCATCCTGACAGCCGCCACCAGCGTCTGGGGCGGCGCACAGTTCCGGCGCACCTGGCGCACCACCAGCAACGGACTGGAGGGCGCGGCGCGCATGCACTCGGGCACGCTGCTGGCGCTGGACGAGGTGGGCGAGGTGGCGCCGAAAGACCTCTACGAATCGGCCTACGCCCTGGTCAACGGCCACGGCAAGACCCGCGCCAATGTGCGCGGCGAGGCCCGGCATGTCGCGCGCTGGCGCACCTTCGTGTTCTCGACCGGCGAAGTCACCATTGCGTCGCGCATGGCCGCCGGCGGGTTCGAGGCCAAGGCCGGGCAGTCGCTGCGCCTGCTGGACGTGCCCATCACCGGCAAGCATGGCGCATGGGACGCGCTGCATGGCCGGGCATCCGGCGCCGCCCTGTCGGACGCGCTGCGCGACGGCGCCGCCCGCCACTACGGCCACGCCGGCCCGGCCTTCGTGCGCGCGCTGCTGGATGCGCTGGCCCAGGGGCTGGACTTGCCCGAGCGGCTGCAAGCCATCCAGGCGCGCATGGCCGCCACCGACGGGCAGGAAACCCGTGGTGCGCGCGTGTTCGCCCTGTGCGCGCTGGCCGGCGAGCTGGCCGCCGGCGCCGGCATCGTGCCCTGGAAAGCAGGATGCGCGGCCCAGGCGGCACTGCATGGCTTCGGCCTGTGGCGCGGCCAGCGCGGCACCGGCGGGCGCAGCGCCGAGGACGCCGCCATCCTGCGCGCCGTGGGCGACTTCATCGACCGCCACGGCAGCAGCCGCTTCGAGAGCATGAGCGCCGCCGATGCGCCGCGCGCCGTGGTCAACCGCGCCGGCTACGTCAGCACCAGCCCCAGCGGGACGGTGTACCTGTTCACCTCTGGCGGGCTGCGCGAGGCCGCCCAGGGATATGACCTGGCGCGCGTGCTGGCGGCACTGGACACCGCCGGCGCCTTCGCCAAGCGCGGCGCCAACGGCAAGACCGCCGCTACTACCCGCACCCCGGACGGCCGGACGCCGCGCCTGTACCACGTCCAGCCCGACCGCCTGATGGGCGCCGAGGAGGCGGAAAAATGACCCCGGCACCTGGTTGTGGCACCACTGTTGCACCATCGTGGCACGGGTTCGCCGCTGCTAACCCGTTGATTTACAAGGCTGCGGCACCTGTGGCACCTGTGGCACCTGAAAAAGTGAGAGGGGAATTCACTTGCACGGGTTTCGGCCGCCGCGCGCACATCGCGGACGGGCTGGATGCCTGGCTGAACGCGCCGGCCCAGCCGCCGGTGGATGCGCCGGCACCGACCATGCCCGTCCCCTGCACACCAGCACCGGCAACTGGCGCCAGACCAGCACCTGCCCTGGCCGCCATGCCAGCACCACCAGCCCCAGCCCAAGACTGGCGCGCCGTGCGTGAGGCCTACTACCTGCACCACTAGACCTGCCCGGTCTGCATCGCCGCCGGCAAGGGCTACGGCCTGCGCTGCGGCGCGGGCGCCGCCCTGTGGCGCGACTACTCCAACACCCCCGACCCGCGCGAGTGGCCGCCGATCCGGCGCCGCTGATCCCAGTCCACCGCTTGCCAGCCCCGCAACCTGTGGCAACCGTTGTCAACTATTCACCCCCCCCAGACCCGAAAAGGAACCCGACCATGATGGACGCCCTGATAGCCGGCCGCCTGCACGCCAGACCCGAAGCCCGCACCAGCAAGACCGGCAAGCCCTTTGCCACCGCCAAGCTGCGCGCAGCCGCAGGTGATGGCGCCAACCTGTTCGTGAACGTCATCGCCTTCGAGCAAGCCGCCGTGTCGGCGCTGCTGGCGCTGGACGCGGGCGACAGCATCGCCATCGCCGGCGCCATGACCCCGAAGGTCTGGACTGACCGCGAAGGCACCAGCCACCCGGCACTGGATGTGGTGGCCCATGCCGTGCTGACCAGCTACCACGTCACCCGAAAGCGCCGTGCCATGCAGCCTGAGGACGATGGCAGCGGCGACATTGGCGCTCAGGGTTACGCAGCTGGAAACAGCCCGACGCGCGTTACGGATGCTGTTACGCGCCCCGCCCGTGATCCCGGCGCCCAGCCCAACGATGCCGCCTGGCGCGCGATGGCCCCTGCCCAGCAGGCCCCGCTGGACGATGGTGAGCCACTCCCATTCTGAGCCGCCTGCGCTTCAGGTTTTTTCAGGTTCTGGCGCTGGCATGACCAGCCCCGGCACCCAGCCCCAGGCCCGCCCGGTGCGGGCTTTGTTGTGTCTGACGCCGCAGCCCTCGCGCGCGTACTTGTCGCATTGCGTGCGTACCGGCTTGCGTACCGACCCGCTCATACCCTGGTTTCCGTGGATACCTGTTGGATACCTCTTGGAAACCACCAGATGGATACCGTCTGCCAAACGCCAGCGACATCGAGTGCGAACTGAGGTTTTCTGAGGTGGCGCGGCTGCGGACGATGTGCCTGCGCAGCATGCTTCATAAAATGCCGGTGCGCCTTCGTCTGCCGGGCAGCCCAGTCAATCGCGACGGGAACGATCCGGCGGGCCGAGGGCGCAACCTTGCGGCCGGCCTGGCGGCTGATGCGCTGAACCAACAGGCCTGCCAAGGCTGAAAAAGGGGCAGCAAAGAAATTTGACGGTATTTTTGACGGTACCTTTTCAGATATCACCAACCAAAAACTTTGCGCATCAACAACTTGCGTGAAAAATTGGATAGCGGCCTCGGCACCAGGCATGATTTTGTCAATGCCGCCCCTGCTTTTGTGCAGCGGCGGCATTTTTCATGGCCGTCTCAGCCCAGGTCCAGGTTGTGATGGCGCAGGCGCAGCATCTCCAGGCCTTGCGCTCCAGGCAGTGCCGCGATGCTGGCGATGAGGTCTTCGCTTTCCACATCGCAGTAGCCCATGGACCAGCCGGGGTAGCGCCGCTCTTCGTCCTGTCCAAGTGGCTCGCACAGCAGGATCTGGCTGGCGCAATGGCGCTCATCGCCCAGGATGCGCCCGATCAATGGATTCAGGATATCGCCGTCGCCTTCGATGCACTGAACGAATCGGGCGCCGTCGAACAGCAGGATGCCGGTGATGCCGTGCGTGGCATTGAAGGCCCGGGCGGTCTTGAGAATGGCGCCCACACAGGTGGCCTGGTGTTGCGGCGCCAGGGCGCTGCAATAAAAGAAACGTTCCAGAGGGCGAAGGGCTACCGTGATCTCCCGTTGGCTTTCCGTCGCCACTGCCAGGCTCGACGGACCAGCGGAAAAGGTACAACCACTGTAGCAACCGCAGCTTACGGCCTGCCGCGCGGACAGCCGCTTCAGCAGCGGGGGGATAGCGTCAAGTGCGGCGGCGTGTCGGCCGGCTCGGGTGGTGGTCCGGGAACATCCGGCTCGACGGGCTGGTCGCCTGGGAAACGTGGGGTGTGCAAGGTCATGGCATGGCTCCTGACGCGCCTGCACGCGGCAGGGCAGCCGCAGATACAGGACAGCGGGGGCGCACGCGGCAACCTCCCACGGGCAGACGGCAATCGCCTGCCAGCGCCGGGACACGGTCCCGGGCACTGTCCGATCCTGATGCGCAATGAAGAAAACCGGATGCTTCCATCGGCCGGTGAGGCGCTGCGCCATGTGGGCAAGGCGGCACCTGAGCGGCTCCTGGCCTGGATCCGGGAAGGGCACTGCGGGTGGGGTTCAGGCGCAGACCCCCGCAATGGAGGTGTGCGAAAAGCCTGTGGGCCACCAACAGCCTTTCTTCACGGCGCCAGGAAATCAATACGCGAAAGATCCGGGGCACGCTGGTGCGTGCAGCCGCGCGAGGAAAAGCACTGCAGGGCAACGATGGCGAGACAGGAACATGGCGGAATGCGTCATTGGTCGGATAACCAGAGGTCAGGTACCGGCAGGGGTGCGTTACCGGCACCGCAACTGCAACGTTCGCCACCTTACGGGCTGCCCCACGGGTGGCATGTAGGACGATGGCCCCGGCGCGTGACACAGGTGTGACGGACCGTAGGCCTCAGTTGTTCTGCCGCTGCACCAGCTTGCGCCCGCTGTCGCTGATGGCGAAGCCGCCGCCCGGTGTCTTGTGGATGTAGCCCCACTCCAGCAGCCGGCCGGACAGGTGCTGCCGCAGCGCCTCGGGCATGGTCATCACAAGCTCGATTTCGAGCTGCTTGAGTGCCGCGAGCTCGTCCACGGTGGGCTCGAACACGGGTGCATGGTAGGTAGACTGTGTGCTGGGCATAAAACCTCCTGTTCGGTGCGTTGCCTCTGCGGCTGGCGCTGGCTTGGCGCCGGCGTCCTGGCGACACAGACTAAGCGCAACTGCCGGCCTGCCGCAATCGGTCTTTGACCGATGGTGCGTGGCGTTCGCCGCCTACACTCGCCGCCCTGCCCTGCTTCGCCCCCCTACCTGGATATTTCCCTCGGCCTTGCCATGCTTTACGCCTTCACGTCTCTTATTGCCTTCCAGCTGCTGGGCGAGTTGCTGGTGCGCTGGCTGCAGCTGCCCCTGCCCGGCGCCCTGGCCGGCATGCTACTGATGCTGGTGGCGCTGCTGGGACTGGGACGCGTGCCGCAGGCGTTGCAGCGCGTCTCGGACGGCCTGCTGCAGAACATGATGCTGATGTTCATTCCGTCGATCGCGGCGGTGATGCTGCATTTCGAGCACCTGGCGCGCGAATGGCTGCCTTTCGCGGTCTCCGGCATCGTCGGCGCCGGCGTGACGTTCGCGGTCACCGCCTGGACCATGCGGCGCGTGCTGCCCGCCACGGAAACCGGCGAGGAGCCGCAGGCATGAGCGGCGCGCTGCAGTCGCTCCAGGCCTGGCCCATCACCTGGCTGCTGATCACGCTGGCGGCCTATGTCGCGGCCGTGGCGCTGTACCGGCGCAGCGGCTCGCACCCGCTGCTGATTCCCGTGCTCACCGGGGTGACGCTGGTGGTGGCGCTGCTGCTGCTGACCGGGACCTCGTACGAAACCTACAGCGCCGCCGCCCAGCCGCTGACGCTGCTCATCGGACCGGCCACGGTGGCCCTGGCGGTGCCGCTGTTCGCCCAGCGCCAGCGCATCCGCCGGCTGTGGCGGCCACTGGCCATCGCGCTGCTGTGCGGCTGCACGGCGGCCATCGTGTCGGCACTGGGCCTGGCGTGGGCGCTGGGCGGCACGCGCGAGACGCTGCTGTCGCTGGCGCCCAAGTCGGCCACCATGCCCATCGCACTACCCGTGGCCGAGCAGGTCGGCGGCCTGCCGTCGCTGACCGCCGTGGGCGTAGCGCTGACAGGCATCGCCGGCGCCGTGCTGGCCAGCCCGCTGGCGCGCCTGCTGGGCACGCAGAATGCAGCGGTGCGCGGTTTTGCATCGGGCGTCACGGCGCATGCCATCGGCACCGCGCGCGAGCTGCAGAACAGCCCGACGGCCGGCGCCTTCGCCGCCCTGGGCATGGGCCTGAACGGCGTGGCCACGGCCGTGATGACGCCACTGTTCATCGCCGCGCTGGGCTGGCTGTAGCGCCCTGCGGCCGCCCGCCGCGCAGGCCATCAGCCCGGCTGGCCGCGCACGCGGTCAGGCGCCGTCGCGTTGCAGGAAATGAAAGCGCATCAGCGTGCGCTCGCGGGCGCGCGCATGGTCCACCACCGGGTGCGGGTAGTCCTCGCCCAGGCGCACGCCACAGGCCTGCAGCGCCGCCGCCGGCATGGCCGCGGGAAAATGGATGTGCCGGTCGGGCACGCGCGCCAGTTCGGGCACATAGCGGCGGATGAAGGCACCCTGCGGGTCGAAGCGCTGCGACTGCGTGACAGGGTTGAAGATGCGGAACCACGGCTGCGCGTCGCAGCCGGTGGAGGCGGCCCACTGCCAGCCGCCGTTGTTGGCCGCCAGGTCGTAGTCGTTCAGGTGCTCGGCGAAATGCCGCTCGCCGGCACGCCAGTCGATCCCCAGGTCCTTGGTCAGGAAGCTGGCCACCACCATGCGCAGGCGGTTGTGCATGTAGCCGGTCTGGTGCAACTGGCGCAGGGCCGCGTCCACCAGCGGGTAGCCGGTGCGCGCCTGGCACCAGGCCTGCCACAGGTCCGGGGCGTCGTCCCATTGCACGCCGTCGTACTGCGCGCGAAAGGACTGCGTGACCACGTGCGGGTAGTGCCACAGGACCATGAAGTAGAAGTCGCGCCAGCACAGCTCGGACAGCCACACCGCCGCGCCCTCGCTGCCCTGCGCCGCACGCTGGTGCGCCAGCGCCGCCGCCTGGCGGATCGACAGCGTGCCGAAGCGCAGGTGCACCGACAGGTACGACACGCCCTTGCGCGCCGGGTAGTCGCGCGCCACGTGGTAGTCGTCGATGCGCCGCGCAAAGCCATCCAACAGGCCCTGCGCGCCCTGTGCGCCGGGTGGCAGGGGCAGCGCGCCCAGGTTGGTAGGGGCAAAGCCCAGGTCGGCCAGACTGGGCAGCGGCGGCTCGTCCGCCGGCAGCGGCGCCAGGCGCCGGGCGTGGCGCTCGACGGGGTAGGCGCGCAGCTGGAAGGCGTCCAGCCTGTGCAGCCAGGCGCGCTTGTAGGGGGTGAAGACACTGTACGGACGGCCCTGGCCGGTCAGCACCTCGTCGCACTCCAGCAGCACCTGGTCCTTGTGCAGGCTGAAGGCGATACCGTGCGCGGCCAGCGCCTCGGCCACGCGGCGGTCGCGCTCGCGCGCGGCGGGCTCGTAGTCGCGGCTGGCCAGCACCTCCTGCACGCCCAGGCGGCGCGCCAGTGCCACCACCTGCGCCAGCGCCGCGCCGTGGCGCACGATCAGCCCGCCGCCGGGCACGCCGCTGGCGTGCGCCAGATCGGCCAGCGCCTGGTGCAGCTGCAGCACGCTGACATGGATGAATTCGACGCGCCGGTCCTGGCGACTGGGCAGCGCGTCCAGGATGTCGGTATCGAAGACGAAGGCGCAGTGCACGCGATCGAAGCGCGTGAGCGCGGCGTGCAGCGCGGCATGGTCATGGCAGCGCAGGTCGCGGCGCAGCCAGACGAGGGCCGGGATGGTCATGGGGCGTGCAACAAGGAGGAAGGCCGGCGTGGCGGGCCGGCCACGATACCGCGCCGGGCGGCCGCCTCCGACTCCAGACTAAGGAAATCAAGGAAAAACCGCCCCCAGCCCTTATGTAAAAAGGGCCTTCAGCTATATTTTATGTAGCAATCCCTGCCGGACGGCAACCCCAGGCCACCGCGCTCAGCCCGGCCCGGCGGCGGCGCGCGCCTGCAGCCATTGTCCGAAACGCTCCAGCGCCGGTGAGCCGCCGTGCTGCGGAACCACCAGGTAGTAGCTGCGCACGCGCCGCAGCGGCTGGGCACAGGCCACCACCAGCTCGCCGCGTGCCAGCTCCTGCTCGATCAGCAGCGGTGGGATCAGCGCCACGCCCAGGCCGTGCGTGGCGGCCGCCGCCAGCATGGAAAACAGCTCGTAGCGCGGCCCGTGCAAGGCGCGCGGCGCCGCCACGCCGGCCATCTCGAACCACTGCTGCCAGCCGTGCACGCGCGTGCTCTGCTGCAGCAGCGGCAGCTCGGCGATGGCCCGCGGCGCCACCGGCCGCCAGGCACGGCCGGGGCCCCGGCGTGCGGCGCGCGCCAGCAGCTGCGGGCTGCACACGGGCACGATGTCCTCGTCCATCAGCCACTGCGCATGCACGCCGGGCCACTGCGCCAGCTGCTCCGGCGTGCCGGCGTACAGCGCCGCGTCGAACGTCGTGTCGGCGAACAGGAAGGGGCGTGTGCGCACGTCGATATGCACCGTGATGTCGGGGTGCGCGCGCGCCAGCTCGGGCAGGCGCGGCAACAGCCAGCGCGTGGCGAACGTGGGCACGGCCGCCAGTGCCACGCTGCCGCCGCCGGCCGTGCCCTGGTGCGCCATCGCGTCCAGCGTGCCGCGGCGCAGCTCCTGCAGCCAGCGCGCAGCCTGGCGCGCATATTGCCGGCCGGCCTCGGTCAGCACCACGCCATGGCGCGTGCGCCTGAACAGCGCCACGCCCAGCAGCGCCTCCAGCGACAGGATCTGGCGCGAGACGGCGCCCTGGGTCAGCGACAGCTCCTGCGCCGCGCGGGTATGGCTCAAGTGGCGCGCGGCGGCTTCGAAGCAGGCCAGCGCCTGGACAGATGGCAGGGGTGTACGCATGTGCCGGATGCATGCCAGGAAGCCCTGATTCTATGGCTGGGTCGCGTTCATTCATGCAATGGGCTCATGCCTGAATGCGATCAAATCGTTTGCCGGCATGGCGCGCGCGCGCCTACCATGCGCTCGCCGCGCCTACTTGGCGCCCGCCGCCGGCCAGGCCGGTCCACCCCTTACCGCGAAAGACCTTCCACATGACCCGCAGCTTCCAGTGGGACGATCCCCTGCAGTTCGACCAGCAGCTCACCGAGGACGAGCGCGCCGTGCGCGACGCCGCCGCCGCCTACTGCCAAGACCGGCTGATGCCGCGCGTGCTGGACATGTTCCGCCACGAAAAGACCGACACCGGCATCTTCCGCGAGATGGGCGAGCTGGGTTTGCTGGGCCCCACCATCCCGCAGGAGTACGGCGGCGCCGGGCTGAACTACGTCAGCTACGGCCTGGTGGCGCGCGAGATCGAGCGCGTGGACTCGGGCTACCGCTCCATGGCCAGCGTGCAGTCGTCGCTGGTGATGGTGCCGATCAACGAGTTCGGCACCGAGGCGCAGAGGCAGAAGTACCTGCCCAAGCTCGCCAGCGGCGAGTTCATCGGCTGCTTCGGCCTGACCGAGCCCGACCACGGCTCCGACCCCGGCAGCATGGCCACCCGCGCGCGCAAGGTCGATGGCGGCTACCGGCTCAGCGGCGCCAAGATGTGGATCACCAACAGCCCGGTGGCCGACGTGTTCGTGGTCTGGGCCAAGGAGGTCAGCGCGGCCGGCAGCGTCGGCCCGATCCGCGGCTTCATCCTGGACAAGGGCATGCAGGGCCTGTCGGCGCCGGCCATCCACGGCAAGGTCGGCCTGCGCGCCTCGGTCACCGGCGAGATCGTCATGGACGAAGTCTTCGTGCCCGAGGAAAACGCCTTTCCCGAGGTGCAGGGCCTCAAGGGCCCCTTCACCTGCCTGAACAGCGCCCGCTTCGGCATTGCCTGGGGCGCCATGGGCGCGGCCGAGTTCTGCTGGCACACCGCGCGCCAGTACACGCTGGAGCGCCGGCAGTTCGGCCGGCCGCTGGCGGCCAACCAGCTGGTGCAAAAGAAGCTGGCCGACATGCAGACCGAGATCGCCCTGGGCCTGCAGACGGCGCTGCGCGTGGGCCGCATCAAGGACGAGGGGCACAACGTCATCGAGGCCACCTCGCTCATCAAGCGCAACAACTGCGGCAAGGCCCTGGACATCGCCCGTCTGGCACGCGACATGCTGGGCGGCAACGGCATCAGCGACGAGTTCGGCGTGGCGCGGCACCTGGTGAACCTGGAAGTGGTCAACACCTACGAGGGCACGCACGATGTGCACGCGCTGATCCTGGGGCGGGCGCAGACGGGCATCGCGGCGTTTGCCAACTGACCCGCTGGCGCACGTTTGCACACAAGCATGAAGTTGCGGCAAAGACTGACGAAACCGCCGCAGACCGGTCAACCACAATGGCCGCCGGCGCGTCGTGCAGGCGCAGCAACCGGGCCCATCGGTCATGCCGGTTGGGCCAGACAGGAGAACTCCGCATGCAGCAGCTTTTTCAAACCCACCACTGCCGCCGCCTGGCTGCGGCGCTGACCGTCGCGCTGCTGGCCACCGGCTGCGCCACCCTCGACGGCGACCCGTACTACGACGGCGGTTACGCCGGCCCGGCCTACTACCCGGCGAACCCGCCGATCGCCGTGTATGACCAGCCTGCCGTGATCTACACCGCGCCGCCGCCCGGCTGGCGCGCCGAGGCTTGGCGCGAGCATCAAATACGCGAGGCACGCGAGCGCGACCGCCGCCGGGACTGGGAGCGGCGCGAGGCCGAGCGCCAGCGCGCCCAGGACCGCCAGCGCGATGCCGAGCGACGGGAACTGGAGCGCCGCCGCGAGGCCGAGCGGCGCGACTGGGAGCGGCGCCGCGAAGCCGAGCGGCGCAACGTGCCCAACGACCGCCAGCGCGAACTCTGGCAGCGCGAGCAGCGCCTGCTGAACCACCCCGACCCCGACGTGGTGCGCGCCCGGCGTGAACAGTTCGAGCGCGACCGCCAGGCTGAGCGCGAGAGCCAGCGCGGCACGCCGCCGTGGCCACGCTGAACTGCCTCGCCTGGGCCCGCCTGGCCGCGCTGCTGGTGCTGACGGGCGCGATTGCCTGGGCGTTGTCTGCCAGCGCCCAGGTGCTGCGCTGCACGGACGCGGCCACCGGCCGTGTCACTTATACCGATGGCGACTGTCCCAGGGGCGAGGCACAGCTGCAGCTGCAGCCCCGCCAAAGCCTGGAAGACATCGAACGCGAGCGCGCCCAGGCGGTCGAGGCGCTGGCGCGTCGGCACGAGCGTCAGCAGCAGGATGCGGCGCTGCAGGCCTTGCGCGCCCCGGCCGAGGCCGCACCGTCGGCCATGCGCCCGCCAGACCCGGCGTCAAGCCCGGCCTGCCAGCGCGCCCGAGCGCAGCTGCAGGAGGTGCTGGCGGACAGCGGGCGCGGGCTGTACGACGAGCAGGCCCGTGTCAGCGCCGCACGCGAACAGGTCGACCTGGCCTGCCTCACCGCGGCCGAGTTCGCCCGCACCCGGCGCACGCCGGACCGCGCCGCCTGGCCGGCGGCGGGCGCCCTGCCGGTGATCGTCGTGCCTGCGCCGCCACGGCCGCATCCGCCGCCGCCGCGCCCACGCGAGATCAGCCACTGCAACGTCTTTCGCTGCTACGACCGCCAGGGCAACACCTACCCGCGCTGACCGGTCGCCGGCAGCCCCACGCCCAACCCCTCGCGCACCGTGGGGTAGCGCAGGCGCAGGCGCAGCTCGCGCGTCAGGCGTGCATTGCGCAGGCGCCGCGATTCGCCCATGAAACTCAGCTGCATCGGACTCAGCTGCGCAGCGGCCTCGGCGCGCGTGACGCGCGGCGGGCGCGGCAGGCCGTACAGGTCTGCCGCCAGGTCGTAATAGTCGCCCATGGCCAGGTCGCTGACGTCGCTGATGTGGTAGGTGCGCTGCGGCTGGCCGCGCCACAGTGCGGCGATGCAGGCGCGCGCCAGGTCGTCGGCCTGGATGTGGTTGGTCTGGACATCCTCCTCGGGCCGTAACACCGGCGCGCCGCGCAGCAGGCGCTCGCGCGGCGTGCCGCCGACCCGGTCGTGCGCATAGATGCCGGGCACACGCAGGATGGACACGCGCACGCCGGCGCGGCCGAGATGGCGCCATACGCGTTCGGCATTCACGCGGCGTTGGGCGCGGGCCGTAGCCGGGCGCACCGGGCGCGTTTCGTCCATCCAGGCGCCTTGGCAGTCGCCATACACGCCGCTGGTGGAGGCATAGACCAGCACCTGCGGCAACGTGCGCCGGCGCAGCGCATGCGCCAGGGCCATGCTGCGCGGGTCCAGCCATGGCGCGGCGGTGGCGCCGCTTGGCGGCGGCGCCAGGTACAGCACCTGGTGCGCCAGGCCGGCCAGCCGCGCCAGCGTGGCGGGCTGGTCCAGGTCGCCGACTAGCGGCAGCGCGCCGGCGGCGCGCAGCGCGGCCACGCGCTCCGGGCTGGAGGTCAGGGCCAGCGGTCGCGGCGCGCGGGCGGCGCCGGAGCGCTCGCGCAGCACACGCAGGCCGACGTCGCCGCAGCCGACGATCAACAGACGCGCGCGCCGAAAGCGCGCCGGCAGGGCCCCGAGGGGGCTTTGGTTGGAGGGCAAAATCGCGCCTTTCCGTTCAATGACGAGACAACGACCGCGAGGATAGCCACCCCATGAGTTCCGCCGCCGACAACGCCCGCCAGATCACCGTGCAGCCCAGCGGCCGCAGCTTCGAGGTGCCGGCCGACCAGACCATCCTGGCCGCGGCCATCGCCGGCGGCATCGGACTGCCCTACGGTTGCAAGGACGGCGCCTGCGGCTCGTGCAAGTGCCGCAAGCTCAGCGGCGCGGTGCAGCACGGCGCGCACCAGGACAAGGCGCTGTCGGCAACGGAGGAAACTGCCGGCTTCATCCTGACCTGCTGCGCGCGCCCGCTGACCGACGTGGTGATCGAGTCGCGTCAGGTGACCGACGAGAGCAGTTACCCCATCCGCAAGCTGCCGGTGCGCGTCGCCGCCCTCGCCCGCCTGTCGCACGACGTGATGCAGCTGCGCCTGCAGCTGCCGGCCACCGACACCTTCCGCTATCACGCCGGCCAGTACATCGAGTTCATCCTGAAGGACGGCGCGCGCCGCGCGTATTCCATGGCCAACGCACCGCACACGCTGCAGCCGGGCGCGCCGGCGGTGGAGCTGCACATCCGCCACATGCCGGGCGGGCGCTTCACCGACCATGTATTCAGCGCGCTGAAGGAGCGCGAGATCCTGCGCGTGGAAGGCCCATTCGGCAGCTTTTTCCTGCGCGAGGATTCGGACAAGCCCATCGTGCTGGTGGCGTCCGGCACTGGCTTCGCACCGGTCAAGGCACTGCTGGAGCACATGCAGCACAAGGCCGTCGATCGGCCGGTGTCGCTGTACTGGGGCGGACGGCGCCCACGCGACCTGTACCTGGACGACTGGGTGCGCCAGCACCAAGCCGCGCTGCCGCAGCTGCGCTACGTGCCGGTGGTCTCGGAGGCACTGCCCGAGGACGGCTGGAGCGGGCGCGCCGGCTTCGTGCACCAGGCGGTGCTGCAGGACTTCGCCGACCTGTCCGGCCACCAGGTCTATGCCTGCGGCGCGCCGGTGGTGGTGGATGCGGCGCGCGCCAGCTACTGCGCCGAGCGCGGCCTGCCGGCCGACGAGTTCTTCGCCGACGCCTTCACCAGCGAGGCCGACAAGCACGGCGCCTGACGCCCGTGGCCCGCCGCGCGCCAGGCATTGCGCACGGCAAACGGGCCGGCCTGCGAATCAGGCCGCCGCCATCTCGCGGCACATGCGCGCGCAGCGTTCGCATTCGCGCGCGCAGTCCTGGCAGTGCGGCATCTGGTGCGAGCCGCATTCCTGCGCACAGGCCTCGCAGATGCGCGCGCACAGCTCGCACACGTAGCTGGCGTGCGCGCTCTCGCGTGCCATCGCGGCGGCGGCGAAGCGGCAGGCCTCGGCGCAGTCCATGTCCAGCGCGATGCAGCGCGCCATGTGCTTTGGGTCGTCCTCGCGCAGGCAGGCAGCGCTGCAGAAGTCGCAGGCGGCAGCGCATTGCAGGCAGGCGGCGATGCAGTCGGTCCAGCGCGATTCGGACAGGCTTTGTGGATTGACTTGGGGCATGAAATCTCCTGTTGGCGGGATGTGAAAAGCCGCGCCCCACCGGGCCGCGGCGCAGTGCAACCATCCTAGGCACACCCCGAAGCGGGGTTGTAGGACCAGGCAGATTCGCGTCCGCAGCCGGTCCGCCGGCATGGCACGCGTAACCGTTTGCACAAGCCGCCTGGCTTTTTTTGCACAATCGCAGGCCTATGCAACGCAGAAACCTCCTTCTCCTCTCCGCCGCTGCCGCCGTGTCGGCCGCGCCCATGGCCCTGCATGCCCAGGGCTCCTCCGCGCCCATCCGGCTGGTCGTGCCCTACGCGCCCGGCGGCCCGCTGGACGTGACCTCGCGCGTGCTGGCCGAGCGCGTGCGCGACTCGCTGGGCACGGTGGTCGTGGACAACAAGGCCGGCGCCGGCGGCAACATTGGCGCCGACGCGGTGGCCAAGGCCGCGCCGGACGGCCTGACCATTGGCCTGGCCGCCACCGCCACGCATGCCGTCAACCCGTGGCTGTACAGCCGCATGCCCTACGACGCGGCCAAGGACTTCGCCGGCATCACGCAGATGGTGCGCGTGCCCAACGTGCTGGTGGTGAACGCCGCGCGCGCCGAGCAGCTGAAGATCAACACCGTCGCCGACCTGATCGCCTATGCCAAGAAGAACCCCGCCAAGCTGAACTACGGCAGCGGCGGCAACGGCAGCGCCGGGCACCTGGCGGGCGAGATGTTCAAGCAAAAGGCCGGCATCTACGCGCTGCACATCCCCTACCGCGGCGCCAGCCCGGCGCAGCTGGCGCTGCTGGCCGGCGAGGTGGACTACAACATCGACAACCTGGCCGCCGCCGCGCCCAACATCCGCGCCGGCAAGCTGAAGGCGCTGGCCGTGACCTCGGCCCAACCCAGCCCGATGCTGCCTGGCGTGCCGACGCTGGCGCAGACCTTCCCTGGCTTTGCCATCGACACCTGGTGGGGCCTCGTAGCCCCGGCGGGCACGCCCAAGCCCGTCATCGACAAGCTGAACAAAGCCTTCACCGACGCGCTCAAGGCGCCCGAGACCAAGGCGCGCTTCGAGGCCTTGCTGGCCGAGCCGGTTTCCAGCACGCCCGAGCAGTTCGACGCCTTCATGGCCGCCGAGCGCGCCAAGTACCAGCAGGTGGTCAAGGCCTCTGGCGCCAAGGTGGACTGACTTGGCGGCGACGCCACGCGGCAGGCCGGATTGGCGCGCGCCGCGTGGCACCGGTCCACACCGGCCTGCTTCGCAGGCGGGTGTGGACCTGTTATGGACCGCTTTCCACGTTTTTGGATGATTTCAGGCTGCAGCCCATATGGAATCTGGGCCTGCAGCTATTTTTTTGATAGCTTGAGACCGTGTGTCCCGCCGTGCTTCACCAGGGCTGCGGCAGGCGTTCGATGCGCTGGTCCTGCACCGCCGCCAGCCATTCGGCCGGCACGCGCTCGGGCGCGATCTCGGCCAGCGGGCGCAACACGAAAGCGCGCTCGCGCCAGAGCGGGTGCGGCACGGTGAGAGCGGGCGTTTCCAGTTCCATGCCATCGATGAGCAGGATGTCCAAGTCCAGCGTGCGCGGGGCATTGCGCCACGGGCGTTCGCGCCCGGCGGCGGTCTCGATCGCCTGCAGCGCCGCCAGCAGGTCGTGCGGCGCCAAGGCCGTGTCCACGGCGATCACGGCATTGTGATAGTCGGGGCCGGTGGCGCCCACCGGGGCGCTGCGGTACAGCGCCGACTCGCGCAGCACCTGCGTGCCGGGCAGCTCCTGGATGGCGTGCACCGCGGCGCGCAGCGCCTTCGGTGCGTCGCCCAGGTTGGCGCCCAGGCCGATCCAGGCGATCACGCCTCGGGGGCCCCGCTGGCGCCCTCGCCAGCCGCACCGGCGCCGCCCGCGGGCTTGCGCCGACGGCGCCGGCGCTTCTTGGGCGCAGCACCCTCCAGGCCGGCCTCGCCGGCTTCCATGTCGTGGCCAGCGGCCGGCTGCTCGTCGCCCTCATCTGCCGCCTGCGGCACGGGTGCCTTGGGCACGCGGCGCGCCGCCGGCTGCGCCTTGCGCTGCTGCTGGCGCGCTTCCTCGCGTGCCTGCGCCAGCAGGTCGTGGCGGCGCGCATCGTCGGTCAGGGAGAACTCCTGCCACCACTCCACCAGCCCCTCGCGCACCTCGCCCGTGTCGGCGCGCAGGCGCAGGAAGTCGAAGCCGGCGCGGAAGCGGATGTGCGCCACCATGCTGAACGGCGTGTTGCCCGAGCGCTTGTCGAAGCGCGGCTGCATGACCCAGATCTCGCGCATGTCGGCGGCCAGCTTGCCGCGGCCGGAGACATCGCCGATGCGCTGCTCGAATACCGCGTCGATGGCGTCCTGCAGCGCCGGAAAGGCATGCTCGCCCGCATCCAGGCGGCGCTGCCAGCCGGTTTGCACGTCCTGCCACAGCACGCAAGCCAGCAGGAAGCTGGGGGCCACAGCCTTGCCCTCGGCCACGCGCCGGTCGGTGTCTGCCAGCGCGGCGTGCACCAGCGGCACCTCGGCGCGCTCGACCACCACGTCCAGCAGCGGATAGATGCCGCGCTCCAGGCCAAGCTTTTTGAGCTGCGCGATGGTCGCCAGCGCGTGGCCGGTCTGCAGCAGCTTGAGCATCTCGTCGAACAGCCGGCTTTGCGGCACGTCCTGCAGCAGGTGCTCGCTGGCCAGCAGCGGCCGGGCGGTCTTGGGCTCGAGCTCGAAGCCCAACGGGCTGAGCTTGGCGGCGAAACGCACGGCGCGGATGATGCGCACCGGGTCCTCGCGGTAGCGCGCGGCGGCGTCGCCGATCATGCGCAGCACGCGCGCGTTGGCGTCCTGGATGCCCTTGTGGTAGTCCACCACCACCTGCGTCTGCGGGTCGTAGTACATGGCGTTGACGCTGAAGTCGCGCCGCGCGGCGTCTTCCTCCTGCGGGCCCCAGACGTTGTCGCGCAGCACCCGGCCGCTGGCGTCCACGGCGTGCTGCATGCCGGCCAGCTGCGCCTTGCTGGTCTTTTCGTTGCCCTTGACCTGCTCAGCGGCGGCGTTGTCCAGGTAGGCACGGAAGGTGGAAACCTCGATCACGTCGTGCTCGCGCCCGCGGCCGTACACCACGTGCACGATGCGAAAGCGCTTGCCGATGATGAAGGCGCGGCGGAACAGCCCCTTGACCTCCTCGGGCGTGGCGTTGGTGGCCACGTCGAAGTCCTTGGGTTTCAGGCCCAGCAGCAGGTCGCGCACCGCGCCGCCGACGATGTAGGCCTCGTAGCCGGCCTCCTGCAGCGTGCGCACCACCTCGAAGGCGCGCTTGTCCACCAGCTGCGGGTCGATGCCGTGCACGCTGGCCGGCACCTCCTCGCGCTTGCCGAAGCGGCGCCGGGCGGCGGCGGCGCGGGTGCCGGCGGCGCCGTCCTTCTTGCCCAGCAGCTTGTCGATGAAGGTCTTGATCATGGGGTCTCGGGGGCGAAAAGGTCGAGGATGGGCCAGCCGCGCTCGGTGGCCAGGGCGCGCAGGCGCGCGTCGGGGTTGGTGGCCACCGGGTGGTCGACACGCTCGAGCAGCGGCACGTCGTTGAACGAGTCGCTGTAGAAGGTGCTGTCCACGCGGTCCCAGTCCAGGCCGCGCGCGGCCAGCCACTCGGTCATGCGCTGCACCTTGCCCTCGCGCATCGAGGGCGTGCCGCGGATGGCGCCGGTGTACCAGCCATCCGCTTGCTCCAGCTCGACGGCCAGCAGCTGCTGCACGCCCAGCGCCTGCGCGATGGGACGGGTCACGAACTCGTTGGTGGCGGTGATGATGAGCACCTCGTCGCCGGCGTCGCGGTGCTGCCTGAGCAACGCCAGCGCCTCGGCGCGGATGGCCGGGGCGATCACCTCGCGCATGAACTGCGCGTGCGCTGCCTCGGCCTCGGCGCGGCCGCGCCGGCACACGGCCTCGGTGGCAAAGCGCACGTAGTCGTGCACGTCCAGGCGGCCAGCCAGGTAGTCGTCGTAGAAGGCCTGGTTGCGCCGGCCAAACTCGGTGCGGTCGCACCAGCCCAGGCGGATGGTGAACTCGCCCCACTCGTAGTCCGAGTCGAGCGGCAGCAGCGTATGGTCCAGGTCGAACAGGGCCAGGCGCGGGCGCTGCGGGGAAAGGGTGGGTGGCATGGATATCCGGAAAAAGACAAAGGCGCGGCCGGGCGTCAGTCGCCCTGCAGCATGCTTTTGAGCAGCGGGATGGTCACCGCGCGCTGGGTACGCAGGGCATGCGCGTCCAGGCGGTCCAGCAGCTCGGCCAGACTGGCCAGGTCGCGCGAGAAGTGGCTCAGCATGTAGTCGACCACATCGCGCGGCAGGGCCATGCCGCGCTCGGCGGCCTGGCGCAACAGCACCGCGCGGCGGTCCTCGTCGGCCAGCGGCTGCAACTGGAACACATGGCCCCAGGCCAGGCGCGAGCGCAGGTCCTCGCGCAGCGGCAGGTCGGCCGGGGGCAGCTCGCCGGCGGCCAGCACCCAGCGCGGCGCGCCCACAGCCGGGTCGATGGCGTTGATGAACCAGTTGAAGGCCGCCGCCTGCTGCGCCTCGCTGTAGCGATGCACGTCGTGCAGCAGTACCGCGCCCCAGCGCTCGTCGAACGAGGTCGGCCAGCGCATGGATGGGTCCAGCCAGCCCACGCGCACGCCCTGGGCGCGCAGCGCCTCGTACATGGCGCGCAGCAGGTGCGACTTGCCCGTGCCCGGCTCGCCCCACAGGTAGGTAGGCACGGGCGAGCGCAGCGCGCCTGCCTCGCCCACCGCCAGGCGCAAATGCTGCAGCGCCTGGGCGTTGCCGCCGGGCTGGAAGTTCTCCAGCGTCGGGCCGCTGGCCAGGCCGATGTCCAGCGCGAGCTGCTTCATCGGGGTCGGGACGCGCACCGTGCGCGGGGGAAAGCTGTGGGCATGAGGTGCGGCAGCGCGAACGCTGCGTGAAACCACGGAAGGCGGCGCTCGGGGCGGCAGGGTCGCCGGCCATCCTGCCGGGAGCGCCAACCGGGTGGCTGGCAGGGGATGTAACCGGGTGATTTTAAGGCCCCTTAAAATCCGCCGTTTGCGCCGCGCGGGCCCCGCCTGTTTCTTCCTTCCCATGA
The DNA here is from genome assembly GCF_900103645.1 of Oryzisolibacter propanilivorax. Taxonomy (GTDB): domain Bacteria; phylum Pseudomonadota; class Gammaproteobacteria; order Burkholderiales; family Burkholderiaceae_C; genus Melaminivora; species Melaminivora propanilivorax. The sequence goes on from NZ_FNHP01000007.1 coordinate 94,183, forward strand.
GCACCTCCACACCCTCCCCCATCTCGTACAAGGACGCGGGCGTCGACATCGACGCCGGCGACGCGCTGGTCGAGCGCATCAAGCCGCTGGCCCGGAAAACCATGCGCGAGGGCGTGATGGCCGGCATCGGCGGCTTCGGTGCGCTGTTCGAGGTGCCCAAGCGCTACGCCGAGCCGGTGCTGGTCTCGGGCACCGACGGCGTGGGCACCAAGCTGAAGCTGGCGTTCGAGTGGGACATGCACGACACGGTGGGCATCGACTTGGTGGCCATGAGTGTCAACGACGTGCTGGTGCAGGGCGCCGAGCCGCTGTTCTTCCTGGACTACTTCGCCTGCGGCAAGCTGCACGTCGACACGGCCGCGGCGGTGGTCGGCGGCATCGCGCGCGGCTGCGAGCTGTCGGGCTGTGCGCTGATCGGCGGCGAGACCGCCGAGATGCCTGGCATGTACCCGGACGGCGAGTACGACCTGGCAGGCTTCGCCGTCGGCGCGGTGGAAAAGTCCAAGATCCTGAACGGCGCCGCGGTGCAGGCCGGCGACGTGGTGCTGGGCCTGCAGTCCAGCGGCGTGCATTCCAACGGCTTTTCGCTGGTGCGCAAGTGCATCGAGCGCGCCGAGGCCGCCGGCACGTTGCCCGAGACGCTCGATGGCCAGCCGTTCCGCCAGGCCGTCATGGCGCCCACGCGGCTGTACGTGAAGAGCGTCCTGGCGGCGCTGGCCGCGCACCCGCACGGCGCGGGCACGGCGGGCATCAAGGCGCTGGCGCACATCACCGGCGGCGGCCTGCTGGAGAACATCCCGCGCGTGCTGCCCGAGGGCCTGGCCGCGCAGCTGCAGGCCGGCAGCTGGCCGCGCACCGAGCTGTTCGCCTGGCTGCAGCGCACTGCGGGCATCGACGACATCGAGATGAACCGCACCTTCAACAATGGCATCGGCATGGTGGTGGTGGTGGCCGCCGAGGCGGCAGAGGCGGTACGCGCCACGCTGGCGCAGCACGGCGAGTCGGTGCACACCATCGGCCGCATCGCCGAGCGCGGCGCGGGCGCGGCGGTGGTCGTCGCCTGACCGCCGTACACCCTTTTCTTCCCACCCACACCCATGACCGACGGGCCCCGCCCGCCCCTGGATGACGCGCAGTGCGCGGCATCGCTGGCGTTGCAGGACGCAGCCCCGGCGCCGGCCCGGCGCCGGCGCCGCCCTGGCCCGTCCTGGCACGAGCCGCCGCGCGGCGTGAAGATCGCCAGCTACCTGCTGATGGCCGCGGCGCTGCTGGTGGTCATGTGGCAGGGCATGCTGCCCGGGCTGCTGACGGTGTGCCTGGGCTTTTTGCTCACCCGCTGGCTGACGGCGCGCCTGGCCTGGCTGCCACAGCGCGGCGCGGGCAGCCATGGCGGCATCAGCGGCGCCGCCAGCGTGGCGGCGGCTCTGGTCATGCTGTCGCCGCTGCTGCTGCTGGCGCTGGGCCTGTCGCAGTCGCGCAGCTACATCGTGGCGGCGCCGGCGCAGTACCGCGAGCTGCTGGACTTCCTGGCGCGCACGGTGCTGGAACTGCGCCTGAAGCTGCCCCCCGACATCGCCGCGCAGCTGCCCGAGGGCGCGGCCGAAATCCAGCGCATCATCGCCGGCTACCTGGGCGCCAAGGCCGGCGCGCTGGCGATCGCCGGGCGCGTGTGGCTGGCCGGCGTGCTGTATGCCTACGTCGGGCTGCTGATCGGCGCGCTGGCGGCGGTGCGCGCCCAGGGCCGCGCCCACGGACCGCTGGCGCAGGAGCTGACGCTGCGCGTGGCGCGCCTGGGCGACGCCTTCCGCCAGATCGTCGCCGCGCAGTTCTGGATCGCCTCGTTCAACACCCTGCTCACGGCGCTGTTCCTGCTGGCGGTGCTGCCGCTGTGGGACCTGCCGCTGCCCTATACCCCGGCGCTGATCACGCTGACCTTCGTCGCCGGGCTGGTGCCCATCGTTGGCAATCTGCTGTGCAACGCCGTCATCACCCTCGTCGGGCTGTCGGTCTCGCCCGCGGCGGCGGTGGCCTGCCTGGCGTTCCTGGTGCTGATCCACAAGGCCGAATACGTCATCAACGCCAAGGTGGTCGGCCAGCGCACGCACATGGGCGTGTGGGAGCTGCTCAGCGTGATGTTCGTCGCCGAGGCGGTGTTCGGCGCCGCAGGGCTGGTGGCGGCGCCGCTGTTCTATGCTTACCTGAAGAAAGAACTGGAGGCCGAGCGGCTCGTCTGAAGCCGCCGACTGCTCCTCTATCGATAGCTGCACGCCCTTCATGCATAAGGGCCGAAAGCGATTTTCTTCCAAAAAACGACGCGGTGGGCCAGCCATTGCCTGGGTGCCACGGCCCGGCTCGCCAAGGCACAGGCGTTGGGCTATCCTGCCGGCGGCGCGCCCTGCGCTGGCGCGCCCCGCCTTCCCTTCGTATCCATCCACCCATCACCCTGCTGGAGACCTGCATGACCGTTCTCGTCGCCTACGTTGCCCGCCCCGAAGGCCGGGCCGCACTGGACAAGGGCATCGACATCGCCACCCGGAACAACGAGCGCTTGGTGGTCGTCAACGCCGGCCCCGGCGGGCGCAACGAGGACCCCGGCCTGGTCGATGGCTACGAGGTCGAACGGGTCGAAGAACGTCTGGCCAAGCTGCCGGTGCAGGCCGAGTTCAAGCACTTCGTGCGCGGCAAGAGCGCCGTCGAGGAGATCGACGCCATGGTCGGGCCGCTGGAGGTATCGGTGCTGGTCATCGGCCTGCGCAAGCGCTCGCCGGTGGGCAAGCTGCTCATGGGCAGCGTGGCGCAGGAGCTGCTGCTGACCGTCGACTGCCCGGTGCTGGCCGTCAAGGCTCCCTGACGCCTGCCCATACCGTGCTCTGCGGCATGGCCGCGTCAGCGGTCGGCCAGGGTACGCACCAACTCGGCCACCGCCGCCGTGTCCTCGGCGCCGGGGGCGTTGTCCAGGTAGGTCTGCAAATCGGCGATGGCCTGCTGGGCTTGGCTCAGCTCGGCATGCGCCAGGCCCTTGTCGCGCCACTCGGTCCAGGCCTGGGGCAACAGCACCACCAGGCGCTCCTGCACGCCCAGCAGGCGCGGCGTGTCGCTGCCCGCGCGGTAGATCTCCTTGAGGTTGCGCAGCATGCGCACCAGGATCTCGCGCACGGACGCCGGCTGCAGGTACAGCAGCAGCGGCGGCTGCTCGTCGGCGGGCAGCCCGCTTTGCTCGCGAAACGGCTCCAGGCGCTCGACCAGCGCTTCCTGCGACAGCGACTGGCCGCTTAAGGGGTCCAGCACCACCTGCCCGCCGGCCACCCGCACCTTGACCAGGAAGTGCCCGGGAAACGACACCCCGGCCGCCTTCAGGCCGATGCCTTGGGCCAGCTCCAGCCACAGCACGGCCAGCGAGATCGGAATGCCGCGACGCGTGCGCAGCACCGTGTGCAGGTGGCTGTTGCCCGGCGCGTAGTAATCGTTGGGGTTGCCGGCGAAGCCCAGCTCGCCGTAGAAGAAATGGTTCAGCAGGCGCAGGCGCTGCAGCGGCCCGGCATCGGGCGCGATGCGCCGCGCCAGGCGCGCCTGCAGCGCGTCCACGTCGGCCAGCACCTGCTGCACGTCCAGCGCCGGCTCCTCGACCTGCGCGATGCAGGCAGCGGCCTCCAGCAGCGCCGGCGCGTCACCGCCGGGCTGGGGCGCGACCAGGGCGGCGAAGTACTGCAGCGGCGTGGGGATGAAATAGCTCAGGTTCATGGGGGCACCAGGTTCATCGGCGCAGCAGCTGGCGCAGTTTCACGCCCGCCACCGCCAGGGTGCCGAAATACAGCAGCGCGGACGCCGCCAGAAACAGCGCCAGCAGGCCGGCGCGCTGCGCGCCGCGCGCCTGCAGCGCCAGCCAGTCGAAATGCGTGCTGCCCCACCACAGGAAGGCCGCCAGCAGCGCATTCGCTGCCAGCGCCTGCAAGCCCAGGCGCCCCCAGCCGGCCGTCGGCGCGAAGCTACCGCGCCGCACCAGCCCGGCCAGCAGCCAGCCAGCGTTCAGCAGCGCGCCCAGGCCGATGGACAGCGCCAGCCCGGCGTGCGCCAGCCAGGGCACGAAGGCGACGTTCATCGCCTGCGTGGCCAGCAGTACCACGATGGCGATGCGCACCGGCGTGCGGATGTCCTGGCTGGCGTAGTAGCCCGGCGCCAGCACCTTGATCGCCACCAGCCCCAGCAGCCCGGCGCCGTAGCCGGCCAGCGCCAGGGTGATCTGCCGCACGTCGGTCGCGCCCAGCGCGCCGTGGTGAAACAGCGTGGCCACCAGCGGCAGGCCGAACACCAGCAGGCCTACCGCGCAGGGCAGCGCCAGCAGCAGCACGATACGCAGGCCCCAGTCCAGCATGGCGCTGTAGCGCGCGCCGTCGCCCGCGGCGCGTGCGGCTGCCAGCTGCGGGGTCAACACCACGCCCAGCGCCACGCCCAGCAGCGAGGTCGGAAACTCCATCAGCCGGTCGGCATAAAACAGCCAGGTCACGCTGCCCGGCGCCAGGTACGAGGCGATCTGGGTGTTGATCATCAGCGACAGCTGCGCCACGCCCACACCCAGCACCGCCGGCGCCATCAGCGCCAGGATGCGGCACACGCCGGGGCTGGCCCAGGCCGCGCGCACCCGGCCGGGCAGCAGGCCGATGCGCGGCAGCAGCCCCAGCCGGGCCAGCGCCGGCACCTGCACCGCCAGCTGCAGCGCGCCGCCGGCCATCACGCCGCCGACCATGGCGTAGATCGGCTCGATGCCGCGCGCCGCCAGCGCCGGCGCGCCAGCCCAGGCGGCGGTGATCATGCAGACGTTCAGCAGGACGGGGGTGGCGGCGGACACGGCGAAACGCTTCCAGGTGTTGAGCACGCCAGCCGACAGTGCCACCAGCGACATGAAGCCGATGTAGGGAAACATCCAGCGCGTCATGAAGACCGCCCCGTCGAAGCCGGCGCCGCTCTGGCGCAGCCCGCTGGCCAGCAGCCACACCAGCAGCGGCGCGCCCAGCATGCCCGCCGCGCAGGTCGCCAGCAACACCCAGAACAGCGCCGTGGCGACGGCGTCGACCAGCCCGCGCGTGGCCGCGTCGCCGTGCTGCGCGCGGTGGCCGGCCAGCACCGGCACGAACGCCTGGCTGAAGGCACCCTCGGCGAACAGGCGGCGGAACAGGTTGGGGATGCGGAACGCGACGTTGAACGCATCGGTCAGCGCGTTGGCGCCGAAGATGGACGCCATGAGCAGGTCGCGCACCAGACCCGTCACGCGCGAGGCCAGGGTCAGCAGCGAAACGGTGGAGGCAGCTTTGAACAGGGACACCGGCGCGAGTGTATGCGGGCGCCGGCGCACGGGGCCCAAAACGGGGCGTGCGCTATAATCGCGGGCTTTGCTGGCAACATCTACAGACACCACAAGGAATATTGATCAATGGCATCCACCAAGCCCAAGAAGAAGAACCCCCGCCTGGCATCCGGCCGCAAGCGCGCGCGCCAGGGCGTCAAGCTGAACGCAGCCAACACCTCGCTGCGCTCCAAGTACCGCACCGCCGTGAAGAACGTCGAGAAGGCCGTGCTGGCCGGCGACAAGGGCAAGGCCACCGAGCTGTTCGCCAAGGCCCAGTCGATTCTGGACACCGTTGCCGACAAGGGCATCTTCCACAAGAACAAGGCCGCTCGCGACAAGAGCCGCCTGTCCGCCAAGGTCAAGGCCCTGGCTGCTCCCGCCGCCGCCTGAGCCTTTCAGGCAACCGCCCGGGTGGCCCGGCCACCCGCCGTTTGTAACGGGTGCGCTGCCAGCAAAAACGTCAAAACCGCCTTCGGGCGGTTTTTTCGTGAGCGCTTGAAACCCAAGTAAAGAAGGCGGCAGTCAGCCCGCAGCGTCCGGCAGCAGGCAGGCATCGACCACCTGCAGGTCGTTGTCACGTGCGAAGTTCATGACGAAGTCCCAGGCCATGGGCTCGTGCTCGCGCAGCGCCTCGCGCACCACCACGCACTTCACGCCACCCATGTTGGTCGGCACGCACCAAGGCGAGTAGCCCAGGTGCCGGCCGGGTGCGCTGGACGCGCCACCGGGGCGGAACTGGCTCATGACGCCGGCCAGGCGTTCAGCCCAGTCGCTAGGCCGGAAAGTCCTCCCGGCATGGGTAATGCCCTGGATGAAAACTTCCTTGGAAGGCGGGGGAGGAGCAACCATCGGTACGGTCAAGTTTCTTCGGTCGCGGCGTGGTGCACCGCAACATGGCATTCTAACTCTTATACAAGACTCAAGCCAAACAGACCGTAGGCGCGGGCCTGCATGGCTGTGATGCGCAATCCTCAACGCGGCGGTCTGGTGCGGCCCCTAGAATCGCCTTTCGCTTTTTGCCGGCGCCCTGCCCGTCGCAGCGCTGGCATTCCCCGATGCCTTTCCGTTTCCGCCAGGAGATCCCCGCATGACCGCCTTTGCCCCGGCCGCCTCGCCCCATGTCATGAACACCTACGCCCGCGTGCCGATCGCGCTGGAGCGGGGCCAGGGCGTGCGCGTCTGGGATGTGAACGGCAAGCAGTACCTGGACGCCCTGGGCGGCATCGCCGTGAACACGCTGGGGCACAACCACCCCAAGCTGGTGCCGGCGCTGCAGGAGCAGATCGCCAAGCTCATCCACACCTCCAACTACTACCACGTACCACTGCAGGAGGAACTGGCGCGGCTGCTGGTCGAGCGCTCGGGCCTGACCAACGTGTTCTTCTGCAACTCGGGCCTGGAGGCCAACGAGGCGGCGCTGAAGCTGGCGCGCAAGTACGGCCACGACCGCGGCATCGCGCAGCCGCAGATCGTGGTCTATGACAAGGCCTTCCACGGCCGCTCCATCGCCACGCTGTCGGCCACCGGCAATCCCAAGGTCCAGGCCGGCTTCGGCCCGCTGGTCGAGGGCTTCATCCGCGTGCCGATGAACGACATCGCGGCCATCAGGCAGGCCACCGACGGCAATCCGAACGTGGTCGCCGTGTTCTTCGAGACCATTCAGGGCGAGGGCGGCGTGAACCCGATGCGCGCCGACTACCTGCGTGAGCTGCGCGCCCTGTGCGACGAGCGCGGCTGGCTGATGATGATCGACGAGGTGCAGTGCGGCATGGGCCGCACCGGCAAGTGGTTCGCGCACCAATGGGCCGGCATCGTGCCGGACGTGATGCCGCTGGCCAAGGGCCTGGGCTCGGGCGTGCCGATCGGCGCCGTGGTGGCCGGCCCCAAGGCCGCGAACATCTTCGGCCCGGGCAACCACGGCACGACCTTCGGCGGCAACCCGCTGGCGATGCGCGCCGGCGTCGAGACCATCCGCATCATGGAGGATGACGGCCTGCTGGCCAACGCCGCCGAGGTGGGCGAGTACCTGAAGGCCGCGCTGGCGCGGGCCTTCACCGGCGTCGCCGGCGTCAAGGAGATCCGCGGCCAGGGCCTGATGCTGGGCGTGGAGCTGGACCGCCCCTGCGGCGCGCTGGTGCAGCGCGCGGCCGACGCGGGCCTGCTGATCTCGGTGACCGCCGACAGCGTGATCCGCCTGGTGCCCTCGCTGATCCTGACGCGCGCCGAGGCCGACGAGATCGTCGCCCTGCTGGCGCCGCTGGTGCGCGACTTCCTGGCGGAGGCCTGACCCATGGCCACGCCCCTCAAACACTACCTACAGTTCAGCGACCTCAGCGCCCAGGAGTACGTCTACCTGTTCCAGCGCGCGGCGGCCATCAAGGCCAAGTTCAAGGACTATGAGAAGTACCACCCGCTCACCGACCGTACGCTAGCCATGATCTTCGAGAAGGCCAGCACGCGCACCCGCGTGAGCTTCGAGGCCGGCATGTACCAGCTGGGCGGCTCGGTGGTGCACCTGACCGCCGAGGGCAGCCAGCTGGGCCGCGCCGAGCCCATCGAAGACTCGGCCCGCGTCATCAGCCGCATGGTCGATCTGGTGATGATCCGCACCTTCGAGCAGGAGAAGATCGAGCGCTTCGCCGCGCACTCGCGCGTGCCGGTCATCAACGGCCTGACCAACGAGTTCCACCCCTGCCAGATCCTGGCCGACATCTTCACCTTCATTGAGCACCGTGGCTCGATCGCCGGCAAGACGGTGGCCTGGGTGGGCGACGGCAACAACATGGCCAACACCTGGCTGCAGGCCGCCGAGCTGCTGGGCTTCCGCGTGCATGTCAGCACCCCGCGCGGCTACGAGATCGACGAGAAACTGGCCATGGGCCCTGGTGGAACAACGGCCGGCTGCTATCAATTCTTCAGCAACCCGCTGGACGCCTGCCGCGGCGCCGACCTGGTCACCACCGACGTGTGGACCAGCATGGGCTTCGAGGCCGAGAACGAGGAGCGCCGCCGCGCCTTCGCCGACTGGTGCGTGGACCAGGAGATGATGGCCGCCGCCCGGCCCGACGCGCTGTTCATGCACTGCCTGCCCGCGCACCGCGGCGAGGAGGTCACCGCCGAGGTCATCGACGGCCCGCAATCCGTCGTCTGGGACGAGGCAGAGAATCGAATGCATGTGCAGAAGGCACTTATGGAGTACCTTCTGCTCGGCCGGGTTGCCTGAAAGGCAAGACGGCGGCGCGCAAGCGTCGGTATTCGATTCCGGCGAAGGCCACAGGCCGCAGCCAAAACCGGATGCATGTGCAAAAGGCACTCATGGAGTACCTTTTGCTGGGGCGGGTGGGCTAAACCCCTGGAGCGCTAACGCTATTGACCGGTACGTCAGTAACTTGAACGATGACGACGGTGAGCTGGACCTGCAGCTGCTGGCCTGTGACCAATCGGAGTTCGAAGATGCCTACAGAAGACGACCTCAGCGAGCTATACCGCAAGGTTGGCGAAGCGATGAAATTCGGATTCCGTCCGACGCGCAAGGAAATCCTGTTAGCCCTGGAGGAGCACCACGCGGGGCGCCCGGTGCCCTCACCGATGCGCGAACTTCTGGAGGGGGCAGCCCTGGCAGCGAAGCGGATTCAGGCTATGAAGGCGCGGGGCAGCAAGCGTCCGCCCGGACCCTATCGACTGGGGACACCAGAGCAAGAGGCCGCGCTGAGATGGAGCCGGGAGCAGAAGGAAAAAGATCCGCACTTCTTCGTGCGCCACGCGTGGCGCGAGGCGGGATGGACGGAGGAGGAGATCAAGGTCGCGGCGCGAGATCTGGAAGTGCGCCAAGTGGGCCTGGATCAGGTATTTCTGGCAGCCGAGTTGATTTTGAAGTAGCAGGAGCAGTAGGGGGAGCAGGAGCCGCGCATACTGCAGATCACGTGCCGTTGGCACCTCTTCAGCACCGCGTAGCTCTCGCCGCAAACCAAGGAAAAGCTGCGCGAAATCTTTGACTCAGCCGCCCCGCCGCCGGAGTAGTCGACCCTGCCGGGGATGCCGACAAGGCGCAACGCTCGTGCATCAACCGCGATGCCGCAAGCGACATGTACAGTCATCGCGGGCAGAGGTGCATACCGGCGGGATGCTCACAGCCGACGACATGAATGCAGACGACGTAGCCCAGGTCGCGGCAAGCGCTTCGGGCTTCGGTGCAGACACCGGCGCCATCCAGGCCGAAATGCTGTACGACACGCGCAGCGTTTCGTGGGCGCGCCGTCGGCTATGGTCGCTGCATTACTGACACTGCGGGCGTCCGCGTTTGTCAACGCTATGCTTCTGGTAAGGATGAGCCGTAAGGCCATCACCCTGCAGCGCCATCCTCTTGCTACTCGTAACGTGCCACCGGATAACGTACCACCCCACCCTCGTCCACCACTGCACCCACCGTCAGCTTGACCGGCTCAATGCGCCCGGCAGCCATGATGTGGAACACCGCCTCGCCGCGTGCCGCCAGCCAGTCGGCGACGATGCGCCGGTGGCAGCGCCACCACACGGCCTCCGAGCACATGAACGCCACGCGCTCGCGCCGCCCCAGGGCAATCAGTTCCTGGAGGCCGGCGCTGAACGGCGGCGTCAGCGCATAGTCGGCGTAGCGGTGGAAGCTGGCATTGGTCCAGTAGCCGTTGACCTCGCGCGGCACGCCCGTCACCTTGCCGCGCAGGCCGCCCAGCGCCGCCAGGTGCTCGTAGCCGACGCCGTGCGGCGCCAGCGCGGCGGGCAGCGCATCCTCGTTGAACTGGGGGTTGGCGCGCGAGCGCGGCATCTTGCGGATGTCCACCACGCGCGTCACCTGCGCCTGCGCCAGCAGCTGCAGGAACTCCTCGATGCTGCGGCTGGAATGTCCGATGGTGAAGAACGGCAGCACCGCCACGTCAGCGCACCTTGTGCAGCACGCTGCCCTTGTGCGCGGCGATGTGGTCGGTCTTGTCGCTCTTGATCTCGTACTGCGGCTCTTCCCGACTGGCGCGGTGGGTATGGCCTTTGTAGTCAAAATCGCGGGTGTGGACGGCCGTGATCTGGCCCGTTACATGCCCTGCCTCGGAATTCCAGCGCACGTGGTCGCCCACCTGGAACGCCTTCTTTTCTTCCGTCATTCCTTCATCCTCCTTGTGCCGTCGATGCCAGTCAGCCCCGCGCCCTGCTGCCTGGACGCCTACCAGCTGGTGCTGGTGCATCCACCGCACACCCGGCGCTGACACCCTGAGCCGGCCCGCGCAGGGCCATTGCCTCGCCTGCCGAGACCCTGGACGCCGCCGCGGCGCTCCGGGCGCCCTCGCCAAGCCCGATGAACTTCCAAAGAAAGCGTCTCCCTGTGTCCGAGACTGTCCACCCGTGCCCGACCTGCGGCGCCTGCTGCCACCACTTTCGCGTCGAGTTTTCCGTCTATGAGCTTTCCAGTATGGGAGGCAGCGTACCGGACGCCCTGGCGCACGAAGTCAGCGGAAACCGCTGGCGCATGAACGGCACGGCCGCGCGGCCGGTGCGCTGCGCCGCGCTCACCGGCCTGTGCGGCGAGGAATCCATCTGCAGCATCTACGAGGCGCGCCCCAGCGCCTGCCGTGCCTTCGCCATGGCCAGCGAGCGCTGCGCCGAGGCGCGCGCCGCGCACGGCCTGGGGCCGGTGGATCCGTCGTGGGACGCGGGCGGCGGCCTGCCCCTGGCGGCTTGAAGGCTGGCGCACGATGATCAGCACGCCTGCCGACTGCATGGCCTCCAGCCAGCCCGAGCCCGATGCCTCCATGAGCGACCCCTGCCTGCACTGCGGCGCCTGCTGCGCCAGCCTGCGCGTGGATTTTTCGGTGCACGAAACCGAAGAGCTCGGCGGCAGCGTGCCGCAGGGCCTGACCGTCGAGGTGACGGCGCACACCGCGCGCATGCGCGGCACCGACCACGCGCGCCCGCGCTGTGCGGCGCTGACCGGCCAGGTCGGTGCGCGCGTGGCCTGCGGCATCTATGAATGGCGCCCCTCGCCGTGCCGCGAGTTCGAGGCCGGCTGCGCCGCCTGCACCCGCGCCCGGGCGCGCCACGGCCTGCCGGCATTGCAGCCATGACCAGATCCGACGACACCCCTGGGCTGTGGGATATCTCGCCGCCGGTGCACGCCGCCAGCCCTTCCTACCCGGGCGACGCGCCGTATCGCCAGCGCTGGACGGCGCGCATCGGCGCGGGCAGCGTGGTGAACGTCAGCGAGATTTCGCTGTCGCCGCATATCGGCGCGCATGCGGATGCACCGCTGCACTACGACCCGCACGGCGCCGCCATCGGCGCGCTGGCGCTGGCGCCGTTCATCGGCCCATGCCGGGTGGTGCATGCCATCGACTGCGGGCCACGGGTGCAGTGGCGGCACGTCGCGCACGCGCTGGCGGCGCCGCCGCCGCGGGTGCTGGTGCGCACGCGCGTGCAGGCGGTGGTGGAGCGCTGGGACGAGGCACTGAGCGGGCTGGAGCCGGCGCTGGTACAGCGCCTGGCCGACGCCGGCGTGCAGCTGCTGGGCATCGACAGCGCCAGCATTGACCCGGCGGACAGCCTGGAGTTGTCCAGCCACCAGGTGGTGCGCCAGCGCGGCCTGCGCGTGCTGGAGAACCTGGTGCTGGACGCCGTGCCCGAGGGCGATTACGAACTCATCGCCCTGCCCCTGAAGCTGATGGGCGCCGACGCCTCGCCGGTGCGCGCCATCCTGCGGACGCTGCGCTGAGGTTTTAGGCCATATTGGCCTCTAACCCTTATCAAGAAAGGGCCTGCAGCTATTTTTTCAGGAGCATTTCGCAGGCTGCCGATTACTGCTTCACGGCCTCGATCTGGGCCACGATGCGCACGTTCTTCGGGAAGCCGTACTGCACGCCGTAGTCCACACCGAAGGCCGTGCGGTCGATGGTGGCCTCGAAGTCGCCGCCGCACACCTCACGCTTGAGCATCGGGCTGTCGTAGCAGGCGAACTGGTGCGCCTTGAAGGTGGCGGGCTGGGTCTTGCCCTTGATGGTCAGCTGGCCTGAGACGGAGGCGAGCTTGTCGCCGTCGAAGGTGAAGCGGTCGCCGACGAAGCGCGCCGTGGGGAACTGCGCGGCATCGAAGATTTCCGCGCTCTGCAGGTGCTTGTTGAACGGCGGCGTGCCGGTGTTGATGGAGTCGATGTGGAACGTCAGGTCCACCTTGCCGGTCTTGGCGGCCTTGTCCAGCTGCACCGTGCCCTCCTTCTTGTCGAAGCGGCCGCGGTTCACGCTGGCGCCGAAGTGGCTGATCTCGAAGGTGGCAAAGGTGTGCGCCGGGTCGATGGCATAGGTGGCCAGCTCGGCGTGGGCGGCGCTGCCCAGGGTCAGGACGGCCAGGGCCAGGGCCAGGGGGTGCTTGCGCATGGAAGGTCTCTCCGTTGTTGCGTGGATGGGTGGTGTTGCGTGAAAAAAATACGTGCGGCTGGCGCGGTCAGGGCTTGGCCAGGCCGGTGAAAGCCAGCTTGAACTTCACCTGCACCTCGTCGGCGACCATGGACGTGTCGGCCCACTCGTCCTCGCCGATCTTGAAGGCCAAGCGCTTGATGGCGAAGCTGCCGGTGGCCAGCGTGGTGGCGCCGCTCTGGGCCAGGGTGACGGGCACCGTCACGTCCTGCCTGGCGCCCTTGATAGCCAGCGTGCCGCGCACTTCATAGCGGTTTGGCCCGGGCGAGCGGATGGCGCTGGACTGGAAGGTGGCCTGCGGAAAGCGCGCCACGTTGAACCACACCGGCTTGGGCAGCTCGGCGTCGGTCTCTTTGGCGCCCAGCGTGGCGCTGCCGGTGTCCACGGTGATGGACACCTTGCCGGTCTCAGGGTGCGCGGGGTCCAGCGCCAGCTGCGCGTCGAAGCGCGTGAAGCGCCCCTCCACCGGCACGCCCATCTGCTTGCTGGTGAAGGTGATCTCGCTTTGCGCCGGCACCAGCTTGGGCGCGGCCGGCTGCTGGGCCCAGGCTGCCGTGCCCGTCAGGGCGATGGCCAGCACGCCGGCAGAGGCGTGGGTGGCGAGGAAGGAAAGGGATTGCAGATGCATGTCGGACGATCCGTTTGGCACGAAGGAAAAGTCAGGAAGAGCAGGCGCCGGGCGTCAGGCCCGGGCCCCGGACGGCCACATGCGCGCCAGCAGGCCATCGCGATCCACCCAGTGGTGCTTGAGCGCCGCGCCCACATGCGCCGCGACCAGCGCCGCCAGGGTATAGGCCGTGATGGCGTGCCAGGGCTTGATGGCCTCGGCCAGCGCCTTGTTCACCGGCAGCAGGTCGGGCAACGGCAGCAGCCCCAGGAACACCACCGGGAAGCCGGCGGCCGAACTGTAGGCCCAGCCGACCAGCGGCACCGCCAGGCACAGCGCGTACAGCAGGCCATGCACCGCATGGTGCGCGCGCTGCTGCCACGCCGGCATGGCGCGCAGCACCTGGGGCGGCAGCGGCGGCGGTCGGCGCACTAGGCGCCAGGCCAGGCGCAGCGCCGTCAGCCCGAGCACGGCGGTGCCGGCCCATTTGTGCCAGTTGTACAGCTTCAGGCGCTGCGGCGAGAACGGCAGCCCGGTCATGTACCAGCCCAGCGCCAGCAGGCACAGAACGGCCGCCGCCAGCAGCCAGTGCAGGCCGATGGCGACCAGGCCATAGCGTTGGGGCACACCAGGTACGGGGAATGAATGGGGATGAGAACGCATCGGAGATCAACAGACGGACGGGCGGGCCCACGGGCGCCGCCCCAGAAGGCCCGCCATGCTAGGCCGGCCGGCACCAGTTGCAATTCAATCGCATTCATATCGACATTCAGGAATTTTGAATCCTGCCCGGCGACACACTCCCCGCCATGGGCCGGCGTGGCGGGCGGCACACGGGGTGCGTGTCATGATGGCGGCCGGTTCCAACCCAGCCCTGCGGCGCCTGCCGCTTTTGCCCTCCATGAGTATCCAACCCGATTCCACCCCCGTCGTCTATGGCACCGAAAGCGTGCTGGTATCGCTGTGCAACTCGGTCACGCGCGTGCTGTCCGTGGCCACCCAGGCGCCGGTGCACTACTCGGCCATGGTGCAGCGCATCACCAAGACCTGCCTGAAGCCCGACATTGGCTGCTTCGTGCTGTTCGACGGCGGGTTTTCCGGGCTGGTGATCGCCAACTTCTCGGCCGCCGCGGCCATGGAGATCTACGAGGGCTACATGCTCAGCATGGGCATGGGGCGCGAGGACCTGGCACGCTCGTTCACTTCCGACGAGGTCAGCAACGTCATGGGCGAGCTGATGAACCAGGTGGTGGGCGATTTCACCAGCGCCGTGCGGCGCGAGCTGCAGACGCATATCCGCCAGAACCAGCCCAAGATGCTGGTGCTGAACCAGCAGGTGGTGCTGAGCGTGGACGCCAACCTGGACCAGGCCGAGGCGCGCCGCGTCACCTTCTACACCGGCCAGCACAACATCTTCTACCTCGAGCTGGCGATGGACCGCACGCAGTTCGTCAAGCTGCACGACTTCGAACCCCAGGACGCCCCCGACCCGGACGTGGTGATGGCCCAGGTCGCCAGGGACGCTGCCGGCCAGGCGACGCGCTCCACGCCCGCGGCCGGCAGTGGCGGCGATGACGACGACACCCAGTCGCTGCTGCGCTCGCTGGGCATGTGAGAGCTGCGCCATTTCGCTACTGAAAAAATAGCTGAAGGCCATTGAAGAACAAGGGCTCAAGGCGCTTTTCATTCAATTCCTACAGAGGCGGCCTGCAACCACCGACAGCGCGGCGGCGACCAGCGCCTAGCCTGCGGGGCATCCCCTTTTGCACGGAGGTGCCACATGCCCCAAGCCGCCTGGAGCGCCAAGCGCGAGCGCCAGTATCAGCACATCAAGAGCAGCGCCAAGGAGCGCGGCGAAAGCACCGAGCGCGCCGAGGAGATCGCCGCACGCACGGTCAACAAGGAACGCGCCCAGCACGGCGAGTCCAGGACCGCCAACCCCAAAACGCTGCACGACACCCCGGCGCCGGTGCGTGGTGGGCACCGCTCGCACTCCGGCGCCCAGGGCCGCACGCGCGAGCAGCTGTACGAAGAGGCCAAGCGCAAGAACATCGCCGGTCGCTCGAAGATGAACAAGGCCCAGCTGGCCAAGGCCGTGGGCGGCTGACGCCGTCGGCCTGTCTTCGCACCCGCAGCGGCGCTTACAATGCGCCGCTTCCCGCTGGAGACTTGGGTGAGTGGTTTAAACCAGCAGTCTTGAAAACTGCCGACGGGCAACCGTCCGTGAGTTCGAATCTCACAGTCTCCGCCACCAGCACCTTCGCTGGCAGCCGCGCACCAGCAGCCTCCTGGTCTCTCGCCGGCGTGCTGCTGCGGCCGACGCCATGACTGCCTCCACGGATTGCGCATACATCCAGCAAGCGCTTGGGCTCGCCGCCCAGGCGCTTTTTATTTCCAGCCCGAATCCGCGAGTGGGCTGCGTCATCACCGCCCCGAATGGCCAAGTATTGGGCCGGGGCTTCACCCAGCAGGCCGGCGGCCCGCATGCCGAGGTCATGGCGCTGCGCGATGCGGCGGCTCAGGGGTACGGGGTCCGCGGCGCCACCGCCTATGTGACGCTGGAGCCCTGCTCCCACCACGGCCGCACGGGTCCCTGCTGCGATGCGCTGATCGAGGCTGGCATCGGGCGCGTGGTGGCCTCGCTGGCCGATCCCAACCCACGGGTTGCTGGCCAGGGTTTCGCGCGCCTGCGCGCGGCCGGGATCGCCGTGGATGTGGGACCGGGCGCCGAGGAGTCGCGCGAGCTGAACATCGGTTTCTTCAGCCGCATGCTGCGCGGCCTGCCCTGGGTGCGGCTGAAGGCCGCCGTGTCGCTGGATGGCGCGACGGCGCTGGGTAACGGCGTGAGCCAGTGGATCACCTCGCCTGCCGCGCGCGCCGACGGCCACGCCTGGCGCGCGCGCGCCTGCGCTGTGCTGACGGGCGTGGGCACGGTCCTGGACGACGACCCGCGCCTGGACGTGCGCGAAACAGCTACCCCGCGCCAGCCGCGCCTGGTGCTGGTCGACAGCCGCCTGGACACTCCTGCCACAGCACGCCTTTTTGACGTACCGGGGCGCGAGGTGCTGATCTACACCGCTGCAGCGCAGGACGACCCCAGGGCCGAGGCATTGCGCGCGCGCGGCGCCGTGCTGGTCCAGCTGCCCGATGCGCGCGGCAAGGTGGACCTGGCGGCGCTGCTGCGCGACCTGGCGGCGCGCGGCGCGAACGAGCTGCACGTCGAGGCCGGCCACCGGCTGAATGGTTCGTTGCTGCGCGAGGGCCTGGTGGACGAGTTGCTGGTCTACATGGCGCCGACCCTGCTGGGCGCGCAGACCCGCCCTCTGGCGCACTGGGGGCCGCTGCAGTCGCTGCAAGAGGGCCTGTCCCTGCAGTTCCACGACGTGCAGCGCGTCGGCCCCGACCTGCGTCTGGTGGCCCGGGTACAGGGCCGCGCCGGCGGCTGAGGGCGACGGCCCGCCCACCCCGCGGCGCGTGGGTGTCTGACAGCCCGCAGGCGGGGAGCCGGGCTATAAGCTTGCATCCGCTTACAGCGCGCCTCGTGCGCTCCACCACATGCCTGCCCCTACCCTTTCGACCCGTCGCGCGCGCGCCGGCCTTGCCGCGCGCGGCTGGATCGCCACTACCCTCGTGATGGTGTGCAGCGCCTGCGCCGGACTGCCCAAGGACGTGGACCGTCCCGTCTCCAACGCCATCGACGTCGCCCAGCAGCCCACCGCCCTGTCCGCCTTGGTGGCCCAGAGGCGCGCCGCGGCCGGGGCGCGCTCGGCGTCGGGCTTCATGCTGCTCAGCGGGCCGCAGGACGCGTACGGCAGCCGCCTGGCGATGGTGCAGGCCGCGCAGAAGACGCTGGACCTGCAGTACTACGCGATCCACGCCGATGCCAGCACCGCCCGGCTGCTGCAGGGCGTGGTGCAGGCGGCGCGGCGCGGCGTGCGGGTGCGCATCCTGCTGGACGACTTCCACAGCACCGGGCGCAACGCACTGGTCATGGGCCTGGCGTTCGAGCCGCACATCGAGATGCGCATGTTCAACCCGGTGGCCGGCACGCGCGCCTCGATGCTGGGGCGGCTGTGGGGCTCGGTGACCGACTTCTCGCGCGTGCAGCAGCGCATGCACAACAAGCTGTTCATCGCCGACAACGTGGTAGGCGTGACCGGCGGGCGCAACCTGGGCGACTCGTACTTCGGCCAAGGCACGGGCGAGAACTTCGTCGACATGGACGTGCTGGCCGCCGGTCCCATCGTGGCCGACATGTCGCGCAGCTTCGACAGCTATTGGAACAACCCGCGCTCCTACCCGGTGCAGTCGCTGATCACGCGTGAGGAACTGGAGCGCCTGCGCCAGCAGGTGGATCGCAAGGCCCAGGAGGAGGTCCAGGATGCCAATCAGGATGCCGCCCAAGCCCCCCAGCCGCCGCCCTTGGTGACGCCCAAGGAAGCCGCCAAGGCGGCCGCTGCGGCTGCCCGCTCCAGCGCCAAGGCCGGTGCCGCGGCCGACCTGGCGCCGCCGCCCGAGGCCGCGCACCTGGACAAGGCGGTGCAGGTCTGGAACCAGCAACCCATGAACCTGCAGGCCGTACAGTGGACCTGGGCGCCGGCGGCCATGCTGGCCGACAAGCCGACCAAGGTGCCGCTGGAAAGCGACAGCCTGCCCGCTGCCGCAGCCACCTCACCAAGCGAAGCGGACGCCACACCCGATGCCCCGCTGCTGCGCCGCGACGCGCCCGTCAGCGCGGCTCCTGGCCCGGCGGCCGCCGGGGCGCGCGACGCCGAGACCGTGGTCGATGGCCTGCTGCAGCTGATGCAGCTGACGCAGCGCGAGCTGCTGATCATCTCGCCCTACTTCGTGCCGGGCGACGACATGAAGCGCGCCTTCGCCGAGGCCCGCGCGCGCGGGGTGCGGGTCCGCATCCTGACCAACTCGCTGGCGTCCAACGACGCGCCCATCGCCCACGTCGGCTACGCGCGCCACCGGCGCGAGCTGCTGGAAATGGGAGTCGAGTTGTACGAGCTGCGCAGCGAGCAGGCTGGGCTGCGCTCGGCCTTCGGCGACTCCGGCGCCGGCGCCTCGTCGGGCAAGGGTGTGGCCGGCAGCAAGTCGGCCACGGGCGAGGACAGCACTTCGGGCGGCGCGCCCGGCGCATCGCGCTCCATGCTGCACTCCAAGGTGCTGGTCTCCGACCGCAACCTGCTGGTGGTGGGCTCCATGAACCTGGACCTGCGCTCGCAGCTGCAGAACACCGAGATCGCGCTGGTGATCCGCAGCCGCAAGCTGTCCGAGCAGGCCGCGCACCAGATCGACAACGCCATGCGCGCAGGTGCCTGGCATATCGAGCAGCAGCCAGACGGCAGCGGACTGGTATGGCGCGCGCCGCAGGGCAGCGACCTGCCGGACGCCACGCACGATCCCGACAGCAGCCTGTGGCTGCGCCTGATGCTCCGTCTGCTGGGCCCGCTGGCGCCCGACCGGCTGCTGTGACCGCAGCAGTCAGCCGGCGCTGCAGGCCGCCGTGTCCTGCAGCCGCGCCACCCAGGCGCTGACGTCGCGCTGCTCGGTCATCCGCCGCACCTGCTGGAAGGCCTCCTCGGCCTGCGGATAGTGCCGGCGCAGCAGCGCCAGCCATTGCTTGAGCCGGCCGGCGCGCTGGCGTGGCTCCAGGTGTTCGCACACCAGATCCCAGAAGCGCGCCAGGTGTGGCGCCATGGCCGTCCAGGGCAGCGGCTCGGGCGCATGCCCTGCATCGTGAGCGCGAATGGCCAGCGCCAGGCCCGGATCGGCGACGATGCCGCGCCCCAGCATCAGCGCGTCGCAGCCGCTGGCCGCGCGGCAGCGCAGCGCGTTCTGCACGCTCCAGATCTCGCCGTTGGCCACCACCGGCACGCGCAACGCCTGGCGGATGGGCGCGACCAGTTCCCAGTACGCCGGCGGACGGTAGCCGTCGGTCTTGGTGCGCGCGTGCACCACCACCTCGCAGGCGCCGCCGTCCTGCATGGCCAGAGCGCATTCCAGCGCCCGGCCGGGGTCGTCGTAGCCCAGCCGCATCTTGGCCGACACCGGCAGGTGCGCCGGCACGGCCCGGCGCACGGCCGCCACCACGGCGGCGATGCGCTCGGGCTCGCGCAGCAGCGAGGCGCCGCCACCGTGCCGATTCACGGTCTTGGCCGGGCAGCCGAAGTTCAGGTCGATCCCTTCCGGCCCCAGCTGCGCCAGACGCGCGGCGTTTTCGGCCATGCTCACCGGGTCCGAGCCCAGCAGCTGCGCGCGCACCGGTACGCCGGCCAGGGTGCGCCCGCCGTGCTGCAGTTCGGGGATGAAGCGGTGGAAGACCTTGTCCGGCAGCAGGCTGCCGGTGACGCGGATGAACTCGGACACGCAGCGGTCCACGCCACCCACGCGCGTGAGCACGTCGCGCAGCACGAAGTCGAGAAGCCCCTCCATCGGGGCGAGCAGCAGCGTCATGGAAAAAGGCACCCACGGGCCAGGCGGGCGGTGCGATCGGGAGGGCGCGCACCTTAACCCATTCGCGGGCGCCGCCGCAGCGGGCACGAAAAACGGCCGCCTGCATGGCAGGGCAGCTGTAGCGTGCCGGCGCAGGCGCAGGCGGTCAGTTGGCCAGGTTGCGGATGTATTCCGGGGTGAACTGCGTCGACTTCAGGTCGTTCTTGTTCAGGATCGGCCCCTGGTCGCGACCCTGGTACATGTTCATGCCCACATAGGTGCCCGAGTTCAGGTCGTAGAAGAACGACGTGCCGGCGTGCCAGCGGTTCATGTCGTACGAGTAGTAGTAGTGCGTCTCGCCGTGCTGCCACAGCTGGCCGCGCGCGTCGTACAGGTCGGTGGCGACGGCATGGCCCGTGTCCTCGTCCAGGAACATCACGCGCTTGGCGAACAGGTGGCGGTAGCTGGGCTTGAGCGCGCCCTCCAGCACCCACACGCGGCGCAGCTCGTAGCGGGTGTAGGCCGGGTTCGGGTGGCCGGGCTGGATCAGGTCGGTGTACTTGATCTGCTGGTGCAGGCGCAGCGCATTGGCCGGGATGACCATCTCGCGCTTGCCCTTGAGCGTCCACTCGTAGCGCTCGGGCGAGCCATTGAACAGCCGATCGGAGTCGATGGTCACCTTGCCGCTGGAGCCGGGGATCGGCTGGTCGAAGCCGAACTCGGGCATCTGGCGCACGCGGCGCGTGCCTGGGTCGTACATCCACGCCAGGCGCTTGTGCGTGGCGAAGTTGATCGGCTCGTTGGACAACACCACCCCGCCCTTCTCGCGCTCGGGCAGCTCGGTGATGTTGGTGGCCGAGGCGTACTGCTCGCCATTGGGCTTGCCCAGGTTGCCCGGGCTGTCGTAGTAACTCAGCTGCGAATAGATGGTGCGGCCCCAGGTGATATCGCCCTTTTCGGTGACCACCGCCAGGTCGCGCCGCACCGTCTCGGTGGCGGCGCGCGCGGGCATCAGGTTGTTCCAGAAGGCCTCCAGTCCGTTCTTCGGAATCGGGAAGCTGACCGCGCCCATGTAGCCCTTGACGCCGTTGCCGTCGTTGACCAGCTCGGCCTCCAGGGCGTTTTTCTTCGCCACGGCGCAGACCTCGTCGTCGTAGCGGAAGTCGCGGTGGCCCGGGTACAGCGGCAGGCGCATGGAGTTCGGAAAGCGCTTGAGCAACGCCTTTTGCCCGTCGCTCAGCTTGTCGGCGTACTGCGCCATGTTGGCGGCGGTGATTTCCACCAGCGGCTTTTCGTTGGCGTACAGGTCGGGCTGGAACTGGCCGGCGTGTTTGGTGAACTTGGTGCCGGCTGGCGCGCCCAGGTACTTGCCGGTGAAGGGTGGGATGGTGCCCTCGGCGTTGCCGGCCTTGATGCCGCCCATGCAGGTCAGCTCCTTGCCCAGGCGGTCGGCCTCGGCGGCGGACACCTTGGCCTGCGCCAGCGGCGCGGCCAGCAGTCCTAGGCACAGGGCCAGTGCGGTGCGCGATGGTTGGAAGTTCATGTGTGCTGCGTCCCTCTCCTGCGGTCAATGAAAGTGGCAACGCGCCCGTGCAGGCGCGTCGATGCAGCCGATTGTTCAAAGCCCGCGCGCGTCGGGAATCGTCTGATGGGACTAGCACAGCCCTGGCATGTGCCGCAGCGCAAATTCAGACAAAAAAGCCCGCTGGCCCTTGCGGGCAGCAGGCCTGCAGCTATCAAAAAGTGAGTTTTTCGATCAGTTTAGCGGGCGCTTCAGGCGCACTTCCTCAATCTTCACGCCGCCGATCACGGCGGTCTTGGCGGTGGTCATCTCGCGCTTGAAGCCGGCCATCTCATGAAAGCGCAGCGCACGCTCGTTGCGCAGCGGCACCCAGGCGGTGACGGTGGTGCAGCCTTCCTCGGACAGGCCGTCGCGCGCGGCGTCCCACAGGGCCACGCCCACGCCCTGGCTCCAGTGGCTGGGGGCGGCATAGATGGCCCAGATCTCGCCGGTGGTCGGGCGGGTCTTGGCATCGCGCGAGCGATCGAAGCCGACGAAGCCGACGATCTTGTCGCCATCGACGGCCACCTGCACCTGGGGCTCGCAGTACTCGATGGCCTCGCGCCAGTAGGCCTGACGCTTTTCCACGGACGTCATGGATTTCAGCTGATCGTCCGGCACCAGACCACGGTAGGCCTCCAGTGCGGCGTGGGTGTGGACTTGGGCGATGGCCTTGGCATCGCGGAGGGTGGCAGGGCGGACCTGGATACTGGACATGGACAAACGAAGACGGGTGACAAAGGGAAAACCCGCTATTTTTACGCAAACGACCCCAGGTGCGCCAGGGGCAGGGTTTCAAGCCCTTAGCAACACTGCCTGAACCAGGATGCGGGCCCTGTTTGCGCCGCTTCAGGCGAGCCGTTTGAGCAATGCCAGCACCCGCTCGAACCTTGCCCCGTAAGGCGGGTACAGCAGCTGGCCGAGGTTCCAGCGCGACTGCACCAGCACGCTTTTCTGATGGCAAAAGCGCAGGAAGCCGGCCTCGCCATGGTAGGCCCCCCAGCCGCTGTCGCCCA
The DNA here is from genome assembly GCF_900103645.1 of Oryzisolibacter propanilivorax. Taxonomy (GTDB): domain Bacteria; phylum Pseudomonadota; class Gammaproteobacteria; order Burkholderiales; family Burkholderiaceae_C; genus Melaminivora; species Melaminivora propanilivorax. The sequence continues at coordinate 116,585 of NZ_FNHP01000007.1, forward strand.
CCCCGCCGAACGGCAGGTTGTCGTGCGCGACGTGCAGCAGCGTGTCGTTCACCGACACCCCGCCGCTGACCGTACGGCCCAGCACCTCGTCGCGCACGGCGTTGTTGCGGCCGAACCAGTACAAGGCCAGCGGCCGGGGCTGGGAATTGATGTGCGCCACCGCGTCGTCCAGCCGTTCATAGCCCAGCACCGGCAGCACCGGGCCAAAGATTTCCTCCTGCATCAGCTGCATCTGTGCGGTGGCGCCGAAGACCAGCACCGGCGCCATCTGCCGCCCCACGCCATCGCCGATGCTCTGCGGCGGACGGGGCGGACTGCCGGGCACCGGCTGCAGCACGCGCAGCTGCGCGCCCAGTGTCTGCGCCTGCTGCAGCATGGTGCGCAGCCGCGCCAGGTGGCGGGTGTTGATGATGGAGGCGTAGTCGGGGTTGCCCTCGAAATACGGGAACAGCCGCGCCACCGCTGCCTGGTAGGCATCGGCGAAGGCCGCCTCGCTGCCGCGCGGCAGCAGCACGTAGTCGGGGGCGATGCAGGTCTGGCCGGCGTTCAGCAGCTTGCCGTGGGCGATCTTCAAGACCGCGTCTTGCAGGTCGCAGTCGGCGTCGATGATGCACGGCGACTTGCCGCCGAGCTCCAGCGTGGTCGGCGTCAGGTTGGCCGCGGCGGCCTGCGCCACCTTGCGGCCGACGGCGGTCGAGCCGGTGAACACCAGGTGGTCGAAGGGCAGCGACGCCACCAGCGCCGCCGTGGCCGCATCGCCTTGTGCCACGGCAAATTCCTCGGGCGCGAAGAACTGCGCCACTAGCGCGGCCAGCTGCGCCGAGGTGTGCGGCGTGAGCTCACTGGGTTTCAGCAGCACCCGGTTGCCGGCGGCCAGCGCACTCATAGCGGGCGCCAGCGACAGTTGCACGGGGTAGTTCCAGGGGGCGATCACGCCAACCACGCCCAGCGGCTGGCGCTCGATGAAGGCGCGCGCGGGCTGCAGCGCCAGCGGGGTGCGTACGCGCTGCGGACGGCTCCAGCGCGCCAGGTGGCGCAGGGTGTGCGCCAGCTGCGCACGCAGCACAAAGAAGTCAGCCACCTCGGTGAGGTGCGGCGAGCGCATGCCGAAGTCGGCCTGCACGGCCGCTGCCAGCACCGGTGCATGTTCTTGCAGCAGCTTGCCCAGGCGTAGCAGGCGTTCACGCCGCAGCGTCAGCGGTACCTGCGGCTGGGCGCGGCTGGCTTCGTGCTGGCGCTGGAAAATCTCACGAATGGCATCGGGCGGCATGCCGGCCATCATAGGCGCGGCATGCGGGGGCGCCGGGGTTTCAGCGGACTTCGCGTACCTGTACGTCGGTCACATCTGTCACTTCGCGCAACCGCGCCCCGCCGGCACGCGCGGTGCCGGCGGCATGCGCCGTCCAGCGCGCGGTGCTGCGCGTGGCCTGGCTCCAGGCGCCGCGCGGATCGACACGCATCCAGGGCGCCACCGGCCGGCCCGTGAGCCGCGACCACACCAGCCGCAGTCCCCAAGCCAGGGCCAGTACGCAGCCCATGGCCAGGATGCTCAGAAACAGGATCACGCCCATGGCCACGACCACGAAGCGCAGGGTCCACCGGGCCAGCCCGGTCAGCATGTCGTTCAAAACTTGCCCCTTTCTAGGCGGATTGCAGGCGCCACGCCTATGCGCCACGCCTGCAGTCCATGGTAGACCTCAGGGCGCCACTTCGGCCTCGCCGAACTGGAATACCCCTGGCTCGCGTACCGGATCGACACCAACCGGGATGATGCTCTTGGGCGGGTAGCGCCCCTCCAGCAGCAACTTGGACAGCGGGTTCTCGATGCGCTGCTGGATGGCCCGCTTGAGCGGGCGCGCACCGAACACCGGATCGAAGCCGACCTTGGCCAGCTCCTCCATCGCCGCCGGCGAGACCTGCAGGTTCAGGTCCATCTTCGCCAGGCGGGCCTCCAGCTGGCGCAGCTGGATGCGGGCGATGGCCTCGATGTGCCGCGCGTCCAGGCCGTGGAACACCACCGTCTCGTCGATGCGGTTCAGGAACTCGGGCCGGAAATGCGCCTTCAGCTCACCCCACACTGCGTCCTTGATTTCCTGCGCGTCGCTGCCGACCATGCTCTGGATCAGGTGTGAGCCGATGTTGCTGGTCATGACGATCACGGTGTTCTTGAAGTCCACCGTACGGCCCTGCCCGTCCGTCAGGCGGCCGTCGTCGAGCACCTGCAGCAGCACGTTGAACACGTCCGGGTGGGCCTTCTCCACCTCGTCGAGCAAGATCACCGAATAGGGCTTGCGCCGCACGGTCTCGGTCAGGTAGCCGCCTTCCTCGTAGCCGACGTAGCCGGGCGGCGCGCCGATCAGGCGGGCCACCGAGTGCTTTTCCATGAACTCGCTCATGTCGATGCGCACCAGGTGGTCCTCGCTGTCGAACAGAAAGCCCGCCAGCGCCTTGCACAGCTCGGTCTTGCCGACGCCCGTGGGGCCCAGGAACAGGAAGCTGCCCAGCGGCCGGTTCGGATCCGACAGACCCGAGCGCGAGCGGCGGATGGCATTCGCCACGGCCGATATCGCCTCGTCCTGGCCAACCACGCGCTCGTGCAGCTTGTCCTCCATGCGCAGCAGCTTGTCCTTTTCGCCCTGCATCATCTTGGACACCGGAATGCCCGTGGCGCGGCTGACCACCTCGGCGATCTCCTCGGCGCCGACCTGTGTGCGCAGCAGCCGGTGCTTCGGGCCCTCGCCGCCGCTGGCGGTCTCGCTGTCCTGCGCCTCCTTCAGGCGCTTTTCCAGCTCGGGCAGCTTGCCGTACTGCAGCTCGGCCACGCGGTTGAAGTCGCCCTTGCGCTTCAGGTCCTCGATCTGCGTGCCGATGGCGTCGATCTCCTTGCGGATTTGCTCGCTGCCCTGGGCGCTGGCCTTCTCGGCCTTCCAGATTTCCTCCAGGTCGGCGTACTCGCGCTCGAGCTTGCCCAGGTCCTCCTCGATCAGCTGCAAACGCTTTTGCGAGGCCTCATCCTGTTCCTTCTTCACCGCCTCGCGCTCGATCTTGAGCTGGATCATGCGCCGCTCCAGGCGGTCGAGTTCCTCGGGCTTGGAGTCGATCTCGATCTTGATCTTGGCCGCGGCTTCGTCGATCAGGTCGATGGCCTTGTCGGGCAGGAAACGGTCGGTGATGTAACGCTGCGACAGCTCGGCCGCGGCGACGATCGCCGGGTCGGTGATGTCCACGCCGTGGTGCGCCTCGTAGCGCACCTGCAGGCCGCGCAGGATGGCAATCGTGTCCTCGACGCTGGGCTCCTCAACCAGCACCTTCTGGAAGCGCCGCTCCAGCGCCGCGTCTTTCTCGATGTACTTGCGGTACTCGTCCAGCGTGGTCGCGCCGATGCAGTGCAGCTCGCCGCGCGCCAGCGCGGGTTTCAGCATATTGCCCGCATCCATCGCGCCCTCGGCCTTGCCGGCGCCGACCATGGTGTGGATCTCGTCGATGAACAGGATGATGCGCCCTTCCTCATGCGCGACCTCCTTGAGCACGGCTTTCAGGCGCTCCTCGAACTCGCCACGGAACTTGGCACCGGCCAGCAGGCCCGCCATGTCCAGCACCAGCACGCGTTTGTTCTTCAGTGTCTCGGGCACCTCGCCAGCCAGAATGCGCTGCGCCAGGCCCTCGACGATGGCGGTCTTGCCCACACCGGGCTCGCCAATCAGCACCGGGTTGTTCTTGCTGCGCCGCTGCAGCACCTGGATGGTACGGCGGATCTCCTCGTCGCGGCCGATGACCGGATCAAGCTTGCCGGCGCGCGCGCGCTCGGTCAGGTCGAGCGTGTACTTCTTCAAAGCCTCGCGCTGGCCCTCGGCCTCGGGGCTGTCCACCTTCTGGCCACCGCGCACGGCGGCAATGGCCGCCTCCAGGCTCTTGCGCGACAGGCCGTGGGTGCGCGCGATGTCGCCGGCCTCGCCCTTGCTGTCGACCAGCGCCAACAAAAACAGCTCGCTGGCGACGAACTGGTCGCCGCGCTGGATAGCTTCCTTCTCGGTGGCCTGCAGCACGCGGCCCAGCTCGGGGCTGCCCTGCACCTGGTCGTGGCCCTGCACCTGCGGCAGGCGCTTGATGGCGGCCTCGGCTGCTGTCAGCAGGCCGCCGACGTTCACGCCGGCGCGCTCGAGCAGCGCGCGCGGGCCCTCGTCCTGGCGCAGCATGGCGACCAGCAGGTGCGTGGGTTCGATATAGGCGTTGTCGTGCCCGAGTGCGAGCGACTGGGCATCGGACAGGGCTTCCTGGAACTTGGTGGTGAATTTGTCGAGACGCATGGCGTGATGTCCTCCGTATCGCAAAACACTTGAGGCGCCCGGCGAATCATTTCAAGGCATGCGACTGCGCTCAGACGTGCAGGAACCCCAGGTTCACTGGATACGCGGCGCCGCCGAAGTGCCCGATATTGGGCAACACCAAGGGCAGTTCGGCATCCGACACGCCGAACCAGCTGGCCAGCGTGGCGGCGAACTGGTCCACCGAAGTGGTCGGCAGCAGCCGCCCCTGCCCGACGTGCCAGGCATCTTCGGGCGCGCCGGTGTTGCCCACGCTCACCGGCGGCGGCGTGCCATAGAAGGCACGCCCGCGCACCGCGCCGCCCACCACCAGATGGTGGCTGCCCCAGCCGTGGTCGGCGCCGTCGCCGTTCGAACTCAGTGTACGGCCGAAGTCGGACGCGGTGAAGGTCGTGACCTGCCGGGCCAGACCCATCTCCTGCGTGGCCTGATGGAAAGCCGTGATGCCGTCGCTGACCTGGCGCAGCAGCGCCGGCTGGCGCTGCACCAGGTTGTCGTGCAGGTCGAAGCCGCCCAGCGAGACCATGAACACCTGGCGCCTGACGCCCAGCGCGGCGTGCGCGCCGATCATGCGTGCCACCATGCGCAGCTGCGCGGCCAGGCGGTTGCCCGCGAGAAACGGCGTGTTCAGCGCCACGCCCGCCGTCGCCTGTGCCACCTGTTGCTGCGCGCCGATGCCGCGGCGCATGACCTGGGTGTAGGCGTCCTCGAGCTGGTGCGCGCGTGGCTGCTGCAGCAGTTCGGCGAACGCTCCGCGCATCGCCGGCTGGGAAAAGAACTTGTTGGACAGCGCATTCACCGCAATCGCCCCAGCCGGCGTGCACTGGTATTGCACCGTGTCGTGCCCGGACAGCAGCGCGCTGGTGCCCGACAGCGACACGCAGGAGAACAGCGAGCCGCCGTTGCTCGACAGCGCCAAGTCGCCCAGGCGCCCGCCCCAGCCGTGCGTGGCGCCCTCGGCGGCCTGCGACTGCCAGACCGACTGCTGATCGTTATGCGAGAACAGCTTGGGCGGCAGCGGCACCGCGCGCGCCTCGTACTGCGCGCGCGTGGTCGGCACGACCAGCGGGCCGACGTTGAGCAGGGCCGCCGCCTGGCCGTCGTTGAACAGGCCGGCCAGCCCTGCCATGGTCGGGTGCAGCGCGTACTCCTGCCCGCCGGGCAGCGGCTGAGCGGTCAGCAGCCGCGTGGCCTGCAGCTGATCATGGGGCAGCGCGATGCCGGCGCGGATGCGCGCATAGCTGGCGTGGCTGGCGGCGTCGAACGGCACCACGGTGTTGGCGTAATCGTTGCCGCCGAACAGGAACACGCAGACCAGCGCCTTGTAGTCGCTGGCGGTCATGGCGGCGGCCTCGCCCATGGCCGCCAGGTTGAGCGACAGCGGCGCGGCTGCGCCCATCATCGCCAGCTGGCCGCAGCGGCGCAGGAAGGCGCGGCGCGCCAGGGTGTCGGTGTGCAGGACATGCATGGAACAGGGCTCCGCGGAAGGGCGCTACTTTTGCACCAGATATTCGGCCGACGCCATCACGAACAGGATGGCGCGCACCACGTGCATGCGCTTGAAGTCGTCGTTGGAACTGGCCGAGACCTGGTCGATGCGCAGCGCATTGGCAATGAAGCCGCACGTCGCGGGCGAGAGCTGGCCGGCGCACAGCAGCAGGTTCAGCCGCGCCACCAGCGCGTCCGAATCGCCCACCAGGGCCAGCTCGGTGCTGTAGTCGGGCACCAGGTCGGGCACATAGGTGGCGCCCGCCGGCGGGCCGCCGCGCGGCTGGCCGGGCACCTCCGGCTGGTACACATAAATGCCGCGCTGGATGATGCTCTGCAGGTAATTGAGGTAGGCGGCGACAGAGCTTTCGCTGACGAGCTGGAACTCCGGTGCCGTGGCGCTACGCGCGGCCATGCCGGTGCCCGGCGGCACGAAGCCGGGGCGGAAGAAGTTGAACACCGACGGCGGGTTGAGCGGCACCTGCTGCAGGTCCTGCTCGACGTTCCAGGCGCCCACCTGGTTCTTCCAGGTGCCCTTGAGCGAACGCACCCCGAAGGCGCGCCCCCAGTTGGCCACGCGCAGCACCGGCTCGCGCAGCTTGCCGAAGGTGGGCGCAGACAGGCCCGCGTCGCCGCGCGCCGCCCCGTCCAGCACGATGGCGCGTAGCACCGCCTTCAGATCGCCGCGCACGCCCGCGCCGTTGTTGTCGAACACGGCGGCCACGCGCCCCACGTAGGCCGGATCGGGGTCGCTGGTGACCAGCCGCTGGATCATCTGGCGCGCGAAGAACGGGCCGACGTTGGGGTGCGCAAACAGCGTGTCCAGCGCGATGCGCAGCGCCTCGGGCCCGGGCGTGCCAGCGGGGATGGTCGTGCCCAGGAAGCTCTTGTCCAGCATCGAATGGCGCGCCGGCTCGAAGCGCATCGGGCGCAGCAGGAAGTCCGCGTGCACGATGGACTGCTGCGGCGCCAGCGGGTTGGGCGACGAGGGCACGCCCTGGTAGTCCACCAGATAGCCGGTGAAGACGCGCGCCAGCTGGCTCACGTCGGACTGGATGTAGCTCTCGATCGGCTGGCCATCGGGACCACGGCGCGGCGTGCCGTCCGGGTTCAGCAGGGACAGGCCGATGGTGAACAGCTGCATCACCTCGCGCGCGTAGTTCTCGTCCGGCACGCGGCCGGTGGCCGGGTTTTCCTTCTGGTTGCCGTGGGTGTTTAGGAACACCCCCATGGCAGGGTGCAGCGTCACCGCCTCCAGCAGCTGGCGGAAGTTGCCCAAGCCCAGGCGGCCGAGCAGGTCCCAGTAGTGCGCACCCGCCAGGCCGGCCCACTTGATGGAGCCGCCAATGCCGTCCATCGAGATCACGAAGAACTCGGACAGGGCCAGCGCCCAGCGCTTGCGCACCATGTCGGGCGCGCTCAGCAGGTCGCGCCAGATGGCGTACTGGTAGAAATAGTCGGAAAAGAAGTAGGTGTGCTCGTCCACCGCCGAATAGCCCTGGCCGACCAGCCAGTCCCACGCGCCCTGCCCCGGCGGCAGAGCCAGCTGCGCGTCCAGCCAAGGCGCCAGCCCGTGCGCGCGCACGGCGGCGATGTCGGCGGCCGACGCCCCGAAGCCTGCGTGGTGCAGCAGGCGTGCCGCCTGCTCGTCGCTCACGCCGCTGGCCGCGGGCGCGAACACCACATCGGCGAACTGCGCCAGCGTGCCGACGTTGGCGATCTGGTGGCCGGTGCCGGGGCCGTACACCAGCACCGTGCCGCCCTGCACACCGAGGTAGTTGCCGGTGCCGGGATAGTGGCGCCACAGTAGGCCGTCGCTGCGCTGCGTTGGCTCGCGCGTTGGGAAGAAGCCGGGGAACTGCCGCTGCGCCCAGTCCATCAATTCGTCGGCCGTGGGCAGGCGGGTGCCCGCGCGCGGCGCCGGCTGCGTGCCGGCACCCAGCAGCTGCGGCTGCGGCGTGGCCAGCGCCGGGGTCAGCAGCGCCGCGGCGGAGGCCGCGAGCGCGCGCGCACCCCAGATGACGGCGCGGAGCGAAGGGGCGCCATCGGGCGCAGGCCGCGGCGCGTCGGCCACGGCGGTGGGGGCGGTCTCGTGCATGGGTCCTTCGTGCAGCCTGCGGGCCGCGGCAGGCCAGGCGGCCACGCACGTGCCGCCTGGCGGGTTCAGCAGTTATCTCGTTCGATGCCCCAGCGCCTCAGGGCGGCATCGTCGCTCTCGCGCGCATCGACCCAGCGGGCGCCGCCGGGTGTCTGCTCCTTCTTCCAGAAAGGCGCCTGAGTCTTGAGGTAGTCCATCAGGAACTCGCACGCCTGAAAACTCACGCCCCGGTGCGCCGACGTCACGGCCACCAGCACGATCTGGTCCTGCGGCGCCAGCAGGCCCACGCGGTGGATCACGCGCACACCATGGAGTTCAAAACGGTTATATGTTTCGTCCACCATGGCCTCGATGGACTTTTCCGTCATGCCGGGATAGTGCTCCAGCTCCATCGAGGCGATGTGCGCGCCGTCGCTGCGATCGCGCACGGTGCCGACGAAGCAGCACACGGCGCCCACGCGGCCGTCGCCGGCACGCAGCGCGGCCAGCTCCTGGGAAACGTCGAAATCTTCGGTCTGGATGGAAACGCGGGGCATGGGCAGGGCGAGATGAGGCTCGGCAACGGGTTTGCTACAGTGCCTGGCACTGTAACCCTGCTCCCCGCCCATGGCCCAGCAAGCCCTTCACACCGACGACTACACGCTGTACCCGTCGCCGCAGAACCTGCACCGCGAGATCTTCCTGTACCAGGCCTTCGTGCTGCAGCCGTATGCCCTGATCGATCTGCCGAGCCTGCGGCTGCAGGGCCGCTACAGCCTGTTCGCCGCCTACCGCAAGGCCGACGGCAAGATGGGGCAGCTGGTCACGTTTGAGCTGGACGTGGACCGCCTGCGCTTCGAGCGCGAGTTCGTGCCCGACTGACCGGCGCGCAGAGGCCGCGGCCCTGTTCCTGGCTGCCCTGCCAGGGTAAGTCCGGCATCCGACCTTGACCTGCCGCAATATCCATCCTAGAGACTTGGTCTGCAATAGGGGCATTGGATTTCGGACAATCCCAGCCAGGAAGGAAAGCGCCATGCGACTGCTGCAAGAACTCTTCACCACCGACGTCGGCCTGTTCTCCGCCGTGGGCATCGTCTTCATGCTCGGCATGGGGGTGTTCTTCCTGCGGCTGTTCATGCGCGACGACGCGCCCGCGGCGCACAAGACGCCCCGCTGACGCCCCTCACGCACCGGCTGCCCACCTCGCGCCTGCCCTTGCGGCAGGCGCGTCGTTTTGTGCGCTGCCTGCGCGGCCCGACAATCGCGCCATGCAAGAAGATGACAACCAGATCGTGGTCCCGCCCTCGTTCGTGCAGGTGCACAGCGACGCGCGCGGGCGGCTGCGCGAGCGGGTGGACGCGCTGCGCGCGCGCTACGAGCTGTGCGAGGACCTGGCCAGCCACCTGGTCGAGCAGGCGCAGCTGCTGTACCACCGCGAGGGTGCGTCCGAGACCGGCGTGCTGGCCGGCATCCATGCCGGGTTGTGCACCGGGGAAGCCGGTGTGAGCGTGGGCGAGGCGCGCTGGATCACGCTGCGCTTGGCCGAGTTGCTGGCCTGGCGCAGCCCGGACCTGCCGCCGCTGCCCCCACCGGACTGAAAAACGCCTCAGCCGCCGGTGACGGGCGGGAAAAACGCGGCCTCGGCCCCATCGGGCAGGGCGTCGGTGTCGCGCGCCATGTCCTGGTTCAGCGCCATGCGCACCGCCCGGCCGCGCGCCAGGCAGCCCGCCCAGGGCTCGCCGCGCGCGATCAGCTCGTCGCGTAGCGCGCCCAGCGTGGCGGCCGTGGTCTGCAGCGTTTCCTGGCCCGTGCCCAGCGCCTCGCGGATCGAGGCGAAGTAGCGCACATGGACGGTCTTGGGTGCGGCGGCGGTGCTCATAGCAGCTCTCCGAACGGGATGAAGCGCACGCGGTCGCCGGGCGCGATGGTCTGGCCCGGCGGGTTGTCCACCAGCCCGTCGCCCCAGACGGTGGACGTGAGCACACCCGAGCCCTGGTTGGCGAACAGCTCCAGCTCGCCCGCGTCGTTCAGGCGCGCACGCAGGAACTCGCGCCGCGCGTCGCCCCGCGGCCATTCGAAGGCCGCGCGCGCGGCGACGGCGCGCGGCGTCACGTCCCGCACGCCCTGCAGGCGCAGCAGGAACGGGCGCACCAGCACCAGGAAGGTCACCAGGCTGGACACCGGATTGCCCGGCAGGCCGATGAAGTGCGCGCCCGTGGCGCCGTCCTTGTCACCTTCGCCGCCCTGGATGCGGCCGTAGGCGAAGGGCTTGCCCGGCTTCATCGCCAGCAGCCACAGCTCGAGCGTGCCCAGGCGCTGCACGGCCGGCTTGACGTGGTCTTCCTCGCCCACCGACACGCCGCCGCTGGTCAGGATCAGGTCGTGCCGGGTGGCGGCGCCGCGCAGCGCGGCGATGGTCGCGTCCAGCTGGTCGGGGACGATGCCCAGGTCCGTCACCTCGCAGCCCAGGCGCTGCAGCAACGTGCGCAGGAAGAAGCGGTTGCTGTTGTAGATGGCGCCCGGCGGCATCTGCGCCGGCGGCACCTGACCAGGCATGACCAGCTCGTCGCCGGTGGAAAACAGCGCCACGCGCGGGCGCCGCGCCACCTGCAGCCGGGCCAGCCCGATGCTGGCGGCCAGGCCCAGGGCGGGCGGTGTCAGGCGCGTGCCGGCGGCCAGCACGGTGGCGCCCAGGCGGATGTCCTCGCCGGCGCGGCGGATGTTCTGTCCGGCGCGCGGCACGGCGCGCACGCGCACCCGGCCGTCCTCCAGCGCCTCGCAGTCCTCCTGCATGACCACCGCGTCGGCGCCGGGCGGCACCGGCGCGCCGGTGAAGATGCGCGCGGCGGTGCCGGGCTGCAGGGCGGTGCCGACGCTGCCGGCCGGGATGCGCTGTGACACCGGCAGCGCGGCGCCGGCGGCGGCCATGTCGGCGCAGCGCAGCGCATAGCCGTCCATGGCGCTGTTGTCCTGCGCCGGCACCTGCAGCGCGGAGACGGCGTCGGCCAGCAGCACGCGGCCGTCGGCGTCGAACGTGTCCACCGTGTCGCTGCCGGCCAGGGGCGTGGCGGAAGCCAGCAGCTGGGCCAGCGCGTCGTCCAGGGATTTCAAAGGCGGTCGGGCCATGGCGTGTCAGTCCTTCAGGCAGGGCACGCCGCGGTGGGCGTGCGCAACGTAGTCGAAGAGCGCGGCGTGCGCCAGCAGCCAGTCGGCCACCTGCGCGGGCGCGTTCAGGTCCAGCACCGGCTGGCGCGCGGCCTCGGGCAGCTGCTGCGGGGTACTGGTGGCGACGGCGACGATGCCGCCGTCGTCCGGGTAGCGTACCGGACGCGCCGGCTCGCCCGGCGCGGCGGCGCGCCAGACCTCGATGCGCGGCAGCGAGCTGGCCTTGAAGCCCTCGACCAGCACCCAGTCCACGTCCGGCTGCAGTTGCGCCAGCAGGCCGTGCACGTCGGGCGCCTGGCCGGCGTCGAACTCGCGCAGCAGCGCCATGCGCTGGTCGGAGGCGACCAGCACCTCGCGCGCGCCGGCCTGACGGTGGCGCCAGCTGTCCTTGCCGGGCCGGTCCATGTCGAAGCCGTGGTGCGCGTGCTTGATCGCCGAGACCCCCAGACCACGCGCCACCAGGTGCGCGATGACCTGCTCGACCAGCGTGGTCTTGCCACTGCCGGAGTAGCCGGCAAAGCATGCGACCTTCATGCCGTTTGCTCCTATTTCAATAGCTGCAGGCGCTTTGTTTGTCAGGAAAATATTCCTTTTTCATTCAAAAACCGGCCCTGCGCCGGGCAGGCGCCATCCGGCGGGCCGGACTCAGCCGCAATGCGCGGCGATGTAGGCCTTGACCTGCTCGGCGTCGGCCGGCAGCACGCTGAAGCGCTTGGGCAGCTGCTCGATGCCGTCGAACTTCGGCGGGCGCTCGGGCGGGCGGCCCAGGGCCTCGACGATGGTGGCCTCGAACTTGATGGGCAGCGCCGTCTCCAGCACCACCATGGGCACGCCCGCGTCGCCGCCGCGCTGCTCGCGCGCCACCTTCACGCCGTCGGCGGTGTGGGTGTCGATCATGGTGCCGAAGCGCTCCCAGGTGTCGCGAATGGTCGCCAGCCGGTCGGCGTGCGTGCTCTTGCCACTGGCGAAGCCGAAGCGCGCCGGGACCTCGGCAAAGCGCGCGTCGGCGCTCAGATCGAACCGACCGGCGCGGCCCACGCCGTCCTCGAACAGCGCGCGCGTGGCGGCGCCGTCGCGGCCCATCAGGTCGAAGACGAAACGCTCGAAATTGCTCGCCTTGCTGATGTCCATCGACGGGCTGGACGTCTCGTGCGTGTCGGCCGCGCCGCGCACCTGATACACCCCGGTGCGGAAGAACTCGTCGAGCACATCGTTCTCGTTGGTCGCCACCACCAGCCGGTCGATCGGCAGGCCCATCTGCCGCGCCACGTGGCCGGCGCAGACATTGCCGAAGTTGCCGCTGGGGACCGTGAAGCTAACCTTTTGCGCCTTGCGGTTCGCCGCCGGGCCGCCCCAAGGCGAACCAGCCACCTCGGGGGGCAGCGAACCCTGCGCAGCGGGGAGCGTGGGGGCCAGTTCCGTGGCTTGAAAGTAACCGGCGAAGTAATACACCACCTGCGCCAGCAGCCGCGCCCAGTTGATGGAGTTCACCGTGCCGATGCGGTATTTGTCCTTGAAGGCATGGTCGTTGCTGACCGCCTTGACGATATCCTGGCAGTCGTCGAACACGCCTTCGATGGCGATGTTGTGGATGTTCGCGTCCTGCAGCGAGAACATCTGCGCCTGCTGGAACGGGCTCATGCGCCCGTGCGGGCTGGTCATGAAGACGCGAATGCCTTTTTTTCCGCGCATGGCGTATTCGGCGGCGCTGCCGGTGTCGCCGCTGGTGGCGCCCAGGATGTTCAGCTCTTCGCCGCGGCGCACCAGTTCGTACTCGAACAGGTTGCCCAAGAGCTGCATCGCCATGTCCTTGAAGGCCAGCGTCGGGCCGTTGGACAGCGCCTGCAGCCAGAGGCCGTCTTCCAGCTTGCGCAGCGGCACGATCTCGGGCGTGCCGAAGACTTCCCGCGTGTATGTCTTCTCGCACAGCGCGCGCAAGTCGGCGGGCGGGATGTCGTCGATATAGAGCGAGAGGATCTCGAACGCCAGCGCCGCGTAGCCCTGGCCGCGATACACCTCGCGCAATTGCTGCAGGCGTGCCGCGTCGATCTGCGGGTAATGCTCGGGCAGGTACAGACCGCCGTCGGGCGCCAGGCCGGCCAGCAGGATGTCGCAGAATTTGCGCGGCGTGGCGTCGCCGCGGGTGGAGAGGTAATGCATCGGAAGGCCTCGCAGGAACAAGGGGGCGGACAGGCGACTGGAGAGCGATCGGCCTGCCGCCATGCGCGGTGGTTCAGCGTGCCGGCTCTCGCGGCCCGCCGGCGGCCGCGGTCGTCAGGACAGCGCTTCCTTGCGGACGCGCGTGATCGGCGCCAGCACGGTGGGCAGCTGCTGGATCTGCGCCAGCGCCGCGTCCATGCCGCCCTCGCGCGTGTCATGCGTCAGGATGATCAGGTCGGTCTGCACCGAGCCCTCGCCGCCCACCTCCTCGGCCTCGCGCTGCAGCACCGCGTCGATGCTGATGCCGGCATCCGCCAGGATGCCGGTGATGCGCGCCAGCACACCGGCCTCGTCGGCCACGCGAATGCGCAGGTAGTAGCTGGTCACCACCTCGCTCATCGGCAGCACCGGCAGCTCGGTGCCGGCCGCCGCCAGGGTGTGGCTCTGGAAGGCCAGCGGCGGCACGTGGTGCGCGACGTCGGCGTCCATCAGCCGGGCGATGTCCACCAAGTCGGCGATCACCGCGCTGGCGGTGGGCTCGGAGCCCGCTCCCTTGCCGTAGTACAGCGTGGTGCCCACGGCGTCGCCGTGCACTACCACGGCGTTCATCGCGCCCTCGACGTTGGCCAGCAGGCGCTTGGCCGGCACCAGCGCCGGGTGCACGCGCAGCTCGACGCCCTCGGCGCGGCGGCGCGTGATGCCCAGCAGCTTGATGCGGTAGCCCAGTTGCTCGGCGTAGCGGATGTCGGCGGAGGAAAGCTTGGTGATGCCCTCGACGTGCGCCTTGTCGAACTGCACCGGGATGCCGAAGGCGATCGCCGACATGATGGTTGCCTTGTGCGCCGCGTCCACGCCCTCGATGTCGAAGGTCGGGTCGGCCTCGGCGTAGCCCAGGCGCTGCGCTTCCTTGAGCACCACGTCGAAATCCAGGCCCTTGTCGCGCATCTCGGACAGGATGAAGTTGGTCGTGCCGTTGATGATGCCGGCGACCCACTGGATCTGGTTGGCCGTCAGGCCTTCGCGCAGCGCCTTGATGATCGGGATGCCGCCGGCCACCGCCGCCTCGAAGGCGACGATCACGCCGCGCTCGGCCGCGGCCTGGAAGATCTCGGTGCCGTGCACTGCCAAGAGCGCCTTGTTGGCCGTCACCACGTGCTTGCCGGCGGCGATCGCCTCCAGCACCAGCGCGCGCGCGATGCCGTAGCCGCCGATCAGCTCGACCACCACGTCGATGTCCGGGTTAGCGATGAGCTCGCGCGCATCGGCCACCACGCGCGCGCCCTCGCCCACGATGGCGCGCGCGCGTGCCGTGTCCAAGTCGGCCACGGCGGCGATCTGGATGGCGCGGCCGGCGCGGCGGCGGATCTCGTCCTGATTGCGCGCCAGCACGTTGAACACGCCGCTGCCCACGGTGCCAATGCCCAGCAGGCCTACCTGGATCGGTTTCATAACAATTACCAGTCAAATAGCGCTGCAGCCCTTTATCTATAAGGGCATGCAGCTATCAAGAAATGAGTTATCGAAGGCGTTCAGGCGGCTACGCGCGCGTGGCGCTGGCGGTACTGCGCCAGAAAGCCCGCCAGGCGGTGGATGGCTTCGCGCAGGTCGTCCTCGTGCGGCAGAAACACGATGCGAAAGTGCTGCTGGTCCGGGTAGTTGAAGCCCGAGCCCTGCACCAGCATCACGCGTGTGGCGCGCAGCACCTGCATGAAGAACTCGCGGTCGTCCGCGATCGGGTACAGATCGGGGTCCAGGCGCGGGAACATGTACAGCGCCGCGCGCGGCTTGACGCAGGTGACGCCCGGGATCTGCGTGATCAGCTCGTACGCCAGGTCGCGCTGGCGGCACAGCCGGCCGCCGGGCTTCACCAGGTCCTGGATGCTCTGGTAGCCGCCCAGGGCGGTCTGGATGGCCCACTGGCCCGGCACGTTCGAGCCGAGCTTGATGTTGGCCAGCATGTTGATGCCTTCGATGTAGTCGCGCGCGGCCACCTTGTCGCCCGAGACCACCATCCAGCCGGCGCGATAGCCGCACGAGCGGTAGGCCTTGGACAGCGAGTTGAAAGTGAGCGTCAGCACGTCGGTGGACAGGCGCGCCAGCGGCGTGTGGCGCACGCCGTCGTACAGCACCTTGTCGTACACCTCGTCGGCGAAGATCACCAGCTCGTGCTCGCGCGCGATCTGGACGATGCCCTTGAGCAGCTCGTCGGAGTACAGCGCGCCGGTCGGGTTGTTCGGGTTGATGACCACGATGCCGCGCGTGCGCGGGGTGATCTTGGCGCGGATGTCCTCCAGGCTGGGCATCCAGCCGTTGTCTTCCTCGCACAGGTAGTGCACCGGCTTGCCCCCGGACAGACTGGCCGCGGCCGTCCACAGCGGGTAGTCGGGCGCGGGCACCAGCAGCTCGTCGCCATCGTCCAGCAGCGCGTTGGTGGCCATGACGATCAGGTCGCTGGCGCCGTTGCCCAGGTAGATGTCGTCCAACGTCACGCCGGCCACGCCCTGCTCCTGCGTGTAGTGCATCACCGCCTTACGCGCGGCGAAGATGCCCTTGCTGTCCGAGTAGCCCGCCGAGTTGGGCAGGTTGCGGATCATGTCCTGCTGGATTTCCTCGGGCGCATCGAAGCCGAACGGCGCCAGGTTGCCGATATTCAGCTTGATGATCTTTTGGCCCTCGTCCTCCATCTGCTTGGCCGCGTCCACGATCGGGCCGCGCACGTCGTAGAGCACGTTGTTGAGCTTGGCGGACTTCTTGATGGGCTTCATGCGCGGAAACAAAGGCTGCTGGCTGCGGGACCAAAACGGCAGGCACGGCGCCATGCCATTGCTGCACGGCAGGCGCGGCGCCCGGGCGAAACCTATAATTTGACCACAGTTCCCCTGCCACCCCGGGCCGCCGCGCGGCCGTCCGCCCGACTGCCTACTGCGCATGAAATTCCAGCCCGACCGCTTCGAAGCCAACGCCATCACCGCCTACGGCCCCGGCTGGGTCGCCATCGATGGCGAGAAGACCAGCACCAGCACCGTGCTCAGCTCGCGCGGCCAGCGCTTCGAGTGGAACTGCAGCCGCTTCGAGGACCTGACGGCCGAACACTTCGCCCAACTGGCCGAACTCGGTGCCGAAGTGGTGGTATTCGGCAGCGGAGCGCGCCTGCGCTTTGCGCCGCCGGCCTGGCTGGCGCCACTCACGCGCCAGCAGGTGGGCGTGGAAAGCATGGACACCCAGGCCGCCTGCCGCACCTACAACATCCTGGCTGGCGAAGGCCGGCATGTGGTGGCCGCGCTACTGCTGGAAGAGTGAGAAACCGCACCGCAGCGGCTGTCAAGAACCACTGCATATCCGACCAGTATTTGGCCGTCGATTAGGCCGAAAAGGCCCATTGCGGGTAAAATTATCGGTTGCGGTCGGGGGCAGCGCCTGTGCTTTGCGGGGCACCTCATCCTCCCATTCCCCCGGCTTTCGTCGACCAATTCCAGGAGAGTAGAAGCGCCATGGCGATCGTTGTCAACAAACCCCTTCCTGAATTCGAAGCCAACGCGACTGGTGGAGTCAAGGTGTCCAACGTCTCGCACCTGGGGCAGATCCTGATCCTGTATTTCTACCCCAAGGACAATACACCGGGTTGCACCACCGAGGCCATGCAATTCCGTGACAAGTTCAAGGATTTTGAAAAGGCCGGTGCCGTGGTGTTCGGCGTCTCGCGCGACAACATGAAGTCGCACGACGACTTCAAGGCCAAGCTGGAGCTGCCCTTCGAGCTGATCGCCGACACCGAGGAGAAGATGTGCCACATGTTCGGCGTGGTCAAGAACAAGATCATGTACGGCAAGAAGGTCAAGGGCATCGAGCGCAGCACCTTCCTGGTGGGCGTCGACGGCTTGCTGGCGCAGGAGTGGCGCGGCCTGAAGGTGCCCGGCCACGTCGACGAGGTGCTGAAGTCTGTTAAGGCCCTCAAGAGCGGCAAGAAGCTTGCCCCGGCCAAGGAAGCCACTGACAAGCCAGCCAAGGAAACCCCGGTTCAGGAAGCCGCCTGAACCCCACGGCGAGAGTGACGGCGCGCCGACAGGAGGCGCCATGGGCAGCATGCATAATGGTTCAATGCCGCTGACGGACCGCTGCGCTACCCCTACCCTTTCACGCCAAGCCGCCTGGTTCGCCGGGCGGCTTTTTTGCGCCCGGTTGCACCTGCGAGAGGCGTAAGCCCAGGCTCCGCCGCCCCGCCCGTCGCGCCCCTTCTTCTTCCCAGGCTGTTTCCCCATGCCCCTGCCCCCTGCCCCGAACAAGCGTGCCGCCCTGCTGGCGCCCAGCGCCTATCGCCAGACCGTCGGCGAGGATGAGCCCGAGGAGCTGCCCGCCCGCGAGGTGACGGCCAGCGCCGCCAAGCCCGCTGCCGGCCGCCCGGCACGCAAGACACGCGCCAAGGCGACAGTCCCTGCCGCTACTCAGGAGCAGGCCAGCACGGCCGTGCCGGCCCCGCCGCCGGCAGCACCGGCCCGTGCTCCGGCAGCCAAGCGCACCGCGGCGCCGAAGCCTGCCGCCGCCAGGCCCGTGGCAGCGCCAACCGCTGCTACGCCACCGGCTGCCTCTGTACCCGTCAAGACGGCGACGCCGAAGCCGGCCACGCGCCAGCGCGCGGCCAGCGGCCTGCGCAAGATGTTCGTGCTGGACACCAACGTGCTGCTGCATGACCCGACCAGCCTGTTCCGCTTCGAGGAGCACGACATCTTCCTGCCCATGGTGGTGCTGGAGGAGCTCGACGGCCACAAGAAGGGCATGACCGAGGTGGCGCGCAACGGCCGCCAAGCCAGCCGTACGCTGGATGCGCTGGTCGATGCGCAGAGCGCCGACATCGTCGAAGGCCTGAAGCTGAACGCCACCGGTCATACCGCGGCGGGGGGCTGCCTGTACTTCCAGACTGAGCCGCTGGACTACGAGTTGCCCGCCAGCCTGCCCCAGGGCAAGGCCGACAACCAGATCCTGGGTGTGGTGGCCGCACTGCGCCGCGTGCGCACCGACTGCGAGGTGGTGTTGGTGTCCAAGGACATCAACATGCGCGTCAAGGCGCGTGCGCTGGGCCTGGTGGCGGAGGACTACCAGAACGACAAGACCATCGACGACGTCGACCTGCTCTATACCGGCGCGCTGGCGCTGCCGCCGGACTTCTGGAACAAGGCCGGCAAGAAGGTCGAGAGCTGGCAGAGCGGCGCACATACGTACTACCGCATCGGCGGCCCGCTGGCGGCGCAGCTGATGATCAACCAGTTCGTGTACTTCGAGGCGCCGGGCGAGCCCAGCCTGTATGCGCGCGTGACCGAGATCCGCGACAAGACGGTGGTGCTGGAGACACTCAAGGACTACGGCTCGTCCAAGCACACGGTGTGGGGCGTGAACACACGCAACCGCGAGCAGAACTTCGCCATGAACCTGCTCATGGACCCGGAAGTGGACTTCGTCACCCTGACCGGGACGGCTGGCACCGGCAAGACGCTGATGGCGCTGGCCGCCGGCCTGACGCAGGTGTTGGACGAGCGTCGCTACACCGAGATCATCATGACCCGCGCCACCGTGAGCGTAGGCGAGGACATCGGCTTCCTGCCCGGCACCGAGGAAGAGAAGATGGGCCCGTGGATGGGCGCGCTGGACGACAACCTCGAATTTCTCGCCAAGGGCGATGGCGGCAACGCGGGCGAGTGGGGCCGCGCCGCGACCAACGAGCTGATCAGGAGCCGCATCAAGATCAAGAGCCTGAACTTCATGCGCGGGCGCACCTTCCTGAACAAATACGTCATCATCGACGAGGCGCAGAACCTGACCCCGAAGCAGATGAAGACGCTGATCACCCGCGCCGGCCCCGGCACCAAGATCATCTGCATGGGCAACCTGGCGCAGATCGACACGCCCTACCTGACGGAAGGCTCTTCGGGCCTGACCTACGTGGTCGACCGCTTCAAGGGTTGGCCGCACAGCGGCCACATCCTGCTGGCGCGCGGCGAGCGCTCGCGCCTGGCCGATTTCGCCAGCGAGGTGCTGTAGGCATGGCCGGCTGGCTGTCCGCGCTGAAGTTCGTACCCTGGGGGCAGGTCATCGACGCCGCCCCGCAGATCGTGCAGGGCGCGCGCAAGCTCATGCGCCGCGGCGACGAGAACACTCCCCAGCCACCTGCCGCGCCGGCGGCGGTGCATCTGGGCGGCGAGCCGCGTGATGTTCTTGGCGAGCAGCTGGCGGCGCTGCAGCAGCGCGTCAATCAGCTGCAGGAGGAACAGCGCGCCAGTGCAGTGCTGATCCGCTCGCTGGCCGAGCAGAACGCGCAGGTGGTACGGGCGGTGGAGGCGCTGCGCGTGCGGTCGCGCTGGCTGGCGCTGGCCTGTGCCCTGTTGGGAGTGGCGAGCACCGGCCTGTTGGCCTGGGTGCTGTCGCATTGATTTTGCTATTTAAACAATAGCTGGAGACCCTTTGATATAAAGGGCCTGCGCCATTTTTGGCGCTTAATAATCGTCGCCGCCGTAGCCCATGGCCAGGTTTTCGAAGCGCGTCTGGTTCTTCTGAAAGAACAGCTTGACGGTGCCGGTGGGGCCGTTGCGCTGCTTGCCGATGATGATCTCGGCGACGTTGGGCTCCTTGGAGTCCTTGTTGTAGTAATCGTCGCGGTAGATGAACATGATGATGTCCGCGTCCTGCTCGATGGCGCCGGACTCGCGCAGGTCGCTCATCATCGGCCGCTTGTCGGTGCGCTGCTCGACCGAGCGGTTCAGCTGCGACAGCGCGATCACCGGGCATTGCAGCTCCTTGGCCAGCATCTTCAGCCCGCGCGAGATCTCGCCCAGTTCGGTGGCGCGGTTCTCGCTACTGCTGGCACCCGAGCCGCTCATCAGCTGCAGATAGTCGACCACGATCAGGCCCAGCTTGCCGCACGAGCGCGCCAGACGGCGCGCGTTGGCACGCAATTCCGAAGGCGTCAGGCCCGGCGTCTCGTCAATATGCAGCGAGACGTTGCGCAACCGCTCGATGGCCTCGGTCAGGCGCGGCCATTCGTCGTCGGTCAGCTTGCCGGTGCGCAGGTTGCCTTGGTTCACCCGGCCGATGGAGCCGACGATGCGCACCGCCAGCTGGGCCGCGCCCATTTCCATCGAGAACACCGCCACCGGCAGCCCCTCGTTCAGCGCCACGTGCTCGGCGATGTTCACCGCGAACGAGGTCTTGCCCATGGATGGGCGCGCCGCCAGCACCACCAGGTCGCCCGCCTGCAGGCCGCTGGTCATGCGGTCCAGGTCGGCGAAGCCGGTGGGCACGCCGGTTACGTCCATCGGGTTGTCGGCCATCTCCTGCACCCGGTCCAGCAGGTCCACCACCAGCGTGTCCAGCGGCTGGAAGCCCTGCTTCATGCGCGAGCCCTCTTCGCCGATGGCGAAGATCTTCTGCTCGGCCTCGTCCAGGATGCGCTCGACGGCCTTGCCCTGGGGATTGAAGGCGTTGGTGGCGATCTCGTCGCTGGCCGTGACCAGCTTGCGCAGAATGGCACGCTCGCGCACGATCTCGGCGTAGCGGCGGATATTGCTGGCGCTGGGCACATACTGCGCCAGGCCGTTCAGGTAAGCCAGCCCGCCCATGCCGTCGGCCTTGCCCAGGCTTTGCAGGTGTTCGTGCACGGTGATCACGTCGGCCGGCTTGCCGGCATTCACCAGCGCGCTGATGGCGCCATAGACCTGCTGGTGCTCGTGGCGGTAGAAGTCGCCCTCGTTCAGCAAGTCGCCCACCCGGTCCCAGGCCATGTTGTCCAGCAACAGACCGCCCAGCACGCTGGATTCGGCCTCGACCGAATGCGGCGGCACGCGCAACTGCGCCACCTCCTGGTCCAGCGGAGGAGGAAATTCGTAGTCGGCGGCGGGAATGGACAGGACGGCGGACATGAAGGGCTGGCAGGCAGGCGGGGGCCGGGGAACACTCGGCACATACCGCACAAAGGAACGAAGGGAACGCGATGCTAGCGAGGCTGGCGCCGCGCGTCATTGCACAACCCTGTGGACAAGCGGTGGGCGCAGGGTGCACAACTGCCCGGCCCCAGAATGAAAAAACCGCCCGAAGGCGGTTTTTTCGAAGGCACGCGGAGGACGCGCGACTCAGGCGGTTTCGCCGTACACGGCCACAGTCACCTCGACCACCACGTCGGTGTGCAGTGCCACGTTGATGGTCGTGTCGCCAGTGGTCTTGAGGGGGCCGTTGGGCAGGCGCACTTGGCTCTTGACCAGCTTGTAGCCCTGGCGGTTCAGCTCTTCGGCGATGTCCTGGTTGGTCACCGAGCCGAACAGACGGCCGTCGACGCCGGCCTTCTGCGTCAGCTTGACCGTGGAGCCGGCCAGCTTCTCGCCTTCGCCCTGGGCAGCTGCCAGCTTCTCGGCGGCAGCCTTTTCCAGTTCGGCGCGCTTGGCTTCGAACTCGGCCTTGGCAGCGGCGGTGGCGCGACGGGCGCGGCCGGTGGGGATCAGGAAGTTGCGGGCGTAGCCGTCCTTGACCTTGACGATCTCGCCCAGGTTGCCCAGGTTCTGGACCTTGTCGAGCAGGATGATTTGCATGGTGCGTGCTCCTTAGATCTTGTGCTGGTCGGAGTACGGCAGCAGGGCCAGGAAGCGCGCGCGCTTGATGGCGGTGTTGAGCTGACGCTGGTAGATGGCGCGCGTGCCGGTCAGGCGCGCGGGGATGATCTTGCCGTTCTCGGCGATGAAGTCACGCAGGGTGTCGACATCCTTGTAGTCGATTTCCTTGACGCCGGCGACGGTGAAGCGGCAGAAGCGCTTGCGCTTGAACAGCAGCGACTGGGTGTTGCGCTTGGGACGCTTGTCCTTGTTGAATTTCTTGAACGTGGCCATATTGGACCTCTTGAAAATTTATTCCTGTTGCATGTCCTGGATGTGGAACACCAGCCCCTTGCCGTTGCGCCCCGCGGCCATGAAGCCGCCAAAGCGCCACTGGCTGCCGACCGCCTGCCGCGCCAGCCGTTCGGCCAACGTGCCGAAGGCGATCGCCTTGGCGGTCAGCTTCACCTGGCGCGGGCCGCCGGCCTCGCTTTGCACCGACTCGTGCGCCAGCACGATGTCGATGGCCGGCAGACCGGCGGGCGTGTAGCGCAGCGGCTGCGCCTCGGCCAGCGTCGCGTGCAGGTGCAGCTGGTTGGTGTCCACTCCTGCCGGGCGGATCAGCGCTCGGCGCCAGCGCGCTCGCCGCGCTCCGAACGCTCGCCACGGTCGGAACGCTCACCACGCTCGCCGGCGGCGGCGGCTTCGGCTTGGCTGGCCTTGCGGGCTTCCTCGCGCTCGACGGTCTTCATCATCGAGGACGGGCCGGTGTCGGCCTGCTTGCGCTGTACCGTCAGGTGGCGCAGCACGGCGTCGTTGAACTTGAAGGCGTGCTCCAGCTCGGCCATCACGGCCTGATCGGCCTCGATGTTCAGGCACAGGTAGTGGGCCTTGGCGAGCTTGTTGATCAGGTAGGCCAGCTGGCGGCGGCCCCAGTCTTCCACGCGGTGGATCTGGCCACCGCCGGCGGTGATCATGCCCTTGTAGCGCTCGAGCATGGCGGGGACCTGCTCGCTTTGATCCGGGTGGATCAACAAGATGATTTCGTAGTGACGCATGCACACTCCTTTTGGATGAAGCCACCTGCCGCGTCAGCCGAAAGAGCAGACCCCTTCCAGGCAAGCAGTATGGCAAGGCAAAACGCGCGATTATATGACGCCCTGCCCGGCCTTGTACACTGCCCGCCGCATGAAGGCCTGCGGCGCGTGGGTTGCTGCCGCCGTGCGTGGCAGCGCGCCCGCACCTGTGTCAGTGCCCGGCGCTTGAAAACCGCGCCGCCCGCACCCACCTCCCGCCGCATACCCTTGTGTTCAACCCTTCCTACAACATGCACATGTCCGATCAGCCCCAAACCAACCCTGCTCCCGAAGAACTCGAGGCCGCGATGGCCACCAACGCCGCCGACGAGCTGGCGCGCGTGCAAGGCGAACTGGCGGAGCTGAAGGCCAAGAGCGCCGACCTGGCCGACCAGTACCTGCGTGCCAAGGCCGAAGCCGAGAACGCCCGCCGCCGCGCCGACGACGAGGTCGCCAAGGCGCGTAAGTTCGGCATCGAGAGCTTTGCCGAAAGCCTGCTGCCGGTGTGCGACAGCCTGGACGCTGCGCTGGCCATCGAGAGCGCCACCGCCGAGCAGCTGCGCGAGGGCTCGGATGCCACGCGCCGCCAGCTGATCAGCGCGCTCGAGCGCAACAAGGTGGTCGTGGTCAATCCCGAGCCTGGCACCAGGTTCGACCCGCACCAGCACCAGGCGATCAGCATGGTGCCGGCCGAGCAGGAAGCCAACACCATCGTCGGCGTGCTGCAAAAGGGCTATCTGATCTTCGACCGGGTACTGCGCCCGGCGCTGGTGACGGTGGCCGCGCCCAAGTAAGGCTGCGCGGATAAGCGCGCCTGGCGGATTTCAGGGATTTCCCGTGCCCTGCCGCTTGAAGACCGGCGCCTTAACCACATGTAACCACTGGTCCGAACATTCCCCCTTCATTCCTAATACAGACAGCGGAGAGAGAACATGGCAAAAATCATCGGTATCGACCTGGGCACCACCAACAGCTGCGTGGCCATCATGGAAGGCAACACCACGCGCGTGATCGAGAACAGCGAAGGTGCGCGTACCACGCCGTCCATCGTCGCCTACCAGGACGACGGCGAGATCCTCGTCGGCGCTTCTGCCAAGCGCCAGGCGGTCACCAACCCCAAGAACACCATCTACGCTGCCAAGCGCCTGATCGGCCGCAAGTTCGACGAAAAGGAAGTACAAAAGGACATCGACCTGATGCCCTACCAGATCGTCAAGGCCGACAACGGCGACGCCTGGGTGCAGGTGCGCGACCAGAAGCTGGCCGCGCCGCAGATCAGCGCCGAGGTGCTGCGCAAGATGAAGAAGACCGCCGAGGACTATCTTGGCGAGCCCGTGACCGAGGCTGTCATCACCGTGCCCGCGTACTTCAACGATGCCCAGCGCCAGGCGACCAAGGACGCCGGCCGCATCGCCGGTCTGGACGTCAAGCGCATCATCAACGAGCCCACCGCCGCGGCCTTGGCCTTTGGCCTGGACAAGCAGGACAAGGCGGATCGCAAGATTGCCGTGTATGACCTGGGCGGCGGCACGTTCGACGTGTCGATCATCGAGATCGCCGATGTCGATGGCGAGAAGCAGTTCGAGGTGCTGGCCACCAACGGCGACACCTTCCTGGGCGGCGAGGACTTCGACCAGCGCATCATCGACTACATCATCACCGAGTTCAAAAAGGACCAGGGCGTCGATCTGTCCAAGGACGTGCTGGCCCTGCAGCGCCTGAAGGAAGCCGCCGAGAAGGCCAAGATCGAGCTGTCCAACAGCGCGCAGACCGACATCAACCTGCCCTACATCACCGCCGATGCCTCGGGTCCGAAACACCTGAACATCAAGCTCACTCGCGCCAAGCTGGAGAGCCTGGTGGACGACCTGATCGAGCGCACGCTGGCGCCCTGCCGCACCGCCATCAAGGATGCGGGCATCAGCGTGTCCGACATCAACGACGTGATCCTGGTCGGCGGCATGAGCCGTATGCCCAAGGTGCAGGAGAAGGTGAAGGAGTTCTTCGGCAAGGAGCCGCGCAAGGACGTGAATCCGGACGAGGCCGTCGCCGTGGGCGCCGCTATCCAAGGCCAAGTGCTGTCGGGCGACCGCAAGGACGTGCTGCTGCTGGACGTCACCCCGCTGTCGCTGGGCATCGAGACCCTGGGCGGCGTGATGACCAAGATGATCGCCAAGAACACGACCATCCCGACCAAGTTTGCGCAGACCTTCTCCACCGCCGAGGACAACCAGCCGGCCGTGACCATCAAGGTCTACCAGGGCGAGCGCGAGATCGCCACCGCCAACAAGCTGCTGGGCGAGTTCAATCTGGAGGGCATTGCCCCGGCCTCGCGCGGCACGCCACAGATCGAAGTGACCTTCGACATCGACGCCAACGGCATCCTGCACGTCGGCGCCAAGGACAAGGGCACGGGCAAGGAGAACAAGATCACCATCAAGGCGAACTCCGGCCTGTCCGAGGACGAGATCCAGAAGATGGTCAAGGATGCCGAGCTGAACGCCGCTGACGACAAGAAGAAGCTGGAACTGGTGCAGGCGCGCAACCAAGGCGAGGCGGCGGTGCATTCGGTGACCAAGAGCCTTTCCGAGCACGGCGACAAGCTGGAGGCCGGCGAGAAGGAAAAGATCGAGGCCGCCGTCAAGGAGCTGGAGGACGCGCTCAAGGGCGAGGACAAGGCCGCCATCGACGACAAGACCACCGCGCTGATGAACGCCAGCCAGAAGCTGGGCGAGAAGGTCTATGCCGATGCGCAGGCCGCCGCCCAGGGCGCAGCCGGTGACGCTGGCGCCGCGCAGGGCGCCGCAGGCAGCGCATCTGCCGGCGGCGGCCAGTCTTCCGCCTCGCGTGGCGGCGATGACGACAATGTCGTCGATGCCGAAGTCAAGGAAGTCAAGAAGGACTGACCTTTTTCTCCGGCGCGCCGTTCAGGCGCCGCAGGCGCATGCCACCCGCCGCCGCGCCAGCCCCCGCCGTCACCGGCGCGGGCTGGCGCGGCGGCGCCACATGCCGGCCGGCGTACATCGGTATGCACCTATTGGGTTGAAGTCACTACACCATGTCCAAACGCGATTACTACGAAGTGCTGGGTGTTCCCAAGAACGCCTCGGACGACGAGCTGAAGAAGGCCTACCGCAAGTTGGCCATGAAGCACCACCCCGACCGCAACCAGGGGGATGCCGCCAAGAAGGCCGAGGAAGCTTTCAAGGAAGCCAAGGAAGCCTACGAGATCCTGTCGGAGCCGCAAAAGCGCGCAGCCTACGACCAGTTCGGCCATGCCGGCGTGGACCCAAACATGCGCGGCGGCATGGGCGGCGAAGGCTTCGGCGGCTTTGCCGAGGCCTTCGGTGACATCTTCGGCGACATGTTCGGCGGCCAGCGCGGCGGCGCGCGCGGCGGGCGGCAGGTGTACCGCGGCAGCGACCTGTCTTATGCCATGGACATCTCGCTGGAGGAAGCCGCCAACGGCAAGGAGGCGCAGATCCGCATTCCCAGCTGGGAGAGCTGCGAGACCTGCCACGGCTCGGGCGCCAAGCCGGGCACCAGCGCCAAGACCTGCGGCACCTGCCAGGGTGCCGGCGCGGTGCAGATGCGCCAGGGCTTCTTCAGCGTGCAGCAGACCTGCCCGCAGTGCCGCGGCACGGGCAAGATCATTCCCGAGCCCTGCACCACCTGCCATGGGCAGGGCAAAGTCAAGAAGCAAAAGACGCTGGAGGTGAAGATCCCCGCCGGCATCGACGATGGCATGCGCATCCGCTCCACCGGCAACGGCGAGCCCGGCACCAATGGCGGACCGCCCGGCGACCTCTACATCGAAATCCGCATCAGGAAGCACGACATCTTCGAGCGCGACGGCGACGACCTGCACTGCGAGGTGCCGGTCAGTTTCACCACCGCCGCGCTGGGCGGCGAGATCGAGGTGCCGACGCTGCAGGGCAAGGCCGCCATCGACATCCCCGAGGGCACCCAGGCCGGCAAGCAGTTCCGCCTGCGCGGCAAAGGCATCAAGGGCGTGCGGTCCAGCTACCCCGGCGACCTGTACTGCCACATCGTGGTCGAGACGCCGGTGAAGCTGACCGAGTACCAGCGCAAGATCCTCAAGGAGTTCGACGAGTCGCTGAAAAAAGGCGGCGCCAAGCACTCACCCTCGACCGACAGCTGGACCGATAAGCTCAAGAGCTTCTTCAGCTGACGCGGGCGCCTGGCCTGCCCTGCCCGGCTCCCAGCCCTGCCGCCAGCGGCCCTGGCGCGGGGCTTTTTTCTTTCCGTCCCTGCGCCATGGTGTTCCTGCTGCTGCTCCCCCTGGTCTTCGCCTTGGCGCTGCGGCGCCTGGTCGGCATTGCGCGGCAGATGGCGCGCGGCAGCCTGCGGCTGGCGCAAGGGCGGCGCACGCTGCGGGGCGTGGCGGCCGCCGCGGCCTACCTGGCGCTGCTGGGCTACAGCGCCGGCCTGGCGCTGGCCCTGGCGCATGCCGTGGTCGTGGCCGCCGATCGCACCGCCGCCTGGCTGGCGCTGGCCGGCTGGGTGCTGGGCTACCCGCTGGTGTACTTCTGCGCGGCCTGGGTGTTCTTTCACGCCTTCGAACGCCCGGGCGCGGGCCGCTGACAACGCTGCCAGGGCAGGGCCCTCCTGCCCCGGGCCGGCCCCGTTGCCGCACCGGCGCGCCGGCGCTACGCTGGCCGGCCCCGCTGCCCCTTCGGAAGGCGCCATGCCCCTGCCCTCGCCCATTCACCGTGCCGCCGCGCACGCCACACGCATGGCAGCGGGCGCGCTGGCGCTGCTGCTCGCCGCCTGCGCAGCGCCACAGCCGTCGCCGCTGGTACTCACCAACACCCTGGGCATGCAGTTCGTGCTGATCCCCGCAGGCAGCTTCTGGATGGGCAGCGACGAGCGCCCCGACGCCCTGGTGCGCGACTACCCCGGCCTGGAGCGCGCCCGCTTCACCGCCCTGGCCGACGAGGCGCCGCGCCACCGGGTGCGCATCACCCGCGCCTTCTGGCTGGGCCGGCACGAGGTGACCGTGGGCCAGTTCCGCCGCTTTGTCGAGCAGTCGGGCCATGTGGCCGAGGCGGATGCCGACGGCACCGGCGGCTACGGCTTCAACCCGGTGTACGACCCGGCCACCAGCGCGCGCGGCGATGCCTTCGAGGGCCGCTCGCCGCGCTACTCCTGGCGCAACCCCGGCTTCGCACAAGGGGACGACCACCCGGTGGTCAACGTGACCTGGAACGATGCGCAGGCCCTGGCCGCCTGGCTGAGCGCGCGCGAGGGCGTGCGCTACCGCCTGCCGACCGAGGCCGAGTGGGAGTACGCCTGCCGCGCCGGCACCGAGACCCGCCACCCGCACGGCGACGACCCGGCCGGGCTGCTGGGCGCGGGCAACACGTTCGATGCGGACAGCGCCGCGCACTGGCCGCACTGGCGCGCGCATGCGCTGGCCGGCCGCGACGGGTTTGCCTTCACCGCCCCGGTAGGCCGCTTCGCGCCCAACGCCTTCGGCCTGTACGACATGCTGGGCAACGCCTGGGAATGGACCGCCGACTGGTACGGCGAGACGGCCTATGCGCAATCGCCCGCGCAAGACCCCACCGGCCCGGCGCAGGGCCAGGTGCGCGTGCGCCGGGGCGGCTCGTGGCACACCTGGGCGCTGTATGCGCGCTGCGCGTTCCGCAACTGGAACACGCCGCAGACGCGCTACCCGCTGGTCGGTCTGCGGCTGGTGCGCGAGGCGCTGCCGGCCGATGCGGCAGCGGCGCCGCCGGGCAGCGCGCGCTGAAGCCCGCACGCCAGGCCGTAGCCCTGCCGCCCGGCAGGGCGCCGCCCGGTCGTTCGCGCGCGGTGTCAGCCGCGCCAGGCGGCCACGCCGCCAGGCAGCGCCACGGCCTGCGCGCGGCCCAGGGCCTCCAGCGTCTGCAGCAGCAGGGGCAGGCCTTTCTTCCACGGCCCCCGGCCCTTGAAGCGCGCCTCCAGGTCGGCCAGGCGCAGCGGCGCGCCGCTGGCGGCCAGCACATCGGCCACGGCGCGCACCTGCTCGGGCAGGGACGCGGGCCAGGGCTGGGCGGCGGGCGCGGCCGGGGCGGCGGCGGGGTTTGGAGCCAAATCGGCCTCCAGCCCTTTGGATTCAACGGCCTCCAGCTCCTGATTCGATAGCGATTGCTGTGGGTTCTGGAAGTCCGGGCGCAGCCAGCGCACCTGGCCGGCGGCCTCTTCGGCGGCGCGGCGCGCGTTCAGCTGCACCAGATGCGCCAGTACCTGCTGCGTGTCGGCAGCGGCCGGCAGGCCATAGGCGGCGAGCACGGCGGCGTCCAGCTCGTCGTGCAGCTCGCGCAGCACGCCGACCAGGCCCTGGGCGTGCAGCGCCTGCTCCTTCGGGTTCAGCGCCCGGCCCTCGCGCAGCGCGGCCAGCACGTTGTACAGGCCGGTCAGCGTCAGGCCGGCGTGGCCGGCGGCCAGCACCTGCTTGCGGTGCGCGTCGATCTGCCCGGCCAGGGCGGCGATGCGCTGGCGCAGGGCCTCGGTCAGGCCGGTGTCGTCGGCGGGGAAGGGGAAGGTTTCGAAGCAGCGGGATTTGCTATAGACGGGATCGTTCCCAACACCCAGCCGACCACCAGTCGCCATTGCCCAATCCACATGCAGCTGGCTGGAAAGCACGCCTAACGAATAGGCGTCGTCCAGCGCGATGACTACCAGCTTGTGCTCCGGGCGGCTATTGCCAGCGATGAAACTAAACACGCGATGTTTCGCCGTCTCGACGGTGACAATTACCCGCTGCAAGCCGAGCGTTGCAGCGCGCAGTTGCTCATTACTGCGGCGAAAGAGCCACCAATTGGCGCGAACCTTGGGATCGGGGTTGACCTGCCGTTCAGGCCATACGGTGTCATGCAGCCTCTGCCAGACTTGCGGCGCGTCGCTGCGCAAACTCTCTGAACTGGCGCCGTGGGCGTCAATGACTGAGTAACCCCGAGGGATCCCAGTGATGTCCTTTCCGTTAAACAACGGGAATATCCAAGGCGCGTTTTCTGGCCGAGCTACCAACGTCGCCACCTCTTCAGCGGTCAACACGAAACCCCGACCACCCAGTAGGTAACCTGTGTTTGACAAGCGCTGACTGGAGCGCAAGGGCAGTGCAGCAGCGACATTGGCGCCGATTTTCAGATCAGCGTGGATCGCACCCCGTTGAGCATTGAGATCAACGGCCATCTCGCCGTGCTCTTGTGGCATTTCAGCACGTACCACTTGAAGCTCGCCCTCGTCACTCCCGGCAGCCAAAACGGTCATGGCAATGCGCACAGCAGCTCCGCCTTTGCCATCCACCCAAGGGTGATCGGCAATGGCCATTACCAAGTGTGTGCCCGCATCTAAAGCCGTTTGCACCACGCGCCGGTTGAAGATCATCGTCACACTATTGGTGGTGATGAGGCCCATGCGCTGCGTGCGGCCCGCCGCCACCTGCGCGGCGGCGTGCTGCCACCAGTACATGACGAAGTCCGCGCTCTCGGGTACTTCGGGCCAAGCCCCGCGTAGCGCCTCGACATAGCCGTCGCCCAGGGCTTCGCGCATGCGCAGTTTTCCGATGAACGGCGGATTGCCCACGATGTAATCCGCCTGCGGCCATGCCGCCTTGCGCGCGCCCGCATAGCGCCACTGCGGCACGCGCGCCGCCTCGTCGGGCACGGCCTGGCCGGTGACCGGGTGCGGCTTGAAGGTCTGCCCGTCCCAGCGGCTCAGGGGCTGGCCGGCGGCGTCCAGCGCGGGCTCGCGCGTGTCCCAGGCCAGCACGGCGTCGCGGCACTCGATGTTGCCGTAGGCGTGCACCACCGGCTCGGCCACGCTGGCGCGGCCGCGGGCGCGGATGTGCCACTGCAGCCAGCCGATCCACAGCACCAGCTCGGCCAGCGCGGCGGCGCGCGCGTTCAGCTCGATGCCCAGCAGCTGCTGCAGCGTCACCGTCTCGCCCTCGAAGCCGAGCTGGTCCTGCGTCTGGCCGAGCTGCTGCAGCGCGTCCACCACCTCGCCCTCCAGGCGCTTCAAATGCTCCAGCGTCACGTACAGAAAATTCGCGCTGCCGCAGGCCGGGTCGAGCACGCGCACGCTGCACAGGTGGTGGTGGAAGGCCCGTAGCTCGGCGCGGGCCTGCTCCAGTTTGGTCTGCGCGGCCTTGCCCTGCAGCGCGGCGGCCTCGCGCGCCAGCACCAGGGCGGCAGCGCGCGCGTCCTGCCAGCGGCGGCGCAGCGGCTCGATCACAGTGGGCAGCACCAGCCGCTCGACGTAGGCGCGCGGCGTGTAGTGCGCGCCCAGGGCGTGGCGCTCGGCGGGGTCGAGCGCGCGCTCCAGCAGCGTGCCGAAGATGGCCGGCTCGACCTGGCGCCAGTTGGCGCGCGCGGCCTCGATCAGCAGGTCCACCTGCTCGGGGGTGAGCAGCAGGCTGTAGCCGTCCTCGTCCGCGCCCTTGAACAGCTTGCCGTTGAAGTGCAGCACATGCTCGGACAGCACGCCGCTGAAGCCGCCGCGGTCCATGTCGCACCACAGCGCGCGCAGCACGTCGCGCAGCCGGGCGGGATGATCGCGGTGCTTTTGCAGCAGGCCCTGGAAGCTGCCCTCGGGCAGCAGCTGCACGTCCTCGGCGAACATCGAGAACAGGCAGCGGGTCAGGTAGTTTGCTACTATTTCAGGAGCTGCATGCCTTTTGTTTATATAGGCTTGAGGCCGATTTGACTCAAAACCCAGGCTGGCCTCCAGCGAGCGCGCCAGGCGCGCCAGCAGCGCCGCCACGGTGCGCGTGACCTCGGCGCTGATGAGCGCCGGGTTGAGCCGGTGCGGCTCCAGCCACACCTGGCGCAGCCGCTGGCGCACGCGCGCATCCCCCAGGTCGGCCAGCGCCAGGCGGTGGCTGCGCGCATCCGGGTACGGGGTGTAGGCGCCGCCGCTCTGGCTGAACTCGGCGTACAGCTCGATGACGTGGCCCACGTCCACCACCAGCACGAACGGCGGGCGCCCCTCGGCCACGGGCAGCGCGCGGGCGTAACCCATGGCCTGGCTGTGCGCGCGCAGCATGCCGTCGTCAAAACCTTTGGTATGGCCGGCGGCCCGCAGTTTCTTGGCCTCCAGCACGAAGCAGCCGCGCCGGTAGCAGTCGATGCGCCCGCTGCTGGTGCTGCCGTCGCCGTGCTGGAAGGTGACGGGGCGCTCGAACATGTAGTCCTGCTCGGGCGTGGCGTGCGGGCGCGGCACGCCCAGCAGCTCGCACAGCTCGATCACGAAGCTTTGCGCCGTGGCCAGCTCGCTGGCGGCCACGCCCTGCCAGCGGGCGATGAAGGCGTGGGCGGCGGCGTCCTCGGCGGGCCGGTCGGCATCAAGGCTGGCAGGGGTGGCGAGGCTGAAGTCGGTCATGGGCGCGGGTGGGGACTGGACGGGGGCTGGCGGCGATTATGGGCAGGGGCGCGCACGGTGGGCGCTTCAGGCCGCCCGCGCATTCGTCCTGCGACACCAGCACCACCCTGCCATGGCCCATTGCCTCACACCCACGCACACTCGCAGGTGAAGTGCCGCAAGAACTTCGGCTGTTTGGTGATCTTCACGCCGCGAATGCTGGCGGCCCTGTCCTTGACCTCGGCGATCACCTCGGCGGCGTAGTCGAAGTGGCTTTGCGTGTACATGCGGCGCGGAAAGGCCAGGCGCACCAGCTCCATACTGTGGAAGGTCTCGGTGCCATCCTCCAGCCGTTTGCCGAACATCACCGAGCCGATCTCCACGCCGCGGATGCCGCCCTCCAGGTACAGCGCGTTGCACAGCGCCCAGGCGGGGTAGTGCGCGATGGGCATGTCGGGCAGCACGCTGCGCGCGTCGATATAGACGGCGTGGCCGCCGGTGGGCTTGACGAAGTTCACGCCGGCCGCCTCCAGCCGCTCCCCCAGGTATTCGGCGGTGCGCAGGCGGTAGCGCAGGTAGTCTTCCTCCATGCCCTCCTGCAGCCCGACGGCCAGCGCCTCCAGGTCGCGCCCGGCCAGGCCGCCGTAGGTCGGGAAGCCCTCCATCATGATCAGGCCGTTCCTCACGCCGTCCAGCCACTCGTCCGTGCGCAGCACGATGAAGCCGCCGATGTTGACCATGCCGTCCTTCTTGGCGCTCATGGTGGCGCCGTCGGCGTACGAGAACATCTCGCGCACGATCTCGGGGATGGGCGTGTTCTCGTAGCCGGCCTCGCGCATCTTGATGAACATGGCGTTCTCGGCGAAGCGGCACACGTCCATGACCAGCGGCTTGCCGTACTTTTTCAGGAGCTGCGAATACGCCCGGATGTTGGCCATCGACACCGGCTGGCCGCCGCCGGTGTTGTTGGTCACCGTCAGCATGCCGAACGGGATGCGCGCGCCTTCGCTTTTCAGCAGGCTTTCCGCGCGTTCCAGGTCGATGTTGCCCTTGAACGGGTGCAGGGTCGCCGGCTGCAGGCCTTCGGCGATCACCAGGTCCAGCGCGGTGACGCCCATGAACTCGAGGTTGCCGCGCGTGGTGTCGAAGTGGCAGTTGTTCGGCACCACGTCGCCCGCCTTGCAGACGGCGGAAAACAGCACCTTCTCGGCCGCGCGGCCCTGGTGCGTGGGCACGAAGTGCGGCATGCCGGTGATGTCCTGGATCACCTTCTCCAGCCGGTAGTAGCTGCGCGCGCCGGCGTAGCTCTCGTCGCCTTCCATGATGGCGCCCCACTGGCGGCTGGACATGGCGCCGGTGCCCGAGTCAGTCAGCCAGTCGATCAGCACGTCCTCGGCGCGCAGCTTGAAGACGTTCAGGTGCGCTTCCTGCAGCAGCCGCTCGCGGTCGGCGCGGGTGGTCATGCGGATGGGCTCGACGCTCTTGATGCGGAAGGGCTCGATCAGGGTCTTGGGCATGGGGTTCCTTTCAAGGTCAGGTGCGGACGATGGCGCGCAAGGTAGTGCGGGCCAGCAGGTCGTGGTGTCGGTTATTTGCAACGCAGGGGCAAAACAGTCGATCGGCGTCAAGACCTAGGCGTTTGCTTCGGGCATGCACGCGCCTGCTTGAGAAATGTCAGAGCCTGGCACCTGCGGCGGCCTAAGGTGCGGCGCTCGGGTCGCGCTCTGCGAGCGCCTGACCCTCTTTACTGACCGAACAACGATTGACCGACCGCCTTGGCGGGCCACCCCACGATGGTTGCTGTTGCCGCTTCGCTGAACCCCTCCCCCACCACCGCCCCGGCCCCTGCCGCGCCCGAGCTGGTCTGCCCCGCGGGCAGCCTGCCCGCTTTGAAGGCCGCCATCGACGGCGGCGCCGACTGCGTCTATCTCGGCCTGCGCGACGCGACCAACGCGCGCAACTTCGCCGGGCTGAACTTCGACGAGGCGGCCATCCAAAGCGGCATCGCCTATGCGCACCAGCGGGGCCGCAAGGTGCTGCTGGCGCTCAACACCTATCCGCAGGCGCGCGACCCCGCGCCGTGGCGGCGCGCGCTGGACCGCGCCGCCGCCTGGGGCGTGGATGCCGTCATCCTGGCCGACCCCGGGCTGATGCGCTATGCCTGCGACCAACACCCGCAGCTGCGCCTGCACCTGTCGGTGCAGGGCTCGGCAACCAACCACGACGCGATCGCGCTGTACCACCAGCAGTTCGGCATCCAGCGCGCGGTGCTGCCGCGCGTGCTGGCGCTGGAGCAGGTGCGCCAGTTGGTGCAAAGGACGCCGGTGGAGATCGAGGTCTTCGGCTTCGGCAGCCTGTGCGTGATGGTCGAGGGGCGCTGCGCGCTGTCGTCGTACGCCACCGGCGAGTCGCCCAACACCCACGGCGTGTGCTCACCCCCGAAGGCCGTGCGCTGGCAGGAAACGCCGCAGGGCGTGCACGCGCGCCTGAACGGCGTGCTGATCGACCGCTACACGCCGGGCGAGAACGCCGGCTACCCGACCCTGTGCAAGGGCCGCTTCGACGTGGACGGCGAGAAGAACTACTACGCGCTGGAGGAGCCCACCAGCCTGAACACGCTGGAGCTGCTGCCCCAGCTGATCCGCATGGGCGTGCGCGCCTTCAAGATCGAGGGCCGCCAGCGCAGCCCCGCCTACGTGGCGCAGGTGACGCGCGTGTGGCGCGAGGCCATCGACCACTGCCTGGCGCAGGGGCACCTGTATACGCCCAAGACCGCCTGGATGGCCAGCCTGGACCAACTGGCGGAAGGCCAGCAGCACACGCTGGGGGCCTACCACCGGCCGTGGAAGTGATGCGCCGCGACCGCTCCAGCGCGCGCCGCGCTCTTATCCTCCCTCTCCCGCGTGCGGGAGAGGGCCGGGGTGAGGGGGTTTGTTTGAAGCGCAGCGCCCGAACCACCGCCCTCACCCCCCTTTCCCGCCAGCGGGAGAGGGGGCCAGGCAGCCACACCGTGCGCCCTCTTTTCCTTCTCCCTCTCCCGCGCGCGGGAAAGGGCCGGGGTGAGGGCGCTGGGCCAGGGCACTGCGCTCGAACGCACCCCTCACCGCGGCCCTCTCCCCACGGGGGAGAGGGAGCAAAACCGGCTGAAGCCCTGATGGAACAACGGCCGATTGCTATCAAAGAAACAAAGCCATGCCCTACACCTCTCCCATGAAACTGGCCCTGGGCCCGCTGCTGTACTACTGGCCGCGCGAGACCGTGTTCGAGTTCTACCAGGCGGTCGCCGAGATGCCGCTGGACATCGTGTACCTGGGCGAGGCCGTGTGCTCGCGCCGGCACGAGCTGCGCGCCGAAGACTGGCTGGACGTGGCGCGCCTGCTGCAGGACGCCGGCAAGCAGCCGGTGCTCTCGACCATGGTGCTGCTGGAGTCGGTCGCCGATGTCACCGTGATGCGCCGCATCGCCCAGCAGGGCGACTTCCTGGTCGAGGCGAACGACATGGGCGCCGTGCACCAGCTGCACCAGCGCCGCGCGCCCTTCGTCGCCGGGCCGCAGCTGAACCTGTTCAACGCCGATGCCCTGGAATGGATGGCCGGGCTGGGCGCGCAGCGCTGGGTGGCTCCGCTGGAGATGACCGGCGCCGACGTGGCCACGCTGCTGGCGCAGCGCCCGGCGGGGCTGCAGGCCGAGGTGTTCGCCTACGGCCGCATGCCGCTGGCGTTCTCGGCGCGCTGTTTCACCGCGCGGCACTACAACCTGCCCAAGGACGACTGCGGCTTTTCCTGCATCCACCATCCTGATGGGCAGCTGCTGACGACGCGCGAGGGCGAGGCCTTCCTGGTGCTCAACGGCATCCAGACGCAGTCGGCGCGCGTGCACAACCTGATCCAGGAAGTGCCCGCCCTGGCCGCCGCGGGCGTGGACATCCTGCGCCTGTCGCCGCAGTCGCAGCACATGGCGCAGGTGGTGGCCGAATTCGACGCCGCGCGCCGCGCCGCGGTACCCGACGCCGGCGCGCTGCAGCGCCTGCGCCCGCTGATGCCCGAGGCGCCGTGCAACGGCTATTGGCACGGCAAGCCGGGGCTGGAACTGGTCGAGGACGCGGCGGGCGCCTGAGGCACGGCGCGCAGCACGCTTCGCCGCCCGCGTTCTGCCGCACCCAGCTACCCGATCCCAGCCCCCTCGCCACCCCTTGTCTGTCGTCCCTCTGCCGCGCCACACCCCAGGAACCCCGCCCATGCACACCACCCCACCTGCCCCCTACACCCTGCCGCGCCCGGTCGGCGCCGCGCTGGCGCGCCTGCCTGCCTACCCCGGCTCGCGCCTGCTGGTGGCGGCCATCAACCTGGCGCTGGCGCGCCACCTGCCGGACGACGTGCGCACGCTGCTGCAGGGCAGGAAGATCTCGATCCGCGTGCGCGACGCGCGTGTGGCGTTCGACTTCACCTGGGACGGCACCCGCTTCGCCGCCAGCCGCCCGCACGCCACGCCCGACCTGGCCATCAGCGCCAACGCGCAGGACTTCGTGCTGCTGGCGCAGCGCCGCCAGGACCCGGACACGCTGTTCTTCAACCGCCGCCTGGTGATGGAGGGCGACACCGAGCTGGGCCTGCTGGTGAAGAACGCACTGGACGCGCTGGAGCTGCCGGTGCTCGATCCCGCGCACTGGACGCCGCACGCCGTGCTGGCGCGCCGCGCGCCGCGCCTGGCGCAGCGCCTGCCGCTGCCACCGCTGCCCGCCTTCCTGCGCCAGCAGCCATGACCGGCGACGCCGAGCCGGTCCCGGACGACCAACAGCCCTGCGCGGCGGCGGCCCTGCCGCTGGTCTATTCCTGCTCGGGCTGTTCCAGCGCCGCGCAGCTGGCCAACCATGTCGCGCTGCAGCTGGACCGGCGCGGCGTGGCCGAGATGTCGTGCATCGCCGGCGTCGGCGGCGACGTGCCCAAGCTGGTGAAGCTGGCGAAATCTGGCCGGCCCATCGTGGCCCTGGACGGCTGCCCGCTGGTGTGCGTGAAAAGCACCCTGGCGCGCCACGGCCTGGCGCCGGCGCGGCACTACCAGTTGCACGAATACGGTGTGAAAAAGCGCAGCCATCAGGACTTCGACCCCGCGCAGGCGCAGCAGGTATTGCAGCAGGTAGAGTCCCAGCTGCGTGCCCACCCCCTGCAGGACGAGCGATCACCATGACCCCTTCCCCCCGCCGCATCATCGTCGGCGTCTCGGGCGCCAGCGGCGCCGTCTATGGCGCGCGGCTGCTGCAGGCGCTGCGCGACGTGCCCGATGTCGAGTCGCACTTGGTGGTGTCCGGCGCCGGCTGGCGCAACCTGCGCCACGAGCTGGACATGGAGCCGCCCGAGGTGCGCGCGCTGGCCGATGTGGTGCACGAGCTGGACAACGTCGGCGCCAGCATCGCCAGCGGCTCGTTCAACGCGCACGGCATGGTGGTGGCGCCGTGCTCCATGCGCACGCTGGCGGCCATCGCCCACGGCCTGGCCGACAACCTGCTGACGCGCGCCGCCGACGTGGCGCTGAAGGAACGCCGCCGCCTGGTGCTGATGACGCGCGAGTCGCCCCTGCACCTGGTGCATCTGCGCAACATGACCACCGCCACCGAGATGGGCGCCATCGTCTGCCCGCCCATGCCGGCGTTCTACCAGCGCCCAACCAGCGTCGGCGAGATCGTCGACCACTGTGTCGGCCGCGCGCTGGACCTGCTGGGCGTGGAGCACACGCTGTCGCCGCGCTGGCAGGGCCTGCCGGCCGAGCCGGCGCTATTGAAAACATAGCCCCCATCCTTTTATCCATATGGGCTTTCAAGGATTTTGATCAAAAATCTGATATTTCCGTGCATCACTTCCTCTCCCGCACGCGGGAGAGGGCCGGGGTGAGGGCCTGCCCGAGCCGGGCGCCCCGCCCGAACCACCCCCCCTTCGCCCTCACCGCCCAGGTGAGGGAGCCTGCGCCGCATCCCCCTCCCCTCACGACCCATGCCCTACCGCGACCTGCGCGATTTCCTGGCCCAGCTGGAGGCGGACGGCGAGCTGCGCCGCATCGCTGAGCCGGTCTCGCCGCACCTGGAGATGACGGCCCTGTCCGACCGCGTGCTGCGCGCCGGCGGCCCGGCGCTGCTGTTCGAGCGCCCCACCGGCCACCACATGCCGGTGCTGACCAACCTGTTCGGCACGCCGGCGCGCGTGGCGCGCGTGGCGCGCGCCATGGGCGTACGCGAGATGACCGAAGTGCGCGCCTTCGGCGAGGTGCTGGCGCAACTGAAGGAGCCCGAGCCGCCGCGCGGCGTGCGCGAGCTGTGGCAGCGGCGCGACCTGGTGCGCTCGCTGTGGCATATGACGCCGTCCACCGTGCAGCGCCCGGCGTGCCAGCAGGTAGTGGTCGAGAGCGGCGATGTGGACCTGCACACCCTGCCGGTGCAGCACTGCTGGCCGGGCGACGTGGCGCCACTGGTCACCTGGGGCCTGACCATCACGCGCGGGCCGCACAAGCGCCGGCAGAACCTGGGCATCTACCGCCAGCAGCTGTTGTCGAAAAATGAACTTATCCTGCGCTGGCTGCCGCACCGCGGCGGCGCGCTCGACTTCGCCGAGCACTGCCGCCAGCACCCGGGCCAGCCGTATCCGGTGGCGGTGGCCATCGGCGCCGACCCGGCGACCATCCTGGGCGCGGTGACGCCGGTGCCCGATGCGCTGTCCGAGTACCAGTTCGCCGGCCTGCTGCGTGGCGCGCGCACCGAGGTGGCGGCGGCCCTTGGCGTGCCGCTGAAGGTGCCGGCGCACGCCGAGATCGTGCTGGAGGGCCACATCCTGCCCGACGCGCAGCACCCCAGCGGCTGGCAGCATGCGCTGGAGGGGCCCTACGGCGACCACACCGGCTACTACAACGAGCGCGCCGAGTTCCCGGTGCTCACCGTGCAGCGCATGACGCAGCGCGAAGGCGCGCTGTACCACAGCACCTACACCGGCAAGCCGCCGGACGAGCCGGCCATGCTGGGCCTGGCGCTGGGCGAGCTGTTCGTGCCGCTGATCCAGCGCGCCTTCCCCGAGATCCTGGACTTCCACCTGCCGCCCGAGGCCTGCAGCTACCGCATGGCGGTGGTGCGCATCAGGAAGGCCTACCCCGGCCACGCGCGGCGCGTGATGATGGGCGTATGGAGCCACCTGCGCCAGTTCCTCTACACCAAGTTCATCATCGTCGTGGACGAGGACGTGGACGCGCGCCACTGGCCCGACGTGATCTGGGCCATGACCACGCGCATGGACCCGGCGCGCGACACGCTCCTCATCGAGCACACGCCCATCGACTACCTGGACTTCGCCTCGCCCGTGGCCGGCCTAGGCAGCAAGATGGGGCTGGACGCGACCAACAAGTGGCCCGGCGAGACCCAGCGCGAGTGGGGCCGGCCGATGGCCATGAACGCTGCCGTGCAGGCGCGCATGGACGCGCTGGCCGAGGCGCTGGGTTTATAGCGTTTTCGGCCTCTGGCCCTTGCCCGGCAAACGCCACCAGCCATCAAACCTGTAGCGCCGTCAAAAGCTTTCCCAATCGTCGCCCTGGACACCGGCCGTGGCCGCGGACGCGGCCAGCGCAACGCGCGCAGACGCCGCAGTGCGCAGGGCTGCGGCACTGGGCGCTGCAGTGTGCGCCGGCGGTGCCAGCTGCACGCCAGCTACGGGCTGCAGGCCCGTCGCTGCGGCGCGCGCCGGCCGCGCGTCCTGGGCTCGCGCGCGCGCCAGCGCCGCCGTGGTGGCCACAGCTGCTGCTGTCTGGCTATCCGCCGCACCTACGTTGAACACCGCCACCACCTGCGCTAGGCGCTGCGCCTGCTCGTGCATGGCCGCCGCCGCCGCGCTGGACTGCTCGACCAGCGCCGCGTTTTGCTGCGTCATCTGGTCGAGCTGCGCCACCGCCTGGTTGACCTGGCCGATGCCATTGGCCTGTTCACTTGAGGACGCCGTGATCTCGGCAATGAGCTCGCCCACCCGGCGCACGCCCTCGACGATGCCGTGCATGCCCTGGCCGGCCTGTTCGACCTGCGCCGAGCCGGCCTGCACGCTGTCCACGCTGGCGCCGATCAGCTGCTTGATCTCCTTGGCCGCCTCGGCCGAGCG
>NZ_FNHP01000001.1 GCF_900103645.1 Oryzisolibacter propanilivorax
TCCCGAACAGGACCGTGAAACGACTTCGCGCCGATGATAGTGCGGATTCCCGTGTGAAAGTAGGTCATCGTCAGGCTACCCCCATTCCGCCAATACCAACGCCCTCCCACTCCCAAAGAGTGGGAGGGCGTTCGGCGTTGGGGATTCCATAAGCCTGCTTTCAAGCGGCCCCTTTTATTAATCGCGATATTTCCTCCATGCAGCTCCAGGATTTGTTGTTCACTCAAGGCTTTGGTACGCGGCGTGTCTGTGCCGGCCTAGTGCAGCGGGGATTCGTGGCGCTGCAGCAGCAGGGCGATGGCGATGCCCCGGCACGATGGCTGATCTGTGACGACCCAGCTGCGGACGTGCAGGAAGATGGGTTGCGCTTCATGGTGCAGGGCCAGGCGTGGGAATACCACCGCCATGCCTACATTGCCATGCACAAGCCGGCCGGTGTGGAGTGTTCACAAAAACCGTCGGCCTATCCCAGCGTGTATTCGCTGTTGGCGGCGCCGCTGCGCCAGCGCCCTGCCAAGGGCGCAGTGCAGGGCGTCCAGGCCATCGGACGCCTCGACCAGGACACGACCGGGTTGCTGCTGCTCAGCGACGACGGACAGTTCATCCATCGCATGAGCTCTCCGAAGAAGCAGGTGCCCAAGGTGTACCGCGTGACCGCTAAGCACCCAGTGTCCGATGCACAGATCGAACGCCTCCTGGCGGGCGTGGTGCTGGACGATGACCCGCGCCCCGTGCAGGCTGCCACATGCGAGCGCCGGCAAGACCATGTGATCGACCTCACGCTGACATCGGGCAAATACCACCAAGTCAAGCGCATGCTGGCGGCCGTCGGCAACCGGGTCGAGGCGCTGCACCGCTCGCGCATCGGTGGACTGCAGTTGCCACCGGACCTTGCGCCGGGTGCATGGTGCTGGCTTTATCATGCGCAGCTGGAGTCGTTGAGGCAGGCCTGAGCATATGGCCTTGGTTGCACCACTGGATTTCTCTCGCTAGCAACTCAGGCATCGTCAACTGGCTGGCCCGCGCGCCCGTTGAGTCCAACCCGGAACAAGCGGCGGCATGCCGATGTTTTCCGCTTGTTGACGTTGCCGGGGCCAACTTGATCATTCCAGCAAAGGGCAGGCAGGTGCGAAACGCGAATTCATGGATGCGGCGACTGGCCCTGTGCAGCTCGCTGGCCGCTTTTTTTCTGCCCTGCGCCGTGCGGGCGACGCAGGAGCCGCCGCCGCCGCTGTTCGTGCTCAATTCGCTGCAGGGTGACATCAGCGTCATCGACCCGGTCAGCTGGAAGGAGCGTGAGCGCATTCCCACCGGCAAGGAGCCGCACCATCTGTATCTGACGCCCGACGAGAAATCCATCGTCGTCGCCAATGCACTGGGCGACAGCCTGACCTTCATCGACCCGCAGAGCGCCCAGGTGCAGCGCACGATCCGCGGCATCCTGGACCCCTACCACCTGCGCTTCTCCCCCGACATGAAGTGGCTGGTCATCGCCGCCAACCGCCTGAACCATGTGGACTTCTACCGCTGGGACGGGACCGAATTGCGCCTAGCGCAGCGCGTGGCCACCGGCAAGACACCCAGCCACCTGTGGATCGACGCCGCCAGCCGCACGGT
Source organism: Oryzisolibacter propanilivorax (assembly GCF_900103645.1). Taxonomy (GTDB): domain Bacteria; phylum Pseudomonadota; class Gammaproteobacteria; order Burkholderiales; family Burkholderiaceae_C; genus Melaminivora; species Melaminivora propanilivorax. Next base: position 1,618 of record NZ_FNHP01000001.1, read on the forward strand.
CTACGCCACCATGCAGGACAGTGACGAACTGGTGGCCATCGACATGGCCACCCAGACCATCCGCGCGCGCGTGCCCACCGGGCCCATGCCGGCGGATGTCTATGGCAGCCCGGACGGTAAACACCTGTTCGTCGGCCTGACTGGCGGTGACAGTGTCGAAGTGTTCGACCTTGGCGGCACCCAGCCGCGCAGCGTCCAGCGCATCAAGACCGCCGATGGGGCCCATGCCTTCCGCGCCGCGGGAGATGGGCGGCACCTGTATGTCAGCAACCGTGTCGCCAACACCATTAGCAAGATCGACATGCAGGCGCTGCGCGTGGTGGACAGCTATCCCGCTCCTGGCGGTCCCGACTGCATGGATGCGTCATCCGACGGGCGGTTGCTGTACGTGAGTGCACGCTGGGCGCGCAAGCTGCTGGTCATCGACACCGAGCAACGCAAGGTGGTGAAGACCGTGCCGGTCGGCAAATCCCCGCATGGTGTCTGGACGCTGCGCCATGCACAGCGGTGAAGAGCGGGCCCGTGGTGTCGTTGCACAGCGGCTGATTGCTGCGTTATTGATAGCTGGATGCCCTTTGTTTTCAATGGCTGAAGGCCAAAGTGACTGCAAAGGGACGGTTTACCTGACCTTCGACACCGGCCACATGGGCGTGGCGCCGCTGGTGGCCGAGGTGCTGGCACGTCAGCGGGTGCGCGTGACCTTTTTCGCCGCCGACGAGCGCACCCAGGACGGCGGCAGCAGCCTGGACCCGCACTGGGCATCCTGGTGGAGAGCGCGTGCGGCGGAAGGGCACGAGTTCGCCTCGCACACCCTGCACCACACCTACTGGCGTGCCGACGCCGCGGGCGCCGATGGGAAGCCGCTGTTCCGTGTCCAGCCTTCGGCCGGCCCGCGAGCCGGCAACCGCTACACGCTGACCGAGGCAGAGTATTGCCAGGAAATCGATGCCGCCGCCGAGCGCCTGCGCACCGTCACCGGCCGCGCGCCTATGCCGTTGTTCCGCGCGCCGGGCGGCAAGACCTCGCCGGCCCTGCTGGCGGCAGCGCAGCGCTGTGGCTACACGCATGTCGGCTGGTCGCCCGCCGGGTTCCTGGGTGACGAGCTGCCCAGCGAGCGGTTCAGCAACCAGGCGCTGCTCAAGCGCGCGCTACGCGACGTGCGCAGCGGCGACATCCTGCTGGCGCACCTGGGCATCTGGTCGCGCAAGGACGCCTGGGCGCCCGCGGTGCTGGAGCCACTCATTCAGGGCCTGAAGGCGCGCGGGCTGTGCTTTCGCACGCTGGCAGAGCATCCGGTCTATGGCGCCACGCGCCGCGGCGGCCCGCCATGACGCAGTGGCTGGCCTGGCTCGCGGCCACATTCGATGCCGCGCAGCAGTGGCTGTTCGAAGGACTGGTCCAGCCGCTGCTATTCCATCTGGGCATGGCCAGCGTGCTGGAAGATGCCTATGCAGCCACCGGCTGGTTGCTGGTCGGTCTGGTGCAACTGGCGGTGATGGTCGCCGTGATCGCGCCGCTGGAGCGCTGGCGCCCGGTCGAGCCGGTGCACGACCGCGCCGCGGTACGCACCGACGTGCTCTACACCTTGGTGCACCGGCTGGGCCTGTTCCGGCTGGCACTGTTCTTCACCGTCGATCCGCTGTGGGACGCGGCGTTCGGCGCCCTTCGGGTGCACGGCTGGCACGGCATGCAGCTGGATGCGCTGTGGCCGGGCGTGACCGACCGGCCGCTCGCCAGCCTGCTGCTGTATCTGCTGGCATTCGACCTGCTGGACTACTGCCTGCACCGCGCCCAGCACCGCTTCGACTGGTGGTGGCGGCTGCATTCCCTGCACCACTCGCAGCGCCAGATGACGCTGTGGAGCGACAACCGCAACCACCTGCTGGACGACCTGCTGCGCGATGCCATCGTGGTGCTGGCGGCGCAGTGCATCGGCGTTGCGCCCGGGCAATTCGTGGCCATCGTCGCCATTACCCAGCTCAGCGAATCGCTGCAGCATGCCAACCTGCGCGCCGGCTTCGGCCGCCTGGGCGGGCGCCTGTGGGTCAGTCCGCGTTTCCATCGGCGCCACCATGCCATCGAACCCGTCGCGGCTGCCGTCAGCGGCGCGCCCGTGCCCTACAGCTGCAACTATGGCGTGTTGCTGCCGTGGTGGGACATGCTGCTGGGCACGGCCGACTTCAGCGGCGGCGAGGGGCCGACCGGCGTGCTCGACCAGGTGGTGCCCGGGCGTAATGGGCGGTTGCGCGACTATGGGCGGGGCTTCTGGCAACAGCAGTGGCGCGGCCTGCTGCGCTTGGCCGGTCGGGCCTGAGTGCAGGGGCAGGGCGACCCGCCCGGCCTTCCCTTATGCTTGCGCGCCATGGGTCTGCTGGTCGATTCCTTCTGGCGCGCCGCGGCGTATTGCCTGGTGCCGCGCGTCATCGCGCTGTCGCTGCTGCCGCTGGCGCTGATCGCCGTGGTAGCAGGCGTCGGCGGCTGGCTGTTGTGGGCCGATGCCGTGGCCTGGACGCAGTCGGCGCTGGAGCACGCGCATTGGTTGGCTACGCTGTGGGGCTGGCTCGGCCACCTCGGTCTGGGCGATCCGTCCGGTGCGTTGGCGCCATGGCTGGTGGTGCTGGCGGCGCTGCCGGTGATCGTCATCGTCTGCGTACTGGCCGTGGCTGCGCTGGTGACGCCGGCGCTGGTGCGCCTGGTGGCGGCGCGCCGCTTTGCACAACTTGAGCGTCGGCACGGCGCCTCGCTGGCGGCCAGCATCGCCTGGGCCGCAGGCAGTACCCTGGCGGCACTGGCGGCGATGCTGGTGTCCATGCCGCTGTGGCTGATACCGCCGCTGGTCCTGGTGCTGCCGCCGCTGATCTGGGGCTGGCTGAACTATCGCGTCATGGCCTTCGACGCCCTGTCCGAGCACGCCAGCAAGCCCGAGCGCATGGCCATCTTCCAGCGCCACCAGTGGCAACTGCTCGTCATCGGCGTGCTGTGCGGCTTCTTGGGTGCCGCACCGGGGGTGGTGTGGCTGTCCGGCGTGGTGTTCGCCGCAGCCTTTTTCATCCTGGTGCCGCTGGCCATCTGGATCTACACCTTGGTTTTCGTGTTTTCCTCACTGTGGTTCACCCATTTCTGCCTGGCGGCGCTGGAGCAGCTGCGCCAGTCCCCAGACACCCTGTCCGGCGTCGGCAGTCCGCCGGCTTCTTCCAACCTTCCTGCACCATGATCCCTGCCTTTGGCCTCATCATCGTCGGCGACGAAATCCTCTCCGGCAAGCGCGCCGACAAGCACCTGCCCAAGGTCATCGAGCTGCTGGGCGAGCGCGGCTTGGCGCTGTCGCACGCCGACTATGTGGGCGATGACCGCAGCCGCCTCACGGCCACGCTGCAACGCGCCTTTGCCAGTCCCGACGTGACTTTCTGCTGCGGCGGCATCGGCGCCACGCCCGATGACCACACGCGCCAGAGCGCCGCGGCGGCGCTCGGCCGCGCGCTGCGCCCGCACGAGCACGCGCAGACGCTGATCCGCGAGCGCATGCAGGACATGGCACGCGAGCAGGGCGAAGCCTTCGCGCCCGAGCGCGCCGACAACCTGCAGCGCCTGCAGATGGGCATGCTGCCCGAGGGCGCGCGCATCATCCCCAACCCCTACAACAAGATTCCCGGCTTCTCGTGCGATGGCGTGGGCGGTGGCGTGGTGCACTTCGTGCCGGGGTTTCCGGTGATGGCTTGGCCGATGATCGAGTGGGTGCTGGACCACACCTGTCGCCAGTGGTTCGACCGCACGCCGCAGCTGGAGCATTCTGTGGTGCTGTTCGGCGCCATGGAGTCGGCACTGACGCCGCTGATGGAGCGCATCGAGGCCGCGCACCCTGGCATCAAGGTGTTCAGCCTGCCCAGCGTCGACCATCCGGTGCACGGCCGGCACATCGAACTGGGCGTCAAGGGGCCGGCGCCGCTGGTGCCCGCGGCCTGGCAGGCGCTGCAATCCGAACTGCACCAATCTAGTGCATCACTCGGCCCCGAATTGGTGCGCAAGCGCTGATTGCCGGGCACAGCGTTGGCCGACCCCGTGGGGCTGCGCCGCCGTGCCGGCCCTCGCCCGTGCTGGCACGCAAAATGCTGAGATCCTTGTATTCCTATCGATGAGCCGCTCAACCTGGAGAACCTGATGGCCAAGACCGTTGCTGACGTGATGAACATGGTGGAGGAGAACGAAGTCAAGTTCGTCGACCTGCGCTTCACCGACACTCGTGGCAAGGAGCAACACGTCACCGTGCCGGTGTCGCACTTCGACGAGGACAAGTTCAGCCACGGCCACGCCTTCGACGGCTCGTCCATGGCTGGCTGGAAGGGCATCGAGGCCTCGGACATGCAGCTCATGCCTGATCCGACCACCGCCAACATCGACCCGTTCTTCGAAGAAACCACGCTGATCCTGCAGTGCGACGTGGTCGAGCCCGGCGACGGCAAGGCCTACGACCGCGACCCGCGCTCCATCGCCAAGCGCGCTGAGGCCTACCTCAAGGCCTCGGGCCTGGGCGACACCGCCTACTTCGGCCCGGAGCCCGAGTTTTTCATCTTCGACGGCGTGCGCTGGAGCAACGAGCCCGGCAAGGTGTTCTTCGAGATCGACGAATACGAGGCGCCGTGGAACAGCGGCGCCAGGCTGGAGGGCGGCAACCGTGGCCACCGTCCGACCACCAAGGGTGGCTACTTCCCCGTGCCGCCGGTGGACAGCACGCACGACATGCGTGCCGAGATGGTGCTGCTGCTGGAGCAGCTGGGCATCCCGGTCGAGGTGTTCCACCACGAGGTGGGCGGCGCCGGCCAGAACGAGATCGGCACGCGCTTTTCCACGCTGGTCGAGCGCGCCGACTGGACGCAGACCATGAAGTACGTCATCTGGAACGTGGCCAACGCCTACGGCAAGACGGCGACCTTCATGCCCAAGCCCTACGCCGGTGACAACGGCTCGGGCATGCACGTGCACCAGTCGATCTGGAAGGACGGCAAGAACCTGTTCGCCGGCGACGGCTACGCCGGTCTGTCGGATTTCGCGCTGTACTACATCGGCGGCATCATCCAGCACGCGCGCGCGCTCAACGCCATCACCAACCCCGGCACCAACAGCTACAAGCGCCTGGTGCCCGGCTTCGAGGCGCCGGTCAAGCTGGCCTACAGCTCGCGCAACCGTTCAGCGTCCATCCGCATTCCCTACGTCGCCAACCCCAAGGGCCGACGCATCGAGGCGCGCTTCCCCGATCCGCTGATGAACCCCTACCTGGGTTTCGCCGCGCTGATGATGGCCGGCCTGGACGGCGTGGAAAACAAGATCCACCCCGGCGAGGCCGCCACCAAGGACCTGTACCACCTGCCGCCTGAAGAAGACAAGCTGGTGCCCACCGTCTGCCACAGCCTGGACCAGGCGCTGGAGGCGCTGGACCAGGACCGCGGCTTCCTGACCAAGGGCGGGGTGTTCTCGGACAACATGCTGGATGCCTACATCGAGCTGAAGATGGGCGAGGTGCAGCGCTTCCGCATGGCGCCGCACCCGGTCGAGTACGACATGTACTACTCGCTGTAAGCCGGGTTTTGCCCCGGCGGACGATTCAGGGATACTTGCCGGCTCACGGCGCGCCGCCCGGTCGGCGGCGCCGCCCGCAAGGATCCATGCCCATGAAACACACCCTGATCGTCCTGGCCGCGGCACTGGCGGCCGCGCTGCCGGTGGGCGCGCAGGACCGCATCTACCGCTGCGGCAACGAATACACCAACCAGGTCAGCCAAGCCAAAGAGCGCGGCTGCCGCCTGGTCGAGGGCGGCAACGTCACCGTGCTGCAGGCCACGCCGCGCCGCGCTGCGCCTGCGGCCACGCCATCGGCGCCCGCGGCGGCGGCCAGTGCCTCGCCCGCCGGCGCGCCGCGCGTGGCCACCGCGGACCAGCGCGCGCGCGACGCCGACGCCCGTGCCATCCTAGAAGATGAACTGCGCAAGGCCGAGTCACGTTTGGCCGAGCTGCGCCGCGAATACAACGACGGTGCGCCGCAGCGCACCGCGCTGGAGCTGCGCAACCCCCAGGGCTACTTGGAGCGCACCGCCGAGCTGAAAGCCGGCGTGGCCCGGGCCGAGGCCGACGTGGCTGGCATCCGCCGCGAGCTGGGCCGGCTGAACCGCTGAAGCCGTCGTCCGGTGCCAGCCCAGTGGCGGTTTCTCTCGCGCATCCGCGCCCGCTGTACGCAAGGACCCCCATCGCCGCTTCCATGATCCCTGTTGACCCAGTATCGCCTGACTGGCAGGCGCTGGACTGGATCGGCACGCCCGTCGCCGTGCTCGACCGCCAGGGCGCGGTGCTGTTTGCCAACTGTGCGCTGGAAAACCTGCTGGGTCTGTCGCGGCGCATGCTGGCGGGAATGCCGCTAGCGCGGCTGCTGGCCGATGCCGGGCCGCTGGCACGGGCGCTGGCCGATGTCGGCACGCTGGACGATGCCGAAGTGCGGTTCTCCGCGCAGCTGATCGGCGCGCACCAGGCACCGGTGGAGGTGCAGGCCTGCCTGCGCGCGGCGGGGCCCGTGCGGCCGACGCTGGTGCTGGAGCTGGCGCTGCCCGGAGCGCACATGCGCCAGGAGCGCGAGGAGCGCCTGCGCGAGCAGGGCGAGGCATACCGGGAACTGGTGCGCAACCTGGCGCACGAGATCCGCAACCCGCTGGGCGGCATCCGCGGCGCGGCGCAGCTGCTGCAGCTGGAGCTGCCGGGCCCGGAGCTGGCCGACTACACCTGGCTGATCATCGCCGAGGCCGATCGCCTGCGCGCCCTGCTGGACCGGCTACTGGAGCCGCACCGCGCCGGCGGCCAGCCCGGCCAGGTGAACATCCATGAAATCTGCGAGCACGTCCGCACGCTGGTGCAGGCCGAGCACCCTCAGGGGCTGGCGCTGCGGCGCGACTATGACGCCTCGATCCCTGAGCTGCACGGCGACCGCGCGGCACTGGTACAGGCGCTGCTGAACATGCTGCGCAACGCCTGCCAGGCGCTGGCCGAACGCATCGCGGCGGGTGATGCCGAGATCGTGCTGCGCACGCGCGTGGCGCACCAGGTGGTGCTGGGCCACCGCCAGCACCGGCTGGCGCTGGTGCTGGACGTGATCGACAACGGACCGGGCGTGCCCGAGACGCTGCGCGAGCGCATTTTCCTGCCGCTGGTCACCGGCCGCGCCGACGGCACCGGGCTGGGGTTGACGCTGGCGCAGGCCATCGCCCAGCGCCATGGCGGCCTGGTCGAATGCGACAGCCGGCCCGGGCACACGCGCTTTTCGCTGGTGCTGCCGCTGGCCTGATCCTTGCAAGCGTGTCGACCATGGACCATCCGCACCCACCCGCCATCTGGATCGTGGACGACGACCCGTCGATCCGCTTCGTGCTCGAACGTGCGCTGGCGCGCGAAGGCCTGGCCTCGCGCAGCTTCGCCAGTGCCGATGCGGTGCGCCAGGCGCTGCATGCAGCCGCCGCTGCCGGGCACGGAACGCCGCAGGTGCTGCTCAGCGATATCCGCATGCCGGGCGATTCCGGCCTGCAGCTGCTGGCCGAACTGCGCCAGCAGCTGCCGCGGATGGCGGTGATCGTCATGACCGCCTATTCCGACCTGGACAGCGCCGTGGCCGCGTTCCAGGGCGGGGCGTTCGACTACCTGTCCAAACCCTTCGACGTGCAGCAGGCGGTGGCGCTGGTGCGCCGCGCGCTGCCCGAGCGTGGCGCCGGGCCGGCCGGCGACCCGCCAGGCGAGGCGCAGCCACCCGAGATGCTGGGCCAAGCGCCGGCGATGCAGGAGGTCTTTCGTGCCATCGGCCGCCTGAGCCAGAGCTTGGCCAGCGTGCTGGTGACCGGCGAGACCGGCACCGGCAAGGAACTGGTGGCGCGTGCGCTGCACCGCCACTCGCCGGTCGCCGGCGGGCCGTTCGTCGCCATCAACACCGCCGCCATCCCGCGCGAGTTGCTGGAAAGCGAGCTCTTCGGCCACGAGCGCGGCGCCTTCACTGGCGCGGCAGCGCAGCGGCGAGGGCATTTCGAGCAGGCCGACGGCGGCACGCTGTTCCTGGACGAGATCGGCGACATGCCGCTGGAGCTGCAGACGCGGCTGCTGCGCGTGCTCTCCGAGGGCCAGTTCCACCGCGTGGGCGGGCATGTCAGCGTGCACGTGCGTGTGCGCGTCATCGCTGCCACGCACCAAGACCTGGAGCAGCGCGTGCGCGCCGGCAGCTTCCGCGAGGACCTGTTCCACCGGCTGAACGTCATCCGCCTGCGCCTGCCGCCGCTGCGCGAGCGCAGCCTGGACGTGCCGATGCTGGCGCGCCACTTCCTGGCGCTGGCCGCGCGCCAGCTGGGCGTGGCGCCCAAGCGCCTGGACGACGAGGCCATGGCCTGCCTGGCGCGCTATGCCTTTCCCGGCAACGTGCGCCAGCTGGAGAACATCTGTCACTGGCTGACGGTGATGGCGCCGGCGCAGATGATCGCCAGCGCCGACCTGCCGCCCGAGGTGCGCGCCGATTCGGGTGTGACGGCCGCGGCCGCGCCGGTCAGCCCCCAGGCCGGCGCTGGCGGTTGGGAGGCGGCACTGGCGCAGGAGACCCGCCAGCTGCTGGACGCTGGTCGCGCGCACATCTGGACTGGCTTGGCCGCACGCTTCGAGGCGGTGCTCATCCGCAGCGCGCTGCAGGCCACGCAGGGGCGGCGCATCGAGGCCGCGCAGCGCCTGGGAATGGGGCGCAACACCCTGGCGCGCAAGCTGCACGAGCTGCGCCTGGATACTCCCGAGGGCAGTCCAGCCGATTCCGCGAGCGGCACGGGCGTTCGCGGGAAGTTTGAATGAAAAACGGCCCGAGCCCTTTGTTTACAAGGGCCTGCAGCTATCAACAAGATAGTGATGACGTGAAGGGAGAATGGACATGCCGCCCGGCGGCGCGTCCTACACATTTGCGCTCGCGCTGCTGACCCGGCGGGCACAGCCCGACTTGAAGAATGGCCGCATTGTTCAACCAACCGGAGAATCTTCATGTCGGATTTCAAGGATGCCAACCGTGACCCGCTCACCAACGAGCCGGGCGCGCACCCCGTCGGAACCGGGGTCGGCGCCGCCGGTGGCGCCGTGGCCGGTGCTGCTGCCGGAGCGTTCGGCGGCCCGATCGGCGCTGCGGTCGGCGGCATCGCCGGCGCCATCGTCGGCGGCCTGGCGGGCAAGGCCGCGGCCGAGTCGGTCAACCCCACGGCCGAAGATGCCTATTGGCGCGAGAGCTATCACCGCGAGCCCTACTACCAGGGCGGCCGTACCTATGATGAATACCGTCCGGCGTATGAGCTGGGCTGGAGTTCGGTGGGCCGCTACGAAGGCGACTTCGCCGCTGTCGAGCCGCAGCTGTCGCGTGACTGGGGCACGGCACGCGGTACCAGCACGCTGGACTGGGAGCAGGCCCGCCCTGCTACCCAGGCCGCCTGGGAGCGTGCCCGCACCAACGCCGTCACCCCGCCCATCACTACCAACGGCACGACGCTGAATGGCACGGTGGACAACGACGACGTGGTGGACGTGCTGGACGACCTGCTGGAGTGCAGCCGCGATGGCGAATATGGCTTCCGCACCTCGGCCGAGCGTGCGGACAGCCCTGAGCTGAAGCAAATCCTGATGCGCCATGCGACCGAGTGCGCCTCCGCTGCCGCCGAGCTGGAGCGCGAGATCCGCGCCCACGGCGGTGAGCCGTCCGATGGTGGCACGGTGTCGGGTGCGCTGCACCGCGGCTGGGTGTCGGTAAAGACCGCCCTGTCCACCAACGACGACAAGGCCGTGCTGAACGAGTGCGAGCGTGGCGAGGATGCTGCCGTGGCGCGTTACCGCAAGGCCCTGAAGGCAACGTTGCCGGCCAACATCCGCGCGCTGGTCGAGCGCCAGGCGCAGGGCGTGCAGCGCAACCACGATGAGATCAAGGCATTGCGCGACCGCTACGACGCGGCGTCGTAACACCGCCTCTCGGATGCCGGCCATACATGGCCGGCGCGGATGGCCGCCTGTCGCCGGGCGGCCATTTTCTTGTGCGTGCCGGTCAGCCGGCCAGCGTCGCCACCACCGGCGCGTGGTCGCTGGGCTGCGGGTTCTTGCGTGGCGCGCGGTCCACTTGGCAGGCCTGCACGCCATCCTTCAACGCATCGCTGACCAGAATGTGGTCGATGCGCAGGCCGCGGTTCTTCTGGAAGCCCAGCATGCGGTAATCCCACCAGGAAAAGGTCTTGTCCGGCTGCTCGAACAGGCGGAAGGCATCGTGCAGCCCCAGGCCCAGCAAGCCGCGGAAATGCGCACGCTCCTCGTCGGTGTGGTGGATGCTGCCGGCCAGGCCCACCGGGTCGAACGAGTCGCGGTCCTCCGGGGCGATGTTGAAGTCGCCCACCAGCGCCAGGCGCCGCCACTGCGCCAGCTGCTCGCGCAGCCAGGCCTGCAGGGCCTCCAGCCAGGCCATCTTGTAGGCGAACTTGTCACTGCCCGGTGCCTGGCCGTTCACAAAATAGCCGTTCACCAGCCGCAGCGGGCCGGCTGCGGTGGGCAGCGTGCCAGCGATGACACGCGCCTGCGTGTCGTCGTGGCCGGGGATGTTGCGCACCACGTCCTGCAGCGGCGCGCGGCTGATCCAGGCGACGCCGTTGTAGGTTTTCTGGCCGAAGCTCACGGCGTGGTAGCCCAGCTCCTCGAACGCGGCGTGCGGGAATTTCTCGTCCACCAGCTTCAGCTCTTGCAGGCCTAGCGCCTCGACCGGGTTGGTGCGCAGCCAGTCCAGCACCTGCGGCAGGCGGACGGACAGGGAATTGACGTTCCAAGTAGCAATTTGCATGGGTTCTTGTCGGCGAAAGAGGAAGGAGACGCAAGGGGGGAGACGGTTTTCTAGTCCCATCAGACGATGGGTGCGCCCGGATTTGTGCCTACGCTGAAGACAGATTCAACAGCTTCGGCAACAGGGGACAACAATGCGTTTGGCAACGAAAGTGGCAGTGGTAACGGGCGCCGGCCAGGGTATGGGGCGCGCGATCGCCCGCCATTTTGCCCAGGAAGGCGCCATGGTGGTGGCGCTGGACCTGAACGAGCAGGCCGCAAGCGAGAGCCTGCAGGGTCTGGAGGGCGAGCATTGGGCGCGCGCGGTCAACGTCGCTGACAGCCAGGCGGTGGCGGCGCTGTTCCAAGAACTGGGCCAGGCCTTCGGCCGCGTGGACGTGCTGGTGAACAACGCCGGCATCGGCTCGGTCGATCAGTTCGCCGACATCCCGGACGAGACCTGGAAGCGCGTCATGGGCGTGAACCTGGACGGGGCGTTCTACTGCGCCCGCGAGGCGGTCAAGCTGATGCTGGCGTCCGGCACGCGCGGCGCGGTGGTCAACATCTCCAGTACCTCGGCGGTCAGTGGCGACGGCCCGGCGCACTACTGCGCGTCCAAGGCCGCGCTGATGGGCCTGACGCGCTGCATGGCCAAGGAGCTGGCGCCCAAGGGCATCCGCGTGAACACGCTGGTGCCAGGGCCCACCAACACACCCATGATGCAGAGCATTCCGCAGGAGTGGACCGACGCCATCATCGCCGGCGTGCCCCTAGGCCGCATGGCCGAGCCCGAGGACATCGCCCGCGTGGCGCTGTTCCTGGCCAGCGACGACAGCGGCTTCGTCACCGGGCAGAACGTGGCCGTGAACGGCGGCAGCGCGTTCCTCTGAGGTTCGCAAGACAAGGAAAGGACAGGCTATGAGCCAGAACAACGACAAGCGCGGGCGTCTGCAAGGCAAGGTGGCCTTCGTGACCGGGGGCGGGTCGGGCATCGGCGCCGCCACGGCCGAGCGTTTCGCGCAAGAGGACGCCACGGTGGTGATCTGCGGCCGGCGCCAGGCGCCGCTGGATGAGGTGGTGGGTCGGATCCGCGCCGCCGGCGGCCAGGCGCACGCCATGGTGGCCGACGTGGGCGTGGAAGAACAGCTGGTGGGCGCGCTGGAGCAGGCCGCGGCCACGCACGGCGGGCTGCACATCCTGGTGAACAACGCCATGGCCTACACCTGGGGCGGCATCGAGGGCATGTCCACCGAGGACTGGCGCGCCAACTTCACCACCTCGGTGGACGGCACCTTCTGGGGCACGCGCACGGCGATGAAGCTGATGAAGGACAGTGGCGGCGCCATCGTCAACGTCAGCTCCATCTGCGGCACGCTGGGCACGCCGCAGATGTCGGGCTACTCGGCGGCCAAGGCGGCGATCATCAACTTCTCGCGCGCCGCCGCGGCCGAAGGCGCCGCCAGCGGCGTGCGCGTGAACGTGGTAGTGCCGGCCGTGGTCGAGACGCCGGCCACCGCCGGCATGCTGTCGGACGAGTCCACGCGCCGCAACACCGAAAAGATCATCCCCATGGGCCGCGTCGGCCAGCCCGAAGAGCTGGCCAGCGCCGTGTTGTTCCTGGCCAGCGACGAGGCCGCCTACATCACCGGCGCCGCGCTGCCGGTGGACGGCGGCCGATCGGCCGTGCTGGTGACCGCGCTGTGAGCGAAGGCACGAGCATGCAGGATCAGCAGAACGCCAGCGTGCCGGTCTGGCCGGCCACGCTGGAAGAGCGCATCGACCGGCTGGAGTCGCTCGACGCCATCCGCCAGCTGGCGGGCAAGTATTCGCTGTCCCTGGACATGCGCGACATGGACGCTCACGTCAACCTGTTCGCGCCCGACATCCGCGTCGGCCGCGAAAAGGTGGGCCGGGCGCACTTCAAGGCCTGGCAGGACAGCACGCTGCGCGACCAGTTCACCGGCACCTCGCACCACCTGGGCCAGCACATCATCGAGTTCGCCGACCGCGACCACGCCACCGGCGTCGTCTACTCCAAGAACGAGCACGAGTGCGGCGCCGAGTGGGTCGTCATGCAGATGCTCTACTGGGACGACTACGAGCGCATCGACGGGCAGTGGTTCTTCCGCCGCCGCCTGCCGTGCTACTGGTACGCCACCGACCTGAACAAGCCGCCGATCGGCGACATGAAGATGCGCTGGCCGGGGCGCGAGCCCTACCGCGGCGCGTTCCACGAGCTGTTTCCCAGCTGGCGCGAGTTCTGGGCCCAGCGCCCGGGCAAGGACGAGCTACCCGAGGTGGCCGCCCCGGCGCCGCTGGAGCAGTTTTTGCGCAGCATGCGCCGCGGCGCGCCTGACCCGCGCATGCGCGTGCGCTGACGCCCGAGGAGCCTCCGAGATGAGCGACCACGACATCCTCTTCACCCCCGTGCAGTTGGGCCGCCTGGCGCTGCGCAACCGCATCGTCATGGCGCCCATGACGCGCAACCGCGCCGAGGCCGACGGCACGCCCAACGCCCTGATGGCCGAGCACTACGGCCAGCGCGCCGACGCCGGACTGATCGTGGCCGAGGGCACCTGGCCCGAGGCCGAGGGCCAGGCCTACTGCCGCCAGCCCGGCATCGCCACCGCCGCGCAGGTGCGCGGCTGGCAGCGCGTGACCGACGCCGTGCACGCGCGCGGCGGCACGATCGTGCTGCAGATCATGCATTCCGGGCGCATCGGCAGCCGGCACATCAAGCCGGCCGGCGTGCGCACCGTGGCGCCCTCGGCCGTCCAGGCGCGCGGCCAAGTCTGGACCGATGCCGCCGGCATGCAGGACTTCGACGCACCCGAGGAGCTGAGCGCCGACGAGGTGCGCGCCGCCATCGCCGGCCATGCAGCCGCGGCGCAGCGCGCCATCGACGCCGGCTTCGACGGCGTCGAGCTGCACGGCACCAGCGGCTACCTGTCCATGCAGTTTCTGAGCTCGGCCACCAACCAGCGCAGCGACGTCTACGGCGGTGACGCGCGCGGCCGCGTGCGCTTCGCCGTGGAATGCCTGCAGGCCATGGCGGGCGCCATTGGCGCCGGCCGGGTCGGCCTGCGGCTGAACCCGGGCAATACCTACAACGACACTGCCGACGAGGACTCGGGCGCCACGCACGCGGAGCTGATGCGTCAGGCCGGCGGCCTGGATCTGGCCTACCTGCACGTCATGCGCGCGGCCGACCCGCGGCTCGATGCCTTCGCCCTGGCGCGCGCGCACTTCGGCCCGCGGTTGATCCTGAACGATGGCTTCGATGCGGTCAGCGCCCGCGCGGCGCTGCACGCGGGCGAAGGCCAGGCGATCTCGTTCGCGCGCCATTTCGTCGGCAACCCGGACCTGGTCGAGCGGCTGCGCCGGGGCCTGCCGCTGGCACGTTTCGATCGCAAGACGCTCTACACGCCTGGCGCCGCCGGCTACACCGACTACCCGCTGGCGCAGCAGCCCCTGCAGCCTGCCTGATGCAGCGGCTGGCGCCGCGCGCCAGCCGCGTGGATTCCTTGGGCCGGCCTTGTGCCGCCATTTCGCGCCGTAGCCCGCCATTCCGGGCACCGGCGTTTTTTTTGTCCGGCATCCGGCGGTTCGGGGCCTACCGTCGCAGATGCGACATGCGTTTGCGGTGTTTGAAGACGATTCGGCCTGCAGCCCATATTCCACAAGGGTCTGAAGCTATTTTTTGTGTAGCAAAAGCAGCAGTCTTCGTTAGTCTCAATGGACGATGTTGCGCGGCGGGCGCGCCACCAGAATCCGCTCCATACACACCCTCAAAACAACCGGTATGGAGGCACAAAAGTCATGATGGAAATACGTGGACTGGCCTATGTGGTCGCCGAGAGCACAGACGTGCAGCGCTGGAGCGACTATGCGCGCGACGTGCTGGGCATGATGGCCACGCCGGGCGAGGGCGGGGCGCTGCAGATCAAGATGGACGAGCGCCAGTTCCGCTTCCAGGTGCTGCCGGGCGAGTCCGACCGTTACTTGGCCTCGGGCTGGGAGGTGGCCAACCGCGACGCCTTCGCGCAGGCACTGAAGGTGCTGGACCAGGCCAAGCAAGCCTACGAACTGGCCGACGAGGCGCTATGCCGCCAGCGCGGCGTGCAGCAGATGGCCGTGGTCCGCGACCCGTCGGGCAACCGCCACGAGATCGTCTGGGGCTTCAAGTCCGACTTCAAGCATTTCGCCTCGCCGCAGGGTGTATCGAAGTTCATCACGGGCGACTACGGCATGGGCCACACGGTGCTGCCGGCGCCCGACTTCGAGGCCACGGTGGTCTTCGCCCGTGACGTGCTGGGCTTCGGCCTGGCCGACATCTACAACTTCCGCCCGGGTGGGGATGCCGGTCCGGTGGTGCGCATCCACTTCTTCCACTGCGCCAACGGCCGCCACCACAGCCTGGCGCTGGCCGAGTTCCCGGTGCCCAGCGGCTGCGTGCACGTCATGGTCGAGGTGGAGAACATGCCCGAGGTGGGCCGCGCCATGGACCGCATGAAGGCGCAGAGGGTGGTGCAGACCGCCACGCTGGGTCAGCACACCAACGACAAGATGATCTCCTTCTACATGCGCTCGCCGTCCAACTTCGATGTCGAGTACGGCTACGGCGGCGCCATCGTCGATTGGGACAAGCACATCACCCACGAATTCACGCAGGTCAGCCTGTGGGGGCATGACTTCAGCATCGCCCGCCCGGCCGAGCCCGCGCAAGCCGCCTGACAGTCGAGTGAAGAACGAGCAGGAAAGACATGGCCAATAAATTGATGAATCCGCAGCAGGTGGTCGCCTCGATCCAGGACGGCATGACCGTCGGCATCGGCGGCTGGGGCCCGCGCCGCAAGCCCATGGCGCTGGTGCGCGAGCTGCTGCGCAGCCCGGTCAAGGATCTGACGGTGGTCGCCTATGGCGGCGCCGACGTCGGCATGCTGTGCGCCGCCGGCAAGGTCAAGAAGCTGATCTTCGCCTTCGTGACGCTGGACTTCATCCCGCTGGAGCCGTACTTCCGCAAGGCACGCCAGGAAGGCGCCATCGAGGTCATGGAGATCGACGAGGGCCAGATGGTGCTGGGCCTGAAGGCCGCCGGCATGCGCGTGCCCTTCATTCCCACGCGCATCGGCCTGGGCACCGACGTGCTGACGCGCAACCCGCAGCTCCGCCTGATCGACTCGCCCTACGACAACAAGCAGTGGGTGGCCATGCCGGCGCTGCCGCTGGACGTGGCGCTGGTGCACGTGAACCGCGCCGACGCGCGCGGCGTGTGCCAGATCAGCGGCCCGGACCACTACCTGGACGACCTGTTCGTGCGTGCCGCCAAGCAGACCTACGTGAGCTGCGACGAGCTGGTGGAAGACGCCGCGTTCGCCAGCGAGAACGATGCGCGCCTGGTGTTCTGGGAGCGCTCGGAGACCACCGGCGTGGTGCACCTGTCCGGCGGTGCCCATCCCTCGTCGTGCGCGCCGCTGTACGGCTTCGACACCAAGCACTTCAAGGAATACGTGGCCAGCGCCAAGGAGGACGGCGGCTGGGACGCCTACTTCGCCAAGTACGTGCAATGCGGCGAGCAGGACTATCAGCGACAGGTTGGCGGCATGGAGGCGATCAAGCGCCTGCCCCTGCCGGTGTTTTGAGAGGGGACAACGATGAGTGACATTGCTTTGGTCGACCGCATCATCTGCGCCGCGGCGCAGGCCTGGAAGGACGACGGCGAGGTGCTGGCCACCGGCATCGGCCTGGTGCCGCGCCTGGCGGCCTCGGTGTGCATGAAGTCGGTCAACACCGACCTCCTGATGACCGACTCCGAGGCCTGGCTGGTGCGCGAGCCGGTGCCGGTGGGCCCGCGCGGCGACTACCAGCTCCAGCGCGAGACCTGGATGGGTTTCTCGCGCATCTTCGACAACGTCTGGGGGGGCAAGCGCCACGCCATGGTCGGCCCGGTGCAGGTGGACCGCTTCGGCCAGGCCAACATCTCGATGGTCGGGGGCGACTACGACCGGCCGAAGGCCATGATGCTGGGCGTGCGCGGCTTTCCCGGCAACTCCATCAACCACGCCAACTCGTTCTTCATCCCCAACCACAGCCGCAAGGTGTTCGTGGACGGCGAGGTCGACATGGTGGCCTCGGTCGGCTACAACCCGGCTCGCCTGGCGCGCGGCTGGACGCTGGAGGAGACCACCGACATCCGCTTCATCTACACCAACCTGTGCGTGCTGGATTTCGGCGGCCCCGACCACCAGATGCGCCTGGTGTCGCTGCACCCCGGCGTGACGGTTGAGCAGGTGCAGGAGGCGACTGGCTTTGACATTCATGTGCCGGCCAACGTGGGCGCAACGCCCGACCCGACGCCCGAGCAGCTGGCGCTGCTGGCGCAGCTCGATCCGCACAACCTGCGCGCCACGGTGCTCGGAGCCTGACATGAACCCCTCTGCCACTGCCACCAGCGAATTCGTCGAGCGCGAGGACAGTGCCGTGTACGAGACCGACCAGCCCGTGCTCTACGAGGCGCAGGACGGCATCGCCACGGTCACCATGAACCGCCCCACGTTCAACAACGTGCAGAATTCGCAGATGACCTACGCCCTGGACGAGGCGTTCCGCCGCGCCGTCGACGACGACGCGGTCAAGGTCATCGTGCTGCGCGGCAGCGGCAAGCATTTCAGCGCCGGCCACGACATCGGCACGCCCGGGCGGGACATCAACAAGAGCTTCGAGCGCAAGCACCTGTGGTGGGACCATGTGAACAAGCCGGGCGGCGAGCAGCTGTTCGCGCGCGAGCAGGAGGTCTACCTGGGCATGTGCCGGCGCTGGCGCGACATTCCCAAGCCCATGGTCGCCATGGTGCAGGGCGCCTGCGTCGCCGGAGGGCTGATGCTGGCCTGGGTCTGCGACCTGATCGTCGCCAGCGACGATGCCTTCTTCCAGGATCCGGTGGTGCGCATGGGCATCCCGGGCGTGGAGTATTTTGCCCACGCCCATGAACTGCATCCGCGCATCGCCAAGGAATTCCTGCTGCTGGGCGAGCGCATGGGTGCCGAGCGCGCCGCACAGATGGGCATGGTCAACCGTGTCTATCCGCGCGCCGAACTGGAGGAGCAGACCTACGCCATTGCCCGCCGCCTGGCGCAGCAGCCGCGTCTGGGGCTGGCGCTGACCAAGACGGTGGTCAACCGCGCCGAGGAGCTGCAGGGCCTGCGCGCCACCATGGAAATGGCCTTCGGCTACCACCACTTCGCGCATGCCCACAGCCAGGCCATGGGTGCGGGGCAGCTGGGCGGGCACGACGCCAAGTCCATGGTCCAGGCGAACAAGCGGGAGGCCGCGTGAACGGTCCTGCTTCCGAACTGCACACGCCGCTGTGCGAGCTGCTGGGCTGCCGCTACCCCATCGTGCAGACGGCGATGGGCTGGGTGGCCGGCGCCGACCTGGTGGCAGCGACGACCAACGCCGGGGGCTTCGGCTTCCTGGCCGGCGCGACCATCGCCGCCGACCGCATCGAGGGCGAGATCCTGAAGGTCAAGCGCCTGACGGATGACCGTCCGTTCGGTCTGAACTTCCACATGTTCCAGCCCAACGCCCAGCAACTGCTGGACCTGGCGGTGAAGTACCGCGTGCGCGCGGTGAGCTATGGCCGCGGGCCGGACAAAAAGGTCATCGGCCGGCTGCGCGACGCCGGCGTCGTCTGCATGCCCACGGTGGGAGCGCTCAAGCATGCGCTCAAGGCTATCGAGATGGGTGCCAACGCCATCACGGTGCAGGGCGGCGAAGGCGGGGGCCACACCGGCAGCGTGCCGACCACGGTGTTGCTGCCGCAGGTGGTGGACGCGGTGCAGGTGCCGGTGATCGCTGCCGGTGGGTTCTACGACGGACGCGGCCTGCTGGCGGCGCTGGCCTATGGCGCGCAGGGCATCGCCATGGGCACGCGCTTCCTGATGACCAGCGATTCCCAGGTGCCGGACGCCACGCTGCAGCGCTATGTGCAGACGCGCGACGCCGAGAAGATCGCCATTTCCTATCTGGTGGACGGCATGCCGCAGCGCATGATCCCCAACGAATACCTGACCATGCTCGAGCGCGCCAGCCCACTCAAGCGCCTGCGCATTGCCCTGGGGCTGGCGCTGCAGTGGAAGTCCGAGACCGGCATGACCACTGCCCAGGCGGCCAGCATCTTCATGAAGGCGTTGCGCGAGGATTCGTCCTCGGTAGCGCAGACGGTGATGGCTGCCAACGCGCCCATGCTGCTGCAGCGCTCGATGGTGCAGGGCAACCCGGCCGAAGGCGTGATGTCCGCCGGCCAGGTGGCGGCGCTGATTCCGCGCCTGGACAGCTGCGAGAGCGTGATCTCCGGCATCGTGCGCCAGGCGCTGGAGCGGCGCGACGCGCTGAACCGGTTGACGGCTCCAGGCCCTGCCGTGCCCGCTTCCCCCAGCCGGGCGGCGGCCGTCGCCTGAGGCGTGTTTCCAATACTTTGAAAAGCATCTTTTCCATGTCCAGCCCTCAGTTCCACTCCACCCTCCATGACAGCGGCATCGCCGAGCTGGTGATAGACCGTGCGCCAGTCAACGCGCTGAACGCGGCCGGCTGGAACGGCCTGGCGCGCGAGATCCAGGCGCTGGGCGACAACCCGGCGGTGCGCGTGATCGTCATCCGCGCCGAGAACCGGGGTTTTTGCGCCGGCGTGGACATCAAGGAGCTGGCTGCCAACGACAAGCTCATCGTCGAGGTCAATGCCGGCAACTACGCCACCTTCAAGGCCGTACACCTGAACCAGGTGCCGGTGATCGCGGCCGTGCATGGCTTCGTGCTGGGCGGCGGCATCGGCATCTGCGGCGCAGCCGACATCGTCATCGCCGCCGAGGACGCGACCTTCGGCCTGCCCGAGGTGGACCGGGGCGCCATGGGTGGTGCGGCGCACCTGCAGCGCATGTTCGGCGTTCAAAAGACGCGCTACCTGTTCTTCACCGGCGAGATGATCGGCGCCGCCGAGGCGCTGCGCCTGGGTGCCATCGAGCGCGTGGTGCCGCGCGAGCAGCTGCGCGAGAGCGCCATGGAGGTTGCCGGCAAGATCGCCGCCAAGAGCCCGGCCATGATCCGCATCGCCAAGGAAGCCCTCACCGGCATCGAGGACGGCAACCTGGAGGACAAGTACCGCTGGGAGCAGGGCTTTACCCTGCAGGCCTACATGAGCCCGGATTCCGCCGAGACGCGCGATGCCTTCGTTCAGAAGCGGGACGCCAAGTTCTGACCATCCTTCAGACACCGATTCACTCAGCAGATTGCGCAACCCAAGAGATATCGCAATGGATCTGACCTACACCCCCGCCCAGCAGGCGTTCCGCGCCGAGGTGCGTGCCTGGCTGAAGGACAACGTGCCCGCGCAGCGGCTGCAAAGCTACGACACACGCGAGGGTTTCGAGCAGCACCGCCGTTGGGAAGCCCAGCTGGCCAGTGCCGGTTTCAGCAGCGTCACCTGGCCCAAAGAGCTGGGCGGGCGCGGTTGCGACCTGAATGAATGGCTGATCTTCGAGGAGGAATACTGGGCAGCGGATGCCCCGGCGCGGGTGAACCAGAACGGTATCTTGCTGCTCGGGCCGACGTTGATGGAGTTCGGCACCGAAGAGCAGAAGGCACGCTTTTTGCCGCGCATGGCGCGCTGCGACGACATGTGGGCACAGGGCTGGTCGGAGCCGGGCGCGGGCTCGGACATGGCGGCCATCAGCAGCCGCGCCATCCGCCAGGGCGATAAATTCATCCTGAACGGCCAGAAGATCTGGTCCACCCGAGCGGTGTTCGCCAACTGGCTGTTCGGCCTGTTCCGCAGCGACCCCGCCTCCAGCCGGCATCACGGTCTGAGCTACATCCTGGTGCCACTCGATTCGCCCGGCATCACGGTGCGACCGATCCGTGCCATCAACGGCACCGACCATTTCGCCGAGATCTTCTTCGACGATGTCGAGGTGCCGGCCGAGAACCTGATCGGCGGCGAGGGCAAGGGCTGGAACGTGGCCATGGCCACCGCCGGCTTCGAGCGCGGCCTGCTGCTGCGCTCGCCCGCGCGCTACCAGCGCAGCGCGCAAAAGCTGGCGCAGCTGTACCAGCGCAACCGCGCGCAGGCCGACCGCGACCCTTCCATCCGCGACGCCGTGCTGCGTGCCTGGATGGGCGCCGAGGCCTACACGCTGTCGTCCTACCACACCGTCGGCCGCCTGCACAAGGGCGCGCGCATCGGCGCCGAGGCCAGCACCAACAAGCTGGCCTGGTCGGAGCTGGACATCCTGATCCACGACACGGCGATGCGCATCCTGGGCCAGCGCGCCGAGGTGTTGGACGACGGCGAGGCCAACGAATGGCTGGAAGGCTTCCTGTTCGCCCAGGCCGGCCCCATCTACGCCGGCAGCAACGAGATCCAGCGCAACATCATTGCCCAGCGCATGCTGGGACTGCCCAAGTCCTGAGGCTGCGGCCCGAGGAGCACACCATGGATTTCACCTTCTCCGAAGACCAGATCGCGTTTCGCGATTCCATCAGCCGCTTCCTGATGACCGAGGCCGCGCCCGAGCATCTGCGCGACATCTGGGAAACCCAGTCCGGCCATGCGCCCGAGCTGTGGGCCCGACTGGCCGAGCAGGGCCTGCTGGGATTGTCGGTGCCCGAGGCCGAAGGCGGCATGGGCATGAACGACATCGACTGGGCGCTGCTGCTGCAGGAGACCGGCTATTACGCGCTGCCCGACTGCGTGACCGACACCGCCTATGTTGCTGTCGGCATGCTGGCGGCGCTGCCGCCCGAGCATCCGGTGCGCGTGCGTTGGCTGCCGCGCATCGCTGCGGGCAAGTGCTGCGTTGCCGTGGGCCATCCACTGAACCTGCACGTGCTGGGTGCGGCCACGGCGGACCTGCTGCTGCTGCCGCACCGCACCGAGGCCGGACTGGAGCTGCACGCCGTGCTGCCGGCCGATTGCCGCATCACGCCGCTGCGCAGCCTGGACTCCTCGCGCCGGCTGTGCCAGGTGCAGTGGACGCCTGGTGCTGCCACGCTGATTCTCGACGGCGCCAGCGGCGCTGCCGTCTGGCGCCAGGCCGGCCTGCGCGGCGCCCTGGCGGCTTCGGCGCAGCTGGTGGGGCTGGCCCAGCGCATGCTGGACCTGTCGGTGGACTATGCGGCGCAGCGCAAGCAGTTCGACCGCGCCATCGGCAGCTTCCAGGCCGTGCAGCACCATCTGGCTGATATTGTCACCCGGGTCGAATTCGCCAAGCCGGTGCTGTACCGCGCCTTCTACGCGCTGCAACACGGTGAGCCCGAGGCAGCGCTGCGTGTATCGCATGCCAAGCTGCAGTGCGGCGAGGCCGGCTGGTTCGCGGCGCGCAACGGCCTGCAGGTGCACGGTGCCATGGGCTACACCTGGGAGGTCGACCTGCAGATGTTCATGAAGCGCGCCTGGGCGCTAGACGCTGCCTGGGGCGACCGCGCCCACCACAGCGGCAACCTGGCCACTGGTCTGCTGGAAGGCGAGCACCCGCCCATCGGGCCGGGCCATACCTTCGACCGGCAGGACGTGGGTGCCGCCGGGCAGGCCGTGCCCGTGCGCCAGGCTGTGCCCGAGGAGGTGGCGGCATGAGCGCGCAGGCATACATCGTCGATGCCCTGCGCTCGCCCACCGGCAAGCGCAAGGGTTCGCTGGCCCATGTGCACGGCGCCGACCTGGGTGCGCATGTGATCAAGGCACTGGTCGAGCGCAACGCCGTGCCGGCCGACGAATATGACGACGTGATCTTCGGCTGCGTCGACACCATCGGCCCGCTCGCCGGCGACATCGCGCGCACCTCGTGGCTGGCAGCTGGCATGCCCCTGAATGTGCCCGGCACCACGGTGGACCGCCAGTGCGGCTCGTCGCAGCAGGCGATCCACTTCGCTGCGCAGGCGGTGATGAGCGGCACGCAGGACGTGGTGCTGGCCGGCGGCGTGCAGACCATGAGTGCCATTCCGATTTCCTCGGCCATGCTGGCCGGCCAGCCGCTGGGCTTCACCACGCCGTTCGCCGAGAGCCGTGGCTGGCAGGCCCGCTTCGGTGACGCCCCGGTGAACCAGTTCTACGCTGCCCAGCGCATCGCCGACCACTGGGGCGCCAGCCGTGCCGACATGGAGGTGTTCGCCAAGGAAAGCCACGACCGCGCCTTGCGGGCGATCGCCGAGGGCCGCTTCGAGCGCGAGATCGTGCCCTTCGGCGATTTCCGGATGGACGAGACAGCGCGCCAGAGCACGCTGGAGAAGATGGCCACTCTGGAGCCAGTGGACCCGACCTATCCGTCCATCACCGCCGCCGTGTCCAGTTCCACCTGCGACGCCGCCGCCGCCGTGCTGGTGGTGTCCGAGGCGGCGCTCAAGCGCTACAACCTCACGCCGCGCGCGCGCATCCACCACATGAGCGTGCGCGCCGACGACCCGATCTGGCACCTGACGGCGCCGATCCCGGCCACCGAACATGCCTTGAAGAAGGCGGGCATGAAGATGTCCGACATCGACCTGGTCGAGATCAACGAGGCCTTTGCCTCGGTGGTCATGGCGTGGCTCAAGGAAACCGGCTACGACCATGCGCGCACCAACGTCAACGGCGGTGCCATCGCCCTCGGCCATCCCCTGGGCGCGTCCGGGGCCAAGCTGATGACCACGCTGCTGCACGAACTCGAGCGCACCGGTGGCCGCTACGGCCTGCAGACCATGTGCGAGGGCGGCGGCCAGGCCAACGTGACCATCATCGAGCGCATGTAGGGCCATTGCCCCCTTGAAGGCCGCATGGGGCGCCGCCCCATGCGGCCGTGGCCGCGGCACGGCCGCCATGCCGGTGCCAGCCCGAAGCCCGGGCAGAACCGCCGCGCGCCGGAAAAACACAAGAAATGACCGACGGAGACAACAGCGTGCCAGACATTCCCCAGCATCTCGAACGCCGCGCCTTTCTCATGGGCGCCGCGGCCGCCGCCGCGACCACCGCGCTGCCAGCAGCCCAGGCCCGCACGCCGGCCAGGCCGGTCGCGGCAGACGTTGCGCCGGACGACGCCATGGCGCTGGCGCACAGCCTGCGCCGCGGCGACATCACGCCGCTGGAAGCGCTGGATGCCGCACTGGCGCGCGTCGAGGCCCTGCCGCAGCTGAACGCAGTGGTGATCCGCGACTACGACCAGGCGCGCGCGCAGGCGCGGCAACTCTCGGCCCTGGGGCGCGATGCGCGCGAGCGTGCCACGGCACAGGCGCCACTGTGGGGCGTGCCCTTCGTGCTCAAGGACCTGGGCGTGGCCATGGCCGGCACCGTCACCAGCAACGGCTGCGCCTTCTTCAAGGACGCCGTGGCGCCGCGCGACTCGACG
This sequence comes from Oryzisolibacter propanilivorax, assembly GCF_900103645.1. Lineage (GTDB taxonomy): Bacteria > Pseudomonadota > Gammaproteobacteria > Burkholderiales > Burkholderiaceae_C > Melaminivora > Melaminivora propanilivorax. The sequence continues at coordinate 25,824 of NZ_FNHP01000001.1, forward strand.
CTGGTGCAGCGCTACAAGGCCGCCGGACTGAACATCTTCGGCAAGACGGCGTCGCCCGAGTTCGGCATGACCACGACCACCGAGTCGCGGCTGTACGGCGCCACGCGCAACCCGTGGAGTCCCGGCCACACCACCGGCGGTTCGTCCGGCGGCACGGCGGCGGCGGTGGCGGCCGGCATCGTTGCCGTGGGCCATGCCAGCGACGGCGGGGGCTCGATCCGCATCCCGGCGGCGCACTGCGGCCTGTTTGGCCTGAAGCCCAGCCGCGGCCGTGTGCCGGCGGGCCCGGACGCGCTGGACGGTGCCATTGGCCTGAGCGTGAACCACGTCATCAGCCGCAGCGTGCGCGACAGCGCGCTGCTGCTCGACCTGACGGCCGGCCCCGAGGCCGGCTCGCGCGTGCACCCGCCGCTGGACGTGCAGGGCGGCTACCTGCAGGCGCTGCAGCAGCCTGAGCGCCGGCTGCGCATCGCCGTCTGGCGCAAGAACTATTTCGGTGTGCCGGTGCATGCCGACTGCTTGGCGGCGGTGGACCGCGCGGTCGCCCTGTGCGAGGCCATGGGCCATGTGCTGGAGGAGGCCATGCCGCAGCTGCCGGTGGCCGAGATCTATGCCGGCATGGGTCCGGGCATGTCGGCCGGACTGCTCAGCGCGGTGCAGTACCGCGAAAAGCAGCTGGGCCGCGCAGTGCGCGAGGACGAGATGGAGCCGCTGAACTGGCTGGCGCTGCAGGGTGCGCGCAAGGCCAGCGCGCTGGACCTGTACCGCGGCCGTGCCGGCTTCGACCGCGCCGGCCAGCTGTTGGACGCGTTCCTGGCCGACTACGACCTGATCCTGACCCCGACCACGGCCGTGCCGGCGCAACTGCTGGGTGCGCTGCGACTGGACCAGCCCTATGAGAGTTACGCCGCCGAGGCCATGAAGTCGTCGGCCTTCACCTCGCTGTTCAACATCAGCGGGCACCCGGCGATGTCGGTGCCGCTGCACTGGACGGCGCAGGATCTGCCAGTGGGTTCGCATTTCGTGGCGCCGTTCGGCGGCGAAGGGCGGCTGCTGCGCCTGGCGGCGCAGCTGGAGCAGGCGCAGCCCTGGGCGCAGCGCCGTCCCGATTTGTCAGCGCTGCAGGCCTGATGTTCAACAGCGCAGGCGCGGCCGGGGCCGTCGCCTGCATGGCAAGCAAGAAGAGGAAACCCATGGGTATTTGCAACAACCGAACAGTGGTCATCACCGGCGCCGGCGGCGGCCTGGGGCGCGCCTATGCCCTGGCCTTCGCGCAGGAAGGCGCGAACGTGGTGGTCAACGACATCCGCGCCGAGGCCGCGCAGGCGGTGGCCGACGAGGTCAGGACGGCCGGCGGCCAGGCGCTGGCCAACAGTGGCGACATCACCACCGTGGCCGGCGCGCAATCCATCTTGGATGCGACGCTGGCCGCGTTTGGCGACGTGCAGGTCATCGTCAACAACGCCGGCGTGCTGCGTGACCGCATGTTCCTGTCGCTGTCCGAGGAAGACTGGGACATGGTGATGCGTGTGCACCTGCGCGGGCACTTCTGCATGGCCAAGGTGTTCGGCGGCTACTGGCGCGACCAGAAGAAGGCCGGCAGGGAGGTGGATGCGCGCATCATCAACACCAGCTCGGGCGCGGGACTGCAAGGATCCATCGGCCAGAGCAACTATGCCGCGGCCAAGGCCGGCATCGCGGGCCTGACGCTGGTGCAGGCGGCCGAGCTGGCACGCTACGGCATCACCGCCAACTGCCTGGCGCCGGCGGCGCGCACCGCCATGACCGAGGGCGCCATGCCCGACATGGTGAAGAAGCCCGAGTCCGGTTTCGACGTGTGGGACCCGCTGAACGTCGCCTCCATCGTCGTCTGGCTCGGCAGCCCGCTGTCGCGCCACGTCACCGGCCGCTGCTTCGAGGCCAAGGGCGGCGAGCTGTCGGTGGCGGATGGCTGGTTCACCGGCCAGATCCGCGACAAGCAGGCGCGCTGGGAGCCGGCCGAGCTGACCGAGGTGGTCGACGGGCTCATCGCCCAGGGCCGCACGCCGCAGAAGGTCTACGGCACCTGAAGTCGGTACAGGGCGGCAGGGCCTACCTGCCGTCACGCCGGTGGTTGTGTTCATTTCCTGGTGAGCGGTGATGGAACTACGGTTGAACGACGAGCAAAAGATGATCGCCGAGAGCGCGGCGCAGGTGCTGCAGGAACGCAGCTCCGGCGAACGCGTGCGGCAGGTGCTGGAACAGGGCGGCCTGGATCGCGCGCTTTGGCAGGAGGCCTGTGCGCTGGGCTGGACGGCGCTGGCCGTGCCCGAGCAGGCCGGCGGCATGGGACTGGGCCTGACCGAGCTGGTACTACTGCAGGAGCAGTTGGGCTGGCACTTGGCCTGCATTCCCTTCTTCGACGCCGTGGTGGCGCCTGCGCCGCTGTGGCGCCATCTGGCGCAGCATGGCGGTGCCTCCGGCCTGGCGGCTGTCGAGCGGCTGGCGCTGTCCGGGCAGATCTGCGTGCTGGGCATGGCAGTGGACGGCAGCCTGGGCGCGCAGGCCAAGCTGCAGCGCAGGACCGAAGGTGGCTGGGAGCTGGATGGCATCTGGCCCCAGGTCGCATCTGCCGCCCATGCCGATGCATTGCTGCTGCCCGCGCAGCTGCCGGACGGCACGTATGCGCTGGTGGCGCTGACGGTGCAGGCGTCCGGCCTGCAGTTGCAGCCACAGGCCACGGTCGACGGCAGCCGCAGCAGTGCGCGGATACAGGCAGTGCAGGTGGCCGTTTCGCCGGATGATGTGCTGTTGCAGGGCGACGCTCTGGCGCAGCTGTGGGAGCCGTTGCGCCAGCATGCCGCCATCGGCCTTGCGGCCGAGCAGGTCGGCGCGGCCGATCGCGCCCTGCAGCTGGCCGTGGCCTATACCTGCGAGCGCCAGCAATTCGGCAAGCCGGTGGGCAGCTTCCAGGCGGTCAAGCACCGCGCCGCGCAGATGCTGGTGCAGGTCGAGCTGGCACGTTCGGCGGTCTATGAGGCGGCCTTCCTGGCCGATGCGCCGGATTCGGCGGGCGACCTGCTGTTGCCTGCTGCGCAGGCACGCACGCAGGCCACGCAGGCGGCGCTGTTCTGCACGCGTGAATGCATCCAGCTGCACGGGGGCGTGGGGTTCACCTGGGAATACGACCCGCACCTGTATTTCCGCCGGGCACAGGCTGGCAGCCAGCGCATGGGCACGGTGGCGGAGTGGCTGGAGCAGGCGGCAGTGCGGTTGCTGGACCAACAGCACGAGGCTAAGGAGGCAGTGGCATGAACATGCAGGAATCGGAAATCAACCGCGCCTTCCGTACCGAAGTGCGCGCCTGGATGGCCGCGCACCTGAGCGGCCGCTTCGCTGCGCTCAAGCATGTCAGCGGCCTGGGGGCACAGGGCTATGATGCGCAGCTGGCCAAGGAGTGGGAGCAGGAGCTGGCCCGCGGCGGCTGGACCGGCATCGGCTGGGAGGCGCAGTACGGCGGGCGCGGCCTGCCGCTGTCGCAGCAGCTGATCTTCCACGAGGAGTACGTGCGCTGCGGCGGTCCGGGGCGCATCGGGCACATCGGCGAGACGCTGCTGGCGCCGACCCTGATGGCCTACGGCACGCCGGAACAAAAAGCGCGCTTCCTGCCTGGCATCCTGGCCGGTACGGATTACTGGGCACAGGGCTATTCCGAGCCCGGTGCCGGCTCCGACCTGGCGGCCATCCGCACCCGGGCGCGCCGCGACGAAACCACCGGCGAATGGGTCATCGACGGCCAGAAGGTCTGGACCTCGTGGGCACACGAGTCGGACTGGATCTTCGTGCTGGCGCGCACGCAGGAAGGTGCGGCGGCCGGTGGCCGCCATCAGGGCATGGTGCTGCTGCTGGTGCCGCTGCACCAGCCGGGGGTGGAGATCCGGCCGATCCGCCAGATCACCGGGACGTCCGAGTTCAACGAAGTCTTCTTCGACGGCGCGCGCACCGAGGGCAGCCTGCACCTGGGCCCGGTGGGCGACGGCTGGAAGGTGGCCATGTACCTGCTGGGCTGCGAGCGCGGCGCCTCCACGTTGGGCCAGCAGGCGCATTTCCGGCACGAGCTGGAGCTGCTGCTGGCGCTGGCGCGGCGCAATGGCGCGGCACGCGACCCGCTGCTGCGCCAGCGGCTGGCGGTGGTCGCGCTGGGTCTCCAGACTCTGCGCAGCCACGCGCTGCGCGCCCTGGCTGCCGACGCGCCGGCGCGGGTCACGCTGGTGTCCAAGTACGCCTGGTCGAACTGGCACCGGGACCTGGGCGAGCTGGCGATGGACGTGCTGGGCGATGCCGGCCTGCTCCTGCAGGACGATGCCGACCTGGCAGCGCTGCAGCAGCTGTGGCTGGTCAGCCGGGCCGACACCATCTATGCCGGCACCAACGAAATCCAGCTGAACCTCATGGCCGAGCGCGGCCTGGGCATGCCGCGATAGGCGCGGCGTGTGTAGAGGGCGCGTGGGCGCCCGACTTTTGACATACACCCGGCATCGTCCAGGCAGACGATGTTGCAGCGCAACCGGGGGCTGATGATCGACGGCAATCTGTTTACTTTTTTTCAGCAGTTGCCATGACCTCTGTACCTTCCTACGTTGCCCCGCACGGCCTGCTCAAGGGCAAGACCGTCCTTGTCACGGCTGCCGCTGGCGCCGGCATCGGGTTTTCCGCTGCCAAACGCTGCGCCGAGGAGGGCTGCCAGGCGCTGTTCATTTCCGACGTGCACGAGCGCCGGTTACAGGAGGCCGTGGCCCAGATCAAGCGCGAGACTGGCCTGGAAAACGTGCACGGCCAGCTGTGCGACGTGAGTCAGGAGGATCAGGTGCAAGGGCTGATCGACGCCGCACAGCAGGTCATGGGCGGCATCGACGTGCTCATCAACAACGCAGGCTTGGGCACCAGCTGCAAGGTGGTGGACATGCCTGACGAGGAGTGGCACAAGGTCATCGACGTCACCCTGACCGGCACCTTCCGCATGACGCGTGCCACCCTCAGGCATATGCAGCCGCGCGGCAAGGGGGTGATCGTGAACAACGCCTCGGTGCTGGGCTGGCGCGCGCAGGTCGAGCAGGCGCACTACGCCGCCGCCAAAGCCGGCGTGATGGCCCTGACGCGCTGCTCGGCGCTGGAGGCCGCGCCGCACGGCGTGCGCATCAACGCCGTGGCGCCGTCGATCGCCATCCATGCCTTCCTGAAAAAATCGGCTTCGGAGGAGCTGCTGCAAAAGCTCTCCGAGAAGGAAGCCTTCGGCCGTGGCGCTGAGCCCTGGGAAGTCGCCAACGTCATGGTGTTCCTGGCCAGCGACTACTCGTCCTACATGACCGGCGAGGTGGTGTCGGTCAGCTCGCAGAGGGCCTGAGGCATGAGCGCGACGACTTCCGGGGCGCCGGCCGGCGTGGTGTTCGATTCCGTGGCCGCGGTGCTGGCCGCTGTGGGCCAGCCCCTGGGCGAGACCAGCTGGATGCCCATCACCCAAGCGCGTATTCAGCAGTTCGCCGACGCCACGGGCGACCAGCAATGGATCCACGTCGATCCCGAGCGGGCACGCTCCGGCCCGTTCGGCGCCTGCGTGGCGCATGGCTATCTGACGCTGTCGCTGGCCAACCTGTTCCTGCCGCAGCTGGTGCGCTACGAGGGCCTGCGCATGGGCGTGAACTATGGTTGCGACAAGGTGCGCTTTCCGGCGCCGGTGCGTGTCGACTCGAACATCCGCGGCAGCGGCGAGGTGGTGGCGGCCAGCGCCATCGGCGACGACGGCGTGCAGGTGACGGTGCGCATCACCGTCCAGGTGCAGGGCCAGGACAAGCCCGGCTGCGTCGTAGACACCATCAGCCGGCTGTATTTCTGAGCGGCAGCGGCGCGCTGCCGTTGGCCCGTTTCCCGTTTTCGCCCATTCCTGAATCTGAAAGAAAGCACTTCCCATGCAAGACGCAGTCATCGTTTCCACCGCACGCACCCCCATCGGCAAGGCCTTCCGCGGCGCCTTCAATGACACCGAGGCGCCGGTGCTGGGCGGCCACGTAATCCGCGCGGCGCTGGACAAGGCGAAGGTGGACGGCGCGGATGTGGGCGACGTCATCCTCGGCATTGCCGCGCAACAGGGCACGCAGGGCTACAACCTGGGCCGCCTGTGCACCTATGTCGCCGGGCTGCCGGAAAGCGTGGGCGGAATGGCCATCGACCGCCTGTGCGCCTCGGGCCTGATGAGCATCGCCACCGCCGCCAAGAGCATCATGGCCGGCGAGCTGGACGTGGCCGTGGCTGGCGGGCTGGAATCGATCTCGCTGGTGCAGAACAAGCACAAGAACAGCTACCGTGCCCAGTCCAAGGCTGTGCTGGCTGCCGAGCCCACCGCCTACATCCAGATGATCGAGACCGCCGAGCTGGTCAGCCAGCGCTACGGCATCAGCCGCCAGGCGCAGGACGAATACGCCCTGCGCAGCCAGCAGCGCGTGGCGGCGGCGCAGGCCAGGGGCCTGTTCGCCGAAGAGATCGTGCCGCTCGCCAGCATCAAGCAACTGTTCGATAAGGAAGGCAACGTCGTCGGCACCGAGGAGGTGACCCTGACGCAGGACGAGGGCAACCGCACCGACACCACGCTGGAAAGCCTGGCCAAGCTCCGACCGGTGTGGAAGAACGGCCAGTGGGTGCCCGAGGGACAGTTCATCACCGCTGGCAATGCCTCCCAGCTGTCCGACGGCGCCAGCGTCAGCGTGCTGATGAGCGCCGAGCAGGCACGCGAGCGCGGCCTGGAGCCGCTGGGCACCTACCGCGGCGTGGCGGTGGCCGGTTGCCGCACCGACGAGATGGGCATCGGCCCGGTCTACGCCATCCCGAAGCTGCTGCAGCAGCATGGACTGTCGGTGAAGGACATTGATTTGTGGGAAATCAATGAGGCTTTTGCCTGCCAGGTGATCCACTGCCGCGATATCCTCGGCATTCCCGACGACCGCTTGAACGTCAACGGTGGGGCCATCGCCATTGGTCATCCTTTCGGCATGTCCGGCGCGCGCCTGGTGGGCCATGCGCTTCTGGAAGGCCGCCGGCGCGGCGCGCGCTATGCCGTGGTGAGCATGTGCATCGGCGGCGGCATGGGCGCCGCCGGGCTGTTCGAGATCCACTGAGTCGAGTCGTCACATATCGCCAGCAACAGGTCGGTGCCTCATGAGTGACAGTGCATTTGCCAGAATGGGTTTTGCGGGCTACACGGCAGGCTCCCTGGCGTGCGTGCTCAAGGACCTGCCGGTGGTCGAGCGGCCGCCGGTCAGCGCCAGCGCGGCCGAAGACTTCATCACCGTGGAGCAGTTCAGCCAGCTGTCCGCGCTGCTGTACGAGGCAGCGCTGGACCCGCAGGCCTGGAAGGATTTCCTGGCCGCGCTGCGCAAGCAGCTAGGCGGCAACTTCGCCTCTCTGATCGTGCGCCCCGGCAATGGCGACGATGTCGGGCTGATCATCTCCGCCGCCGCCGACCGCCAGGAATTTCTGAGCGGCAGCACCAACATCGGCCTCAGCCCCCTGCGCGATCTGGCCACCGACCGCATCACCACGCTGGGCGACCTGGTGCCCGAGAATGAGTGGCGCAATTCGCGCTACTACCTCGACTGGTGCCGGGACCTGGGCGTGTTCCACGTCCTGGCGGCCGACGTGGTCACCAAGGACGGCTGCGTCTATGGCCTGCGGGTGACGCGGCCCGAAAGCATGCCCAACTTCGGTCCGCGCGAGCGCGAGTTCGGCACCATGCTGCTGCCGCACATCAAGCGCGCGCTGAACCTGCACCTGTCGATGAACCAGGACCGCCAGGTCATCTCGCTGTACAGCCGCGCCATGGCGCAGCTGATGGTCGGCGTGATCATCCTGGACCAGAACGGCCAGGTGATTGAGAGCAACCCGGCCGCCTCCAGCATCCTGGAGCAGCAGGACGGCCTGAAGGTCAGCGGCGGCATGCTCGAGGCGACCTATGCCAACGACAACCGCAAGCTGCAGCGCCTGATCAAGGATGCGCTGCTGCACACCCGCGTATCGCGCCTGAGCATGACCGAGGGCATGGCGATCAGCCGCCAGTCCGGCCAGCTGAACTGGGGCGTGGTGGTGCAAAGCATGTCGGCCGATGAGTGGACCGAAGGCAAGCAGCGGCCCAGTGTCGCGGTCTTCGTGCGCGACACCAGCGGCAAGGCCGATCCGCCGGTCAAACTGGCGCAGCAGCTGTTCCAGCTGACGCCAGCCGAAACCGCGCTGGCCATCCAGCTGGCCAATGGCCTGTCGCTGGAAGAAACCGCCGAGCTGCTGAACATCCGGCGCAACACCGCACGCGCGCACCTGCGCTCCATCTTCTCCAAGACCGGCGTGCGGCGCCAGACCGAGCTGGTGCGCATTTTCCTCAACAGCGTCGCCTGGTTAGGCGACAAGTAGGCGGCCTTTTCTTCCTGATCGGCGCGCCGGGGCGGTGACCGGCGCCGTTGTGCAAGGGGCACGAAAGGATCCCGCTCGTCCTTTCGGAGGATGAAGCCTGCGCCACGAAGCCGCACATTGCCCTCCTGTCACAGCAATCACATGAGAGGAGGCAGCAATGTTCCGTCTGGACAAGAAAGTGGCCCTGGTCAGCGGCGCCGGCCGCGGCATGGGGTTCGGCGTGGCGCAAGCGCTGGCGACGCAGGGCGCGACCGTCATCGTGAACGACTTCCATGCCGACCGTGCCGAAGCGGCGGCCCGGCAATTGCGCGACGCAGGTTTTCAGGCCCACGCCGCCGCGGCCGACATGACGGACCGCGGCGCGATCTTTGCCATGGTCGAGCAGGTGCTGCACCAGGCAGGTGCCGTGGATATCTTCGTGCACAACGCCGGCATCCCGGCGCAGGGCTGGGGCTACACGCCGTTCCTGCAGTCGCCCGAATCCGAATGGAATGCCTGGCTGCAGCTCAATCTGCACGGTCTGATGCACGCCTGCCAGGCCCTGTTGCCCGGCATGATCGAGCGCCGCTGGGGCCGTGTGGTGGCCATCAACTCCGATGCGGCGCGTACTGCCACCGGCATGGGTCTGTGCGCTTACGGCGCGGCCAAGGCTGCTGCGGCGGGCTTCATTCGCAACCTGTCTGGCGAGGTGGGGCCGCATGGTGTTACCGCCAACGCGTTGTCGCTGGGCACCATGAACAACTGGGAAGGCTCCGAGAAGATCGCGCGCAAGGGCACCTCAGTCGGGCGCGCGGGTTCGCCGCAGGACGTGGGCGCGGCCGTGGTCTACCTGGCCTCGCCAGAGGCCGAGTGGGTCAATGGCCAGGTGCTGGCGGTGAACGGCGGCTCCCTGGTGGCCTGAGAACGTGTGAAAGAACCCGCCATGCCCGCTCATCCCGCCAAAACACACCCGTTCGTTGTTGCAAATGCTCGCCATAGCCCGCGCCATGGCTGCGCTTTGCGCCTGGATCGGCTGCGTCTTCGCGGACTGCTCGGCCACGCCGGATTTATTCACACGTTCTGAGTTATTGCACACACGCAGGCTTGTCCCTAGTCTGAAACGGGTAGGTGCGCAGCGCCGGTGCGTGGCAGCCTTGCAGATGGGCAGGTGCATGTGCGTCCATTGCCCGCATTCCAGGAGATGCCGCGTGGCGGAGTGTTTCGACTACATCGTGATCGGTGCCGGCTCCGCCGGCGGTTTGCTGGCCGCCCGGCTGAGCGAGGACAGCGGCACGCGCGTGCTGCTGCTCGAAGGCGGCGGGACGCACAAGGACCTGCTGGTGGACATGCCTTCCGGCTGGGGGCAGATGGTGCATGACCCGAAATATTCCTGGGGCCACCGCACTGAGCCTGAGCGCTACGCCGGCGGTCGCTGCATCGACCTGCCGCGCGGCAAGCGCCTGGGCGGTTCGTCGTCCATCAACGGCATGATGTACGTGCGCGGCGACCGCAGCGACTACGACAGCTGGGCCGCGCTGGGTGCGACCGGCTGGAGCTATGACGAGCTGCTGCCCCACTTCGTGCGCACCGAGGGCCAGTGCAGCCAGGCGCCGCACTTCGCCCGCCCCTGGCATGGCCGCGGTGGACCGCTGACCGCCAGCGACCTGCCGGCCGCGCACCCGGTGTCGCAGCGCATGGTCGAGGCCGCAGTCCAGGCCGGCCTGCCGCGCTGCCCGGACTTCAACAACGGCCACCCGGACGGTGCAGGGCTGTTTCAGGTCAACGTGCAAGGCGGCCGGCGCTCCTCCATCGCGCGCAACGCCATCGAGCCGGCGATGCGCCGCGCCAACCTGGCGGTGCGCATGCACATGCAGGTGACGCGCATCCAGGTGCACGAGGGCCGCGCCTGCGGCGTGCAGTGGCAGGACGCAACCAGCGGCCGGCACAGCGCCCGCGCGACGCGCGAAGTGCTGCTGTGTGCGGGTGCGCTGCAGTCGCCGCAGTTGTTGATGCTGTCGGGCATCGGGCCGGGGGAACACCTACGCGAACTGGGCCTGGAGGTGGTGCGCGACCTGCCCGGCGTGGGCGAGAACCTGCAGGACCACGCCATCGTGCCCATGTCCTGGCGTTTGAAGGCTGGCACGCCCAGCCTGAATGCCTCGCTGCGCGGCCTTGGCATGCTGGCAGCGGTGACGCGCTACTTTCTGACGCGCCGCGGCGCCATGGTCATGCCCGCGTCCGAATTCGCCGCGTGGTGCAGCAGCGACCCGGCACTGCCCTACCGCGACATCCAGATCCACGGCTTGCCGGTGACGGGCGATATCGAGGCCTTCATGCGCGACGGCAAGACCTACCGCACCGAGCCTTTTCCCGGCATGACCATGGCGCCTTACCAGGTGCGTCCACATTCGCGCGGGCAGCTGCGCCTGCGCAGTGCTGACCCGCTGGCACTGGCCAGTGTGCGCATGAACTATCTGCACGATGAGCGCGACCGCATCGCGCTGCTGCATGGCATGCGCATGGTGATGCACATCGCGCGCCAGTCGGCGCTGGCCGAATGGATAGAAGCGCAGACGCGCCCTGGCCCCGAGGTGCAGACCGACGCCGAGCTGCTCGACTGGCTGGCGCAGTACCTGGGCTCGGGGCACCACGCCAGCGGCACCTGCCGCATGGGCCGTGCCGACGATCCGCTGGCGGTGGTGACGCCGGACCTGCGCGTGCGCGGCGTGGACGGGCTGCGCGTGATCGACGCCTCGGTCATGCCGCACCTGGTCTCGGGCAACACCAATGCCGCGTCGGTGGTCATCGGTGACAAGGGCGCTGACCTGGTGCTCGGCCGTCCGGCCCTGCCGCCCCTGACCTTGCCGCACTCCGCGCCCCTGCCACATGCCGCCGAGGCCGCTGCAATCGCTTCCTGAAACCCGTCTGTCCCATGTCCCACTCCACCTTTGTCGCCGATCCGGCGCGCCGCTATGTGCTGCTACTGCTGACTGCGCTGTCGGCGCTGTCGTTCATGGACCGGCAGATCCTGGCGGTGCTGCTGCAGCCCATCAAGCAGGAATTCGGCTTCAGCGACCTGCAGATCGGACTGATCACCGGGCTGGGGTTCGCTGCGGCGTTCGGTATGCTGGGCATCCCCCTGGGCCGGATGGGCGACCGGATCGAGCGCCGCGGCCTGATCGCCTGGTGCCGGGGAATTGGCGGAATGGTGGCGGCCACGGGTGCGCTGGCCACCGGCCCCCTGGGGCTGGCTGCGTCGCGGTGCGGCGCCGCGGTGGGCGATGCCGGGGGTGGGGGAGCCTCCATGTCGATGCTGGCCGATCTGTACCGGCCATCCGAGCGTTCGCGCGTCATGTCGGTGTTCGGCGTCGGCGGCGCGTTCGGTGCCATGCTGGCACTGCTGATCGGGCCGCTGCTGTATCAGTGGTGGGGCTGGCGCGTCACGCTGGCACTGGTCGGGCTGGCGATCGTGGTGTTCTCGTTATTGCTGCGCTGGTCGGTGCGCGAGCCCGTGCGCAGCGGAATATCCCCGGCCGACGCCAACGGGCGTTCGGGCGCAGCGCACCAGCCGGCCGTGCGGCTGATCTGGCACGAGCCGATCACCCGCTGCCTGATCGTCGGTTCGGCGTGCTTTTTCATCGTCAATCTGGCGGTCGGGGTCTGGAACGTGGCGCTGCTGGCACGCCACTTTCAGCTCACCCTGGGGCAGGCAGGCGGCATCTCGGCGGTGGCTGCGGTGCTGTCGGTGTGCGGCAGCCTGTCCTCGGGCTGGCTGACTGACCGGCTGGCGCGGCGCGATGAGCGCTGGCAGATCGGCGTGCCGCTGCTGGGCGTGTCGATCTCGCTGGTATTCGTGCTCGGCTACCTGCTGCTGGGCAACGCGGCTTTCGTGCCGGCACTGGCCAGCATGCTGCTGTTCGCATTCTTTTCGCCCACCTGGGCGCCCGCCACCTATGCCGCGCTGAGCCTGGTGGTGCCGCCGCAGCGCCGCGCCACGGCCAGCGCCATGGTGCTGATGGCCGGCGCCGTGCTGGGCAATGGCCTGGGCCCGATCGCCACCGGCTGGCTGAGCGACCTGCTCAACGCGGCCACCGGCGGGCAGGGCCTGCGCTATGCGCTGCTGTGCATGGTCTGCCTGCTGTTACCCGGCCTGTGGGCCTATGTGCGCGCGCTGACCCATTACCCGGTCGCCTTGCACCAGGCCCAGGCAGGCTGGCCAGCGCTGCAGGTGCCGGCCGCCGGATAAGCCCTTGACCACCATGTGCTCTTTTCCACTTACACCATCCCGAGCGGCTTGTCAGGACAACCCCATGGCCGATGCCACGCACCAAGGCGACATGCAGCCGGTCTGGAAAATGATCTATCTGGCGCGGCGCAACCCACGGCTGGCGCCGCAGGACTTCCCGCAGGCCTGGCGCGAGCATTCGGCGCTGGGCCGCCAGTGCGCCAACGTGGGCCGGCGCGTGCGTTCGGTGGCACAGTGCGCGCGCGTGCTGTCGGCCGACGAGGCGGTGCTGTCGCAGGAGTACGACGGCGTGAACCTGATGGTGCTGGCCGATCGCGCCGCCGGCCGCGATATCTGGGACGATCCGGAGACGCTGGCCATCATGCGTCCCGACGAGCTGCGCGTGTTCGACGGCCATGTGCGCGGCTTCACGCTGCTGGCCAGCCAGGACGTGCTGCACCAGCAGGCGTCCTTGCCGCCCGGTCCACCGCGCATCGGGCAGGTGATCCTGACCGGCTTCGTGCAGCACCAGCCGGCGCCGCAGGACTGGCAGGATGCCGACACGGCCATGCTCGCGCCGCCGTACGGCTGGAACAGCGGCGCGCTGGGGCAGGCACAGCGCATCGTCCGCAACCTGGTGCGCGAGCTGCCGCCGCCGGGCTACCGCTTCCGCCAGGTCATGGAGTGGTGGTTCGCGTCGCTGCCCGAGGCGCGCGCGGCAGCGCGGGCGCTGCACATGCAGCCGCCGGCCTGGGGCAGCAGCGTACTGGTGCTGACGCAGGTGACGCACGCCCGGCCCTGACACCCACCGGGTCGCCGGCAAACGCAAACAGCCCATGCCGGGCAGCATGGGCTGTAGCCAAAGCTGGTGTGGTGGCGCACGGCGGGGTGCGCCACCTGCAGTGCCGCGTCAGGCCGGCACTGCCTCCGCGCGCTGCTGCGGCGTGAAGGGTGCGATGCCCTTGGGTACATAGATGCCCTCGCACTGCTCCAGGAATTCCTGGGCCTTGGCGCGCGGGTTGTAGAACTGCTTGTACCAGACGCGTGCCTTCATGAACGGGCCGTCGCTGGGGATGAACAGCGGATTCAGGCAAGCGGCCTTCTGGTTCCAGACCTCGAAATCCTGCGCGAACGCCGCCATGCTGGCCTGCTGGAACTGCCGTGCCGAAACCAAGTCCGCCGCCGTCGGCTTGCCACCATGCGCTGTGCGCACCAGCAGGTTATGCCACACGCGCACCTTCCCATCATCGATGGGGGTGTGCATGATCATCATGAACGAGTCGAACATGCCGCTGAGCTGCGACACCAGGATGCCGGGGCCGTGGTAGGAAGTGATAGTCTGCAGCTTGTCGCTGGCACCACCTTCGCCCACCAGCGTGCGGTGGCCGCCGCTCTGGCGCTGGATGGCGTGGTGGCCCTTGAACTCGTTCTCGTAGTGCTCCACGGTCGAGCCGTGGATGGGGCTCAGGTGGCCGTAGTCGCAGATGTTGTCCACGACTTCCTGCGGGTGCTGGGCCAGTTCGCCGACCTGGTCCCACACGCCGTTGACGACGCTCTCATCGTCCCAGTAGTCGAACTGGGGCAGGGGATAGTCGGGCTCGCCACCCTCGGGGTCATACCAGACCCAGACCGCGCCGTAGCGCTCTTCCACGCGCCAGCTCTTGACGGCCGCCGCCGCCGGGATCGGGCCGTCGTGATAGGGGATGTGGTTGCATTTGCCATCCGCGCCGAAGCGCCAGCCGTGGTAGGGGCAGCGGATGCCGTCGCCCTCGACGTTGCTGCCACCGCCGTCCAGCACCACGTAGCTGGTGGTGTTGCGCGCCGCCAGGTGCGTCTTCATGTGCGGGCAGTAGGCGTCCAGCAGGACGACCTTGCCGCTCTCGCGGCCGCGGTACAGCGCGAAATCCTGCCCGAAGAAGCGCACGGCCACGGGCTTGTGGGTGTTGAGTGCCTCGGAGTCGGAAATCATGAACCAGCCGCGCGGGAAGGTGAACTCGCCGAGCCGGTACTCTTTCGTGGTTGCCATGGGGTGTCTCCTTGTGGGTGGTGGACGGGACGATCTTCGGAAACTCGCGCCTGGCGGGCATACCCTGTTTGGACGAGCGTGCCGGCGCGGGTTTGATCTAGCGCAAACGATTCGCCCGATCGGCGGGCCCTCAGGCTGGTGCCGCGGCCGTTTTCGCCTGCTGCTCCAGCAGCGGCTGCAGGTCGATCATGGCCGGGGCCCGCGCCAGCCGGGGCGCCTCCTCGGCCGTGGCCAGCCAGAACAGCGCGCGGGCGATCTCCTCGGGCGTGGCCATGCCGTAGCGCTGCGCCAGCACACCGTCGTCGCCCAGCGTGGCGCGCACCGCCTCGGTGCCGACCACGCCGGGGTTGACGCTGAAAGCGCAGATGCCCCGGCCCCGGTATTCGGTATTGATGCACCCGGCCAGGCGGGCGATGGCCGCCTTGGAAGCGCCGTAGGCAAAGCCCCAGCCGCCCTGGTCGGCCGGCACCGGCGGGTTGAACTGCCCGGCAGCCGAGCAGACGTTGACGATGCGCCCGTCGCCCTGCGCCAGCAGCGCCGGCAGCACGCGCTGCGCCAGGTGGAAGGGCGCCACCACGTTGCCGTGCAGCGCGCGGGCTAGCGCCTCGGGCTGCAGTTCGGGCAGCAGGTGGTTGACCTCGCGGTCCTGGTAGACGGCATTGTTGATCAGCACGTCCACCCGGCCGAAGTGCGCCAGCACGGCGTCGGCGGCGGCGTCGATGGAGGCCAGGTCCATCAGGTCCATGCCGTGCGCGAAGACCGTGCCGCCAGCCTCCTCGATGGCGGTGGCGGTCGAGGCCAGACTGCCAGACAGCAATTGGCCGTCGGGACGGCGCAGTTGGTGCTGCAGCTGGGCACCCTCGTGCAGGGTGCGTGCGGTGCAGGCCACCTGCCAGCCCTGGCGCGCGAAATGCAGCGCCGTGGCGGCGCCGATGCCGCGGCTGGCGCCGGTGATGAAGACGACAGGGCTGGGGTGGGTCATGCGGATATCCAAAGGGAAGGCGGGCATCAGGCGGCTGCCGCCTGCAGTTGCTGCAGGCGCAGCTTGTAGGGGCCGGAGGCAGCGCCCAGCAGCAGCACCGTGATGCCCATCACCGACACCACGCACACAAGTGCCCAGCGCAGGCCATCGCCGCCGTAGACACTGGAGAAATGGTCGCTCAGGCTGCCGGTGACCAGCGGGCCCAGGCCCACGCCCAGCAGCGTCACGAACAGGTTCAACAGCGAGGCCGCCACGCCGCGCTCGCGGGCGCTGACCATCTGGCTGACGGCGCTGTACGACAGGGTCGGCCACCAGCTGGCGAAGAAGGCGAACAGCATCACGAACAGCATGGCGTGCGGCACGCGCGCCGTGCCCAGCGCCCAGTAGTCCGCCGTCGGCCACAGGAAGATGCAGATACCCAAGGGCAGCGCCACGGCTGCGCCCAGGGTGGGCAGGCCCAGTTGCCAACGCGTACTGCGCTGGCACAGCCGGTCGCTGAGCCAGCCACAGAACAGGGCGCCGGCCATGGAGCCGATGCCGCTGGCCAGGCCGAAGAACAGGCCCGCCTGGGCGATGCCCATGCCATGCACGCGCATGAAGAAGCTCGGCGCCCAGATGCCGTAGCCGTAGCCAGTGATGGCCGCCACGCCGCAGCCCAGCGCCACCAGGCGCAACGGCTTGAGCGACAGCAAGCGCGCCAGCTGGCGCAGCAGCGGCTCGTTCACCGGACCGGGCGGCACCGCCGCGTGCTGGTTGCCGCCGGGCTCGAAGGCGCCGCGTGGCGGCTCCTTGACCAGCAGATAGACGATCAGGCTCAACACCACGCCGGGGATGCCGAAGGCCAGGAACGCAGCGCGCCAGCCGTAATGCTGGGCGATCAGGCCGCCCAGCGCCAGCCCGACCAGCACTCCCAGGTTGGGCCCCATCATGAAGATGCTGATGGCCAGCGAGCGGCGCTTCGGGGGGTACAGGTCGGAGATCATGGAAATCGACGGCGCCATGCTGCCGGCCTCGCCCACGGCCACGCTCATGCGCGCCAGCAGCAGCTGCCAGTACATCGTGGCCATGCCGCAGGCCATGGTCGCCAGGCTCCACAGGCCGCAGCATACGGCGATGATGCTGCGCCGGTTGCGCCGGTCGGCCAGGCGACCCACCGGGATGCCCAGCACCGCATACAGCAGGCCGAACGCCAGACCGGTCAGCAGGCCGATTTCCGTGTCCGAGGCGCTGAATTCGCGCTTGATCGGCTCGATCAGAATCGACACCACCTGACGGTCGATATAGGAAAAGATGTAGACCGTGGCCAGCAAGCCCAGGCTCAGGTGGGTACGCCAGTTGACCTCTGGCTGGGTGTGTGCGGTAGTCATGCACCGCATCGTGCGAGCCGGGTCAGGCAGCGCCATCGTCCTTTTGGACGAAGATGGGGTAAACCATAGGCCGCAGCATGGCGGGACGCGCGAGCTGCCCGGGCGCAAGCCCGCAGCCGCGCGCAGGCCCGACGGCACGACCCGCACAACCCCTGGAGACACCATGACGCAAGCCCCTCCCGCCCTGTCCCTGACGCAGCTGCAGCAGCTGCAGAAAGCCGCCTTCATCGCCGAGGGCCCAGTCGGCGCCGACGTGCGCGCGCAGCGCCTGCAGCAGGTCATCGACCTGCTGGTCGAGCAACACCAGGCGCTGTGCCAAGCCATGGGCGAGGACTTCGGCGGCCGGCCGGTGGAGTTCTCGCTGGCCAACGACATCCTGGGTTCGCTGGCGTCGCTGAAACATGCGCGCGACAGCTTCCGCGGCTGGCTGGCGGACTCGCCGCGCGAGGCGGTCAAGCCCTTCGATGCCTACGGCGCCAGCGCCTGGGTGCGCTACCAGCCCAAGGGCGTGGTCGGCATCATCGGCACCTGGAACGCGCCGCTGTTCACGCTGCTGTCGCCGCTGGCCTGTGCCTTTGCCGCCGGCAACCGAGCGGTGCTCAAGCCCTCGGAGATCGCGCCGCGCACCGCGCGGGTGCTGGCCGACGCGGTAGCCCAGCGCTTCGATCCGCAGGTGCTGGCGGTGGTGCAGGGCGGCGCCGACGTGGCGGCCGAGTTTTCCGCCCAAGCCTGGGACCACCTGGTGTTCACCGGCTCGACCGCCGTTGGCAAAGCCGTGATGGGCGCTGCCGCAAAGAACCTGGTGCCGGTCACGCTGGAGCTGGGCGGCAAGTCTCCGGTGCTGGTCAGCGAGAGCGCCGACATCGCTGCCGCCGCCGAGCGCATCGCCGTGGCCAAGGCGCTGAACTCCGGTCAGCTGTGCGTCTCGGCCGACACCGTCTGGGTGCACGCCAGCCGGCTGGAAGACCTGCTGCAGGCGCTGGCCGCGCAGTACGGCGCGCTGTTCCCCAGCGTCGAGGGCAACCGCGACCTGACGCCGGTGATCGATGCGCGCCACTTCGCGCGCGTGCAGGGCTACGTGCAGGACGCGCGCAGCCGCGGCGCGCGGGTGGTGGAGGTGGGCAGCGCCAGCAGCGGCCAGGACCGGCGCATGCCGCTGGCGCTGGTGGTCAACCCACCTGCCGACTGCGACATCTCGCGCCACGAGATCTTCGGCCCGGCGATGGTGCTGCGTACCTTCGAGCGCATCCAGGATGCCGTGCAGCGCATCAACGACGGCGACCGGCCGCTGGCGCTGTACTACTTCGGCAGCGACGAGCAGGAATGCCAGTGGGTGCTCGACCACACCCTGTCGGGCGGCGTGTCGATCAACGACGTGGCCATGCATCCGGCGCTGCACGACGCGCCGTTCGGCGGCGTGGGTGCCTCGGGCATGGGCCACTACCACGGGCGCGAGGGCTTCCTGCAGTTCAGTCACGCGCGCGCGGTCTACAAGGCCGGCGGGCACGATCCGCGGCGCGAGTGGGGCATGCTGCCGCCCTACCACGCGCAGCTGCTGCCTACGCTGCTGGCGTCCGTCACGCCCTGAGCCTGCTGCCCGCAGGGCGCCATGGTCTGTTTGGCGGATGTGGCGCACCGCACTCCGGCGCACGATGCGCCGCGTATCCGCGCGGCGCCGCGTGCGCCGTTTTTTGTTGCCGATGAGAATGTCCAAGGAGACGCGATGACCGCGAATGTGTTCGACCAGTTTTCCGTGCAGGGTCAGGTGGCCGCCGTGACCGGCGCCGGCAAGGGCATCGGCCGTGCCTGCGCGCTGATGCTGGCGCGCGCCGGCGCAGACGTGGCGCTGTTCGCCCGCACCGAGGCCGACCTGCACGATGTGCACGCCCAGATCACCGCCCTGGGCCGGCGCGCCATCGTGGTGCCGGGCGACGCCAACCAGGAGGCCGACCTGGACCAGCTGGTCAGCCGCACCGTGGCCGAGCTGGGCAAGCTCACCATCCTGGTGAACAACGTCGGCGGCGGCGGCCCGAACGATCCGCGCAAGGTCGGCGGCAAGGCGTTGGGCGAGGTGCTGGCGTTCAACGTGGTGCCGGCCTACAGCCTGATCCAGAAGGCGGCGGCGGCCATGGAGGCGGCCGGCGGCGGCTCGGTCATCAATATCTCGTCCATGGCCGCGCGCCTGATCCAGAAGAACTTCAGCGCCTACTCGGCCGCCAAGGCGGCGCTGAACCACCTGACGCGCAACCTGGCGCAGGACTATGGCCCAGCGGTGCGCATCAACGCCATCGAGCCCGGCACCATCATGACCGAGGCCCTCGCCCCGTACCTGACGGCCGACCGCAAGGAGCGCATGGAACGCACCACGCCGCTGGGCCGCCTGGGCCAGCCCGAGGACATCGCCGCCGCCACGCTGTTCCTGGCCTCGCCCGCGTCCAGCTGGATCACCGGCAAGGTGCTGGGCGTGGACGGCGGGGTCGAGGCGCCCAACTTCTGAACCGGCACCCTGGGCAGCAAAAAAAGGAACCGCTGGGTTCCTTTTTTCGTGGTTTTGAGCGAAATGTGCCTCTAGCCCTTTTTTGGCACGGGCCTTCAGCTATCGAAACAATAGTGAGTGAAAGGGGCTCCTCACAGGGCCAGTGCGGCGTGGTGGCCCGAATGCACCGCGCCCTCGATATAGCCCAGGTCGGCGCAGTCGCCCAAGCGGCGCAGCGGCACTCGGGTCAGCTGCTGCAGCGCGTCGGCCACGCTAGCGTCTGGCTCGGCGCCGATGGCCAGCACCACCGAGTCCGCTGGCGTGCGCTGCTCCTGGCCGGCCTTGTCGGTCCATACCACCTCCTTGCGCTCGATGCGCTGCACCTGAGCGTTCAACTTGAGCTGGCCATGCGCCTTCACCGCCTCGACCACGCGCCAGCGGCGCACAATCGACAGTTCGCTGCCCGGGTGGCTGCCGGGCTCCAGCACCGTCACCTGGCGGCCCCGGTCGAGCAGGAACTCGGCCAGCTCCAGTCCGACCAGCCCGCCGCCGACGATGACCACGCGCTTGCCCAAGGGCATCCACAGCTTGGACAGGCTCTGGATGGCGCTGGTGCTGTCGGTGACGCGCAGCATGCCGCCGGCCTTGAACATGGCGCGCTCGGCCAGGCTGAGCTTGGTGCGGGCGATCTCGTCGGCGCGGTCACCGGTCATCAGGCGGCGCAGCTCGTCGCCGCTCCAGACATGGTCCTGCTCGGCGCCGGGGATGGCCGGCGCGGAGCGGCGCGCGCCCGTGGCCACCAGGATCTCGTCGGGCTGCAGCGCCTCCAGCAGCACGCGGTCCACGGTGGTGTTCAGGCGCACGTCGATGCGCGGGTGCTGCATCTGCCCGACCAGGTAGTCCAGCAGGCGACCGTTCTCGGGGTAGGCCAAGGCGGCAAAGAACAGCGTGCCGCCCAGGCGGTCGCTGCGCTCGGCCAGAGTCACGCGGTGGCCACGCTCGGCCGCCACGCGCGCTGCCTCCATGCCGGCGGGGCCACCGCCCACCACCAGCAGGTGGCGCGGCTTTTCGGCCATCACGACCGGCATCTCGAACTCATGCCCGGTGCGGGCGTTCACCGCGCACTTCACGCCACGGTTGACGAAAATTTCGCTCACGCAGACGTAGCAGTAGATGCACGGGCGCAGCTCCTGCGGCGCGTTGCGCTCCAGCTTGGCGGCCACCGCCGGATCGGCCAGCAGCGGGCGGCCCAGGGCGGCGAAGTCGATCTGGCCCTCGGCCACGGCCTTCGCCGCTTCCTGGAAGTCCAGCCGGCCAGCAACGATGATGGGTAGGCTCACGGCCTTCTTGAACTCGCCCGCATAGTCCAGGAAGGCATTGCACTGCTGCGGGATGGGTGCGTCGGTGAAGGCGCTGCCGGTGGTCAGGCGCGCGTAGGCCGAGACGCTGATTGCGTTCACGCCCAGCTGCTCGCACAGCCGAGCGGTCTGCAGCGCCTCCTGCAGGGTGATACCGCCGGGGGTGTGCATCTCCTGCGAGTCCAGGCGTACCCAGACGGGGAAGTCGGGGCCGACACGCTGGCGCACTTCGGTCAGCACCTCGCGCAGGAAGCGCGTGCGGTTCTCATAGCTGCCGCCGTACTCGTCGGTGCGTTGGTTGAAATACGGCGACAGGAAGCCGGCGATCAGGTAGTTGTGCGCGCAATGCACCTCCACCGCGTCGAAGCCGGCTTTTTGCACGCGCACGGCGGCGTCGCCGAACCACTGCACCGCCTGGCGAATGTCGGCGTGGCCCAGCACGCGGTAGCGATCGGGATAGGGGCCGACGCCGACGAAGGTGGAAAACTCCTTGGGCGTGATGGTACGCATGGACTCGTGCGGCACCACCTCGGGCGGAAGAGAGGGCACCCACATCTCGCGGCCCTGCGACCGGTCGTTGGCCGCGACCTTGCCACTGTGGTTGATCTGGATGGCGATCTTGGCGCCATGCGCGTGCGCGCGGCGCACCACCTCGGCCAGGCCGGGGATGAACTCGTCCTTCGATACGCCCAGTTGGTAGGGCTCGCTGGTGCCGGCCGGCCAGGCGATGGAGGCCGTGCCCATGATGATCAGCCCGGTGCCGCCGGCGGCGCGCTCCTCGTAGTACGCCTGCGTGCGTTCGGTGCACATGCCATCCGTGCCGCCGTAGTTTTCGCCCATGGGGGCCATGGCAATGCGGTTGCGCACCTGCATGGTGCCGATGCGGCCAGGTTGGAACAGGGAGGCGTAGGGATGGGTCATGGTGGACAGGGGAGTGGGTTGTGGTCGTGGGTCCGGCACTGCCAGTGCGCGTGCGCGGCGTGCACGGCATGCGCGCGCTTGCTGCGGCGCAGTGTAGGAAGTGTCAGTCTGCGCGCGTGCTGGGGGAAGTACGTCGTCCGTTTGTACGTGGCGCGCCGCCGTGGGCTCGGCTTTGATGCGCGCCGCGGGCCCGTTGCTGGCCGGCTTTTCCATCCATCCCAAGACGAAAGAGACACCATGCCCCTGACCCTCATGAGCGGCTGCGCCACCGGCATCGGCGCGGCCACCCGACAAGCCCTGGAGGCCGCGGGCCACCAGATCATCGGCATCGATATCCGCGACGCGGAAATCGTCGCCGACCTGTCCACGTCCGCCGGGCGCCAGCAGGCGCTGCACGAAGCGCTGGCGCGCTGCGGCGGCCGCCTTGACGGCCTGGTGCTGTGCGCCGGTCTGGGGCCGCAGACCCCCGACGTCGGCAAGGTGGTCTCGGTCAACTACTTCGGCGCGGTGGAACTGCTCGATGGCCTGCTGCCGGCGCTGCAGCGCGGCACGGCGCCCGCGGCGGTGGTCATCTCTTCTGTCGCCTCGGCGCATCTGCTGTGGGACAAGAATCCGCTGGCCCAGGCGCTGGAGGGCGGCGACGAGGCACAAGCCCAGGCCATCGTACGCGGCGCCGGCGAACACGGCGGCAACTTGGCGTACGCCGGCAGCAAGAACGCGCTCACCGTGGCGGTGCGCAAGCGCGCCGGCAGTTGGGGCCAGGCAGGCGTGCGGCTGAACACCGTCGCCCCTGGCGCCACCGAGACGCCGCTGCTGCAGGCCGGGCTGCAAGATCCGCGCTTCGGCGAGTCCATCGCCAAGTTCGTACCGCCGCTGGGCCGACGCGCCGAGCCCGCCGAGATGGCCTCGGTCATCACCTTCCTGATGGGCAGCGGCGCCAGCTATGTGCATGGCGCGCAGATCTGCATCGACGGCGGCATCGACGCGCAGATGCGCCCCACCCAATTTTGAAAGGAAACACCGCCATGCCGACCACTGAACACATGCAGGCTGTCGTCCAGCGCTACATTGCTGCGCTCAATGCCGCCGATCTGGAGGCCATCGTTGCCCTGTACGCGCCGGATGCCCAGGTGGAGGACCCGGTGGGCTCCGAGCCGCAGCGCGGCCACGAGGCTATCCGCGCGTTCTATGCCCGCTCCCTGGCGATGAAGCTGGAGGTGGCGCTGCAGGGCGCGGTGCGCGCGGTGGCGGGCGAGGCGGCCTTCGCCTTCACCGTCACACTGCAGCAAGGGCCGCGGCGCCTGGTCATCGCGCCCATCGACCATTTCCGTTTCGATGCCGAGGGGCGCATCACGCACATGCGCGCCTTCTTCGGTCCGGACAACACGCGCACCGAGGGCTGACGGAGCAGAGAGCCCGGCTGGCCTATCGGCCCGCCGGGCGTCAGCGGCCCTCGAAGCGGGCCGGGCGTTTTTCGATGAAGGCGTTCATGCCTTCCTTCTGGTCCCGGGTGGCGAACAGGATTTGGTTGGCCTTGCGTTCGAGCATCAGCGCGGTGTCCAGCGAGGCGTCCATGCCGGCGATCACCACCTCCTTGATCTGCTCCACGGCCAGCGGCGGCATGGCCGCGATCTGACGTGCCATTTTGAGCGCCTCGTCCAGCACCTGTGCGTCCTCGACCACCAGGCTGACCAGGCCCATCAGCTGTGCCTCGGCGGCCGACACCGGCCGGCCCGTGAGCAGGATGCGCATGGCGTTGAACTTGCCCACCGCGCGCACCAGGCGCTGTGTGCCGCCGATGCCCGGCATGATGCCGATGCGGATCTCCGGCTGGGCGAAGCTGGCGCCCTGGCCAGCGACGATGATGTCGCAGTGCATGGCCAGTTCCGCGCCGCCGCCGAAGGCATAGCCGCAGACCGCCGCGATGATCGGCTTGGGGCACTTCTCGATCGGCGCCCAGACACGCTCGGTATGGCGCTGCAGGATCTCGATGGGGCCGCAGTCGTCCATGCTCTTGATGTCGCCGCCAGCGGCGAAGACCTTGTCGCCGCCGGTCAGCACGATGCAGCGCACAGCGGCGTCCTGACCCAGCGCAAGGAAGGTGCGCGACAGCGCGGCCTGCAGCGACAGGCTCAGCGCGTTGGTGGCCTGCGGGCGGTGCAGGCGCACCAGCGCCACGCCGTCGGGCAGGTGCTCGACCAGTAGTTCTGGCTCGGCGCTGTCTTCGGCCTTGAGTGGGTGGTTGTCGGGTGGGGTCTGCATGGCTGGGCGTTGGCGTATTGACGAGGCACGTCGGGATTGAACATGGTCGTTTTCCCGTAGTCCAGCTGCATCGTCCTTTTGGACGTATCTGCTGCACAGGCCGAAACCTAAATTTCCGGCCATGGATATGACACAAGAATTTCAGGGCCAGGTGGTGCTGGTCACCGGGGGCACCAAGGGTATCGGCCGTGGCATTGCCCAGGCCTTCCTGCAGGCTGGCGCTACGGTGGTGGTATGCGGGCGCCACCAGCCGGACGACCTGCCTGCCGCCCAGGGCCGCACGGCCGACTTCTTCGCCTGCGACGTGCGTGAGGCCCAGGCCGTCAAGGACTTGGTCGCCGAGGTGCAGCACCGCCACGGCCGCCTGGACGTGCTGGTGAACAACGCCGGCGGCGCGCCTGCGGTGGACGCGGCCACCGTGTCGCCGCGCTTTCACGAGGGCGTGTTGCGCCTGAACCTGTTTTCCGTTTTGCACACCGCACAGGCGGCCAACGCCGTCATGCAGCAGCAGGACGGCGGGGGGGTGATCGTCTGCATCGGCAGCATCAGCGCGCTGCGCCCGTCGCCCGGCACGGCCGCCTATGGCGCGGCCAAGGCGGCGGTGTTGAGCCTGGTGGGCTCGCTGGCCGTCGAGTGGGGCCCGAAGGTGCGCGTGGTGGCGGTGAGCCCCGGGCTGGTGCGCACCGAGCAGTCCCACTTGCACTTCGGCGACGAGGCGGGCATCGCCGCCGTCGGCCAGACCATCCCCGCCGGCCGCCTGGCCGAACCTGAGGACATCGCGCAGGCGTGCCTGTACGTGGCCTCGCCACGCGCGGCCTACATGAGTGGCAGCAACCTGCTGCTGCACGGCGGTGGTGAGCGCCCGGCCTTCCTGGGTGCGGCCAACGCCACGCCCGCGCAGCGGCCGGCCGCGGCCGGCTGAGAACCCATTTCACACAAGGAGTCGAACGTGACGGACCAGGACTGGATGGCGCAGGTGCGCGCGCTGGTGGGCAAGGAATACGGGCGCGTCTATGCCTGGGACAAGGTCAACGCGCCGATGATCCGCCAGTGGTGCGAGATCATGGGCGTGGCGGTGAAGCAGAACGCCGCCGGCCAGGCCATCGCGCCGCCCGCCATGCTGCAGGTGTGGTGCATGGAAGGGCCGGTGGCCAACAACTACCCGCCTGGCTCGACCACCGAAAACCCGTATGAGGTGCTCAAGCTGCTGGAAGGCCAGGGTTTTGGCTCGGTGGTGGCGGTGAACTCCGAACTGACCTTCGACCGCGACGTGGTCGAGGGCGAGGACCTGTACTACACCACCCGCCTGGACAGCGTCGGCGAGCAAAAGACCACCGCCCTGGGCACCGGTCACTTCGTCACGCTGGTCATGGACTACTACTCCATCGGCGCGAAGAACGGCCGGGACGAGCACGTGGGCCAGCTGTTGTTCCGCGTATTCAAGTTTCGCCCGGCGCAGCAGCCCAAGCCCGCGGCTGCACCGGCCGAGGCCCCGCAAAAGGCGCGCCGTCCCATGCCGGGCGTGAGCGACGACAACCGTTTCTTCTGGGAGGGCGCCAGGGAAGGCAAGCTGCTAATCCAGCGCTGCAAAGGCTGTGGCGAGCTGCATCACCCGCCCGGCCCAGTATGCCCGAGCTGCCATTCCTTCGAATGGGACACGGTGCAGGCCAGCGGGCGCGGCACGGTGTATTCCTTCGTCGTCATGCACTACCCGGAGGTGCCTCCGTTCGATCACCCCAACCCCATCGGCCTGATCGAACTGGAGGAGGGTTCGCGCTTGATCGCCCAACTGGTGGGCATCAAGCCGCAAGACGTGCAGATCGGCCAGAAGGTGCAGGTCGAGTTCAACGCCTTCAACGACGGCGAACTGGTGCTGCCGCAGTTCCGGCCCGTGGCCTGACGCTCTAAGGAGACCCTATACATGGATTTTCAGTTCACGGAAGACCAGCGCGCCTTCGCCGACATGGCGCAAGGCCTGTTCGCTGACTACTGTACCGACGACAAGCTACGCGAGCACGACCTGTCGGGTCAGCCGTTCATGCAGGAGCTGTGGCAGCAATGCCTGACCGCCGGCCTGCACGGCATCGTCGTACCGGAGGACGCGGGGGGGCTGGGTCTGGGCATGACGGAATTGCTGGCCGTGCTGGAGCAGCAGGGCCGGGCGCTGGCGCAGGTGCCACTGTGGCAGCAGCAGATCGGGGTGGCGGCGCTGTCGCGCTTCGCCTCCGGCTCCGCAGAGGCCAAGGAGGTGGCTGAAGCCGCCATGGGCGGGCAGCTGCTGGCCCTGTCGCTGCAGGCCACCAACGACGCGCGCGGCGCGCGGCTGCGCCTGCAGGACGGCAGGCTCTGCGGCAGACTGGACGCGGTGGCGCTGGCCGGCCAGTCCAGCCATGCGCTGATCGCTGCAGCGGCGAACGGCGGCGAGCGTCTGGTGCTGGTGGCGCTCGACGGGCAGTGCGTGGCGCGCGTCGACGGCATGCGCCAGGATTATTGCGCCGTGGCCGATCTGGCCTTTGACCACGCGCCGGCGCTGGCCGTGCTGGACGCGCCGGCACTGGCCTGGGTACAGCAGCACGCCGCCGCCTGCCTGGGCGCGCTGCAGCAGGGCGTGACGCAGGAGCAGCTGCAGCGCACCGTGCAGTACGTCAGCGAGCGCAAGCAGTTCGACCGGGCCATCGGCACCTTCCAGCTGGTGGTGGGGCAGATGGCCGACAACTACATCCTCATGCAGGCCCAGCGCAGCGCGCTGTATCAGTTGGTCTGGCGCCTGGACCAGGGCTTGCCCTGCGCGCCGCAGTCACACGCCGTACGAGCGCAGACCCACGAGCTGGGGCTGAAAGTGGGCCGTGTGGCGCAGCACGTACACGGCGGCATGGGCGTGGACGTGACCTACCCCATCCACCGCTTTCTGTTCTGGGGCCGTGCGCTGGCGGTGGAGGGCGGCAGCGCCGAACACCACCTGCAGGCGCTGGGCCAGTGGCTGGCCGACCACGACAACCTGGGCTGGAAGTACGACCTGCCCGAAGACCGGTGAAAGCGATGCAGACCATGGATACCTCCAACCTCCGTTTCGATACCGTGCAGACCGGCGACGAGCTGCCCGCCAAGACCGTGCCCATCACCGTGCCGCTGATCGCCGGCGGCGCGCTGGCCACGCGCGACTACTTTCCGGGTCACCATGACCTGGAGGCGGCGCGTGAGCTGGGTTCCTCGCACATCTTCATGAACATCCTGACCACCAACGGTTTGGTGCAGAGCTTCGTCGAAGGCTGGGCGGGCCCACAGGCGCGGCTGATGGATCTGAAGATCCGCTTGGGGGCGCCCAACTATCCCGGCGACAGCATGCGCCTGACCGGCGCCGTGACCGCCAAGGACGAAGCCACGCGCAGCGTGCAGGTCACCATCAAGGGCACCAACGGCATGGGCCCGCATGTCAGCGGCACCGTGCAGGTGGCGCTGGCCTGACAGGAGAATTTGCGTGAACGACATGAACATTTCCGGCCGTGCCGCCATCGCCGGCCTGGGCGCCACCGAGTTTTCCAAGAATTCCGGCCGCACCGAACTGCGCCTGGCCATGGAGGCCACGCTGGCTGCGCTAGCCGACGCCGGCATTGATCCCAAGGACGTGGACGGGTTCTCGTCCTATACGGTGGACAAGGTGCCCGAGTACGAGATCGCCCGCCTGCTGGGCGCGCGCAACGTGAGCTTTTTCTCGCAAGCGCCGCACGGCGGCGGCGCGGCCTGCGCGCCCCTTTTGCACGCGGCCATGGCGGTGGCCACCGGTGTCGCCAAGACGGTGGTGGTCTACCGCGCCATGAACGAGCGCAGCTGGTACCGCTTCGGCTCGGGCAGCTATGGTTTTGGCAGCACCCCGTTTTTTGATAACGTGAACTACGGCTGGTACATGCCGCACGGCTTTCACACGCCGGCCGCCTGGGTGGGCATGTTCGCGCGCCGCTACATGCACGCCTACGGAGCCACCAGCGCGGACTTTGGCCGCGTGGCCGTGGCCGTGCGCGACTTCGCGGCGACGAACCCGCAGGCGTTCTTCCATGGCAAGCCGATCACGCTGGAGGACCACCAGAACAGCCGCTGGATCTGCGAGCCGCTGCACCTGCTGGACTGCTGCCAGGAGTCGGATGGCGCGGTGGCCATGGTCATCACCTCCAGCGAGCGCGCGCGCGACCTGAAGTCCAAGCCGGTCTATATCAAGGCAGCGGCGCAGGGAATGTCCGAGGGACAGCAGAGCATGACCTCGTTCTTCCGCGAGGACATCACTGGCCTGCCCGAGATGGGCCACGTGGCGCGCCAGCTTTGGCAGCAAAGCGGCCTGGGTCCGAAGGACGTGCAAAGCGCCATCCTGTACGACCACTTCTCGCCGTTCGTGCTGCCGCAGCTGGAGGAGTTCGGCTTCGTCAAGCGCGGCGAGGCCAAGGACTTCATCCGCGCGGGCGAGCATGCGCGTGGTGGCAGCCTGCCCATCAACACCAACGGCGGTCAGCTAGGCGAGGCCTACATCCACGGCATGAACGGCATCGCCGAGGCGGTGCGCCAAGTGCGCGGCAACTCCGTCAACCAAGTGGCCGACGTGCACAACATGGTGGTCACAGCGGGCACCGGCGTGCCCACTAGCGGCCTGATCCTGGGCGACGCAGCCTAAACCGAAGGGGAGTGCCAACCATGATGATTGATCTAACCCCTGAGCAGCAGGCGCTGCGCCTGAAGGTGCGCGACTATTTCCAGAACCTGATGCAGCCCGAACTGAGGGCGCGCATGCGCGGCGCCGAGGGCGGCGACGAGTACCGTGCCCTGATCCGGCAGATGGGCCGGGACGGCTGGCTGGCGCTGGGCTGGCCCAAGGAGTTCGGCGGGCAGGGCTTGTCCGCCACCGAGCAGTTGATCTTCTTCGAGGAAGCCAACATCGCCGGTGCCCCGCTGCCGTTCGTCACCATCAGTACCGTTGGCCCCGCCTTGATGGAGCATGGAACCGATGAGCAGAAGCAGGCCTTCCTGCCCGGTATGGCCAGCGGCGACATCATCTTTGCCATCGGCTACTCCGAGCCCGGCGCGGGCTCGGACCTGGCGATGCTCAAGACCCAGGCCACGTTGCACGGCGACCTGCAGACCGGGCATTTCGTGGTCAATGGGCAAAAGCTCTGGACATCGGGCATCGAATCCGCCGACTACGTTTGGCTGGCGGCGCGCACCAACCCCGATCTGGCGCGCCACCGAGGCATCTCCATCATGGTGCTGGACACCCAAGCCGAAGGCTTCTCGCATACGCTGATCCAGACCGTCGGCAACTTCACATCGGCCACGTACTACGACAACGTGCGGGTGCCCGCGAACCGGCTGATCGGCAAGCTCGACGGCGGCTGGAAGCTGATCACCGATCAGCTTAACCACGAACGGCTGGGCCTGGGCGCCTGGTCCGACAAGGTCTTCGCACCATTCACTAAGGTGCTGGCCTGGGCCAAGGCGCGCGACGAGGACGGCCGCCGCGCCGTGGACCAGCCGTGGGTGCGCCGGGCCCTGGCCGAGTGCTACACGCGGCTGGAGGCCATGCGGCTGATCAACTTCCGCATCGCCGCCGACCTGGAGGCCGGAGCCATGGACGTGGCGCTGGCCTCGGCGACCAAGGTCTATGGGTCAGAGAACGTAGTGGACGTCCTGCACCGGCTGATGGACATCGTCGGCAGCAGTTCCTTGGTGCGCGGCGGCTCGGCCGCGGCGTATCTGATGGGCGAGCTGGAGTACGAGCTGCGCGCCAACACCATCAACACCTTTGGCGGCGGCACCAACGAGATACAGCGCGAGCTGATCGCCCAGTTCGGCCTGGGCATGCCGCGGCCGGTGCGCTGACGCGGCTGCCCCGGGCGCCGCAGTACCCAGAACAGTGGAGACATCACGATGAACGCAATCGCCGCCGTTTCGCGCGAGAAAACCCAGCAGCGCCTGGACCGCCGCGGCGACCTGGCCATGCGCTATCGGGCATCCATGCCCTACACCATTGCCGACCGGGTGCAGGAATGCGCCCGGCAGTACGGCGAGCGCACCTTCCTGCTGGAGGGCGACGCGCGCTACAGCTACCGCGAGTTCAATGCGCGCGCCAACCAAGTGGCGTGTGCACTGCACGCCGCCGGCGTGCGCCAGGGCGACGTGGTGGCGCTGTGCATGGAAAACCGCGCCGACTTCTTCTTCGCCTGGATGGGCATCGCCAAGGCCGGTGCGGTCGTGGCCTTCCTCAACACCTATGTGGCGGGCAAGCCGCTGGCTCATGCGCTGGAGGTGACGGGAACACGTCATGTCATCGTCGGCGAGGAATGCGTGCAGCGTTTCGAGGACACGCCCGAGCTGGCCGGCAACGCGGCCTGCACCTTTTGGCACTGGCCCGACCCCGAGCGCCCGGCGCCGCCGCAGGTGCTGGCGAAATACGGTGCCAACCTGCAGGCGCTGGCTGAGCGACAGGACGGCGCCGACGTGCCGGCGCAGTGGCGCGAGGGCATCCGCGCCGGCGACAACGCGCAGTACATCTTCACCTCCGGCACCACTGGCCTGCCGAAGGCGGCGCTGGTCAGCCATGCGCGCTGGCTGATGGCCGGCGATGCCATGAAGGCGCTGTGGGAGACCGGGCCCGAGGACCGTTTCTATTGTTTCCTGCCGCTCTACCACGGCGCGGCGTCGATGTCGCTGACCTCCACCGCGCTGAGCGCCGGCTCCAGCCTGGTGGTGCGGCGCAAGTTCAGCCGCAGCGAATTCTGGGCCGACGTGCGCCGTTATCGGATCACCATGTGCCAGTACGTGGGCGAGATCTGCCGTTTCCTGCTGACGCTGCCGCCGCAGCCCGACGACCGCCAGCACACGCTGCGCAAGATGGCTGGCACCGGCCTGTCACCGGAGATCTGGCAGCAGTGGGCCAACCGCTTCGGTGACCATTTCCAGGTCTTCGAGAGCTGGGGCAGCACCGAGTCCAACGCCAGCACGGTGAACGTGGACAACCGCATCGGCTCGTGCGGCCGCGTACCGTTCTGGGAGAAGACCAACCTGCGCTTGGTGCGCTATGACCAGGACAAGGGCGACTACATCCGCGACGAAAACGGCTTCCTGCAGCTGGCCGGCGTGAACGAGCCGGGCGAGGCCATCGCCATGGTGGTCGACTACCCCGACATCGTGGCCGGCCGCTTCGAGGGCTACACCTGCCAGGAGTCCACGCAGAAGAAGATCCTGCGCGACGTGTTTCAGAAAGGCGATGCTTGGTGGTCCTCTGGCGACCTGCTGCGCTGCGACGAGGAAGGCTACTGCTGGTTCGTGGATCGCATCGGCGACACCTTCCGCTGGAAGAGCGAGAACGTCTCGACCATGGAAGTCACTGACGCCCTGGGCGACTTCCCCGGCCTGGACGCGCTGACCATCTACGGCGTGCAGGTGCCCGGCCACGAGGGCCGCGCCGGCATGGCCGCGCTGGTGATGCACGAGGGAGCGGCGTTCGATCCCAAGGCATTCTGGGAACTGGCCACCAGCCGCGTGCCGCGCTACGCCGCGCCGCTGTTCCTGCGCCTGATGGAGGCGCCCGACATGACTGGCAACTACAAGCTGCGCAAGGTCGATCTGCAGCGCCAGGGCTTCGACCAGAACCAGGTGCAGGATCCTTTGTATGTGCGCGACGACCGCCTGCAAACCTATGTGCCGCTGACGTCCCAGGCGCTGCAGGAGGCCCTGGGTGCATAAGGCCGAGGAAGCTGACGAGGTGGCGACGCGCGCCCGGCCGCGCCCACCCGACCGCCTGCGCTACCCGTTCGAGGCGCCGACACCGGACGGCCAGCTGGTGCGGGTGGCCGAGGGCGTGCTGTGGGCGCGCATGCCCATGCCCATGGCGCTGGACCACATCAACGTCTACCTGCTGCGTGACGGCGAGGGCTGGGCGGTGGTGGATACCGGGCTCGGCATCCCGTCCACGCACGCGTTGTGGGAGCAGATCTTCGGCCAGCAGCTGGCCGGCCAGCCGCTGACGCGCGTGATCTGCACCCACTTCCACTACGACCACGCCGGCGCGGCGCGCTGGCTGCAGGAGCATTTCGGCGTCGAGCTGTGGATGACGGCGCAGGAATTCCTGATGCTACGCGCCGAGATGGGTCCGCCCCCCGATCCGCTGCCGCCGCGCCACCAGGAGTTTTATCGCCGCGCCGGCACCGACGCGGCGCTGGTCGAGCGCATGTTCGCGGCCATGCGCAAGGACCCGTTCATGCCGCAGCCGCCGCTGTCCTTCCAGCGCATGCGCCACGGCGACGTGCTGCGTATCGGCGAGCGCCGGTGGCAGGTCATCGTCGGCGAGGGCCACTCGCCCGAGCATGCCTGCCTGTACGACGCCGACGAGCACCTGCTGCTGGCCGGCGACCAGCTGCTGCCGCGCATCACCTCCAACGTCATGGTCATGCCGCAGGAGCCGAACGGCAACCCGCTGCGCCACTGGCTGGCGTCCATGCGGCGCCTGCGCGAGCTGCACCCGGACACGCTGGTACTGCCCTCGCACCAGCAGGTGTATGTCGGCGTGCGCGAGCGCGCCGACGAGATCGTGGCGCACCACGAGGAGCAGCTGGAGCTGATCCGCGCGCATCTGCGCCAAGGCGGTGGCGCCTCGGGCATGCAGCTGATGCAGGTGCTGTTTCCGAAGCTGCGCGGCCCGGTGGATCATTTGATGGCGCTGGGCGAGACGCTGGCGCATGTCAACCTGCTGCGTGCGACCGGCGAGGTTGAAGGCCACATCGACGCGGCCGGCACGGAGATCCTGATGCTGGCCGCCGCCCCCCTGACCCACAAGGAATGAGCATGACGACAGAATTGGACGCTTTCCGCCAGGAAGTCCGGCAGTGGCTGCAAGCCAACTGCCCGGCCAGCATGCGCCGCCCCATCGTGACCGAGGAGATGGTCTGGGGTGGCTCGGCACTGACATTCCAGACTGACGATCAGAAGGTCTGGTTCGAGCGCATGCGCGAGCGCGGCTGGTTCGCGCCATCCTGGCCCACGGAGTACGGTGGCGGCGGGCTGGATGCGAAGCGCACACGCATCGTCGAGACCGAGATGCACCGCCTGGGCTGCCGCCAGCCGCAATACAACCTGGGCGTGTGGATGCTCGGGCCGGTGCTGCTGGAGGTCGGGACGCACGAGCAAAAGCTCGAGCACTTGGTGCCGATGATGCGTGGCGAGCGCCGCTGGTGCCAAGGCTTCTCCGAGCCCAACGCCGGCTCCGACCTGGCCAGCCTGAAGACCTCGGGCCGGCGCGTCAGCGACGCGCAGGGCGACGCCTACATCGTCAACGGCAGCAAGATCTGGACGTCCGACGGCGACAAGGCCGACTGGATGTATGCCCTGGTGCGCACCGACGCCGGCGCGAAGAAGCAAAACGGCATCAGTTTCGTGCTGATCGACATGAAGAGCCCGGGTGTCACGGTCAAGCCGATCGAGCTGATCAGCGGCAAGTCGAGCTTTTGCCAAGTGTTCTTCGACGACGTGCGTGTGCCGGTGCGCCAGCTGGTGGGCCAGGAGGGCGAGGGCTGGGCGGTGGCCAAGAAGCTGCTGCAGCACGAGCGCGCGGCCATGTCCAAGTTCACCGAGGGCGGCGCGCCCTCGCACGATGCCCTGCAGACCGCGCTGGGCTACCTGGTGGACGGCAACGGCCAGGTGCGTGATGGCGCGCTGCGCGACCGCCTGGCGGGCGTGCTGATGGACGCCCAGGCGTTCGCGCTGACGCACCGCCGTGTGAGCGAGATGGCGCTGGCGCGCCGCGACGTGAGCGGACCGGCAAGCATCATGAAGCTGGTGCAGACCGAGCAGGAGGTGGCCAAGTACGAGTTGCTGGAGCAGGCCATGGGCCTGCGCGGCCTGGGCTGGGAGGGCGACGCCTTCAGCGCCGACGAGCTGGACGTGTGCCGCAGCTGGCTGCGCTCCAAGAGTTACACCATCGGCGGCGGCACTTCCGAGGTGCAGCTGAACATCGTCGCCAAGCGCGTGCTGGGCCTGCCGGGCTGAAGCGCCGGCGGTCCGACCCAACGAGAAAGAGACACAACACATGACCATGCTTTTGTCCGAGGAGCAGGCGCTGCTGGGCGACAGCGCGCAAGCGCTGCTGGCCGACCAGGCACCGGTATCGCAGCAGCGCCGCCTGCGCGACGAGCGCAGCGCCACCGGGTTCGACGACGCGCTGTGGCGCCAGATGGTGGACATGGGCTGGCCCGTGGCCGTGCTGCCCGAGGCGCACGACGGCCTGCAGGTTGGCTACCTGGGCCTGGGCCAGGTGTTCGAGGCCATCGGCCGGCAACTGGCAGCGCAGCCGCTGCTGAGCCAGGCGGTACTGGCGCCCGAGCTGCTGATCCGCGCCGGCAGCCCGGCGCAACAGGCGCATTGGCTGCCGAAGCTGGCACAGGGCAAGGCCCGCCTGGCACTGGCCCTGGACGAGGAGTCCGGTCGGCACTGGCCGGCGCCCATGGCCACCCGTATCGAGCCGGGCGAGGGCAGTGGCACGCTGCACGGTGCTAAGCATTTCGTCTTCGACGGTGTCGGTGCTGATGGATTCCTGGTGCTGGCTGGCAGCGCCGATGCGCCCTCGCTGTGGCTGGTGCCGGCCAACGCCGCCGGCGTGCAGGTTGAGCGCGTGGCCATGATCGACAGCCGCAACACCGCTTGCGTGCGCTTTGACGGCGTGGCGTTGGATGCTTCCATGCGGCTGGATGCCCTGCCGGCCGCACAGGCGCTAGAGCAGGTGCTGGACCGTGCCCGTGCCTGCGTCGCCGCCGAGGCGCTCGGGCTGCTGCGCGCCATGTTCGTGACCACCGTGGCCTACCTGAAGGAACGCATTCAGTTCGACGTGCCCATCGGCTCGTTCCAGGCGCTGCAGCACCGTGCCGCGCGCCTGTACGTCGAGCTGGAGTTGCTGGAGAGTTGCGTGCGCGGCGCGCTGGAGGCCATCGACGCCGGTGATGAGACGGCCATCGCCCTGCACGCCAGCCTGGCCAAGGCCCGCGCCGCCGACCTGTGCGAGAAGCTGGCCAACGAGGCCGTGCAGCTGCACGGCGGCATCGGCGTGACCGACGAACTGGACCTGGGGCTGTTCTTCAAGCGTGCCCGTGTGCTGCAGCGCATGCTGGGCGACGGCGCCTACCACCGCAACCGCTATGCGCGGCTCAAGGGTTTCTGACATGAGCACCACCTCCGACACACCGGCAGCAATGGCCATCGGCGAGCAGCTGCAGGCGCTGCGCGCCCAGCTCACGGCGCCAGGCGCGCCTTTCGAACTGGAAACCGTGCGCCTGGCCGACGGCAGCGAAGTACCGGCTTACCGCTATGCCTTCAGGACGCTGCCCGAACTGATCAACGCCGGCCGCGCCCATGCGGCAGCCGAGTTCCTGGTCTATGGCGACGACCGCTGGACGTTCGCACGTTTCTTCGGCGCTGTCGATGCGCTGGCCGGGCGCCTGCAGCGCGAGCATGGCGTGCGCGCCGGCGACCGCATCGCCATTGCCATGCGCAACCGGCCGGAATGGGTGGTGGCCTTCGCCGCCACCGCGCTGCTGGGCGCGGTGCCGGTGCCGCTCAACAGCTTCGGCCTGGTGGGCGAGCTAATGCCGGCCATCGACGACACCACTCCAGCGTGGCTGATCTGCGACCAGGACCGGCACGAGCGCGTGCAGGCGGCGCTGGCCGGGCGCGGCATCCGCACGGTGGTGGTCGATGGCACGGCCGGCGAGCTGGACTGGCAGGCGCTGACGGCGCCTGGCGCGCCGGCGTTCGAGCCGCCGGCGCTGGCGCCTGACGACACGGCGCTGATCCTGTTCACCTCCGGTGCCACCAGCCGCGCCAAGGGCGTGCAGTCCAGCCAGCGCGCCGTGTGCCAGGCGATCTTCAACATCGACTACATCGGCGCGATCTCGGCCATGAGCTCGCCCGATGCGGTGGCGCGCATCATGGCGCGCCAGTTGCAGCCGACGACGCTGTCGGCGGTGCCGCTGTTCCACGTCAGCGGGCTGCACGCGCAGCTGCTGAGCTCGCTGCGCCATGGCCGGCGGCTGATCTTCATGCACCGCTGGGACGCGGCGCAGGCGCTGGAGCTGATCCGGCGCGAGAACATCACCCAGTTCAACGGCGCGCCGAGCATGGTGCAGCAGCTGATCGAGCTGCCGCAGTTCGCCGACCCGGCCAACTCCGGCCAGCTGTCGGGTCTGGGCTTCGGCGGCGGTGGCCTGCACCCGCGGCTGATCGACGAGTTCCTGGGCAAGTTTCCGGGGCGCATGTCGGGCATCGGCTTCGGCCTGACCGAGTCCAACGGCGTGTGCGCGGCCGGCTCTGGGCGCATGTTCGAGGCGCAGCCGCGCAGCTCGGGCGTACTCTCACCGATCATCGAGGCGCGCATCGCCGATCTGGACGGCAGCGCCTTGCCGCCGAACCAGCCGGGCGAGGTCTGGCTGCGCGGCGTGACGCTGATGCAGGGCTACTGGAACGAGCCGCAGGCCACGCGTTCAGCGGTGCAGGACGGGTGGTTCCGCACCGGCGACATCGGGCAGGTGGACCGGTATGGTTTCCTGACCATCGTGGACCGCATCAAGGACGTGATCAACCGCAGCGGCGAGAAAATCGCCGCCGTCGAGGTCGAGGGCTGCCTGATGCAGCACCAGGACCTGCAGGAGGCGGCGGTGTTCGCCCTGCCGCACGAGGTCACCGGCGAGCAGGTGGTGGCGGTGGTGGTCGGCAAGCCCGGCGCCGAGGTCAACGAGGACGGGCTGCGCGAGTTCGTCGCCCAGCGCCTGGCTGGCTACAAGGTGCCCAGCCGCATCGTGGTGCGCGACGAGCCGCTGCCGCGCAACCCGGCCGGCAAGATGCTCAAAGGGAACATGCGCAAGGAGTTGGCGCAGTTGCTGCAGCCCTGACACGCACGCAGATCCACCGTCCCGGCCCGCCCATGCGCTACGCATCGGCGGGCTTTTTCATGGCGCGGCACGTGGTACGCCCGCAACTGCGGGTCTGTCAGTAGTCCTGTTGGACGACCGGCGCGGCAGGCGCTCGCCGCACGCCGCGCCCTCTGGCCGGGCGTGGCGTGCGGGTCTGTCATTAGTCCCATCGGACGATGGGCCGGCGTGGCCCGGCCCCTAGCATGACCCTGCAATCCGATGCCGTGGCACACCCGTGGCGGCCGGGCCGAGGCAGCCGGGACGGACCCGCAAATCTTGAATCCATTTGGCGAACCGGTTTCAACTCCAAGGAGAACTTTCAATGAAATCCATGATGCGCAAGACCCCGATGGCGCTGGCGGCACTGCTGGTGCTGGCGGGCACTGCCTGGGCCAAGGTCCCGGCGGCCGAGGCCGACAAGCTGGGCAAGGAGCTCAACTGCAACGGCGGCATCAAGGCCGGCAACAAGGACGGCACCATTCCCGAATTCACCGGCAAATACGTCGGCAAGTTGCCGGGCGTGGACCAGCCCAAGCACAGCGGCGCGCATCCGGTGGACATCTACGCCAACGAAAAGCCGCTGTTCGTGATCACCGCCGAGAACATGGACAAGTACGCGGACAAGCTCAGCGATGGTCAGAAGGCCATGCTGAAGAAGTACCCGACTACTTACAAGATGCCGGTCTATCCCGGCCACCGCGACTTCGCTTACCCCGAGGACGTGTGCGCCGTGGTCAAGAAGAACGCGCTGGAGGCCGAGCTGATCGACGACGGCCTGGCCGTCAAGGCCGGCATGGGCGGTATCCCGTTCCCCATCCCGCAAAACGGCAACGAGGCGCTGTGGAACAACCTGATCCCGGCGCG
Organism: Oryzisolibacter propanilivorax; assembly: GCF_900103645.1. Lineage (GTDB taxonomy): Bacteria > Pseudomonadota > Gammaproteobacteria > Burkholderiales > Burkholderiaceae_C > Melaminivora > Melaminivora propanilivorax. Next base: position 63,655 of record NZ_FNHP01000001.1, read on the forward strand.
CGCCTTCACCGAGAGCATCACGCGCGACGTGGCCAACGTACTGTCGGACGGCAGCATCGCTTGGGGCCGTCAGGAAAACCGCAACCTGGACGAGACCAGCACCCCGGCCAACCGCGGCAAACCGGTCGAGGGCCGCATGGCGTACTCGATGACGCGCGCGCTGCTGCCCGAGCGCGAGAAGGGCGGCGTGACCAACTCCACCGAGCCGCTGAACTTCAAGAAGGACAAGCGTCTGGCCTGGAGCTATGACGCCGGCACGCGCCGCGTGCGCCAGGTGCCCGAGTACGGCTTCGACCAGCCGCTGGCCGGCTCGGGCGGCAAGATGACCATCGACTCCGACCGCCTGTTCAACGGCTCGCCCGAGCGCTACAACTGGAAGCTGCTGGGGCGCAAGGAGATGTTCATCCCGGCCAACGCCTACAAGATCCACGAGAAGACGGTCAAGTACAAGGACCTGCTGACGCCCAACCACGCCAACCCGGACTTCATGCGCTACGAGCTGCGCCGCGTCTGGGCGGTGGAGGGCAACTTGAAGGACAACTACCGCCACCTGTACGGCAAGCGCGTGCTGTTCCTGGACGAGGACACCGGCCAGGCCGTGGCGTCCGACATGTACGACTCGCGTGGCCAGCTGTGGCAGCACGCCCTCATCAACTACTACTACACGCCGGACATCAATGCCTGGCACGCCGGCACGTCGTTCTATTACGACCTGAACAGCGGCAGCTACATCGGCTACAACTTGTTCCAGGAACGCCCCACCGGTCCGGTGCTGAACAAGGGTGATCTGGATCCGTCGATGTTCACGCCCCAGGCGGCGCGCAACATGGGCACCTGAACAGCCAAAACATTCAAAACGACTGAGGGAAACCACATGAAGACATCCAAGAAAACGCTCAAGCCCGTCGCACTGGCGGCAGTGCTGGCGCTGGGCGCAGGCCTGGCACAGGCGGGGGAGACCATCGACCTAGGCGACGGCCTGAAGTTCGACTGGCGCCTGAACCTGAACTACACCCTGGGCGTGCGTGCCCAGGATCCGGCGAGCTTGCTGGCCAGCCCGGTGAGCAACGCCAACGGCAACGACGGCGACAACAACTTCAACAAGGGCTCGCTCACTGCCAATCGTCTGGCGGCGCTGTTCGAGAGCAAGCTGTCCAAGGGCCGCACTGGCCTGGTGTTCACAGCGTCCACGTTCTACGACGACGTGTACCACCGCGCCAACGACAACAACGCCGACCCGAGCAACCCCAACAAGGTGAACAAGGCGCCGCCGTTCGACCGCTTCACCAGCGACACCGAGCGTTACCACGGCGGCTACACCCGGCTGCTGGACACCTACGCCTACACCGGCTTCGACTTCGGCGACAACCGCCGCGCCACCATCCGCCTGGGCCGCCAGGTGGTGAACTGGGGCGAAGCCACGTTCTTCGCCAACATCTCGGCGGCGCAGGGGCCGTTCGATGGCACCAAGGCCGGCGTGCCGGGCACCGAGGTCAAGGAAGCTGTGCTCCCTGAAGACCAGATCTCGGCCTCGATCGAGATGAACGAGAACTGGACGCTGCTGGGCCACGCCCAGTTCGGCTTCCACGAGACCATCGCCCCGGCGGTGGGCTCGTTCCTGAGCACATCCGACGTGGTCGGGCCCGGCGCCAGCTGCCTGGGTCCCTACACCGCCACCGGCGTGTGTGCCGGCGTGCGCCGCAGCGACGACATCCGTCCGTCCAAGACCGGCCAGTGGGGCATCGGTACGCGCTACCGCGTGACGCAGGAAACCGAGGTCGGCCTCTACTACCTGAACTACAACGAGCGCTCGCCGGCGCTGGTCATCGCGCCCGACTTCAGCCGCTACCAGATCCGCTACTTCGATGACGCCAAGCTGTTGGGCGGCACGGTGAGCACCTCGTTCGGCAAGCTGTCGGCCTATGGCGAGCTGACCTACCGCAAGGGCACGCCATCGTTGGTAGGCGCTGCTTCCAAGGCGGTGCGCTCCAACGTCACGCAGCTGAACCTGGGCGGCTTCTACAACATCGGCCGCACCCCCGTCGCCGACGACATGCAGCTGCTGGGCGAAATCTCCGCCGTGCGCGTCAACAGCGTGTCCGAGGGCTACAGCACCGACGATCTGAGCTTCAAGACCCGCAACGGCCTGGCGTTCTCGGGCACCTGGGTGCTGGGCTATCCCGGCATCTTCGAGGGCTGGGACCTGACGGTGCCCATCAGCTACCAGCGCCAGCTGCGTGGCCGCACCCTCATCGGCGGCTTCGGCGGCGGCGAGGGCGACCACCGCTACAGCATCGGTGCCACCTTCGTGCGCAAGAGCAACCTGTCGATCAACCTGACCTACCTCGGCTACCTGGGTTCGCCCTCGCTGGACGCCAAGAAGTACCGCGTGCTGACCGACCGCGAGCAGTTCTCGGTGGCGCTCAAGTACTCGTTCTGACGCCTGGCGCGCAGCGCGCCCCCGCACCCTGCAGCCCGGCCCGCGCGCCGGGCTTTTTTGCGTCCGCCGACGCGCCAGGAAAGGGTGCAGTGCTTCGCGCGGTGCGCGCCGGCTGCGCCATGCGGTTGCCGGCGCGGCCGCGGGGACGCAAACCCATGCGGTGGGCGAACTACTGCTCGATGCGCCCAGATGGCCAGAACCAGCATTAAAAGCGGCCCAGGCCCTTACCAATCAAGGACCGGTTGCTATCAAAAGCCTTGCACCCTGTGGCCCGCGTTCCAGCATGCCTGCGGCGGCGGAATTTTGAGTCAAAACGCCTTTCAGCCATTGTGTTGCAAGGGTCTGTAGCTATTTTTTCCATAGCGCAGGGCGCATCTGTCGTGTCTTGGCGGCTCTCGACGTGGTCTGGGCGTGGCTCGCGGGGCAGGGCCGCCGGGCAACAAAAAACCCGCGCAGCCGGAAAGCTGTGCGGGCGGGAGGGGGCGGCGTGCGTGCGCCGGGCCCCGGCGGTCAGCCGCCGGGTTGCAGCACCGAGCGGTCGCCCAGCTCCAGCAACATGGACATGCGCCGGTGGTGGATGCGCCAGCCCGCGGGCGTGTGCGTCCACTGGTCCTCGTAGAAACCGACTGCGTCGTAGCGCAGGGCAGCACGTCTGAGCAGGCCCTGGTGCACGGCGCGCACGTGGATGGTGCTGCGCGGCGGCGCGCTGCCGGCAGCGCCAGCGTCGACCTGCAGATTGCCCAGCAGGTGCTGCGTCGGCCCGCAGCCGTCCAGGTGGCTGCTGATCATGTGCCGCACCGCGTCCACGCCGTGGCAGATGCGGCCGCAGTAGTCGGTGGTGCAGTCGGGCGTGAAGACATCGTCCAGCAGCGCCCAGTCACGGCCGTCGCAGGCGCGGGCGTAGCGCACCAGCACCTGCGCCAGTGCGTGCTCCAGCAGCAGCTGCTCGACAGTGGAGGGCGCAACAGCCGTACTCACAGCTTGCCGTTCACGGGCGACTGCACTTCGGCGGCGCGCAGCATGCCGCCGCCCACGGGCGCTGCCGGTGCCGGCGCCGGCTGCTGCGGACTGCGGGCCCGGGCGCGCGCCTCGGCACGCTCCACGTTCAGCCAGCAGGCCATGGCCGGCAGCAGGAAGATTGCGCCCAGCATATTCACCAGGAACATGAATGCCAGCAGGATGCCCATGTCGGCCTGGAATTTCAGCGCCGAGAACGCCCAGGTGCCCACGCCGATGGACATGGTCAGCGCCGTGAACACGGCGGCGTTGCCGCGCTGGCGCATGGCGTCGTAGAAGGCCTCGCGCAGCGTCACCCCGTCGCGCTCGCGCAGGGCGTGCTGCAGGCTCTCGTACAGGTAGATGCCGTAGTCCACGCCCACGCCGACGCCCAGCGCGATGACCGGCAGGGTCGGCACCTTCAGGCCGATGCCCAGCAGCGCCATCAGCGCGTTGCACAGGATGGAGACCAGCGCCAGCGGCACGATGATGCACAGCACCGCGCGCCAGCTGCGGAAGGTGAGCCAACACAGGATGGTGATGGCGCCGAAGATCGAGCCCAGCATCTGCACCTCGGCGCGCTCGACCGCCTCGTTGGTGGCGGCGGCCACGCCGGCGTTGCCCCCGGCCAGGCGGAAGCGCACGCCCTCGGTGCGGTCGGCAGCGATGAAGCGCTTGGCCTCGTCCACCACGTGCGTCAGGGTCGAGCCCTCGTGGTCCTTCAGGAACACCTGCACGTTCATGATCTTGCAGCTCTCGGTGTTCAGGCCCAGATCGGGCGACAGGCTCTTGGAGCCCGAGCGCAGCGCCGCCTCGGTGCGCTGCAGCGTCTGCCAGCGCGGGTTGCCCTCGTTGGTGCCGAAGGCGGCGATCTTGGCCAAGCGCGCCGACGAGGACACCGAGCGCACGCCGTCCACCCGGCTCATGTGTGTCTCGAAGCGGTCCACTGCGTTCATCACCTGCCAGTTGGAGCAGGCCTCGCCGGCCTCGGGCGCCTCGACATACACCGACAGCACGTCCATGCCGATGGAGTAGTGCTTGATGATGTGGTCGTTGTCGACGTTGTAGCGCGACTCGGCGCGCAACTCGGGCGCGCCCGTGCCCACGTCACCGGTGCGCAGGTGGCGCGAGCCCCAGGTGCCCACCGCCAGCAGCGCCATCGAGATCAGCAGCGTCCACAGCGCCGGGCGCGGCTCGGCCAGCACCGACACGCGCCACCAGCGGGCGTTGCGGCCTTCGGCGTCGGTCACGGGCGCGACCATGGCGCTCTTTTCCAGGCGGATGTGCGCCAGCAGCGCCGGCAGGAAGACCTTGTTGGTGATGATCATCAGGAGCACGCCCAGGCAGGCCGTCAGGCCCAGCTCGTGCACGATGGGGATGTCGATCAGCATGATGACCATGAAGCCCAGGGCGTTGGTGAGCAGCGCGAGCGTGCCGGGAATGGCCAGCTTGCGGATCGAATTCTCGGCCGCCAGTTGCGGGCTGCGGCCCACGCGCACGTCATGCTTCCAGGCGCCGGTCATCTGCACCGCGTGCGACACGCCGATGGAGAAGATCAGGAACGGCACCAGGATGGACATCGGGTCGATGCCGTAGCCGATTAGCGGCAGCAGGCCCAGCAGCCAGATCACCGGCAGCAGCGCCACCAGCAGGCCGACCACCGTCAGGTTGGTTGAGCGCGTGTACAGGCGCAGCAGCACGGCGGTGATGGCAAAGGCGATCACGAAGAAGGTGATGACGGTGAACAGCCCGTCCATCACGTCGCCCAGCACCTTGGAGAAACCGATGATGTGGACCTTGACCTTGTCGCTTTCGAACTGCGTGCGGATCTTCTCCAGGCGCTGCGCGACCTGGTGGTAGTCCAGCTTCTCGCCTGTCTTGGGGTCGATCTCCTGCAGGTCGGCGCGCACCATGGCCGACTTCAGGTCGTTGCTGACCAGGCTGCCGATCTGCCCGGACTTGGCGACGTTGGAGCGCACGTGCGCCAGGCCCTCGGCGTTGGGCTCGAAGCGCGAGGGGATCAGCACCTCGCCCACGTAGCCGTCCTCGGTGATCTCGATGTAGCGCACGTTGGGCGTGAACAGCGAGTACACCTGGCCGCGGTTCACGCCGGGGGTGAAGAACACCTCGTCGGTGACGCCATGCAGCGCCTCCAGGAATTCCTTGTTGTAGATGTCGCCTTCGCCCTTCCACTCGACGCTGACCAGCACCCGGTTGGCGCCCGAGAAAGTGCCCGAGTGCTGCAGGAAGGCCGCCATGTATTCGTGGCGCAGCGGGATGAGCTTGTTGAAGCCGGGGTCCAGGCGCGTTTGCAGCGCCGAGGCGGCCAGCAGGCCGGTAGCGATCAGGGTGAGCACGACGATGGTCTTGCTCCAGGAAATCATCCAGTGCGCCGTGGCCGCGATGAAGCGGTCCAGACGCGAGGTGGGAACGGGCAGCGTCATGGCTTGGCTCCTTGGGCGGTGTCCTGGCCGGTCTGCGCGGCCACGTTGTAGGGTTGCAGGCCGGCGTCGCTGGCGATCCAACCCTGGTCCTGGCCGGTCAGCAGCACGTCGGTGAGCGTGGCGCGACCCTTGGCGCGCTGCAGCGTGAAGCTCTTGCCACCGTCGCGGCTGATGCCCAGCATGCTGCCCTGGCCGACCAGCACGATGGCGCCGTCGGCCTGGCGTGCGTGGCCGAAGAAAGACACAGGCGCCGGCACCTGCGAGCGCACCCAGGGTGCATCCGGCGTGGCCTGGGTGAAGATGTTGCCGCGCATGCCGTAGATCAGCCAGCCACCGCCGTCCAGCGCCATGGCGCCGTAGAACGAGCCGTTGTAGAACGGCGTCTCGGCCTGCCAGCTGGCGCCGCCGTCGGCTGAATGCAGCACCAGCCCGCGCTCGCCCACGATCAGCCAGCGGCGGCCATCGGCACTGCTGACGATGCGGTTCAGGTGCTTGTCCTCGACCTGTTCGGGCAGCGTCAGCGGTTCCCAGGCCTTGCCACCGTCATGCGACACCAGCGCCTTGCCGAAAGCGCCTACGGTGATCCAGTCACCCGAGGGCAGGCGCGCCACCGACATCAGCGGCTCGCCGTTCTTTTCCTGGAACAGCACCTCCTGCCAGGTCTTGCCGCCGTCCTGGGTGCGCAGGATCCAGTCCTCGTGGCCGACGGCGAAGCCGGTCTTCTTGTCGGGCGCGAAGGCCATCGACACCAGCAGCGCCTGGCGCGGGTGGTCCACCGTGGCGGCTTGCCAATGTTGGCCCTGGTCCTCGGAGTACACGATGTCGCCCAGTGTGCCGGCGGCCAGCAGGCGGTCGCCGACCTGGGCCAGGTCGTTGAAGTGGGTGGTCTGCACGCCCAGGCTGGTGGCTGCCAGCGCGGGGGGGTGGCGAGGGGAAAAGGCGAAAACCGAGGCGGCAGCCACCAGGGCTGCGGCTCCGATGCCGACGGCAGTGTTCACGGGGTCTCCTTGAAGCGGATGTGCCTGGGCCCGCGCTGCGCGCAGCCTGAAGGCTTCAAGGAGGCGATTCTTGGTTTCGGGCCCCTGGCAACATCGTCCGAATGGACGTTTGCGTCGGCTCCTAAGGGTATGTCCCAGGGGGTGGTTTTAGTCTGCTCAGACGATGGTCGGCGGCGTCCGCTTTTCCACAATGCAGACACACCAATTTCACCAAAAGGGCCACGCTTATGGGGTTGCAGGGAAAGGCGGCGCTGGTCGGCGCCGCGCAGTACAAGCCTGAGAAATACGCCACGGCGCCGCAGTTGTTCCATCTGGAGCAGATCGCGGACCTGACGCTCAAGGCACTGGACGACGCGGGCATGGAACTGTCCGAGGTCGATGGTCTGGTCACCACCGGCGCCTACTTCCACGAGGCCAGCTCGTTCGTGCCGGCCATGGTCGGCGAGTATCTGGGCGTGCAGCTCAATTTCGCCGAAGTCGTGGACCTGGGCGGTGCCAGCTCCGTGGCCATGGTCTGGCGAGCTGCCGCCGCCATTGAACTCGGGCTGTGCAATACCGTGGTCTGCGTCATTCCGGCGCGCATGGCGCCGTACTCCGAGCACGACGACCACGTCGCCGAGGTCATGAAGTCCAGCCGCTTCGGCGGCCACAGCACCCGCTGGGGCGCGCCCGAGGCGGAGATGGACCTGCCCTACGGCCACATGGCGCAGAACACCGGCTACGCCATGATCGCCCAGCGCTATGCGGCGCAGTTCGGCTATGACCCGGCGGCCCTGGCGCGCATCTGCGTGGACCAGCGTTTCAACGCCTGCCACAACCCCGATGCCATGTTTTACGGCAAGCCGATCACCGTGGAGGACGTGTTGGCCTCGCGCATGGTGGCCGAGCCCCTGCGCATGCTGGAGATTGTGCTGCCCGCCGCCGGTGGCGGCGCCATGATCGTGACCCGCGCCGACCGTGCCAAGCGCTGCAAGCACCGCCCGGTCAGCATCGTCGGCTGCGGCGAGCACGTGCACAGCAAGTCGCCGACCTACGCCGCCGACATGCTCAGCACGCCCATCGGTCCGGCTTCGCGCAAGGCCTTCGAGATGGCCGGCTGCAAGCCCGCTGACATGCACATGGCGCAGATCTACGACTGCTACACGATCACCGTGCTGCTCACCCTGGAGGACGCGGGCTTTTGCGAAAAGGGCCGCGGCATGGAATTCCTGCGCAGCCACGACTTCACCTTCAAGGGCGACTTTCCCATGAACACCCACGGCGGCCAGCTCAGCTTCGGCCAGTCTGCCAGCGCCGGCGGCATGTCCCAGGTCATCGAGGCCATCCAGCAGATTCAGGGCCGCGCAGGCGAGCGCCAGCTGGCGCGCCATGACCTGGCCTACGTCTCGGGCACCGGCGGCGTGATGAGCGAGCAGGGCGCACTGATCCTGCGGGGAGCATGACCATGGCCTGGAACAAACCCCTGCCGCATCCCACCGAGATCAGCCGCCCGTTCTGGGAAGGCCTGCAGGCGCACGAGGTGCGCATCCAGCAGTGCGATCATGGGCACTGGATCTTCTTTCCGCGCACCCACTGCCCGAAGTGCGGCTCGCGCCAGCTGGCGTGGAAGGCCGTCTCCGGCAACGGCCGACTCTACACCTACACCGTGGCGCGCATCCCGACCCTGCCCGAGTTCACCGACGAGATGCCGCAGCTGCTGGCCGTGGTCGAACTGGACGAGGGCGTGCACCTGAACACCACGCTGGTCGGCACCACGCCCGAAGCGCTGCAGGTCGGCATGCCGGTGCGTCCGGTGTTCGACGAGCGTCCGGGCACAGTGACGCTGCTGCGCTTTGCGCCGGCGGACAGCGACCATGCGCCGGTCATCCGCGCCGAAGGCGAGGCCGGTCAGGATGCCGCGCCGGCAGCGACCGAGCCGCCCGCCGCCCCGAAGCGGCAGATCTCCGTCAAGAACCTGGACGCCATGAAGTCTCTGGTCAGCGACGAGTTCAGTCCCTGGTCGAACGAGTTCGCCGTCACCCAGCAGGTCATCGACGAGTTCGCGCGCCTGTCGGGCGACGACTACTGGATCCATACCGACGCCGAGATGGCCAAGGCGAAAAGTCCGTTCGGCACCACCATCGCGCAAGGGTCGCTGGTGCAGGTGCTGTCCAGCCAGCTGAAGATCCCGCTGGACTTCGAGGTCGTCGGCTTCAACAACATGGTGAACTACGGCTCCGACAAACTGCGCTTTCCGACGCCCGTGCCCTCGGGCTGCAAGATCCGCGCGCGCAGCCGCATCAAGTCGGTCGAGCAGGTGAAAAGCGGCGTGCAGATGGTCATGGAGTTGAACATCCACGTGGTCGGCCAGGATCGGCCATCGGTCATCAACGAGCTGGTGATCCTCTACATGTGACACCCTACCGGACGGGCGCTGCCGGACGGCGCCCGCCGCAACCATTGACTCCAAGGATTGGGCGCCGAGCGATCGGTGCCTTTTTTTGTCTGCGCATGCGCCGCGCCATCGGCGCCCTGGCCGGCGGACAAAAAAAGGGGGTTCGGCAGCTGCCCGCAGGCAGCCCCGGAACCCCCAACAAAGTGGCCGTTGGAAAAAAGCCGTGTGGTTCTTGGAAGCGTGCGCGTCAGGCCGCAACGGCGGCGCGCTGGCGCACCATGGTCAGCGCCGTGTCCTCGATCATGTCTTCCTGGCCGCCGACCATGCCGCGCCGGCCCAGCTCGACCAGCAGGTCGCGCGCGGGGATGCCGTATTTCTTCTCCGCGCGCTTGGCGAACAGCAGGAAGCTGCCGTACACGCCGGCATAGCCCAGCGTGAGCGCGTCGCGGTCGATGCGGATGGGGAAGTCCATCAGCGGCACCACCAGGTCCTCGGCCACGTCCTGGATCTTCCAGACGTCCACGCCGGTCTCGACGCCCATGCGGTCCAGCACGGCCACCAACACCTCCATCGGCGTGTTGCCGGCGCCCGCGCCCAGGCCGGCGGCGGCGGCGTCGATGCGGTTGGCGCCGGCGTGGATGGCGGCGATCGAGTTGGCCACGCCCATGGCCAGGTTGTGGTGGCCGTGGAAACCCAGCTCGGTCTCGGGCTTCAACGCCTGGCGCACGGCGGTGATGCGCTCAGTGACCTGGTCGGGCAGCAGGTAGCCGGCCGAGTCGGTCACGTAGATGCAGTTGGCGCCGTAGCTCTCCATCAGCTGGGCCTGCTTGACCAGGCCAGCGGCGTCGTTCATGTGCGCCATCATCAGGAAGCCCACCGTGTCCATGCCCAGCTTGCGCGCCATGAAGATGTGCTGCTCGGACACGTCGGCCTCGGTGCAGTGCGTGGCCACGCGGATGGTGGCCACACCCAGCTCGTGCGCCATCTTCAGGTGATCCACGGTGCCGATGCCGGGCAGCAGCAGCGCCGAGACCTTGGCCTGCTTCATCAGCGGAATGACGCCGGACAGGTATTCCTCGTCGCTGTGCGCCGGAAAGCCGTAGTTGACCGAGGCGCCGCCCAGGCCGTCGCCGTGGGTGACCTCGATCAGCGGGATGCCGGCGGCATCCAGGCCCTGCGCGACGCTCTTCATCTCGTCCAGCGTCATCAGGTGACGCTTGGGGTGCATGCCGTCGCGCAGCGTCATGTCGTGCAGCGTGATCTTCTTGCCTTGCGTGTTCATGGCGTGTGTCTCTCTTGCGGGTTTCAGGCGGCGGCGGATTCGGCCTCGGCCAGCACCAGGCGGCCGGCGAGGATTTCCTCGGCGAACATCTCGGCGGTGCGCGCGGCGGCGGCGGTCATGATGTCCAGGTTGCCGGCGTACTTCGGCAGGTAGTCGCCCAGGCCCTCGACCTCCATGAAGATCGACACGCGGTTGCCGTCGATGACCGGGCCGTTGACCAGTTTGTAGCCGGGCACGTACTTCTGCACTTCCCGAATCATGGCGTGCACCGAGGCCTCGATCTCGTCGGCCTTCGGTGTGTCCACCGTCAGGCAGTGGATGGTGTCGCGCATGATCAGCGGGGGCTCGGCCGGGTTGATGACGATGATGGCCTTGCCCTTTTGCGCGCCGCCGATCTTCTCCACGGCCCCAGCGGTGGTGCGGGTGAACTCGTCGATGTTCTTGCGCGTGCCGGGGCCGACCGAGCGGCTGGAGACGGTGGCGACGATCTCGCCGTATTCCACCGGCTGTACGCGGCTTACGGCCGCGACCATCGGGATGGTGGCCTGGCCGCCGCAGGTGACCATGTTCACGTTCATGGCCTGCTGGGCGACCTTCTCGGCCAGGTTCACGCTGGGCACGCAGTAGGGGCCGATGGCCGCTGGTGTCAGGTCGATCATCAAGACGCCCAGCTCGTTGAGCTTGCGGCTGTTCTCGGCGTGCACATAGGCGCTGGTGGCGTCGAAGGCGATCTGGATGCCGTCCTCGCGCACGAAGGGCAGCAGGCCGTCCACGCCGTCCGAAGTGGTCTTGATGCCCATCTCGCGGGCGCGCTTGAGGCCGTCGGACTCGGGATCGATGCCCACCATCCACACGGGCTCCAGCAGGGGCGAGCGCTGCAGCTTCATCAGCAGGTCGGTGCCGATGTTGCCCGGCCCGATCAGCGCGCATTTGATTTTCTTTTGCATGGTGTGTGCCTCGTTCGGTGAAATCACTCGGTGAACTGAATGGAGCAGTCGCCCATGCCCGCGATGGTCATGGTGAAGCGGTCTCCGGCCTTCGCCGGCACCAGCGGCGCCAGCGAGCCGGACAGGATGACCTCGCCGGCCTTGAACGGAATGCCGAAGGCGCCAAGGGTGTTGGCCAGCCAGGCCACGGCCTGGGCTGGGTGGCCCTGCACTGCGCTGCCCAGGCCGGTGCCGGCGGGCTCGCCGTTCTTGAACATCTGCATGCTGGCGGCGGCCAGGTCGAACGCGCGCGGGTCGGTGCGCCGCTGGCCGATGACGAACACGCCGCACGAGGCGTTGTCGGCGACCGTGTCCTGGATCTTGATCTTCCAGTCGTGGATGCGCGAGTCGACGATCTCGAAGCACGGCGCGACCCAGTCGGTCGCGTCCAGCACGTCCTGCAGCGTCACGCCTGGGCCCTGCAGGTCTTTCTTCAGCATGAAGGCGATCTCGCCCTCGGCACGCGGCTGGATCAGCCCGGCCTGCTTGAGCGACACGCTGGCGCCGTCCGGGTACTGCATGGCGTCGGTCAGAAAGCCGAAGTCGGGCTGGTGCACGCCCAGCATGTCCTGCACCGGCTTGGAGGTCACGCCGATCTTCTTGCCAATCACGCGCTCGCCGGCGGCTTCGCGCAGGCGCAGCATGTGCAGCGAGATGTGGTAGGCGTCGTCCACGCTCATGCTGGGGTGGCTGTCGGTGAGCGGCGCCAGGGTGGTGCCTGCGCGCAGCGCCTTGTACAGGCGCTGGCCCTGGGTCTGGATGAATTCCTGTGCTTGCATGGCGGTCAGGCCTCAGCCGTTTTGCAGGAAGTCGATGCAGGTGCGATTGAACAGCGCCTGGTGCTCGACCTGCACCCAATGGCCGCACTGGTTGACCAGCACCACGCGGCAGTGCGGCAGGCCCTCGGCCAGCTTGGTCGCGCCGCCCACCGGGTTGAACGCATCCTGCATGCCCCAGAAGCCCAGCACCGGGCAGGTGATCTGCGGCAGCTGCTCGGTCATGTTCGGCACCTTCAGCACCGAGCGCGCGGCCTGCGTCTGCGTGTCGGCGATGGGTGCACGCTCGTTCAGGATCTCGTCGGTCAGCAGCGCCTTGTCGAACAGTTGCATCTCCATGACCGCGCGCATGGCCTCCTTGCCGGTCTTGCCGGACTGATACACGGCGAACATGTTGGCGATGCCGGGCATGGCCAGGTAGGTGTCCAGGTCCTCGACGCCACCGGGCGCCATCAGGATCAGGCGCTTGACGTCTTGCGGATGCTTGAGCGCATAGCCCAGCGCCACCGCGCCCCCCAGCGAGTTGCCCAGCAGCGTGACGCCCTTCAGGCCCAGCCGGTCCACCAGACCCTTGACGCCGGCGATGAAGAAGTCCAGGTCGTACTGCTTGGGCTGCTCGGTCTTGGACGACAGGCCGTAGCCCAGCAGGTCGGGCACGATGCTGCGAAAGCCTGCCTGGGCGAACTGCGGATAGTTGCCCTTGAAGTTGCTGTAGCCGCTGGCACCGCCGCCGGCGCCGTGCAGGAAGATCACCGGCTCGCCCGAGCCCTGCTCGTGGTAGTGCACGCGCTGCGCGAAGCCGGCGACCTCGCCGATGTCGACATACTGGCCCTCGGGAATGGAAAACTGGTTCATGGCTGTTTTTCTGTGGAAACGGAAAGGGGACGGAGGAGGGCGGCGGCGCGGCCGTCGCGCCACCGCCCACGGGCTTCAGGCGACGGTCTGTGCCGCGCCTTCGGCCGCGCTGGCGGCCGGCGCCTGCCACAACTTGGGCAGGCCGGGGTCGGTGGCGGCGATGGTCTTCTTGAGCAGGTTGCGCAGCGTCACCGCGTCCATCTCGCCCAGCGAATCGACGATCTCGGCCTCCACCGCCTTGGCCGCGGCCAGCAGATGCAGGATGGACTCGTTGCCCGCGGCCGTGAGCTGCAGCGCCTGGGGCAGCTGGGCGCTTTCCTCCACCAGGCCCTTGCGCGCCAGCGACTGCAAGGCAACTTGGCCGATGTCGATGCCGATGTAGGCCACGTGCTGGGCGATCTGCGCCGGCGTCAGGGGTTGCTGGATCGACAGCAGCGACAGCACGTAGAAGTCGGCGTCGGTCAGGCCCTGCTCGGACATGGGCTTGCGGATGCCGTTGAGGAACTGGAAGTGCGCCCGGCCCAGCAGGTAGCCGATCAGGTTCTCCGAATACGCGGCGTTGGCATCGGCCTGTGGCTCGGAGGCGATGGCCTGGGATTTGCGCGAAGCCAGTGCGTAACCGCCCGTGACATAAAGCAACGGCGCGTGGCCATTGGCATCGTATTGCGTGACCTCGCCGACAAAGATGATGTGGTCGCCGCCGTCGTACTGGAAGGCCGTCTTGCAGCGAAAGCGCGCGCTGCATTCGGGCAGCAGCGGCGCCTCGCCGTCGCCCGAATCGAGCTGCAGGCCGGCGAACTTGTCCTCGCCGGCGCGAGCGAAGCGATTGGACAGCGCTTCCTGCTCGTTGGACAGGATGTGCACGTTCCAGGTCTGCGCCTCCTGGAACACTGGCAGGCTGCGGGCGCTCTTGGCCAGGCTCCACAACACCATTGGCGGCTCCAGCGACACCGAGTTGAAGCTGTTGGCCGTGATGCCCACCGCCTCGCCGGACGCAGTGCGCGTGGTCACGATGGTCACGCCGGTGCCGAACATGCCCAGGGCGCGGCGGAACTCCCGGGGGTCGAAGGGGGCGTCGGTGTTGTGCATAAGCGGGCAAATCTCCTTGGGGCGAGAGTGCGCCCTAAGGGGATGCCGTGAATCCTTCACACGGACTACCCGCCGCCGCGCCGCCTCCGCGTTTTTCCCGGCGCCCCGTTAGTCTGATCGGACGATGAATGCACCGGCGGGGCAGTGAGAGTATCCCACCGAAGGCCGCAAAGCCTTGTCCTTTCCTACCTCAATGCCTGCCGCCTGCCACGACGGCCCTGGAGACCCACATGAGTGCAACGACAGAAAGCCAAGTGATGACCGACGCGATGGATGTCATCGAGCGTGCCAAGGCGCAGGCGCAGACGCACAGCTACCTCACGCCCGAGGCGGTGGACGTGATCGAGCGTGCCAAGGCGATGATTCCGCGCCTGGCCGCACGCGCCCAGCAGGCGGACCGCGACGGCTGCATCCCCGACGAGACCATCCAGGAGATGGCCGAGGCCGGGCTGTTCCGCGTGCTGCAGCCCAAGCGCTGGGGCGGCTACGAGATGGATCCGCGCGTGTTCTACGCGGTGCAGATGGAACTCGCCAAGGGCTGTATGTCCACGGCCTGGATCTACGGCGTGGTCGGCGTGCACCCCTGGCAGCTGGGCCTGTTTCCCGACCAGGCGCAGCAGGATGTGTGGGGCCGGGACAGCGGCACGCGCATCGCCTCGACCTACATGCCCACCGGCAAGGCCGAGTCCGTCGAGGGCGGCTACCGCTTCAGCGGCCGCTGGAGTTTTTCCACCGGCTCCAAGCACTGCGACTGGGTCTTCCTGGGCGGCCTGCTGCCCAAGAAGGACGGCTCGGGCGCGCTGGAGCATGTCACCTTCCTGCTGCCGAAGTCGGACTACCGCATCGAGGACAACTGGGACGTGCTGGGCCTGCGCGGCACCGGCAGCCACGACATCGTTGTGGACAACGTCTTCGTGCCCGAGCACCGCACCCAGCGCACCAACGACCACAGCGACGCCGGCTGCCCGGGCCGCGCCGAGAACACCGGATGGCTGTTTCGCATTCCGTTCACGCACGTGTTCCAGCGCGCCGTCTCCACGGCCTGCCTGGGCGCCCTGGAAGGTGCTATTGAGAATTTCAAAGGCCGCGCCGCTGGTCACGTCGGCAAGCACGGCAACAAGATGGCCGAGGACCCGAATGCCCAGACCGCGGTGACCGAGGCGACCATCGCCCTGGACCAGCTCAAGCTGGTGCTGTTCCGCAACTATGCGCGCATCGTCGAGGCCGCCAAGACGGGCATCCAGCTGCCGCTGGAGGAGCGCCTGCTGCAGCGCGCCCAAGCCTCCTACGTGCCCAAGCTGACCGGCTACCACGCCAACGAGCTGCTGCGCGCTTGCGCTGCCAGCGGCACCTTCAAGAACAACCCGCTGGAGCGGGTGTTCCGCGACATTCATCAGGGCCGCACCCACATCGCCAACAACACCGACGCCTACGTGCGTGCCTACGGCGCCCATGTGCTGGGCATTCCGAATCAGGAACCCTTCGTCTGAGCCTGCAGACGCGCTGCACAGGACCGGCTGGCGCCGCGGCGCCGGTCCGGTGACGACACAACACGAAAGACCGCCGGGCCATCGATCACCCGGCGGCAGCTCGAGGAGACGAAGCGTGGCAGATCAGGACTTTGACGTGGTGGTGGTGGGCTCGGGGGCCGGAGCGCTGCTGGGCGCCATCCGCGCGCAGGAGCAGGGTCTGAAGACTCTGCTGGTGGAAAAGGCCGACCTGTTCGGTGGCACTTCGGCGCTGTCGGGCGGCGGTATCTGGATTCCGGCCAACTACGACCAGGCGCGCGCCGGCGTCCGGGACGACCTGCGCACCGCCTTCGGCTACATGCTGCGCTGCGTGCGCGGCATGGCAAGCGAGGACCGGGTGCTGGCCTACGTCGAGACCGCCAACACCATGGCCGAGTACCTGCGCAGCATCGGCGTGCCGTATCGCTGCATGCCCAAGTATGCCGACTACTACCCGCACATCGAGGGCTCGATGCCCGGCGGGCGCACCATGGACCCGGTGGACTTCAACGCCGCCAGGCTGGGCGTGGACGCGCTGGAGACCATGCGCGCCTGCCCGCCCGGCAGCAAGCTGTTCGGGCGCATCAGCATCAACGCCTTTCAGGCGCATTCCATGCTCTCGCGCGAGTTCAAGTCGCGTTTCCAGCTCATCGGCATGATGCTCGGCTATTTCCTGGACTATCCATGGCGGCGCAAGACCCAGCGCGACCGGCGCCTGACGGGCGGCCAGGCGCTAATCGCTGGCCTGCTGACAGCGGCGCGCAAAGCCGGCGTTCAGATGTGGCGCAACGCGCCGCTGCGCGAACTGGTGCAGGACGCATCGGGCCGCGTCACCGGCGTGGTGGTGGAGAAAGACGGGCGCCAGCTGCAGATCCGCGCGCGCAAGGGCGTGCTGCTGGGCGCCGGCGGCTTCGAGCGCAACCAGGCGATGCGCGAGCAGTACCTGACCCAGCCCAGCCGCGCCGAGTGGACCGCCACCCCCGTGGGCGGCAACACCGGCGACGCGCACCGCGCCGGCCAGGCCGTGGGCGCGCAATTGCACCTGATGGACTGGTCCTGGGGTGCGCCGACCATGGACGTGCCCAAGGAGCCGGCCTTCCGCGCCATCTTCGTCGAGCGCTCGCTGCCCGGCTGCATGGTGGTCAACAGCCGGGGCGAGCGTTTCCTGAACGAGTCCGGCCCGTATCCCGAATTCCAGCAGGCCATGCTGGCCGACCACGCCAGAGGCAACGGCTCGGTGCCGGCCTGGATCGTGTTCGACGCCGGCTTTCGCGCGCAGAACCCCATGGGCCCGCTCATGCCGGGCTCTGCCGTGCCGGACTCGAAGCTGCGCAAGAGCTGGCTGGGCAAGGTCTACTGGAAGGGCGAGACGCTGGACGAGCTGGCCGCGCAGATCGGCGTGGACGCCGCCGGTCTGAAGGACAGCGCGCGCCGCATGACCGAGTACGCGCGCACCGGCAAGGATCTGGATTTCGACCGCGGCGGCAACGTCTTCGACCGCTACTACGGCGACCCGCGCCTGAAGAACCCGAACCTGGGGCCCATCGAGAAGGGCCCCTTCTACGCGATGCAGTTGTGGCCCGGCGAGATCGGCACCAAGGGCGGCCTGCTCACCGACCGCGACGCGCGCGTGCTGGACACGCACGGCCAGGTCATTCCCGGGCTGTATTGCGTGGGCAACAACTCGGCCTCCGTCATGGGCCCGGCCTACGCCGGCGCCGGCTCCACCCTGGGTCCGGCCATGACGTTCGCCTTCCGCGCCGTATCCGACATGCTCGGCCGCCCGTTGCCGCTGCAGCACGCCGACTGGCTGGAGCAGCCCGAGCGCGCGGCGCAGCGCCCGGCCGAACGCATGGCCCAGGCGGCGTGAGCGGCACAGGAGGCAGCATGGCCAGCGACCGCTCCGTCAGTACCGTCACCCCCATCGAAGCCGCCCTGGAAGTGGCCTCGCCCGAGGCCCTCGCCTGGTCCGACAGCGCCGACGTGGTGGTGGTCGGCTGGGGCGCGGCCGGTGCCAGCGCCGCCATCGAGGCGCGTGCACACGGCGCCGACACGCTGGTCATCGACCGCTTCGGCGGCGGCGGCGCCAGCGTGCTCTCGGGCGGCGTGGTCTATGCCGGCGGCGGCACGCGCCAGCAGCAGGCCGCGGGCTTCGCCGACAGCCCCGCAGCGATGCAGGACTACCTGCGCCACGAGGTCAACGGTGTGGTCAGCGACGCGACGCTGCAGCGCTTTTGCCAGGACAGCGTGGCCAACCTGCAGTGGCTGGAAGAACAGGGCGTGCGTTTTGACAGCACCATGCCGCCCTACAAAACATCCTATCCGCCCGACGGCGTGTACCTGTACTACTCGGGTAACGAGGTCGTGCCGGCCTACGGCAACCCTCGCCTGGCGCCCAGGCCGGCGCCGCGCGGGCACCGCGCCGTGGCCAAGGGACAGTCGGGCGCGACGCTGTACGCCGCGCTGCGGCAGTCCACGCTGGCCCAGGGCGCTCGCACGCTGACGCAGGCGCGCGTGCTGCGCCTGGTGCGCGAGCAGGGCAGCGGCCGGGTGCTGGGCGTGGAAGTGGCGGTGCTGCCCGCGGGTGACGCGCACACCGAGCGCCACCGTCAGCTGGACGCGCTGGTCGCCAAGTGGCGCCTGTACCAGGCGCCGCGCGCCCAGGCGGGACGTCGCGAGGCCGCCAAGATCGAAGCCGAGATCGGCGAGCGGCGCTTCATCCGCGCGCGCCAGGGTGTGGTGCTGGCCGCGGGCGGCTACATCTTCAACCCCGAGCTGCTGCGCCAGCACGCGCCCGCCTACCGCGCCGGTTGGCTCACGGGCGCCGCCGGCTGCGATGGTTCGGGTCTGCGCCTGGGCCAATCGGTGGGCGGCGTGGCGCAGGACCTGAACAACATCTCCGCCTGGCGTTTCATCACCCCGCCGTCGGTCTGGCCCAAGGGTCTGGTGGTGAACACGCGTGGCGAGCGCTTCTGCAACGAGCAGGTCTATGGCGCCACGCTGGGCCACGCGCTGATGGAGGAGCAGGGCGGCAAGGCCTGGCTGATCCTGGACACCCGGCTGCGCCGCCAGGCGCTGCGCCAGTGCCTGTTCGGCGGGCTGTGGGCGTTCCAGTCGCTGCCGGCGCTGGCGCTGATGTTCAAGGTCGCCATCAAGGGCCGCGACGTGGCCGACCTGGCGGCCAAGATCGGCGCCGACCCGGCATTGCTGGCGCGGCAATTCGACGCCGCCAATGCCGCCGCGCGCGGCGAGCGCGACGACCCGATGGGCAAGTCGGCCGACATGCGGCACGAGTTCCGCGGCGGCCCGCTGCTGGCCATCGATATCTCCATCGACCAGAAAATGTTCCCGCTGGCCGTGCTCAGCCTCGGCGGCCTGAAAGTGAACGAGGCCGATGGCGCGGTCGTGGACGCCGCCGGGCGCGACATCCCCGGCCTGTTCGCTGCCGGGCGCACCGCCATTGGCGTGGCCTCTTCGCGCTACGTCAGCGGCCTGTCGCTGGCCGACTGCGTGTTCTCTGGCCGGCGTGCTGGGCGCGCGGCGGCATACCCGGGCGGCACGGCCATGGCTGGCGCGGCGCGCACCCTGGAGCCTGCCGACGGCTGATCCGCACGTCTGCCACGGGCCGTGCCTGGCTCTGCCCGCCCTGGCGGCCCGGGCCGGGCTTGCCGCCCAGATTGAAGGAAAAACCCACCATGACCGCCACCCACGCCGACGCTGCCGCGGCACGCTACCACCCGCTGCGGGTCCATGAAGTGATCGAGGAGACGCACGACTCCAAATCCATCGTCTTCGATGTGCCGGCGCAACTGGTCGGCCAGTTCGCCTACCGGCCAGGCCAGTTCCTGACGCTGCGCCTGCCCATCGATGGCCGGCACGTGCCGCGCTGCTATTCGATGTCCAGCGCGCCCGGGCTGGACGGGCGCCTGCGCGTCACTGTCAAGCGCGTGGCACAGGGGCGCGGCTCTAACTACGTCTGCGACCGCGTGCGTGCGGGCGACACCATCGAGCTGCTGCCACCCTCGGGCCTGTTTTCACCGCGCGATCTGACGCAGAACCTGCTGCTCATGGCCGGTGGCAGCGGCATCACGCCGGTGTTCTCCATCCTGCGCACGGCGCTGGCGCAGTCCGGCGGGCGCATCGTGCTGTTCTATGCCAACCGCGACGAGCGTTCGGTGATCTTCGCTGGCGCCCTGAAGGAGCTGGCGCGCCGCCACCCCGAGCGCCTGCAGGTGGTGCACTGGCTGGATTCGGTCCAGGGCGTGCCTTCGCAGGAGCAGCTGGCTGCCTGGGCGCGTCTCTGGGCGACGGACAGCGCCCAGGCCTTCATCTGCGGCCCCGGCATCTTCATGGACACCGCGCAGGCCGCGCTGGAGCAAGCGGGTATGGCGCCGGACGCCATCCACGTCGAACGCTTCGTCTCACTGCCCGATGAGGAGGCCCTGCAGCAGATCCAGCAGCAAGTCGCGGCCGAGGCCGCCAGCACGCCGGCCGCCGTGGACGAGGCGCGCGTGCAGCTGCGCCTGGACGGCGAGGAATACGAATTCACCTGCGGCGGCAACGAGACGCTGCTGGAGGCCGGCCTGCGCGCCGGCATCAACGTGCCGTTTTCCTGTCAGGCCGGCATGTGCGCCTCGTGCATGTGTCAGGTGCAGGAAGGCAGCGTGCACATGCGCCACAACGAGGTGCTGGACGCCAAGGACCTGGCCAAGCGCTGGACGCTCGCCTGCCAGTCCGTGCCGACCACCGACACCGTGCGCGTGAAATTCCCCGAGTGAGCCCCGCCATGTCCGAAGTCCTTCTTGAGCCCGTTTCCCAGACTGCTGCCCCCGGCGCAGACCTGCCCGCCACGCTGCCCGCCATGCTGGCCGACGCCGCCCGGCGCTGGGGCGAGCGTCCTGCCATCGTCGAGGACGGCCACACCATCAGCTACACCCGGCTGCACGCGCTGGCGCGCCGCGCCGCGCGCGCCTTCATGGCGCTGGGCGTGCAGCCCGGCGACCGGGTGGCGCTGTGGGCGCCCAACTGCAGCGAATGGATCATCGCCGCCTGCGGAGTGCATGCCGCAGGCGCCGTGCTGGTGCCGCTGAACACCCGCATGAAGGGCGAGGAGGCGGCCGACATCCTGCTGCGCAGCCGCGCGCGGGTGCTGGTCAGCGTGGGCGGCTTCCTGAAGCAGTACTACCCGGACCTGCTGCAGGGCCTGCGCCCGGACACGCTGGAGCAGGTGGTGGTGCTGGGCGACGAACTGCGCGCCAGCGCCGACCTGGACTGGCAGGGCTTCCTGGCGCGCGCCGAGGCCACGCCCGAGGCAGCGCAGCTGCAGCGCGAGGCGGCGGTGCGCCCGCAGGACACGGCGGACCTGATGTTCACCTCCGGCACCACCGGCCGGCCCAAAGGCGTGATGGCCGCGCACCAGCCGACGCTGCTGGCATTCAAGGCCTGGTCCGAAGTGGTGGGGCTGGAAGAAGGCAGTCGCTACCTGATCGTCAACCCGTTCTTCCACACCTTCGGCTACAAGGCCGGCTGGGTGGCGGCGCTGCTGCGCGGCGCGACCATCCACCCCGAGCAGGTGTTCGACGCCGAGGCCATCCTGCGGCGCATCCAGGACGAGCGCATCAGCTTCCTGCCGGGGCCACCAACGCTGTTCCTGACCATGCTGGCACACCCGAACCTGGCCGATTTCGACTTGTCGTCGCTGCAGGCCGCAGTCACCGGTGCGGCCTCGGTGCCGCCGATCCTGATCCGGCGCATGCGCGAGGAACTCGGCATCGCCAAGGTCACCACTGCCTACGGCCTGACGGAGTGCGGCGGCTGCGCCACGCTGTGCGACGCCACCGACGACGCCGAGACCGTGGCGCGCACCTGCGGCAAGGCGCTGCCCGGCACCGAGGTGCGCTGCGTGGACGCCGAAGGCCACCCGGTGGCACCCGGCGAGGCCGGCGAGGTGCTGCTGCGCGGCTACCACATCATGCAGGGCTACTTCGAGGACGAGCAGGCCACGCGCGAGGCCATCGACGCCGAGGGCTGGTTGCATACCGGCGACGTGGGCGTACTCGACGAGCGCGGCTACCTGCGTATCACCGACCGGCTGAAGGATATGTTCATCGTTGGCGGCTTCAACTGCTACCCGGCCGAGATCGAGCGCATGCTGGCCGACCACCCCGACGTGGCCCAGGTGGCGGTGCTGGGCGTGCCCGACGATCGCATGGGCGAGATCGGCTGCGCCTGCGTGGTGCTGCGCCACGGCGCGCAGCTGGACGCGCCGGCCTTCATCGCCTGGTGCCGCGGCAAGATGGCCAACTACAAGGTGCCGCGCCACGTGCTGCAATTCGACACGCTGCCGGTGAACGCCTCCAACAAGATCCAGAAGCGCGAGCTGCAGGGCCTGGCCGAAGCGCGGCTGCGCGCCGCGCAGCAGCCGGCCTAGCCGCCGCGCCGCACGGGCCGGGACCGGGGCGCCGGCCCGGCTTTTTTCTTATCCGATTCACAAGCAAAGACAACACGGGGAGACACGACATGGGGGAATGTGTGCAGGACAAGGTGGCCATCGTCACCGGCGCGGCCAGCGGCGTGGGCCTGGCGGTGGCGCAGGCACTGCTGGCTGCGGGCGCGCGCGTGGCGCTGACCGATGTGAACGAGGACGCTGGCCGCCAAGCCGTGGCCGAGTTGGGCGAGCGCGCGCTGTTCGTGCGCCACGACGTGACGAGCGACGCCGGATGGACGCAGGTCATGGACACGGTGCAGGGCCACTGGGGCGCGCCGCAGGTGCTGGTGAACAACGCCGGCATCCTGCTGCTGGGCGACCTGGAAACTGGCACGCTGCAGGACTTCCAGCGCCTGCTGCAGGTCAACACCGAATCGGTCTTCCTGGGCTGCCAGCACGGCATCCGGGCGATGAAGGCGGGCGGCGGCTCGATCGTCAACATCGCCTCGGTGGCCTCATGGCTGCCCATCGAGCAGTACGCCGGCTACAGCGCCAGCAAGGCGGCGGTGGCGGCGCTGACGCGCTCGGCGGCGCTGCTGTGCCGCAACAAGGGCTACCCGGTGCGTGTCAACTCGGTGCACCCGGACGGCATCTACACGCCGATGATGCAGGCCACGCTGCCCGCCGGCGTGACGCGCGAGATGGTGCTGCACCACCCACAGCGCAACCCCAAAGGCCGCGCCTACCTGCCCGAACAGATCGCGCAGCTGGTGCTGTTCCTGGCGTCGGACGCCTCTAGCGTCATGAGCGGCAGCGAGCTGCGCGCCGATAACGCCATCCTGGGCACCGGGCTGTAAGCCCGCTTCTGTCCCTGGGTCGTCTGTCCCGTCTTGTCACCCTCTCCCTCCAGGAGAGGGCCGGGGTGAGGGTGCGCATACCAACCAACGTCGGCCATGTTAAGCCCGTTTGGCCCCTGGCCCTTTATTTATAACGGCCTTCAGCTATTGAAAGCATAGCAAACATGCGCCCGGCGCGTACGCGCGCCGCCGGGCCGGCGCCCCGTCAGCCGCGCCGCGCGTAGCGCACGAAGTCGAACGGCAGGCCCTGCGCGCCCACCTGCGCGCTGCGCGCCACCTCGTGCCATTCCGGGCCCAGCTGCGGCGCGTGCGCGTCGCCGTCAAAGTCGCGCGCGATCTCGGTCACTTCTACCCGCGTGGCGCGGGGCAGGGCCTGGGCATAGATCTGCGCGCCGCCCATCACCCACACGGTGGCCGCGCCGGTGCGCGCGGCCAGCGCAAATGCCTCGTCCAGGCTGCCAGCGCGCTGCGCTCCTGCAGCCTGCCAATCCGGCTGGCGCGTGACGACGATGTTGGCCCGCCCCGGCAGCGGGCGAAAGCGCGCGGGCAGCGAGTCCCAGGTCTTGCGCCCCATGATGACCGGCTGGCCCAGGGTCAGCGCCTTGAAGTGCGCCAGGTCCTCGGGCAGGTGCCAGGGCATGGTGCCGTCCCGGCCGATGATGCCGTTGGCCGCGCGGGCGTAGATCAGAGCGACTTCCATGCTCACACCGCCACCGGCGCGCTGATGGCCGGATGGTGCTCGTAGCCGACGATCTCGAAATCCTCGAAGTCGTAGTCGAAGATCGACGCCGGGCGGCGGCGGATGCGCAGCTCAGGGAACGGGTAGGGCGTGCGCGCCAGCTGCGTGCGCACCTGTTCCAGGTGGTTGGAATAGATGTGGCAGTCGCCGCCGGTCCAGACGAAGTCCCCAACCTCCAGGTCACACTGCTGCGCCACCATGTGCGTCAGCAGGGCGTAGCTGGCGATGTTGAAAGGCACGCCCAGGAACAGGTCGGCGCTGCGCTGGTACAGCTGGCACGACAGTCGCCCTTCGGCCACGTAGAACTGGAACAGCGCGTGGCAGGGCATCAGGGCCATCTGGTCGAGTTCGGCGACGTTCCAGGCGCTGACCAGGATGCGGCGCGAATCGGGGTTGCTGCGCAGCGTGTCGATGACCTGCTGGATCTGGTCGATGTGCCCGCCGCCGGGCGTGGGCCAGCTGCGCCACTGCACGCCGTAGACCGGGCCCAGGTCGCCGTCCTCGCGCGCCCATTCGTTCCAGATGCTCACGCCGCGCTCCTGCAGCCAGCGCACGTTGCTGCTCCCGCGCAGGAACCACAGCAGCTCCAGCGCCACGCTTTTGAAATGCACGCGCTTGGTGGTGATGAGCGGAAAGCCGGCGCGCAGGTCGAAGCGCATCTGGTGCCCGAAGACGCTGGCTGTGCCGGTGCCGGTGCGGTCGCCTTTGGCAACCCCGTGCGTGAGCACGTGGCGCAGGAAGTCTTCGTACTGGGTGGAGACGAGGCTGGAAGTCATGGATATGAGTCAGAAACGGCCGTGGCCCATATGGATAAAGGGCTGACAGCTCTTATTTCAGTAGCACGCAGCCTGGGTTCAGGATGCCCTGCGGGTCCAGCGCCTGCTTCACGGCGCGCATCATGGACAGCGCCACCGGCGACTTGTAGTGCGCCAGGGTGTGCGCCTTCAACCGGCCCACGCCGTGCTCGGCCGAGAACGAGCCGCCGAACTGCGCCACGGCGTCGTATACCAATTCGTTCACGCGCGGCTCCTGCTCGCGCAGGAACGCCGCCGCATCGCCGCCCTCGGGCGCCTGCACGTTGTAGTGCAGGTTGCCGTCGCCCAGGTGGCCGAAGGTGACCAGGCGCGCGCCCGGCACCTCGCGTGCCAGCAGCGCATCGGTGTGTGCCACGAACGCCGGAAAGCGCGACGCGGCCACCGAGATGTCGTGCTTGATGTTCAGCCCTTCCTCGGCCTGCGCCAGCGGAATGCTCTCGCGCACGTGCCACAGCTCGCGCGCCTGGGCGATGCTCTCGGCCACCACCGCGTCCAGCACGCAGCCGTCCTCGAAAGCCAGCTCCATCAGGTGCTCGAAGCGCTCGCGCGCATGCTGCTCGGACTCGCTGTCGCTGTTTTCCAGCAGTACGCACCAGGGCGCGCCCTCCAGGTCGGCAAAGGGCACGCGCAGCTGTGGCATGTGGCGCACGACCAGCGACAGCGCGAACCGGCCCATGACCTCGAAGCCCGTCAGCCCCGCGCCCAGGTGGCGGTGCGCGAGACCGAGCAGCTGCACGGCGGCTTCCATCGACGGCACGGCGGCCCAGGCGGTGAGCTTGGCGACCGGCTGCGGAAACAGCTTCAGCGTGGCGGCGGTGATGATGCCCAGCGTGCCTTCGCTGCCGATCAGCAGGTTGCGCAAGTCGTAGCCGGTGTTGTCTTTTCTCAGGCCGGACAGCCCGTCCCAGACCTCGCCCTGCGCGGTGACCACCTCCAGCCCCAGGCACAGCTCGCGCGTGTTGCCGTAGCGCACGACCTGCGTGCCGCCGGCGTTGGTCGCCAGGTTGCCGCCGATGGTGCAGCTGCCCTCGGCCGCCAGCGACAGCGGGAACAGGAAACCCGCCTCGGCGGCGGTCTGCTGCAGGGTCTGCAGGATGCAGCCGGCCTCTACCGTCATGGTCAGGTTGCCGACGTCGATGCCGCGCACGCGGTTCAGGCGCGCCAGGCTGAGCACGATGGCCGTGCCGCTGGCGTCCGGGGTGCTGCCCACCGACAGGCCGGTGTTGCCGCCCTGGGGCACGATGGGCGTGCCGCTGGCGGCGCAGGCGCGCACCACGGCGGCCACCTCGGCGGTACTGGCCGGGCGCACCACGGCCAGGGCCCGGCCGTGCTCGCGCCGGCGCCAGTCCTGCTCCCAGGCCGTGAGGTCGCCTTCGGTCAGCACGTGGGCGGCGCCGACGGTCTGGCGCAGGGCGTCGAGCAGGGCGGGGGCAGCGGTCATGGCGGCGGAAATCCTCGAGACGAAAGCAGGGCGGTACGGAACGCGGCGCGGTGCAGGGGGCCGGCAGCGCCTTCAGGCAGGTACGTGCGGGGCGGCGGCCGCCCGCGCCGCGCGCTGGCGCAGGCGCACGTGCAGCGCGCAGGCCACGAACAGCAGCACGCACAGCGCCACCTCGGCCAGTGCCAGCCAGCGCCCGGGGGCGGCGTCGCTCCAGGCGCGCACCACGCCTTCGGTGAAATACAGCCAGACCAGCAGGCTGACCCAGCGGTAGGTGTACATGCGGCGCTTGAGCAGCCCGGCCAGCGGCAGCAGCAGCGGCAGCCCCTTGGCCGCCAGCCAGGTGCCGCCCGGGCGCAGCGGCGCCCACCACAGCTCCCAGGCCACGCACAGCAGCGCCAGCGCCAACAGGCTGCCCACGGCCAGCCAGCGGGTGGCGGCGATGTCAATGCCGATGGGGCCAGGAAGGGAGGCGGAAACAGGAGCGGACGCGGACATGGGGCTGGCATCATACGGGCCATGTCCTTGTCCCTACAGCCGGCCACGCAGCGCCTGGAAGCCTGGCTGCTGCAGCTGTCGCAGTTCCCCTGGCGCGTCACCGCGCACGTGCTGCGCGAGCGCTACCGCGAGGACCGCCTGGGCCTGACGGCGGCCAGCCTCACCTTCACCACGCTGCTCGCGCTGGTGCCGTTCGCCACCGTGGCGCTGGCGGTGTTCACCGCGTTCCCGGTGTTCGGTCGCATGCAGCAGGTGCTCGAGCGCTGGCTGATCGACAGCCTGATCCCGATGACCATCGCGCGCCAGGTGCTGGACTACATCAACCAGTTCACCTCGCAGGCCAGCAGCTTGGGGGTGGCCGGCTTTTCCTTCCTGGCGATCACGGCGCTGGCGCTGGTGCAGACCATCGACCGCACGCTGAACAACATCTGGCGCGTGCGCCGGCTGCGCCCGCTGGGCCAGCGCGTGTTGATCTACTGGGCGGCGCTGACGCTAGGGCCGCTGGTGCTGGCCGGCAGCCTGGCGCTGACCGGCTCGGTGGCCACCGCCGCCTCGCGCGAGCTGGGCGCCACGCTGCCGGGCGCGGCGCGCATGCTGTTCGATGCCATCGAGTTCTTCGTGCTGGCCAGCGGCATGGCGGCCCTGTACCACTACGTGCCCAACACCCAGGTGCACTGGCGCCACGCCTGGGCCGGCGGGGTGTTCGTGGCGTCGGGCATCTCGCTGGCCAAGAACGCGCTGGCGCTGTACCTGTCGCTGGTGCCGACCTACTCGGTGCTCTACGGCACCTTCGTCACGCTGCCGATCCTGCTGCTGTGGATCTACGTGGCCTGGGTGGTGGTACTGCTGGGCGCGGTGGTCG
Organism: Oryzisolibacter propanilivorax; assembly: GCF_900103645.1. GTDB lineage: Bacteria > Pseudomonadota > Gammaproteobacteria > Burkholderiales > Burkholderiaceae_C > Melaminivora > Melaminivora propanilivorax. Next base: position 91,039 of record NZ_FNHP01000001.1, read on the forward strand.
CCGCCTACCTGCCCAGCCTGCTGGCCGGCGTGTCGCGCCCGCCAGGCGGGCGCGGCTGGCAGTTCACCCTGGCGCTGGAGGTGCTGCAGGAGTTGCACGCCGCGCGCCACGCGGCGGCGCACGGGCTGACCGCCGCGCAGCTGGCGCAGGCGCTGCAGGTGGACGCGCTGCAGCTGGAGCCGGTGCTGGAGACGCTGACCGGGCTGGACTGGGTGGCGCAGATCAACGAGACCGCCGCCGGCGCCGCCGAATCGACCGACGCGCGCTACCTATTGTTGGCGCGCCCGGCCGAGACCGGGATGCAGCCGCTGGTGCAGCGCCTGCTGCTGGCGCGCGGGCCGGCGCTGGAGGCCTTCTGGCACCACACCGGCCTGGAGGTGCTGACCCTGGCCGACGTGCTGGGCCAGCCGCAGGGGGCCTTGCGGCCGCCGGCTTCGCTCCTGAACCCATAGCCGAACGCCGTTTGTTCACGCGGGCCTGGGCCGGCTTTCACTGCAAAATCACCCCGTTGCAGCTGGCGAACGGGCCTGCCGGACAACCGCAGGAATGCGCGTGCTTCCAGCCCGGCGGGGTGCTTTCAGCCCGGGCCCAGCGCCGCCGCCGCGGCCGCGCCGTGCAGCGCGGCGCCCTCCAGCGTCGCCGGGTACGGCCCGGCCACGTAGTCGCCGCAGGCCAGCAGGCCGGGCGCGATGGCCTGCGGCGGGCGCACCAACTGCGGCGTGCACAGGAAGGTGGCGCGCCGCTCGACCACCGTCCACGGCGCCTGCAGGGGCGGCAGCCCGAGTTCTGCCTGCGCCTGGGCCAGCACCTGCGCCTGCAGCGCGTCGCGCTCGCCCTCGAAGGCGCTGACCACGAACGCCAGCAGGCCCGCCGGCCCGCCCAGCTGCCCCCGGTCGAAGACGAACTGCGCCGGCGCGCCGCGCAGCGCCAGCAGCGGCACGGGCCACAGCGGCGCGCGCGCCGCGCCGGGCACGCGCGCGTACACGGTGGCGATGGCGCCGTGGCGCAGCGCCCGGGCCTGCGCGGCCCAGGCCTGCAGCGCGGGCTGCTCGGCCGCCGGCACCTGCGCGCCGGCCACCAGCCGCGCGGCCTCGTGGCTGCCGGTGGCCAGCAGCACGGCGTCGAACGGATCGCCATCGACCTGCCAGCCGCCATGCAGCGCGTGCGCCAGGGTGTGCACGCGCCGGCCCAGCTGCACGCTGTGGCCGCGCGCGGCCAGCCAGGCGGCCGCTGGTGCCGGCAGCAGCGCGCCCAGGTCCACGCGCGGCAGCAGCAGGTGCGAACCGCCGTGCCCGGCGAACAGGCTGTCGTGCAGGATGCGCAGGAAGGTGGCGCCGCAGGCCGCGTGCGCCGGCGTGTTCAGCGCCGAGACGCACAGCGGCTCGATGAACTCGCGCACCAGCCGCGCCGGCAGCCCGGCGCACAGGTCGGCCACGCTGGCCTGCGGCGCGCAGCCAAAGCCTGCCCGCCGCCAGCGCGCCGCGCGTGCCAGCAGCGCCGCGCGCTCGCGCACGCTCCAGCCGCGCGCGCGGGCGATGCCGGCCAGCGCGTCCCAGGGCGGCGCGGCGTCGGGCAGTGCCAGCCCGCCGCCGTCGGGGAAACGCAGGGTCAGCGGCAGGCGCAGCAGCGCCTGCTCCGGGTCCACGCCGACGGTGCGCATCAGGCCGAGCGATTCGGTATAGGCACCGATCAGGATGTGCTGGCCGTTGTCCAGCTCGAGCGGCGTGCCGTCGTCCAGCGCAGCGGCCACCGTGCGCGCACGCCCGCCGGGCGTGCGCGCCGCCTCCAGCAGCGTCACCGCATGCCCGGCCTGCGCCGCGCGCACGGCGGCCGCCAGCCCGCCCCAGCCGGCACCGACGACGGCGACCTTCACATCCGGCCCAGGGCCTGCATCTTCCAGGCCAGCCAGAACTTGCGCAGGGGCGTGAGGCTGGTGCGCTGGTGCAGCACCTGAAAGCCGTCGGCTTCGATCTCGTCCAGCAGCGTGCGGTAGATGCTGGCCATCATCAGGCCGGGCTTTTGCGCGCGCCGGTCGGCGGCGGGCAGCAGCGCCAGCGCCTCGTCGTAGGTGCGCCGTGCGCGCTCGCACTGGAAGCGCATCAGCGCGGCGAAGCGCTCGGAATACTGGCGCTGGGTGATCTCGCTGGCCTTCACGTCGAACTGCTGCAGTTCGCTGATCGGCAGGTAGATGCGCCCGCGCAGCGCGTCCTCGCCCACGTCGCGGATGATGTTGGTGAGCTGGAACGCCAGGCCCAGCCGGTGCGCGTATTGGGTGGTCGCGTCCTCGGTCTGGCCGAAGATGCGCGCCGCCACCTCGCCCACCACGCCCGCCACCAAGTGGCAGTAGCGCTGCAGACCGGGAAAGTCCAGGTAGCGCGTCTGGGTCAGGTCCATGCGGCAGCCGTCCACCACCGCCTGCAGGTGCTGCGGCTGCAGCCCGTAGGGCGCCAGGTGCGGCGCCAGCGCCTGCGTGACCGGGTGGCTGGGCTGGCCGGCGAACATCTTGGCAACCTCGCCGCTCCACCAGTCCAGCTTGGCCGCGGCCACGCCGGGGTCGGTGACCTCGTCCACCACGTCGTCCACCTCACGGCAGAAGGCGTAGAACGCCGTGATCGCCGCGCGCCGCTCGCGCGGCAGGAACAGGAAGGCGTAATAGAAACTGCTGCCGGAGGCGGCGGCTTTCTGCTGGACGTACTGCTGGGGGTTCATGAGGGCCGGAATTGTCCCATGGCGGCGCAGCGCAGCCCGCGGGCGTGGTTTCCATGCCAAAAGCGCCTCCAGCCATTGATCTGCCATGGCCTCCAGCTATGGATACAGGAGCGCGACAGTGCCGCTACATGCGCAGCGCGCGCCACAGCAGCAGCGGCCAGTCGCGCGCGCGCACGGTGGGCCGGCGCACCAGGCTGGCGCCGCCCAGCGCCTGCACCTGCTCCAGGATGCGCAGCCCGCCCTGTACGACCAGGCGAAGCTCCCAGCCGGCGCGACCCGGCACGGCGTGCACCAGCGGCGCGCCCTGCAGCATCAGGCCGCGCGCCCAGGCGGCGCAGTCCAGCACCAGCGCGTCGCTGGCCGGCGTGCGCCGCAGGGCGGCCAAGTCGGCGCGCGCCACACCGTGCGCGGCGCAGTCGGCGTCGGTCAGGTAGTGGCGCCCGCGCGGCAGGTCCACGCTCAGGTCCTGCCAGAAGTTGGCCAGCTGCAGCGCGGTGCAGATGGCATCGCTGCGCGCCAGCGCCGCCGCGCCGTGCACGCCGTACAGGTGCAGCAGCAGCCGTCCGACCGGGTTGGCGGAGCGGCGGCAATAGTCCAGCAGCGCCGCGCGGTCCGGGTAGGTGGCGCCCGAGACGGTCATGTGCACGTCCTGCGCGAAGGCGTCCAGCAGGTCGTCCAGCAGCGGCAGCGGCAGGCGGTGGCTACGCAGCACCGCGCCCAGCGGCGCCAGCACCGGCTGCCAGCGCGCCTCGGGCGGCTGGCCGGCGGCCACGGCGTGCAGGCCGGCGCGCAGCGCGCGCAGGTCGGCCAGGCGCTGCGCGGGCGCGGCGTCGCCCTCGTCGGCCAGGTCGTCGGCCGTGCGCGCGAAGGCGTACAGCGCGGCGATCGGCGCGCGCAGCGCCGGCGGGCACAGGATCGAAGCGACAGGGAAGTTCTCGTAGTGCGTGACCGGCGCGGGCTGCTCGGCGGCACGGGGCGGGGAGGGTTTCACGGCGGCGATTGTCGTGCTTGACAGCGGGGCGGGGCGTCTTCGAGAATTTACTAACCAGTCAGTCAGTAAATTCTCAGCCGTCCGCCATGCACTTTCCCGCCTTTGTCTTGCGCCCGTCGGGCGCAGCCGCGCAGCCCCGGAACCGCGCCCGTTCCGGGGTTTTTTTGTGGCCGCGGGCCGCCGCCGGGCTGGCCGTCGCGCTGGCGCTGGCCGGCTGCTCGCGCCAGGAGGCGGCGCCCGAGCCGGTGCGCGCCGTCAAGCTGGTGACCGTGGGCGCGCACGCCGCGCCGGCGCCGCGCGAATACGCCGGCGAGGTGCGCGCGCGCGTCGAGTCGCGCCTGTCCTTCCGCGTGGCCGGCAAGATCGTGCAGCGCCCGGTGGAGGCCGGCCAGCACGTGCGCGCCGGCCAGCTGCTGGCCGAGCTGGACGCGCGCGACTACGAGCTGGCGGCGCAGGCCGCGCGCGCCCAGGTGGCGGCGGCCAGCACCCAGCGCGACCTGGCGGCGGCCGAGTTCGAGCGTTTTTCGCGCCTGCACGCGCAGAACTTCATCAGCGGCGCCGAGCTGGACCGGCGCCAGGCGGCACTGAAATCCGCCCAGGCGCAGCTGGCGCAGGCGCAGGCGCAACTGGCCGCGCAGGGCAACCAAGCCGGCTACACCCGGCTGTTGGCCGATGCGCCGGGCGTGGTCACCGGCGTGGACGCCGAGGTCGGCCAGGTGGTGGCCGCCGGCACGCCGGTGGTGCGCATCGCCCGCGACGGCGAGCGCGACGCGGTGTTCGCCGTGCCCGAGGACCGCGTGGCCGGGCTGCGCGTGGGCCAGCCGGTGCAGGTCGCGCCTTGGGCCGGCGGGCCGCCATTGGCGGGCAAGGTGCGCGAGGTGGCGGCCAGCGCCGACCCGGTGACGCGCACCTTCGCCGTCAAGGTGGCGCTGCAGGGCGCTGAGCCGCCGCCGCTGGGCGCGACGGTGCAGGTGCGGCTGGCAGACCAGGCGGCACCGGCCGCCGCCGCGCCGCTGCGCGTGCCGGCCGCCGCTGTCTGGCAGGACGCCGGGCGCAGCGCGGTGTGGGTGTTCGACCCTGCCAGCTCGACGGTGCGCGCGCAGCCGGTACAGCTGGCCCGGCTGGAGGGCGACGAGGTGCTGCTGGCCGGCGGTCTGGCGGACGGGGCGCAGGTGGTCGCCGCCGGCGTGCATGTGCTGGCGCCGGGGCAGAAAGTCACCGTGTATCAGCCAAAAACGCCTCAGGCCCTGACGAACAAAGGGCCTGCAGCTATGAATCCAGAAGCACCGACGCCGGCCCCCGGCGCCGCGCGCTGACCGCCGGGAGCGCCGCATGACGCCGACGAAACCCCCGCAACCGCAGCCGCGCGCCGGCTTCAACCTCTCGCGCTGGGCGCTGGAACACGCCGCGCTGACGCGCTACCTGATGGTGGTGCTGATGCTGCTGGGCCTGGCCGCGTACTTCCAGCTGGGCCAGGACGAGGACCCGCCCTTCACCTTCCGCGCCATGGTGGTGCGCACCTACTGGCCGGGCGCCGACGCGCGCCAGGTGGCCGAGCAGGTCACCGACCGCATCGAGCGCACGCTGCAGGAGGTGCCCTACGCCGACCGCATCCGCAGCTACAGCAAGCCGGGCGAGTCGCAGGTCATCTTCGAGATCAAGGACTCCAGCAAGCCGGCCGAGGTGGCGCAGCTGTGGTACCAGGTGCGCAAGAAGATCGGTGACATGCGCTGGCAGCTGCCCGCCGGCGTGCAGGGGCCGTTCTTCAACGACGAGTTCGGGGACGTGTACGGCGTGATCTACGCGCTGTCGGGCGACGGCTTCTCTCCGGCCGAGCTGAAGGACTTCGCCGACGACGTGCGCCAGCGCCTGCTGCGCGTCAAGGACGTGGCCAAGGTCGAGCTGTTCGGCGTGCAGGACGAGCGCGTCTGGGTCGAGGTCTCGCAGCAGCGCCTGGCGCAGCTGGGGCTGGACCTGAATGCGGTGGTGCAGCAACTGGCCAGCCAGAACGCGGTCGAGAGCGCAGGCGCCGTGCAGGGCGCGCAGGACGTGGTGCAGCTGCGCGTAGCCGGACAGTTCGACAACCTGGACGCGCTGCGCGCCATGCCGATCCGCGGCGCGCAGTCGCCCAGCCAGCTGCGCCTGGAGGACATCGCCACGGTGCGCCGCGGCTACGTCGACCCGCCCGGAGTCAAGGTGCGTTTTCAGGGCCACGAGGTCGTGGCCCTGGGCATCTCCATGGCCAAGGGCGGCGACATCATCGCCATGGGCAAGGCGCTGCGCGCGGCGGTGGCGGACATCCAGCCGCGCCTGCCGGCGGGCGTCGAGCTGGCGCAGGTGCAGGACCAGCCGGCTTCGGTCGCGGCGTCGGTGCAGGAGTTCGTCAAGGTGCTGATCGAGGCGGTGGCCATCGTGATGGCGGTGAGCTTCGTCTCGCTCGGCCTGCACAAGGGCGGGCGCTTCGGCTGGCACGTAGACTGGCGCCCGGGGCTGGTGGTGGCCATCACCATCCCGCTGGTGCTGGCGCTCACCTTCCTGTCCATGCACTATCTTGGCATCGGGCTGCACAAGGTGTCGCTGGGCTCGCTCATCATCGCCCTGGGCCTGCTGGTGGACGACGCCATCATTGCCGTGGAGATGATGGTGCGCAAGATGGAGGAGGGCTACGACAAGGTGCGCGCCGCCACCTTCGCCTACGACATCACCGCCAAGCCGATGCTGACCGGCACGCTGATCACGGCGGCGGGCTTTCTGCCCATCGGCATCGCCAAGTCGGTCACCGGCGAATACACCTTCGCCATCTTCGCCGTCACCGTCATCGCGCTGGTGCTGTCGTGGTTCGCCTCGGTCATCTTCGTGCCCTACCTGGGCACGCTGCTGCTCAAGGTGAAGCCGCTGCCCGAGGGTGGCCACCCGCACGAGCTGTTCGACACTCCGTTCTACCAGCGCTTTCGGCGCCTGGTGGACTGGTGCGTGCAACACCGCTGGCTGACCATCGCCGTCACGCTGCTGATCTTCGCGCTGGGGCTGGTGGGCATGGGGCGGGTGCAGCAGCAGTTCTTTCCCGATTCGAGCCGGCCCGAGATCATGGTCGACCTGTGGTTCCCCGAGGGCACGTCGCTGGCCGCCAACGAGGCCGTGACGCGCCGCGTCGAGGCGCGGCTGATGCAGCAGCCGGGCGTGGCCAGCGTGGCCACCTGGGTCGGCTCGGGCACGCCGCGCTTCTATCTGCCGCTGGACCAGGTGTTCCCGCAGAGCAACGTCTCGCAGATGATCGTGCTGGCCGCCGGCCTGCCCGAGCGCGAGGCGCTGCGCCGCAGCCTGCCGGCGCTGCTGGCGCAGGAGGTGCCCGAGGCGCGTGCGCGCCTCAAGCTGCTGCCCAACGGCCCGCCGGTGCCGTACCCAGTGCAGTTCCGCGTCATGGGCAGCGATCCGCAGGCGCTGCGCCAGCGCGCCGACGAGGTCAAGGAGGTGCTGCGCGCCAACGCCCACATGCGCGGGGTGAACGACAACTGGAACGAATCCGTCAAGGCGCTGCGCCTGGAGGTGGACCAGACCAAGGCGCGCGCCCTGGGCGTGTCCAGCCAGGCCATCGCGCAGGCCACGCGCACGCTGTTTTCCGGCACCACCGTGGGCCAGTACCGCGAGGGCGACAAGCTGATCGAGATCGTGCTGCGCCCGGCGCAGGACGAGCGCGAGAGCGTCTCGGCGCTGGACAGCGCCTACGTGGCCACGGCGTCAGGCAGGTCCATCCCGCTGTCGCAGATCGCCCGGCCGCACTTCGTCTGGGAGCCGGGCGTGCTGTGGCGCTACGGGCGGGACTACGCCATCACCGTGCAGGGCGATGTGGCCGAGGGGCTGCAGGGCGCCACCGTCACGGCCGAGCTGCTGCCGGCGCTGCGCGAACTGGAGGCGCGCTGGCGCGAGGCCGGCGGGCCGCCAGTGCGCATCGACGTCGCGGGGGCCGTGGAGGAGAGCAGCAAGGGCTCGTCGTCCATCGTCGCCGGCGTGCCGCTGATGCTGTTCATCGTCTTCACGCTGCTGATGCTGCAGCTGCACAGCTTCAGCCGCTCGGTGCTGGTGTTCCTGACCGGGCCGCTGGGCATCGCCGGCGTGGCGGCGGCGCTGCTGCTGCTGGGCCGGCCGTTCGGCTTCGTGGCGCTGCTGGGCGTGGTGGCGCTGATGGGCATGATCCAGCGCAACTCGGTCATCCTGGTGGACCAGATCGAGCTGGACCGCGTGGCCGGCATTCCGACCTGGGACGCCATCACCGGCGCGGCGGTTCGGCGCATGCGGCCCATCGCCCTCACGGCTGCCGCCGCGGTGCTGGCCATGATCCCGCTGTCGCGCAGCGTGTTCTGGGGCCCGATGGCGGTGGCCATCATGGGCGGGCTGGTGGTGGCCACGGTGCTGACGCTGCTGGCGCTGCCGGCGATGTACGCGGCCTGGTTCCGCGTGCGCCGCCCGGATGCACAGGGCGGCGCGCCGGTTGCCGGAGGGTCCGCCGCATCAGGGTAAAATCTGCCGTTTGACCTATTTCACCGGGGTGCGCCGGGGCCTTGCAAAGGCCGGTGCATCCGGGTGGCGACAAAACCGCGCGGGTGGCGAAATTGGTAGACGCACCAGGTTTAGGTCCTGACGCCCGCAAGGGTGTGGGGGTTCGAGTCCCCCCCCGCGCACCACGTGACCGGCATTTTTCGCAAGGCGGCGCCGGCGCTGCCGCCGTCACGGACCCCCATCACACTAGGAAGCACCATGGCCGTTAACGTTGAAACCCTGGACAAGCTCGAGCGCAAGATCACGCTGAGCCTGCCTCTTGCCTCGATCCAAAGCGAAGTGGACGCGCGCCTGAAGCGCCTGGCCCGCACCGTGAAGATGGACGGCTTCCGTCCCGGCAAGGTGCCGATGAGCGTGGTGCAGCAGCGCTACGGCTACTCGGTGCAGTACGAGGTGCTCAACGACAAGGTCGGCCAGGCGTTCTCGGAAGCCGCCAACGAGGCGCAGCTGCGCGTGGCCGGTCAGCCGCGCATCACCGAAAAGGACGGCGCACCCGAGGGCGAAGTGGCTTTCGACGCGGTTTTCGAAGTCTTCCCAGAAGTCAAGCTTGGCGAGCTGGGCGAGGCCGAGGTGGAGAAGCTCTCCGCCGAGGTGAACGAGCAGGCCATCGACAAGACCATCGACATCCTGCGCAAGCAGCGCCGCTCGTTCGCGCAGCGCGCCGCCGGCACCCCGGCCGAGGACGGTGACCGCGTGACCGTGGACTTCGAAGGCAAGATCGACGGCGAGCCGTTCGCCGGCGGCAAGGCCGACGACTTCCAGTTTCTGGTCGGCGAAGGCCAGATGCTCAAGGAGTTCGAGGACGCCGTGCGCGGCATGAAGGTCGGCGAGAGCAAGACCTTCCCGTTGGCCTTCCCGGACGACTACCACGGCAAGGATGTGGCCGGCAAGACGGCCGACTTCATGGTCACCGTGAAGAACATCGAGGCCGCGCACCTGCCCGAGGTGAACGACGAGATGGCCAAGTCGCTGGGCATCGAGGACGGCACCGTCGATGGCCTGCGCGCCGACATCAAGAAGAACCTGGAGCGCGAGGTCAAATTCCGCCTGCAGTCGCGCAACAAGCAGGCCGCCATGGACGCACTGCTGTCCAAGGCCGAGCTGGACCTGCCCAACGCCGCCGTGCAGGCGGAGATCGAGCGCCTGCGCGATGCTGCCCGCGCCGACCTGAAGCAGCGCGGCCTGAAGGATGCCGACAAGGCCGAGATCCCGGACGATGTGTTCCGTCCCCAGGCCGAGCGCCGCGTGCGCCTGGGACTGGTGGTCGCCGAGCTGGTGCGTGCCAATGACCTGCAGGCCAAGCCCGAGCAGATCAAGGCGCACATCGACGAGCTGGCCGCCAGCTACGAGCAGCCCGAGGACGTGGTGCGCTGGTACTACAGCGACCGCAACCGCCTGGGCGAGGTCGAGGCGGTGGTCATCGAGAACAACGTCACCGACTACATCCTGGGCAAGGCCAAGGTCACTGACAAGGACGTCAGCTTCGACGAGCTGATGGGCCAGCAGGGCTGATGCCCTGGTGCCTCCTGCCGCTGGCGGGAAGCCTCGATGGGGCTTGTGCCGGGCGGCACAGGCCCCATTTGCGTTGGTGCGTCAGACAACAGAACCGAACAGTTTGGAGAACGATATGAGCGCTCTGGAAACCCAAGGCCTGGGCATGGTCCCGATGGTCATCGAGCAATCGGGCCGCGGCGAGCGGTCCTACGACATCTACTCGCGCCTGCTCAAGGAGCGGGTGATCTTCCTGGTGGGCGAGGTCAACGACCAGACGGCCAACCTGGTGGTGGCGCAGCTGCTGTTTCTGGAAAGCGAGAACCCGGACAAGGACATCTCGTTCTACATCAACTCCCCCGGCGGCAGCGTCACGGCCGGCATGGCGATCTACGACACCATGCAGTTCATCAAGCCCGACGTGTCCACCCTGTGCTGCGGCTTCGCCGCCAGCATGGGCGCGTTTTTGCTGGCTGCCGGCGCCAAAGGCAAGCGCTTCTCGCTGCCTAATTCCAAGATCATGATTCACCAGGTGCTGGGCGGCGCCCGCGGCCAGGCGACCGATATCGAGATCCACGCGCGCGACATCCTGCGCACCAAGGACCAGATGAACCGCATCCTGGCCGAGCGTACCGGCCAGCCGCTGGAGAAGGTCAAGACCGACACCGAGCGCGACTACTTCATGACCGCCGACGAGGCCAAGAACTACGGCATCGTTGACCAGGTCATCGCCAAACGTCCCTGATTTCCACCTGGACGTGGGCGTTTTTGCGCCGGCAGGCGGCGTTTCCCGCACGGGGAACGCCGTTTTTATTTCGCTATCATCCCTGCAGACCCCAGTTTTCATTGTCGCGAGGCACTTCTATCCATGGCCGAGAAAAAAGGCTCATCCAGCGAAAAGACCCTGTACTGCTCCTTCTGCGGCAAGAGCCAGCACGAGGTGAAGAAGCTGATCGCCGGACCGTCCGTGTTCATCTGCGACGAATGCATCGACCTGTGCAACGAGATCATCCGTGACGAGCTGCCTGCCGCTGCCGACGGCACGCGCGATGCACGCAATGACCTGCCCACGCCCGGCGAGATCAAGACCAACCTGGACAGCTACGTCATCGGCCAGGAAAAGGCCAAGCGCACGCTGGCAGTGGCGGTGTACAACCATTACAAGCGTCTGCGGCACAAGGAAAAGGCCGGCAAGGACGAGGTCGAGCTGTCCAAAAGCAACATCCTGCTGATCGGCCCCACCGGCTCCGGCAAGACGCTGCTGGCGCAGACCCTGGCGCGCCAGCTGGACGTGCCCTTCGTCATGGCCGATGCCACCACGCTGACCGAGGCGGGCTACGTCGGCGAGGACGTCGAGAACATCATCAGCAAGCTGCTGCAGAGCTGCAATTACGAGGTCGAGCGTGCCCAGCGCGGCATCGTCTACATCGACGAGATCGACAAGATCAGCAGGAAGAGCGACAACCCCAGCATCACCCGCGACGTCTCGGGTGAGGGCGTGCAGCAGGCGCTGCTCAAGCTGATCGAGGGCACGATGGCCAGCGTGCCGCCGCAGGGCGGGCGCAAGCACCCGAACCAGGACTTCCTGCAGATCGACACGACCAACATCCTGTTCATCTGCGGCGGCGCGTTTGCCGGGCTGGACAAGGTCATCGAGGCACGCACCGAGGCCTCGGGTATCGGTTTCGGCGCCGCGGTGCGCTCCAAGTCGCAGCGCTCGCTGACCGAGCTGTTCCAGGACATCGAGCCCGAGGATCTGATCAAGTTCGGCCTGATCCCCGAGCTGGTGGGGCGCATGCCGGTGGTCACGGCGCTGGCCGAGCTGGACGAGGACGCGCTGGTGCAGATCCTGACGGAGCCCAAGAACGCGCTGGCCAAGCAGTACAGCAAGCTGCTGGCCATGGAGGGCGTGGACCTCGAGCTGCGCCCGGCGGCCCTCAAGGCCATCGCGCGCAAGGCGATTGCCCGCAAGACCGGCGCGCGCGGCCTGCGCTCCATCCTGGAGCATGCGCTGATCGGCACCATGTACGAGCTGCCCAACGCCAGCAACGTGGAAAAGGTGGTGGTCGACGAGGCAACCATTGATGAAGACAAGGCGCCGCTGCTGGTCTACCGCGAAGCCGCCAAGAAGGCCTGACCGAAGGGCCCTGGCGGCCCGCCTGCCTGCTGCAGCCCGGCGAACCCCGGCGCGCCACGCGTGCCGGGTTGAAACCATCCGCTTCCGGCCCATATGCCAGGAAGTTTTTCAAGGATCGCAATGTCCGGACTCACCCCCCTGCCCGATACCCCCATCGACCTGCCGCTGCTGCCCCTGCGCGACGTGGTGGTCTTCCCCCACATGGTGATTCCGCTGTTCGTCGGACGCGCCAAGAGCATCAAGGCGCTGGAGCAGGCCATGGAAGCCGACCGGCGCATCATGCTGGTGGCGCAGAAGACCGCTGCCAAGGACGAGCCGCAGGTGGACGACCTGTTCGAGGTCGGCTGCGTCTCCACCATCCTGCAGATGCTGAAGCTGCCGGACGGCACCGTGAAGGTGCTGGTCGAGGGCCAGCAGCGCGCCGCCGTGGTGCAGGTGGAGGAGGGCGAAGAGCTCTTCACTGCCAGCGTGCGCCCGCTGCCCGTCGATGCGGCCGAGATGACCAGCGAGGTCGAGGCGCTGCGCCGCGCGGTGATGCAGCAGTTCGACCAGTACGTGAAGCTGAACAAGAAGATCCCGTCGGAGATCCTGACCTCAATCGCCAGCATCGACGATCCGGGCCGCCTGGCCGACACCATCGCCGCGCACCTGCCCCTGAAGCTGGAGAACAAGCAGGTCGTGCTGGGCCTGGCCGACGTCAAGGAGCGCCTGGAGAACCTGTTCGAACAGCTCGAGCGCGAGGTCGACATCCTGAATGTGGACAAGCGCATCCGTGGCCGCGTCAAGCGCCAGATGGAAAAGAACCAGCGCGACTTCTACCTGAACGAGCAGGTCAAGGCGATCCAGAAGGAGCTGGGCGAGGGCGAGGACGGCGCCGATCTGGAAGAGATCGAAAAGAAGATCAAGTCCGCCAAGATGCCTGCCGAGGCGCGTAAGAAGGCCGAGGCCGAGCTGAAGAAGCTCAAGCTGATGTCCCCCATGTCGGCCGAGGCCACGGTGGTGCGCAACTACATCGACGTGCTGGTCGGCCTGCCCTGGAGCAAGAAGACCAAGGTGCGCCACGACCTGGCGCTGGCCGAGGACGTGCTCAACGAGGACCATTACGGCCTGGAGAAGGTCAAGGACCGCATCCTGGAATACCTTGCCGTGCAGCAGCGCGTGGACAAGCTCAAGGCGCCCATCCTGTGCCTGGTCGGCCCGCCGGGCGTGGGCAAGACCTCGCTGGGGCAGTCGATCGCCAAGGCCACCGGGCGTAAGTACGTGCGCATGGCCCTGGGCGGGATGCGCGACGAGGCCGAGATCCGCGGCCATCGCCGCACCTACATCGGCGCTATGCCGGGCAAGGTGCTGCAGAATCTGAACAAGGTCGGCACGCGCAACCCGCTGTTCCTGCTAGACGAGATCGACAAGCTGGGCACGGACTTCCGCGGCGATCCGTCCAGTGCGCTGCTGGAGGTGCTGGATCCTGAGCAGAACCACAAGTTCGGCGACCACTACGTCGAGGTCGACTTTGACTTGTCGGACGTGATGTTCGTGGCCACATCCAACTCGATGAACATCCCACCGGCGCTGCTCGACCGCATGGAGGTCATCCGCCTGTCGGGCTACACCGAGGACGAGAAGACCAACATCGCGCTGAAATACCTGCTGCCCAAGCAGAAGGAGAACAACGGCGTGCGCGCCGGCGAGCTGGAGGTGACCGAGGCCGCCGTGCGCGACATCGTGCGTTACTACACCCGCGAGGCCGGTGTGCGCTCGCTCGAGCGCGAGCTGTCCAAGATCTGCCGCAAGGTGGTCAAGGCGATGCAGCTCAAGCAGGCCACACCGCCCGTCGAGGTCACGCCCGAGAACCTGCACGACTATCTTGGCGTGCGCAAGTACACCTTTGGCCGCGCCGAGCACGACAACCAAGTCGGTCAGGTGGTCGGCCTGGCCTGGACCGAGGTGGGCGGCGACCTGCTGACCATTGAGGTGGCGACCATGCCCGGCAAAGGCACCATCACGCGCACGGGGTCGCTGGGCGATGTGATGAAGGAGTCCGTGGAGGCCGCGCGCACGGTGGTGCGCAGCCGCGCGCGCATGCTGGGCATCAAGGACGAGGCTTTCGACAAGCGCGACCTGCACATCCACGTGCCGGACGGCGCCACGCCGAAGGACGGCCCGAGCGCTGGCGCGGCCATGGCCACGGCCATCGTCTCGGCGCTGACCGGCATCGCCGTGCGCGCCGACGTGGCCATGACCGGCGAGATCACCCTGCGCGGCGAGATCACCGCCATTGGTGGCCTGAAGGAAAAACTGCTGGCGGCGCTGCGTGGCGGCATTAAGACGGTGCTGATTCCGCAGGAGAACGTGAAGGACCTGCAGGACATTCCGGACAACGTCAAGAGCGGGCTGGAGATCGTGCCGGTGAAGTGGGTCGACCAGGTGCTGTCGGTGGCGCTGGAGCGCAAGCCCGTGCCACTGACCGACGAGGAAGTGGCCGCCCAGCAGCAGCAACAGGCGCTCGCCGCACGGCCGGTGCCCGCTGCCGGGGCAGGCGCCGCACCGCACTGACGCGCAAGAATTTGACGCATTGTCTGGAAGTGGCCCAAAAATGCGTTAAACTTCGCCCCATCGATGCCAGAGCGTTGTAGAATGTGAGGCTTCGGTAAACGCGGGAATAGCTCAGTTGGTAGAGCGCAACCTTGCCAAGGTTGAGGTCGTCGGTTCGAGACCGATTTCCCGCTCCAGCTTTCGTGAAAAAGGGGTGCTTTCAGGCTCCCCTTTTTTACAGTGGCCCCAGGTTTGGCGCGGTAGCAAAGCGGTTATGCGTCGGATTGCAAATCCGTTGAGGCCGGTTCGACTCCGGCCCGCGCCTCCAGTCACGGCTGTCTACCCTTGATGGGCAGGCAAAAAAAGAAGAAGAAAATTTTGTCGGTCTTCACCGGACAGGCAAAAAAGCAGTGCTAGAATTTCAGTCTTTCCGAAGTGCCGGTCCTTGGACTGGTTGCCTGGAAAGCAATGCGGGAATAGCTCAGTTGGTAGAGCGCAACCTTGCCAAGGTTGAGGTCGTCGGTTCGAGACCGATTTCCCGCTCCATATTCTCAAAAAGGGAAGCCTCGGCTTCCCTTTTTTATTGGCCGCGGCCCGGTGTTTGCCAGGCATGTCGGCATTGCACGCAGGCGCCCGCGCCGTTACGCTGGCCTGTGTCGGCCCGCCCTGCGGGCCAGTGCCCCGGTGGTGAAATTGGTAGACACTGCGGACTTAAAATCCGCCGCTTTCCTGCAAAGGGGCGTGCCGGTTCGACCCCGGCCCGGGGCACCAGGAGATTCACCATGTCAGATTACAACGCTCCTTTCGAAATCCACGTGCACGGACAGGTGCAGCTGCGCCCGGGCGTCGACTTCGACCAGCTGCAGGATGCGCTGAAACCCCTGTGGAAGTACGCTGGCGCGCGTTCGCTGGCCGACGGCGCCGAGAGTGCCTACGAGGACGAGCCCGGCATCCAGTTCGACCCGAAGGACCGCGTGCTGCAGATCTGCTGGACGGTGCGCGGCGACGAGGACTTCCGCCAGTCGCTGGACGACATGTGCATGGGGCTGAATGAGCTGGCGGAGCAGGGCGCCGCCATCGAGGTGACGTTCTACGACACCGAGTTCGACGAGGAAGAGGAAACCGACGACGACGCGGAGGCGCGCGATGACTTCCTGATGCTGTTCGTCGGCCCGACGCCGGCGGCCATCATGCAGGTGCAGCGCGACATCCTGGTGCAGGACGTGGTGAACCTGATGGAGCGCCACTTCGACGGCGCCGAGCTGGGCGGCGTGGTGTCCGAGATCGACAAGCTGTTTTCCGAGCGTTTCGACGCGCTGGTGAACTCGCTGGAGATCGGCAAGCCGCCGCGCGGCCCGGGTGGTTCCGGTGGCAGCGGCCATGGCGGTGGCCGCCGGCCGCGGCATCTGCACTGAACGCCAGCCGTTTGCTACTACTTGTATAGCTGCACCCCATTGCCCTATAAGGGCTGCGGGGTGTTTTGCTTCATATCCGGGCGTTGTGCAGTGGGCAGCTGTCCGGGAACCCCAGCCAGTGCCGGGCTGCCGCGCGCAGGGCATCCGGTGCGCCCGTGGCGCACAGCACGACCCGTCCGCCGGCAGCGCCAGCGCTTTCGTCCGTTGCTGCAGGCACCAGTGCCTGGCGTGCCAGCAACAGCCGCTGCGTCTGCCGTGCGACGGCGGCCCCGTTGTCGATGATATGCACCTGCGGGCCGACGAGCGCGCGCAACGGCGCCTGTGCAAACACATAGTGGGTGCAGCCCAGCACCAGCGTGTCGATCTCGCCCGGCGCCATGCCGAAGCGCCCAAGCGCCCGGGTGTAGCGTGCGCACAGCTCCTGGATGCGCGTGCCGGCCTCTGCCGCGCGCTGCGCCAGCGTGCCGTCCTCAATGGCCTGCGCCAGGCCATCGCAGGCCTGCACGATGAACCGGGTCTGGTCCTCGTGCCCGGCGCGCAGCCGGGCGAAGCGCGCGCTGGTTACCGTGCCACGCGTGGCCAGCACGCCTACCAGACCGGTGCGCGTGTGCGCCGCGGCGGGCTTGAGTGCCGGCTCGACACCGACCACCGGCAACCCGGGCAGCGCCGCGCGCAGCGCCTCGACCGCGGCGGCTGTGGCGGTGTTGCACGCGACCACCAGCGCCTTGATGCCGTGTTGCTGCAGCAGCCACCGTCCCACGGCCAGGGTGCGGTCGATCACGAAGGCGTCGCCCTTCTCGCCGTACGGTGTGTGTGCGCTGTCGGCCAGGTAGATGAAGTCCTCGCGCGGCAGCTGCGTGCGCAGCGCCGCCAGCACGCTCAGGCCGCCGATGCCGCTGTCGAACACGCCGATGGGCCGCTGAACGCTGGACGGTGTCATGAGGGGGAGGGTACAGGGGAGGGTAAAACAATGGCGCCGCCGGCAGGGACGCGGGCCGGCCCGCCAGTATGCCCGCGCTGGCACCGTCACCGGAGTGCTGCGTAATAATCGTCGGCCTGCCCGCGCGCGGCTCAAGAGGCCGGCGCCCGGGCGCTGCGGCCGCCTCTCGATCCCGCCGGGCCGTGCTGCCTGATTCGCCCTACGCCCCGTTCATCCTGCCAGGTGCCCCACGATGCCCGAATACCGTTCCAAGACCTCCACCGCCGGCCGCAACATGGCCGGCGCCCGCGCGCTGTGGCGCGCCACCGGCATGAAGGATGCCGATTTCTCCAAGCCGATCATCGCGGTGGTTAACTCATTCACACAGTTCGTGCCCGGCCACGTGCACCTGAAGGACCTGGGCCAGCTGGTGGCGCGCGAGATCGAGGCCGCCGGCGGCGTGGCCAAGGAGTTCAACACCATCGCCGTAGACGACGGCATCGCCATGGGCCACGACGGCATGCTGTACTCGCTGCCCAGCCGCGAGATCATCGCCGACAGTGTGGAGTACATGGTCAACGCCCACTGCGCCGACGCCATGGTGTGCATCTCCAATTGCGACAAGATCACCCCCGGCATGCTGATGGCGGCGATGCGGCTGAACATCCCGGTGATCTTCGTCTCCGGCGGCCCCATGGAGGCCGGCAAGGCCCAGCTGGCCGTGCCCGGCCAGGCCACGGTCAGCTTCACCAAGAAGCTGGACCTGGTGGACGCCATGGTCATGGCCGCCGACGAGCACGTCAGCGACGCCGACGTGGCCGAGGTCGAGCGCTCGGCCTGCCCGACCTGCGGCTCGTGCTCGGGCATGTTCACTGCCAACTCGATGAACTGCCTGACCGAGGCCCTGGGCCTGTCGCTGCCGGGCAACGGCACACTGCTGGCCACACACGCCGACCGCGAGCAGCTGTTCAAGCGCGCCGGCCGCCGCATCGTCGAGCTGGCACGCCAGCACTACGAACAGGACGACGAACGCATCCTGCCGCGCTCGGTGGGCCTGCCCGCGTTCGAGAACGCCATCACGCTGGACGTCGCCATGGGCGGCTCCACCAACACCATCCTGCACCTGCTGGCCATCGCGCAGGAGGCGGAGATCCCGTTCACGATGAAGGACATCGATCGCATCTCGCTGGAGGTGCCGCAGCTGTGCAAGGTGGCGCCCAACACCGACAAGTACCACATCGAGGACGTGCACCGCGCCGGCGGCATCATGGCCATCCTGGGCGAGCTGGACCGCGCCGGCAAGCTGAAGACCGACGTGCCCACGGTGCACGCCAAGACGCTGGAAGATGCGCTGGAGCAGTGGGACATCACCCGTACCCAGGACGAGGCCGTGCACCGGCTGTACCTGGCCGGCCCCGGCGGCATCCCCACGCAGGTCGCCTTCAGCCAGGACGCGCGCTGGCCCAGCCTGGACCTGGACCGTGAGCACGGCTGTATCCGCAGCTACGACCACGCCTACAGCAAGGAGGGCGGCCTGGCCGTGCTGCACGGCAACATCGCGCTGGACGGCTGCGTGGTGAAAACCGCTGGCGTGGACGAGTCCATCCTGGTCTTCGAAGGCCCGGCGCACGTGGTCGAGTCGCAGGACGACGCCGTCCACCACATCCTGGAAGACCAGGTGCAGCCCGGCGACGTGGTCGTGATCCGCTACGAGGGCCCCAAGGGCGGCCCGGGCATGCAGGAGATGCTGTACCCGACCAGCTACCTGAAATCCAAGGGCCTGGGCAAGGCCTGCGCGCTGCTGACCGACGGGCGCTTCTCCGGCGGCACCTCGGGCCTGTCCATCGGCCACGTCTCGCCCGAGGCAGCGGCCGGCGGCGCCATAGGCCTGGTGAGGAACGGCGACCGCATCCGCATCGACATCCCGAACCGCACCATCGACGTGCTGGTGGACGACGCCGAGCTGGCGCGCCGCCGCGCCGAGCAGGACGCCGCCGGCTGGAAGCCCGCTGCGCCGCGCCCGCGCAAGGTCTCGGCCGCGCTCAAGGCCTATGCCAAACTGGTGACCAGCGCCGACAAGGGCGCGGTGCGCGACTTGTCGCTGCTGGACTGAGGAAGCCACGGACAGGGCGGGCCGGCTGGCTCGCCCTGTCACAAGGGTTTCAAGCCTTTCAGACCTCCAGCCTATACGACATATGGGCTTGCAGCTATGTTTTGCATAGCAGCAAGCGCCAGGTTCCAGCGCCTACGGTTGGGCTGCGACTTCTGTGCCATACGGCAAGCCGGCGGTCAATGCGCGCCCGGCCGCCCCTGCTGCGGCGCGATGCGCCCGAAGCGTCCGCTGCGCAAGTCGTCCACGGCCTGTGCAATCTCCTCGCGCGTGTTCATGACGAACGGCCCGTAGCCCGCCACCGGCTCGTCGATCGGCTCGCCCGCCAGCCACAGCACGGTGGCCGGGCCGTCCACGGCATCGATGCGCGCCGCGTCGCCGTCGCGCCCCAGCACCAGCAGCTGGCCGGCCTGCGCCTGCCGGCCGTCCACGCGCACGCTGCCGTGCAGCACCACCAGCGCCAAGGTATGGCCCTGCGGCACCGGCAGCGTGGCGCCCGCGCCCGCCGCCAGGCGCAGGTCCCAGACCTGCATCGGCGTGAAGGTGCGCGCCGGGCCGGTGCGGCCCTGCAGGCTGCCGGCGATCAGACGTGCCCGGCCGGCGCCATCCGGCAGCGGCACCTCGGGGATGTCGGCGGCGTGCAGCGTCTGGTAGCCGGGCGGCGCGGACTTGTCGCGCGCGGGCAGGTTGACCCACAGCTGCACCATCTCCAGCGGGCCGCCGCGCGCGGTGAAGGCCTCGGAGTGGAACTCCTCGTGCAGGATGCCCGACGCGGCCGTCATCCACTGCACGTCGCCCGGGCCGATGGTGCCGCCGGCGCCGGTGGAGTCGCGGTGCGCCACCTCGCCGTCATAGACGATGGTCACCGTCTCGAAGCCGCGGTGCGGGTGCACGCCCACGCCGCGCGGGCGCTCCGCCGGGACGAAGTCGTGCGGACCGGCATGGTCCAGCAGCAGGAATGGCGACAGCGCCCGGCCGTGGTCGCCGTAGCTGAACAGCGAGCGCACGGGAAAGCCGTCGCCGACCCAGTGCGGGGCGGGGGCTGAATGGATGGCGGTGACGGTTCTCGGCATGGCAGGGCTCCTGGGGGTGGACGGGCGCGGCGTTCAGCTCGCGCGGTTCGGATGCCCTGTACGTGGGGTCGTCCATGGCCGACTGCCAGGGGTGGCCAACGCGTCGCAGCGTTCCATACCTGGGACAGTGGCGTCCCCGACGATCACTCGGCAGCGGGGTTGCCGGGCTCCATCTGGCTTTGCAGGTAGTTCGCCAGCCCGACCTTGTCGATCAGGCCCAGCTGCTTTTCCAGCCAGTAGGCGTGGTCTTCCTCGGTGTCGCGCAGCTGCGCCAGCAGCACGTCGCGGCTGACGTAGTCGCCCAGGCTCTCGCACAGCTGCATGCCCTGCTGCAGCGCGGCGCGCACCTCGTACTCCAGTGCCAGGTCCTTGCGCAGCATCTCGGGCACGCTGGTGTCGTAGGTGAACTCGCGCGGGCGCATGTCGGGCAGCCCGCCCAGGAACAGGATGCGTCGCACCAGCGCGTCGGCGTGCTGGGTCTCTTCCTGCATCTCGTGGTTCAGGCGCTCGTACAGGCGCGGCAGGCCCTGGTCCTCGTAGATGCGCGAGTGGATGAAGTACTGGTCGCGCGCGGCCAGCTCGCCGCGCAGCAGGGTGTTGAAATAGTCGATGACCTGAGGGTGGCCTTGCATGGGAGGAGCGGTGCCTTGCGTGGTGGATGGAGGCCGCAAGTATCTCAGGGCGCGAAGCGGTAGCCGATGCCTGTCTCGGTCAGCAAGTGGCGCGGGCGCGCCGGGTCGTCTTCGATCTTCTTGCGCAGGTTGGCCATGTGCACGCGCACGTAGTGCGTGTCCTCGGTGTGCCCGGGGCCCCAGACCGATTGCAGCAGCTGGCGGTGCGTCAGCACGCGCTCGGGCTGCGCCAGCAGGTGCATGAGCAGGCGGTATTCGATGGGCGTCAGGTGCAGCGGCTGGCCGGCGCGCTGCACGCTGCGCCTGGCGGCGTCCACGCGCACGTCGCCGAAGGCGTGCAGCGCCGGCCCGCCGGCGGCGACGCGCTGGCGGCGCAACTGCGCGCGCACGCGCGCCAGCAGCTCGCCCGCGCCGAAGGGCTTGACCAGGTAGTCGTCGGCGCCGGCGTCCAGCGCGGCGATCTTGTCGGTCTCGCCGGCGCGCGCGGACAGCACGATCACGGGCGCGCCCGACCAGCCGCGCAGGTCGCGGATCAGCGCCACGCCGTCGCCGTCGGGCAGGCCCAGGTCGAGCACCAGCAGGTCGGGGCGGCGCGTGCCAGCCTCGATCAGGCCGCGCCGCAGGCTGGCCGCCTCGAACACTTCGTGCCCTTCGCCGACGAGCGCCAGGCGCACGAAGCGGCGGATGTTGTCTTCGTCCTCCACCACCAGGATGCGGGCGGCGGGCGCGGCGTCGGTGTCGGGGTTCATGGACGGATTGTCGGCTTGCCGGGCGCCGTGTCCTCGCTGCCGTCCAAGGGCGGCGGCGTGCCCAGCGGCAGACGGATGACGAAGCGCGCGCCCAGCACGCGCGCGCCTTCCCGGCGGTTGTGCGCGGCGATGCTGCCGCCGTGCGCCTGCACGATGGCGCGGCACAGCGCCAGCCCCAGGCCGACGCCGGGCGTGGCGCTCTCGCGCGCGCCGCGCTCGAACTTCTCGAACACCGCTTCCTCGCGCCCGGGCGGCAGGCCCGGGCCGTCGTCGTCCAGCGTGATTTCGGCCTGCGCGCCACTGGCGCGCGCGGTCAGGCGCAACGCGGTGCCGGGCGGGGTGTGGCGCGCGGCGTTCTCCAGCAGGTTGACCAGCACGCGCTCGAACAGCACCGCGTCCAGGTGCAGCAGGGGCAGGTCGCGCGCCAGCTGGACCTGCACCGGGTGGCCGTGCAGCATCGGAGCGCACGCGGCGAGCGCGCCGCCGACGATTTCCTCCAGCGGCTGCCACTCGCGGCGCAGTTGCACGGCACCGGCCTGCAGGCGTGCCATGTCCAGCAGGTTGGTCACCAGTGTGGCCATGCGCCGCGCCGCCTGGCCAATGGCCGTCGCCACGCTGGCCTGTGCGGCAGCAAGCGGCGGCTGCGCCAGCGCCAGCGTGTCGGCCAGGCCGACCAGCGCGGCCAGCGGCGTGCGCAGGTCGTGCGAGATCGCCGACAGCAGCGAGTTGCGCAGGCGCTCGGACTCGATCTGCAGCGTGCTGTACTGCGCCACGCCGATGTAGTGGATGCGCTCCAGCGAGATCGCCAGCAGCGAGGCGCAGGTGTCGAGCAGCTGGCGCTGCTCCGGGCCGGGGCGGCGTTCGCCCGGCAGTTGCACCACCAGCGCGCCGCGCGGGCGCATCGGCGCCAGCAGCGGCAGCACCAGGGCGGCGCTGGCCGCCAGCGTGTGCGTGCCGCGTCCGGCGGGCTCGCCCCGGTCGTAGCACCACCGCGCCACGGCGGGATCGACCTGCGCGTCGGCGCCGGCCTGCTGGTGCAGTTCGCCCGCGTCGTCGGCCACCAGCAGCGCGCTGCGCGCGCCCAGCTCGGCCCGCAAGAAGCGCGCGCCGATCTCGGCGACCTGCTGCGCAGCCAGCGCCCCGCTCAGCTCGCGCGACATCTGGTACAGGCCGCGCATGCGCCGCTCGCGCTCGGCTGCGGCGCGCGCCTGCGCGCGCAGGCTGGCGGTGAGCTGGCCGATCACCAGCGCCACCAGCAGCATCACGGCGAAGGTGATCAGGTACTGCGCGTCGCTCACGCTCAGCGACCACACCGGCGGCACGAAGAAATAGTCGAACAGCAGCACACCGACCACGGCCGACAGCGCCGCCGGCCCGCGCCCGAAGCGCAACGCCGTGCCCACCACGGTCAGCAGGAACAGCATGACGATGTTGGTGAGCTCCAGCACGCCGTGCAGCGGCGCGGCGGCCAGCGCCACCAGCGCGCACGCCGCCGCCGCGATGGCGTAGCCGGGCCAGGCGGCGCGCGACGCGGCGTCGGTGCCGCCAGCGCTGCGGACGGCGGTGGGCGCCGGCGCCGGCGCGGCCAGCGGTACCAGCAGCACGTCAATATTGGGTGCCAGCGCCGCCACGCGCTCGGGCAGCGTGCGCCGCCAGGGCCACCAGCGGCGCGCGCCGCCCTGGGGCCGGCCCAGCACCAGCCGCGCCAGGCCGTTGTCGCGCGCGTAGCGCGCCAGCGCCTCGGCGACGCTGGTGCCGGGGGGCGTTGCGATGCTCGCGCCCAGCTCCTGCGCCAGGCGCAACGTGCGCAGCGCGCGTTCGCGCCCGACCTGGGCGCCGGCCCCCGGCAGGTCGATGAACACCGCGTGCCAGGGCAGGCCGGCCTGGGCGGCCAGGCGCGCGGCGCTACGCACCACCGCCTCGCCGCCCGCGCCCGGGCCGACGCAGGCCAGCAGCGCGTCGCGCGTGGGCCGCGCGGCGCTGGCGCCGGGGCTGCTGGCGCGCAGCAGGCGCACCTGGCTGTCGGCGCGGTCGGCGGCGCGGCGCAGCGCCAGTTCGCGCAGTGCCAGCAGGTTACCCTTGCGAAAGAAGTGGCGCGCCGCGCGCTCGGCCTGCTCGGGCAGGTAGACCTGGCCGGCCGCCAGGCGCGCCAGCAGCTCGTCGGGCGGAAGGTCCACAACCACCACTTCGTCGGCGGCGTCGAACACCGTGTCGGGCACGGTTTCGCCGACGCGCACACCAGCGATGCTGCCGACGATGTCGTTCAGGCTTTCCAGGTGCTGCACATTCAGCGTGCTCCACACGTCGATGCCGGCGGCCAGCAGCTCCTCGATGTCTTGCCAGCGCTTGGGGTGGCGCGAGCCGGGTGCGTTGCTGTGCGCCAGCTCGTCCAGCAGTACCAGTGGCGGCTCGGGGCCGCCCGCATGCGCGGCACCGAAAGCCAGCGCCGCGTCCAGGTCGAACTCGGACAGCACACACTCGCGATAGGCAACCTCTTTGCGTGCCAGCAGCGGCAGGCCCTCCAGCAGCGCGGCGGTCTCGGCGCGGCCGTGCGTCTCGACCAGGCCGACCACCAACGGCACACCCTGCGCGTGCGCCGCGCGCGCGGCCGACAGCATGGCGTAGGTCTTGCCCACCCCGGCCGAGGCTCCGAAGAAGATCTTCAGCCGCCCGCGCCGCAAGTCCTCGGCGCTTTGGCGTAGCTGCGCCAGCAGCGCGTCCGGGTCGGGGCGCTCGTGCACTTCGGGCGGATCGGGGACAGCCATGGCGCGGGCCAGTCTAGGCCAGTCCCAGGCCGGTCAGCAGCAGGTCGATCAGCTTGATGCCGGCGAAAGGCACCGCCAGCCCGCCCAGGCCGTACAGCAGCAGGTTGCGCCGCAGCAGCGCGGCGGCGGATGCGGGGGCGTAGCGCACGCCGCGCAGTGCCAACGGAATGAGGGCGATGATGATCAGGGCGTTGAAGATCACCGCCGACAGGATGGCCGAGCCGGGGCTGGTCAGGCGCATGATGTCCAGCGCGGCCAATTGCGGGTAGGTGCCGACAAAGGCGGCCGGGATGATGGCGAAGTATTTCGCCACGTCGTTGGCGATGCTGAAGGTGGTCAGCGCACCGCGCGTCATCAGCATCTGCTTGCCGGTCTCCACGATCTCGATCAGCTTGGTCGGGCTGCTGTCCAGGTCGACCATGTTGCCGGCCTCCTTGGCCGCCTGCGTGCCGCTGTTCATGGCCACCGCCACGTCGGCCTGCGCCAGTGCGGGCGCGTCGTTGGTGCCGTCGCCGGTCATGGCGACCAGCCGGCCTTCGGCCTGGTACTGGCGGATGAGCGCCAGCTTGGCCTCGGGCGTGGCCTCGGCCAGGAAGTCGTCCACCCCGGCCTCAGCGGCGATGGCGGCGGCGGTGACACGGTTGTCGCCGGTGATCATGACGGTCTTGATGCCCATGCGGCGCAACTGCTCGAAGCGCTCGCGCACGCCGGCCTTCACCGTGTCTTTCAGCTCGACCACGCCCAGCAGCCGCGCGCCGTCTGCCACCACCAGCGGCGTGCTGCCGCGCCGTGCCACGCCGTCCACGCGCGCCTGCAGCGCGGCACCGGCCGCCCCGCCCAGGGCCTGCACGTGGCGCTGCACGGCGTCGAACGCGCCCTTGCGCAGCGTGCGCCCGCCGGGCAGGTCGATGCCGCTCATGCGCGTGGCCGCGCTGAACGCCTCCACCCGCGCGACGGCAGGCGCTTCCTGGCCCTGCAGCGCGGTGAAGCGCTGGCGCGCCAGCGCCACGATGCTGCGGCCCTCGGGCGTTTCGTCGGCCAGCGAGGCCAGCAACGCGGCGCTGGCGAGCGCCTGCTCGTCCACGCCCTCGGCCGGATAGAAGGCGCTGGCCTGGCGGTTGCCCAGCGTGATGGTGCCGGTCTTGTCCAGCAGCAGCACGTCCACGTCGCCGGCGGCCTCCACGGCGCGCCCGGAAGTGGCGATGACGTTGGCCTGCAGCATGCGGCTCATGCCGGCCACGCCGATGGCCGACAGCAGGGCGCCGATGGTGGTGGGGATCAGGCACACCAGCAGCGCCACCAGGACCGTGAGGCCGACCACGCTGCCCGCGCCCGACTGCGCCACCGCGAACGCGGAAAACGGCCGCAGCGTGGCGATCACCAGCAGAAACACCAGTGTCAGCCCGACCAGCAGGATGGTCAGCGCGATCTCGTTGGGCGTTTTCTTGCGGCTGGCGTTCTCCACCATGGCGATCATGCGGTCGACGAAGGTCTCGCCCGGGTTCACGGACACGCGTACTACCACCCAGTCCGACAGCACGCGCGTGCCGCCGGTGACTGCGCAGAAGTCGCCACCGGACTCGCGGATGACCGGCGCCGATTCGCCGGTGATGGCCGATTCGTCCACCGAGGCGACGCCCTCGACGACTTCGCCGTCGGCCGGTACCAGGTCGCCCGCCTCGACCAGCACCAGGTCGCCCCGGCGCAGCAGGTCGGCCTCGACGGGCGTGAAGCGGAGCGCCTCGCGGCCCTGCGCGCGGTGCGGCTCGGCGCCGGCGAGCTTTTTGGCCCAGGTCTTTTTCTTCAGGCCGCGCAGGCTGGCGGCCTGCGCCTTGCTGCGCCCTTCGGCCAGCGCCTCGGCGAAGTTGGCGAACAGCACGGTGAACCACAGCCACAGCGCGATCGCCAGGATGAAGCCCGCCGGCGCCTCCCCCCGGCCGGACAGCGCCTGCAGGTACAGCACGCTGGTGAGGATAGAACCCAGGTAGACCACGAACATCACCGGGTTGCGCCACTGCGCGCGCGGGCTGAGCTTGCGCAGCGCATCGCGCGCGGCCTGGCCGGCCAGCGCACGGTCGAACAGCGCCAGAGTTTTCTCGTCGGACATGGCGGAGATTTCCCTATGCTATTTACTTTATAGCTGATTGCGCTTGACTGGCGCGGGTTTGGACCGTATTCAATGCCAAATTCAGCTGCAGCACGTTGACGCGCGGCTCGCCCAGCAAGCCGAACACGCGGCCTTCGGTGTGCGCCGCCAGCAGGCCCTGTACTTGGCCGGGGGGTAGGCCGCGCGCGCGCGCCACGCGCGCCAGTTGCGCCTGGGCGTTGGCCACGGAGATGTGCGGGTCCAGCCCCGAGGCCGAGGCGGTGACGGCGTCCACCGGCACCGGGGCATCGGCGGGCAGGCCGTTGGCCTGGCGGTAGTCGGCCGCGCGCTGGCGCACGGTGTCGATCAGCGCTTGGCTGGTGGGGCCCAGGTTGCTGCCGGCCGAGGCGGCGGCGTTGTAGGGCGTGGGCAGCGTCCTGCCGGCGTCCTGCGGGTCCGGGGCGCTGGTGGCGCTGGGGCGCGGATGGAAGTAGCGCGCGTCGCTGAACCACTGGCCGATCAGCGCCGAACCGACCAGCGCATCGCCCTGGCGGATCAGGCTGCCGTTGGCCGGGCCGGGCAGCAGCCACTGCGCCACGCCGGTGGTCGCCAGCGGATAGGCCAGGCCGGTGACCAGCAGGGTGAACAGGGCGCCCCGCACGCAGGGGCCGAGCAGGCCCTTCAGGGGCGCCGCGGCCTGCGCAAGCGCGGGGGCGGAGGTGGGGTCTAGGGTGTTCATGGCAAGCCTCGCATCAGGGATAGAGATGGCCGGAGAGCATTTGCAGCTGCTCGGCGAGCGGCCCCAGCGCCAGCGCCGGTAGAAACGTCAGGCCGCCCACCACCAGCACCACGAACACCAGCAGCCCCATGAACAGCGGCGTGGCCGTGGGGAAAGTGCCGGCGCCGGCGGGCACGCTGCGCTTGGTCGCCAGCGACCCGGCCACGGCCAGCATGGGCAGCAGCGTGAGGTAACGCCCGACCAGCATCGCCAGGCCAATGGTGGTGTTGAAGAACGGCGTGTTGGCGTTGAAGCCGGCGAAGGCCGAGCCGTTATTGGCCGTGCCCGAGGTATAGGCGTAGAGCACTTCGGAAAAGCCGTGCGGGCCCCGGTTGGCGAGGCTGGCGCCGGTGTCCGGCCACAGGCAGGCCAGGGCGGTGAAGCCCAGGATGGAGGCGGGGTGCGCCAGCACCGACAGCATGACCAGCTGGATCTCGCGCGCCTCGATCTTCTTGCCCAGGAATTCCGGCGTGCGCCCGATCATCATCCCGGCCAGGAACACCGTCAGGATGGCGTACTGGATCAGGTTGATGAAGCCCACGCCGTCGCCGCCGAACACGCAGTT
The DNA here is from genome assembly GCF_900103645.1 of Oryzisolibacter propanilivorax. GTDB lineage: Bacteria > Pseudomonadota > Gammaproteobacteria > Burkholderiales > Burkholderiaceae_C > Melaminivora > Melaminivora propanilivorax. The sequence continues at coordinate 118,548 of NZ_FNHP01000001.1, forward strand.
GAGCATCATCTGCGCCAGCGTCACCAGCCCGCCCAGCGGCGTGAGCGAGTCGTGCATGGCGTTCACCGATCCGGTCGTCGCGGCCGTGGTGGTGGTGGCGAACAGGGCGGTGCCGGCGATGCCGAAGCGCAGCTCCTTGCCTTCCATGTTGCCGCCCGCCTGCGCGGCCGCCAGGCGCTGGTCGGCGCCGGCCTGTGTCAGCAGCGGGTTGCCGGCCTGCTCGGCGCCGTAGGACAGCGCCAGAAAGCCGGCGAACATTACCAGGAAGGCGCCGAAGAACACCCAGCCCTGCCGCGCCTTGCCCAGCATGCGGCCGAAGGCCACGGTGAGCGCCGACGGAATGAGCAGCATCGACAGGATGTGCAGCAGGTTGGTCAGCGGCGTGGGGTTCTCGAACGGGTGCGCGGCGTTCATGCTGAAGAAGCCGCCGCCGTTGGTGCCGATGTGCTTGATGCTCTCCAGGCTGGCCACCGGCCCCAGCACGATGGACTGGCGCGCGCCCTCCAGCGTCGTGGCGACGGCCTGGCTGGACAGCGTCTGCGGGATGCCCTGCCAGACGTAGACCAGCGCCAGCACGAAGCACAGCGGCAGCATCACGCGCCACAGCACGCGCATGAAATCCACCCAGTAGTTGCCCATGTCCTGGCTGTTCGCGCGCGCCAGGGCACGGATGAAGCCGCCGGCAGCCGCCACGCCCGCCGTGGCGCCGCAGAACATCAAAAAGGTGATGGCCAGCATCTGCGTGGCGTTGGACAGGCTGGACTCGCCCGCATAGGCCTGCCAGTTGGTGTTGGTGATGAACGAGGCGGCGGTGTTGAACGCCAAATCGGGCGCTTGCGCGGCGTTGCCCAGCCCATTCAGCGGCAGCCAGCCCTGGGCGCGCAGCAGCGCGTAGGCCAGCGCCATCATGGCGGCGTTGGACAGCAGCAGCGCCAGGCCGTAACGTGCCCAGCCCATTTGCTCGTTCGGGTCGACGCCCAATACGCGGTAGCTCAGGCGCTCGACCCACCAGTGGCGCTCGTGTGTGAAGGCGCGTGCCAGCCAGCCGCCCATGGGCACGGCCAGCGCGGTCATCAGCGCCAGCACCAGGGCGAATTGCAGGAGGTTCAGGCTCATGGTGTGATTCCTCCTACAGCCGCCGCAGCGCGAGCAGCGCCCAGGCGCCGGCGGCGTAGAACGCGGCCGCGAGGCCGATGAAGATCAGGTCGTGCATGGCCGGCCTTTCAGAACTTTTCGGGCCGCAGCAGCGCGTAGCCCAGGTAGGCGAACAGGCCCAGCGCCAGTACGGCGGCCAGGGGCTCGATAAAAGACGTCAGTGACATGGCGGTTGGTCTTCACGCCGCGCAACGGGGCGGCTTCCTTGCGGTGCGTCGATGCTAGGAAGGCGCGTGTCAAGAAGCGCTCAAGAGTGCGCATGCCCGCATCAAGAAAGCATCAAGACACCGGCGCGGCGGCGCCGCCGCGGCGGGCGCATCGGCCACAATCCAGCCATGCTCATGTACCCGCATATCGACCCCGTGGCCCTGCAGATCGGGCCGCTGGCCATCCACTGGTATGGCCTGACCTACCTGGCCGGCTTCGCCCTGTTCATGTTCCTCGGCACGCGCCGCCTGCGCCACGTGCCCTACGTCCAGCACGGCTGGACGCGCAAGGACGTGGAGGACATCCTGTTCCTCGGCGTGCTGGGGGTGGTGGTAGGCGGGCGCCTGGGGTACTGCCTGTTCTACAAGCCTGGCCACTACCTGACGCATCCGCTGGAGATCTTCGCCATCTGGCAGGGCGGCATGAGCTTTCACGGCGGGCTGCTGGGCGTGATCGGCTCGATGCTCTGGTTCGCGCATTCGCGCCGCCGGCCGTGGCTGGAGGTGGCCGATTTCGTGGCGCCGTGCGTGCCCACGGGCCTGGCGGCGGGGCGCATCGGCAACTTCATCAACGGCGAGCTGTGGGGGCGGTTTTCATCGCCGGACCTGCCCTGGGGCATGGTGTTTCCGCAAAGCGGCTCGATGCTGCCACGCCACCCGTCGCAGATCTACCAGTTCCTGCTGGAGGGGCTGCTGCTGTTCGTCCTGCTGTGGCTGTACGCGCGCCGGCCGCGCAGGCAGGGCGAGGTGGCCGGCGCCTTTCTGGTGGGCTACGGCACGCTGCGTTTCACGGCCGAATACTTCCGCGAGCCCGACGCTTTCCTGGGCCTGCTGGGCCTGGGATTGAGCATGGGCCAGTGGCTGTGCGTGCCGATGGTGCTGGCGGGCGTGGCGCTGTGGGCGCGCGCGCAGCGCCGGCCGGCGATGGTCGGAACTGGCTGACGCCCGGACCGGACGCGCGCAGTCCCGGCCGGTGCGATGCGCTGGCAAGCTGTGCGGGATGCTTGTTTTGTTCACTTCGTTTTGTCAGCGCCGCCCATGAATGCACCTGCCTCCTGGATCTTCCGCAACGTCGCCCGCCTGCTGCCGCAGGGCGACAGGGTCGACGCCGGTGCCAAGGGCGCCCCGGGCGCGCGCGGCACGGATGCGCGCATGCAGGCCACGCTGCGCCGCGCCGGCGAGGCCCTGCCGCCGCGCACGCTGCGCCGCCTGCTGACCGACCTGCAGGAGGTCGCCGCACCGCGCCTGAGCGAAGTCGAGGCCGGGCGCCACGCGCAGGCCGTCGCCCAGTGGTATGCCAGCGCCGCGCCCGAGGAGCGGCGCGACCTGTGGCTGCTGCTGTGCGAGCAGTTCGCCCCCGATGCGCAGCGCGTGCAGGCCGCGCAGCAACGCTACCTGGAGGCCGCCGGCACCGACGAGGCCCCGCAAGCCGAGGCGCAGCTGCGCCGCGCGCTGGTCTCGCCGCGCACGCGGCTGCTGCAGCGTTTCGCGGTGTTCCCGCAGGGGCTGCGCTTTCTGGTGGACCTGCGCGCCGAGCTGCTGCCGCATCTGAAGACCGACCCGCGCCTGCTGCCGCTGGACGCCGAGCTGGAGCAGTTGTTTTCCACTTGGTTCGACGTGGCGTTCCTCCAGCTGCGCCGGCTGTCATGGGACTCGCCCGCGTCGCTTTTGGAAAAGCTGATCGAGTACGAGGCGGTGCACGACATCAAGGGCTGGGCCGACCTGAAGAACCGCCTGGACAGCGACCGGCGCTGCTACGGCTTCTTCCACCCGCGCCTGGACGGCGTGCCGCTGATCTTCGTCGAGGTGGCGCTGGTGACCGCGATCTCGGACAGCATCACCCCGCTGCTGGACGAAGCCGCCGCGCCGGCAGACCTGGCGCGCGCCACCACCGCCATCTTCTATTCGATCAGCAACACCCAGACCGGCCTGCGCGGGGTGAGCTTCGGCGACTCGCTCATTAAGCACGTGGTGGAGACGCTGCAGGGGGAGTTTCCGCGCCTGCGCACCTTCGCCACGCTCTCGCCCATCCCCGGCTTTCGCGCCTGGCTGTCGCGCCACGGCGCGGCGCAGCTGGCCCTGTTGCAGGACAAGGAACGCCTCGAGTTGACGCGTGCGCTGCGGTTGCCGGACGGCGAAGAGGTGGAACTGGCGCAGGTGCTGGCGGCCGTGGAGGGCGACACGCCGCTCGAGCCCAAATCGCCCGTGCGCCAGTTCGTGCTGCGCTGCGCGGCGCGTTACCTGGGCCGCGAACTGCATGACGGGCGCCCGCTGGACGCGGTGGCGCGCTTCCACCTGGGCAACGGAGCGCGTGTGGAGCGGCTGAACTGGGGCGGCGACCCGTCGGCGAAAGGGCGCAAGCAGTCCTTCGGGTTGATGGTGAACTACCTGTACGACCCCAAGCGCCTGGACCGCCACCGCGAAATGCTGGCCGAGGGGCGCATTCCCGTGTCAAAAGAGATCGAGGCGCTGTGCAAGGGCTGAGGCAGACCTGCAGCGGCGGCGAAAACACCAAGAAAGCGAATTCATGACAGCGGAAGTGAGCGTGCGCTGGGCGCAGGATCAGCCAGGCAGTGATGGCGACAGCGCGTCCGACCGTGGGCTGGTGCACGTGCAGCTGCGCCACGACGGCCGGCTGAACGCCATGTCGCGCGCCATGTGGCGCCAGCTGCGCGGGGCGTTCGAGCAGATTCAGGCCGACGACAGTGCGCGCTGCGTGCTGCTGCAGGGCGCGGACGGGGCGTTCTGCGCCGGCGGTGACATCTCCGAGTACCCGGATTTCCGTTTTGACGCGCAGCAGCTGCGCGCCTTCCACGAGGACGAGGTCTGGGGCGCTCTGGGGGCGATGCTGGCCTGCGACGTGCCCATCGTCGCGGCGATCGCCGGGCCGTGCATGGGCGCGGGCGTGGAGATCGCCAGTTGCTGCGACGTGCGCATCGCCGCGCAGGACGCGCGCTTCGGCGCGCCCATCGCGCGCCTGGGGTTTCCGATGGCACCGCGCGAGGCAGCGCTGGTGGTGGGCAGCGTGGGCGACGCCATCGCCCGGCGCATGCTGCTGGAGGCCGCCACCTTCGACGCGGAAGCGTTGGCGCGGCAGGGATTCCTGGCGCGCGTGGTGACGCCGGAGCAACTGCAGCCGGAAGCGCTGGCCAGCGCCCGGCGCATCGCCGCGCTGGCGCCGCAGGCGGCGCGCATGAACAAGCGCACGCTGCGCACCTTGCATGAACGAAAAGTGCCTCCAGTCCATGAAAATAAAAGGCTCGCAGCTATGCAATCAATAGCAATTGAGGCCGATCCCTATGCTTACGCCGACAGCGCCGAGCACCGCGAGGGCATCACCGCCTTCCTGCACAAGCGCGCCCCCGTCTTCTGACAGCCGCTCACTGCCGCATCCCGCCATGCCCAACGACATCTTGGACTGCAACCTGTTCAGCGCGCTGCGCGCCGCCTTTCCCGCCGACCTGGACGCCACCGCCATCGAGGCATCGGCGCCCGATGGCGGCTGGCTGCACTACAGCTGGCGCGACCTGGACCGCGCCAGCGCGCGCATCGCCAACCTGCTGGCGTCGCTGCAGCTGCCGGCGGGCAGCCGCATCGCCGTGCAGGTGGAAAAGTCCGTCGAGGCGCTGGCGCTGTACCTGGCGACGCTGCGCGCCGGGCACGTGTACCTGCCCCTGAACACCGCCTACCAGCAGGCCGAGATCGAATACTTCATCGGGGACGCCGAGCCGGCGGTGGTGGTCTGTGCGCCGGCGAACTTCGGCTGGGTGTCGCGCATCGCCTTCACCGCCGGCACGCGGCATGTCTTCACGCTGGGCGAAGACCGCAGCGGCAGCCTGCTGGAGCGCGCCGTGCACTTCGGCGACGAACAGCTGCCGGTGGCGCGTGGACAGGGCGACCTGGCGGCCATCCTCTACACCAGCGGCACCACCGGCCGCAGCAAGGGGGCGATGCTGACGCACGGCAACCTGCTGTCCAACGCGCTTGTGCTGCGCGACTACTGGGGCTGGCGACAGCCGCAGGAGGAGGGCGGCGGCGACGTGCTGATCCACGCGCTGCCCATCTTCCACGTGCACGGCCTGTTTGTTGCCAGCCACGGCGCGTTGCTCAGCGGCAGCAGGATGATCTGGCTGCCCCGGTTTGACGCGCGCGTGGTGCTGGAGCAGCTGCCGCGCGCCACGGTGTTCATGGGCGTGCCGACGCTGTACGTGCGCCTGCTGGCGGAGCCCGGCCTGACGCGCGAGGCGGCGCGGCACATGCGGCTGTTCATCTCCGGCTCGGCGCCACTGCTGATCGAGACGTTCCGCCGATGGCAGGAGCGCACCGGCTACACCATCCTGGAGCGCTACGGCATGAGCGAGACCGCCATGCTGACCTCCAACCCCTATGCGCCCGATGCACGCCACGGCGGACTGGCCGAGCGGCGCGGCGGCACCGTCGGCTTTCCCCTGCCGGGCGTGGGCCTGCGGGTGGTGGACGATGCCGGCCAGCCGCTGGCGGCAGGCGAGGTCGGGCATATCCAGGTGTGCGGGCCGAACGTGTTCGCCGGCTATTGGCGCATGCCCGAGAAGACCGCCGAGGAGTTCACCGCCGATGGCTGGTTCCGCACCGGCGACGTCGGGCTGCAGGACGCCGAGGGCTACGTGACGATCGTGGGGCGCAACAAGGACCTGATCATCAGCGGCGGCTACAACGTCTACCCGGCTGAGGTGGAGGGCGCGCTGAACGAGTTGGCCGGTGTGCAGGAAAGCGCCGTGGTCGGCGTGCCGCACCCGGACTTTGGCGAGGTCGGGGTGGCGCTGGTCGTGCCACGCCCCGGTGCGCAGCCCGATCCACGGGCAATGCTGGAGGAACTGCGCACGCGGCTGGCGAACTACAAGCTGCCCAAGCGCTGCGTCGTCGTGCCGCAGCTGCCGCGCAATGCCATGGGCAAGGTGCAGAAGAACCTGCTGCGCGAGGAGTACCGGCAGTCATTTGCCTGAACCGGCGGCGCTGCCGGCCGCCAGAGAAGTAAAAAGCCGCGGACGGAGTGCCGCGGCTTTTTCCAGTTGCTATATTTTTACTAGCTAAAGGACCTTGATATATATGGGCCAGGGCAGGTTTTTATTCGTCAACGCAGCACCAGCACCGGAATGTGCGAGTGCGTCAGCACATGCTGCGTCTCGCTGCCCAGCAGCATGCGCTTGATGCCCTTGCGGCCGTGCGAGGCCATCACGATCAGGTCGCATTGGTGCTTCTTGGCGGCCTCGATGATGGCTTCGGCGATCAGGTCGGACTTGACGATCAGCGCCATCACGCTCAGCCCTTCGCTGAGGCCACGCGCCTTGACGCCTTCCACCAGGGTTTGGGCTTCCTTGTTCCAGTGTTCCTCCACGCGCTTGATCTCGGACGGCTCGATGACGCTGCCGCCATCGAAGTAGCTGCGGGGATAGTGCGGCACCACTTTCAGCGCGATCACCGCGCTGCGCGCCAGCCGCGCCAGCTCCAGGCCGCTTTGCACGGCCTTCTCGGACAGCTCCGACCCGTCAGTAGCGATCAAAATGCGTTGGTACATGGCGACTCCTCGAAAATTAGGTGACTGAAAGGATTAAATCCCAAAACTTGGCCTAAATCAGGGGCCAGCATAGGATTGACCAGCCCTCTGAGCTTGATGCTAGTCAATGAATGCGTTGTCCGGGAAGGTTAATCTTTGCCTCATGTCAATTTCATCGTCCGGTCACGCCGCCGCTACCGGAGCCTCTGCCGTGCCTGAAAGCCCGCTGCCCACGGGCGTGGCGCTGCTGGACGACCCACAGGAATGGTCCGCCTTCGGCCGCCCGCATGGCGTGCCCGCGGGTGCGCCCGTGGATGCGCTGGCGCCCGAGGATACCGCCTGGGAGTCGCATGTTGTGCTGGGCGGCATGCACTGCGCCGCCTGTGCACTGACCATCGAGGAGGCGTTGCGCCAGGTGCCGGGCGTGCGCGAGGCGGATGTCAGCTCCGCCACCTGCCGCGCGCGCGTGGTCTGGCACCCGGGGCAAGTGCGTCCGTCGGGCTGGATGGAGGCGGTGCGCCGGGCCGGCTACCAGGCGCTGCCGGCCCTGGACGCCTTCGCGCGCGAGCACCGCCAGCGCGAGAGCCGGCGCGCGCTGTGGCGCTGGCTGGTGGCCGGCTTTTGCATGATGCAGGTCATGATGTACGCCTGGCCCGCCTACCAGGCCATGCCGGGCGATCTGAGCATGGAGATGGAGCAGCTGCTGCGCTGGGCCTCGTGGGTGCTGAGCGTGCCGGTGGTGCTGTTTTCCTGCGGGCCGTTCTTTTCCAGCGCGCTGCGCGACATCCGCCAGCGGCGCATCAGCATGGACCTGCCGGTGGCCGCCGGCATGCTCATCACCTTCGTGGTCAGCATGGCCGGCACGTTCGACCCGACCGGGCCGTTCGGGCACGAGGTCTATTACGACTCGCTGACCATGTTCGTGTTCTTCCTGCTCACCGGCCGCTGGCTGGAGCTGCGCCTGCGCGACCGCACTGCCGGCGCGCTGGAGGCGGTCATGAACCGCCTGCCCGACAGCGTCGAGCGGCGCGGCGCGGACGGCGGCTTTACCCGCGTGGCCACGCGCCGCCTGCGCGTGGGCGACGTGGTGCGTGTGCTGCCGGGCGAGGCCTTCCCGGCCGACGGGTGCATCCTGTCGGGCCATACCCAGGCCGACGAGGCGCTGCTGACCGGCGAATCCACGGCCGTGGACAAACCCCCGGGTAGTGGCGTGACCGCCGGCAGCTACAACCTGCGTGCCCCGGTCGAGATGCAGGTACAGGCTCTTGGAGATGGCACGCGTTTCGGCCAGATCGTGGCGCTGATGGAAAGCGCGTCGCTACAGAAACCCCGGCTGGCGCAGCTGGCCGACCGCATCGCCCGGCCATTCCTGGTGGGCGTGCTGCTGGCGGCAGCGCTGGCAGCGGCCTGGTGGTGGCCCACCGACCCGAGCCACGCGCTGATGGTGGCGGTGGCGGTGCTGGTGGTGACCTGCCCGTGCGCGCTGTCGCTGGCCACGCCGGTGGCCATGCTGACCGCCGCCGGCACGCTGGCGCGCCGCGGCGTGCTGGTGCGCAACCTGCAGGCGCTGGAAGCGCTGGCCGGCGTGGACCGCGTGGTGTTCGACAAGACCGGCACCCTCACGCGCGACGGACTGGGGCTGCGCGAGGTACGGGTTACCGAGCACGCGGGCCTGGGCCGTGCATCCGTCCTGGGCCTGGCCGTGCTGCTGGCGCGCCAGTCGCTGCACCCGGTATCGCGTGCCATCGCGACAGCGGCGTCGGCCGGCTGGCAGCTGCCTGCCGGCTGGCAGCTGCTGCAGGTGCGGGAGATCAGCGGCGCGGGCCTGGTGGCAGAGCTGCACCGGGCAGGGCAGGGCGCCGCCGTGCTGCGGCTGGGGTCGGCAGCGCATGCCGGGGTATCTGCCGATGTGCAGCAGGGCCAGCAGGCGATGCTGTCGCTGGAGTGCGGCGACCAGGTGGCCGAACTGGCGCGCTTCACCCTCGCCGAGGAGCTGCGCCCTGAAGCCGTGGCAGTGGTGCGTGGCCTGCAGCAGGCAGGCATCGCCGTGCATCTGCTGTCGGGTGACCATGACGCTGCGGTGCAGCGCATTGCGCGCGGCGCCGGTATCGACGACGCGGTGGGCAATTGCACCCCGCAGGACAAGCTGGAACGCTTGCAGGAACTGCAAGCGGCCGGCCACAAGGTGGCCATGGTCGGGGACGGCCTGAACGATGGACCGGTGCTGGCCGGCGCGCATGTGTCTTTTGCGTTCGGGCGGGCCGTGCCCTTGGCGCAATCGCGTTCGGACTTTGTCGTCATGGGCGACAATCTCGCCCTTGTCGCGCAGGCCCTGCAGCTGTCGCGCCACACGTTGCGCATCGTGCGGCAAAACCTGTGGTGGGCTGCCGGCTACAACGCCTTGGGCGTGCCGCTGGCGATTGCCGGTTACATGCCGCCCTGGCTGGCCGGGTTGGGCATGGCGCTCAGCTCTCTGCTGGTGGTGGCCAATGCCGCGCGCCTGACCCGTGATCCGGGAGGCGCGCAGGCGCCATCTTCGGGCTCTGCGCCGCTGGCAGCGCCCAAGCCGCTGGAGGCGGCCTGACGTGGACATTCTTTACCTGCTGATTCCACTATCCGTGGTGCTGGTGCTGCTGGTGCTGGCGGGCCTGTGGTGGGCCATTTTCCGCGGGCAGTTCGAGAACGTGGACCAAGAAGGGGAGCGCATTTTGCGAGACGGTTGACCTGAGTCAATTTCCGTAAGTTGCGTATGGATAAAAATTTTTCAGTGTATTTATAAGAGGTGCCCGATGGAATCTGCACAAACAAAAATAGCGCACTACCACGATACCGTCGTGCGCCAGTTCACGATCATGTCGGTCGTGTGGGGGGTGGTCGGCATGCTGGTCGGGGTGTTCATCGCCGCCCAGCTGACCTGGCCTGAACTGAACTTCGGCATTCCATGGCTGAGCTACGGGCGCCTGCGTCCGCTGCACACCAATGCAGTGATCTTCGCCTTTGGCGGCTGCGGCCTGTTCGCCACCAGCTACTGGGTGGTGCAGCGCACCTGCCAGACCAAGCTGTTCCTGCCCAAGCTGGCGGCCTTCACCTTCTGGGGCTGGCAGGCGGTGATCGTCGCCGCCGCCATCAGCCTGCCGCTGGGCTACACCTCGGGCAAGGAATACGCCGAGCTGGAGTGGCCCATCGACATCCTGATCGCCGCCGTGTGGGTCAGCTATGCCATCGTGTTCTTCGGCACCGTCGGCACGCGCAGGGTCAAGCACATCTACGTGGCCAACTGGTTCTTCGGCGCCTTCATCCTGGCCGTGGCGCTGCTGCACATCGTCAACAGCGCGGCCATCCCGGCCGGCTTCATGAAGAGCTACTCGGCCTATGCCGGCGTGCAGGACGCCATGGTGCAGTGGTGGTACGGTCACAACGCCGTGGGCTTCTACCTGACTACCGGCTTCCTGGGAATGATGTACTACTTCATCCCGAAGCAGGCCGGCCGTCCGGTGTACAGCTACCGCCTGTCCATCGTGCACTTCTGGGCGCTGATCTTCACATACATGTGGGCCGGCCCGCACCACCTTCACTACACCGCGCTGCCCGACTGGACGCAGTCCGTGGGCATGGTGTTCTCGCTAATCCTGCTGGCACCCAGCTGGGGCGGGATGATCAACGGCATCATGACCCTGTCGGGTGCCTGGCACAAGCTGCGCGACGACCCGATCCTGCGCTTCCTGATCGTGTCGCTGTCGTTCTACGGCATGTCCACGTTCGAGGGCCCGATGATGTCCATCAAGACCGTCAACGCCCTTTCCCACTACACCGACTGGACGGTGGGCCACGTGCACGCCGGTGCGCTGGGCTGGGTGGGCCTGATCACCATGGGTTCGCTCTACTACCTGGTGCCGCGCCTGTTCGGCAAGGAAAAGATGCACTCCATCAAGGCGATCGAGCTGCACTTCTGGCTGGCCACCATCGGCATCGTGCTGTACATCGCCGCCATGTGGATCGCCGGCGTGATGCAGGGCCTGATGTGGCGCGCCATCAACCCCGACGGCACGCTGACCTACACCTTCGTCGAGAGCGTGAAGGCCACCTATCCGTTCTACGCCATCCGCTTCGCCGGCGGCGTGCTGTACCTGACCGGCATGTGCATCATGGCCTGGAACGTCTGGGTCACCGCGATCTCCGGCCGCTCCGTCAAGCTGCCCATCCCCGCAGTCAACGCTGCGCACGCCTGAGCATCTGAAGGACCCAGACAACCATGTCCAATGCCAACCACAACTCCTCGGGCGGCTTCACGCACGAGAAGGTCGAGACCAACAACTTCCTGATGATCGTGCTGATCCTGCTGGTCGTCGCCATCGGCGGCCTGGTGGAGATCGTGCCGCTGTTCTTCCAGAAGTCGACCACCGAGGCCGTGCAGGGCGTCAAGCCCTACACCGCGCTGCAACTTGCCGGGCGCGACATCTACGTGCGCGAGGGCTGCTACAACTGCCACTCGCAGATGATCCGTCCGTTCCGCGCCGAGACGCTGCGCTACGGCCACTACTCGGTGGCCGGTGAGTTCGTCTACGACCACCCGTTCCAGTGGGGCTCCAAGCGCACCGGCCCGGACCTGCACCGCGTGGGCGGCAAGTACAGCGACGAGTGGCACCGCATCCACCTGAACAACCCGCGCGACGTGGTGCCCGAGTCCAACATGCCAGCCTATTCCTGGCTGGACAAGAACCTGGTGGACGCCGAGGCCATGCCGCGCCACATGAAGGCGCTGCGCACCGTGGGCGTGCCCTACACCGACGAGGAGATCGCCGGGGCGGCCGAGGCCGTCAAGGGCAAGACCGAAATGGACGCCGTGGTGTCCTACCTGCAGATCCTGGGCCGCGCCCTGCGCTGATCAACCCCACATCGGAGAGAAGCCGTCATGGACATCACCACCATGCGCATCGTCGCCACGCTGGCATCGCTGGCGTGCTTCCTGGGCATCTGGTTCTGGGCCTGGCGGCGCAGCAACCAGAGCCGCTTCGACGAGGCGGCGCAGCTGCCCTTCGCCGAGGACTGAGGGCCTCGGAAACACAACAAGAGAGTTAATCAACCATGAGCGATTTCACCAGTAACTTCTGGTCGGTCTATGTCGCCGGCATCACCATCGCCGGCATCGTCGGCTGTGCCCTGCTGCTGTGGCTCACCTCGCGCAAGAAGATCGAGTCGGCGGCCGACAACACCACCGGCCACGTCTGGGACGAGGACCTGACCGAGATGAACAACCCCATGCCACGCTGGTGGATGTGGCTGTTCGTCATCACCCTGGTCTTCGGCGCCGGCTACTTGATCGCCTATCCTGGCCTGGGTACCTACAAGGGCCAGCTGGGATGGTCCACGGCCAACGAGTACAGCAAGGAAATCAGCAAGGCGCAGGCCGAGCTGGAGCCCATCTACGCGCGCTTCGCCAGCATGAAGACCGAGGAGCTGGCCGGCGACCCCGCGGCGATCGCCATCGGTGACCGGCTGTTCATGAACAACTGCGCGCAGTGCCATGGCTCGGACGCGCGCGGCAGCAAGGGCTTCCCGAACCTGACCGACGGCGACTGGCTGCACGGCGGCACGCCGGAGAACATCCACACCACCATCGTGAACGGCCGCGTGGGCATCATGCCGCCGATGGCCGCTGCCGTGGGCTCGTCCGAGGACGTGCGCAACGTGGCGCACTACGTGCTGAGTCTGTCGGGCAGCCCGCATGACTCGCTGAAGGCGTCGCTGGGCAAGGCCAAGTTCACCGCCTGCGCGGCCTGCCACGGCATGGACGGCAAGGGCAACCCGGCGCTGGGTGCTCCCAACCTGACCGACGACACCTGGCTGCACGGCTGGGGCGAGGCGGCCATCGTGAACATCATCAACAACGGCAAGACCAACGAAATGCCGGCGCAGAAGGACAAGCTGACCGATGCGCAGATCAACGTGCTGACCGCGTACGTCTGGGGCTTGTCCAACAAGTCCGGCATCGCCCGCTGACAGTCCGCTGTGCGGCCGGCGGCCCCGCGCCATGTGCGTGGGGCTGACGGCCGTTTTTTTGTTTCCGCAGGTGTGACCGCCGCTGCCGCACCGCCCTTGGAGAAAATCGTTCCATGAAGCCAGCCGACGGCCAGCCACGCAAGAAGGTCATCCCCATCGTCCCTGCCGCGCAGGACAGCTCGCAGGGCGAGATGGTCTCGCTGTACGAAGCCCAGAAGAAGATCTACCCGCGCTCCATCAGCGGGCTGTTCGCGCGCTGGCGCTGGGCCATGGTCTGGCTGACGCAGCTCATCTTCTATGGCCTGCCCTGGCTGCAGTGGGGCGAGCGGCAGATGGTGCTGTTCGACTTGGGGGCGAGGCGCTTCTACCTGTTCGGCCTGGTGCTGTACCCGCAGGACTTCATCTACCTGACGGGCCTGCTCATCATCTCGGCGCTGTCGCTGTTCCTGTTCACCGCAGTGGCCGGACGGTTGTGGTGCGGCTTCGCCTGCCCGCAGACCGTCTATACCGAGATGTTCATGTGGATCGAGCACCGGATCGAGGGTGACCGCAGCGCGCGCATGCGTCTGGACAACGGACCCTGGACGTTCGAGAAGGTCTGGAAGAAGTTTGCCAAGCAGGCCGCGTGGGTGGTGGTGTCGTTCTGGACCGGCTTTACCTTCGTCGGCTACTTCGTGCCGATCCGCCAGCTGGGCGGCGAGCTGCTCTCGATGCATGGCTCCTGGCAGATGTTCTGGGTGATCTTCTACGGCTTTGCCACCTACGGCAACGCCGGCTTCCTGCGCGAACAGGTGTGCAAGTACATGTGCCCGTACGCGCGCTTCCAGAGCGCCATGTTCGACAAGGACACCATGGTCGTGACCTACGACCCCGAGCGCGGCGAGCCGCGCGGCCCGCGCAACAAGACCATCGACTACAAGGCCAAGGGCCTGGGCGACTGCATCGACTGCACGCTGTGCGTGCAGGTCTGCCCGACCGGCATCGACATCCGCAACGGCCTGCAGTACGAGTGCATCGGCTGCGGCCTGTGCGTGGACGCGTGCAACACCGTCATGGACAAGATGAAGTACCCGCGCGGGTTGATCCGGTTTTCCACGCAGAACGGTGTGGCCAACCACTGGACCCAGTCGCAGATGATCCGCCGCGTGTTCCGTCCGCGCGTGCTGCTGTACAGCGGCGTGCTGATCGGCCTGTGCGTGGCCATGCTGGCCAGCCTGGTGGTGCGCTCGCCGTTCAAGGTGGACGTGGTGCGCGACCGGGCGGCGCTGTCGCGCATCGTCGCCGGCGGCAAGCTGGAGAACATCTACCGCCTGCAGATCATGAACGCCACCGAACAGGCACAGACCTACACCATTTCCGCGCGCGGCCTGCAGGGGCTGGAGCTGGCGTCCGAGCCGCAGGTCGAGATCGGCGCCGCCGACTCGCGCTGGGTGTCGGTGCGGCTGCACATTCCTTACGGCTCGGCGGCACCGGGCTCGCATACGGTGCACTTCGATATCCACGCCGAGACCACGGGCGCCAATGTTTCGGAAAAATCCGTTTTCCTGGTGCCGCGTTGAGCGCACCGAGGGTTGAAGGAGTGGGCACGCCATGTGCCTGCGCCTTGACTTGCAGCAGAGGCCCGACCTGGGCCCGGGAGTCCGCATTCATGTCTATCTCATCGCCCCGTGCCCCGGCCGCTGCGCCGGCTGCCCAGCCACCTGCCCAGCCGTGGTGGAAATACGGCCACGTCTGGCTGATCATCGCCGGCCCGGCCATCGTGGTCGTGGCCGGCTTCATCACCCTGTGGATTGCCGTGAGCGGCGCCGATCCGGTGGTCGCGGAGGACTACTACCAGCAGGGGCTGGACATCAACAAGACCCTGCAGCAGCAACAGCAGCAGCAGGCTTCGCAAGCCATGCAGCCGGCGCTGAAGGGCCGCAACCACGCCGCCACGCCGGACAAGGACCAGCCGCGCTGACCTGTGCGCGGGCCGGCTGAAAGCTCCTGCGGCTGGCGGACAAGGACTGGTCCGACGCGTGCTGTCAGGAACTGCCACTATTGCGCGATGCCGCCGCGGTGCTAGGCTGCAAGCCTCACAAGGAGGCTCTCGATGCGTATGCAACGGATGATGTGGATAGCCTGGCCCGCCTTTCTGATGGCGGGAGTTCTGGAGATGGTGGTGTTCGCCTTTATCGATCCCGATGCCCTGCATTGGTTCGACGAGCCGCTGCCCCTGTCGCGGCAGGGTGTGTACACGGTGTCGTTCTTCGTCTTCTGGCTGGTCATCATGGCCTCCAGCGCCGTCACCACCTTGCTGTCGCTGTCACCGTTCGAGATGAACCGCTGTCCGGTCGCCACCGATGACCGTCCGCCGGAGTGTGCAAAGCTGTCTGCGTGACCTCTGCGGCTGATGCCATTCGCAACGCGCCCGGCTTCCAGGGATGGTCACGGTGCCTCGTTGGGGGCTTGGCAAGCGTTCCGCGCCAATGCCGGGCAGTTCCACGATTGACGGGGCCTTGCAGCAGCTAGCCGCCCTGGCGCCCGGACTGGATTGCCTCGACGTGGCGTGCTACCACCGCCACGGGCGCGATCCCTGCATGCCTCTGGTGGGTCTTGGTCGGCCCGATGCCCGGTGGTGTTTTTTGGGCCGGGATCCGGGCGAGCAGGAAGTGCGGCTGCAAAGGCCATTCATCGGCCCGGCGGGCCAGAAGATCCGCGCCGTCATGGCCGAGGTGGGTGTGAGCGAGGACGAGTTGTACTGGATGAACACCGTGCCGTTCAAGCCGATCGGCAACAAGCCCTGGTCCATGGCCGCGCGCCGGCAATGTCGTCCCGCCCTCTTGGAACTGCTGGCTGTCTGGAAGGGCACGGAGATCATCACGTTTGGCGAAGCTGCCTTCAAATGGTTCGGCCTGGACCGTGCACAACGCCAGGCGGTTGAGGCGTTCTGGCAGCGCCCGGACAAGTACGAGGCGCGCTTTGCGACCTCGCTGTGCATCTCCGGGGTGGAGCGGCATTTCATGGTGTGCCCGGTGCCGCATCCGTCCGGCGCCAATGCCGCGTGGGCTGCGCGCTTTCCCGGCCTGTTGCGGGCGCGCCTGCGGGACGCCCGGGCGTACTGATTTCAATGAAATCAGGCTTCAACCCTTGTCGGTAAAGAGCTTTCAGCTATCAAAAAGATAAAAGAATTCGAAGTCTTCTCAGCCCTGTGCAATCAGCGCCGCCACCGCTTCGCCCACCTGCGTGGTGCTGGCCTGGCCGCCCAGGTCCGGCGTGCGCGGGCCGTTCCTGATGACTTCCTCGATCGCCGCGACGATGGCGTCGTGCGCCGCGCGGCCGGCGCCCTGTCCGCCGGTGAGGAAGTCCAGCATCAGCGCGCCCGACCAGATCATGGCAATCGGATTGGCGATGTTCTGCCCGTAGATGTCGGGCGCCGAACCGTGCACCGGCTCGAACAGGCTCGGGAAACGGCGCTCGGGATTCAGGTTGGCCGAAGGTGCCAGGCCGATGGTGCCGGTGGTGGCCGGCCCCAGGTCGGACAGGATGTCGCCGAACAGGTTGGTCGCCGCCACCACATCGAAGCGCCCCGGCTGCAGCACGAAGCGCGCCGTCAGGATGTCGATGTGCTGCTTGTCCAGCGCCACGCCGGGGTAATGCCGCGCCACCTCGTCGGCGCGCTGGTCCCACCAGGGCATGCTGATGGCGATGCCGTTGCTCTTGGTGGCCAGGGTGACGTGCTTGCGCGGGCGGCTTTGCGCCAGCTCGAAGGCGTAGCGCAGCAGCCTCTCAGTGCCGTGGCGTGAATAGACCGACTCCTGGATGACGATCTCGCGCTCCGTGCCCTCGTACATCACGCCGCCCAGCGAGGTGTATTCGCCTTCGGTGTTCTCGCGCACCACCAGGTAGTCGATGTCGCCGGGCTTGCGGCCGACCAGCGGGCAGGGCACGCCCTCGAACAAGCGCACCGGGCGCAGGTTGATGTACTGGTCGAACTCGCGGCGGAACTTCAGCAGCGAACCCCACAGCGAGATATGGTCCGGAACCGTGGCCGGCCAGCCGACGGCACCGAAGAAGATCGCGTCCATGCCGGACAACTGCGCCTTCCAGTCGTCCGGCATCATTTTTCCGTGCTGCGCGTGGTAGTCGCAGTGCGCCCAGTCGAAGGTGTGCAGCTGCAGCATGATGCCGAAGCGCTCGGCTGCGGCCTGCACGGCACGCAGGCCTTCGGGCATGACTTCACGGCCGATGCCGTCGCCGGCCAGCACGGCGATATGGTGGGTACGCGAGGGTTGCATCAGGACATCTCCAAGAGGGCAGTGCGGCATTGTGACCATGTCCTGCCTGCCTACAATGCTTCGAACCAGCGGCTCACCATTCACGCTTCGTGCACGCAAAAGCCCCTTCCACCGATGATTTGCAGGTCTTCGCCACGGTGGTGCGCCGGGCCGGTTTTGCCGCCGCCGCGCGCGAGCTGGGCGCATCGCCAGCCTATGTCAGCAAGCGCATCCGGCTGCTGGAGCAGCAGCTGGGCGTTCCGCTGCTGCACCGCACCACGCGGCGGGTGGCCGTGACCGATCACGGCGAGCGGGTGTTCGTGTGGGCGCAGCGTGTGCTGGACGACATGGACCAGCTGCTGCAGGAGGTGGAGGTGGCGCGCAGTGCGCCGCGCGGGCTGCTGCGCGTGTCCAGCAGCTTCGGCTTCGGGCGCAACGCGGTGGCGCCTGCGCTGTCGCAGCTGGTGCTGCACCACCCGGCTCTGCAGGTGCGGCTGGAGGTCTTCGACCGGCTGGTGGATGTGGCGGGAGAGGGCTTCGATCTGGATGTGCGGGTGGGCGACGAGATCGCGCCGCACCTGATCGCGCAGCGCCTGTGCGACAACCACCGCGTGCTGTGCGCCGCGCCGGGCTACCTGGGGCGCCGGGGCACGCCGCGCACGCCGGCCGAGCTGCCCGCGCACGACTGCCTGGCCATCAAGGAGCGCGATCACCCTTTCGGTGTCTGGCGTCTGTGCTCCGGGCAGGAGGAGCGGGTGGTGAAGGTGACCGGGCCGCTGTCGGCCAACAACGGCGAGATGGTGACGCAGTGGGCCGTGGACGGCCACGGCATCGCCCTGCGGTCGCTGTGGGACGTGGGCGAGCATCTGCGGGCCGGACGGCTGGTGCAGCTGCTGCCCGAGTGGCACCAACCAGCCAATGTCTGGGCGGTCTATCCCACGCGGCTGCAGCTGTCGCCCAAGGTGCGCGTCTGCGTCGAGTTCCTGCGGCGGCATTTCGCTGGCCGCACCGAGGCGCGGGGCGGCTGAAGCCAGCCCGCGGGGCTTGTTCTGGTGTCAGCGCGCCAGCGCGGCCTTGACCGCGGCAGACACCTGGCCCATTTCCGCCTTGCCTGCCAGGCGGGTCTTGGCCGCGCCCATCACCTTGCCCATGTCGCCGGGACCGGCGGCGCCCAGCTCGGCCACGATGGCCTGCACGGCCTGCTGCACCTCGGCCTCGGACATGCGCGCCGGCAGGTAGGCCTGCAGCACCTGCAGCTCGGCTTTTTCCTGGTCGGCCAAGTCCTGGCGGCCGGCGCCTTCGAACGCCGTGATGCTGTCCTTGCGCTGCTTGATCAGCTTGTCCACGATGGCGACGATGGCCGCGTCGTCCTCAAGCGTGATGCGCTCGTCCACTTCCCTTTGCTTGATGGCGGCCTGCAACAGGCGGATGGTGGACAGGCGCGCGCTGTCCTTGGCGCGCATGGCGGCCTTCATGTCATCGGTGATCTGGGTTTTCAGGCTCATGGATGGTCCTTGGATGCGTGGCAGAAAACAAAAAACCCGCGCCTGGCGTCCCTGGCGCGGGTTGTGTGGCGGTCGGTCAACGCACGCCGGCTGCAGGCTCAGTACAGCTTCTTGGGCAGCTGCATGCTGCGCACGCGCTTGTAGTGGCGCTTCACGGCGGCAGCCTTCTTGCGCTTGCGCTCGGCGGTGGGCTTTTCGTAGAACTCCCGGGCACGCAGGTCGGTCAGCAGGCCCAGCTTCTCGATGGTGCGCTTGAAGCGGCGCAGGGCCACGTCAAAGGGTTCGTTCTCTTTTACACGGATGGTGGTCATCAGCTCAAAATTTCCAAATATGCCCGCAGAGGGTTGCCGGGAAGATCGGGCCCGGCAGCCGTGCATGGCGGTTTTGCCCGTCTCTAACTAGTATTTTGGCCGACGGGCGTTTGCCAGCAAAGCCGGGCATTATAGCGTAGCAGCCGAGCGCAGCGGCCCTGCGCAGCCTTCAGCGTTGTGCGCAGAAGCCGAATTCGGTGCTGGCGCCCGGGGCCAGCGAGTGGTTCCAATCCAGTCCGATGGCGCCCAGCAGATTGCCCTGTTGTAGCCACTGGGCGCTCCACAGCGTGGTGACCTGGCCGCTGATGGGCGTGATCAACACCCAGTCGCCGGTCGTCGTGCCGGTGTTGTGTACCTGGATGCGCTGGCAGTAGCCGCTGCCCCAGTCGGTGTCCACGATCTGCTGGAAGGCGAACTGCGCTTGTCCGGGGGTGGGCGTGGGCGCCGGTGCCGGATCGGGCTGCGGTGTGGGCGCCGGCGGCAGCGGGTTGGCCGGCTCGGGTGCCGGGGTGGTGCTGCCGCCTACATTGCCCCACAGGCGCTGCAATAGCTGCACCTTGTCGCTGCGCACGGTCTGCCAGTCGTCCTGCAGGATGCCGCCGGTGTCGCCGCTGTTGGGGTTCCAGGACCAGTAGAAGCCACTGCGCACGCCCTTGCCGACCAGATAGTCCACCAGCGCGTCTTGCCAGGCGACGTCGCCGGCATGGCCCTGCCCGTACTTGCCGCCGAACTCGCCCAGCAGCAGCGTGTAGCCCTTCTGCACGAAGCGGCCGAACTGCTGTTCCCAGATTGCCGGCATGTTGGCCGGGAAGTCCGCGGCATTGAAGTACGGCTGTACGTACACGTCCGGGCCATAGGTATGCGGCGCCAGCAGCAGGCGGTCGGCGGGGATGGCCAGTGGCTTGCACTCCAGCGGCTCGATGTTGCTGCCCCAGAAATGCCCGGCCTGGCTGGAGCAATGGGCGCTGGCGCCGATGCCCTCGACGGCGATCAGCCAGTGGGGCGCGATCGGCAGTACCCGGGCGGCGGCGCGCTCGGCGGCCAGGTTCCAGTCGGTGGCCACGTTGCCCGTGCCCCAGGTGGCGGCGCCGTGCGGCTCGTTCTTGATGTCGATGCCGATGACGCCCGGCACCTCGCGGTAGCGCTGGGCGACGAAGGCCAGGTCGTTCAGCCACTGCGTCTCGCTGTAGCCGGGCGTGTACCAGAGTTCACTGATGCTCTGGCAATCGCTGGTGTGGTGGTCCAGCAGTATGTACATGCCGCGCCGGCTGAGCTCCAGCACCACTGCGTCCAGCACCTGCAGCGAGTTCAGGCCCTGCAGATCGGCGTTGCGGCTGTAGTCAATGCCCGAGGGCGCCACGCCCTGCAGCGTCGCCGGGCAGAACGGCAGACGCACGGCATTGAAGCCCTGGCCCTGCATCTGGTCGATCATGTCCTTCCAGTTGCGCGCCCACAGGCCGTGGAGGGCATGGGTTTCGGTTTCGGCGCCGAACCAGTTCACGCCGCGCAGCTGGACGGTGTTGCCAGCCGCGTCCAGGATGTGACCGGCGCGCACTTCGTAGCCCGAGGCGGTGGCGGTGGCCATCAGCAGGCCGGCGGCCAGTGCGGCCGAGCGCAGCAGGGCGGAGGCAGAGAGGCTTCGGGGAGTTCGGAGCGGGGGCTGGGAGTGCATGGTGCCCGTGGTGCAGGAATGCTGCTGAATGCGCGCCCGACGGGGCGCCGCTGGGGCGCGATTGTCCCGGCGCGCGCGGCGCGCGGCCATTTGGTTTTGGCTAAGGGATGGCGCCGGCCCATGGCCGCGCTTCACCGCGCCGCCAGCGCCTGCGCGCAAGCATGGGCACTCGCCCAGGCCCACTGGAAGTTGTAGCCACCCAGCCAGCCGGTCACGTCCACCACCTCGCCGATGAAGTACAGGCCCGGCTGCGCCTTGCACTCCAGGGTGTGCTGCGACAGCGCGCGCGTATCCACGCCGCCCAGGGTCACTTCGGCCTTGCGGTAGCCCTCGGTGCCGGTGGGCGTGACCTGCCAGTGCGCCAGCTGCTCGCCCAGGCGCGACAGGGCGCGGTCGGCGGCCTCGGCCAGCGGGCGCTGCCACTGCGTGTCCTGCGCGCACCAGGCGTCGGCCAGGCGCGCGGGCAGCCACTGCGCCAGCTCGTTGGCCAGCAGCCTGCGCGACTGGCGTGCCTTGCCCTGGCGCAGCGCGTCCTGCAGGTCGGTGCCCGGTGCCAGGTCGATGGCGATGGGCGTGCCCGGCTGCCAGTAGCTGGAAATCTGCAGCACCGCCGGCCCGGACAAGCCGCGGTGGGTGAACAGCAGGTCTTCGTGAAAGGTGCTGCGGCCCTTCTTGCCCAGGCCGGTGCTGATGGCCACTGGCAGCGCCAGGCCGGACAGCTGCGCATAGGGCGCCCAGGCGGTCCCGTCAAAGGTCAGCGGCACCAGGCCGGGCCGGCGCTCGACAAGTGGCAGGCCGAACTGCTGCGCCAGCCGATAGCCGAAGTCGGTCGCGCCGATCTTCGGAATGGACAGCCCGCCGGTGGCAATGACCAGGCTGCGCGCCGTCACCGGCCCACGGTCGGTATCGATGTGATAGCTGCCGGCGCTTGTTCCATCAGGGCTGGCAGCCGAAAACGCCACGTTTTTCACGGCACAGGGCTGCCAGCGCTGCACACTGCCGGCGGCGCATTCGGCCAGCAGCATGGCGATCAGGTCCTCGGCCGAACGGTCGCAAAACAGCTGGCCCTTGTGCTTTTCATGGAAAGGGATCGCGTGGCGGCGCAGCAGGGCGATGAAGTCCTGCGGCGTGTAGCGCGAGAGTGCCGAGCGCGCGAATTGCGGGTTCGCGCCGACGAAGTGGCGCTGCGGCGCGGTGGCGTCCAGCTCTTGGTTGGTGAAGTTGCAGCGCCCGCCGCCGGAGATGCGGATCTTCTCGGCCACGCGCGTCGCGTGGTCGATCAGCAGCACACGCAGGCCGCGCTGGCCGGCCTGGGCAGCGCAGAACAGGCCAGCGGCGCCGGCGCCGATGACGACGGCATCAAAAAAGGGAGTGGTCACGGCAGGGAAGGGCGGTCCGACAAAACCCGCCATTGTCCGGTGTGCGCGGCAAAGAAGTGGCCGAGGGGAATGCGCGTGGGGCTGCGCCGCGCGTTCCACCCTACCTGCTCAGGCTGCGCACGCGTGGCCGCACACCGGCGCCGCTCGCCGCCGACGTCACGCCCGCGCGAATCGTGCCGGTGCCGAAAAGGGCCTGTCCGGGCGCGGTGGTGCCGCTCAGGCCCGCGCCGCCAGCGCAGGGACTGGCGCCGGCGCCTCGCCCAGCGCCTGCAGGCCCTGCACCACGTCGCCGACGACGATCACGCTGGGGCTGCCTAGCGCCTCGCGCTCGATGGTGGCGTGCAGGGCATCCAGCCGCATGACGGCGTGGCGCTGGTGCGCCAGCGTAGCGTGCTGCACCACGGCCACCGGCGTGTGTGTCGGCAGGCCGCCGGTCAGCAGGCCATGCTGGATGTCGCGCGCTCCGCGCATGCCCATGTAGATGACCAGCGTAAGGCGCGCGGCGTGCGCGGTGGCAGCCAGCAGCGCCCAGTCGGTCTGCCCGCCGCCGGGCTGGGTGTGGCCGGTGACCAGCAGCACGCCCTGGGCGTGGGCGCGGTGCGTCAGCGGCACGCCCAGCTGCGTCGGCGCGGCCAGCCCGGCGGTGATGCCATTGACCACCACCGGCTCGACGCCGGCGGCGCGCAGCGCCTCGACCTCCTCGCCGCCGCGGCCGAAGATGAAGGGGTCGCCGCCCTTTAACCGCACCACGCGCTCGCCGGCCAGCACCTCGGCCACCAGCAACTTCTCGATGAAGGCCTGGGGCGTGCTGCGGCAGCCGCCGCGCTTGCCGACGCGCACGATGCGTGCGCCGGGCGCCGCCAGCGCGACGACCTCGTCGCTGACCAGATCATCCACCAGCAGCACGCTGGCGCTGGCGATAGCGCGCGCGGCCTTCAGGGTGAGCAACTCGGGGTCGCCCGGGCCGGCGCCGACCAAGGTGCAGCTGCCGGCGCGGACGGAAGAGGTGGTGGCGGTGTTCATGGCGTGGGGTCTCGTGGCATCGGGGTGGTTCGAACGGATCGGCGCAAGGCGCGGCGGCGCCGTCAGGGCGCCGGCATGGCGGGCGCGGCGGCTACGTCGCCCGCATGGGGACCAGCGGCCGGCGCGTCGCGCACGGCGCGCGCCAGCCGGGCGATGTAACGCACTTGCTCGGCGATGGCGGCGGGCACGGGCAGGCTGCCCTCCAGCACCGCGCGGGTGTAGCGTGCCGTGCTGTTCACGTCGATGACCTCGGGCAGGCCGGGCACGGCGGCGGCGGTGCCGGGCTGCTGCTCGGCCAGCAGCCGGTGGTGTCCGTGCACGTAGCCGTCGTAGCGCGGCGTGCGGCGCGGGTCGGCGGCGACCTCGCCCTCCAGCCCGCGCGACAGCAGCAGGTGCATGGCGCGCTCGCGCGCCACGCCATCGGACAAGTCGAAATATTCGGCGTGGGTGTAGCTGCTCACCACCAGCGCCGGGCCGGCGCAGGGGGCGATCAGCTTGACCACGCTGTGCGCCGGGGTGCGCAGGCCGATCGCCTCGCGCGCCGCCAGCAGCCGCGCCAGGCCGGGGTGCAGCGCGGCGGTGGGCAGATGCGCGACGCTGCCCGGCGCCACGGCTGCGGGCGCGGCCAGCGGCGCGATGCCCAGCGCCTGCAGCACGTCGCTGGCCAGCACGCGCCGCTCCTCGGTGGGCATGCCATGCAGCAGCACCGGCAGGCCGTCCCGCGCCAGCAGCAGTGCCAGCAGCGGGGTCAGCACCGGCAGCTTGCGCGCGCCGTTGTAGCTGGGCAGCACCACCAGTGGCAGGCCGTCCGCGCAGG
The DNA here is from genome assembly GCF_900103645.1 of Oryzisolibacter propanilivorax. Lineage (GTDB taxonomy): Bacteria > Pseudomonadota > Gammaproteobacteria > Burkholderiales > Burkholderiaceae_C > Melaminivora > Melaminivora propanilivorax. Next base: position 142,405 of record NZ_FNHP01000001.1, read on the forward strand.
CCGGCACGCGGGCCAGCCGGGCCTGGGCAGCGTCCAGGAAGCCGCACATCTCGGGCACGGTCTCGCCCTTGACGCGCATGGCGACGCAAAACGCCCCGACCTGCAGGTCGCTGGCCTGGCCGTCCAGCAGCTGGCCGAACAGGTCGGCGGCCTGCGCGCGGTCGAGCGCGCGCGCGCCGCGCGCGCCGCGGCCGAGTTCCTTGATGTAGTGGCTGATGGCCATGCTGCGGGGCGGTTGTTATGTGGAAAAACGCGATTTTCCATCACGCCTTATGCCTGACTGGCATGCGCTTATCCGGCCGGGCGCGGCGTGCGGCGTCAGCCCGGCAGGCGCCGCGGCGCGGTGCGCAGGTGCGTGGTGTAGAGCGTCAGGCCGGTGAAGGCCAGGCCGCCGACCAGGTTGCCCAACACCACCGGGATCTCGTTCCACACCAGGTAGTCCAGCAGCGAGAAGTTGCCGCCCATCATCAGCCCCGAGGGGAACAGGAACATGTTCACCACCGAGTGCTCGAAGCCCATGGCGAAGAACAGCATGATGGGCATCCACATGGCGATGACCTTGCCGCCGACGGTGGTGGAGATCATGGCGCCGACCACGCCGGTGCAGACCATCCAGTTGCACAGCACGCCGCGCATGAAGATGGTCAGCCAGCCCATCAGCCCGTGCTGCGCGTAGCCCAGCGTGCGCGCCTCGCCGATGTGGCCGATCTTCTGGCCGATCTCGCCCGGCGGCGTGGAAAAGCCGAAGGTGAAGATGAAGGCCATCATGAACGCCACCGTCAGCGCGCCCAGGAAGTTGCCGCTGAACACCAGGGCCCAGTTGCGCGCGATGCCGCCCAGCGTGACCCCCGCGCGCCGGTCCAGCCAGGCCAGCGGGGTGAGCATGAAGACGCCCGTCAGCAAGTCGAAGCCCAGCAGGTAGAGCATGCACACGCCCACCGGGAACAGGATGGCGCCGACCAGCGCCGAGCCGCTGGTGACCGAGGCGGTGACGGCAAACACCGCCGCCAGCGCCAGGATGGCGCCAGCCATGAAGGCGCGGATCAGCGTGTCGCGCGTGGACATGTGGATCTTGGCTTCGCCGCTGTCCACCATCTTGGTGACGAATTCGGCGGGGGTGAGGTAGGCCATGGCATGCGCTCCAGGGGTGAAGGAAAACGTGGGGAGACAGGGAAAAACGTTCAGGCGCCGGGCGCCGCGCGCAGCGCCGGGCCAGCCGGCGGGCGCGCGTGCTGCAGCGCGTGCTGCGCCAGCTGCTGCGCGTCCAGGTAGACGGCGCCGCCGTCCACGCGCACGCGAAAGCACGGCGTGCTGCCCTCGTCGGGCGCCAGCGCCTGGCCGTCGGCCAGGCCGATGGTCCAGCCGTGCAGCGGGCAGGACACGCTGGCGCCGAACACCAGGCCCTGCGACAGCGGGCCGCCCTTGTACGGGCTCCAGTCGAGCAGGGCGTGGATGCGGTCGGCGCCGGTGCGAAACAGCGCCACCTCCAGGCCGCGTGGCCGGGCCACGCGGCGCGCGCCTTGGCGCGGGATGTCGTCGATGCGACAGATGTAGGTCCACTCGGTCATTGCTATTCTTTCTATAGCTGGCGATCCATGATTTGCTTGGGCCAGGGCCGGCTTTCGCTTGAAATCCATGCTTCAGGCCACGGCGATGGGGATGAACTGGCGCGCGTCCACGCCGGCCCGTTCGCCCTCGTGCCACGGGTCGGCCTCGTGGGCCAGCGCCTGCTGCAGGCGCTGCCACAGCGCCTGGCGCCGCGCCGCGTCCTGCAGCACCTGGCGCTGCACGTGCTCCAGACCGACGCGCGCCACGTAGTGCGTGGTGCGCTCCAGGTACCAGCCTTCCTCGCGGTACAGCTGCAGGAAGGCGCCGGCGATTTCCAGCACCTCCTGCGCCGTCGCCACCTTGGCGAAGAAGTGCGCCACCTCGGTCTTGATGCCGCCGTTGCCGGCGATGTGGATCTCCCAGCCCGAGTCCACGCCGATCACGCCCACGTCCTTGATGCCGCTCTCGGCGCAGTTGCGCGGGCAGCCGCTCACCGCCAGCTTGACCTTGTGCGGCGCGACCATGCGCCACAGCGCGCGCTCCAGGTCGCGCCCCAGCTGGCTGCTGTCCTGCGTGCCGAAGCGACACCACTCGCTGCCCACGCAGGTCTTCACCGTGCGCAGGCCCTTGGCATAGGCGTGGCCGCTGGGCATCTGCAGGTCGCGCCAGACGGCGTGCAGGTCCTCTTTCTTCACGCCCAGCAGGTCGATGCGCTGGCCGCCCGTGACCTTCACGGCCGGGATGCGGTAGCGGTCCACCACGTCGGCGATGCGGCGCAGCTCGGCGGCGCTGGTCTCGCCGCCCCACATGCGCGGCACCACGCTGTACGTGCCGTCTTTCTGAATGTTGGCGTGGCTGCGCTCGTTGATCAGGCGGCTTTGCGGATCGTCCCGCGCCTGCCCCGGCCAGGTGCTGAGCAGGTAGTAGTTGACCGCCGGGCGGCAGGCCGGGCAGCCGTCGGGCGTGCGCCACTCCAGGAAGGCGAAGACGGCTTCCTTGTCCAGCAGGCGGTGCGTGCGGATGGCGTCCCGCACCGCCTCGTGGCCGTGCTCGGTGCAGCCGCACAGCGGCCGCGTGGCGGGCGTGGCCGAATGGTCGCCGCCCACCGTCGCCACCAGGATCTGCTGCACCAGCCCGGTGCACGAGCCGCAGCTGGCGCTGGCCTTGGTGTGCTGGCGCACCTCATCCAGCGTGAACAGGCCCTTGTCGCGGATCGCCCGGCAGATGGCGCCCTTGGTCACGCCGTTGCAGCCGCAAACCTCGGCGTCGTCCGGCAGGCTGGCGGCCTGGTTCTGCCCGGCGTGGCCGCCTTCGCCCAGGTTGCTCTGGCCCAGCAGCAGCGCGGCGCGCAGCGCGCCCACCGGCCGGCCCTCGCGCAGCAGCTGGAAGTACCAGCCGCTGTCCACCGCGCTGCCATACAGGCAGGCGCCGACCAGCCGGTCATCCTTGAGCACCAGTTTCTTGTACAGGCCGCCGCCGGGGTCGCTCAGCACCAGGCTCTCCGTGCCTGCGCCACCCTGGAAGTCGCCGGCGGAAAACAGCTCGATGCCCGTGACCTTGAGCTTGGTCGAGGTCTGCGAGCCGGCATAGCGGCCGATGCCCAGCTCCGCCAGATGGTTGGCCAGGACCTTGCCCTGCTCGAACAGCGGCGCCACCAGGCCGTAGGCCACGCCGCGGTGCGCCACGCACTCGCCCACCGCGTAGATGCGCGCGTCGGTGGTGGTTTGCAGGGTGTCGTTGACGACGATGCCGCGCTCCACGTGCAGGCGCATGCGTTCGGCCAGCGCGGTGTTGGGACGGATGCCGACGCACATGACCACCAGCTGCGCCGGCACCTCGCTGCCATCGGCGAAGCGCACGGCGCGCACGCGGCCGCTGCCGTCGTCGAGCAGTTCGCGGGTATGCGTCTGCAGCAGGAAGCGCATGCCGCGCGCGGCCAGGCTGGCCTGCAGCATGCCGCCGGCGACGGCGTCGAGCTGGCGCTCCATCGGCCACGCGCCGGTGTGCACCACGGTAACCTGCATGCCGCGCTGCAGCAGGCCGTTGGCGGCCTCCAGTCCCAGCAGACCGCCGCCGATGACCACCGCGTGGCGCTGGCGCGCGGCGGCGTCGATCAGGGCCTGGGTGTCGGCGATGTCGCGGTAGGCCAGCACGCCCGCCAGCTGCGCCCCCGGCACGGGCAGCCGCAGCGGCAGCGCGCCGGTGGCCAGTACCAGGCGGTCATAGGGCGCGCTCACGGCGTGCCCGGTGGCGCTGGTGCCGTGCACCAGGCGCTGGCGCCGGTCCACCTGCGTGACCGTGCAGCCGGCGTGCAGGGTGATGCCGTGCCGCCGGTACCAGTCCCAGTCGTTCAGCACGATCTGCGCCAGCTGCTGCTCGCCCGCCAGCACGGGCGAGAGCAGGATGCGGTTGTAGTTGGGGTGGGGCTCGGCGCCGAAGATGGTGATGTCGTACAGATCGGGCGCCGCCTTCAGCAGCTCCTCGATCGTGCGCACCCCCGCCATGCCGTTGCCCACCATGACCAGCCGGTTCCGTTTCACCTTGCATCTCCCAGGGCCCGAGGCCCGCGTCGCCTGAAGGGCCGGCGCCTGTCGCGCCGGTGCTCAAGCGGTCAATGCAATGGGCGTGCCAGCCCAGGGTTTCAAGGAGAAAACGGCTTCAGCCCTTGTTGCATATGGGCCTTCAGCTATGAAAAATAGAGCGTTTCAACTCACCGTCCGCGCCCCCGGATGGTGCGCGGCTGCGCCCCGTGCATGGCCATGGTGCACGGCGGCGTCAGGGCGCGCCGGCCGCGCGCCACTGCCCGCCCAGCGCGCGGTACAGCTGCACGCGGTTGGCCTGTTCGGCCAGCTGCAGGGCGATGAGCGACTGCTGCGCGGCGTACAGCGAGCGCTCGGCATCCAGCACCGCCAGGTAGCTGTCGGCGCCCAGGCGAAAGCGCGCCTGCGACAGCTCCAGCACCTGGGCGCTGGCCGCCACCAGCGACTGCTGCGCCGCCAGCCGCTCGCCCAGTGTGGCGCGGTCGGCCAGCGCGTCGCGCGCGTCGCGGAAGGCCGCCTGGATGGCGCGCTCGTACTGCGCGATGGCGCTGTCCCGCGCCACCTCGGCCACGCGCAGGTTGGCGCGGTTGCGCCCGGCGTCGAAGATCGGCAGGCGGATCTGCGGCGCGAAGCTCCAGGTGCCGTTGCCGCCGGCGAACAGGCCCGACAGCGCGTTGCTGGCGGTGCCGACGCTGGCCGTCAGGCTGATGGACGGGAAGAACGCGGCGCGGGCCACGCCAATCTGCGCGCTGGCCGCCGCCAGCGCATGCTCGGCGGCGCGCACGTCGGGGCGCGCCAGCAGCACGCTGGACGGCAGGCCGGGCGCAATGGCCGGCAGGGCGGTGGCGGGCGCCGGCGCCGGCACGGCCAGCGCTGCGGAGCGTGTACCGCCCGTGCCGGATGCCGGAGCCCCGTCCGCTGCCGCCGTGCCGCCTGCGCCGCCAAGCGGGGGCAGCGGCTCAGGCCCCTGCAGCGCGGCGGCCACACTGTCCGGCAGCAGGTTGTCGGCCACCGGCGTGCCGACCAGCAGCGCCAGCGCGTTGCGGTCCCGGGCGACCTGCGCCTGGTAGGCGGCGACGTCGGCGCGCGCGGCGTCCACGGTGGTCTGCACCTGGGCCAGCGTCAGGCCCGAGGCGGCGCCCAGCTCGCGCGTGCGGCGGGTGAGTTGCAGCTGCTGCTCGCGCGCGCGCAGCGTGCCGCGCGCCAGCTGCAGGCGGCGCGCGTCGGCGTCCAGGTTCAGCCAGGCCAGGATGACGTCGGCCACCAAGGCCACGCGCACGCTGTCGCGGCTGTCCTGGGTGCGCAAAAATTCCTGCAGCGCGGCTTCGTTCAGGTTGCGCACGCGGCCCCAGAAGTCGATCTCGTACGCCGCCAGGCCGACGCTGGCGCTGAACTGACTGGCGGTGCTGCTGCGGCCGCTGGCCGTGAGGTCCTCGGCCGTGCGCGCGCGGCTGGCGGCGCCGCTGGCCGTCACGCCGGGCAGCAGGTCGGCCTGGGCGATGCCGTATTGGGCGCGCGCGCGCTCCACCGCCAGCAGCGCCAGGCGCAGGTCGCGGTTGTCGGCCAGTGCCTGGCCCAGCAGGGTGCGCAGGCGCGCGTCCTGCACGAACAGTGGCTGCGCCGCGTCGCCAGGGGCGCCCAGCAGCGGCGCGCTGGTCGGTGCCGGGGCATCCAGGGTGCCTGGCACCGGCAGTGGCGGCACGGCGTGCGGCGGCGCCAGCGACATGCACGCAGGCAGCAGCAGTGGCGCCGCCAGCAGCAGCGCGCGGCGCGGCAGTGACAGGGGGCAGGGCGGGACTCGGGTCATGGCGTGGCGGGCGTGGCCGGGGCGGCGTTGGCATCGGCGCGCGCGCGGCGCGTGAACAGCCGGCGCACAACCAGGAAGAACACGGGCACGAAGAAGATGCCCAGCAGCGTGGAAAACACCATCCCGCCCAGCACGGCGGTGCCGATCGCCTGGCGCCCGCCGGCGCCGGCGCCGGTGCCGATGGCCAGCGGCAGCACACCGAAACCGAACGCCAGCGAGGTCATCAGGATCGGCCGCAGGCGCAGGCGCACAGCCTGCACGGTGGCGTCGATGAGCGAGAGGCCGCGCTCCTGCAGCTGCACCGCGAACTCGACGATCAAAATGGCGTTCTTGGACGCCAGGCCCACGGTGGTCAGCAGGCCGACCTGGAAGTACACGTCGTTGGCCATGCCGCGCCCATAGGTCGCGATCAGCGCGCCGATCACGCCCAGGGGCACCGCCAGCATCACCGACACCGGCACGCTCCAGCTCTCGTACAGCGCCGCCAGGCACAGGAACACGAACAGGATGGATACAGCGTACAGCAGCGGCGCCTGCGAGCCCGACTGGCGCTCCTGCAGCGAGGCGCCGGTCCATTCGAAACCGATGCCGGGCGGCAGCTTCGCCACGATGGCCTCGACCGCCGCCATGGCGTCGCCCGAGCTGGCGCCGGGCGCGGTATTGGCCTCCAGTTCGATCGCCGGGCTGCCGTTGTAGCGCACTAGCTGCGGCGAGCCGCTGGTCCAGCGCGTGCTGGAGAAGGCGTCGAAGCGCACCATCTGCCCCTCACGATTGCGCACCGCCCACTGGCCGATGTCCTGCGGCAGCATGCGCGCCGGCGCGTCGCCCTGGATGTACACGCGCTTGACGCGGCCCTGGTGCACGAAGTCGTTCACGTAGCTGCCGCCCAGCGCGGCCGACAGCACGCTGTTGACGTCCGCCGTCGCCAGGCCCAGGGCGGCGGCCTTGCGGTCGTCCACCAGCACCTGCAGCTCGGAGGTGTCGTCGAAGCCGGTGTTGCGCATGTTCGTCAGCTGCGGCACGTCGCGCGCCGCGCGCAGCACCTGGTCGGTGGCCTGCATCAGCGCGTCGTGCCCCAGGCCGTTCAGGTCCTTGAGCACGAAGTTGATGCCGGCGCTGGAGCCCAGGCCACGCACCGGCGGCGGCAGCGTGACGAAGATGCGCGCATCGCGGATGCCCGCCAGGTCGCGCCCGGCCTGGCGGGCTATCGCCTCGGCGGACTGCGACGGCAGCGGCCGCTGCTCCCATGCGGTCAGGCGCACGAACATGCTGCCCGAGCTCTGGTTGCCCCCCAGGCCCAGGATGGCGTTGGTGCTGAAGACCTCGGGCCGGTCCTTGAAGTAGCGCCGTACCTGGTCCATCACCTCGGTCAGGCGCGCGTCGGTGGCGCCCGAGGGCAGGGTGACGTTCACGCGCACGAAGCCCTGGTCCTCGTTGGGCAGGAAGGACGTGGGCAGGGCGCGGAACATATAGGCCACTGCCGCCAGCACCAGCGCGAACAGCAGCAGCATGCGTCCCGTGCGCCGCAGCAGCCGCGCCACCGTGCCCTGGTAGCCGCCGGCGGCGGCGTCGAAGCGCCGGTTGAAGCCGTTGAAGAAGCGGTCTGCCCAGCCCATCGGCCCGGCACGCGGCGTGCGGCCGGCCTTGCCGTGGGCGATGGGCTTGAGCAGCGTGGCGCACAGCGCCGGGGTCAGGGTGAGCGCCACGAACACCGACAGCGCCATGGCGGCGACGATGGTCACCGAGAACTGCCGGTAGATGACGCCCACCGAGCCGGCGAAGAACGCCATCGGCACGAACACCGCCGACAGCGTCAGGCCGATGCCGACCAGCGCCGGGGTGATCTCGCGCATCGACTTGCGCGTGGCCTGCTTGGCGTCCAGGCCTTCCTCGCTCATCACGCGCTCGACGTTCTCCACCACCACGATGGCGTCGTCCACCAGCAGGCCGATGGCCAGCACCAGGGCGAACATGGTCAGCATGTTGATCGAGTAGCCCATGGCGGCCAGCACGCCCAGCGTGCCCAGCAGCACTACCGGCACGGCGATCGCCGGGATCAGCGTGGCGCGCAGGTTCTGCAGGAAGATGAACATCACCAGCGTCACCAGCAGCATGGCCTCGGCCAGCGTCTTGACCACCTCGTGCAGCGAGGCGCGCACGAACGGCGTGGAGTCGGAGCTGACGAAGCCGGTGATGCCGTCGGGGAAGTACGGGGCCAGTTCGGCGATTTTGGCCGCCACGGCATCGGCCACCTGCATGGCGTTGGCACCGTCGGCGAGCACGATCCCCAGGCCCGCGCCGGGCTGGCCGTTCAGGATCGAGCGCACGGTCAGGTTGTCCGCGGCCAGTTCGACCCGCGCCACGTCGGCCAGGGTGACGACCGAGCCGTCGGGCAGGGCGCGCAGCACGATGGCGCGGAATTCCTCCACGGTTTGCAGCTTGGTGCGGCCGGTGACGGTGGCATTCAGCATCTGCTCCGGCACCGCCGGCAGCGCCCCCAGCTGGCCCGCCGAGACCTGGGCGTTCTGCGCGTTCAGCGCGTTCACCAGGTCCGAGGGCATGAGCGCGTATTTCTCCAGCAGCTGCGGGTCCATCCAGATGCGCATGGCGTAGCTGGTGCCGAACACCGTCACGTCGCCCACGCCGTCCACGCGCGCCAGCACGTCCACCACGCTGCTGGACAGGTAGTCGCCAATGGTCACCTGCGACACGCCCGGGTCGGGCGAGGTGAAGACGTAGGTGACCAGGTAGTCCTGCCCGCCCTTGTTGACGAACACGCCACGGCTCTTCACCGCCTCGGGAAGGCGGTTGATGGCGCCCTGCAGCTTGTTCTGCGCCTGCACCTGGGCCACGTCGATGTTGGCGCCGGGCGCGAAGGTCAGCGTGGTGCGCGAGCGCCCGGCCGAGTCGCTGGTGGACTGCATGTACAGCAGGTTGTCCAGGCCCTTGAGCTGCTGCTCGATGACCTGGGTGACGGAGTTTTCCACCGTCTCGGCCGAGGCGCCGGTGTAGGTGGTGTTGATGGTCACGCGCGGCGGGGCGATATCCGGGTACATCTCCAGCGGCAGCGTGGCGATGGACAGCGCGCCGGCCAGCATGGTGACGATGGCCAGCACCCAGGCGAAGACCGGGCGGTCGATGAAAAACTGGGCCATGGCGGGTCAGCGCGCCGGGGCGGGCGTGGGGGCGGCCGGTGCGGCGGATGCTGCCGCACCTGCGGCGGCTGGACTGGCGGCTGCTGAAGCGTCCGGGGGCGCAGTGCTGGCGGCTGCCCCGCCCGGCGCAGCGCTGGCAGCGGGCGCGGGGCGCGGGCTCCAGGGCACCGGCCGCACGCGCTCGCCCGGGCGGGCACGCTGCGCGCCGTCCACCAGCACGCGCTCGCCCGCGGCCAGGCCCGACAGCACTTCCCAGCGGTTGCCCACCGCCGCGCCGGTGGCGATGCGCCGCTGCTGCACGGTGTCGTCTGGTGCCACCACCAGCACGCTGGGGTTGCCGGCCGCGTCGCGCGTGACGGACTGCTGCGGCACCAGCAGCGCCTGCGGGTTCACGCCGGTGTCCAGCACCGCGCGCACGTACATGCCGGGCATCAGCAGGCCGTCGGGGTTGGGCACCACCGCGCGCAGCGTCACCGCGCCGGTGCCCGGGTTGACCTGCACGCCGCTGAACTGCAGGCGACCGGCGTGCGCGTAGGTGCTGCCGTCGTCCAACCGTATGGCCACGCGCGCCTCGCCGCGCGCGCCGCCCGGCGCCGGCTGCAGCCGGCCGCTGGCCAGCTCGCCTTTGAGGCGCAGCAGTTCAGTGCTGGACTGGGTGATGTCCACGTACAGCGGGTCGGTCTGCGTCACCGTGGTCAGCGCCGCCGCCTGGTTGGCGGTGACCAGCGCGCCCGGCGTGACCGTCGAGGTGCCGGTGCGCCCGGCGATCGGCGCGGTGATGCGGGTGTAGCCCAGGTTGATGCGCGCCGCGCGCACGGCGGCAGTGGCTACCGCCACCTCGGACTCGGCTTGCGCCGCCGCGGCCTGGCTGTCGTCCGCCACCTGGCGGCTGATGGCGTCGATCTTCACCAGCTCGGCGTTGCGCCGGGCGTTGGACCGGGCGCTGGCCAGGGTGGTGCGCGCGCGTGCCAGCTGGGCTTCGGCGGCGGCCAGCGCGACCTCGAAGCCGGCGGCGTCCAGCTGGTACAGCACCTGGCCGGCCCGGACCTCGCTGCCCTCGGTGAACAGGCGCTTTTGCACGATGCCGCCGACCTGCGGACGGATCTCGGCGTGCAGCGAGGCACTAGTGCGCCCGGGCAGCTCGGTGCTCAGGCGCTGCGTCTCGGGCTGCAGCGTCACCACGCCGACTTCGGGCGGTGCTGCCCGCGCGGCCGCGGGTGCGTCCTGGCCGGTGGAGCGGCCGCAGCCAGCCAGCGCCAGGGCGGCCAGCAGCGCCAGCGCAGGCGCGCGCCAGGCGTCGTCCGCCGTGCGAAGGAAGGGCCGGGCGCCGCGCGGCGCCCGGGACGAGCGCAGGCGCTCTCGAGTCGCGAAGTTCATGGATGGCTGGGGCAGTCGGGCCGGCGCAGCCGTGCCGGCTCACGGGAGGCGAGGCAAAACGGCGGGCGACAGACGGCCCGCCAAAGTCGCGTACTTTCGCATGCCCGGCGTTCGGCTGCAGAAAGCCGCTGCGATCTTCATGCTTCTTTACCCGCGCCGGCAGGCCGCGCCTGGCGGATGGCGCCTCCATCAGCTGCCGTTTACAACTCAAAACACCATCAAGCCCTTATGAATAAAGGGCCAGTAGCTGCTTTTTTGATAGTAGGGGTGCAGCATGCGCGCCGCGCGACTGCCAGCCGCTACCATGCTCCCACGAACCACCTCGCACACCACCGTACAAGAAAGGCCGCGCCATGCAGACCGAGTCCTCCCCGCACGACACCGCTCCCCTGACGCAAGAGCTGCTGCAGCAGTTGCAGGGTGCCCCCATGGCGCGCATCGCCGGTGAGCTGGGCGTGGACCAGCAGCAGGCGCAGCATGCCGCCGCCATGGCGGTGCCGCTGCTGCTGGGTGCGCTGGGGCGCAACGCGCAGCAGCCGCAAGGCGCGCAGGCCCTGCTGCAGGCGCTGCAGCGCGACCACATGCCAGCGCAGCCGGCCGCCGGGCTGGACCTGGGCGGTCTGCTGGGTGCCGTGCTGGGCGGCGGCGCCGGACGGGCCTCGGACGGCGGTGGCATCCTGGACCACATCCTGGGCGGCGCGCGCGGCCAGGCGCAGGCCGGGCTCGGCCAGGCCAGCGGGCTGGGCGACGGCGCCGGGCACTTGCTGCGCCTGCTGGCGCCCATCGTGATGTCCTTTCTGGCGCAGCGCGTACGCTCCGGCGGGCTGGGCACAGGTGGCCTGGGAGACCTGCTGGGCCATGAACATGCACAGCTGCAGCGCGGCGGCGCACCCGCTGGCGGGCTGCTGGCGCAGGTGCTGGACCAGGACGGCAACGGGCGCGTGGACCTGGGCGACCTGCTCAAGGCCGGCGCCGGCCTGCTGGGCGGGCGGCGCTGACGCGGGCGTCTTCAGGGTCACCGCCGGTTGCACGCGCCCGCGCATCCGCGCGACACTGCGCCAGGACGCCGGCAGGCCATTGTTTGTTTCTTTTCTTCTTGCTCTTGCTTCACCATCGACCAACAACACCAGGGAGGTTGCCATGACCACGGTTGCAGAAATCCTCAAGTCCAAGGCCGACGCGCAGGTCTACAGTGTTTCCCCGTCGGACAGCGTGCTGACCGCGCTGCAGCGCATGGCCGACCGCGGCATCGGCGCGCTGCTGGTGCTGGAGGACGGCGAGATCGTCGGCATCTTCACCGAGCGCGACTACGCACGAAAGATGGTGCTGCGCGGGCGCTCGTCGGGCGAGACGCCGGTGCGCGAGGTCATGACCCACGCCGTGCGCTTCGTGCGGCCGTCGCAGAGCAGCGAGCAGTGCATGGCGCTGATGACCGAGAACCGCCTGCGCCACCTGCCGGTGGTCGAGGACGGGCGCATCGTCGGCCTGGTGTCCATCGGTGACCTGGTCAAGAGCGTCATTTCGCACCAGCGCTTTCTCATCGAGCAGATGGAGCAGTACATCACCGGGCGTTGAGAACGTGCCGGCGCGCGCCTGCTCCATGCGGCGCGCGGCCCTACACTCGCCGGGATGAGCGAGCTGATCCTGGGCATCGAATCTTCCTGCGACGAAACCGGCGTGGCCCTGGTGCGAACGCACCCTGGCGCCGTGCCCACGCTGCTGGCGCACGCGCTGCACAGCCAGGTGGAGATGCACCAGGCCTACGGCGGCGTGGTGCCCGAGCTGGCCAGCCGCGACCACATCCGCCGCGTGCTGCCGCTGACCGAAGCCGTGCTGGCCGAGGCCGGCGCGAGCCTGGCGCAGGTGGACGTGGTGGCGTATACGCGCGGCCCGGGTCTGGCCGGCGCGCTGCTGGTCGGCGCCGGCGTGGCCTGCGCCCTGGCATCGGCGCTGGAGCGCCCAGTGCTGGGCGTGCACCACCTGGAGGGGCACCTGCTGTCGCCGTTCCTGAGCGCCGATCCACCGCAGTTTCCCTTCGTCGCGCTGCTGGTCTCCGGCGGGCACACGCAGCTGATGCGCGTGGATGGCGTCGGCCGCTACGCGCTGCTGGGCGAGACCATCGACGACGCTGCCGGCGAAGCCTTCGACAAGTCGGCCAAGCTGCTCGGACTGGGCTATCCCGGCGGGCCGGCGCTGTCGCGCCTGGCCGAGCAGGGCGATGCGACCGCCTTCAGGCTGCCACGCCCGCTGTTGCACAGCGGCGATCTGGATTTTTCCTTCGCCGGCCTGAAGACGGCCGTGCTGACCCAGGCGCGCAAGCTGGGCGACGCCTTGCCCGCGCGCAGCGCCGACCTGGCGGCCAGTACGCAGGCGGCCATCGTCGAGGTGCTGGTCAAGAAAACCCTGGCGGCCCTGGTCCAAAGTGGCCTGCAGCGCGTGGTGGTGGCCGGCGGCGTGGGCGCCAACCGGCTGCTGCGCACGCAGCTGGATGCCGCCTGCGCCCAGCGCGGCGTGCGCGTGCACTATCCCGAGCTGCACCTGTGCACCGACAACGGCGCCATGATCGCCATGGCCGCCGCCATGCGCCTGCAGGCCGGGCTGGAGCAGCCGCGGCGCGACTATCAGTTCGACGTGCGCCCGCGCTGGGCGCTGCAGGACGTGTCGCTGCCCGAAGCGGCCTGACTGCGATCGCCCAACGACAAGGGCGCCGCGTGACGGCGCCCATTTTTTGGCTGGGCAAAAAAAAGCCCGGTCAGGGACCGGGCTTGAAAGGATCCGGAAACCGAGTTTCGAGAGGATCCAAGGAGACAACTGGGTGATTCGAGGGCTTCGAATCAATGGTGTCGATTATACGGGTAAACCCTGCGATTGTGTGCGATCAACGCTTGCGTTGTGCGTTGGCAACATCGGCAGCGGCGGTGGCGGTGGCGGTGGCACGCATGGTGCTGTTGGCCATGGCGCTGAAGTTGGCTTCGGCGACGTCGCTGGCCTGCTTGACGGCCTTTTGCACCGACTCGAAGGCGTTGTTGGCGGCGGACACGGCGCTCTTCAGCACGGCCACGGAAGTCTCGGAGCCGGCGGGGGCGTTCTTGGTGGCGGTGTCCACGAAGCTGCCGAAGTTGCGCTGGATCTCGGCGGCCTGGGCTTCGAAGGCCTTGCCGAACTCGGCGCTGGTGCCCGAGGCGATGTCATATAGGTGGCGGCTGTAGGCCACGGCCTTCTCGGCCAGGGGCTGGAACTGGCTGGCTTGCAGCGACAGCAGCTGCTGCACGTCCTTGGCAGCCAGCACGGCCTGAGCGTGGGTGGAGGCCTCGTTCAGGGCGGCGCGCGAAGCGGCCACGTTCAGTTCGACCAGCTTTTCCACGCCTTCGAAGGCCTTGTTGGTCAGGCCGAACAGGGTTTCCAGGTGGGCTTTTTGCGATGCCAGCAGTTGTTCTTGGGTCAGCGTCATGTCTTCTCTCCAAAGGAATGCCCGCGAATCCGGGCGGTTGAGATGGCTGCTCTGACTGCCCCTGGACCAGGAACTTATGTTGCAGTGCAGCATGGACTCGATTGTACGTACTTTCCGCAGGCGTGCAAGTTTTTTGTTGCGGTGCAGCAAAATACTGCCGGACGAGGGCGCAAGCCGCGTGGTCAGCAGGAAAAGGCCCAAACCCTGCCGCTGGCACAATCGTCGGCCCATGAGTGCCCGGCAACCCTCCGAACCCCCGTCCGCGCCATCCGGCCGGCCCACGCCGCAGCCGCGCAGCCGCTATGCCGCCTTTCGCAGCATCGGCACCCGCTGGGGCGACAACGACCTCTATGGCCACGTCAACAACGTCGTCTACTACGCCTGGTTCGACACGGCGGTGAACGGCTTGCTGATAGAGCAGGGCGCGCTGGACATCCACCACGGCGAGACTATCGGCCTGGTGGTCGAGACACAGTGCCACTACTTCGCGCCGCTGGCCTTCCCGCAGACCGTCGAGGCCGGCCTGCGCGTGGCGCACCTGGGTCGCAGCAGCGTGCGCTACGAGGTCGGGCTGTTCGCGCAGGGCGCGCCGCTCACGGCCGCCGCCGGTCATTTCGTGCATGTCTATGTCGGGCGCGACGACCGGCGCCCGCGGCCGCTGCCGGACCGGCTGCGCCAAGTGCTGGCGCCGCTGTGCTTGCCCGGGTGAAGCCCCCGGCGCCGCTTCGCGCCGGGCGATGGTGCAACAATCGACCTCCCTCCTGCCGGAGCGCCGCGAGCCGCGTCGCCGAACACCCTGCCGCCCGGCGCCGCGCGCGCCCGCTTGCTCCATGATCATCTCCAGCCTGCTCGACACCGACCTGTACAAGTTCACCATGATGCAGGTGGTGCTGCACCAGTTTCCCGGCGCCCAGGTCGAATACCGCTTCAAGTGCCGCAACCCGGGCGTGCAGCTGGCGCCGTTCGTCAGCGAGATTCGTGAGGAGATTCGCGCCCTGTGCAGCCTGCGCTTCCAGGACGCGGAGCTGAACTACCTGCGCTCGCTGCGCTTCATCAAGAGCGACTTCGTCGATTTCCTCGGGCTGTTCCGGCTGAACGAAAAGTACATCCGCGTCACCGCCTTGCCATCGGGCGAGATCGACATCGCCATCGCCGGTCCCTGGCT
Organism: Oryzisolibacter propanilivorax; assembly: GCF_900103645.1. Lineage (GTDB taxonomy): Bacteria > Pseudomonadota > Gammaproteobacteria > Burkholderiales > Burkholderiaceae_C > Melaminivora > Melaminivora propanilivorax. The sequence continues at coordinate 157,448 of NZ_FNHP01000001.1, forward strand.
GCACACCATCCTGTTCGAGGTCCCGGTGCTGGCCATCGTCAACGAGGTGTACTTTCGCAACACCCGGCGCCAGCCGGACTTCGAGGAAGGGCGCCGCCGCCTGGACACCAAGATGGCGCAGTTGCAGGCCAACGGTCTGGAGGGTCTGAAGATCGCCGATTACGGCACGCGCCGGCGCTTCTCGCGCGCCTGGCACGAGGAGGTGCTGCGCGTGCTGCGCGAGCGCGCGCCGGCGCAGCTGGCCGGCACCAGCAACGTGCTGTACGCCATGAAGCTGGGCCTGACGCCCCTGGGCACCATGGCGCACGAGTATCTGCAGGCCTGCCAGGCCCTGGGCCCGCGCCTGCGCGACACCCAGGTCTTCGGCTTCGAGATGTGGGCCAAGGAGTATCGCGGCGACCTGGGGATCGCGCTGTCCGACGTGTATGGCATGAATGCCTTCCTGCGCGACTTCGACCTGTATTTTTGCAAGCTGTTCGACGGCGCGCGGCACGACTCGGGCGACCCGTTCGCCTGGGGCGAGCGCATGCTGCAGCACCTGCGCGACAACCGTGTCGATCCGCTGACCAAGACGCTGATCTTCAGCGACGGCCTGACGGTGCCGCGCATCATCGAGCTGCACCGCCAGTTCCACGGCCGCTGCCTGCTGGCCTTCGGCATCGGCACCAACCTGACCAATGACCTGGGGTACGAGCCGCTGCAGATCGTCATCAAGATGACGCGCTGCAACGGCCAGCCGGTGGCCAAGCTGTCCGACGCGCCCGGCAAGAGCATGTGCGACGACGAGAAATACCTGGCCTACCTGCGCCAAGTGTTCGACATCCCCAGCCCGACGTGACCCGCGCCGGCGGGGCGCCGTGCCCGGCCCGGCGTCACGCGCCGGTGTCTACCCATTCCTCAACAAGATCCATCCAAGGAGTTCAATCGATGAAGCCCATGCGTGCGCTGGCCCTGGCCGCGTTGTTCCTGACGCCTGCCCTGGCCACGGCCGCGGACATCGACGGCAGCCAGCTGTCCGTGCTGTGGGGCGTGCCGTTCGCCGGCGTGCTGCTGTCCATCGCGCTGGTGCCACTGCTGGCGCCGCATTTCTGGCACCACCACTTCGGCAAGGTGACGGCGGCTTGGGCGCTGGCCTTCCTGCTGCCCTTCGCGGTGGTCTTCGGCGCGGGCACGGCGGCGGCCGGCTTCGTGCACGCGCTGGTGGCCGAGTACCTGCCGTTCGTGATCCTGCTGACGGCGCTGTTCACCGTGGCCGGCGGCATCTTCATCCGCGGCAACCTGCATGGCAGCGCCGGTCTGAACACCGCCATCCTGGCCATCGGCGCGGTGCTGGCCAGCTTCATGGGCACCACCGGCGCGTCGATGCTGCTGATCCGCCCGCTGATCCGCGCCAACGACGGCCGCAGGCATGTCACGCACGTGGTGGTGTTCTTCATCTTCATCGTCTCCAACGCCGGCGGCTCGCTCACGCCGCTGGGCGATCCGCCGCTGTTCCTGGGCTTCCTGAAGGGCGTGTCCTTCTTCTGGACGCTGCAGCACATCTGGCCCGAGACGCTGTTCATCGTCGGCGTGCTGCTGGCGCTGTTCTTTGTGCTCGACAGCTGGCTGTGGCGGGCGAGCGGCGAGCGCCTGCCCACCGACCCGACGCCCGACACGCCGCCACAGGCCTTCGGTTTCGACGGCAAAATCAACTTCGCGCTGCTCGGCGCCGTCGTCGCGCTGGTGCTGATGAGCGGCGTGTGGAAGAGCGACGTGCAGTGGGACGTGCTGGGCACGCCGGTCGGCCTGCCCGGCCTGGTGCGCGACGCCGGCCTGGTGCTGGTCACGCTGGTGTCGCTGGCGCTGACTCCGCGCCAGGTGCACGAGGACAACCAGTTCAACTGGGGCCCGATGCAGGAGGTGGCCAAGCTGTTCGCCGGCATCTTCCTGACCATCATCCCGGTGATCGCCATGCTCAAGGCTGGCGTCAATGGCCCGTTCGGTGCGATCGTCGCCGCCGTCACCCGCCCGGACGGCTCGCCCGACCCGGCGATGTACTTCTGGGCTTCCGGGCTGCTTTCGTCCTTCCTGGACAACGCGCCGACCTATCTGGTGTTCTTCAACACTGCCGGCGGCGACCCGGTGACGTTGATGACCGCGCAGGCGGCGACGCTGGCCGCCATCTCGGCCGGTTCGGTCTTCATGGGCGCCAACACCTACATCGGCAACGCGCCCAACCTGATGGTCAAGGCCATCGCCGAGGACCGCGGCGTGAAGATGCCCAGCTTCTTCGGCTACATGCTGTGGTCGTTCGGCATCCTGATGCCGCTGTTCATCGCCATCACCTTCATCTGGCTGCGCTGACAGCCGCTGCACGAAAGCCTATCGCATGCCTTCCTCCAAGCCCCGCATCCTGATTGCCCGCCGCATCTTCCCCGAGGTGGTGCAGCGCCTGTCGCAGCACTTCGAGGTGCAGGCCAACGACGACGACGTGCAGTGGAACGCGCAGCAACTGGCCGCGCAGCTGCAGGACAAGGACGGCGTGCTGACCACCGGCGGCCAGCGCATCGACGCGCCGCTGCTGGCAGCCTGCCCGCGCCTGAAGATCGTCGCCAACATGGCGGTGGGCTACAACAACTTCGACGTGCCGGCCATGACCGCCGCCGGCGTGCAGGGCACCAACACCCCCGACGTGCTGACCGAGACCACCGCCGACTTCGGCTTCGCGCTGCTGATGGCCACGGCGCGGCGCATGACCGAGTCCGAGCACTACCTGCGTGCCGGCCTGTGGAAGAACTGGAGCTACGACATGTTCGCCGGCAGCGAGGTGCACGGCAGCACCCTGGGCATCCTGGGCATGGGGCGCATCGGCCAGGGCATCGCCCGGCGCGGCGCGCACGGCTTCGGCATGCGCGTCATCTACCACAACCGCTCGCGCCTGGCCGCCGAGCTGGAGGCCGAGTGCCGCGCCAGCTATGTGGACAAGGACCAGCTGCTTGCCGAGGCCGACCACCTGGTGCTGGTGCTGCCCTACACGCCCGAGTCGCACCACGCCATCGGCGCGGCCGAACTGGCGCGCATGAAGCCCACGGCGACGCTCATCAACATCGCCCGCGGCGGCATCGTCGACGACGCGGCGCTGGCGCAGGCGCTGGCCGAGCGGCGCATCGCCGCCGCCGGGCTGGACGTGTTCGAGAGCGAGCCCGCCGTGCACCCCGGCCTGCTGCAGGTGCCCAACGTGGTGCTGACCCCGCACATCGCCAGCGCCACCGTGCCCACGCGGCTGGCCATGGCGAATCTGGCGGCGGACAATCTGATCGCTTTCTTCACGCAGGGCTGGGCGCTCACCCCCGTGAACACGCCGGCAAGCACAAAGTTTGAATGAAATTGGCTGCTGGCCCTTGATTCACATGGGCATGCAGCTACTGAAAACATAGCGAGAATCTGGATGGACATGTTTGCCGTGCTGGCCCTGCTGGTGCTGATCGTGCTGCTGCTGGGCGCGCTGCTGCTGCGCGCACCGCGCCTGCAGCTGCCCGATGCCTGGCTGCAGCAGCTCAAGAGCGTCGAGGCGGCGGTGCAGGCCACGCAGCTGGCGGTGGCGCGCAACGACGGCGCACTGGCCGCCATGGATCAGCAGCTGCGCGGCTTCACCCAGACCACGCAGGCGCTGCTGGACGAGCGCCTGGCGCAGGCCGCGGCCGAGTCGCGCTCCAGCCGCGGCGAGCTGCAGACCGCGTTCGCCGCCCTGCAGTCGCGCCTGGAGCAGCAGCTGGGCCAGTCTCGCGCCGACGCGGCGGCAGGGCGCAAGGAGCTGTCCGACGCGCTGGCGGCGTTTCGCGCCGAACTGGCGCAGACCACCCAGGCGCTGACCGACGGCAGCACGCGCTCGCGCGAGGCCATCGCCGACAGCACCCAGGCGTTCGGCCAGCGCATCCAGGAGCGCTTCGATGCGCTGGGACTGTCCACGCAGGGCACGCTGCAGGCGCTCAAGGGGGACATCCACACCCAGCTGTCGGCCATGGCCGAGGCGCTGAAAGACCAGCTGGCCGGCAATACGCGCCAGCTGGCCGAGTTGGCGCAGGGCAGCCAGCACAATGCGGACGCCCTGCGCGGCGCGCTGAACGAGCGCCTGGCGGCCATCCAGAGCGACAACGCCGCGCGCCTGGAGGAAATGCGCCGCACGGTGGACGAAAAGCTGCAGTCCACGCTGGAGCAGCGACTGGGCGAATCCTTCAAGCTGGTCAGCGACCGGCTGGAGCAGGTGCACAAGGGCCTGGGCGAGATGCAGACCCTGGCTGGCAGCGTCGGCGACCTGAAGCGCGTCATGACCAACGTGAAGTCGCGCGGCACCTGGGGCGAGCTGCAGCTGGGCATGATCATCGACAACGTGCTGACCCCCGAGCAGTACGCGAAGAACGTCAAGACCATGCCCGGCAGCGAGGACCTGGTCGAGTTCGCCATCCGCCTGCCGGGACGCAACGACGAGCACCCGGTATGGCTGCCCATCGACTCGAAATATCCTGTCGAGCACTACCAGCGCCTGCTGGACGCGCACGACGCCGCCGACAAGGCGCTGATGCTATCGGCCGGCAATGCCTTCGAGACGTCCATCCGCCTGGAGGCCAGGAAGATCTCGGCCAAGTACGTCTCGCCGCCGCACACCACCGACTTCGCCGTGCTGTACCTGCCCACCGAGGGGCTGTTCGCCGAGGTCATGCGCCGCCCGGGCCTGGTCGAGGCGGTGCAGAACGAATGCCGCGTGATGATCACCGGCCCCGCCAACCTGGCGGCCATGCTCAACAGCCTGCAGATGGGCTTCAAGACGCTGGCCATCGAGAAGCGCTCGTCCGAAGTCTGGGGCGTGCTCGGCCAGGTCAAGACCGAGTTCGCCAAGTTCGGCGAGGTCGTCGAGGCCACGCGCAAGAGCATCGACGCGGCGGCCAAGAAGTTCGAGCAGGTGGGGGTGCGCACCCGCGCCATCCAGCGGCGCCTGCGCGACGTGCAGGAGTTGCCGGCGCCCGAGCAGGCGGCAGCAGCCAGTGCGGTGCTGAACCAGGCGCTGGCGCAGGGCGAGATCGACCTGGCACCCGAGGCCGACCCGGAAACCCAGGACGCATGAGCCGCCGCGCGTGGCGCGCCGCATGAGCCAGGCCGGCGCCGCAGGCACCGCCCCGGTGACGCCGCGCACCCTGGGCCGCCTGATCGCCGCCCAGGTCTGCATCCATGCCGCCATGACCGGCCTGCGCATGGCCGCGCCGCTGCTGGCGCTGCAGCGCGGCCATGGCGCGGCGCAGGTCGGCTTCCTGCTGGCGCTGTTCGCGCTGGCCCAGGTGTTCTTGGCGTTGCCGGCCGGGCGCTATGCCGACCGGCACGGGCTGCGCCGCCCTGTGCGCCTGGCGGTTCTGGCGGCCAGTAGCGGCTCGGCGCTGGCGCTGGCGTGGCCGGTGCTGCCGGCGCTGTGCGTCGCCGCGCTGCTGACCGGCGGCGCCACGGGCGTGGCCGGCATCGCGCTGCAGCGCCACGTCGGCCGCGCGGCGCACGGTGCGACGCAGCTGCGCAGCGTGTTCAGCTGGCTGGCCATCGGCCCGGCGGTGTCCAACTTCATCGGGCCGTTCTGCGCCGGGCTGCTGATCGACCACGCTGGTGCGCAGCCCGCCAGCCTGGGGGGTTTTCGCGCTGCGTTCGCGCTGATGGCGCTGCTGCCACTGGTGACCTGGGCGCTGGTGCGCGCGGTGCACGAGCTGCCACCAGTGGCCGCGGCCGTGGGCGGCGCGCGCCAGCGCTCCTGGGATTTGCTGACCGATGCGCGCTTTCGCCGGCTGCTGCTGGTCAACTGGCTGCTGTCGTCGTGCTGGGACGTGCACACCTTCGTGGTGCCGCTGCTGGGCCACGAGCGCGGACTGCCAGCCTCCGTCATCGGCTCGATCCTGGGCGCGTTCGCGGTCGCGGCGGCGGCCGTGCGGGTGCTGATCCCGTTGATCGCCGAGCGCCTGCGCGAGGCCGACGTGGTGGCGGGCGCCATGGTATCGGCGGCGCTGCTGTTCGGTGCCTATCCGTTGCTGCCGGGCGCGCTGGCGATGGGCGCCTGCTCGCTGCTGCTGGGCCTGGCGCTGGGGTCGGTCCAGCCCATGGTCATGAGCCTGCTGCACCAGATCACCCCCGAGCACCGCCACGGCGAGGCGCTGGGCCTGCGCGCCATGGCCATCAATGCCTCCAGCGTTGCCATGCCCCTGCTGCTGGGCAGCCTGGGCGCAGTGGTCGGGGTGGGCGGACTGTTTTGGTTGCTGGGCGCGGGTGTTGGGCTGGGGTCGGGGCTGGCCCGGCGGCTGCGTACCTGACGACGCGCGGCTGCGGCGCCTACAGCCGGTAGAACGTGCGGATGATGTCCCAGGCCTCGGCCGGGTCGTCGGTGATGCGGAACAGCGACAGGTCGGCCGGCGAGATGGTGCCGTGCTCCAGCATCACGTCGAAGTTGATCAACGCGCGCCAGAAGGCGCTGCCGAACAGCACGATGGGCAGCGGCTTGGACTTGGTGGTCTGCACCAGGGTCAGCACCTCGAACAGTTCGTCCATGGTGCCGAAGCCACCCGGGAACACCACCAGCGCCTTGGCACGCATCATGAAGTGCATCTTGCGCATCGCGAAGTAGTGGAACTTGTACGACAGCGACGGCGTGATGTAGCGGTTGCCGCTCTGCTCGTGCGGCAGGGTGATGTTCAGGCCCACATTGGGCGCGCCGGCCTCGTGCGCGCCGCGGTTGGCAGCTTCCATGATGCCGGGGCCGCCGCCGGTGCAGATGTACATGCGCTCCGCCGGCGGGCGGGCCTCGCTGTACTCGGCCACCAGCGCGGCGAACTGGCGCGCGGCCTGGTAGTAACTGCTGCCGCGCAGCGCGCGCTCGGCCAGCGCGATGCGCTCGGCGTCGCCGCTGGCGCGCGCCTCCTGCAGCAGGCGCTCAGCGTCCTCGGGGGCCAGGAAGCGCGCGCTGCCGTAGACCACGATGGTGCTCTCGATGCCCTGCGCGGTCTGGCCCAGGTCGGGTTTCAGCAGCTCCAGCTGAAAACGGATGCCGCGCGTTTCGCGGCGCAGCAGGAACTCCGGGTCGGCGAAGGCCAGGCGGTACGAATCCGCCTTCAGCGGGTTGCCGTTAACGGAGTAGTTGTGCAGCTCGGCCCAGGCGTCGGCCAAGCGGCTGTCCTGCAGGTTGGTATTGGCGTCCATAAAGGGGAATTTACGTGATTTTGGCCGCTGGTCCTTGTCGTTCAAGGACATGCAGCTATGAAAGAAGTAGCGCGAATCAGGCGCCGCGCCAAATCCAGTTACCGCTGTGCAGCCCGGCCCAAGCGGTCAGCAGCGAGCCCGCCACATGCGCCAGCGTCACTCCCAGCGCCAGGCCCAGCCGGCCCTGCAGTAGCAGGCCCAGGACCTCGGCGGAAAACGTCGAGAAGGTCGTCAGCGCGCCCAGAAAGCCGGTGACCAGCAGCAGCCGCCAGGCCGGGTCCAGCTGCGGCAGCGCCTGCAGCATGGCCAGCGCCAGGCCGATGAGGTAACCGCCGATGAGGTTGGCCGCCAGCGTGCCCCAGGGCAGCGCCGCGCCCGGCGTGTTCAGCCACAGCGCCAGGCGCCAGCGCGCCAGGGCGCCGGCGCTGGCGCCCAGGCAGATGGCGAGGACGTGCGGCATGGAGGGCGATTGTAGGAAAGGCCAGAGCGCGGGGGGCCGCCAGCGAACGGCCTGCGGCCGCAAGGCGGGCGTTAGGCGCCAGCCGCTGGACGGCATGGGCCAGGCCGTGCTGCCCAGCCCGTGGCCGACGACGGCAGGCCCCGGCTGGTGGTCAGCCCTTGTGCGCGCCGGCGTAGTAGTCGATCAGCACGCGCGCGCCATCCACGCCCACCTTGCCGGACCAGTCGCGCGCGAAGCGCTCGCCCAGCAGGTCCAGCGAACGGCGCAGCTCGTAGCTGGGCTGGGTGATCTTGGTGCCATGGCTGGCCAGGATGCGCTGCGCGGCGTCGTCCGCGTCCTGCGCCAGCTGCCAGCCGCGCGCCTCGGCGTCGCTGGCCGCCGCCTGCAGCGCCTGCCGCGCGGTCTCGGGCAGCGCGGCCCAGCGTTTCTCGCTCATCAGCACCAGGTTCTTCGGGATCCAGGCGCGCATGTCGACGAACACGCCCAGCGCATTCCAGGACTGGCTGTCCACGCCGGTGGTGCTGGAGGTGACCATGGCGTCCACCTCGCCGTCCTGGATGGCCCGGGCCAGGTTGTTGGCCGGGATGTCGACCGGCGTGGCGCCCGCGGCCTTGGCCATGAAGGTGGTGGCACCGTTGTTGACGCGCAACTTCTGGCCCTTGAGGTCCTCCAGCCGGTTGACCGGCGCGCGGGCATACAGGCCCTGGCCTGGCCAGGGCGCGGTGTACAGCACACGGATGCCCTGCTTGTGCAGCAGCGCCGAAATCGGCTGGCGCGTGACGTTCCACAGCCGCTTGGCGTCGTCGAAGCTGCGCACGATGAAGGGCAGGGAATCAACGCCGAGCAGCGGAAGCTCCTGCGCGAAGTTGGACATGAAGATCTCGCCCATGGCCAGGTCGCCGCTGCCGAGCGCCGCCAACACCTGCTTCATCGGCATCAGCTTGGCGTTGGCGACCACCTCGACCTGAACCGCACCCTGGCTGGACTGGCTGGCCTGGCGCGCGAACTGCTGCAGGTTGCGGGTGTGGAACAGGCTGTCGGCATAGGCGCCGGCGCACTGCAGCGTGGTCGGCGCTGCGCGCGCGGCAAGGGGCGAGCAGGCGGCAGCGGCAGCGCCCAGCGCGGCCAGAGCCTGGCGCCGCGTGGCGCGGGCAGGGGGCAAGGCAGGGGCGGGCCAGGAATGGCGGTCGGCCATGGGATGGATCTCCTTCAGGGAACTGTTCTTGGCGGCGGCGCCGCTGCATGACGGCGCGCCCGGGCTTGAGGGCCGCAACTGTAGTGAAACATTCGCGTTCGTGCAGGCCTCCAGGCGCCAGCATCCGGCCGATGCCGGGCCTTGGCCGCCCGCGCCAGGCTGCACACGAACCAGCTAGGGTATTCCAGCCAGCGCTGCCGCCAGGCGCCTGCCTAGAATCTGCTGCACTGCAATAACCCACCTGCCCGGCGCCGTGCGCTGCCAGGTCCCACAAGGATTCCCGGTGCCAGACCAGAACCACGACCCCAGCGACGAGCCCAGCCCGGCCGCGACGCCGCGCGAGCGCATCATCAAGAAGTACCCCAACCGGCGGCTGTACGACACCACCACCTCCACCTACATCACGCTGGCCGAGGTCAAGCAGCTGGTCATCGGCGGTGAGGCCGTGATGGTGCGCGATGCCAAGACCGGCGATGACCTGACGCGCAGCATCCTGCTGCAGATCATCCTGGAGGAGGAAGCCGGCGGCGCGCCCATGTTCAGCGAGACGGCGCTGGCAAACATCATCCGTTTCTACGGCCACGCCATGCAGGGCTACATGGGCGCCTACCTGGAAAAGAACGTGCAGATGTTCAGCGAGTTCCAGTCGCGCCTGGCCGAGCAGGCGCAGGGCCTGTCGCCCGAGAAGTGGGCGCAATTCATGCAGCTGAACTCGCCGCTGATGAAGAACTGGATGGGCAGCTACGCCGAGCAATCGCAAACCGCCTTCGCGCAGATGGGTGAGCAGATGCAGCGCCAGACCGACCAGATGCTGGAGGCGTTCGGCATGAAAAAGCGCTGACAGGCCCGGCGCCGGCGCCGCATGGCATGCGGCGCGCGCCGGTTTTCCCGGCTCTGGGAAAATACGGGCGATGAGCGACGCACATGCCCCCACCCTGAATCCTCCCCCCACCCCCGCGCAGGCGCCCAAGATCGGCTTCGTCAGCCTGGGCTGTCCGAAGAACCTCACCGATTCCGAACTCATCCTGACCCAGCTCTCGGCCGAGGGCTATCAGACGTCCAAGACCTTCGAGGGCGCGGACCTGGTGATCGTCAACACCTGCGGCTTCATCGACGACGCGGTGCGCGAGAGCCTGGACACCATCGGCGAGGCGCTGGCCGACAACGGCCGCGTCATCGTCACCGGCTGCCTGGGCGCCAAGGCGGGCAAGGACGGCGGCACGCTGATCCAGGACGTGCACCCCAGCGTGCTGGCCGTGACCGGCCCGCATGCCGCGCAGGAGGTCATGGACGCGGTGCACCGCAACCTGCCCAAGCCGCACGATCCGTTCCTCGACCTGGTGCCCGGCGCGTTCGGCGAGGCCGGCATCAAGCTCACGCCGCGCCACTACGCGTACCTGAAGATCAGCGAGGGCTGCAACCACCGCTGCACCTTCTGCATCATCCCGTCGATGCGCGGCGACCTGGTCTCGCGCCCGATCGGCGATGTGCTGAACGAGGCGCGCGCGCTGTTCGCCGGCGGCGTGAAGGAGCTGCTGGTGGTGAGCCAGGACACCTCCGCGTACGGTGTGGACGTGAAGTACCGCACGGGCTTCTGGGACGGCAAGCCGGTGCGCACGCGCACCCAGGAGCTGGTGCAGGCCCTGGGCGAACTGGCCAAGGAACACGGCGCCTGGGTGCGGCTGCACTACGTCTACCCGTACCCCAGCGTGGACGACCTGATCCCGCTCATGAACGACGGCCTGGTGCTGCCCTACCTGGACGTGCCGCTGCAGCACAGCCATCCGGATGTCCTCAAGCGCATGAAGCGCCCGGCCAGCGGCGAGAAGAACCTGGAGCGCATCCAGCGCTGGCGCGACGCCTGCCCGCAGCTGGTCATCCGCAGCACCTTCATCGCTGGCTTCCCCGGCGAGACCGAGGAGGAGTTCCAGCACCTGCTGGATTTCGTGCGCGAGGCGCAGATCGACCGCGCCGGCTGCTTCGCCTACAGCGACGTGCCCGGCGCCACGGCCAATGACCTGCCCGGCATGGTGCCGCAGGCGCTGCGCGAGGAGCGCCGCGCGCGCTTCATGGCGGTGGCCGAGGAAGTCTCCACCCAGCGCCTGACGCAGCGCGTGGGCAGCACCATGCAGGTGCTGGTCGACAAGGCCGTGGGCCTGGGTAAGAAGGGCGGCGTGGGCCGCAGCTATGCCGACGCGCCCGAGATCGACGGCTTGGTGCACCTGATGCCGCCGGAAAAGCTCAGCAAGACCTACAAGGCCGGCGAGTTCGTGCGCGCGCGCATCGTCGGCACGCAGGGCCACGATCTGGTGGGCCTGCCGGTCTGACTGACAGCGCTGCGCGGCGCGCCCGTCAGAGGTGGTGCCGCGCGGCCGCGTCCTGCGCCAGCGTCCAGCCGCGGCCGGCCTGCATGCCCAGCCAGCCGATCAGCACGCTCAAGGCCGCCATGCCTGCCAGCACCGGCGCCCAGCCACCCCAGACGGCCTGCACCCAACCGGCCAGGATCGGGCCGCCGGCGGCCAGCAGGTAGCCCAGCGTCTGCGCCATGCCCGACAGCGCGGCCGCCTGACCGGGGCTGCCGGTGCGCAGGCCCATGAACATCAGCGACAGCAGCATGCTGCCGCCCAGCCCCAGGCCAAAGCCGAAGGTCCAGAGCAACGCGGCCTGCGGCAGCCACCACAGGCCCAGCGCGCAGCCGCCCATCAGCGCCGCCACGCCCGCGGCCAGCAGGCGCTGGTCCTGCAGGCGCGGCACCACCGGCGCCAGCAGCAGGCCGGGAATCGCGGTGGCCAGCTGCATCACGCCGTGCAGCTGCCCGGCTGCCTGCGGCGACAGGCCGGCGGCCTTCAGCATGCTGGGCAGCCAGGTCACCAGCACGTAGTACAGCAGCGAGCTGAACCCCATGAACAGGCTGACCTGCCACGCCAGGCGCGAGCGCCACACCGGCACGAAGACGGCTGCGGCGGACTGCCGGGCAGCCGCGGCTTGCGCCGCCGGAGCGGGCAGGCGAGGCACGCGGGCCCACAACACCAGCGCCGGCAGGGCCAGCAGCAGCGGCGCCGCCAGCGCCCACTGCCAGCCCCAGGTGCGGTCCAGCCCGACCACGCTGGCCGATGCCAGCGCCGCCGCCAGCCCCATGCTGATCGAGTAGGCGCTGGTCATGGCCGCCACGCTGTCCGGAAAGTCGCGCTTGATCAGGCTGGGCAGCAATACGTTGGCCAACGCGATGCCGGCACCCATCAGGCAGGTGCCCAGGTACAGGCCCGCCAGCCCGCCAGTGGCGCGCAGCACCAGCCCCAGCAACACCAGCACCAGGCCGAGCAGCAGGGTGCGCTCCAGCCCCCAGGCCTTGCCACATGCCGGCGCGAACGGCGACAGCAGCGCAAACGCCAGCACCGGCAGGCTGGTCAGCAGCCCGGCCTGCGCCGGTGAGAGGGTGAATGCGGTTTGCAGCACGTCCAGCAGCGGCGCCACGCCGGTGATGGGCGCGCGCAGGTTGGCGGCGAGCAGCAGCACTGCGGCTACCAGCCAGGCGCTGCTTGGAACCCGGGATATACGGGCGAACAGGGCGGTTCCGGACATTCAGCCACCATAGCCCGGACCGGCGCCGGCGCCATCCGGCCGGCGTGATAGTGGCTAGCCGGCGCCGGGCCAGCGCCCGCTGCCCGCCCGTGGCAGACCGGCCAGCGGCCTGCAGTTGCCCGAAAACAAACAGGCCCCGCACGGGCGGGGCCTGTAGGCAAGTGGCAGTGCGCGGCGGATGGGCCGCGCGCTGGCGCTGCGGGGTGGATTACACGCGCTTGCGGTACTCGCCGGTGCGGGTGTCGATCTCGATCTTGTCGCCCTGCGACACGAACAGCGGTACCGGCACCTCGAAGCCGGTGGCGATCTTGGCGGGCTTGAGCACCTTGCCCGAGGTATCGCCCTTGACGGCCGGCTCGGTCCAGGTGATCTCGCGCTCGACGCTGGTGGGCAGCTCCACCGAGATGGCCTTGCCGTCGTAGAACACCACTTCGGCGGTCATGCCGTCTTCCAGGAAGCTGATGGCGTCGCCCATGTTGCCGGCCTCGACCTCGTACTGGTTGTACTCGGTGTCCATCCAGACGTACATCGGGTCGGCGAAGTAGGAGTAGGTGCACTCCTTCTTGTCCAGCACCACGTTGTCGATCTTGTCGTCGGCCTTGTAGACCAGCTCGGTGCCCATGTTGTTGAGCAGGCCCTTGAGCTTCATGCGCACGGTGGCGGCGCCGCGGCCGCCGCGGGCGTATTCGGTGCGTAGGACGATCATCGGGTCCTTGCCCTGCATGATGACGTTGCCGGCGCGGATTTCTTGAGCGAGTTTCATGGCTTGGCCTGAGAAAAGTGGAGGTTGGGCCGCTCGCACGGGGCGGGGCGAAACCGGCAGGACCTGCCTGAGTCACCCCGGCGCGTCCAAGTAAAGCGGCGGGGGGCGCCGGCGGCAGCGGCCGCAAGACGTGTGGCGCTGCCAGGGATGGCGCAAAGCCGGCAATTCTAGCTTTTCTGCCCGGCGAAACCCAGCAGTTGGGTCAACAAGTCCGGTTGCCGCATCAGGCGATCGCGCGCCGCCTGGATGCACGCGCGCCAGTCGGCCAGCGTGGCTGCCGCCAGCAGCGGCAGTTCCCGCGGCGCCGCCAGCCCGTTCCAGGCCAGGTGCGCGCGGCGCAGCGAGGCCGGCGCGTCCAGCCAGTCCAGGAAGGCGTGCAGCTTGGCGTGGTGCGCGTCGTCGTGCTGCGGGTAGATCTGCCAGACGCAGGGCTGGCCGGCCCAGAGCGCGCGCACCAGCGAGTCCTCGCCGCGCACGAAGTTCAGGTCGCAGGCCCAGAGCAACTCGTCGAAGCGGGGCTGGGGGCAATGCGGCAGGCATGAAATTGATAGCTGCCAGCCCTTGCCGTTCAAGGGCTGAGGCCCGTTTTGGCTTGCAATCGGCGCTTTTTGGGGTCTTTCTCCCTCTCCCGCGCGCGGGAGAGGGCCGGGGTGAGGGGGCTGGTCCAGGGCAGGCCGGGTGCCAGTTGCCACCCCCTCACCCCCGCCCTCTCCCCCAGCGGGGAGAGGGAGCAAGTCCAGGACGCCAGGGTGAAGTGCCGCCAGCGCCGCCGCAGCACGGCCGGGTGTTGCCAGCAGGTGCGCCGGACGTGGTCCGTCCCGTAGCTGCTGCACCAGATTCGCCAGCGCCGGCGGTTCGTAGCAAAACAGGCTGACGGCCAGCGCGTGCGGCGCCACGCCGCGCGCCGCGCGCCAGCCCGCGCGGTCGAACGCCGCCTGGCGCGCGGCCAGGTCGTCCTCGCGCAGCAGCCCGCCGGTGCGCGGCGTGAAGCCGGGATAGAAGAACCAGCGCGTCAGTCCCGCGCCCGCGCCACTGCCCACGGGCGAGGGCAGGCCGTGGCAGCGCTCGACATAGCCTTCGGCCGACAGGTATTCCAGGTTCAGCCACAGCGGCGCGCGGCCGTGCGTGCGGGCGCGCCCGGCCATGGCGGCGGCGAAGCCGGGCGGGGTCTCGCAGCCGAAGGCCTCGACCACCACATCGCCTGGGCCGTCCGCGGGCGCGTCGTGGTCCGCCGGCCAAGGCAGCACCCGCACGCCTGGCGCGCCGCTCGGCGCCATCCAGGCCAGCGCGCTGGCGTCGTCGGTCCACAGCCGCACGGCATGGCCGCGCGCGCCCAGCTGCGCCGCCAGGCGCCAGCACACGCCGATGTCGCCGAAGTTGTCGATGACGCGGCAGAGGATGTCCCAGCGCTGGGCCGGGCCGCCGGCGGCTGGCCGGGGCGATGAGGCGGGCAAGGGCACAGGTGAAATGACGCTGGAAGCCATGGCGGCGGTGATTATCGGCACGCCCCGCATGGCAAGATGCCGCGCGCCCCTTTGTCCCACTGCCGGCCCCTGCCGCGATGCCCATGGCCCAAGACCTTCGCCCCGATGTTTCCAGTCCCTCCGCGCCCCAGGCCCTGGCCGGTGTGCGCGTCGTCGAGATGGGCCAGTTGATCGCCGGCCCGTTCGCCGGCAAGACGCTGGGCGACTTCGGCGCCGACGTGGTCAAGATCGAGGCGCTGGGCACGGGCGACCCGCTGCGCCAGTGGCGCTTGCTGCAGGACGGCACGTCGGTGTGGTGGCAGGTGCAGTCGCGCAACAAGCAGTCCGTCGCACTGGACCTGCGCCAGCCGGAGGGCCAGGACATCGCCCGGCGCCTGATCGCCGAGGCCGACGTGCTGATCGAGAACTTCCGCCCCGGCACGCTGGAGGGCTGGGGCCTGGCGCCCGAGCAGCTGCATGCGCTCAACCCCGGCCTCATCGTGCTGCGCATCTCCGGCTACGGCCAGACCGGGCCGTACCGCGACCTGCCGGGCTTCGGCGTGGTGGGCGAGGCCATGGGCGGCCTGCGCCACCTGACGGCCGAGCCCGGGCGCGTGCCGGTGCGCGTCGGCGTGTCCATCGGCGACACGCTGGCGGCGCTGCACGGCACCATCGGCGTGCTGCTGGCGCTGTACCACCGCAAGGCGCACGGCGGCGCAGGCCAGGTAATCGACGTGGCGCTGCACGAAGCGGTGTTCAACTGCATGGAAAGCCTGATCCCCGAGTACAGCGCCTTCGGCGCGGTGCGCGAGCCGGCCGGCAGCGCGCTGCCGGGCATCGCGCCGTCCAACGCCTACCCCTGCCAGGACGGCTGGGTGCTGGTGGCCGGCAACGGCGACAGCATCTTCAAGCGGCTGATGGCCGCCATCGGGCGGCAAGACCTGGCCGACGACCCGCAGCTGGCCGGCAATGCAGGGCGCGTGGCGCGGGCGGAGGAGATCGACGCGGCCATCGCTGCCTGGACCGGCCCGCGCCAAGTGGCGGACGTGGTGCAGCAGCTGGCCGCCGCGCGCGTGCCGGCCGGCAAGGTCTACACCGCGCGCGACATCGCCGAGGACCCGCACTACCGCGCACGCGACATGCTGCTGACACAGACCACGCGCGAAGGGCGCGAGCTGCTGATGCCGGGCATCGTGCCCAAGCTCTCGGGCACGCCCGGGCGCGTGCGCGCCAGCGCCCCGCGCCTGGGCGAAGACACCGACGCGGTGCTGGCCGAGGCCGGGCTGACGCCCGGGCAGATCGCGCTGCTGCGTGCCAAGGGCGTGGTGCAGTAGCACCAGCTGGCGGGCGCCCCGCGGCGCGGAAGGTTTTGGGTGTTTTTGGCCTTCAGCCCTTGTATTTGAAGGGCCAAAAGCTATCGGAAAAATAGCAAAAAGGGCCAGGGCGATACGTGGTTCGGCTGGCGACCAAGGGCGAAATCCTGTAAATTCATACAGTGAATTTGCAATCCAAGCTCGCCATCCTGGCCGACGCGGCCAAGTACGACGCCTCGTGCGCGTCCAGCGGCGCCGCGCCGCGCGACTCGGTCGGCGGGCGCGGCATGGGCTCGACCGAAGGCATGGGCATCTGCCACAGCTATGCGCCGGACGGGCGCTGCATCTCGCTGCTCAAGGTGCTGCTGACCAACTACTGCCAGTACGACTGCCTGTACTGCGTGAACCGCGTCAGCTCCAACGTGCGGCGCGCCCGCTTCGCGGTGGAAGAGGTGGTACGGCTCACGCTGGACTTCTACCGACGCAACTGCATCGAGGGCCTGTTCCTGTCCAGCGGCATCATCCAGAGCCCGGACTACACCATGGAGCAGGTCGTCGAGGTGGCGCGCGTGCTGCGCGAGGAGCACGACTTTCGCGGCTACATCCACCTGAAAACCATCCCTGACGCCGCGCCCGAACTGCTGGAGCGCGCCGGCCGCTACGCCGACCGGTTGAGCATCAACATCGAGCTGCCCACGCAGGCGGGCCTGGCGGCGCTGGCGCCCGAAAAGGACGGTGTGGCCATCAAGCGCTCGATGGCGCGCATCGCCATCCATATCGCGGACGCGCGCCAGGCGCGGCGCGAGCAGGAGCGCGCGCCGGCCGCCGTGTCGCTGGGCGGCGCCAACGCCCGGCGCAGCACGCGCCGCGCGGCGGCGCCGGCGTTCGCGCCGGGCGGGCAGAGCACGCAGATGATCGTCGGCGCCGACGCCACCGACGACCGCACCATCCTGGCCACCAGCGCCGGCCTGTACGGCGTGCACCGGCTGCGGCGCGTGTACTACTCGGCCTTCAGCCCGATTCCCGACGCCGCGCGCGCGCTGCCGCTGGCCGCGCCGCCGCTCTTGCGCGAGCACCGGCTGTACCAGGCCGACTGGCTGATGCGCTTCTACGGCTTCGACCATGGCGAGATCGTGCCGCCCACCCAGAGCGGCATGCTGGCGCTGGACATGGACCCCAAGCTCGCCTGGGCGCTGGCGCACCGCGAACGCTTTCCGGTCAACGTCAACGCCGCCCCGCGCGAGCTGCTGCTGCGCGTGCCGGGCCTGGGCGTGGCGTCGGTGGACCGGCTGCTGGCCGCGCGCCGCGTGCGCCGCCTGCGCCACGCCGACCTGGTGCGGCTGCGGGTGCCGATGAAGAAGGTGCTGCACTTCGTCGAGACCCTGGACCATCGCCCCGGCCGCGCGCTGGACGCCGCCGACCTGGCCACCCGCTTGGCGCCGCCGCCAGTACAGGGCCGGCTGTTCGCCTGAAAGGCTGGGTTTGTGCATACCGTCACTTTGGCGCACCCCACCGACTGGCAGGGCTTTCGCCACGCGGCGCGTGCACTGGTGCAGGCGGGCGTCCTGCCGTCACAGGTGCAGTGGTGCACCGCGCAAGACGCCGACATCGACCTGTTCGCGCAGGCGGCGGATGGCGCGTGCCTGCCCCTGGCTGCCGGGAACAGTGCCCCGGCATGTAGCGCGGCGCGCGCCGCCGAGGATGGGGCAGCGGCGGGCGCCGAGGCACATCCCGCTGGAGCGCATGGCGTTGGCGCGGAGGGGAGCGCCGGACACCTGCCAGCGCCTGGCGTGGCGGCGCTGCACGTGCCCGCCGCCTTCGTGCGCCTGTGCCAGCGGCTGGTGCTGCACCGCGACCCGGCGCGCTTCGCGCTCATGTACCGCCTGCTGTGGCGCCTGGCGCACGAGCCCGCGCTGCGCCACGACCCGTTGGACGCCGACCGCCTGCAGGCCCAGCACATGGCGCGCGCCGTGGCGCGCGACCTGCACAAGATGCATGCCTTCGTGCGCTTTCGCCCGGTGACCGAAGCGGATGACCAGACGCTGCAAGTCGCCTGGTTCGAGCCGCGGCATTACATCGCCGAGGCGGCGGCGCCGTTCTTCGTGCGCCGCTTCACGCAGCTGCGCTGGGCCATCCTGACGCCCGATGCCAGCGTGCGCTGGGACGGCGCGCGCCTGCACCTGGGGCCTGGGGCGCAACGCGCCGACGCCCCGCCGCCAGACGCCGGCGAGGCCCTGTGGCTGACCTACTACCGCCACATCTTCAACCCCGCGCGCCTGAAGACCGCCGCCATGCACCGGGAGATGCCACGGCACTACTGGCGCAACCTGCCCGAGGCGGCGCTGATCGGCGAGCTGGTGCAGGGCGCGGCCTCGCGCAGCGCGCGCATGGTCGAGGCCGCGCCGACCACGCCGCGCCGACGCATCGCGGCACCTGGCACCGCGCCGCCACGCCGCCCGTCCTGAAACGCCTTCCCCGGTTTTCAAGCGATTGAGGCCTTTGGCCCTTGTCCAATAAGGGCCTGCAGCTATTGTTTTAGAAGCAGGCATGGCTGCCACCACAATATCGCCATGTCCGCTTCCCATTCCGATGAACTGCTGGCCCAGGTGGCGGCGCTACCTGGCCTGCCGGGCGTCTACCGCTACTTCGACGCCCAGGACACGCTGCTGTACGTGGGCAAGGCGCGCAACCTGAAAAAGCGCGTTTCCAGCTACTTCACCAAGCAGCATGGCGGCACGCGCATCGGCCACATGGTCGGCAAGATCGTGCGGCTGGAGACCACGGTGGTGCGCTCCGAGGCCGAGGCGCTGCTGCTGGAAAACAACCTCATCAAGTCGCTGAACCCCAAGTACAACATCCTGTTCCGCGACGACAAGAGCTACCCGTATCTGAAGATCACCGGCGTGGCCGCCCGGGACGGCACGGGCGACGCGCCCGGCCAACGCTTTCCGCGCATTGCCTACTACCGCGGCGGCACCGACAAGCGGCACCGCTACTTCGGCCCATACCCCGGTGCCTGGGCCGTGAAGGAGACCATCCAGCTGCTGCAAAAGGTGTTTCGCCTGCGCACCTGCGAGGACACGGTGTTCGCCAACCGCACGCGCCCGTGCCTGCTGCACCAGATCAAGCGCTGCACTGCGCCCTGTGTGGGCCTGATCAGCGCGCCCGCATACGCCGCCGACGTCGCCAGCGCCGAGGCCATGCTGCGCGGCGAGACGCAGGAACTGCTGGCGCAGCTGGAGGCGCGCATGCTGGAACATTCGCAGCAGCTGCAGTTCGAGCAGGCGGCCGAGGTGCGCAACCAGATCGCGGCGCTGTCGCGGGTGCTGCACCAGCAGGCCATCGAGACGGTGAGCGACAAGGACGTGGACATCCTGGCGGTGCGCGTGCAGGGCGGGCGCGCCTGCGTCAATCTGGCGATGGTGCGCGGCGGCCGACACCTGGGCGACCGGGCGTACTTTCCGGTGCATGTCGAGGACGCCGCGGCCATCCATCACGCCGAGGATGACGTGCCCGTGCCCGACGGGTTGCACAGCGTGGCGGCGCAGGTGCTGGCCGCCTTCATCGCCCAGCACTACATCGGTGTGCCAGTGCCGCCCACACTGATCGTCAGCGAGCCGGTGGACCCCGAGTTGCTGGCCGCCCTGGGCCAGCAGGCGGGGCAGCGCATCACCGCCGTGCAGCAGCCGCGCGAGCAGCGCCGCGCCTGGCTGGAGATGGCGCAGCGCGGCGCCGAAATCCAGCTGGCACGGCTGCTGGCCGAGGAGGGCTCGCAGCAGGCACGCACGCGCGCGCTGGCCGAGGTGCTGGACCTGGACCTGGAAAACCTGGACAGCATCACCATCGAGTGCTTCGACATCTCGCACACCGCCGGCGAGGCGACCCAGGCGTCGTGCGTGGTGTTCCACCACCACAAGATGCAAAACAGCGAGTACCGGCGCTACAAGATCGAGGGCATCACGCCCGGCGACGACTACGCCGCCATGCGCCAGGTCCTCACGCGGCGCTACGCGCACGTCGCCGAAGCCCAGCGCGAGGCCGGCGGCGCCGAGGTGAGCAACCGCCAGGCGCGCCTGCCCGACGTGGTGCTGATCGACGGTGGCAAGGGGCAGGTCAGCATGGCGCGCGAGGTGTTCACCGCGCTGGGGCTTGACATCGCGCGCATCGTCGGCGTGGAAAAGGGCGAGGGCCGTAAGGTCGGGCTGGAGGAGCTGGTGTTCGCCGACGGGCGCCCGAAGATCTTCCTCGGGCGCGACTCGGCGGCGCTGATGCTGGTGGCGCAGATCCGCGACGAGGCGCACCGCTTCGCCATCACCGGCATGCGCGCGGCGCGCGCCAAGGTGCGCGTGGGCGGCAGCCGGCTAGAGGACATCCCGGGCGTGGGGCCGAAAAAGCGTGCCCGGCTGCTGCAGCGCTTCGGCGGCGTGCGCGGCGTGGCGGACGCCAGCGTGCAGGACCTGGCCACGGTGGAGGGCATCTCGCCGGCGCTGGCCGAGGAGATCTACCGGGCGCTGCGCTGAAGAAACCCGGAAAACCCCATGCCACAATCGCGCCCCATGTTTCTCACCATCCCCACCGTCATGACCTGGACGCGCATCGTCGCGATCCCGCTGATCGTCGGGGTGTTCTACCTGCCGCTGGCGCCCGAGACGCGCAACCTGATCGCCACGGTGATGTTCATCGTGTTCGCCGCCACCGACTGGCTGGACGGCTTCCTGGCGCGCAAGCTGAACCAGACCTCGGCCTTTGGCGCCTTCCTCGACCCGGTGGCCGACAAGTTCCTGGTCTGCGCGTCGCTGCTGGTGCTGGTGCACCTGCAGCGCGCCGACGTGTTCGTCGGGCTGATCATCATCGGCCGCGAGATCGCCATCAGCGCGCTGCGCGAGTGGATGGCACAGATCGGCGCCAGCCGCAGCGTGGCCGTGCACATGCTGGGCAAGCTCAAGACCACGGTGCAGATGGTGGCCATCCCGTTCCTGTTGTACGACGGGCGCGTGGCGGGCATCGACACCGGCGTGTGGGGCATCTGGCTGATCTGGCTGGCGGCGGTGCTCACCGTCTGGTCCATGGCGTATTACCTGCAAAAGGCGTTGCCGGAAATCCGTGCCCGCGTGGCACGCTGAAGCCGGCGGCCCGCGCAGGTGTTCCGGCTTGCGCGGAGTGCGTGGCGCGTCAATCCCGTTTCAACCCGAAGCAGCGTTTGCGAGACACCCGCCGCTCGAGCCCGGCAAGCCCGACAATTGCGTCTAGAATTTGCCGCTTGTGCATGTGGTCGAGGCACGCAGGCAGATTTGTCTCCTGCAGTCCTTCCGGCCACATCCATTCACCGTCCATGCGGGAGCTTTTTCTGTGAACAAGACCGAATTGATCGAGCACATCGCCAACAATGCCGACATCTCCAAGGCCGCTGCCACACGCGCGCTGGAGTCCACGATCGATGCGGTCAAGAAGACGCTGAAGAAGGGCGGCACGGTATCGCTGGTGGGCTTTGGCACTTTCGCCGTCGGCAAGCGCGCGGCCCGCACCGGCCGCAATCCGCGTACCGGTGACACCATTAAAATCAAGGCCGCCAAGGTGCCGAAGTTCCGGCCCGGCAAGGCTTTGAAGGATGCCTTGAACTGAACACATGATGTGAAAGGGGGTGCTTAGCTCAGTTGGTAGAGCGGCGCCCTTACAAGGCGTAGGTCGGCGGTTCGAGCCCGTCAGCACCCACCACCCCTTTCCCCAAGCAAATCAAGGGCCTGGAGCAATTCCAGGCCCTTTTTCTTTGGCTGACGGCGCTGTACGGCAAGGCGCAGGGGCCGCACCCGTGGCTGCGAGGAGCTGGTGCCGCAGCGGATTCCTGCCACGGCAAGCGGCCGGTCCTTACTCGGTTTCCACTAAGGCCGGTGTATGTCGTGCCATGCCAGAATCGTCCGATCCCCATCCGCCGTCATGGCCGCGGATGGTTGTCACATTCAAGGAGATGAAGACGATGCACGTGGTTTGGAAACAGGGAGCGCTGGTGCTGGGCATGGCAGGTGCACTGGGTGCCGCACATGCGCAGCAGCTGACGATAGGGCTGGCGTCGGAGCCTACGGCCGCGGACCCGCACTATCACAAGATGACCACCAACGACTCCTTCACGGCTCACGTGTACGACTCGCTGGTCGGCCGCACGGCCAAGATGGAACTGGTGCCGGCGCTGGCCACTTCCTGGAAGAACCTCGACGATCTGACGTGGGAGTTCAAGCTGCGCAAGGACGTGAAGTTCTCCAACGGCGCACCGTTCACATCCAAGGACGTGCTGTTCACCATCTGCCGCACGCTGAACAACGAGACCAACGTCTCGCAGTCCTATATGGACACCACCAAGCGCCTGACCGATGTGCAGACGCCGGACCCCTACACGGTGATCGTGAAGACGGCCACGCCGATACCGCTGATCCCTGCCGAGTTCGCGCGCAACCTGCCTATCATCTCCAGTTCCATCGTCGCCTTCGATG
Organism: Oryzisolibacter propanilivorax; assembly: GCF_900103645.1. Lineage (GTDB taxonomy): Bacteria > Pseudomonadota > Gammaproteobacteria > Burkholderiales > Burkholderiaceae_C > Melaminivora > Melaminivora propanilivorax. The sequence goes on from NZ_FNHP01000001.1 coordinate 179,912, forward strand.
GCTGGAAGTTCGCGCCCAAGGAGGGCTGCGGCTACAAGGGGCCCTGGCCTTCGGTGGCCGACTTCAACAGCGGCAAGATGGCCATCGGCACCGGGCCGTTCGTGCTCAAGAGCTATGTCAAGGGCACCGGCATCACGCTGGAGCGTAACGAGGGCTACTGGGGCGACAAGCCGCACTGGAAGACCGTCAAGATGGTGCCGGTGCCCGCCGCCGGCCCGCGCCTGACCGGCCTGCTCTCGGGCGACTATGACCTGATCGAGAACCCGGCCGCGCGCGACCTGGCGCGTGTCAAGCAGGATCCCAAGCTGTCTTACGTGGCCACGCCGTCCACGCGCCTGGTCTTCTTCCAGCCCGATATCGGCCGGGAAAACTCCCCGTTCTCCAAGGCGGCGGATGGCAAGAACCCGCTGCAGGACCTGCGCGTGCGCCGCGCCATCAACATGGCGATCGACCGCAAGGCGATCGTCGAGCGGCTGATGGACGGCATGGCCACGGTGGCCTACCAATACATGCCCGATGGCATGTTCGGCGGCCTGGCGCATGCGCCCGAGATCAAGTTCGACCCGGAAGGCGCGAAGAAGCTGCTGGCCGAGGCCGGCTATGCCAACGGCTTCGAGCTGACGCTGTCCTCGACGAACGACCGCTACATCAACGACGCCCAGGTGACCCAGGCCGTGGCGCAGTACCTGTCGCGCATCGGCATCAAGACCAAGGTCGATGCCATGACGGCCTCAATCTACTTCCCCAAGCGCGCCAAGCGTGAGTTCAGCTTTGCCATGGGCGGCTGGCCGTCGGAAAACGGTGAGGCCTCCGGGCTTTTCCAGCTGTGGGTCGCCTCCACTGATGCGCCCAAGGGCCAGGGCACCAGCAACTACGGCGGCTTTGTCAGCCCGGAGTTCGACAAGGTCTACATCCCGGCCGCCATCACCATGGACGAGGCCAAGCGCCGCTCCGAACTGGAGCGCGCCACGAAGATCGCCCTGGACAATGTGCCGCTGATCCCGCTGCACTTCGAAAGCAGCATCTGGGCCTTCAAGAAGGGGCTGACCTACGAAGGCCGCCGCGACCAGTACACCCTCGCGGCTTCGGTCAAGCCGGCCAAGTAAGGCTGGCGCATCGGCGCGCCGCCGCCAGCGATGGCAGCGGCGCGCCTCTTTTTTGAGGGGCCGTGATGGTGGTCTACGTGCTGCGCCGCCTGGTGCAAAGTTTCTTCGTGCTGCTGGCGGTGTCGCTGGTGGTGTTCGTCGCGGTGTATGCCGTGGGCGACCCGATCGAACTGCTGGTGAGCGCCGAGGCCACCGAGGCCGATCGCCAGCAGATGATCGCCCGCCTGGGACTGGATCTGCCGCTGTGGCAGCAGTACGCCGGCTTCGCCGTGCGCGCCCTGCACGGAGACCTCGGCACCTCGTTCGTGCATGGCATCCCGGCCATCGAACTGATTGTGCAGCGCATTCCGGCGACGTTTGAGCTGGTGCTGGTGGCCATTGGTCTGACCTGCTTGCTGGGCATTTCGCTCGGCTTGGTGGCCGGGCTGTACCACGACCGGGCGCTGGGGCGGTCGCTGATGGGGGGCTCGGTGCTCGGATTTTCTCTGCCCAATTTCTGGCAGGGAATGATGCTGATCCTGCTGTTCGCGGTCTGGCTGCACTGGCTGCCGGCGGCCGGGCGCGGCGAGACGGTGGAGGTATTCGGGATACCGTTCTCGCTGTTCACGCGCGATGGCTGGGCGCATGTGCTGCTGCCCGCGGTCAACCTCGCGCTGGCCAACATCGCCCTGGTGCTGCGCCTGACGGCCACCGGCGTGATGGAGGCCAAGACGCAAGAGTATGTGCGCTTTGCGCGTGCCAAGGGGGTGTCCGAACGGCGCATCCTCACGCGCCACATCCTGCGCAACATCCTGATTCCGGTGGTCACCGTCATCGGTCTGGAGTTCGGCCAACTGCTGGCGTTTTCCACGATCACCGAGACGGTGTTCGCCTGGCCGGGCATGGGCAAGCTGCTCATCGACAGCATCTACAAGCTGGACCGGCCGGTGATCGTCGCCTACGTGATGCTGGTGACCTTCATCTTCGTCATGGTCAACCTGCTGGTTGACCTGCTCTACGCGGTGCTGGACCCGCGCGTGCAACTGCAGGAGGCTTCGGCATGAGCGCCACGCCCACTCCAACTTCGCCGGCCACGGAAATGCCCCGCGCCGCGCCGCTGGCCGATACGCCGTGCCGCGCCGAGATGCTGCGCCAGCTGCGCAGCAAGCCGTCGGTGCGCGGCGCCGTGATCGCGCTGGTGCTGCTGCTGGCGGCGGTATTGCTGGCGCCTTTGCTGGCGCCACAGAATCCCTATGACCTGGGCGCGCTGGACCTGATGGATGGTCGCCTCGCGCCCGGCGCGCAGGCCGCAGCCGGGATGCACTACTGGCTGGGCACCGATGACCAGGGTCGCGACATGCTCAGCGCCATCCTCTATGGTCTGCGCATCAGCCTGTCCGTGGGGCTGTCGGCGGTTGCCATCGCCGCCGCCATCGGCGCGCTGGTCGGGCTGGTGGCGGCCTACCTGGGCGGCATCGTCGACACGCTGCTGATGCGGCTGGTGGATTTCATCCTTGGGTTCCCGACCATCCTTATCGCGCTGGTGCTGCTGGCCATCCTCGGGCGCGGGGTGGACAAGGTGGTCATCGCCATCGTGGCGGTGCAGTGGGCACACTATGCCCGCATCATGCGCGGCCGGGCCCTCCAAGAGCGCAAGAAGGAATATGTCGAGGCGGCTCGCAACCTGGGCTACTCCACCTGGCGCATCATGACCCGGCACCTGCTGCCCAACTGCATGGGCCCGGTGCTGGTGTTCGCCACCATCCAGATCGCCAACGCCATCGCGCTGGAGGCGACTTTGTCCTTCCTGGGCGTGGGCGTGCCGATCACCGAGCCTTCGCTGGGTTTGCTGATCGCCAACGGCTTCCAGTACCTGCTGTCGGGCGACTACTGGATCAGCATGTTCCCCGGGCTGGCCCTGGTGGCGCTGATCCTGTCCATCAACCTCATCGGCGACCGCCTGCGCGACGCCCTGGACCCGAGGAAATCATGAGCGACGCACCACTGCTGGATGTGCGCGGCCTGTCGACGGTGTTCCACACCGAGGAGGGCGCCTGGCCCGCCGTGAGCGAGGTGGACATCCGCCTGGCGCCGGGCGAGATCCTCGGCCTGGTCGGCGAGTCCGGCTCGGGCAAGTCGGTGACCGGCTTTTCCCTCTTCGGCATGATCGATCCGCCCGGAGAGGTCATCGCCGGCGAGGTGCTGCTGCAGGGCCAAGACCTGCGGCGCATGGCGCCCGAAGCCCTGCGGCAATTGCGTGGCAACCGCATCGCGATGATCTTCCAGGACCCCCTCATGACGCTCAACCCGGTGTTGCGCATCGAGGAACAGATGCTCGAAGCCATCGAGCAGCACCAGAAGCTTGGCCGTCCGCAGGCCCGCCAGCGCTGCGTCGAGGCGCTGGAGATGGTCGGCATTCCGGCCCCGGAAAAGCGGCTGCGCAGCTACCCGCACGAGTTCTCCGGCGGCATGCGCCAGCGCGTGGCGATTGCCATCGCCATGCTCAACCGGCCGGAGCTGATCATCTGCGATGAACCGACGACGGCGCTGGATGTGACCATCCAGGGGCAGATCCTGTACCGCATGCAGCGCATTTGTGCCGACCAGGGCACGGCACTGATCTGGATCACGCATGACCTGGGCGTGATCGCCGAGCTCGCCGACCGCGTCGCCGTGATGTATGCCGGACGCATCGTCGAGCAGGGCGCGGTGGCCGATGTGCTGGATGCACCGCGGCACCCGTACACGCAAGGGCTGCTGTCGTCGCTGCCCAGCCGCACGCAGCCGGGCGAGCGCCTGGCGCAGATCAACGGCATGGCGCCCAGCCTGTCGGCGCGGGTTCCGGGCTGCGCCTTCGCGCCGCGCTGCGCGCGTGCCAGCCAGCGCTGCGTCACCGAGCAGCCTGCGCCGACCCAGGTGCCGGGGCGCATGTTCCGGTGTTTTCACCCCCTTCAGGAGACACGCCGTGACGCGCGCGAATAAGGGCGCCGACGCGCCGGTGATCGAGTTGCGCGCAGTCTACAAGCGCTTCACCAGCCGGCCCGGCGCGCTGGAGAAGGCCATGGGCGCGGTCACCGGCAAACCTGCGCGCGAACGCACGGTCCACGCGGTCAATGGCGTCAGCTTGGCCATCGCCCGCGGCGAGGTGGTGGGCCTGGTGGGAGAGTCCGGCTGCGGCAAGTCCACCCTGGGGCGCGTCGTCGCCGGGCTGCACGGGGCCAGCAGTGGCGAGCTGCTCTATCAAGGCCAGGACGTGGCCGGGCTTTCCGGCAGGGCCAGGCGCGACTACGTGCTGGGCGTGCAGATGGTGTTCCAGGACCCCCAGGCGTCGCTCAATCCGCGCCAGCGGCTGCGTCAGATCCTGGCTGAGCCCCTCGCCGTGCACCGGCTTGCGCCTGCTGCACAGCTCGACGCGCGCGTCGACGCGGCCCTGGCGGAGGTCGGCCTGTCCGCCGAGTACCGCCAGCGCCTGCCGCACCAGATTTCCGGGGGGCAGCGCCAGCGCATCGGCATCGCGCGCGCGCTGATGGTGGCGCCCGAGTTTTTGGTCTGCGACGAGCCCGTGGCGGCGTTGGATGTGTCCATCCAGGCGCAGGTTATCAACCTCTTCATGGAGCTGCGCGCGCAGCGCCAGCTCACCTACCTGTTCATCAGCCATGACCTGGGGGTGGTGCGCCACATCTCGGACCGCGTGGCCATCATGTACCTGGGCAAGATCGTCGAGATCGCGCCCACCGCACAGGTGTTCGCGCACCCGCAGCATCCCTATACCCAGGCCCTGCTGGCGGAGGTGCCGGACGTCACGCGCAGAAAGCGTGTCTTCACGCCCATCCAAGGCGAGATTCCCTCGCCGCTCAACCCCCCCCCAGGCTGCACCTTCCATCCGCGCTGCCCGCACGCCATGGAGCGCTGCAAGCGCGAAGAACCGCAGCTGCGCGAGATCGCACCGGGCCACCACGCGGCCTGCCACCTGCTCGACGAATGATGGATCCCTCCCTGTCTTCCTTTGGTCACTGCAGCGGGCGTTTCGCCCTGCCGTGGGCCTTTGCCGGCCGGCCGCTGACGCTGCATTGCTATCGCCCGGCCGACCTTGCGGGCGCGCATGCACCCTTGGTGCTGGTGCAGCATGGTGTGCTGCGCAACGGCGACGACTACCGCGACTTCTGGATCGACGCGGCCGATCGCCATGGCTTGCAGGTCATCGCCACGACGTTTTCCGACGAGCACTGGCCGGGAGTGGAAAGCTACAACAACGGCGGGGTGTGGCAGGGCGATGGCCAGCTGGCTGCGCCGGCCAGCTGGGCTTATCGGGCCATCCCGGCGCTGGTGGAGCAACTGCGGCTGGAGCAGGTGCTGCACGATCAACCGGTATACCTCTTCGGCCATTCGGCGGGCGGGCAGTTCGTGCACCGGCTGACCAGCCTGCTGGGGGTGCAGGGCCTGGCGGGCGTCGTCACCGCCAATCCCGGCTGGTACACGCTGGCCGACGATGCGCTGGCCTTTCCGGAAGGGCTGGCAGGCGTGGGCCTGGCGCCAGCAGCGCTGGCGCGCCTGCTGGCCACGCCGCTGGTAATTTTCGCCGGGGAGTGCGACACCGACACGGGCGACCCTCACCTGCCGGCCGAACCGGCGGCACTGCGCCAGGGCCCGCACCGCCATGCCCGCGCCCTGCATTACCTGAAGTGTGCCCGCCAGCAGGCGGCACGGCTGGGCATGCCCTTGGCATGGCAACTGCACAGCGTGCCAGGTATCGGGCACGACGGGGAGGCCATGAGCGCCATTTGCGCACATTGGTGGTTCGAAGGCGGCCTGCCTTCGGCCGATGAGCTGGGCCGCCTGGGCGGACGCCAGATCGCTTGAACTGGGAAGATGACATGAACGTGACGACCGAGCAGCTGGTGGCTGGCATTTCGGAATGGATGGCCTGCGAATCGCCCTCGCATGATCCGCAGGCGCTGTGGCGCATGGCAGAGTTGATGCGCGCCCATGGCGCAGCAGGCGGTCTGCAGGCGCGCCTGGACCCGGTGCGTGCGACGGCCGAGGCGCCCGAGTTGCCGCTGCTGGTGTTCACCAACCGCGCGCCGGGCGATACGCGGCCGGGATTGCTGATCCTGGGGCACCTGGACACTGTCCACCCCATCGGCACGCTGGATGTCAACCCGGTGCGTGTCGAGGGAGACCGGCTCTACGGGCCGGGTGGCTACGACATGAAGGCCGGCGTCTACCTGGCGCTCACAGCCTTGCGCGCATGCGCCAGGCCCGGCGACACACCGCTGCCGGTGGATATGCTGGTGGTGCCCGACGAAGAGGTCGGCAGCCATGCCTCGCGTGCGTCCATCGAGGCCTACGCCCGAAATGCGCGTTACTGCCTGGTCGCAGAGCCGGCACGGGCCAATGGCGGACGCTGCGTCACCGCGCGCAAGGGCACCGGCACGCTGCAGCTGCAGGTGCAAGGTGTGGCTTCCCACGCCGGCCTGGCACATGAAAAAGGGCGCAGCGCCATCCGCGAGATGGCGCACCAGGTGCTGGCGCTGGAAGCCATGACCGACTATCCCCGGGGCATCACGGTGAGCGTGGGCACCATCGAGGGCGGCACCACCAGCAACACCGTGCCGGCGTTGTGCCGCTGCCATGTGGACTTCCGCTTTTCCGACATGGTTTCGGCCGACGAGATCGTGCAGAAAATGCAGGCCTTGCAGCCGGTGGGCGAGGGCGTGCAGCTGAAGATGGAGGTGGACGTCAACCGCCCGCCCATGGTGCGCGACGACAAGGTGGTGGCCCTGCTCGAACGGGTCCAGGTGTCGGCGCGTGCAGCCGGGTTCGAACTGGAGGAAGCGCCCCCCACCGGTGGCGCCAGCGACGCCAATTTCACATCGGCGCTTGGCGTGCCATCCCTGGACGCCCTGGGTGCCGACGGCGACGGCGCGCACACCTGGCACGAGCATGTCCTGATCTCCACCCTCGCCACGCGCACACGGTTCTGGCATCACCTGCTGACGCAGCTGTCCTAGGCCCGCATGCCCACGCCGCCTGGAGCAAAGCCGGCCATGGGCCGCCTGCACGCCCGGCCAGAGGTTTTGCCATCGCTCCCAGGTGCATGAAGTAAGATTTGCACTTTGCCTGCACGTGCGGGTGGTGCCTGTTGGCACGTCATGTAAGCGGTTGATTTAATTCTTGTTTTTAAATCCCTTATACGGCGTGGGTCGGCGGTTCCGACCCTTCAGCACCCACTGTCTCATTCAATGGAGCGAAGGCGAACGAGAGTTCGCCTTTTCTTTTGCCGCTCCTGCCGTAGTTGAAAGCCTGACCGACCATGTTCGAATCCATCCGCAAGCATTCCAAGGTGGTGATGCTTGTGCTGTTCCTGCTGATCATTCCGTCCTTTGTCCTGGTGGGCATCGATGCGAACTACTTTTCTGGCGGCAGCCCGGTGGTGGCGCGCGTGGATGGCAAGGACATCACCCAGGACGAGTGGGACAACGCCCATCGCATGGAGAGTGACCGCATCCGCGCGCAGTCGCCGGGCGTGGACGCCAAGCTGTTCGACTCGCCCCAGGCCCGCTATGCGACGCTGGAGCGCCTGGTGCGCGACCGCGTGCTGGTGGCCGCAGCCGGCAAGATGCACCTGATGACCAGTGACGCGCGCCTGGCGCGCGAACTGCAGTCCATCCCGCAGATCGCTGCACTGAAACGTGCTGACGGGTCGCTGGACACCGAGGCCTACCGGGCACTGGTGGGCGCGCAGGGGCTGTCGCCCGAGGGTTTTGAAGCGCGCATGCGCCAGGACATCGCCGTGGGCAACGTGCTCGGCAGTGTGGTGGCCTCATCCATCGCCACTCCGGCCGAAGCCGCCCTGGCTTTCGATGCACTGCTGCAGCGCCGCGAAATCCAGGTGGCGCGCTTCAAGGCGGCCGATTTCGCCGGCAAGGTGAAGGTGACCGATGCCGAGGTGCAGGCCTACTACCAGGCCCATCCGGCGCAGTTCCAGCAGGCGGAGCAGGCCACGGTGGAGTACGTTGTGCTCGATCTGGACGCCGTGAAGGCCGGCATCACGCTGAGCGAGGACGATCTGCGCACCTACTACAAGGAAAACCTGTCGCGCCTGGCCGGCAAGGAAGAGCGCCGCGCCAGCCATATCCTGATCAACGCCCCCAAGGACGCGCCGGCCGCCGACCGCGAGAAGGCCCGCGCCCGCGCGCAGGAATTGCTCGAGCAGGTGCGCAAGGCGCCTGCCAGCTTTGCCGAAGTGGCAAGGAAGGAGTCGCAGGACCCGGGCTCCGCTCCGTCGGGCGGCGACCTGGGCTTTTTCGGCCGCGGCGCCATGGTCAAGCCGTTCGAGGACGCGGTGTTCGCCATGCACAAGGGCGACATCAGCGATGTGGTGGAGTCGGACTTCGGCTTCCACATCATCCAGCTGACCGACATCAAGAAGCCGCGCGAGCCCAGCTTCGAGGAACTGCGTCTGACGCTGGAGGCAGACCTGAAGAAGCAGCAGGCGCAGCGCAAGTTCGCCGAAGTGGCCGAGACCTTCGCCAACGCCGTCTACGAGCAGGCCGACAGCCTGGCGCCAGTGGCCGAGAAGCTCAAGCTGCAGGTACACACTGCATCCGGCGTCACGCGCCAGCCGGCACCCGGCGCCACTGGCGCACTGGCCAGCCCGCGTTTCCTGGAGGCGCTGTTCCAGCCCGAATCCGTGCAGTCCAAGCGCAACACCGAGGCCGTGGAGATCGCCCCCAGCACCCTGGTGGCCGGCCGCATCACCGCCTATCAGCCCGCCATGACGCTGCCCCTGGAGCAAGCCCAGGGCCGCGCGCGCACCCTGTACCTGGCCGACAAGTCGGCTGAATTGGCGCGCGAGGAGGGCATGGCGAAACTGGCCGCCTGGAAGGCCCAGCCGGACGCCGCCAACGGCCTGACCCCGCCGGTGGTGGTCTCGCGCGACCAGCCGCAAGGCCAGCCGCGCGCCATCGTCGACGCCACCCTGCATGCCAGCCTGGATGCGCTACCGGGCTGGAACGGCGTGGACTTGGGCAGCGACGGCTATGCCGTGGTCAAGGTCAACCGCGTGGTGCCGCGCGAGGCGCTGCAGGCGGACCGGCAGCAGGCCGAGCGGCAGCAGTACGCGCAGCTGTGGTCCACCGCCGAGGCCATGGCCTACTACGAGCTGCTCAAGCAGCGGCTGAAGGTGCAAATCAAGGCGCCGCGCCCGACCGCGCAACCCGAAGCAGAGAATTGACGAAGCGTGCCCGGAACTGGGGTTTTATGAAGCTATAATGCGAGGCTACGGTGGCTGTAGCTCAGTTGGTAGAGTCCAGGATTGTGATTCCTGTTGTCGTGGGTTCGAGCCCCATCAGCCACCCCAAATAAAGCAAGAAAACCCCGCCATCTTTTCGATGGCGGGGTTTTTTGTTGTTCCTGCTTCTGCAGGCAGCGGCGTTGCCTGTGCTGCACGCTGATCGCCGCGGCCGATGTGAACGCCTTCAGGCCGCTGCGCGCTGGCGCACGAAGCGCTCGAAATCCTGCGCCGGCATCGGGCGCGCGAAGTGGTAGCCCTGGGCCTCGTCGCAGCCCTGCTCGCGCAGATAGGCCAGCTGTTCGGCGGTTTCCACGCCCTCGGCGGTGGTGCGCATGCCCAGCGCCTGGGCCATGCGCACGATGGCGCTGACAATGGCCCGGTCGTTGCCGTCGTGGTCCAGGTCGCGCACGAAGGACTGGTCGATCTTCAGGCGAAAGATCTGGAAGCGCTTGAGCTGGCTGAGCGACGAGTAGCCGGTGCCGAAGTCGTCCACCGCCAAGCGTACGCCCTGGCCATGCATGCGGTCCATGATTTGCGCCGCGGCGCGTGCGTCGGCCACGGCAACGTTCTCGGTCAGCTCCAGCTCCAGGCGGTCGGCAGGCAGCTGGTGCTCGGCCAGCAGGCGCTCGATCAGCTCGGCCAGCGGCGGGTGGCGGAACTGCACCGCCGACAGGTTCACCGCCAGGGTCAGTTGCGTCAGGCCCTGGGCGCGCCAGCGCGCCAGCTGGGCCAGCGCGTTGCGCAGCACCCAGTCGCCGATGGCCACGATCTGCCCGCTGTCCTCGGCCACCGGGATGAATTCGGCCGGGCTGATGGCGCCCAGCTCCGGGTGCTGCCAGCGCAGCAAGGCTTCCGCGCCGCACACCACGCCGGTGGCCAGGTCGAACTGCGGCTGGTAGTGCAGCGTGAATTGCTCACGCTCCAGCGCGCGGCGCAGGGCGTTGGTCAGCTGCAGCGCGCGGCTGGACTGCGCCTGCATGGTCGGGCTGAAGAAGCGGAAGCTGTTGCGGCCATCGGACTTGGCGTGGTACATGGCCGTGTCGGCGGCCTGGATCAGCGCCTCGAAATCCTCGCCATGCTCGGGGAACAGCGCAATGCCCATGGACGGCGACAGGCACAGCTCGTGGCCGTCCAGCTGCACCGGCTGGCGCGCGGCCTGCTGCATCTTGTCGGCCACGCGCGCCGCGCCTTCGGCGTTGGCGCCGGGCAGCAGCAGCACGAACTCGTCACCGCCCAGGCGCGCCACGGTGTCGCGCTCGCGCACCGTCTGGCGCAGGCGCTGGGCGATCTCCTGCAGCAGCGCATCGCCGGCACGATGGCCCAGCGAGTCGTTGACGTGCTTGAAGTTGTCCAGGTCCAGGAACATTACCGACAGCGGCGTGCCGGCTTCACGCGCGCGGCGCACGGCTTCCTGGCCGCGCTCGGCCAGCAGCAGGCGGTTGGGCAGGCCGGTGAGGGTGTCGTAGTGTGCCAGCCAGTGGATGCGCTCCTGGTCCTGCTGGCGCTGGGCGATCTCGCGGTGCAGGTCGGCCACCGTCTCGCGCAGCTCCTGGGTGCGCTCGCGCACCTGCTGCTCCAGCGCGCCGTGCATCTGCGCCAGCTGTGCCTGCACGCGCAGGCGCTCGCTGATGTCCAGCACCGTCCACATCGTGCCCTGCGACAGGTCGTGCGGGTCCACGGCGCGGCTGCGCACCTCGCACGCCACGGCGCTGCCGTCCTTGGCGCGCAGCGTCATCTGGCCCTCGAAATCCTCGCCGCGCAGGATCGGGCCGTAGCAGCGCTCGCGCGCCTGCTCCCAGTCGGCGTCGCACAAGTACCAGATGCGCGAGGACTTGCCCGCCAACTCGCCGGGCGCGTAGCCCAGCAGGCGCTCGAAGTGCCGGTTGCAGCGCGCCATGTGGCGCTCGCGCAGCACCACCAGCCCGACCATGGCGGTGTCGAACAGCATTTGCTTTTCGCGCAGCGCGGTGGATAGCCTGACCTGCGCTTGCTTGTGCTCGTCGATATCGTCCACCGTCCAGATGGAGCCTTCGCCTGGATCGTTCGGGTTGATCAGGCGTCCCGCCAAGTGCGCCCAGAACAGCTGGCCGTTGCTGCGGCGCAGCTGGCGCTCGACGCGGAAGGTGTCGCCGCGCGCCAGCGCCGGGTAGGCAGCGCGGCCCAGGGCACGGAATGCTTCGCGGCTGGGGTGCAGCACCTCGCTGCGCGAGCCTATCGCGGACTCTGCCGAGGGCAGATCGAAAATCTCGGCGTGACGCTGGTTGCAGCGCACCACGCGGCGGTTGCGAATGAAGACGATACCCACGCCTGCGCTGTCCAGCAGGGTCTGCTGTTCGCGCAGCGTTCGTTGCAGGGTGGCAGCGGACGCCTGCCCCGACGACTCGGTCGCCGGGGCCTCAGGCAGGAGGTACATGGGGGTTTGAGCCTCGCCGGCGGCAGGGCGCCGCCAAAACCGGCAATTGTAGCCAGATGTGTATTTTTGTGCCAGCGGCCAGCTGTCGCATTTGCGCCGCTGCCCGGCGTCATGGGCAACGCACCGGCGCATGCAGGGCATTCATCAAAACTATAGCTACAGGCCCTTGTAGAACAAGGGCTTTACGCCAAAAACACCAGAAGTTCGCCTGGTGCGGGGTGTGTCACATGACTGTCACGCAACCTGCCTACAGTGCGCTGCATCCCATTCGCAACCCAGAGGATTTCATGCAACTGTCCGCAAATCGTGTGCTGCTGGCCGGCGTGCTGGCGATGGCCCTTACCCCGGTGCTGGCGCAGCAGGAGGCCACCGGCGCCGGCGCCAGCTTCCCCGCGCCGCTGTACGCCAAGTGGGCGGCCGACTACCACAAGGCCACGGGCGTGAAAATCAACTACCAGTCGGTCGGCTCTGGCGCCGGGCTGCGCCAGATCGAAGCCAAGACCGTGGACTTCGGCGCCTCCGATGCGCCGCTCAAGGACGAGGAGCTGGAGAAGAAGGGTTTGGTGCAGTTTCCCACCGTGATCGGCGGCATCGTGCCGGTGGTCAACATTCAGGGCCTGCAGCCGGGCCAGCTCAAGCTCAACGGGCAGGTGCTGGGCGACATTTACCTGGGCAAGATCACCCGCTGGGACGACGCTGCCATCCGCGCGCTGAACCCGGGCTTGACGCTGCCCGCCGCCGCCATCGCCCCGGTGCGCCGCGCCGATGGCTCGGGCACCACCTTCGGCTTCACGCACTACCTGTCGCAGGTGAACGCCGAGTGGAAGTCCCAGGTGGGTGAGGGCACGGCGGTGAACTGGCCGCTGGGCACGGGCGGCAAGGGCAACGAGGGCGTGGCGGCCTTCGTGGCGCGGCTGGCCAACTCCATCGGCTACGTCGAATACGCCTACGTCAAGCAAAACAAGCTGACCTACGCGCAGCTGCAAAACAGCGCCGGGCGTTTCGTCTCGCCCAGTGAGGCCACCTTCAAGGCCGCCGCGGCCGGCGCCGAGTGGAACAAGAGCTTTCACCAGATCCTGACCAACCAGCCTGGAGAGGATGCCTGGCCCATCACCTCGGCCACCTTCATCCTGATGCACAAGCGCCAGGACAAGCCGGCGCAGGCCAGCACCGCGCTGAAGTTTTTCGACTGGGCCTACCGGCAGGGCGACGCCACCGCCGGCGAGCTGGACTACGTGCCCATGCCGGACAGCGTCAAGCGCGTGATCGTGCAGTCTTGGAGCGCCATCCAGGACGGCGCGGGCCAGCCGGTCGCGCTGAAATAATCCAGCCCGCCGCGGCCCTGGGCGCAGCCCGGGCCGCGGCGGCATCCGCACGACCCCGAGGCTTTTCGTGTCCACGACCTTTTCCGCCCCCGCCACGCCGCTTCTCGCGCAGCACGCCGGCAGCACGCCGGCACCGGTCCGCCCGGCGCCGGCGCGCGCCGCGCTGGCTGACTGGCTGTTCGCCGCGCTGGCGCGCGGCGCCGCCTTCCTGACCCTGGCGCTGCTGGTGGCTATCCTGGTGTCGCTGGTCATCGGCGCCTGGCCGGCCATCGAGCGCTACGGCCTGTCGTTCCTGGTGCGCAGCGCCTGGGACCCGGTGCAGGACGAGTACGGCGGGCTGGTGATGATCTACGGCACGCTGGCCACCTCGGCCATCGCGCTGGCGGTGGCGGTGCCGGTGAGCTTCGGCATCGCGCTGTTCCTGACCGAGCTGTCGCCGCCCTGGCTCAAGCGCCCGCTGGGCACGGCCATCGAGTTGCTGGCGGCGGTGCCGTCCATCGTCTATGGCATGTGGGGGCTGATGGTCTTCGGCCCGATCCTCGCCACCTGGGTGCAGCAGCCGCTGCAGGCGCTCCTGCACGGCGTGCCGAGATTGGGCGCGCTGGTGTCCGGACCGCCGGTGGGCATCGGCATCCTGCCGGCGGGCATCATTCTGGCGATCATGATCATCCCGTTCATCGCCTCGGTCATGCGCGACGTGTTCGAGGTGACGCCAGCGCTGCTCAAGGAATCGGCCTACGGCCTGGGCGCGACCACCTGGGAGGTGGTCTGGCGCGTGGTGCTGCCGCATACGCGCACCGGCGTGCTCGGCGGCATCATGCTCGGGCTGGGGCGCGCGCTGGGCGAGACCATGGCCGTCACCTTCGTCATCGGCAACATGAACCAGCTGCAGTCGCCCTCGGTGTTCGAGGCGGCCAACAGCATCACCTCTGCGCTGGCCAACGAGTTCGCCGAGGCCGGCGAGGGCCTGCACCAGGCCTCGCTGATCTACCTGGGGCTGGTGCTGTTCTTCATCACCTTCGTGGTGCTGGCGCTGTCCAAGGTGCTGCTGTCGCGCCTGCAAAAAGGCGAGGGGCTGCGCGCATGAGCACATCGCAGAAGCTGATCGACCGCGCCGAGCTGCAACGCACGCGCCAGGCGCGCCACGCCGCGCGCCGGCGCGTGAACCGCGTGGCGCTGGCGCTGGCGCTGGCGGCCATGGCCTTTGGCGTGTTCTGGCTGGTGTGGATCCTGTGGGAGACGCTGCGCCTGGGGCTGGGCGGGCTGTCGCTGGCGCTGTTCACCCAGTCCACGCCGCCGCCCAATGAAGTCGGCGGCCTGGCGAATGCGCTGTGGGGCTCGCTCATGATGGTGCTGCTGGCCACTTGTGTCGGCACGCCGGTGGGCGTGCTGGCCGGCGTCTACCTGGCCGAGTACGGCCGCCGCGGCTGGCTGGCGCCGGTGACGCGCTTCGTCAACGACATCCTGCTGTCCGCGCCGAGCATCGTCATTGGGCTGTTCGTCTATGCGGTGGTGGTGGCGCGCTTCAAGAGCTTTTCCGGCTGGGCCGGGGCGCTGGCGCTGGCGTTGATCGTCATCCCGGTGGTCATCCGCACCAGCGAGAACATGCTGGCGCTGGTGCCGGCCAGCCTGCGCGAGGCCGCCTATGCCCTGGGCGCGCCCAAGTGGAAGGTGATCACCCTGGTCACCCTGCGCGCGGCGCGCGCCGGCGTCGTCACCGGCGTGCTGTTGGCCGTGGCACGGATTTCCGGCGAGACGGCGCCGCTCCTGTTCACTGCGCTGAACAACCAGTTCTGGAACGCCGACCTGTCCAAGCCCATGGCCAGCCTGCCGGTGACCATCTTCAAGTTCGCCATGAGCCCGTACGAGAACTGGCAGCAGCTGGCCTGGGCCGCGGTGCTGTTGATCACCGCCGCCGTGCTGGGGCTGAACATCCTGGCGCGCCTGCTGGCCCGCCAGCGCTAGCGCCCGGCCCCTCGTTTTTTTGCGAAAGACCTGCCGTCATGCCTTCCCCGATTGCCGTGGCGCCCGCGAAGCTGGCGGTGCGCGACCTGAACTTCCACTACGGGCGCTTCCACGCGCTCAAGAACATCTGCCTGGACATCCCGGACAAGCAGGTCACGGCCTTTATCGGCCCTTCGGGCTGCGGCAAGTCCACGCTGCTGCGCACCTTCAACCGCATGTTCGAGTTGTACCCGGAGCAGCGCGCCAGCGGCCAGATCCTGCTGGACGGCGAGGACCTGCTGGACGCGCGGCGCGACGTGGCGCTTTTGCGCGCGCGGGTCGGCATGGTGTTCCAGAAGCCCACGCCGTTCCCGATGTCCATCTACGACAACATCGCCTTCGGCGTGAAGCTGTTCGAGCGGCTGTCGGCCGCCGACATGGACGAGCGCGTGGAATGGGCGCTGCGCAAGGCCGCGCTGTGGAGCGAGGTCAAGGACAAGCTGCGCCACAGCGGCGCCGGCCTGTCGGGCGGGCAGCAGCAGCGCCTGTGCATTGCGCGCGGCATCGCCGTGCTGCCCGAGGTGCTGCTGCTGGACGAGCCGTGCTCGGCGCTGGACCCGATCTCCACCGCCAAGATCGAGGAGTTGATCGCCGAGCTGAAGAAGGACTACACGGTGGTCATCGTCACCCACAACATGCAGCAGGCCGCGCGCGTGAGCGACTGGACGGCCTACATGTACCTGGGCGAGCTGGTCGAGTTCGGTGAGACCGAGGCCATGTTCTTCAAGCCCCAGCGCCGCGAAACCGAGGACTACATCACAGGAAGGTTCGGATGACGGAAAAACATCTTTCCTCGCAATTCGACAGCGAGCTGAACCAGGTCTCGGCGCGGGTGATGGAGCTGGGCGGGCTGGTCGAGGCGCAGATCCGTGCCGCCATCACCGCGCTGGCGCAGTTCAGCGAGAGCGCGGCCGCCGAGGTCGAGCAGATCGAGCAGCGCGTGAATGCCTTGGAAGTGCAGATCGACCACGAGCTGACGACCATCATCGCCCGGCGCCAGCCCACGGCGCGCGACCTGCGCCTGCTGATGGCGTTCTCCAAGGCCACGGCCAACCTGGAGCGCATGGGCGACGAGGCCACGCGCATGGCGCGCATGTGCCGCTCCATCATCGACAGCGGCGCCGCCCGGGCGCTACCCACGGGCGACCTGCGTCTGGCCGCCGACTTGGCGTCGAGCCTGCTGCGCAAGGCGCTGGACGCCTTCGCGCGGCTGGACACGCGCGCGGCGCTGGCCATCCTGAAGGAGGACGACCTGATCGACCGCGAGTTCGACGGCTTCGTGCGCAAGCTGGTCACCTACATGATGGAAGACCCGCGCAAGATCTCGCCCAGCCTGGACCTGCTGTTCCTGGCCAAGGCCATCGAGCGCATCGGCGACCACTCCAAGAACGTCGCCGAACTGATCATCTACTTGGTCGAGGGCCGCGACGTGCGCCACCGGGCGCTGCATGAGATCGAGTCCGCGCTGGCCTGACCCCCTTTTATTCACCATGAAGAAACTGCCCCGCGTGCTGATCGTCGAGGACGAGCCGGCCATCGCCGAGCTGATCGCCGTGAACCTGCGGCACAACGGCTTCGTGCCGGTCTGGGCCGAGGACGGCGAAGCGGCGCAGCGCGAGATCGACGCCGTGCTGCCCGACCTGATCCTGCTGGACTGGATGCTGCCCGGCGCCAGCGGCCTGCAGCTGGCGCGGCGCTGGCGCGCCGA
Organism: Oryzisolibacter propanilivorax; assembly: GCF_900103645.1. Lineage (GTDB taxonomy): Bacteria > Pseudomonadota > Gammaproteobacteria > Burkholderiales > Burkholderiaceae_C > Melaminivora > Melaminivora propanilivorax. Next base: position 196,743 of record NZ_FNHP01000001.1, read on the forward strand.
CGCGCGCACGCGCGGCGTGCCGCTGGTGATGCTGACCGCACGCGGCGACGAGCCCGACAAGATCGCCGGGCTGGATGCCGGCGCCGACGATTACGTGACCAAGCCGTTCTCCACCCAGGAGCTGCTGGCGCGCATGCGCGCCGTGCTGCGCCGGCGCGCGCCGCTGCAGTCGGGCGAGAACGTGATCATCGGCGCCCTGGCGCTGGACGCGGCCACGCACCGCGTCGCCTGGCAGGGGCAGCCACTGAAGCTGGGGCCGACCGAATTCCGCCTGCTGCACTACCTGATGACGCATGCCGAGCGCGTGCACAGCCGCGCCCAGCTGCTGGACCACGTGTGGGGCGACCATGTGTTCATCGAGGAACGCACCGTGGACGTGCACATCAAGCGGCTGCGCGAGGCGCTGGGCGACGCCGCCGCCATGGTCGAGACGGTGCGTGGCGCCGGCTACCGCCTGACGGCCCAGCTGGCGCAGGGGCAGTACACGGGCGCGGCGCGGGCATGAACCGTGCCGCATCTGTCCGCAGGGCCTATTTTTTAGCCAAATGTGCCTCTAGCCCTTATGTATGAACGGCTTTAGGCTATTGAAAGAGTAGCAAAAAACCATGCTCCCGAGCCTGTGCCTGTTTGCCGCCAGCCAGCTGGCCGGCGCCGCCCTGGGCGCTTGGCTGCTGGGCGCGTGGCTGGCGCCGGGCTGGGGGGCGGCCGCCGGCGCCGCTCTGGCCGGCGTGCTGTGGCAGGCCGCCAGCGCCTGGCGCGCGGCGCGCGTGCTGGCCTGGCTGCGCGGCGGCGCGGCGCAGGACGGGCCGCAGCCGCGCGGCGCCTGGGGCGAGGCGGCCGGTCACATGCGCCGGCTGCTGCGCCAAGCGCAGCGGCGCGAGCAGGCCGGCGAGGACCGGCTGCAGGCCATCCTGAGCGCGCTGCAGGCCTCGCCCAACGGCGTGATGCTGCTGGACGCCCAGGACCGCATCGAGTGGTGCAATCGCACGGCGCAGGAGCATTTCGGCGTCGACGCCGCGCGCGACGCCGGCCAGGCGATCGCCAACCTGGTGCGCGAGCCGGCCTTCACCGAGCAGCTGGCGGCGCCCGGCGACGGCGCGCACGGCGTGGTGCTGGCCGGGCGCGCCAGCACGCCGGCGCGTCCGGTGCGCGTCGAGGTACGCCTGCACCCCTGCGGCGACGGCCGGCGCCTGCTGCTGTCGCGCGACATCACCCAGCTGGAACAGGCCGAGGCCATGCGCCGCGACTTCGTGGCCAATGTCTCGCACGAGATCCGCACCCCGCTCACCGTGCTGGTCGGCTTCGTCGAGACGCTGCGCACGCTGCCGCTGGACGGGGCCGAGCGCGAGCGCTACCTGGGCCTGATGGCGCGTCAGGGCGAGCGCATGCAGCAGCTGGTGCAGGACCTGCTGACCCTGTCGCGCCTGGAGGGCAGCCCGCTGCCCGCCTTCAGCGACGAGGTGGACGTGTCGGCGTTGCTGCGCCAGTGCGCCGACGAGGCCCGGGCGCTGTCGGCCACGCTGTACCCGGGGGGGCCGGCGCAGGCCATCGCGCTGCCGCCCGATGCCGCGGTGGCGCGCCTGGCGGGCAACGCCGCCGAGCTGCACAGCGCCCTGGCCAACCTGCTGCACAACGCCGTGCGCTACACCCCGCCGGGCGGGCGCATCGCGCTGCGCTGGCAGCCACAGGCGGATGGCGGCGCGCTGCTGGAGGTGGCCGACAGCGGCCCCGGCATCGCGCCCGAGCATCTGCCGCGCGTAGCCGAGCGCTTCTACCGCATCGACCGCAGCCGCTCGCGCGACACCGGCGGCACCGGCCTGGGCCTGGCGATCGTCAAGCATGTCGCGCAGCGCCACAGCGCGCAGCTGCTGATCGACAGCACGCCGGGGTGCGGCAGCCGCTTCGCCCTGCGCTTTCCGCCCGGGCGCGTGCGCGCGGACGCGGGCGTGGTCATGCCTGCCGCAGCCGCAGGCGCATCACCAGCGCCAGCAGCGCCGTGAACAGCAGCGCCACCAGGGCCAGCGCCGCCGCACTGGCGCCCCAGAACGCCGCCGGCGACTGTAGCGGCGCAATGCCGGCCAAGCCGCGGTACGCCAGCGCATGGCCGCCGGCCAGGCCCACGCCCCACAGCAGCACGCCGTAGACCAGCAGCGGCGCCAGCGTCACGTGCCAGCTGCGCAGCACGAAGATGCACAGCGTCTGCAGCGCATCGGCCACGTGGTAGGCGGCGACCCAGACCAGCAGCGCGCTGGCCAGGGCGACCACCTCGGCGCTGTCGGTGTACAGCCCGGCGATCTGCTCGCGCGTTACGAATAACGTAGCTGCAAGCCCGCAGCCAGCAAGGGCTGCAAGGCCAAAACCCTGCCAGGCCACGACCACCGCTCTGCGCTCGTCGCCGCTGCCGCGCCAGAAGCTCACGCGCGCGCTGGTGGCAATCGCCAGCGACAGCGGCACCATGTACAGCACGGCCGCCAGGTTGGAGGCGATCTGGTGCGCCGCCGACGCCAGCGAGCCCTGGCGCGCGATGAACAGTGCCATCAGCGTGAACGAGGTGACCTCCACCAGGATCGCCAGCCCGGCCGGCAGTCCCAGGCGCAGAAAGCGCGCCAGCTGCGCCCGGTCCGGCGCCTCCAGCCGCTGCCACAGCCGCAGCGGCGCGTACAGCGCCGGGCGGCGCAGCATGACCAGCCCGAAGCCGGCCAGCGCGTAGTTCACCACCAGCGTGGCCCAGGCACAGCCGGCCACGCCCTGCGCCGGCAGCCCGGCGCCGCCGAAGGTGAACCATATGGACAGCGGAATCTTGATGCCCAGCGCGCCCACCTGCAGCCAGGTCACCAGCTGCGGCCAGCCCAGCGCCTGGTTCAGCGTGCTGTACAGGCGAAACAGCATCGCCGGCGGCAGGCCGAAGGCCAGGATGGCCAGGTATGCGCGGACTTCGCCGCGCAGCGCCGGGGGCACCTCGGTGGCGCGCAGGATGGTGCCGGGCAGCAGCAGCACCGCCATGCCCAGCACGCAGGCGACCAGCCACAGGTACAGCGCCTGGCGCACGCTGGCGCCGATGTCGGCGTCGCGCCCGGCGCCGCGCTGCTCGGACCACACCGGCAGCAGCGCCTGCAGCACGCCCATCAGCGCCACGTAGACGCTGATGAACACCGCCGAGCCGATGGACAGCGCGGCCAGCGAGTCCTGTGAATGCCGGCCGGCGACGATGGTGTCGGTGATGCCGAAGGCCATCACCGCCAGCTGCCCGGCCAGCACGGTGAGCGCGTGGCGCAGGACGGTGGACAGTTCGCGCATCAGCGCGCGTCCGGCGTTTCGGCCGGTGGCGGTGGCAGCGCGCGGCGCAGCACCAGCAGGCGGTCGCTGCGGTCGGTGGGCCGGCCGACGCTGGTCACCAGCTGCCAGTCGGCGCCGGGGGCGGGTCTGGCGTTGGCGTCGGCCACCATCCAGTCGCACGCTGCCTGCGCCGCGGGCGCCGCCAGGTCCAGGCCGCCGTGGTAGGCCAGGGCGGCCAGCTGCGCCCGGCTCAGTCCCTGCCAGGCGATGCAGCCGGGCTGCGCGCCCAGGGCGGCGCTCACGCCGGCGATCTGCGGCGCATAGCTGCGGCCATAGTTCAACAGCGGCAGCCACAGCGTCATCACCAGCACCCAGCCGAGGGTGGCGCCGGTGGCCGGCAGCACCAGGCTTTTCCACAACGCGGTGCGGTGCCGGCCGGTGCGCCAGCGCACCAGCACGCCCCACGCCAGCGTGGCCGCCAGCGCCACGGCCAGCGCCAGCGGCAGGAACTGCGGCTCGTAGCCCGGCGCCAGCCGCGCCACGTTGGCCGCCGGCTTGGCCGGCACGCCGGTCTGCACCGCCAGCCACACCACCCACACGCCGATGGCGCCGATGCTGAAGAACAGCAGCGTGAACCAGTCGATCAGCGCCGCCAGCCCGCGCCGCAGCGTGGGCAGCGCGAACGCGGCCAGCGTGGCCAGCGCCGGCAGCGCCAGCAGCAGGGCGCGGTCGGCCGGCTGGGTGGTCAGGGTGGCGGCCACTGCCACGCCCACAAACCACAGTGGCAGCCACAGGTGGCGCTGCCAGGCGCGGCTGGCGATCTGCTGGCGCCAGCGCCAGCAGGTCCACAGCGCCAGCGGCCAGGCCGGCCAGGTGAACCAGGTGAACAGGCGCAGCAGGCTCTGCCACTCCTTGGCCTCGTCCCAGGCCACGATGCGCCAGCGCCACAGCCCCAGCGCGGCGGCCAGCACGGCAGCTGCCCCGGTCAGCGCCAGCAACAGCGCCGCGCCCTGCCAGCGCATGCGTGGTGTGGCTGACTGGGCCTGCGCCACCAGCCAGGCGCTGCCCAGCCCCAGCAGCACGGCCAGCGCCGGCGCGCCGCTCAGCACCAGCCCTGACAGGCCGGCAGTGGCTGCTGCGGCGCCCCAGCCCGGGCGCGCCGGCAGCAGCGCGCCGGCGGCGAAGACCAGCGTGCTGCAGGTCAGCTGCGTGAGATAGCTGGTGGTCTCATGCGAGTACTGCATCAACCCCAGGCAGGCGATGAGTGCCAGCACGCCGCCGTCGGCAATGGTGCGGGCATAGGCGCCCGCCTCGGCCTCGCCGCCGAAGGCGAAGGCCACCGGCTGCGCGCCTGGGTTGAGCGCCAGGTGGCGTACCGCGTGCCAGGTGGCGATGAAAGTCAGCGCCAGCAGCGCGATGAAGGGCAGGCGCGCGGCCACGTCCGCCGGCAGCCAGCCGTGCAGCGCCTGGATGGCCCAGGCGCCCAGCCAATACGGCAGCAGGCCGTCGGTGTCAGGCGGCAGGCCGGCCAGCAGCGGCGCGGTCCAGTCGGTCTTTCCCAGCGCCAGCGCACGCATGTAGCCAAACGCCGCCACATCCTCGCCACGCCAGGGGTCGCGCCCGACATAGCCGGCCAGGGTGTAGGTCAGGCACAGCAGCACCAGTGCCCAGCGCGGCAGCGGGCGCACGGCGTCCTGGGTGACGATGGCAGGGGAGGGCAGGTTCACGCGGGCGGGCAGGGAGGGCGGCAGCGCCGCGATCGGGCGAGGATAGCCGGGAAAACCCCAGCCATGTCGCAGCTGTCGCGGGCAAGAAAAAAGGCAGCGCGGCGGAGGCCGGGCTGCCTGATGTCACGCTGCCGGCGCAGCGGCTGCGCCAGGAGCGTGGGTGCCGAAGCGGCTTACTGCTTGGCGGCTGCGGCGCTCTTGCCGAAGCGGTTGCGGAAACGCTCCACGCGGCCGCCCATGTTGTCCACGGACTTTTGCGTGCCGGTGTAGAACGGGTGCGATTCGGAGGAGGTGTCCAGCTTGAACAGCGGGTATTCCTTGCCCTCGAAGGTCTCGGTCTCTTTCGTGTTCACGCACGAGCGCGTCACGAACTTGAAGCCGTTGGACAGGTCCACGAACAGCACGTCGCGGTAGTTGGGGTGGATGCCTTCTTTCATGGTCTTGGCCTTCGCGGTCAGGTGCGGCAGCCGTGCCGGATGGGAAACAACCCTTGTTTCACCGAAACATCCAGCATACTTGTCGCAGGGGAAAAGCCGGCGATTATAGCGCGGGTGGCCGAAAACGGGTGGTCAGGCTTGTCCCGCCTCCAGCGTGGCGTAGGCCTTGCCCAGCGCGTCGATGCCCAGCTGCAGCACCTGGCGCGCGTCCACGCCGCAGGCGGTGGCCAGGTTCTCCAGATCACCGGACTGCGGGTTTTCGCTGGCGCGCGCCAGCGCCAGTGCGTCGTGGTGGATGCCGGGCGCGCCCAGCAGCGCCTGCTGCACGGCGTCCGGCAGGCGCGTGTCCTGCACGATGCGCGCCAGCGGCTGGCCCAGCAGCAGGTCGAGCATGGAAAACAGCCCCAGGATGAACAGTTCGTCGGGGTGATCGGGTACCTGGCCCTGGCCTGCCAGGCCTTCCAGGAAATAGGCGCGCGTGAGCGCCTGTTCGGCCAGCAGCCGCTCGCGGAAGCCCGCCTGGCGGATGTCGAACAGCAGCAGCGACAGCCAGCGAAAGAAGCGCTCACGCCCGAGCAGCTGCAGCGCGGCGTCGATGGTCGCCACCGGGCTGGGCAGGCCGATGGCGGGCGAATTCAGGTAGCGCAGCAGCTTGAAGGTCATCACCGGATCGGCGGCGATCTGCTGGGCAATATCCTTCGGCGGGGCCTCCTCGCGCAGCAGGTTCAGCAGCTTGAAGGTCAGCGCGCGGTTGATCTCGCTCCTGGGCGGGTGCCAGTCCTCGCGGCTGGTGATGAAGTCGCCCAGGAAGTAGTCGAAGCCCATCTTGAAGCACAGGTGGAACTCCTCGTAGGCGCCCAGTTCCTGGGCCATCAGGCGCAGCGCCGGGGCGCCTGCGGGACGCTGGCGCGCCAGTTCGCGGCGCAGCGTGTCCAGCTGCAGGCCATCCAGGCCGGCGGTCTGGAACTGCACATAGTCGCTCTGCGCTGCCAGCGCGGTCAGCGCCGGGTGATCGGCCAGCAGTCGGGCGCCCAGCACCCAGCCGATACCGAAACCCGCTTCGCGCAGCGCCTGCAATCGGGGCTGCAGCTGATCGGGTGCCAGCGGCTGGCGGCCGGGCTTGAGCATCAGCACCGTCCCGCTAGCCGGCAACCGGCGCAGCAGGGTGTTGTCCAGCGACACCGGCGACAGCCCGACGAACGCCAGGCGGTGCCCCAGCAGGCTGTGGATGCCCAGCGATGCCAGGCTGCGCAGCAGCAGGTCGTCGTAGACCTTGAGCTGCAGGTCCTGCTTGCCCTGCAGGCGCGACTGCAGCTGGTCCTGCAGGTTGAAGGTATAGCCGGCGATGCGCTCGTCACGTCCCAGCACCGGCTCGCGGCGCACGAACGATGCACTGTCGGACGCGTCCGCCGTGCCCGCGCGGCTCAGCGGCGCGATGCGCTCCAGGGCCTCGAACTGCTGGCGGCTGCGCACTTGCGGCGAGGGCGGCGCAGGTGCGGCGGAAGACCGAGGCGAACCCAGCAGGCGGCGCAGGTACTCGAGCATGAAAGAAAAAACTCCGCAGCATGGCGGCGCCGGGTGCGCCTGCTGCGGAGTCTATCGGGACGCCCTGGACGGGCCGGGAAGGGCGGGGCTCAGCCGCCGCGGCGCATGGCCTCGAAGAACTCGACGTTGTTCTTCGTCTCCTTCATCTTCTTGATCATCAGCTCCATCGACTCGATCTCGTCCATGTTGTACATGAACTGGCGCAGGATGCGGGTCTTTTGCAGGATCTCGGGCGGCAGCAGCAGCTCCTCGCGGCGCGTGCCGCTCTTGTTCATCTCGATCGCCGGGAACACGCGCTTTTCGTACAGGCGCCGGCTCAGGTGCACCTCGCAGTTGCCCGTGCCCTTGAACTCCTCGAAGATCACCTCGTCCATGCGGCTGCCGGTGTCCACCAGCGCGGTGGCGATGATGGTCAGCGAGCCGCCTTCCTCCACTTTGCGCGCCGCGCCGAAGAAGCGCTTGGGGCGCTGCAGCGCGTTGGAGTCCACGCCGCCCGACAGCACCTTGCCCGAGGACGGCACGACGTTGTTGTAGGCGCGCGCCAGGCGGGTGATCGAGTCCAGCAGGATGACCACGTCCTTCTTCAGCTCGACCAGGCGCTTGGCGCGCTCGATGACCATCTCGGCCACGTGCACGTGGCGCGCGGCCGGCTCGTCGAAGGTCGAGGCGATGATCTCGCCCTTGACCGAACGCTGCATCTCGGTCACTTCCTCGGGCCGCTCGTCCACCAGCAGCACCATCAGGTGCACGTCCGGGTTGTTGGCGGTGATGGCGTGGGCGATGTGCTGCATCATCACCGTCTTGCCGCTCTTCGGCGGCGCGACGATCAGCGCGCGCTGGCCGCGGCCGATGGGCGAGATGATGTCGATGATGCGGCCGGTGATGTTCTCCTCGCCCTTGATGTCGCGCTCGAGCTTCATCTGTTCTTTGGGGAACAGCGGCGTGAGGTTCTCGAACATCACCTTGTGCTTGTTCTTCTCGGGCGCATCGCCGTTGACCTTGTCCAGCTTGGTCAACGCGAAGTAGCGCTCGCCATCCTTGGGGATGCGCACCTCGCCCTCGATCATGTCGCCGGTGTGCAGGTTGAAGCGGCGCACCTGGCTGGGGCTGATGTAGATGTCGTCGGTGCTGGCCGTGTAGCTGGTGTCGGGGCTGCGCAGGAAGCCGAAGCCGTCGGGCAGGATCTCCAGCACGCCGTCGGCGAACACCTGCTCGCCGGCTTTCGCGCGCTTCTTGATGATGGCGAACATCAGCTCCTGCTTGCGCATGCGGCCGCCGTTCTCGATCTCCAGGGCCTCGGCCTGCTTGAGCACTTCGGAAACGTGGAGTGCCTTGAGTTCGTTCAGGTGCATGAAATGACTCCTGCAGCGGAGTGGAAGGTATGTCTCGAAGGGGGGTGCGAAAGGGGCGGGCTGCGGGCCGTGGGTGCCACGCGCAGGTGGCGGGGGGCCGAGCCGAGGATCAGGTCCTGGCCGCGAGGGATGGCTGCGACAGGTGATCGGAGCGCAAATTATGACAGGAAAAATTTTCGGGTCTGCCGGCGATCCTGCGCATGAAAAGCAAAACGGCTGCCCGCAGGCAGCCGTTCGGGGTCCTGCGGGCCAGGGGTGTCAGCCCAGCTGCTGGTCGATGAAGGCGGTGAGCTGCGCCTTGCTCAGGGCGCCGACCTTGGTGGCCATCAGCTGGCCGTTCTTGAACAGCATCAGCGTCGGGATGCCGCGGATGCCGAACTTGGCCGGCACTTCGCGGTTGTCGTCCACGTTCATCTTGGCCACCGTCAGTCGGCCCTGGTAGGCGCTGGCGACTTCGTCCAGGATCGGGGCGATCATCTTGCACGGGCCGCACCACTCGGCCCAATAGTCCACCAGCACCGGCGTGGAGGCCTTGAGCACGTCGGCGTCGAAGCTGGCGTCGCTGAGTTGTTTGATGAGTTCGCTGGCCATGGTGCGTTCCTTGCAGTCCTTTTCGGGTACGGGCGCCGTCGGGCGCGTTTACAGTGCCGGCCATTGTGACAGAAACCCGCATCCCGCACCGGCCCCTGGACGGCCCGCAAGACGCTATGACAGTCATAGCGGCAGATGATGGCCCCGCGCGGGGTTGGACCGAGGCCTTTGCCTGGCTGCAGGCACGCGCCGGGCAGCTCGGCGTGCCGCTGTGTGCCGCTGTGGTGCTGGTGCCGTACGCGCAGCTGATGGCCCAGGCGCGGCGCCACTGGCAGCGCCATTGCCCGCAAGGCTTCGCCCCGCGTTTCGAGACCACGCGCAACTGGGCCGGCCAGTTCGCCGCGTCTGCGCCTCACGCCACCGAATACACCGGCGAGCGGGCGCGCGACAGCATCACCGCCCGCGCGCTGCTCGTGCGCGCTGGCCTGGGCGATCAGCGCGAGGTGCTGGCCGGGCCGCTGCTGGAGCTGGCCGCGCAGCTGGCCGCTGCCGCTGCCGCGGTGCCGCCCGGGCGCCGCGCCGCCTGGGGCGACATGGCGCGCACGCTGCTGCCCACTGCCGGCGATGGCGGCGCGCTGCGCCTGGAGGCCGCCGCCGCGCAGCTGGCGCTGGAATGGGTGCTGGCCTCGCGGCACGCCAGCGACGCGCTGTTCGACGCGCCTGCGCGCTCCTGCGCCCGGCTGTTGCTGGTCATCGAAGGGCTGCAGCCCGATCCGCTGGCGCAGGCGCTGCGCGAGCACTGGGGCGACGACGGCGGTGCGCTGCAGCTGCGCCCCGCAGCGGAACTGCCACCCGCATGCATCGCCCTGCACCCGGCCGAGGATGCCGAGGCCGAGGCCCGGCGCGCCGCCGCCTGCGTGCTGGCGCACCTGGCGCAGGGCCGCGCACCGGTGGCGCTGGCGGCGATGGACCGCGCGCTCACCCGGCGCGTATGCGCGCTGCTGCAGGGCGCAGGCGTGCCGCTGCGGGACGAGACCGGCTGGACGCTGTCCACCACCCGCGCCGCCGCCCGGGTGCTGGCGCTGCTGCGCGCCTGTGCCTGGGACGCGGGCAGCGATACCGTGCTCGACTGGCTCAAGCACAGCCCGGCCGCCGACGCGCTGGCGCTGCGCGCGCTCGAACGCTGGCTGCGCCGCCGTGGCACGCCGCACTGGAGCGCCGCCGCGCACGACCTGGCCGAGCAGGCGCAGCGCCACCCGGCCGAGGCCGCCCTGGTGGCGCAGTGCGAGCGCTGGCGCGGCGCCCTGCGGGCCGCGCGGCCGCTGCGCGACTGGCTGGCTGCGCTGCGCGAGGCGCTGCAGGCCAGCGGCGCCTGGGACGCTCTGGCGCAGGACGCCGCCGGTGCGCGCGTGCTGGCCGAGCTGCGCCTGCCCGCCGGCCTGGACGCCGGCCTGCACGACGCCGATGGCGCCGGCCGGCGCCTGGCGCTGGCCGAGTTCACGCACTGGGTCAGCGAGGTGCTGGAGTGCGCGCGCCACCGCCCCGAATACCCCGAGGGCGCGCCGGTGGTGGTGCTGCCGCTGGCGCAGCTGCTGGCGCGGCCCTTCGACGCGCTGGTGCTGCCCGGCTGCGACGAAAAGCGCCTGCCCGTGGCGCCCGAGCCACCCGGCCCGTGGAGCGCGGCGCAGCGCGAGGGCCTGGGCCTGCCCACGCGCGAGGACTTGGCGCAGGCCCAGCGCGCCGCCTGGCAGCAGGCACTGGCCACCGCCCACGTGGACGTGCTGTGGCGTACCGGCGAGGGCGGTGAGCCGCTGTTGGCCAGCGCGCTGGTGCAGGCGCTGCAGCTCGACGGCGTGGCCGCCGCCGGCCGGGACGCCTGCGCGCCGCGCCGCGTGGCGCCCGCGCCCGTGGCGCGCCCGTGCGCCGATGGCAGCGCGCTGCCCGTCGCGCAGCTGTCCGCCTCGGCCTATGAGGACCTGCGCCAGTGCCCGTACCGCTTTTTCGCGCTGCGCCAGCTCGGCCTGCGGGGCGACGACGAGCTGGACGGCGGCGTGGACAAGCGCGACTTCGGCACCTGGCTGCACGCCGTGCTGCAGCATTTCCACGAGGCGCTGGCGACGGACGCGCAGGCAGCGCGCCCGGCGCTGATGGACGCCGCCGCCGAACGTGCGCTGTGCGCGCTGCGGCTGTCCGAGGCCGACTTCCTGCCCTACACCAGCGGTTGGCCGCAGCTGCGCGACGGCTACCTGCAGTGGCTGGCGCAGCACGAAGCCAAGGAGGGCGCGTCCTTCGGCCAGGCCGAGCTGCGCGCCACGCAGCCGCTGGCCGGCGTGTCCCTGGTGGGCACGCTGGACCGGGTGGATGTGATCCGCCCGGCGGGCGGCGGCGCGCCGCTGCACCTGGTCATCGACTACAAGAGCGAAAGCGGCACGCGCACCGCCGCGCGCGTCAAGGCCGGCGGCGAGGACACGCAGCTGGCCTTCTACGCCGCGCTGATGCCGCCGGGCAGCGCGCTGCGCGCCGCCTACGTCAACGTCGGCGAGCGCGGCGAGACCAAGTTCCACGAACAGCCCGACGTGGCAGCGCTGCGCGACGCGCTGGTCGCGGGCATCCAGCGCGACCTGGAGCGCATCGCCGCCGGCGCGCCCATCACCGCCCTGGGCGAGGGCGCGGCGTGTGAGTGGTGCGACGCGCGCGGGCTGTGCCGGCGAGATTTCTGGCAGGACCAAGCATGAAGCTGTACCGCCCGTTATCCGGCATTCACGCCGGCGGCAAAGCGGTGGCGGCGCTGCTGCTGTGGGGCACGGCGCTGTGCGCGCAGGCGGCAGGGCTGCGCACGATCGAGATTCCCGCGCAAGCGCAGGCGCAGGGGCAGGGGCAGGGGCAGGGCCCTGCCTTCAAGGCGCTGGTCTGGTCACCCTGTGCCCAGGCCGCGCAAGCCCTGCCTGTGGGACCCTTCGTGCTGCAGGGTGTCCGCGACTGCCCGTTGTCGCCAGGCACGCATCCGCTGGTACTGGTCTCGCATGGCCACGCAGGCAGTGCCCTGAGTCACCACGATACCGCGCAGGCGTTGGCAGACGCGGGCTTCATCGTGGCGGCGCTGAACCACCCCGGCGACTCGGCCACCGACATGGCTGGCAGCGGCGACATGGCGACGCTGCGGCGCCGCCCTGCCGATGTGCGCCGCCTGCTCGACCATCTGCTGCAGCACGCGAGCCTGGCAGCGCACATCGATGCCCGGCGGGTCGGTTTCTTCGGGTTTTCGCGCGGCGGATTCACCGGGCTGGTGCTGGCGGGGGCGCGCCCGGATTTCGCGCGCGCCGGCCTGCCGTGTCCAGACGTGTCCGCACCTCTGTGCGCACAGATGCGCGACCCCCGTTCCGCCACGGGTCCGTGGGTGGCGGACGGCCGCTTCAAAGCCCTGGTGATCGCTGATCCGCTGAATGCCTTTCCCGGGCCGCAGTCGCTGGCGGGCGTGCGGGCGCCGCTGCAGCTGTGGTCGTCGCAATGGGGTGGCGACGGCGTGCTGCCCGAACAGGTTGCCGCGCTGGCCCGGTACCTGCCCGTACGGGCGCAGGTGCAGGTGGTCGAAGGCGCTGCGCATTTCGCCTTCCTCGCCCCCTGCCCACAGGCGCTGGCCCAGGCACAGCCCGACATATGCAACGACAGGCCGGGTTTCTCCAGGGCAATATTCCACCAGGCGTTCAATGCGCAGGTGCTGGCCTTCCTGCGCCAGCATCTGGCGCTGCATTGATCCGCACCGCACTTTTTATGGTTCAAGCCGCTTACGAACACAACGGCCAGTCCGTTTCCCGCGAGGCCTTCTACGCCATCGCCTGCGACCCGCGGCGCAGCGTGGCGGTGGAGGCCTGCGCCGGCGCCGGCAAGACCTGGATGCTGGTCTCGCGCATCCTGCGCGCGCTGCTGGACGGCTGCGCACCGCACGAGATCCTGGCCATCACCTTCACCAAGAAGGCCGCCGGCGAGATGCGCCAGCGCCTGCAGGAATGGCTGCAGGACTTCGCCGCGCGCCCGCCCGAGCAGCTGGTGCAGGAGCTGATCGACCGGGGAATCGCCCCCCAGCCCGCACGCGACAAGGCCGGGCAGCTACAAAAACTGTACCGCCAGATGCTGGATGCGGGCCGGCCGCTGCAGATCCGCACCTTCCACAGCTGGTTCGCCGCGCTGCTGTCCATGGCGCCGATGTCGGTGCTGGCGGCGCATGGCCTGCCCACCGGCTACGAGCTGCTGGAAGACGATGCCGACGCCGTGGCCGAGGTCTGGCGCCCGTTCCTGCAGGCGCTGGCGCAGGACGCCGCGCTGCGCGCCGACTACCAAGCCTGCGTGGCCGGGCATGGCCGCTCGCAAACGCACAAGGCGCTGGAGGCGGCGCTGGCCAAGCGCGTCGAGTTCACCCTGGCCGACGAGGCTGGCGTGGTCGAGCGCTCGGTGCCGCCGTTCGGCACCGCGTTTGCCGAGCTGGCCGGCTTGGCCGAACCCTGCGAGGCGCTGCAGGGCGAGGCAGCCCGCGCGCGCTGGCACGCCTGGGCGCGGGACCTGGGCACGCAAGGCGGCAAGACCGCGCCCAAGGCCGCCGACGCCATCGTCGGCGCCTGGCTGCAGGACGACCTGCCTCAGCGCCTGCAGCTGCTGCGCAAGGCGCTGTTCGTCTCCACCGATGACCGCCTGAACAGCAACCTGCAGAAGTTCGACGCGGCGCAGGCGGCGGGCGCCGAACTGCAGCGCCTGTGCGCCGCGCAGCGCCAGCACCAGGCCTGGCAGCACCAGCAGCGCATGGCGCGGTTGACGCGCCGGCTGGTGGCCGAATACGCCGCGCTCAAGCGCGCGCGCGGCTGGATCGACATGAACGACGTCGAGCGCACGGCGCTGACGCTGCTGTCCGATCCGGTGCTGTCCGGCTGGGTGCAGGAGCGCCTGGACACGCGCGTGCGCCACCTGCTGATCGACGAGTTCCAGGACACCAACCCGCTGCAGTGGCAGGCGCTGCACGCCTGGCTGTCGGGCTACGCCGGCGCCGGCGGCGGGCAGCAGGCGCCCAGCGTATTCATCGTCGGCGACCCCAAGCAGAGCATCTACCGCTTTCGCCGCGCCGAGCCGCAGGTGTTCCGCGCCGCCCAGGCCTTCGTGCGCGATGCGCTGGGCGGCGACCTGCTGGCCTGCGACCACACGCGGCGCAACGCCACCGGCGTCATCGACTGCGTCAACCGCGTCATGCTGGCGGCGCAGGCCAGCGGCGACTACAGCGGTTTTCGCGGCCACACCACCGAGTCGCGCGACGCGGGCGCGCTGCTGCGCCTGCCGCCCATCGGGCGCCCGCGCAAGGGCGATGCCGGCGCGCTGGACAGCGACGACGCGGACGACGCGCCGCCCTGGCGCGACAGCCTGGCCCAGGCACGCCACGAGGCCGAGGAAACCCTGCTGATGCGCGAGTGCGCGCAGGCCGCGCGCTGGGTGGCGCAGCAGGTCGCCAGCGGCACGCCGCCGCAGGCCATCCTGGTGCTGGCGCGCAAGCGCGACCGGCTGGCGCAGCTGCAGGACGCGCTGCGCGCGCTGCACATCCCCTGCGTGCAGCCGGAAAAGCTGCAGCTGGCCGACGCGCCCGAGGTGCAGGACCTGGTGGCGCTGCTGGATGCGCTGGTCTCGCCCGGGCATGACCTGGCGCTGGCGCGGGCGCTGAAGTCGCCGCTGTTCGGCCTGGACGACGCGGCGCTGGTGCAGATCGTGCTGAAGCGGCGCGAACTGCAGGCGCGCTGGGACGCGCTGCCCGAAGAGCAACAGCCGCCCGTGCCCTGCAGCTGGTTCGACGTGCTACAAAATGAAGAGCTGAATGCCCATGTTCCGCAAGGGCTGAGGGCCGATCTGACCCAATATCAGCATTGGGTGGCCACACTGCCGCCGCACGACGCGCTGCAGGCCATCTACCAACACCGCGACGTGCTGGCGCGCTACGCCGCCGCCACGCCCGCGACCCAGCGCGCCAGCGTGCTGGCGCACCTGCGCGCGCTGCTGGCCGCGGCGCTGGACGAGGCCGGGGGCCGCTACCTGACGCCCTACGCCTTCGTGCGCGCCATGCGCCGCGCCGGCCCGCGCGCGCCGCTGCGCGTGGACGCGCAGGCGGTGCGCCTGCTGACCATCCACGGCGCCAAGGGCCTGGAGGCCGACGCCGTGCTGCTGCTGGACACCGACGCCGCCGGCCAGCGCGCCGAGAGCATGGGCGCGCTGGTGGACTGGCCGGGCGAGCACGCGGTGCCGCGGCATTTCATCTTCCTGGCCAGCGAGAAGCAGCCGCCGGCCAGCGCCTGCGAGGTGCTCGCCGCCGAGCTGGCCGAGCGCCAGCGCGAGGAGCTGAACCTGCTGTACGTGGCCATGACGCGCGCGCGCCAGTGCCTGGTGCTGTCCAGCGTGCAGGGCAGCAAGGACGGGCCGCTGGCCGGCAGCTGGTGGGACCGCCTGCTGCCCGACCTGCAGCCCGTTCCGCTGCCCGGCGATGCACCGTACGACCCGGCCGCGCAGGCCGCCGCCGTGCCCATCGAGCTGCCCGAGCTGCCCGCCTACGTGCCCCCGCCGCCGCGCGAGGACAGCGAGCGCGCCACGTCCGCCAGCACGCCGCTGTCGCGCCAGGGCGAGGCCATGCACCAGCTGCTGGAGCAGGCCGCCGGCGGCGAGACCGCCTGGAATGCCGCCCGCCTGGCCCGCCTGGCCTGCGACTTCGAGATCGCGCCCGACGCCGCCGCGCAGGCCGCCGCCATGGCGCGGCGCATCCTGCAGGGCGAGGGCGCCTGGGCCTGGAGCGCGGCGCACGTCGAGCAGGCCATGAACGAGGTGCCGCTGACCTGGCAGGGCCAGAGCCTGCGCATCGACCGCCTGGTGCGCCGGCGCGCTGGGGCGCTAGCCGGCTGGTGGGTGCTGGACTACAAGAGCGCCGCCGAACCCGAACGCCAGGCGCAGCTGCGCGCGCAGATGCAGCGCTACCGCGACGCGGTACGCGCGCTGCTGCCGGGCGAGACCGTGCGCGCCGCCTTCCTCACCGGCGAAGGCCACCTGGTGCCCCTGGACGACACCCGCCAGGGCGAACTGTTTTGACTGCCATGACTTCTTCTTCGACTGAAACCCCATCGCCCACGCCTGAAGTGGCCACCCTGGACTGCGACCTGGCCGTGATCGGCGCCGGCCCGGCCGGCCTGATGGCCGCCGAGGCCGCCGCCGCTGCCGGCGTGCGCGCGGTGCACGTGTTCGATGCCATGCCGTCCGCCGGGCGCAAGTTCCTGCTGGCCGGCAAGGGCGGACTGAACCTGACGCACTCCGAGCCGCTCGCGCCTTTCCTCACGCGCTACGGCGCGCGCGCCGAGGCGCTGGCGCCGCTGCTGCAGGCCTTTGGCCCGGACGCGCTGCGCGACTGGGCCGGAGGCCTGGGCATCGAGACCTTCGTCGGCACCTCCGGACGCGTGTTCCCGACCGACATGAAGGCCGCGCCGCTGCTGCGCGCCTGGCTGCAGCGCCTGCGCGCTGCCGGGGTGCAGCTGCACATGCGCCACCGCTGGCAGGGCTGGGGCGCTGCCGGGGCTGAAGCCGATGCCGCGCGCGCTGCCGACGCGGCGCCGCCGCCGCTGTTGCTGACCACGCCCACGGGCGCGCTACGCGTGCAGGCGCGCGCCGTGGTGCTGGCGCTGGGGGGTGCCAGTTGGGCGCGGCTGGGCTCGGACGGCGCCTGGGTGCCCTGGCTGCAGGAGCGCGGGGTAGAGATCGCGCCGCTGCAGCCGGCCAACTGCGGCTTCGACGTGCTGGGCGGCGCGCAGGACGCAGGCGAGACGCGGCGCGAATTCCTGCGCGAGCTGCTCGGCCGCCAGGACGCGCCGCGGCCGGGCTGGTCGGCGTATTTCGCCGGGCGCTTCGCCGGCCAGCCGCTGAAGTCGGTGGCGCTGCACTTCACCGACAGCCAGGGGCGCAGTTTCGCGCGGCGCGGCGAGTTCGTCGCCACCGCCACCGGCATCGAGGGCAGCCTGGTCTACGCCGCCTCCAGCCTGCTGCGCGACGAGATCGCCGCGCACGGCCACGCCACGCTGCACCTGGACCTGCTGCCCGACCACAGCCCGGAGCGTGTGCTGGCCGAAGTGCGGCACCCGCGCGGCGCGCGCAGCCTGGCCAGCCACCTGAAGAGCCGCCTGGGCCTGGCCGGCATCAAGGCGGCGCTGCTGCACGAGGTGCTGGGCAAGGAGGGCATGCACGATGCCGAGCGGCTGGCCGCGGCCATCAAGGCGCTGCCGCTGACGCTGGCCGCGCCGCGCCCGGTCGACGAAGCCATCAGCACCGCCGGCGGCGTGGCGCTGCAGGCACTGGACGGCGCGCTGATGCTGCGCGCGCTGCCCGGCGTGTTCTGCGCCGGCGAGATGCTGGACTGGGAGGCGCCCACCGGCGGCTACCTGCTCACGGCATGCTTCGCCAGCGGACAGGCGGCCGGTGCCGGCGCCGCGCGCTG
The DNA here is from genome assembly GCF_900103645.1 of Oryzisolibacter propanilivorax. Taxonomy (GTDB): domain Bacteria; phylum Pseudomonadota; class Gammaproteobacteria; order Burkholderiales; family Burkholderiaceae_C; genus Melaminivora; species Melaminivora propanilivorax. Next base: position 214,108 of record NZ_FNHP01000001.1, read on the forward strand.
GCTGGGCGCGGCCGGCCACTGACCGGCGCCGCGGCCGGGCCGTGCAGGGGGCGCCAGCGCGGCGCGTTATAGTCCCGCCCTCAAGCGATGGCCACGGGCGCGTCTTTCGCAGGATCGACACCCCGTGGTTTTTTCCGGCCATCGCTATTCCAATTTTGAATAACGAGGGTGAGAAACCATGAGAAGCGCTGCACAGACAACATCCATTTCGCGGCTGCGCCCGGCATGCCGGGCGGTGCAACTGGCCCTGGGCCTGGCGGCAGCCACCGCAGCGCACGCTCAGGGCGCATTCGAGCTGGGCACGGTGACCGTGGTCGGCGCGCCGGTGCCGGCCGCGCCGGCCAGCGAGACGGCGATCGACCAGCAGGCCATCGCCCGCGACGGGCGCGACACCGTGGGCGCCGCCGTGGCGCTGCTGCCCGGCGTGGCGCTGTCGCGCAACAGCCGCAACGAGGAGATGGTGTACGTGCGCGGCTTCGATCCGCGCCAGGTGCCGGTGTTCATCGACGGCGTGCCGCTGTACGTGCCCTACGACGGCTACGTGGACTATGGCCGCTTCACCACCTTGGACCTGGCCGAGATCCGCGTGGCCAAGGCCGGTGCGTCGCTCTTGTACGGCCCCAACACCCTGGGCGGCGCCATCAACCTGGTCACGCGCAAGCCCAGCCGCGCCTTCGAGGGCGACGCGCGCCTGGGCTTCGCCTCGGGCGGCGAGCGCAAGGCGGCCGTCAATGTGGGCATGAACCAGGGCTTGTGGTATGCCCAGCTCGGCCTGTCGTACCTGGACGCCGACAGCTTCCCGCTGCCCCGGGGATTTGTCGACCACAAGGCACAGCCCACCGACACCGGCAGCCGGCGCGAGAACGCCGACCGCACCGACAAGCGCCTGTCCTTCAAGCTGGGCCTGACGCCCAACGCCACCGACGAGTACGCCATCGGCTACGTGCGTCAGGACGGCGAGAAGGGCAACCCGGTCTACACGGGGCTGTCCAAAAGCGGCATCCGCTACTGGCGCTGGCCATACTGGGACAAGGACAGCGTCTACCTGGTCGGCAATACCCGGCTGGGGCAGAACAATGTGCTGAAGGCGCGCCTGTACCACGACCGTTACAGCAACCGCATCGACGCCTACACCGACGCCAGCTACGCGAAGCTGCAGGGCGGGACCAGCTGGCCCAGCGTCTATGACGACCGCTCGGTCGGTGGCACGCTGGAGCTGGCCAACTACGCGCTGTCCCACCACGAGCTGCGCGTGGCGCTGCACTACAAGGAAGACAAGCACCGCGACAGCAATCCGGAGAACGCCAAGGCGCCGGTCAAGGACTACCGCGACGTGACCACCTCGCTGGCGCTGGAGGACACCATCACCCTGGCCGACGCCTGGCGCCTGCGCCTGGGCGTGTCGCGCGACCAGCGCGATGCCAAGGAGGTGTACGAGTGGCCCACCGGCTCGACCAGCGCCACCAACGGCGTGGCCGAGCTGGTGCACATCCTGGCCGGCGGCGGCAACGAGGCCTACGCCATCGCCTCGCGCAAGACGCGTTTTCCGACCATCAAGGACCGCTATTCGGCGCGCATGGGCAATGCGCTGCCCAACCCCAACCTGCGCCCCGAGGTCGCCACGCACCTGGAGCTGGGCCTGCGCGGCCAGCCCTGGGGCGGCGCCCAAGGCCAGGCGGCGCTGTTCTACAGCCGCATCACCGACCTGATGCAGAACGCCTACGTGCCGGCGCCCACCGGCACCTGCGGCGCCGGCAGCGACACCTGCGCGCAGGCGCAGAACATCGGCCGCGCGCGCCACCTGGGGCTGGAGCTGTCGCTGCAGCAGGAACTGGCGCGCGGCCTGTCGCTCACCGGCGCCTACACCTACCTGGCGCGGCGCAACCTGAGCGATCCGGCCGTGCAGCTGACCGACACGCCGCGCCACCGCCTGTTCGCCGCGCTGAGCTGGCTGCCCAGCGACACCTGGGAGCTGCGCGCCACGCTGGAAGCCGAGACCGGGCGCAAGGTGGCCTTCGCCGGCTCGGGCCGTACTGCCTACCGCGATCTGGTGGGCTTCGGCGTCGCCGGCCTGAAGGCCATCTGGAAGCCGCGCCGGGACATGACGCTGGACTTCGGCGCGCACAACCTCACGGACAAGTGGGTTGAGCTCTCGGACGGCTTCCCGCTGCCGGGCCGCACCTGGTTCGTCAATGGCACCTACCGCTTCTAATGCCCGACGCCGCCGGCGCGTGTTGGCGCGCGCCGCGCTGTCGGGCGCCGCGCTGGCGCTGGCCGGCTGCGCGGCGCCGCCCGGTGCTGTTGCCGGCCGTCCCGCCGCGCGCCCGGTGGTCCAGGTCGCCGCCGTCGGCGGACTGGCGCTCAGCGGCGTCTGGCCGCGCCTGGCGGCCAGCGCCGGGCAGCAGCTGGACCTCGACGTGCAGACCGTCGCCGCCGCGCCCAAGGAAGGCGTGGTGCCGGCGTTCGCGCGCGGGCAGGCGCAGCTGCTGCTGATCCATGCCAGCGACGAGGCGATGGGGCTGGAGGCCGCGGGCCTGGCCGGCCCGGCACGCGTCTGGGCCTGGAACGAGCACGTGGTGATCGGCCCGCAGGCCGACCCGGCCGGCGTCGCCGGCGCGCCGGACGGGCAGCAGGCCCTGCAGCGCATCGCCGATGCGCGCTCGCCCTTTATCGCGCTGCGCGACCCCGGCAGCTACGGCGTGGTGCAGCGCCTGTGGCGCCGCGCTGGCGTCCGGCCCGATGCCGCCTGGGTACGCATGGACACCGGCCCGCGTCCACAGGCGGTGCTGCAGCTGGCGCAGGCGCAGCAGGCCTATGTGGTCGCGGGCCATATCCCTTTCGCCTTCGGCAAGATGGCCGCGCCGGGCATGCACGTGCTGCTTCGGGGCGATCCGCAGATGCGCCGGCCCTACGTGGTGCTGGCACCCGGGCCGGCGCACCCCGCGGGTGCTGCGCAGCGCGCGCAGGCGCAGCGGCTGGCCGACTGGCTGGTCTCGCCCGCCGGCCAGGCGGCGCTGCAGGCCGCCGACGCCCAGGCCGGCGGGCCGTGGCTGTTTCCGCGCGCCAGCGTGGCGCCGTGGCTGAAGGAGCCCGCATGAGCGCGCTTGGCCTGCCGTGCGCCAGCGGCCGTACTGCCTGTTCCGGGCGCACGGCACTGCCTGGCTTTCTGCCGCGCGCAGCGCGAGCGCATCCAGCCGCAGCAGGTGGGCCAGTCAGGACCCGCGGCCGCCGGCCTGCGGCCGAGCCCGGCGTTTCGACACTCGTTTCCTGAAAGACGCTTCCATGACCATCGACGCCCTTGCTGCCACGCCCCGGCTGGCCGTGATCGCCCATGAGGACCTGCAATCGTGCGCCGCCGACGCGCTGCTGACCGGTTTCGCCCGCAGCCTGGCAGGCGAGGGCTGGCCTATTGGCGGGGTGGTGCACGCGCGGCGACTGGATGCGGCCGGGCGCAAGCGCATGTTCCTGATCGACGTGGCCAGCGGGCGCGAGTTCTGCATCTCGCAGGACCTGGGGCCCCAGTCGCGCGCCTGCTGCGTCGATCCCGGCGCCGTGGCGCAGGCCAGCGGCGTGCTGCGCCAGGCGCTGGCCGACCGGGTGCGGCTGGCCATCGTCAACCGCTTCGGCGAGCTGGAGGCCACCGGCGGCGGCTTCGCCGCCGAGCTGGCGGCGCTGGCGGGCGAGGGCGTGCCGGTGCTGACGGCTGTGTCGCGCAAGCACCTGCAGGCGTGGCGGCATTTCGCCGGCGATGCCGGCATCGAGCTGCCGCTGGACGTGCAGGCGCTGCACGACTGGGCGCAGCGCGCCTGCGCGCCGGCGGCCGAGGGCGCCAGCGCCGCGCCCGGGAAAGCCGCGTGATGCGCCGGCGCGACCTGTTGCTGGGCGCCGCCGGTCTGGGCGCAGGCACTTGGACATGGGCGCAGCCGGCATTGCCCCGCCCGGCTGCGGCGGCCGGCACCGATGCGGACATCGTCCACGCCCGCTTCGGCGCGCTGCCCGATCCGGCGCAGGTGGCGCGGGTCTATGCCGCCGGCCCACCCGCCGGCGTGCTGGTGGCGGCGCTGGCGCCGGACAAGCTGCTGGGCTGGCCAATGACGCTGGGCGCGGAGGCGCGCGCGCTGCTGGGCCCGCGCCTGGCACGCCTGCCGCACACCGGCCGCTTGGCCGGGCGCGGCAGCACCGTGCCGCTGGAGGCGCTGCTGCAGCTGCAGCCCGACCTGGTGCTGGACGCGGGAACGGCCGATGCCACGCACGCCTCGACTATGCGCCGCACCAGCGAGCAGACCGGCCTGCCGACGCTGCTGGTGCAGGGTCGCATCCAGGAACACGCGGCGCAGCTGCGCGAGGTGGGGCGCCTGCTGGGCGTGGCCGCTCGCGCAGAGCAGCTGGCGGCCCAGGCCGACGAGCACCTGCGCCTGGCCGCGCAGCTGCGCGCCGCCGTGCCGCCGCCGCAGCGCCCGCGCGTGTACTACGGGCGCGGCAGCGACGGGCTGGAGACGGGACTGGCCGGCTCCATCAACGTCGAGCTGCTGGAGTTCTGCGGTGGCCGCAACGTCGCCGCGCAGGCCGGCAGCGGCTCGCTCACGCGCGTGTCGCTGGAGCAGCTGCTGGCCTGGGACCCGCAGGTCATCGTGACCCAGGACGCGGAGTTCGCGCGCCGGGCGCTGAACGATCCGCTGTGGCGCGGCATCGCCGCCGTGCGCGCGCGGCGCGTGCACTGCGCGCCGGCGCTGCCGTTCGGCTGGCTGGACGGCCCGCCGGGCGTGAACCGGCTGATCGGCGTGCGCTGGCTCGTCGAGCGGCTGCACCCGGGCCACGCGCTGCTGGCCGGACTGCAGCCTTTGGCGCCGGCGGTGGCGCGCTTTTATGAAGCGTTCTATGGCGCGGCGCTGACCGATGCGCAGCTGCGCGCGCTGCTGCAGGGGTGACGGCCATGGACGCGCGCACCCGCCCCGCCAGCGGTGCCACGCCGGGCCTGGCGCTGGATGCCGCCACGACCGGTGGCACCAGCGCCGATTTCAAGGAAAAACAGGATCCAGCCCATATGAATCAAGGGCCTGTAGCTACATTTTCAATAGCGCCGCCGGGCCGCTGGCTGCTGGCGCTGGCGCTGCTGCTGGCAGTGGTGCTGCTGGCCTTTGCCGCCGGCAAGTACCCGATCAGCCCGGCGCAGCTGGGGCAGGCGCTGTGGGCGCGGCTGGCCGGGGCGCCGTCCAGCCTGCCGCCGGCCATCGACACGGTGGTCTGGAACATTCGCCTGCCGCGCGTCGCCGCCGGCCTGCTGGTGGGCGCGGCGCTGGCGGCGGCCGGCGCCGCCTACCAGGGCATGTTCCGCAACCCGCTGGTCTCGCCCGACATCCTGGGCGTGTCGGCTGGCGCCGGCCTGGGCGCGGTGCTGGGCATTTATTTCGGCCTGCCGCTGGCGCTGGTGCAGGCGCTGGCCTTCGGCGGCGGTCTGGCCGCCGTGGGCGCGGTGCTGGCGGTGGCGCTGCTGGTGCGCCGGCACGACGCGGTGCTGGTGCTGGTGCTGGCCGGGGTGGCGGTGGGCGCGCTGCTGGGCGCGGGCATCTCGCTGATCAAGATCCTGGCCGACCCGACGACGCAGCTGCCCTCGATCACCTTCTGGCTGCTGGGCGGGCTGAATGCCGTCACCACCGGCGACCTGCTGGCCACGCTGCCGGCGCTGCTGGCCGGCATCGTGCCGCTGGTGCTGCTGCGCTGGCGCGTGAACCTGCTGAGCCTGCCCGACGAGGAGGCGCAGGCGTTGGGTGTTCCGGTGGCGCGGCTGCGCCGCGTGCTGGTGGCCGCCGCCACGCTGAGCACGGCGGCGGCGGTATCGCTTACCGGCATCATCGGCTGGGTCGGGCTGGTGGTGCCGCACATGGCGCGGCTGCTGGTGGGGCCGGAGTTCTCGCGCCTGCTGCCGGCGTCGCTGCTGCTGGGCGCGGGCTTTCTGGTCGCGGCCGACACGCTGGCGCGTACCGCCGCCAGCATCGAGCTGCCCTTGGGCATCCTGACGGCACTGGCCGGGGCGCCGTTCTTCCTGTTCCTGCTGGCACGCTCGGGAGGGCGGGAATGAGCGCGTCCGTCCTGCCGCTGCGCGCTGGTGCCGGCCTGGGCGCCATGGCGGTGCCCGACGCCGGGCCGGGCGGCAGCGTTCGCACGCCCGTGCTGCACGCGCAGGCGCTGGACATCGGCCACGGCGCGCGCCGCGTGGCGCAGGCGCTGGACTTCACCGTCCAGCCCGGCGAGGTGCTGTGCCTGCTGGGCGCCAACGGCAGCGGCAAGACCACGCTGCTGCGCACCCTGCTGGGCTTGCTGGCGCCGCTGGCCGGAAGCGTGCGGATGGCCGGCCAGGACGTGGCCGCTTGGGACCGTGCGGCCTTCGCGCGCCACGTCGGCTACGTGCCGCAGGCGCACGCCGGGGTGTTCCCCTACACCGTGCTCGACGTGGTGCTGATGGGCCGCGCCGCGCGCTTGGCCGGCTTCGCCACGCCGGCGGCCGCCGACCGGCAGCGGGCGGTGGAGTGCCTGCAGGCGCTGGGCATCGCCCACCTGCGCTCGCGCAGCTACACCGCCATCAGCGGCGGCGAGCGCCAGCTGGCGCTGATCGCCCGCGCGCTGGCGCAGGAGCCGCGCCTGCTGGTCATGGACGAGCCCACCGCCAGCCTGGACTTCGGCAACCAGATCCGCGTGCTGGAGCATGTCGCGCGCCTGCGCGCCGCCGGCATGGCGGTCTTGATGACCACCCACCAGCCCGAGCACGCGCTGCGCGTGGCCGACCGCATCGCGCTGCTGGGCGGCGGCCGCCTGCAGGCCATCGGCGCGCCGCGCGCCACCGCCACGCCGGCTGCGCTGGCGCACCTGTACGGCGTGAGCGAGCAGGCGATCCGCGCCGGCCTGGGCGCCTTTTCCCCCGACGAGGACACCGCCGCATGACGATCGCCGCCATCGACTTCAACCTGTTGTACCAGCACCACCTGGCCCTGGCCGGGCGCACGCGCAAGGACGCCAGCGCCTGGGACGGCCGCGCCGCCGGCATGGCCGCGCGCGCCGTGGGCAGCCGCTACGCCGAGGAATTCATCGCCCGCATGGACCTGTCGGGCGCGCAGTCGCTGCTGGATGTGGGCTGCGGCCCCGGCACTATCGCCCTGGCGCTGGCGCCGCGCCTGCGGCAGGTGGTCGGGCTGGATTACAGCCCCGCCATGCTGCAGGCCATGCGCGAGCAGGCCGCCGCGCGCGGCCTGGCGCAGGTGCAGACGCTGCACAAGGCGTGGGAAGACGACTGGAACGACGTGCCGGTGTGCGACATCGCCGTGGCTTCGCGCTCGACCACCGTGGCCGACATCGGCGCCGCGCTGGACAAGCTGCAGCGCCACGCGCGCCGGCGCGTGTACCTGACGCACCTGGTCGGCGGGCACTTCACCGACCCGGCAATCCAGGAGGCCATCGGCCGGCGCGTGCCGCCCGTGCCCGACTACATCTACCTGCTGAACATCCTGCACGCGCGCGGCATCCACCCGCAGCTGTCGTACCTGGCGCAGGAAAACCGCCTGGCCGGCGCGCAGGACTTCGACGACTTCGCGCGCCGCGTCGCCTGGTCCATGGGCGGGCTGGACGCGGCCGAGACCGCCCGCCTGCGCGACTGGTACGCGCAGGCCACCATCACCCAGCGCGAGGGTGCCCCGATGCGCTGGGCCTTCATCTCCTGGGAGACCCCGCCATGCTGACGACGACTCTCGCGCACCCCCTGCCGCCGACCACAGCCGCACGCACCGCGCCGCGCGCACAGGGCAGGGCGGCGCCCGCTGCCGCCGCCACCCTGCTGGCCGAGCTGCACGCCGACGTCGCGCAGCACTTGGGCAACGCGTTGGGCCAGCGGCACCTGGCGCGCGCTGTGCTGGGCGTGTTCTTCACCGGCGTGCAGCTGGACAACGGCGTCGGCGGCCTGGCCGCCACGCCCATCCAGGACATCCCGGCGGCCGTGTGCTGCCCGAGCTCAGCACTGGCCATGCCCACGCCCGGGCGCCTGGCGGGCCGGCCGGTGGCCGAGGTGCTGCAGGACCTGCAGCACGCCCAGCCGCTGCGCCGCACGCTGGCGATTGCCACGCTGAACGCGCTGGCCGAGACCCTGTGGCGCGAGGGGGGTCCGCCCGACGGCGCGCGCGTGGTCGAGGGCGACGGCTTCGACGCCCTGGCCATCGCGCCGGGCGAGCAGGTGGTGGTGGTCGGCGCCTTCGGGCCGTATCTGCGCGCGCTGCGCCAGCGCGGCCAGCCGTTTCACGTCGTCGAGCGCGACCCGGCCACGCTGCGCCCCGAGGAGCTGCCGCACTTCGTGCCCGCCGGGCGCGTGGGCGAGGTGCTGCCGCAGGCCGACGTGCTGCTGACGACGGCCACCACGCTCACCAACGGCACGCTGGAAGGCCTGCTGGCGCTGCTGCGCCCGGGGGCGCGCGCCGCCGTGGTCGGGCCGACCGCCACGCTGCGGCTGGCGCCCTTCGCGCGCCGCGGCGCCACGGTGGTCGGCGGCACACGCGTGCTGGACGCCGGCGCCATGCTGGACCTGCTGGCCGAGGGGGCGTCGGGCTACCACCTGTTCGGCCGTTCGGTGCAGCGCGTGTGCCTGTGCGCCTGACGAGGCTGTTTGCTTTGCTTTCTTCACTGTCATTGGAGCGTATTGCGATGTTGCGACGTCTGTTTCTGGCCTGCGCGGCCGTGGTGTGTGCGCTGCCTGCCTGGGCGGCCCCGAACGAGGGCAGCCTGCTGGTGGCGGCAGGCGCCGGCTACCGCCGGCCGGTGCTGCAGCTGCTGGAGGACTTTTCCCGGTCCAGCGGCATCCGCGCCGAGGCCAGCTTCGGCAACATGAAGCAGGTCGAAACGCAGGCGCGCCAGAACCCCGACATCGCCCTGTTGATCGGCGACAAGGCGTTCCTGGAGCCCATGGGCCTGGCCGAGCGCTTCACGCTGCTGGGCAAGGGCCGGCTGGTGCTGGTCACGCGCGAGGGGCTGGAGCTGAAAGACATCGCCGACCTGCGCGAGCCGCGCTTTGCCCGTATCGCGCTGCCCGACCGCGTCAAGGCGGTGTATGGCAACGCCGCCACTACCTGCCTGCAGCGCACGGGCCTGGCCGAGCCGCTGGCCGCGCGCCTGCTGGAGGTGGCCACCGTGCCACAGGTGGGTGCCTATGTCGCCACCGGCGAGGTGGATGCCGGTTTCGTCAACGTCACCGAGGGCCAGGCGCTGCAGGGCCGCATCGGCACGCTGATCGAGGCGCCGCAGCACTGCTACGCGCCCATCGAACTCAGCGCCGGCGTGCTCAAGGGCCGTGGCGAGCAGCCGGCGGTGCGCGCCTTCGTCGAGTACCTGGCCTCGCCCGCGGCGCGCGCGGTGCTGCAGCGCCACGGCATGTGAGCGTGCTGGGCGGCGGCTGCCAGGGCAATGCCATCGGGCTGACGGCGCAGGTGCTGGCCTGGGCTTTGGCGCTGCACTTGACTCTGGGCACGCTGCTGGCTTGGCTGCTGGCGCGCCGGCCGTTCGCCGGGCGCGCGCTGCTGGACGCGCTGGTCACGCTGCCGCTGGTGTTTCCGCCCATCGTGCTGGGCTACGGCCTGCTGCTGGCTTTGGGGCGCGAGGGCTGGCTGACGGCCTGGCTGCCGGCGGCGCTGCAGCCGCAGATCGTGTTCTCGCAGACCGGGCTGGTGGTCGCGGCATTCGTCGCCGGGCTGCCGCTGATGGTCAAGCCGGCGCAGGCGGCGTTCGCCGGCATCGCGCCGCGCCTGCGCGAGGCGGCCGCGCTGCTCGGGCACCGGCCGTGGGCCGTGTTCTGGCGCATCGACGTGCCGCTGGCGCGCCGCGGCGTGGCCGCCGGCCTGGTGCTGGCGCTGGGGCGGGGCTTGGGCGAGGTGGGGCTGTCGCTGATGCTGGGCGGCAACATCGCCGGGCGCACCGAGACGCTGTCGCTGGCCATCTACAACCATGTGCTGGACGGCAACCTGGCCTGCGCCAACGCGCTGTCGCTGCTGCTGGGCGCGGTGGCGCTGGCGGCTTTCTTCATTCTTCGCCGCTGGGGGGCGCTGTGACTTTGCATTCCGTTTTCTTCGACCAGGCCAGCATCGATGCGTGGATCGCCGAGGACGCGCCGCTGCTGGACCTGACGACGCACCTGCTGGCCGTGGGCAACACGCAGGCACGCATCGAATGGCGCGTGCGCGGCGCCAGCGTCGCCGCCTGCACCGAGGAGGCCGCGCGCGTGGTGCAGACCTGCGGCGGGCAGGTGGAGCAGGTGGTCGCCAGCGGCACGCCGCTGGCCGATGGCGAGCTGCTGCTGTGCGCCACCGGCGCCGCCAGCGGCCTGCTGCGCGCCTGGAAGGTGGCGCAGAACCTGCTGGAGTACGCCTGCGGCGTGGCCCACGCCACGCAGCGCATGGTGCAGGCCGTGCAGGCAGCGAATCCGCGCGTGGCGGTGCTGACCACGCGCAAGCACGCGCCAGGGCTGCGCCGCATCGCGCTCAAGGCCACGCTGGCGGGCGGTGCCTTCCCGCACCGGCTGGGCGTGGGCGAGACGGTGCTGGTCTTTGGCCAGCACCGGGCGCTGGTCGAGGGCGGCTGGCCGGGCCTGGCGGTGCGTCTGCACCATGTAGCGCCGGCACTGGCCGAGAAGAAGTGCGTGATCGAGGCGCACAGCCTGGAGGAAGCGCTGCAGGCCGCGGCCGCGGGCACGGATGTGGTGCAGTTCGACAAGGCCACGCCGCAAGAGTTGCGCTGCTGGTGCCCCGCGCTGCGCGTGCAGCACCCGGCGCTGGGCGTCCTGGCGGCGGGCGGCATTCGCCTGGACAACGCGGCCGACTATGCGGCCACGGGCGTGGACGCCTTGGTCACCAGCAGCCTGCACCATGCACCGCCGGCCGACGTGTCGGTGCGGGTGGCCGCGCTGTGACGCCTGCGATGGCCGGCGCCCGCGTGGCGTGGGTCACAATGCCTGCGGGTAACTACTTATTCCCGTCATTCGTTCATATCAAAATAAAGGAATGGACATGCTCAAGAGCAGCGCACGCAACCAGTTTTCCGGCAAGGTCACCCGCGTGGTGCCGGGTGCCGTCAACGATGAAATCGAGCTCGACGTGCTCGGCGTCGGCGCCGTGGTGGCCATCGTCACCCACGGCAGCGCCAGCAGCCTGGGCCTGCGCGAAGGCGCCGAGGCCACGGCGCTGATCAAGGCGTCGTCGGTCATCGTCGTGGCGCAGGACCCCGGCATGCGCTTTTCCGCGCGTAACCATCTCCAGGGCCAGGTCAAGCGGGTCCAGACCGGCGCAGTGAATACCGAAGTCGTGATCGGACTGCCTGGCGGCGCTTCGGTGGTGTCCATCGTGACCAACGAGAGCGCAGAGAACCTGGGCCTGGTCGAGGGCATGCAGGCAGCAGCGCTGTTCAAGGCGTCCAGCGTCATCCTCGGCGTCGCCGCCTGACGCCGTGACCGGCACAGTGCCTGGGCGTCAGAACTTGGTGCGGTAGTACACCATCGGCCCGCCGTGCCGGGCGCGCAGCAGCAGCTTGGCGTCGCCCTGCAGCTGCACGCCGATGGCGCCGAACTCGGGCACCACGCCGCGCGTGCGCGAGGCCTTCCACTGCACCTCCAGACGCGTGCCCACGCTGGCGGGCTCGCGCGACCAGATCATGGTAATGGCGTCGAACGCCGGCTGGGGCGTGCGCGCCCAGGCCTGCACGTCCAGGTGCACGCGCTGCTCCAGGCGCGAGCGCCAGCGCAACCCCAGGTCATAGGCCAGGGCGGCTGCGCTGCCTTGTCGATTGCCAGGGTCGGACGCCGACAACACGCCCAGCGTGACGCCCAGGCTGGAAGGCCTGTCCGGCGTCAGCCAGCCGGTGACCTCGTTCAGCCGCAGCCCCGGAACCGGCGGGCTGTCCAGGCTGGCGGCCAGCGCGGTCAGCTCTTCGCTTCGCGAGGTGAACGTGGCGGGGGCTATGGAATCGAGGGGCGCTGCGCTGGTGCCCGTATGCGCCAGCGCCAGCTGGGCCGCGTCACCCAGGCTGTCCTGGGCACAGGCAAGGCCGTGGCCGAGGGCCGCAAGCAGCGTCAACGAGCAGATCCGGGCCACGGGGCGGCCGGATGGCGGCAGGATGGTGGTCAGGCGCGAGGTCATGGCGGCACCCAAATGGTCGGCTACGGGCTGGACCACAGTATGGGCGCCGCCTCCTGCGCGGTCATCTCCGTTTGCCCTGACTGCCTGTCAGACGGGGACGGCAGACAGTCGCATGTGGGCTGTGCTATGCAGCCCCGGCGCGCGAAAGGGAGAAGGGGGAGGAGAAAAGAAGAGGGTGACGAGCCTTACCCCCGGCACTGGCTCCACGGTTAGGGCTGCTTGGTTCCCCACCTGACCCGGTTGGCCGCTTCCCCATGCGGGGAGGCCCGTCAGCGTCGATTGTACCCGGCCTGCAGAGCCCTTCGGCCGCAGACGGACACATAGAATCACGGCCCTATGTCCTACCTCGTGCTCGCCCGCAAATACCGTCCCAAGACCTTCGCGGAGATGGTGGGCCAGGAGCATGTGGTGCAGGCGCTGACCAACGCGCTGACCCAGCAGCGCCTGCACCATGCCTATCTGTTCACCGGCACGCGCGGCGTGGGCAAGACCACCGTCTCGCGCATCCTGGCCAAGTCGCTGAACTGCCAGGGCGCCGACGGCCAGGGCGGCATCACCGCCACGCCGTGTGGCGTGTGCGCGGCGTGCACGGCGATCGACGAAGGGCGCTTCCCGGACTACACCGAGCTGGACGCGGCCTCCAACCGCGGCGTGGACGAGGTGCAGGGCCTGCTGGAACAGGCCGTCTACAAGCCGGTGCAGGGACGCTTCAAGGTCTTCATGATCGACGAGGTGCACATGCTGACCAACACGGCGTTCAACGCCATGCTGAAGACGCTGGAGGAGCCGCCGGAGTATCTGAAGTTCGTGCTGGCCACGACCGACCCGCAGAAGGTGCCCGTGACAGTGCTGTCGCGCTGCCTGCAGTTCAACCTGCGGCCGATGGCGCCCGAGGTGGTGCAGCAGCACCTGGGCCACGTGCTGGCGGCCGAGTCCATCGCCGCCGAGCCGCCGGCGCTGCGTCTGCTGGCGCGCGCGGCGCGCGGCTCGATGCGCGACGCGCTGTCGCTGACCGACCAGGCGATCGCCTTTGGCGGCGGGCAGGTCGAGGAGGCGCCGGTGCGCCAGATGCTCGGCAGCGTCGATCGCAGCCATGTCTTCACGCTGATCGACGCGCTGGCGCGCGGCGACGGCCTGGCGGTGGTGCAGACCTGCGAGCTGCTGCGCACGCACGGCCTGTCGGCAGCATCCACGCTCGAGGACATGGGCGCCGTGCTGCAGCGCATGGCGGTGCTGCAGGCCGTGCCACAGCTGGCGCAACAGCCCGACCCGCAGGACCCGGAGGCCGGCGAGATCGCCCGCCTGGCCGCACTGCTGCCGGCCGACGAGACGCAACTGCTCTACAGCATCTGTCTGCACGGCCGCACCGAGCTGGGCCTGGCGCCCGACGAGTACGCCGCGCTGACCATGGCGCTGCTGCGCCTGCTGGCGTTCAAGCCGGCGCCGGCTCCGCAGGCGGGCACGGCGGAAAAAAAAACTCTGAAATCCGGCCCGGCTGACGCTGTCGCCACCCTGCCTGCCACGGCGCCGTCGGCCCGGCCGGCGCCAGCACACGCGCCTACGCCTTCTGCTACTGCGCAAGCGCCTGCGCTTCAGCGCAGCGCCGCCCCGCTGGCGGTGGAGCCGGCAACGCACGCGCAACAGCCGCCCGAAGCTCCCCGCCCATCCGTGCGCCTGCCCGTGCGTGCGCCTGAAGAGTTTGGGCGAAATCTGCCGCAAGCCCATATCGAGCAACGGCCAGTAGCTACTGAAACCGTAGCAGTGCCGGTGCGTGCCGCACCCGAGCCGGGCCCACGAACCCAGCCGCTGGCGCGTCAGGCCGGCGCCGAGGCGCTGGTGCCGACCGAGGACGGCAATGTCTGGCACGCCACCGTGCAGCGCCTGGTGCAGGAGGGCGCCATCAGCGCCCTGACGCGCGAGCTGGCACTGCAGTCACAGCTGGTGGCACGCGACGGCGAGCACTGGCTGCTGCGCATCGAGCGCGAGTCGCTGAACCAGCCCGTCGCGCACGAGCGCCTGCGCGCCGCGCTGGAAGCGGCCGGCTGCGCGCGCCAGATCAGCGTCGAGGTCGGCCGCGTCAGCGACAGCCCGGCGCGGCGCAACGCCCACGCCGCCAGCGAGCGCCAGCGCCGCGCCGAGGCCATCGTCCATGCCGATCCCTACGTGCAGCAGCTGATGCGCGACTTCGGCGCGCGCATCGTGCCCGGCAGCATCAAGCCGGCGTGAGCGCAAGGGGCGGGCTATCCTTCGCCCCATTCTTCGTTTTTTCTTTCCATCCCATTCAAGGAAACCACCATGTTCAACAAGGGACAGCTCGCCGGCCTCATGAAGCAGGCCCAGGCCATGCAGGACAACCTGAAGAAGGCCCAGGACGAGCTGGGCAACATCGAGGTTGAGGGCGAGGCCGGGGCCGGCCTGGTCAAGGTACTGATGACCTGCAAGCACGACGTGCGCCGCGTGACCATCGACCCCAGCCTGCTGGCCGACGACAAAGACATGCTGGAGGACCTGGTCGCCGCCGCCTTCAACGCCGCCGTGCGCAAGGCCGAGGAGACCTCGCAGGAAAAGATGGGCAAGCTCACCGCCGGCATGCCGGGCCTGCCGCCGGGCATGAAATTCCCGTTCTAAGCTAAGTACATCCCCTGAGGCCCTGCTGGCCTTCCCGCTTCTCTGGCGCGCTGCGCGCTGGGACGGGGGCGATGCCACTGGTCCGGCGCAGCCGGCTCCACGGCGTCTGCCGGCTTGGGGCGCCAGTTTTCCCAGGGTCTTGCCTGGCCAACGTGGGTTTGAGACATGTCCGACACCAGTTCGCTTGACGCGCTGATCCAGGCGCTGCGCCGTCTGCCCGGCATCGGGCAGAAGTCGGCGCAGCGCATGGCGTTCCACCTGCTGCAGCACGACCGCGCCGGCGCGCAGCTGCTGTCGCAGGCGCTGGCGCAGGCGTCCAGCCACGTGCGCCACTGCGTGCGCTGCCACACCTTCACCGAGGGCGAGCTGTGCGAGGTCTGCCAGGACCCGGGGCGCGACACCGCGCGTCTGTGTGTGGTGGAGACGCCCGCCGACCAGGCGGCGATGGAGCGCACCGGTGCCTTCAAGGGCCTGTACTTCGTGCTCATGGGCCGCCTGTCGCCACTGGACGGCGTGGGCCCGCGCGACATCGGTGTGCAGGAACTGCTGGAGCGCGCCGGGGACGGCGTGGTGCAGGAGGTCATCCTGGCCACCAGCTTCACCGCCGAGGGCGAGGCCACGGCGCACGCCCTGGCCGAGGCGCTCAAGCGCCGCGGCGTGCGCGTCACGCGCCTGGCGCGCGGCGTGCCCGTCGGCAGCGAGCTGGAATACGTGGACCTGGGCACCATCGCCCACGCCCTGGCCGACCGGCGCTGAAGCCGCGCCGCGGGCAGCGCTTTTTGCGCAGGGTTGCGGGCGCGCCGTGGCCGGCTAGACTGCGGCCCTGGCTGTGCCCGGCGTGGCGCGCATCGCCTGGCAGTCCGCCGGCGGCGCCCGGGCCGGGCCTTCGCTGCATTCACCATGGCCGACAACCGCATTGCCCCCACTCAGTTTCCACACGCGCCGGGCGTGATGAGCGCCAAGGTGCGCGCGTTCGACTGGGCCTCGCACCCGCTGGGTCCCATCGAGGGCTGGCCGCAGGCGCTGCGCGTGGTGCTGGAGTTGATGCTGGCCTCGCATTTCCCCAAATGCCTGGTCTGGGGTGAGCATCGCACCACGTTCTACAACGACGCCTACCGACCCATCCTGGGCGACAAGCCCGAGGCGCTGGGCCAGCCCTTCGATCGGGTGTGGTACGAGACCTGGGGCCAGGTCGAGCACATGGCCGAGCGCGCGCTGCTGGGTGAGGCCACCTTCATGCAGGACATGCCGCTGGTGGTGCAGCGCTTCGGCTATCCCGAACAGACTTATTTCACCTTCTGCTTCAGCCCGGTGCGCGATGACGTGGGCGTGGTCGGCGGCTTCGCCATCACCGTCATCGAGACTACGCAAATGCACCACCTGCAGCAGCAGCTGCGCGCCGAGGCCTCGTCGCTCGAGCAGCAGGTGGCGCTGCGCACCGCCGACCGCGACCGGCTGTGGACCATGGCCGACGCGATCATGATCGTCGCCCGCTTCGATGGCGTGATCGCCGCGGTCAACCCGGGCTGGACGGCGGCGCTGGGCTGGAGCGAGGCCGATACCCTGGGGCGCCATGTGCGTGCCTTCGTCTTCGGCGGCGACACGGCCGAGCTGGACGCCGAGGGCACCATGCTGCGCACCGGCACGCAGCGGCGCCAAGTGCGCATGCGCTTCATGCGCCGCGACGGCCAGGTGCGCACCATCGCCTGGTCGGTGGTGGCGGCCGACGGCTTCCTGCATGCCGTGGGGCGCGACGAGACCGAGGACCTGGAGCGTGCCCAGCAGCTCAGCGAAGCGCAGGAGCGCCTGCGCCAGGGGCAGAAGATGGAGGCGATCGGCCAGCTCACGGGCGGCATCGCGCATGACTTCAACAACATGCTGCAGGGCATCGTGCTGCCGCTGCAGCTGATGCAGCGGCGCCTGCAGCAGGGCCGCACGCAGGAGGTGCAGGGCTACATCGACGCGGCGCTGGGCTCGGCGCGGCGCGCGGCCTCGCTGACCCAGCGGCTGCTGGCCTTCTCGCGGCGCCAGCCGCTGGACGTGCGCGCCACCGACGTGGCGGCCACCTTGAGCGGGCTGGAGACCATGCTGCGCAGCAGCTGCGGCGAGAACATCCTGCTGGACCTGGACATTGCGCCCGGCCTGTGGAACGTGCGCACCGACCTGCATCAGTTCGAGAACGCCGTGCTGAACCTGGCCATCAACGCGCGCGATGCCATGCCCGTGGGCGGGCGGCTGCGCGTCGCGACGGCCAATGCGCCGGTGCGCGCCGAGCACGCCATCGCCAGCGGCAGCAGCGGCATGGCGGCGGGCGAATACGTGCGGGTGAGCGTCTCCGACACCGGCACCGGCATGCCGGCCGAGGTGATCGAGCGCGCCTTCGACCCATTCTTCACCACCAAGCCCATCGGCCAGGGCACGGGCCTGGGGCTGTCGATGATCTACGGCTACATGCGCCAGACCGGTGGCGCGGTGGAGATCGAGAGCAGCATCGGCGACGGCACCACGGTACACCTGTATCTGCCGCGCAGCGAGGACGGGCCGCAGGACGAGGCCCCGGCGACGCTGGACACGCACGACCACGAGCGCCGGCGCGACGCGGTGCTGGTGGTCGAGGACGAAGCCACGGTGCGCTCGATGGTGGTCGAGCTGCTGCGCGACATGGGCTTTCAGATCATGCAGGCCGCCAGCGGCACCGAAGCCATGGCGCTGCTGTCGGGCGCGCTGCACTTCGACCTGCTGATCACCGACGTGGGCCTGCCCGGGCCCAACGGCCGCCAAGTGGCCGACATGGCGCGCGAGCGCCTGCCGTCCATCCGCGTGCTCCTGATGACCGGCTACGCCGAGCGCGCCGCCATGAGCGAGCAGAGCCTGCTGGGCCAGGACATGGAGCTGCTGGTCAAGCCCTTCGACGCCCCGGCCTTCGTGCGCAAGGTGCAGGCCATCATGGGCGTGGACGATGCCGCCACGCGGTCCTGAGCCGCTGCGCACCCTGAGCCGGCCGCCGCTGGCCACCCGTGCGCGCGTCAGTGCGGCGCCGGCCGACAGACGCCGTGCGAAGCATGGAATTACGATGGCTTGATCCCCGATTCCAGCAACCCGCCGCGGCACGCGGCTCCACCAAAGGCCTCTTCCATGGACAAGTTCCGCATCGCCGTGCTCGTCGGCAGCCTGCGCAAGGACTCCTTCAACCGCCAGCTGGCGCACGCGCTGCGGCGCATGGCGCCCGAGGATGTCGTGCTGACCGAGCTGCGCATCGACGACCTGCCGCCCTACAACCAGGACGACGACGCGCACCAGGCCGACAGCGTGCGCCGGCTGAAAACCGAGGTCGCGGCGTCGCAGGGCGTGCTGTTCGTGACGCCGGAATACAACCGCTCGATCCCCGGTGTGCTGAAGAACGCCATCGACCACGCCTCGCGCCCCTATGGCCAGAGCGCCTGGGCCGGCAAGCCGGCCGGGGTGATCGGCGTGTCCATCGGCGCCGCCGGCACCTGCATGGCGCAGCAGCACCTGCGCAACGTGCTGGCCTATTTGGACATGCCCACGCTGGCTCAGCCCGAGGCGTTCATCCAGGCCAAGGACGGGCTGTTCCAAGAAGACGGCCAGATCGGCGAGGCCAGCCGGCAGTTCGTGCAGGGCTGGCTGGACCGCTATGTGGCCTGGGTGAAGCGCTTTGCCCAGGTATAAGCCAAGCGTTTGCTATTGTTTGAATAGCTTGCGGACCTTGTACTCAAAGGGCTAGAGGCACTTTTTATATAAAATCTAAAATCCTGGCCGGGGCGATGCCACCGGCCACCGGGCGTCACGCCATCTGCGCCAATCGGTCCTGGTTCGATGCGGCGCTGCGCGTCAGCGCCGCGCTGGCGCGCGCCGCGTCGGCCAATGCCTGGGCGCGCGCCTCGGGGCCCATGCCGGTGCCCTCGGCACGCACGATGCGTAAGTCGGTCACGCCGAAAAAGCCCATGACGGTCTGCAGCAGGCTTTCCTGGTGTTCCAGCATGCGACCGGCTTCGGTCGTCGAGTACACGCCGCCGCGGCTGGAGGCGATGAACACCGTCTTGCCCCCGGCCAAGCCCTCGGGGCCGCCGGCGGTGTAGCGGAAGGTGCGGCCAGGCAGGGCGATGCGGTCGATCCAGGCTTTGAGCTGCGTCGGCACGGTGAAGTTGTATAGGGGCGCGCCGATGACCACCACATCGGCCGCCAGGAACTGGCGCACCAGGCGCTCGGACACCGCGTTCTCGCGCTGCTGCGCGTCGCTCAGGCCGTCGGTCTGGCCGGTGCGCGGCGCCATGGCGTCCAGGGTGAAGTGGGCCGGCGCGTCCTGCGCCAGATCCAGGTACTCGACCTGCGTGCCGGGGTGGTGGGCCAGCCAGTCGCGCACGATGCGCGCCGTGAGCTGGCGCGAGACGGATTGTTCGCCGGTGATGGCCGAGTCGATGTGCAGCAGTCGCATGGTGTGATCCTTTTTTGGGCTCGTATTCGGGTGAACCCGCAGCGGCGGGCATGCAGGCATTGTGTATTTGGTGCGAATGCTTGATAAGTCCCCAGCTGCACGATAGATTGTCCCGTCTATGCAACGATGAGGGCGCGCCATGCAGGACTTGAACGACATGCTGTATTTCGCCGAGGTCGCCGAGCGCGGCGGCTTCGCCGCGGCCGGGCGCGCCTTGGGCATCCCGAAGTCGCGCCTTTCGCGCCGCGTGGCCGAGCTGGAGGCGCGCCTGGGCGTGCGTCTCTTGAACCGCACCACGCGCAGCCTGTCGCTGACCGAGGTCGGCCAGGCCTACCTGCGCCACTGCCTGGCGCTGCGCGAGGCGGCGCAGGCCGCGCAGGAAACCGTCGAGCAGGTGTACAGCGAGCCGCGCGGCACCGTGCGCCTGGCCTGCCCGGTGACGCTGGCGCAGTCGGTGGTCGGCGAGCTGCTGCCCGACTTCCTCGCGCGCCACCCGGCGGTGCGGGTCGAGATGCAGGTCGGCAACCGGGTGGTGAAC
The DNA here is from genome assembly GCF_900103645.1 of Oryzisolibacter propanilivorax. Classification (GTDB taxonomy): domain Bacteria; phylum Pseudomonadota; class Gammaproteobacteria; order Burkholderiales; family Burkholderiaceae_C; genus Melaminivora; species Melaminivora propanilivorax. The sequence continues at coordinate 233,888 of NZ_FNHP01000001.1, forward strand.
GTGGTGGAGGAGGGCGTGGACATCGCCCTGCGCGTGCGCAGCCAGCTGGACGAGGCCGGCAGCCTGGTCGTCAAGCGCCTGGGCGAGGGCGTGCAGTGGCTGGTGGCCAGCCCGGCGCAGCTGGCGCGCCAGGGCCAGCCGGCCACGCTGGCGCAGCTGCAGGACATGGACACGCTGGCCATGTCGGCCGCCGATGGGCGCGCCAGCCTGGTGCTGCACGGCCCCGGCGGGCGCCAGGAGACGCTGCATTTCAGCCCGCGCTACGTGGCCGACGACCTGCTGACCCTGCGCTTCGCCGCGCTGGCCGGCACCGGGCTGTGCTGGCTGCCCGACTACCTGTGCGCCGCCGACATCGCCGCCGGCCGGCTGGTGCGGGTGCTCCCCGGCTGGGCGCCGGCGCGCGGCATCGTGCACGCGGTGTTCGCCTCGCGCCGCGGCCTGGCGCCTGCGGTGCGCAGCCTGCTGGACTTTCTGGGCGAGGAGTTGCCCGCGCGGGTGCGGCTGTGCCAGGCGCAGCAAGCGGCATATACAAGTTCTGGATAAACAAACAAGAAATGATTCGTTTGGGTTTTGTAGCGCGGTCCTGACAATACCGGCGAAACGCCCCGTTACGGGTCCGCCATTTCCTGCAGCATCAGAACCATGAACGTCAAGACTTCCCTCAAGACCCTCGTCGCCGCCGCCCTGGTGGCCGCCAGCGGCCTCGCCGCCGCCCAGGCCAATAGCCTGCTGAACGTCAGCTACGACGTGGCGCGCGAGTTCTACAAGGACTACAACCAGGCCTTCGTCGCCCACTACAAGAAGACCAAGGGCGTGGACGTCAAGGTGGACCAGTCGCACGCCGGCTCCAGCGCCCAGGCGCGCGCCGTGAACGACGGCCTGGCGGCCGACGTGGTGACCTTCAACACCACCACCGACGTGCAGTTCCTGGCCGACAACGGCGTGGTCGCCAAGGACTGGGCGAAGAAGTTCCCGCACGACGCCTCGCCCACCACCTCGACCATGCTGTTCCTGGTGCGCCACGGCAACCCGAAGGCTATCCGCGACTGGAACGACCTGATCCGCCCCGACGTGAAGGTCATCGTCGTCAACCCCAAGACCGGCGGCAACGGCCGCTACGCCTACCTGGGCGCCTGGGGCAGCGTGCGCGAGAAGGGCGGCACCGACGCGCAGGCGGCGGAGTTCGTGGCCAAGCTGTACAAGAACGTGCCGGTGCTGGCCAAGGGCGGGCGCGACGCGACGGCCACCTTCCTGCAGCGCAACATCGGCGACGTGCTGATCACCTTCGAATCCGAAGTCGTGTCGGTCGAGCGCGAGTTCGGCAAGGGCAAGGTCGATGCCATCTACCCGTCGGTCAGCGTTACGGCCGAGAACCCGGTGGCGGTGGTCGAGCGCACGGTGGCCAAGAAGGGCACGGGCGAACTGGCCAAGGCGTATCTGGACTACCTGTACTCGGATGAGGCGCAGGAGATCGCCGCCAAGCACGCCATCCGCCCACGCTCCGAGGCCATCCTGAAGAAGCACGCCGACCTGTTCAAGCCCATCCAGCAGTTCACCGTGGCCAAGTACTTCGGCAGCCTGACCGAGGCGCAGAAGGTGCACTTCAACGACGGCGGCCAGTTCGACAAGCTGTACCAGCCGGGCAAGTAAGAAGCGCGCCATGGTTGCTGCCGTCATGACGGGCGCCGCCGCGGCGCCCGAGGCGGCCCAGGCCCCAGCCACCCGGCGCCGCCCGCGACGGGTGCTGCCGGGCTTCGGGCTGACACTGGGCTACACGCTGTTCTACCTGAGCGTGGTGGTGCTGATCCCGCTGATCGCGCTGCTGCTCAAATCCTTCACCCTGAGCTGGCCGCAGTTCTGGGAGGCCGTGGCCGCGCCGCGCGTGCTGGCGGCCTACCGCCTGACCTTCGGCGCCTCGCTGATCGCCGCCTGCGTGAACGCGGTGTTCGGCCTGCTGATCGCCTGGGTGCTGGTGCGCTACTCGTTTCCGGGCAAAAAGATCGTCGATGCGCTGGTGGACCTGCCGTTCGCCCTGCCCACGGCCGTGGCCGGCATCTCGCTCACGGCACTGCTGGCCGGCAACGGCTGGGTGGGGCAGTACCTGGAGCCGCTGGGCATCCAGCTGGCGTTCCAGCCCGGCGGCGTGGTCATCGCGCTGATCTTCATCGGCCTGCCGTTCGTGGTGCGCACGGTGCAACCGGTGCTGCAGGACTCTGAGCGCGAGCTGGAGGAGGCCGCCACCAGCCTGGGCGCCACGCGCTGGCAGATCTTCACCCGCGTCATCCTGCCGGGCATCACGCCGGCGCTGCTCACCGGCTTCGCCATGGCGTTCGCGCGCGCCATCGGCGAGTACGGCTCGGTCATCTTCATCGCCGGCAACGTGCCCATGGTCTCGGAAATCACGCCCCTCATCATCATCGGCAAGCTCGAGCAGTACGACGTGGCCGGCGCCACCGCCGTGGCGGTGGTGATGCTGGCGATCTCGTTCGTCATGCTGCTGGTCATCAACGCGCTGCAGGCCTGGCAGCGGCGCCACGCGGGGATGCCGGCATGAGCGCGCCGTCTTCTTCCGCTCCCGCGCGGCGTGCGCTGGCCGGCACCACCGAGGCGCGCTGGCTGCAGTGGCTGCTGATCGGCATCGCGCTGGCCTTCTTGCTGCTGTTCCTGGTGCTGCCGCTGGCCGCCGTGTTCGCCGAGGCGCTGCGCCAGGGGCTGGACGCCTACCTGGCAGCGCTGAAGGAGCCCGATGCCTGGGCGGCGATCCGCCTGACGCTGCTCACCGCGCTGATCGCTGTGCCGCTCAACCTGGTGTTCGGCGTCGCCGCCGCCTGGTGCATCGCCAAGTACGAGTTCCGCGGCAAGGCGTTCCTGACGACGCTGATCGACCTGCCGTTTTCCATCTCGCCGGTGGTCGCGGGCCTGATGTACGTGTTGGTGTTCGGCGCCAACGGCTGGCTGGGGCCGTGGCTGGCGGCGCACGACATCAAGATCGTCTTCGCCGTGCCGGGCATCGTGCTGGCCACCGTGTTCGTCACCTTCCCTTTCATCGCGCGCGAGCTGATCCCGCTGATGCAGGCGCAGGGCAACGACGAGGAGCAGGCGGCGGTGGTGCTGGGCGCCAGCGGCTGGCAGACCTTCTGGCACGTCACGCTGCCCAACATCAAGTGGGGCCTGGTGTACGGCGTGATCTTGTGCAATGCGCGCGCCATGGGCGAGTTCGGCGCGGTCTCGGTGGTCTCGGGCCACATCCGCGGGCAGACCAACACCATCCCGCTGCACGTGGAAATTCTCTACAACGAGTACCAGTCGGTGGCGGCGTTCGCCTCGGCGTCGCTGCTGGCGCTGCTGGCACTGGTCACGCTGGCCATCAAGACCGGCGCCGAGTGGCAAAGCGAGCGCGAGCGCCGCGCGGCGGCCGCGCTGCCGCCCGAGCGGCCTACGCCGACCCATTGAGCGAAAAATACTGTCAAAACGGCCTTTTGTCCTGATACACAAATGGCCTATAGCTATTAAAAAATGAGCATCGAAATCCGCAACGTCAGCAAGCAGTTCGGCAGCTTCCGGGCGCTGGACCATGTGAACCTGGACATCGCCTCGGGCGAGCTGATCGCGCTGCTGGGCCCGTCGGGCTGTGGCAAGACGACGCTCCTACGCATCATCGCCGGGCTGGAGACGCCGGATGAGGGCAGCATCCACTTCAGCGGCGCCGACACCACCGACGTGCATGTGCGCGAGCGCGGCGTGGGTTTCGTGTTCCAGCACTACGCGTTGTTCCGGCACATGACGGTGTTCGACAACGTGGCCTTCGGCCTGCGCATGAAGCCGCGCCGCGAGCGCCCCAGCGAAGCGCAGATCAAGGAAAAAGTGATGAGCCTGCTGCAGCTGGTGCAGTTGGACTGGATCGCCGAGCGCTACCCGTCGCAGCTGTCGGGCGGGCAGCGCCAGCGCATCGCCCTGGCGCGCGCGCTGGCCGTCGAGCCCAAGGTGCTGCTGCTCGATGAGCCCTTCGGCGCGCTGGACGCCAAGGTGCGCAAGGAACTGCGCCGCTGGCTGCGCCGCCTGCACGACGAGCTGCACGTGACCAGCATTTTCGTCACGCACGACCAGGAGGAAGCGCTGGAGGTGGCCGACCGGGTGGTGGTCATCAACAAGGGCCGCATCGAGCAGGAAGGCACGCCTCAACAGGTATGGGACAACCCGGCCAGCCCGTTCGTCTATGGCTTCCTGGGCGACGTGAACCTGTTCAAGGGCCGCGCCAGCGGCGGGCGCATCCACTTGGACGAAGGCCTGCAGCTGGACAGCCCGCACGGCCACGCCACGCCCAGCGACGGCACCGCCGCTTGGGCCTATGTGCGCCCGCACGACCTGGACGTGGAGCGCTACGTGCCCGGCGCGGCGCAGGACCGCGCGAGCGGCATCGTGGCGCAGCTGGCACGCGCCATCGTCGTCGGCCCCATCGCCCGGCTGGAACTTGTGCCCGAGGGCGGCACTCCATCCGCCGACAATACGCAGTCGGACGGCCTGATCGAGGCGCAGATTCCGGCGCAGCAGTTCCATGCCATGGCACTGCGCGAGGGTGAGACGCTGGTGGTGACGCCGCGCCGCGCCCAGGTGTTTTTGGACCAAGCCGCCGGCATCTGAGCGCCTTGCCCCGTGGGCAGGTGCGCCGCCCGGCGCGCCCGCATGACGAGAAAAGGGGTTTCGACAGATGTTGCTCGAATGGATGGATGGCGCACCGCGCCGCGTGCTGGCGCTGACCACCGCGACCTGCGTGGGCCTGCTGGGTTTCGGCCTGTACCTGCAATACGCCGTCGGGCTGGAGCCCTGCCCGATGTGCATCGTGCAACGCTATGCACTGATCGCGCTGGCGGTGTTCACGGCGCTGGCAGCAGCGGGGCGGGGGCGAGGCTGGCGGCTGGCGTTCACTGCGCTGGGGGTGCTGGCCGCCGGTTTCGGCGCCTTCGTCGCCGCGCGCCAGAGCTGGCTGCAGTGGTACCCGCCCGAAGTGGCGACCTGCGGGCGCGACTTCTACGGGATGATCGAGAACTACCCGATCAGCCGCGCCATCCCGATGATCTTCCGCGGCTCGGGCGACTGCACGGCGGTGGACTGGCGTTTCCTGGGCGGCTCGATCGCCAACTGGTCGTTCGTGTGCTTCGTGGTGATAGGGCTGATGCTGCTGGTGCTGCTGCTGCGTCAGGCCCGCCCGGGCGCCGGGCGCCGCGCCGCCGTGGCCTGACGAGCGGATCGCCTCGCTTTCGCATGTTGTCACAGGGCGCTTCGGGCGCCCTGTGGCGTTTCAGGCGGGCGGGAAGAACACCGGCGTGGCGCCTGGCGCCCACGCCGCGTGCCTGTCCATGCTGCGCGCCTGCAGCGGGCCTTCCAGCCAGCGCTGCAGCCAGGCCTGCACGCCGGAGCAGGGCAGGGCCAGCCACTGTGCCGCGTCGATGGCGGCAAACTGGCGCATGAAGGGCAGCAGGGCCATGTCGGCCAGCGTGGCATGTTCGCCCAGCAGCCAGGCGTGGCACCGCAGGCGTTGTTCCAGCTCCTGCAGCCAGGTATGCGCCTGCTCCCGTGCGGCGGCAGGATGGCTGTCTGGATGGCGCTCGGGGTACTTGCAGCGGTCCAGCGCCTGCTTGAAAGGGCCGTCGCATTCGGCGATGAGCGCCAGGGCTTCTTGCAGCGTGCCGTGCGTCGGCTCCAGCCAATGCGCCGGATCATGGCGCCGCAGCGCCCACAGCATGATCTCCAGGCTCTGCTCCAGCACGTCGCCATCGGGCAACACCAGCACCGGCACGGTGGCCTTGGGCGAGGCCTGCAGCAGCGCGGCCGGCTTGTGGCGCAGGACCACCTCGCGCAGCTCGACGCGCTGGCCACTCACGGCCAGCGCCAGCCGGGCACGCATCGCGTAGGGGCAGCGGCGGAACGAATACAGCACGGGTACGCCAGGGGGCGCGGGCTGGGCATCGGATGCGTCGGATACGGAGCAGGCAGGCGTGGACATGCGCCCGATGCTACCTACAGCCCGCTCGGCCAGGTCTCAGGCACGTCGCCCTCGCTACCGTGCCACAGCGGCTCGTGCACCAGCGGCTGCAGTGCGTGCGTGCGGTCGATGTGCAGCAGCGCGTCGAACTGCGCGGGCAGCCGGGTATGGAAGTAATGGCTCTGGCGCTCGGTCCCGAGCTGGTAGATGACGCCGATGGCGCGCTGCAGGCGCTCGGCCTGCAGCAGTCCGGCCAGCGCCGGGTTGCCGCGCAGCGGCAGCCACAGCCGGTCCATGTCGCAGTCGTGCAACAGCCGCTCGTAGCTGCCGGACAGGCCGTCGCACACCCGCTTGCGCTCGGCCGGGCCGTCCCATTCGGAGGTCGCCGTCACGCGGCCGTGGAAGGTGGACAGGCCGATCAGCGCGCAGTCGCCCGGCCAGCGCTCGCGCGCCAGCTGGCCGACGTTCCACTCGCCCAGCCGGCCCATTTCGGTGGCGCTGGCGTCGCCCAGGTGCGAGTTGTGCGCCCACACCGCCAGGCGCGGCGCGGCGCCGTGCGTGGCCTGCAGGTGCTGCAGCAGCGCCGCCAGGGTATGCACCATGTGCTGGTCGCGCAGGTTCCAGGTGGAGACGCGGCCGTGGAACATGCTGCGGTAGTACTGCTCGGCATTGCGCACCAGGCGCGCGTTCTGCTGGGCGTAAAAGGCCTCGTCGGGCTCGCCCGCCTGCAGCTGTGCGGCGGCGCGGCGGTTCATCTCGAACAGCTGGGCGATGGCCTCGTCCTCGCAACTCGGGCGGGCACCGAAGGCGGCACCGTGGCCATAGGCCTGGCTGTCCTCTTCGCCCCGGTGATCGAAGCAGGCGTAGCGCGCGCGGGCGCGGCTGGCGGCTTGGGGGTCCACTTCGTCGAGGTACTGCGTCACCGCCTGGATGGAGCCGTACAGGCTGTACAGGTCCATGCCGAAAAAGCCCACCTGGCGCCCGGGCGGCAGGTGGCGGTTGTGCTCGCGCAGCCACTCGACGAACTCCACCATGACCGTATTGCGCCACATCCAGGTCGGAAAGCGCTCGAAGCCGGACAGTGCGGCTTCCGCGTCGGCATCGTCGGAGCGCCCGCAGACATAGCGATGCACGCGCAGCGCGTCGGGCCAGTCTGCCTCGGCCACCACGGCGGCGCAGCCGTGGTCGGTGATGAGGCGCCGGGTCAGGCGCGCACGCTCCAAGTAGAACTCGTGCGTGCCGTGACTGGCCTCGCCGATCAGCACAAAGTGCGCATCGCCGACCAGCTCCAGCAGGCCCGGCGCCGTGTCGGCGCGCTTGAACGCGCGCAAGTGCGGGCGCAGTGCCTGCAGCAGCCGCACGTCGTCGTGCTGCAGCCCGCGATTCGGCGCAGGGGCTGCGCTCATGACGGCGACTGCGCCGTGCGCAGCAGCGCGCGCTGCAGGAAGGCCAGGACTTCCTCATCGCTGAGCTGCGCGAAATCCTGGTACCAACGGCCCACAGCCTCGAAGTCCTCGGGCTGCCTGGGGCAGACCACCTCGTCGGCCAGCGCACCCAGGGCGCGGCAGGTGTCCGGCGCGCCCACCGGCGCGGCCACCACCAGCCGCGCGGGCTGCTGCGCGCGCAGTGCCTGGAGGGCGGCTCGCATGCTGGCGCCGGTGGCCAGGCCGTCATCCACGACGATCACGGTGCGCCCGGCGATCGGCGGCAGCGGGCGCTCGTGCCGGTACAGGCGCTCGCGCCGCTCCAGCTCCAGCGTTTCCTCCTGCACCACCGGGTCGATCTCGGCGCCGGGCAGCTGCTCGCCGTGGGGCTCCAGCACCAGCGCACCGCCGCTGGCCAGGGCCCCGATGGCGTATTCGCGCTGGCGCGGGTGGCCGACCTTGCGCACCAGGAAGACATCCAACGGAATGCCCAGCGCGCGTGTCACCTCGTAGGCGACGGGCACGCCGCCGCGCGGCAGGGCCAGCACCAGGGCGTTGTCAGTGTTGCGGTAGTGCTCCAGCGCGCGCGCCAGCACCTGGCCGGCCTCGCTGCGGTCGCGGTAGATTAGTGGATCGGTCATCGTGGCCTCCTTGCTGAAGGCCACCTTAGGCCGCGCTTGCCGCCGCTGCCGTGCGGCGCGCGGCGCTGGGCGGGTAGGACAGGCCCTACGGCGTCAGCTTCTTGACCAGCACCTGGCTCTTGCGGTCCCAGTTGTACTTGCGCTTGCGTGCCTCGGGCAGCCAGTTGGGATCGACCGGGGCGAAGCCGCGCTTCAGGAACCAGTGCATGGTGCGGGTGGTCAGCACGAAGATGCTGTCCAGCCCCAGCAGGCGGGCGCGCTGCTCGATGCGCTTGAGCAGCTTTTCGCCATCGCCCGTGCCCTGGCTTTGCGCCGAGACGGTGACGGCGGCCATCTCGGCGGTGCGCGCCTCGGGGTAGGGGTGCAGCGCGGCGCAGCCGAAGATCACGCCATCGTGCTCGATGACCGTGTAGCTGGCGATGTCGCGCTCGATTTCGGTGCGGTCGCGCTTGACCAGCGTGCCGTCGCGCTCGAACGGCTCGATCAGCTGGATGATGCCGCCCACGTCGTCGATGGTCGCCTCGCGCAGCTCTTCCAGCTTCTCGTCGATGACCATGGTGCCGATGCCGTCGTGCACGTAGATCTCCAGCAGCAGCGCGCCGTCCACCGCGAACGGCAGGATATGGCTGCGCTCCACGCCGTGCTCGCAGGCGCGCACGCAGTGCTGCAGGTAAAAGCCCACGTCGGTCGGTACCTGCGGCGCCGGCAGCTGCGCCAGCAGGCGGCGCGCGGCGGCCAGGGGCAGCTCGGTATCGACCGGGTTGTCCTCGCCGGGTGGCTCAAACGGCTGGGTGCGCACGCCCGGCACCTCGGTCAGGAACAGCAGCTTGTCGGCACGCAGCTCGCTGGCCACGCGCGTGGCCACGTCCTCCATCGACAGGTTGAACGCCTCGCCCGTGGGCGAGAAGCCAAACGGCGAGATCAGCACCAGCGCCTGCGATTCCAGCGTGCGGCGGATGCCTTCGACATCCACCTTGCGCACCAGCCCGGTGTGCTGGAAGTTCACGCCATCGACGATGCCCACCGGCCGCGCCGTGAGGAAGTTGCCCGAAATCACGCGCACACGCGCGCCGGCCATGGGCGTGTTGGGCAGGCCCTGGCTGAAGGCAGCCTCGATCTCGTAGCGCAGCTGGCCGGCCGCCTCCTGCGCGCTGTCCAGCGCCACCGGGTCGGTGATGCGCATGCCGTGCGAATACTTCGCCGCATGCCCCTTGGCGGCCAACTGCTCGTTGACCTGGGGTCGAAAGCCGTGCACCAGCACGATCTTCACGCCCATGGCCTGGATCATCGCCAGGTCCTGCACGATGCTCTGCAGCTTGCCGGCAGCAATCGCCTCGCCCGTCAGCCCGACCACGAAGGTCTGGTGGCGGAACTTGTGGATGTACGGCGCCACCGACCGGAACCAGGGCACGAAGGTGAAGTTGAAGACCGTGGACATGTCGGGCGGATGGAACGGGCAGGCGCTGCCGCAGACAAAAAAAGCCTGCACGCCGCGCGCCACCGATGGGCGTGCGGCCGGGCTGGCCAGCGAAAAGAAAGCGCGCAGTGTAGCGGCAGCAGGCATCACGCCGCAGGGGCGGACGGAATTGGAGTTTTCAGGTCAAATCGGCCTCAAGCCCATGAAGCACAATGGCCTGCAGCTATCGTTCAAGTAGCGCTGCGGATGTCAGCGGGTGCCGCGCCGTGGCTGCGCCAGGGGTGATGGCGCCGGCGGCCTGTGTGTTGCGAACGCGCCATCGCGGCGCCGCAGTGCCCAGCGCTCGACGGTGTAGTACGACAGTGCCGCCATGGCGGCGGACAGGGCAAAGCCTGCGACCGCCGTCACCAGCCAGTGCTGGTCGGCACGCAGCCAGCGCACGATGGGGTAGTGCCACAGGTAGATGCCATAGGACAGCTTGCCCACCAGCACCAGCGCCGGCGCCGACAGCGCCTCGTAGGCGGCGCCGCGCTGCTGCAGCACCGCCAGCAGCAGCACCGCGCTGGCGCATTCGACCACCGTCATGCCCCAGGCCATGACGTTCATGTCGTCCCAGGTCTGGGCCAGCAGCAGCGGCACCGCCAGCACGAACCACATGCCGTGCGACAGCCGCGCGCGCAGCCGCTCGAACCACGCCGGGCGCTCGTGCAGCAACGCCGCCAGCAGCGCGCCCATCAGCAGCCCGGTGGCGCGGGTGTCGAAGCGAAAGAAGATCTCGTAGAACTGCTGGCCGCGCAGCACCCACAGCACGCGCCAGGCCCAGGCCAGCAGCACCAGGCCGGCGATCGGCCGCCAGCGCCGGCCTGGCGCGGTGCAGCGCACCAGCAATGCCAGCAGCGGCGGCCAGACCAGGTAGAAGTGCTCCTCCACCGACAGCGACCACATGTGCAGCAGCGTGCCAGGGCTGTCGAAGAAGGCGATGCCATAGTCCGCCAGGTACAGCAGCGACAGCAGCGCGTCGCTCCACATGTCCGTCAGCTCGGGCCACACGCGCGGCGCGACCAGGCAGTAGGCGGCCAGGAACAGCACCAGCGCCGGCATCAGCCGGAAGAAGCGCCGCCGATAGAAGCGCCAGTAGTCCAGCCGGCCGCTTTTCTGCAGTTCGATCAGCAGCAGCGAGGTGATGAGAAAGCCGCTCAGGACGAAGAACACGTCCACGCCGTAGAACGCACCGTCGAACGGCGGCGCGTGCGCGTGTGACAGGATGACCAGCACGATGGCCACGGCGCGCAGGCCGTCCAGCGCCGGGTTGTAGGGCAGGGCAGGCGCGGGCGGGTGGCCCGAGCCGGCTTGCATGTGATGGACCTGGACTGTGGACAAAGCCCTGTATTTCCCGTGGTGCTGCGCAACCCCAAGGGTTTACCCTGGGAAAAATCAGCGGGCGATTGTAGTCAGGCCGTCCTCGTCAGGAATGTGGTTAATGTCGCCGAAAAGTCTCGCTGGTGACTTTGTGTGTCGAGCGGGTCAGGACGCAGACAGGCCCAGGGCAAAAACCGAGTTCGGCACATCGGGCGCGGGCAGCTGGCGTGCTGGCGTGCCGGCCCGGCGCCGGACGGCCGTGCTGTCCTGCCGCTGCAGCGCCGCCGGATCGGCGGCCTGCTGCGCCACCAGGTCGGCGACGCTGACCGACTGCAGGTAGTCCATCACCCGACTCTGGAAGCTGGTCCACAGCTCGGCAGTCATGTCCGGCGCCTCGGCGACGGCGGCACTGCGTTTGCGTGCCGGGGGCGACAGCGCAGCCTCGGCAGCCTGCACGATCTGCGCCACGCTCAGCTGTTCGGCTGGCCGCGCCAGGGTGTAGCCGCCGCCCGGGCCGCGGCTGCTGCGCACCAGGCCGGCGCGGCGCAGGGCGCCGAAGATGTCCTCCAGGTGCGACAGGGAGATGCCCTGGCGGGCGCTGATGGAGGGCAGGGCCACGGGCTGGCCGTGCGAGCGCAGGGCCAGGTCGGTGATGGCAGTGACGGCAAGCTTGCCGCGGGTGGTCAGACGCATGGGGTTGCTCCGGGGGTGAGCGAATGGGGTGCAACGCTGGCCGTGCTGGGCGCAAGGCGGCGCCAGCAGGCGCGCGGTGCAGGAAGCAGGAAAGGCAGACCGGCGTGGGGGCGCGCACGAGCGTGCGCGCGCCGGCCTTCAGGCGCGAGGCGGGCGCAGCAGGCGCCGTGGCGGTGCGCAGGCAAGCGCCACCTCGGCCAGACCCGGGCAGCTGAAATGCGCGGTCCGCCGCGGGCTGCACACTTGGTGGAATTCCTGGTCGTCTGGCAGGTCGATGCCTGCATCCGGCGTTACGTCACCCGGGCTGTCTTCGAGCGCCAGCAGATCGGATGCAGCGGTGCAGTGCTGCGAGTCGTGCACCGTCGCGACGAGCGGCGCAGGGCCGGCATCCACAGGCAGCCCGTGCGCATACGCGGACACGCCCATGCCCAGCAGGAACTGCAGGGCAAGAAGGGTGAGCAGCCAGCGCAACATGGAAGGCAAATTATAGGAACCCCGAATACCCTGCCATGCCACTTGGTGACGCAAGCCGCCTGCGGCGGTGTTCCGTCTCATGGAGTGTGTGCACTGCGCCTGTTCAGGCGGCACTGGAACGCTGGGAATGGCCGGGTTATGTAGGTGGACTCTGGCGCATGCGGGATGCTTCATTAAAATCCCAAGCCATGGAACTCGCCTCAAGCAGCCCGTCTCCGCAGGACCACGCCATAGTGCCGTGGGGCTGGAGCGAGCGTTTCCGCATGCCGCTGTACAGGCCTGGTACACGGGTGCGCCATGCCGGCGCCTGGGAAACGGTGAGCCATGTCGCGCTGCGGCGCCATGACCTGACGGTGTACCTGGTGGGCCGGACCGAGCCGGTCGATCCGCTGAGCCTGGAGCTGGATCCGACGCTGTTCACCACGCGCCGCGTGCCGCAGCCGACCTGAAGCCAGCGCCTTTTCAGGCGCGCCGCGCCATCGCTTCGCCCAGCCGTGTTGGACGCAACGCACCCCAGCCTTGCTCGAACCGCAGCGCGCCCTGGCGCCACAGCAGCACCACTGTCGAGCCGAGCATGAACCGGCCCATTTCCTCGCCTTTGCGCAGCACGACCTGCTGGTCCGCATAGTCCCAGCGCTGCAGCTGGCCCGTGCGCGGCGGGTTGACCTGGCCGTGCCACACGGTGGCCATGCTGCCGACGATGGTCGCGCCCACCAGCACCAGCGCCATGGGGCCCAGTGGCGTGTCGAACAGGCACACCACCCGCTCATTGCGCGCGAACAGCCCGGGCACGCCGCGTGCCGTCAGCGGGTTGACGGAAAACAGCACGCCAGGCACATGCACCATGCTTAGCAGCCGGCCATCGCATGGCATGTGGATGCGGTGGTAGTCGCGCGGGCTGAGGTAGATCGTGGCAAAGCTGCCGTTGTCGAACTCGCGCGCCAGCTGCGCGTCGCCGCCCAGCAAGGCGGCGGTGCCGTAGTCGTGGCCCTTGGCCTGGAAGATGCGGTCCCGGTCAATCGCTCCCAGCTGGCTGACGGCGCCGTCGACCGGGCAGATCACGTCGGCCGATGCCAGCGGCCGTGCATCGGGCTTCAGGGCGCGGGTGAAGAAGTCGTTGAACGTCGCGTAGCGTGTGATGTCGGGCTCGGCGGCCTCTTCCATGTCCACCCCGTAGTGCGCCACGAAACGCCGGATGGCCGCAGTGGTCAGCGCACCGGCGCGGGCGTTGGCGAACCAGCCGGCCAGTATGGTGATGGCCTGCTTGGGCAGCAGATACTGGGGCAGGACGGCAAGGCGGTCAGACACTGGGCAGGGCTCCAAGCAGGGCGGCCGGCCATTGTAGGGGTGGCGGTTGAAGCAAAAAGCCGTTCCAGTGGGCCACAGGATGCAGCGCCAGCGGCGGATAATCGCGGGTTTTCCCCGCGTCCCCCAAGCTCTCGGGCAGCGCCCGACCGTGGCGCTGCGCATTGGCCTCCGATGCCCTCCTTTCGCTTTCTCCGCACCGCTGCCGACCTGCGGCCCGCCGCCATGCCCGGACGCCGCGCCTGCATGGACTGGCTGCGCCTGTTCTTCCCCCAGCCGGTGGGCATCACCTGGCACGAGCGCGTGCGGATGGTGCTCGGCACGGGGCTGGGCATTGCGCTGGTGGCAGTGCTGGCGCATCAGCTGGAGACCAGCCTGCCCACGCCCTGGATGGTGGCGTCCATTGGCGCCAGCGCGGTGCTGGTGATCGCCGTGCCGGCCAGTCCGCTGGCGCAGCCGTGGGCGGTGCTGGCGGGCTCGGCGGTGTCGTTCCTCACCGGCATTGCCTGCGCCAGCTGGATCGGCGATGTCGTGCTGGCCTGCGGCATGGCGGTGGGGCTGGCAGTGGCGGCCATGCTGGCGCTGCGCTGCCTGCACCCGCCGGGCGGCGCGCTGGCGCTGTTCGCCGTGCTGCACCCGCCGGAAGCCACGCTGCCGGCCGCCGGCCCGCTGCTGCTGAATGTCAGCGTGCTGGTGCTGGCGGCCATCGTCTACAACCACCTGACCGGCCGCAGCTACCCGCATGGCCAGAAGGCAGCCGCGGCGGCAGCGCCGGCCGGTGGCAGTGCATTCACCTCGGCCGACGTGGACGCGGCCCTGGCGCACTACAACGATGTGCTGGACATCAGCCGCGCCGACCTGGAAGGTCTGCTGCATCTGGCCGGACGGGCGGCTTTCCAGCGCACGCTGGGCGAGCTGCGCTGCAGCGACATCATGTCGGCGCCGGTACATGCGGTGGTGCCCGGGACAGCGCTGGCCGACGCCTGGACGCTGATGCGCCGCCAGGCCGTCAAGGCGCTGCCGGTGATCGGGCCGCGGCGCGATGTCGTGGGCATCATCACCGTGGCCGATTTCATGCGCCTGGCCAATCTGGATACGCACGAAGGTGTCGGCGAGCGGCTGCGCAAGCTGATCCTGGGGCGCTCGCGTCAGCCCGACCAGGTGGCCAGCCTGATGAGCATACCGGCGCAGCAGGTGCAGGCAGGGCAGCCGCTGATGGACCTGGTGCCGTTGTTTTCCGAGGCCGGGCATCACCATTTTCCGGTGGTGGACGAGCAGGGTCAGCTGGCTGGAATCATCACCCAGACCGATCTGGTGCGAGCCCTGGCGCGGGCTGTTGCGCCGCGCTGACGCCTGTGTTGCGCGCGATGCCGCGCGCTACAATTTATGGTTGTCGTGCAGCGCGTTTTACTACCGCTGGCCTTGCCCGGGCAGCGTGCCATCAGCCAGCACGCGACATTCGGGTTGTGTGTCTTCGGGCACGGTATTTCTTCCAGATTGCATTGTTTTGCGTCTGGCGCCTGCATGCCGGAGCATGCGTGGTTCACGGCCTACGCATCGTTCGGATTTGTCGCCTTGCGTATCTGCGTTTCCAGAAATCATCATCATTCATGGCCAAAGAAGAACTCATCGAGATGCAGGGCAGCGTCACTGAAGTGCTGCCCGACTCGCGCTTCCGCGTAACGCTGGACAACGGACACCAGCTGATCGCCTATACCGGCGGCAAGATGCGCAAGCACCATATCCGCATCCTGGCCGGTGACAAGGTCTCGCTGGAAATGTCGCCCTATGACCTGACCAAGGGCCGCATCACCTTCCGCCACCTGCCCGGCCGTGGGCCTGGACCATCGAGCAATCGATGACGCTTTTCACGGCGAAAGCTCTGCAATTTGGTTTTGGGAACGCCTCTACGGGTTAGAATGCGCGCTGTCGGAGCGTAGCGCAGCCTGGTAGCGCATCTGCTTTGGGAGCAGAGGGTCGCGAGTTCGAATCCCGCCGCTCCGACCAATGAAATCAAGGCCTTGCATCGTTTCGGTGCAGGGCCTTTTGTTTTGCCGATGGCTTTCTGAATAATTGCTTGCCTGGCAAGGCCTCACTTTTGTGGCGCCACGCGCCAGATGGCGTTGCCGACGTCGTCTGCCACCAGCAGCGCGCCCTTACCGTCCAGCGCCACGCCCACCGGCCGGCCATAGGCCTTGCCGTCGCTGCTCAGAAAGCCGGTCAGGAACTCGACCGGTGCGCCGGCGGGCTTGCCCTCGGCAAAAGGAACGAACACCACGTTGTAGCCTGCCAGCTCCTTGCGGTTCCAGGAACCATGCTGGCCGATGAATGCGCCGTTGGCATAGGGCGCAGGCATGCGTTCGTCCGAAAACGCCAGTCCCAACGGTGCGCGGTGCGCGCCCAGGCCATAGTCAGGTGCGATGGCCTTGGCCACCATTTCCGGGTTGGGTGGCTGGACGCGGGCATCAACGTTCTGCCCCCAATAGCTCCAGGGCCAACCGTAGAACGCGCCTTCCTTCACCGACGTGAGGTAGTCGGGCACGAGGTCGTTGCCCAGTTCATCGCGCTCGTTGACTACCGTCCACAGCACCTTGCTATGCGGTTCCCAGCCCAAGCCGTTGGGGTTGCGCAAACCGCTGGCGAACAGGCGCTTCGCGCCGCCGGGCAAATCCACCTGCCAGATAGCGGCGCGGCCCTGCTCGGCCTGCATGCCGTTATCACCGATGTTGCTGTTCGAGCCCACGGTAGCGTAGAGCTGCTTGCCGTCGGCGCTGGCGATGATGTTCTTGGTCCAATGGTGATTGGCGCCTGCGGGCAGGTCGGTGACATGCGATGGCGTGGCGCTGCTCTTCGTCTGGCCGCGCTCATAGGGAACGCGCACGATGGCGTCGGCGTTGGCGATATAGAGTTGGTCGCCGACCAAGGCCATGCCGAACGGAGACTTCAAGCCCTTGAGGAATTCCGTCCGGCTTTCGGCAATTCCGTCACCGTCGGCATCGCGCAGCAGGGTGATGCGGTCGGCGCTGGGCACGCCTGCACCGGCACGTTTCATGACCACGCCCATGGCCTTGCCCTTGAGCCCTTCCGAATGCACATCCTTGGTGCCGGGCTCTGGTCCGGGCTTGTTGCTTTCGGCCACCAGCACGTCGCCATTGGGCAGGGTGTAGACCCAGCGCGGATGGTCGAGCCCGGTGGCGAATGCAGTGACGGTGAAGCCCGCTGGCGCCCGTGGCATTTTTCCCTCTGGCCAGCGCTCGGCCGGGGCGATGTTGACGGTAGGGATCAGCCCGTCCTTGTCCGGTGCCGGCAGGGCGGGATTGGGACCCACCCCTGGCGCCGCAGTGGGCTGCGCCATCGCCGCCGATAGCGAACCGGCAAGCAGCAGCAAGGTCCAGAAGGGCTGGAAAGGCGGTCGGCGGAGGGCGAATGGGGTGTTCATGTGCGCAGTGTCTGAACGCTGTCGCTGACTGCGCTGTAGTCCGAAACCGCATCCGGATGTGAAGCCTTGAACTTGTCTCTGGATTCGGCTCAATCGCCCATCCAGCCGGGCAGCAACCTAACCAGGGTCATGGAAACCAGCGTCTGCAGGACCAGCGCATGCCACAGCAGCGCGGTGTTGTCCAGCGTGGCGCGTGCGTCGCAGCGCAGATGGCCTGCGCACGAGCGCGCCAGCAGGTATAGCCCCATGACCGCCAGTACCAGGCTATGGAACCCCTGCCAGGACAACAGCGCTGCGACGCTCGCGCTCCAGGCATTGGCGCGCGGTGACAGGCCAAGCCGTAGATGGCTGGCCAGATCCAATGCCACCGCACTCAGCAGGCATACCAGTGCCAGCACCACCATCAATCGCAGCCAGCTCTGGCGCTGCAGGCAGCGTGTCGCGCCTAGCATCAGCACGGACGAGGCTGTCAGCAGCGCGACCGGCCCCCACCCGTCCGGCAATTTCGCACCAGGAGGCGGACATACGTCCAGCGCCATCGAGACGTGGACGTGCGCGAAAGCGAAGGAGGCGAAGATGGTGGCGTCGACCGCCGCCGTGATCGCCATGGCCCACCAGGAATGTGTGGCCCTGCCAACGGCCAGCGTTGGCACGCTGACGCCCATGCCGATCGTGGCCAGCGGGCTCGGTGCCGGGCGATCCGTTGCCCAGAGCCAGAACAGCATTGCCGCCAGCGACAGTGCAGCTGCGGCGAATGCCGCAGTGATCCAGCCTACGGTGAGCAGCAGGAAAAAACCTGCCGTGCCGGCCGCTGCCGCGAAAGGCGACCAGCCGTCTCCTGGCAGGCGCAGCAGGTGCCGGATATCGGCAGCCATCGGGCTGGTCACCAGCGTCTCGCGGCCACCGAAGACCGTGCCTGGCAGCCAGTGTCGGCCATCCGCCACCTCCAGCTCCAGGCCTGGCTGGTGCCACAGCGGCTCGCGCGAAGTGATCTGCGGGATGCTGCGCACGCCGTAGTCGCCTTGCGGCAGCCACTCCAGAGAGTCTGCGCCCCAGAGGTTGCCGGGGAGCACGGAAGGCCTGCGCAGCGTGCGCATCAGATCGGCCAGGCACACTAGCACCCCCGCCGCGAAAATGAACGCGCCAGCGGTGGCTAGCAGGTTCCACAGGGTCCAGTCCAGTCCCGCGGCATAGGTATAGACGCGGCGCGGCATGCCCAGCAGGCCGGCGATGTGCATGGGAAAGAACGCCAAGTTGAAGCCGCCCAGCATCAGGCCGAAACTCCAGCGGCCGGCACGCTCGGACAGCCGGTGGCCGTTGACCAAAGGCGCCCAGTAGTAGATGCCCGCGAACAACGGAAACACCATGCCGCCGATCAGCACGTAGTGCAGGTGCGCCACGACGAAGTAACTGTCGTGCGCCTGCCAGTTGAACGGCAGCACGGCCAGCATCACGCCGGTCAGGCCGCCGAGCACGAAGATGACGTGAAAGCCCAGCAGGAACAGCGTCGGCGTCACCATGCGCGGACGGCCCTGCCAGAACGTGCCGATCCAGGCGAACACCTGTACGGCACTCGGTATCGAGACCGCGAAGCTGGCCACCGAAGTCAGCTGCAGCGCCAGTGGCCCCAGCCCGGCGGTGAACATGTGGTGCATCCACAGCAGGAAGCTGATGGCGCCCACGCCTGCCAGCGCCCAGACGATGGCCCGATACCCCAGCAGCGAAGAGCCCGCCAGCACCGGCACCATCATCGACACCATGCCGGCGGCCGGCAGGAAGATGATGTAGACCTCCGGATGGCCGAAGAACCAGAACAGGTGCTGCCACAGCAATGGGTCGCCGCCGCGCGCGGCAATGAAGAATGGCCAGTCGAAGGCACGCTCCAGTTCCAGCAGCAGCGTGCCGGCGATCAGCGCTGGAAAGGCCAGGATAACCATCAGCGCCATGACCAGCGCCGCCCAGGCGAACACCGGCATGCGCATCAGCGTCATGCCTGGCGCGCGCGTGAACAGGATGCCGACGATCAGCTCGATGGCGCCGGCAATGGCCGAGATTTCGATGAAGCCGATGCCCAGCAGCCACCAGTCGGCGCCGATGCCGGGCGAATACTCCTTTCCCGTCAGTGGCGGGTACATGAACCAGCCGCCGTCGGGCGAGGCACCGAAGAACAGGGTGCAGAAGAACGCCACGCCACCGATGGCGTAGGCCCAGAAGGCATAGGCCGACAGACGCGGAAACGGCAGATCGCGCGCGCCCAGCATGTTGGGCAGCAGCCAGACGGCGACCGCCTCGACCACTGGCACGGCGAACAGGAACATCATCACCGAACCGTGCATGGTGAACAGCTGGTTGTAGGTGCTGGCGCTCACCAGTGCGTTGCCCGGCAGCGCCAGTTGCGCGCGCATGAGCAGTGCCAGCGCTCCGGCCAGCACGAAGAACAGCAGCGCTGTGCCCAGGTAGTACAGCCCGATCTGGCTATTGTTCACCGCCGTCAGGCGGCGCCAGCCAGTGGGTGGGCGCCAGGCGTCCTGCAGCGCCTGTAGCTCGCCCGCAGGGCGCGGCAGTGCATTGGGCAGGACTGGGGGCTGGTTCATTGCAACGATCCCAGCCAGTCGGCGATGGCATGCAGCGTGGCATCGTCCAACCGGTCATAGGAGGGCATGCGCGCTCCGGGCTTGACCTGCTGAACGTGCGCCAGCCAGCGCTGGCGACCCTCTGCACTGTTGGCCAGCGTGCCGGCACCTACAAAAAAGCGGCTGCCGACGTGCGTCAGATCAGGCCCCAGGCGACCCGCCGTGCCGGTGCCACGCACTGCATGGCAAGCGTCGCAGCGCTGAGCCAGGAAGGCATCTCGGCCCCGAGCCTGCAGGCCCGTCGCGGGAGCGGCGGCCGGCCGGGCCTGCGCCTGCAGCCAAGCGTCAAAATTCGCCGGCGGTAGACCCACTACGTGCAGTGCCATCTGCGCGTGCTGGTCGCCGCAGAACTCGGCGCACTGGCCACGCCAGGTGCCCGGCCGGTCAACCTGTACCAGCAGATGCTGCATGCGACCGGGCAGCATGTCCATCTTGCCCGCCAGCTGCGGTACCCAGAAGCTGTGGATCACGTCCGCGCTGGCCAACGCCAGGTACACCGGCCGCCCCACGGGGAGGTGGATCTCATTGGCCGTGGCAATGTCCTGCCCGGTCGCCGGATCGCGGTAGCGCACCTCCCACCACCACATGTGCGCCTTCACGGTGACGATGAGCGCGTCCGCCGGTGGCACCGGCTTCCAGGCCGGCGTGTGCGGGAGCGTCCAGGCGGCCAGCGCGGCCAGCAACACGCCGGGAAGCAGCAGCCCCGCGCCCCAGATCCAATGCGCCGGCCGCACGGCACCCTTGCGCTGGCGCAGCGACGCACCCAGCAGCGCCATCACGCCCAGGAAAATGGCCGCGCCGCCGGCCACCAGCACCCAGGTCACAGTCTCGATCTGGCGGGCTGCCTCGCCCGCGGACTGCAGCGCACCGCCCATGCTCATTGCAACGACAGCAGGTATGCAGCCATGGCCCGGGCCTGCTCGGGCGATACACCCATGCGCGGCATGGCGGTGCCCGGCACCAGGGCAGGTGGATCCACGATCCAGCGCGCCAGCAGGTCACCGCGGTTGGGCAGGCGGCCAGCGATGTAGTTGCGGCGGCCCCACGATCTGAGGGTCTGCGCCACCTCGCCACGTGCCGCCGGCACGCCGGGGATGGTGTGGCACGAACCGCACTGGTACTGCGCCAGCAGCTGGCGGCCACGCTCGATACTGGCGCGCGCGGGTGCCGGCTCGCGCGGCTGCGCCATCGCCAAGCCGATGGACAGGGCGGGCGCCAGCGCGAGGCAGGGCGTGAACCAAGCATGCATCGGGGAATTCTGACGTACGCCGGGGCAAACGGGCCCAGAATGCCGCGGCATGCGCCGAGTCCGTTTGTTTCTGGTCGTTGCCGCTACTGGCGGTGTGCTGCTGCTGGCGGCGCTGGGCAGCGCGGCGCTGCTTCTCTACACCGGCGTCTATGACGTGTCGGCCACGCGCCAGCACTGGCAGCCGGTGTATTCCACGCTGGCCTATGCCATGCAGCGCTCGGTGAAGCATCGCGCGCGGGACATCGAGGAGCCGCCGCTGGCGGACCCATTGCGCCTGCTGCGCGGCGCGGCGTGCTTTCAGGCCAAGTGTGTCCAATGCCACGGCGCCCCGGGTGTGTCACAGGGCGATGTGGGCAAGAGCTTGCAGCCATTGCCCGGCCCGCTGGTCGATGCGCGCCAGCACTGGCGCCCGCGCGAACTGTACTGGCTGGTGCGCAACGGGCTGAAGATGACCGGCATGCCGGCCTGGCAGTACCGCCTAAAAGACGACGAGATCTGGGATGTGGTCGCCTTCATGCAGCACCTCCCAGAGCTGAATGCCAGCCAGTATGGGCAATGGCAGCGCGACGCGCGCGCGATGCGCGGCAGCGCGACCTGCGGCCGGAGCAGTGCCACGCCGGCGCCCGGGCAGGCGCCCGATGCGCGGCGCGGACGTCAGGCGTTGCACCAACATGCCTGCACTTCATGCCACCAGATTCCGGGCGTGACCGGAGCCCCCGCGCTGGTGGGCCCGCCGCTGGATGCGCTGGGCCGGCGCGTGCTGATCGCCGGCACGCTGGACAACACGCCGCAAAACCTGGTGCGCTGGATCATGCACACGCAGCAGGTCAAGCCGGGCACCGCCATGCCCGAGCTGGACGTGCCGCTGCAGGATGCGCGTGACATGGCGGCTTATCTGTCCACGCTGCACTGAACGCCTTTACACAGGCGATTGGCCGCACGCAAATGGCGGGCGTTTTGCCGTCAGGTCGCAGGCCGGCCCAAAGGTCATGCCCTACATTCAGCGCATGGCCCACATCACCTTTTCTCCTCCCTACACCACGCCCTGCCACGTTGTGGAGCAGCTGCGCGACCGCGGCTACGCCGTGCTGCGCCCGCAGGACACGGCCGAGTGGGCCGGCTGTTCCCTGGCCGAGCTGCAGGCGCTGCAGGGCGACTGGGCCAGCCTGCCACCGGATGAGTTCCTGAAGGACGGCGGGCGCTATCGCAACCGCCGGCACGCCAGCTTCGTGCTGGAAGGCGACCAGGTACAGCTGGCGCCGCACCGCGCGCACTACCAGCCGGTGGAATACAACGCACTGCACGGCGGCATGCGCCGCTGGTTCGCCCCCATGCGCGACACCACCGTGGCGCAGCGCGGCTGGCAGGCGCTGGTGCGCGCGGTAGCCAGCACCACGCGCGCAGTGCTGG
This sequence comes from Oryzisolibacter propanilivorax, assembly GCF_900103645.1. Lineage (GTDB taxonomy): Bacteria > Pseudomonadota > Gammaproteobacteria > Burkholderiales > Burkholderiaceae_C > Melaminivora > Melaminivora propanilivorax. Next base: position 255,915 of record NZ_FNHP01000001.1, read on the forward strand.
CGCCGGATGAGGCGCGCTGGTTCGTCGAGGCGCATCAGTTCCGCATCGATACCGAGGGCGGCATCGGCCGGCCTACGCCCGAGGGCGCACACCGCGACGGCGTGGACCTGGTGGCGGTGCTGCTGGTCGAGCGCCACGGCATCAAGGGCGGCGAGACGCGCATTTTTGAGGCCACCGGCCCCAGCGGCCAGCGCTTCACGCTCAGCGAGCCGTGGTCCATCATGCTGCTGGACGACGCGCGCATGATCCACGAGACCACGCCGATCCAGCCCGAGGGCGCGCACGGCTGGCGCGACACGCTGGTGCTGACCTGCCGGCGGGGCAGCTTTCTGGGCGATGATGCACCGGGCGATTGATCCGTGGCAGGGTGCATCGTGCACGACACGGCACACTGGGCGTGGTCGATCTTCCAGTCACCCATAACGTAGGAGGTATGCCATGTTCCAGCACATTCTGGTTCCCGTCGATGGTTCCGAGACATCCATGAAGGCCGTGGCCAAAGCCGCGGCCCTGGCCAAGACGTTCGGCAGCAAGGTGACGGTGATGTACGTGCTCGACCCGTACCCGTTCACCGGCGTGGGCGCCGACTTTGCCTATGGCCAGGCGCAGTACCTGAGCGCCGCCACGGCCGAGGCCAATACTGCGCTGGACGCGGCCAAGGCAGCGGTGATGCAGGCCGGGATCCCGAATGTCGAATCGGTGGTGGGCGAGGGCCACGCCATCCATGACGGCATCGTGCGCGCGGTCGAGAGCACCGGCGCCGACCTGGTCGTCATGGGCTCGCATGGCCGGCGCGGGCTGGAAAAGCTGGTGTTGGGCAGTGTCACCCAGCGAGTGCTGGGCGTGGTGCATGTGCCGGTGCTGGTGGTGCGCGACTGACATCCGGCGGCCTGCGCGCGCCATGCAAAACGGCTGCCGCGGCAGCCGTTTTTGTTGGTGCTGCCATGCCGGGTGGGAGGCCCAGCAGGCGCTCACAGGCGCTCGAAGATCGCCGCGATGCCCTGGCCGCCGCCGATGCACATCGTCACCAGCGCGTAGCGGCCCTGGATGCGTTGTAGCTCGTGCAGCGCCTTGACGGTGATGACGGCGCCGGTGGCACCGATCGGGTGGCCCAGCGAGATGCCCGAGCCGTTCGGGTTGACCTTGGCCGGGTCCAGGCCCAGGTCGCGCGTCACGGCGCAGGCCTGCGCGGCGAAGGCCTCGTTGGCCTCGACCACGTCCAGGTCGGCCACCGTGAGGCCGGCCTTCTTCAGTACCGCCTGCGTCGCCGGCACCGGGCCGATGCCCATGTATTTCGGATCGACGCCGGCGTGCGCGTAAGCCACCAGGCGCGCCATGGGCCTGGCGCCGCGCGCTTGGGCCACCTGCGCGTCCATCAGCACCAGCGCGGCGGCGGCGTCGTTGATGCCCGAGGCGTTACCGGCGGTCACCGTGCCGTTGTCCTTGGTGAAAACGGGTTTCAGCTTGGCCATGTCGTCCATGGTGGCGCCAGCGCGGAAGTGCTCGTCGGTGGCGTATTGCACCTCGCCCTTTTTCGACTTCAGCGTCACCGGCACGATCTGGTCCTTGAAGTAACCGGCCTGCGTGGCGCGCTCGGCGCGGTTGTGGCTCTCCACCGCCAGGCGGTCCTGGTCCTCGCGGGTGATGCCCCACTTGGCGGCGATGTTCTCGGCCGTCACGCCCATGTGGATGTTGTGGAACGGGTCGTGCAGCGCGCCGACCATCATGTCGATCATCTTGAAGTCGCCCATGCGCGCGCCCCAGCGGCTGGCCAGGCTGGCGTAGGGTGCGCGGCTCATGTTTTCTGCGCCGGCGCCGATGGCTACGTCGGCGTCGCCCAGCAGAATGCTCTGCGCGGCCGAGACGATGGCCTGCAGGCCCGAGCCGCACAGGCGGTTGACGTTGAACGCCGGGGTCGATTCGGCGCAGCCGCCCTCGATGGCCGCCACGCGCGACAGGTACATGTCGCGCGGCTCGGTGTTCACGACGTGACCGAACACGACGTGGCCCACGTCCTTGCCTTCGACGCTGGCGCGCGCCAGCGCCTCGCGCACCACGGTGGCGCCCAGCTGGGTGGGCGGTACATCCTTCAGGCTGCCGCCAAAGGTGCCGATGGCGGTGCGCACGGCGCTGACGACGACGACTTCACGGGTCATGGAACAACTCCTGTTTTGGGAAAGTAAGAATCAAATCGGCCTTCAGCCTTTGTAAATAAAGGGCCGATAGCTATGTTTTCAATAGTAAAACGGATCAGGCGTCGCGCACGTCGGCGACCGGGGCGGCGCCGAAGTCCGGCCGCGCCAGCCAGGCCAGCACCCGCTTGGCCGCATCGTCGGGCGAGGTCAGCAGGCCGCCGGCCTTGAGCTGCGCGAAGTTGCCGACATCGGGGAACTGCGCTGCGTCGGCGCTGCGCAGCTGGACCTGCATGTCGGTGTCGATCACGCCTGGCGCCAGCGAGCACACGCGCGCGCCGTGCGGCTTGGCCGCCTCGTCCAGCGCCAAGCAGCGGGTGAAGTGGTCCATGCCGGCCTTGGCGGCGCAGTAGGCGGACTGCGACGCCATGGGCCGCCGCCCCAGGCCTGAGGAGATATTGAGCACCTTGCGCGGCACGCCCCACTCTTCGGTGGCGGCCAGAAACGCGGCGGTGAGCTGCATGGGCGCCTCCAGCCCCACGCGCAGCGCGCGCGCCAGCTCGGCCGGGTCGCTGGCCGACAGCGGCGCGATGGCTGGGATGACACCTGCGTTGTTGATCAGCGTGGCGCTGGCGAAGCGTCCGGCGCCCTGCTGCGCCAGCCACTCGCGCAGCCGGGCAGCGGCTGCTGCGCCGTCGCTCAGGTCCAGCGTCCATTGCTGCAGGCTGCCGCTGCTGGACTGCAGCTCGGCGCTGGCATGGCGGGCGATGCTGACCAGGAAGTGGCCGTCGGCCAGCAACTGGCGCGCCATGGCCTGGCCCATGCCACGCGAGCCGCCGGTGAGGATGGTGAGGTGCTGCGGTGTGCTTGTCATGCGCCGATGGTAGTCAGAAAGGGCAGGGCGACTCGACACGCAGGCGACCACCGTGCATTGGGTGCGTCAGCTCCAGGCGGCAGGCGTGCAGCAGCAGGCGTGCTGCCTGCGCCTGCGCGCTGCCCGTGCCATACAGCGCGTCGCCCAGGATGGGGTGGCCGATGGCGGCCAGGTGCACGCGCAGTTGGTGGGTGCGGCCGGTGACCGGCTGCAGTTCCAGCCGGGTGCGCTGCGCATCCGCCTGCGCACCGGGCAGGCAGCGCCAGCGCGTCAGGCTGGGCTTGCCGTGCGCCGGATCGACCACCCGCAGCGGCCGGCGCTCCCAGTCGGCGGCAATCGGCAGGTCGATGGCGTGCCAACCCCCGTCCGCCCCGGCGGGCACGCCCTGCACCACGGCCTGGTAGCGCTTGTCCACCCGTTGCGCGGCAAAGGCCTGGCCCAGCGCACGCTGCATCTGCAGGCTGCGCGCCATCAGCACCAGGCCGGAGGTGGCCTGGTCGAGCCGGTGCACCACCAGCGCGTCCGGCCAGCGCTGGAGGGCGCGGGCACTCAGGCAGTCCTGCTTGTCCGGGCCGCGGCCGGGCACGCACAGCAGCTCGGCGGGCTTGTCCAGCACCAGCAGGTGCGCGTCCTCGTGAAGGCACACCACGCCGTCTGCAACGGCCGAAGCCTCAGCCATGCACCAGCCGGTCCACGGTGGCGCACAGCTCCTGCACGTCGTTGGGCTTGTGGATCAGCGCGCGCGCGCCCTCGGCCAGGGCCTGCTGCTCGATGTCGGCGGTGACGTAGCCCGAGGCCAGGGCGATGGGTAGGTCGGCGCGGATGGCGTGCGCCGCGCGCACCAGGTCCAGGCCGGAGAAACCCGGCATGTTGTAGTCGGTCACCAGCAGGTCATAGCGCTCGGGCGCCTCCTGCAGCGCCTGCGTGGCCTGCCGCGGATCGGTGAAGCCGCTGACGACATAGCCGCGGCGGCGCAGCAGGCGCTGGACCAGCAGCACCAGCGCCTCGTCGTCGTCCACATACATGACATGGCGCTGGCGGCCGGGGGCGTCGGGCGTCGGCTCAGGCGCAGTGGCGACAAGCAAGGCGGCGGGGGCTGGCGCAGTGGCCGGGGTGGCCGTGCCGGGTGCGCCGCCATGGGCTGGCGGCGCACCGTCGTCGGCGGCCCGCAGCTTCAGCAGCGCCGGAAAGTACAGCGTGAAACGGCTGCCCTCGCCCGGCACGCTGTGCACATCCACCGCGCCCTCATGGGTACGCATCACGCCGTGCACCACCGCCAGCCCCAGGCCGGTGCCCTGACCGACCGGCTTGGTGGTGAAGAAGGGTTCGAAAATGCGCGTCAGCGTCGCCTCGTCCATGCCCGGACCATCGTCGCGCACGCTGACGGCGACGTATCGGTCGCCGGACAGGGTCAGCCGCTCACGCAGGCGCTGGGCGGGCTGCGCCACGGCAATGTCCACCTCGACCCGGCCGCGCTGCGCACCGATGGCGTGTACGGCGTTGGTGCACAGGTTCAACAGCGCCTGCTCGACTTGCGTGGCATCGGCCAGCACCGGCGGCACGCCGTCGGCCTCGTGCACCGTGAGCTCGATCTGCGGCGGCAGGGTCACGCGCAGCAGCTGCTGGGTGTCGCGCGCCACGTCGGTCAGCGACACGCGGGCGCGACGGGGCGGCTCGTTGCGGCTGAAGGTGAGAATCTGGCGCACCAGGTCGCGCGCACGCCGGCCGGCCTTGTCGATTTCCACCAGGCTGTCGCAGACAGGGCTGCCGGGCGGGCAGTCGGCACGCGCCAGCTCCACGTTGCCCAGGATGGCGTGCAGGATGTTGTTGAAGTCGTGCGCGATGCCGCCGGCCATGGTGCCCACGGCCTGCATCTTGTGCGACTCGCGCAGCTGGCCCTCCAGTTCGGCGCGGCGCGCCTCCGCGCGCTTTCGGGCCGTCAGGTCGCGCGCGAACACAGTGGTGGTCTCGCCGCCGGCGTGGCGCTCGAAGGACACGCCGATCTCCACCGCCAGCTCGCGTCCCGAGGCGGTCAGCGCCGTCATCTCGCCCAGCACCGCCTGTGTGGTCAACTGGGCGAAGGCCAGCAGCTGTTCGGCGTTGGGGATGAAGCGGGTGATGGCGCTGCCCAGGGCGTCGCTGGCCGGGCACTGGAACAGCATCGCCGCCGTGGGGTTGAAGACGGTGATGCGCTGGTGCTGGTCGACGCAGATGATGGCGTCCAGCGCCGAGTTGATGACCGCCTCCAGCCGGCGCTCGCTGGTGTGCAGCTGCTCGTTGCGCTCGCGCAGCTCGGCGGCGCTCTTTTGCAGCGCCTGGCGCTCGGCCAGCAGCGGGCCTTGGTCGATCACCGCGCACAGGAACTGGGTCAGCGGCTGCTCGTCCTCGGTGCGCGATTCGATGCGCGCGATGTGCAGGTCGCCGGTGATGGCGCGCTCGGCGTCGAGGCGGAACACCACCTCGGTGGCCTCGGCCGTGGCTTGGTGGCGCGCGGCGTCGAATGCCGCCTGCACGCGCGCCGCGTGTGCCGGGTCGACGAAGGGCATCAGCGACACCAGCGGCCGGTCGTGCTCGGCGGGCTGGAACGAGCGCTGCGCCATGGAGTTGGCCTGCACCACCATGTCGTGCTCGTCCAGCACCATGAGTGCCAGCGGCACGCTGGAAAACAGCGCCTCGAAACGCTCGCTGGCGCTCTCGGCCACCGCTTGGCTGTAGCGCAGCATGTGGTTCTGCGCTTCCAGTTCGGCCTTGGAGGCGCGCAGCTCCTCGATCAGCGCGGCCACGTCGCCCCGGGCGCGCGCGGGGCCGCGGCGCTCGTCCGCGGGCGCGGGCGCCTGGGCGGGCGCGGCGCTGCCTTCCTCGCCGCCGGCAGCGTGCATCAGAAAGGACAGGTCGGGGCGGCTCATGGGGGTTGAACGGACAAGGCAGACAGGACGGAGGGCCAGTGTAGGCCCGCCCGACCCGGGGCGGGCGTCAGCGCACCGACAGCAGCTCGACCTCGAAGGTCAGCGTGGCGTTGGGCGGAATCACGCCGCCCGCGCCGCGCGCGCCATAGGCGATGGCCGCCGGGCAGGTCAGGCGCGCCTTGCCGCCGGGCTTCATGCGCTGCAGGCCCTCGGTCCAGCAGGGAATGACGCGGTTCAGCGGGAACTCGGTCGGCTCGCCGCGCTTGTAGGAACTGTCGAATTCCTTGCCGTCGGCCAGGGTGCCGCGGTAGTGCACCTTGACGGTGTCGGTGGCCTTCGGGGGGGTGCCGCTGCCGTCCTTGAGCGATTCGTACACCAGCCCGCTGGCCGTGGTGACGGGCGCGGACTGGGCGAAGGCGGCGGGGGCCGCCAGCAGGCTGACGAGCAGGGCGCAGGCAAGGGTGGGGCGCATGGCGATCAAGGCTTTCAGGCAAAAAAAGAAGGGCCCGATAGTAGGGCCCTTCGTGCCGGCACGCCGTGGCCGGATGTATCCGTTAGTCGCTTGCGTCCAGCGGCACGCAGCTGCAGAACAGGTTGCGGTCGCCGTAGACGTTGTCCACCCGGCCCACCGGGCTCCAGTACTTGGCGCGGCGCAGCGCCGGCAGCGGGTAGGCGGCCAGCTCGCGCGGGTAGGGGTGGGGCCAGTCGGCGGCTACCAGGCGCTCGGCGGTGTGCGGGGCGTTCTTCAGCGGGTTGTCGTCGCGCGGCCAGTGGCCATTCTCGATCTGGCGGATCTCGCCCCGGATGGCGACCATGGCGTCGATGAAACGGTCCAGCTCGGCCAGGTCCTCGCTCTCGGTGGGCTCGACCATCAGCGTGTTCGGCACCGGGAACGACAGCGTGGGCGCGTGAAAGCCGTAGTCGATCAGGCGCTTGGCCACGTCCTCGGCCAGCACGCCGCTGGTGTCCTTGAACGGCCGCAGGTCCAGGATGCACTCGTGCGCGACGTGGCCGTTGGCGGAGGCATACAGCGTCGGGTAGTGGTCCTTGAGCCGCGCGCTGATGTAGTTGGCCGACAGGATGGCCACCTCAGTCGCTTCCGTCAGGCCCTGCGCGCCCATCATGCGGATGTACATCCACGAGATCGGCAGCACCGCCGCGTTGCCCAGCGGTGCGGCGCTGACGGCGCCCACGCCCGCCGCAAACAGCGCATCGCGGGCTCCGTCCGAGGCATCGGGCTGCCCGGCGCCGGCCAGTGCGCCCATGCCGGCCGCCGTGCGGTGGCCGGGCAGGTAGGGCACCAGGTCGGGCGCGACGCATACCGGCCCCACGCCGGGACCGCCTCCGCCGTGCGGGATGCAAAAGGTCTTGTGCAGGTTCAGGTGGCTCACGTCCCCGCCGAACTCGCCCGGCGCGGCCACGCCAACCAGGGCGTTCATGTTGGCGCCGTCCACGTACACGCGCCCGCCATGGGCATGCACCAGCGCGCACACCTCCTTGACCTGCTGCTCGAACACGCCGTGCGTGCTCGGGTAGGTGATCATGATGCAGGCCAGCTGCTGGCTGTGCTGCTCGCACTGCGCACGCAAATCCGCCAAGTCGATGTTGCCGTCGGCATCGCACTGCGTGACCACCACCTGCATGCCAACCATCTGCGCGCTGGCCGGGTTGGTGCCGTGGGCGCTGCTGGGGATCAGACAAACATTGCGCTGCGGCTGCCCTTGCGCGCGGTGCCAGGCCTGGATTGCCAGCAGGCCGGCGTATTCGCCCTGGCTGCCGGCGTTGGGCTGCAGGCTCACCCCCGCGTAGCCGGTGGCCTCGCACAGCCAGCGGCGCAGCTGCGCGTCCAGCTCGGCGTAGCCCTGCTGCTGGTCCGCCGGGGCGAAGGGGTGGATGTGCGCGAATTCCGGCCAGGTGATGGGAATCATCTCGCTGGTGGCGTTCAGCTTCATGGTGCAGCTGCCCAGCGGGATCATGGTGCGGTCCAACGCCAGGTCCTTGTCGGCCAGGCGGCGGATGTAGCGCAGCATGGCGGTCTCGCTGTGGTGCGTGTTGAACACCGGGTGTGTGAGGAAGGCGCTGCTGCGCTGCAGCGCGGGCGGGATCAGGGTGTCCACGCCCATCTCGAAATCGGCGAAGGTGGGCACGGCCTGGCCATCGGAGGCGAAGATGCGCCACAGCAGCTCGATGTCGGCGCGCGTGGTGGTCTCGTCCAGGGTGATGCACAGCCAGTCCTGCCAGTAGATGCGCAGGTTGGCCGCCATGGAGACTGCGCGGGCAGCTATGGATTTCGTAGCGCCACCGGTGTGCAGGCTGAGAGTGTCGAAGGCCGCGTGCTCGCGCAGCGGCGCGCCCAGCGCGCGCAGGCCCTGCGCCAGGATGGCCGTGTAGGTCGCCACGCGGCGGGCGATGCGCGTCAGGCCCTGCGGGCCGTGGTAGACGGCGTACATGCTGGCCACCACGGCCGGCAGCACCTGGGCGGTGCAGATGTTAGAGGTGGCCTTTTCGCGGCGGATGTGCTGCTCGCGCGTCTGCAGCGCCAGGCGGTAGGCCGGCTGGCCGTGCGCGTCCACGCTCACGCCCACCAGGCGCCCGGGCAGGCTGCGCTTGTAGGCGTCGCGGCAGGCCATGTAGGCGGCGTGCGGGCCGCCTGCGCCCATGGGCATCCCGAAGCGCTGCGTGGTGCCGACGACGATGTCTGCACCCCATTCACCGGGTGGCACGATCAGGGTCAGCGCCAGCAGATCGGCGCAGGCGATCACGGCGGCGCCGCGCGCGTGGGCCGCTTCGGCGGCGGCGCGCAAGCTGTCCACATCGTCGATGCGACCGCTGGTGGCTGGGTACTGCACCAGCAGCGCGAAATACTCGCCCGAGACCAGCGCGTCCCATTCCTCGCGCGAGTTCGCCAGCACCACCTCGATGCCCAGCGGCGCGGCGCGGGTCTGGATGACCTCGATGGTCTGCGGGTGTGCGTCGCCGGCGACGACGAAGCGTTGGCTTTGCGCCTTCACCGAGCGGCGCGCCAGCGTCATGGCCTCGGCCGCAGCGGTGGCCTCGTCCAGCATCGAGGCGTTGGCGATGTCCATGCCCGTCAGGTCGGTCACCATGGTCTGGAAGTTGACCAGCGCCTCCATCCGGCCCTGGCTGATCTCGGCCTGGTAGGGCGTGTACGCGGTGTACCAGGCGGGGTTTTCCAGTACGTTGCGCAGGATGACGGCAGGCGTGTGCGTGCCGTGGTAGCCCTGGCCGATGAAGCTTTTCAGCACCCGGTTCTGGCCCGCGATGGCTTTCAGCTCGGCCAGCGCCGCCGCCTCGGTCGTGGGCGCGGGCAGCTGCATGGATGAGCGGCGCGCGATGGCGCGCGGCACGATGGAGTCCACCAGCGCGCGGCGCGAGGCCGCGCCGACCACCGACAGCATGTGCGCCTGCTCGGCCGCGTCCGGGCCGATGTGGCGCGGCAGGAATTCAGTGGCGTTCTCCAGCACGGCGAGGGGCAGGGCGTCGGGCATCTGCATGGCGGGGCCTTTGCGGTATTGCTATTGAATGAGGAGCTTCAGGCCTATATAGAACAAGGGCTGAAGCGGCTTTTGACTTGGAAATGGCGCTCGGGTGGGCAGGCCCTCACCCCAACCCTCTCCCAGAGGGAGAGGGGGCAATACCGCAGGGGCGCGGGATGAGCTGGCTTCCCGTGCCGCTGGGTGAGGGGCAATACCGCGGGGACGCTGGCTGCCTGCTCTCCCTCTCCATCTGGACGAGGGCCGGGGTGAGGGCTGGCACCGCGTCCACCTCGGCTCTCATCGCCACTCAGGCGCTGGCGGCAAACTCGTTGTAGGCGGCCTCGTCCAGCAGCCCGGTCAGTTCTTTCTCGTCGCTGAGCCGAACCTTGAAGAACCAGCCGGCGCCCAGCGGGTCGCTGTTGGCCAGCGACGGGTCGTTGCGCAGCGCCTCGTTGACCTCGACGATCTCGCCCGTCACGGGCATGTAGACGTCGGCCGCGGCCTTCACGGACTCGACCACGCCCGCCACTTCGCCCTGCTTGAACGTCGCGCCCACGGCGGGCAGGTCGACGAAGACCACGTCGCCCAGCGCATCCTGCGCGTGCTGGGTGATGCCGACGATGGCCGCGGCCGGCTCGCTGGTGTCGATCCACTCGTGGTCCTTGGAATACTGGATGCTCATGGGGGCTCCGAAAATCAATCAGGGTTGGAGGAAGAAAAACGGCACGACAGCGTGCCTGCCGCCACTGTAGCGGCGGCACGGTGTATTTCAGCCGCGGTGGTAGCGCGGCGGCACGAACGGCGTGGCCGTCACCTCCATCGGCACCGCCTTGCCGCGCACCAGCGCCTGCAGCCGCGTGCCGGGCTGCGCCAGCTGCGGCGCCACATAGCCCAGGGCGATCGGCCGGTCCACGCCCGGCGCCAGCAGGCCGCTGGTGACGCGGCCGGCGGGTGTGCCGTCCAGGGTTTGCAGCTCGGTGCCGTCGCGCACCGGCACGCGCTCCAGCGCCACCAGGCCGACGCGCTTGCGCGCCACCTGCGCCGGGTCGGCCAGCTGCGCCAGCACGCGCTCGGCGCCCGGAAAGCCGCCGGCGCGGGCGCCGCCCGTGCGCCGCACTTTCTGGATGGCCCAGCCCAGCGACGCCTCGGCCGGCGTGGTGCCGGTGTCGAGGTCGTTGCCGTACAGGCACAGGCCGGCTTCCAGCCGCAGCGAATTGCGCGCGCCCAGGCCGGCCGGGCGCACCTCGGGCTGCCCCAGCAGCGCGCGCGCCAGCGCCTCGGCGTTCGCGGCGGGCACGGAAATCTCGAAGCCGTCCTCGCCGGTGTAGCCGCTGCGCGTGACGAGCAAGGGCACGCCCTGCCAGTCGAACTGCGCGCCGCCCATGAAGACCAGCTGCGTCACTTCGGGCACCAGCCGCGCCAGCGCCTGCGCCGCCTGCGGGCCCTGCAGCGCCAGCAGCGCCTGGTCCTGCAGCACGCGCACCTCGCAGCGCTGGCCGATGTGCGCGCGGATATGGGCGATGTCGCCCGCCTTGCAGGCGCCGTTGACGATCAGGAAGAACAGCTCCTCGCCTTGGCGGAAGACCATCAGGTCGTCGATCACACCGCCCTCGTCGTTCAGCAGCAGGCCGTAGCGCTGGCGGCCCAGGCCCAAGTCGATCAGGTCCACGGGCATGAGGCCCTCCAGCGCGGCGGCGGCCTCGGGGCCGGACACCAGCAGCTGGCCCATGTGCGAGACGTCGAACAGGCTGGCGCCGGTGCGCGTGTGCCGGTGCTCGGCGATCAGGCCGGCGGGGTACTGCACCGGCAGCTCGTAGCCGGCAAACGGCACCAGGCGCGCGCCCAGCTCCTGGTGCAGGGCGTGTAGCGGGGTGGTCTGCAGGGCGGTGGTGGGGATGGCGTCGGTCATGGGCAGGGCTTTCGGGCAAATGAAGGCGCAGCCTGCCAGCATGCCTGCCGCAGGGCCACGGGGATTTGCCCGGCTGTCCGCTTGACCTGAGAGATTCGCCCCGGCGCGCGGGGGTTGCTCCTTCGGTGGGCCGGCTCAATCGGATTGCGCGCGTCCGGCCTCTCTCCAGCTGGGGGTGCGCCCACATCCTTGGCGGGCGCCGGTGTCAGTCCTTTTGCCTGAGCGTTCGGCCGCTGCCTGCGCCTTCGGCGGCCCGGCGCCGGGTGCGGCGCGCGGACTCTCTCCTGACGAAAATGATTCTATGCCACGCCGCCGCCCTCAGCGGGCGTACACCAGGTCGCGCAGGAACAGCGACAGCTGCGGCACGTAGGTGATGACCAGCAGGCAGCCCAGGATCACCGCGACGAAGGGCAGCAGGTGCCCGACGATGCGGTCCAGCGGGATGCGCGCCACGGTGCAGGCGGCGAACAGGTTCACGCCGAAGGGCGGGGTGATCATGCCCAGGGCCAGGTTCACCACCATGATCAGGCCGAAGTGCACCGGATCGACGCCGAAGTGCTGCGCCACCGGCGCCAGGATGGGGCCGAGCACGATGATCGCGGCGCTTGTCTCGATGAACATGCCGATCAGGAACAGCGCCACGTTCACGCCCAGCAGGAACAGCACCGGCGTCTGCAGCACCTCCTGCAGCCAGCGGCCGATGGCGTCGGGCACGCCGGCGCGGGTGATGAGGAAGGCGAACAGGCCGGCGTTGGCGATGATGAACATGATCACCGCCGAGGAGATCGCCGACTTCCTCAGCACCGCGACCAGGTTGCGCCGGTGGATCTCGCGGTAGATCACCATGCCCACCAGCAGCGCGTAGAACACCGCCACGGCCGAGGCCTCGGTGGGCGTGAAGACGCCGCCGTAGATGCCGCCCAGGATGATCACAGGCATCAGCAGCGCCCAGCCGGCCTGCCACAGCGCCCGCCCGAACGGCATGCGCCCGTCGCCGTCGTGCTGGCCCCAGCCCTTGTATTTGCAGTACAGCCAGACGAACAGCATCAGCGCGCCGCTGATCAGCACGCCCGGACCGAAGCCGGCGATGAACAGCTCGCCGATGGACACCTCGGCCGACACGCCGTACAGGATCATGGGGATCGACGGCGGGATGATCACGCCCAGCTCGGCGCTGGTGGCCTGCAGCGCGGCGGCGTAGCTGGTCGGATAGCCGTGCTTGACCAGCGCCGGGATCAGGATGGCGCCGATGGCGAAGGTGGTCGCCACCGACGAGCCGGACACCGCCGCGAAGATCATGCAGGTCAGCACGCAGGTCATGGGCAGGCCGCCCTGCACGCCGCCGACCAGGCTCTTGGCGAACTCGACCAGGCGGCGCGAGATGCCGCCGGTCTCCATCAGGTTGCCCGCCAGGATGAAGAACGGAATCGCGGCCAGCGGAAACTTGTTGATCGCGCCGAACATCTCCTTCACGGCGATCAGCATGTTGGCGCCGCTCACCTGGATGCCCAGGATGGCCGACAGCCCGATGGACACGGCCACGGAGATGGTCAGCGCGAAGCACAGCGCCATGGTGGAAATCATCACGCCGGTCATGGCGCCGCCCTCCCGGTGGCGCGGCGCTGGGGCAAGGCGCTCATTGCGCGTTCTCCAGCTCTTCGTGGCGCGGGTCGAGCAGGTTGCCGACGATGCCCGGCACCGCGCACAGCGCCCCCACGGGAATCGCCAGGTAGGCCCAGAACATGGACAGCGACTCCAGCCCGGCCATGGTCTGCACGCCGCCGCGGCGCGCGTAGTCCCAGCCCCACCAGACCAGCACCGCCATCAGAGCCAGCGACGCCAGGCACACCGCCCAGTCCAGCGCGCGGCGCAGCGCGGGCGGGCTCCAGCGGCGCAGCACGTCCACGCTGACCATGGCGCCTTGGCGGAAGGCGGTGGGAATGGCCAGGAACACCATCCAGATCAGGCTGAAGCGGATCAGCACCTCGGTCCATTCGGCCGGCTCCTCGAAGACGAAGCGCATCAGGATCTGGAACAGCCCCAGGCTGGCGGCCAGCGCCAGCATGGCGCAGGCCAGGGCCATGCTGGCGCCGCTGCTCACGCGCTCGGCGCGCAGGAAGAAGTCTTTCACGTGCAATGCTTTTCCTTGAAAGAAAAACGCCCGTGGCGCTGATGCCACGGGCGCTGGCAGCTATCGAAACAAGAGCATCACTGGTAGTTGCGGATCTTGTCCAGGTTGGCCTTGCCAAATTCCTTTTCGAACTGGGCGTTCACCGGCGCCAGGGCGGCGACGAACTTGGCCTTGTCCAGGTTGTCGATCACCGTCATGCCCTTGGCGCGCAGGTCGGCCACGCCCTTGGCGTCGTCCTCGTCCACGCGGGCGCGGTTGGCCTTGGTGCCTTCCTTGGCGGCGTCGATGAAGGCCTGCTTGTCCTGTGCGGAGAGCTTGTCGAACACGCCCTTGTTCATCACGAAGATGCAGGGTGAATACACGTGGCCCGTCAGCGACAGGTGCTTTTGCACCTGGTCGAACTTGGCCGAGATGATGACCGGCAGCGGGTTCTCCTGGCCGTCCACCGTGCCCTGCTGCAGCGCGGTGAAGACTTCCGGGAAGGCCATGGGCGTGGTGATGATGCCGAAGCCCTTGTAGGCGGCGATGTGCACCGGGTTCTCCATGGTGCGCAGCTTCAGGCCCTTCAGATCCTCGGGCGTCTTCACATCGCGCTTGCTGTTGGTCATGTGGCGGAAGCCGTTCTCGGCCCAAGCCAGCGCCTTGAAGCCCTTGGCGTCGAACTTGGCCAGCAGGTCCTGGCCGATGGGGCCGTCCAGCACGGCGCGGGCGTGCGCCTTGTCGCGGAACAGGAAGGGCACGTCCAGGATCTTGGTCTCGGGCACGAAGTTGGGCACCGGCCCGGTAGAAGAGAACGCCAGCTCCTGCGTGCCCAGCTGCACCGACTCGATGGATTCGCGTTCGCCGCCCAGGGCGCCGTTGTAGAAGGTCTGTACCTTGTAGCGGCCGCCGGTGCGCTTTTCCACCTCCTTGGCGAAGGTGTCGATGGCCACACCCTGGTGCGAGTTCTGTGCCGTGGAAATGCTGATGCGCATGGTGGTCTGCGCCAGCGCCGAGCCAGCCAGGCCAAGGGCCAAGGCGAGGCCGAGCGCGAGTCGGGTGGGTTGCATGGGTGCTTGTCTCCTGAATGCCGGGCAGATGCCACCGAAAAATTATGGCGGTGCAGCATCAGGGGGCCATCGGGGTTTGTGCCGGTGGAGCGCGGCGGCGTTGGCGCGTGCGCGACAGGCGGTGTGCAGACTGGCTTGCCAAAGCCCCGCCCAGGGGTAACCGGGCGGGGCGCTGGTCAATGTCGTGCGCCCCGGTAAGAGCGCCTGTCTGGGATGAAGTATGCGCAAGCGGGTGCAGTTGGATTTGCTGTATTTCTGGGGTTTTAGCGCCCTTGCAGCAAATTTTTCTGCATTCGTGGATATGGATGAATAATCCACCGCATGGACCGTCTCGACAGAAAAATCCTCTCCGTCCTGCAGCGCGATGCGCGCGCCAGCCTGCAGGACATCGGCGCCGCCGTTGGCCTGTCGCCCTCGCCGTGCTGGGCGCGCATCAAGAAAATGGAGGAAGCCGGCGTGATCCAGGGCTACACCGTGCGGCTGGACCCGCTGGCGCTCGGCCTGGGCGACACGGTGCTGGTCATGGTGACGCTGGACAGCCACTCGGACAACACGCTGGAGAAATTCGGCGAGGTGCTGGCCAGCATCCCCGAGGTGGTCGAGGCGCACCTGGTCTCGGGCGACTACGACTACCTGCTGCGCGTGGTCGTCAAGGACACGCGCGACTACGAGCGCCTGCTGCGCGAGAAGCTCTACAGGATCCGCGGCATCCGCCACAGCCGCTCCAGCTTCGTGCTGCGCACGCTGAAGAAAGCCGACCTGCCGCTGGATATTTGAAGAAAAAAATGCCGCTAGCCCTTGTCCCTCAAGGGCTTTGTGCTATGAAAAAGTGAGCTTGCCGGTCAGCCCAGCAGCAGCGCGTCGTCCGACAGCTTCTCGCCGCGCACGCGCTCGAACATCTGCAGCAGGTCGGGCACGTCCATGCGCGCGCGCGCCTCGCCCGACACGTCCAGCACCACCTGGCCCTGGTGCAGCATGACGGTGCGCTCGCCCACATCCAGCGCCTGGCGCATGCTGTGGGTGACCATCATGGTGGTCAGCTTGTTCTCAGCCACGATGCGCGCGGTGAGCTGCAGCACGAAGTCGGCCGTGCGCGGGTCCAGCGCGGCGGTGTGCTCGTCCAGCAGCAGGATGCGCGAGGGCTGCAGCGCCGCCATCAGCAGGCTCACTGCTTGGCGCTGGCCGCCCGAGAGCAGGCCGATGCGGTCGGTGAGGCGGTTCTCCAGCCCCAGGCCGAGGGTGGCCAAGCGGTCGCGGTACATGGCGCGCTCGCTGGCCTTCACCGCGCCGCGCAGGCTGCGGCGCGTGCCGCGCTGCTGGGCCAGGGCCATGTTTTCCTCGATGGTCAGGTCCTCGCAGGTGCCGGCCATCGGGTCCTGGAACACGCGCGCCACGCGCTGGGCGCGCGCCCACACCGGCTGGCGCGTCACGTCCAGTCCGTCGATGGCAATGCGGCCGGTGTCCACCGGCAGGTCGCCCGAGATGGCGTTCAGAAAGGTGGACTTGCCCGCGCCGTTGGAGCCGATGACGGCCACGAACTGCCCGGCCGGGATCTCCAGCGACATGCCGCGCAGCGCGCGCGTCTCGATCGGCGTGCCGGGGTTGAAGGTGATGAACAGGTCTTGTGCGCTCAGCATGGTGGGTTCCCCGGGTTCACAGACTCTTGGGCGCATCGGGCACGCGCTTGCTGCGCAGGCGGCGCTTGAGCTGCGGGATGACCAGGGCGACGGTCACCAGCACGGCGGTGACCAGGTTCAGGTCCTGCGCCTTCAGGCCGATGAAGTCGCTGTTCAGCGCCAGCGCGATGAAGAAGCGGTAGACGATGGCGCCGATGATGACGGCCAGCGTGGCCAGCACCAGCTTGCGCGAGGGCAGAATGCTCTCGCCCACGATGACCGCGGCCAGGCCGATGACGATGGTGCCGATGCCCATGGAGATGTCCGAGCCGCCCTGGGTCTGCGCGAACAGCGCGCCGGCCAGTCCCACCAGCGCGTTGGACACTGCCATGCCCAGCAGCACCATGGCGCCGGTGTTGATGCCCTGCGCGCGCGCCATGCGCGCGTTCGAACCCGTGGCGCGGATCGCCAGGCCCCGCTCGGTGGCGAAGAACCAGTCGAGTGCCAGCTTGGCGGCGACCACGATCACCACCAGCAGCAGCGGGCGCCACCAGTAGTCCTCCAGCCCCTCGGGCTGCAGCAGGGTGAACACCGTGGGGTCGTTGATCAGCGGCACGTTCGGCCCGCCCATCACGCGCAGGTTGACCGAGTACAGCGCGATCATCATCAGGATGGACGCCAGCAGGTCCATGATCTTCAGGCGCACGTTCAGCCAGCCAGTGACCAGCCCGGCCACGGCGCCCGCGGCGGTGGCGGCCAGCGTGGCCGCATAGGGGTTGGTGCCGCTGGAGATCAGGATGGCGCAGACCGCGCCGCCCAGCGGGAAGCTGCCGTCCACCGTCAGGTCGGGAAAGCGCAGCAGCCGAAACGAGATGAACACGCCCAAAGCGACGAGGCTGAAGATCAGCCCGATCTCGACGGCGCCCAGCAGGGAAAACAGGGACATGGCAGCGAAGCGGTACAACGAAAAGCAGGAGCCCGCGCGTGGCGAGGCTCCTGCAGGGGCCGGCGGGCAGCGCCACCGGCAGCGGGGTCAGGCGCGGGTCACTGCACCACTTGCGCGGCGGACTTGACCAGGGCGTCGGACAGCTTCACGCCCTGCTTCTCGGCGGCGCCGGGGTTCACGAACAGCTCCATCTTGGTGCTGACCTCGGGTTTGATGTCGCCGGGCTTTTCGCCTTTGAGGATGCGCACCACCATGCGGCCGGTCTGCTCGCCCAGGTCGCGGTAGTTGATGCCGAGAGCGGCGATGGCGCCGCGCTTGACGCTGTCGGTGTCCGAGGCGACCAGCGGCAGCTTGGCGTCCTGGCCCACCTTCACCAGCGCCTCGTAGGCCGAGACCACGTTGTTGTCGGTGTTGGTGTAGATCACGTCAGCCTTGCCGACCAGGCTGCGCGCGGCGCTGCTCACGTCCACCGAGCGCGGCGCCGAAGCCTCGACCAGCGTCATGCCGTGCTTGGGCAGCAGCGCCTTGAGTTCCTTGACCACCACCACCGAGTTGGCCTCGCCGGGGTTGTAGACCATGCCCACGCGCTTGGCGTTCGGCACCACCTGCTTGATCAGGTCGATCTGCTTGTCCAGCGCCAGCAGGTCGGACACGCCGGTGACGTTGTTCTTCGACGGCTCCCAGCTGGGCACCAGCTTGGCGGCCACCGGGTCGGTCACGGCGGAGAACACCACCGGCACGCTCTTGGTGGCGGCCACGACGGCCTGCGCGGAAGGGGTGGCGATGGCGACGATGGCGTCCGGCTTGTCGCCGACGAACTTGCGCGCGATCTGCGCCGCCGTGCCGGTGTTGCCTTGGGCGCTCTGGTACTGCCACTTCAGGTTCTTGCCGTCCTCGTAGCCTGCGGCCTTCAGCGCGTCCTTGACGCCGTCGCGCACGGCGTCCAGCGCCGGGTGCTCGACGATGGCCGTCACGGCCACGGACTTCATGTCCTGTGCGGCGGCGGGGGCCACGGCGGCAACGGCCAGCGCGATGGCGCCCAGGCCCATCCAGGGCAGCTTCTTCATGTGTCTCTCCTTGGGTATCGATGAGCAGGGCTCGGAATGCGGATCGTCCTCGCGGCCCCGGCGCAGCACGGTGCGCTGGAGCGGGAGTGTACGTGTTGTGACAGCACGGCTGGAAATTGAAGCAAAACCGGTGCAAGCCCTTTGTTTGTCAGGGCCTGCAGCTATGCTTTTTACATGCCCGAGTAGTTCGGCCCGCCGCCGCCCTCGGGCGTGACCCAGACGATGTTCTGCGTCGGGTCCTTGATGTCGCAGGTCTTGCAGTGCACGCAGTTCTGCGCGTTGATCTGCAGCCGCTGGGCATTGCCGCCGGCGGCCTCGTCGGGCACGAACTCGTACACGCCGGCCGGGCAGTAGCGGCTCTCCGGCCCGGCGTACAGCGGCAGGTTGATCTGCGTGGGCACCGCCGCGTCCTTGAGTTTCAGGTGCGCGGGCTGGTCCTCGGCGTGGTTGGTGTTGCTCACGAACACGCTGGACAGGCGGTCGAAGGTCAGCTTGCCGTCGGGCTTGGGGTAGACGATGGGCTGGCACTCGGCCGCGGGCTTCAGGCAGGCGTGGTCGGGCTTGTCGCGGTGCAGCGTCCAGGGAATGTGGCCGCGCAGCACGAACTGCTCGATGCCGTTGGCCAGCGTGGCCACGGTCAGGCCCTTCTTGAACCAGGCCTTGAAGTTGCGCGCCTTGTTCAGCTCCTCGTGCAGCCAGCTGGACTCGAACGCGCGGGTGTAGGCGGTGAGTTCGTCGCCCTGGCGGCCCGCGGCAATCGCCTCGAAGGCGGCGTCCGCCGCCAGCATGCCGGTCTTGATGGCGGCGTGGCTGCCCTTGATGCGGCTGGCGTTCAGGAAGCCCGCGTCGCAGCCGACCAGCGCGCCGCCGGGGAAGACGAACTTGGGCAGACTCATCAGGCCGCCGGCGGTGATGGCGCGCGCGCCATAGCCCAACCGCTTGGCCGGCTTGATGCCCTGGGACTCGTCGCCCTCCAGGTACCAGCGGATGTTGGGGTGCAGCTTCCAGCGCTGCATTTCCTCGAACGGGCTCAGGTAGGGGTTGGCATAGTCCAGCCCGGTGATGAAGCCCAGCGTGACCTTGTTGTCCTCCAGGTGGTAGAGGAAGCCGCCGCCATAGGTGTCATTGGCCAGCGGCCAGCCAGCGGTGTGCAGCACGAAGCCGGGCTGGTGGCGCTTCGGATCGATCTCCCACAGCTCCTTGACGCCGATGCCGTAGGCCTGCGGGTCGCGCCCGTCGTCGAGCTTGTAGCGTGCGATCAGCTGCTTGCCCAGGTGGCCGCGCGCGCCTTCGGCGAAGATGGTGTACTTGCCGTGCAGCTCCATGCCCAGCTGGAAGTCGCCGGTGGGCTCGCCGTCCTTGCCGACGCCCATGTTGCCCGTGGCCACGCCCTTGACCGAGCCGTCGTCGTGGTAGAGCACCTCGGCGGCGGCGAAGCCCGGGAAGATCTCCACACCCAGGCCCTCAGCCTGCTCGGCCAGCCAGCGTGTCACGTTGCCCAGGCTGACGACGTAGTTGCCGTGGTTCTGGAAGCACGGTGGCAGCAGGAAGTTGGGTGTGCGAAACGACGAGTTCTCGCCTAGGAAGACCATCGCGTCGTCGCTTACCGGCTGGTTCAGTGGAGCGCCTTTTTCCTTCCAGTCGGGGATCAGCTCGGTCAGGGCCTTGGGGTCCATGATGGCGCCCGACAGGATGTGCGCGCCGGGCTCCGAGCCCTTTTCCAGCACCACCACCGAGACCTCGGTGCCGTTGGCTGCGGCCATCTGCTTGAGGCGGATGGCGGTGGCCAGCCCGCCCGGGCCGCCGCCGACGATCACCACGTCGTATTCCATGGCTTCGCGCGGCCCGTACTGCTGCAGGATGTCTTCGTTCGTCATGGGTGTCTCGGTCCAGGGAGGACGTAATTAATAATGAGGTGCAGGGCCCTTGGCGCCATGGCGCGAGCCGAATCGGACGATTGTATGCATGCCGCCCGACTGCCCTGCGTCGCCGCTGTCACGCGGGTGCCGGCGCTGCACGCGCCGCTGGCGCGGCGCCAGGGACAATGCGCGCCATGAAGACTCCCCTGCCGACACACAAGAAACTGGTGCACCAGACGCGCATGCCCGTGCGCTGGGGCGACATGGACGCCGTGGGCCATGTGAACAATGCCATGTACTTCCGCTACATGGAGGACGTGCGCATCGAGTGGATGCGCGCCGTGGGCCGCGACACCGCGCCGCCGGGCCAGGGCGCGGTCATTGCCCACGCCTTCTGCAACTTCCTGCGCGAGATTGCTTATCCGGCGCAGCTCTTGCTCACGCTCTACGTCAGCGACGCGGCGCGCACCACCGTCGAGACCTGGATCACCATGGAGCGCGAGGACCAGCCGGGGGTGGTGCTGGCCGAGGGCGGCGCCACGCTGATGTGGGTCGATTTCACGCAGCACAAGGCGGCGCCGCTCCCCGAGTGGCTGCGGGCGGCGGTGGCGTGAAGTCCCACCGGGCGCGTCAGCCGGGTTGCAGCTCCAGTCGCGCCTCGAAGCCGCGCGCCTGGCCGGGCGGCGGCGAGGCCAGCACCAGCCGCGCCTGGTGCCGCTCGGCGATGCTGGCCACGATGGACAGCCCCAGCCCGTAGCCGGCACGGTCGGCGCTGGCGCGCACGTGGCGCTGGCGCAGGCCATCCAGCGCGTGCGCGGGCACGCCGGGGCCGGCATCGCGCACCGCCAGCACCGGCCCGGGGCCGACGCGCAGCTCGACCGCGCTGCCGGCGCTGTAGCGCAGGGCGTTTTCCACCAGGTTGCGCAGCGCGATGCCCAAGGCATCGACATCCCCGGCCACGGCGTGCGCGGCGTCCGGCGCCACCACCAGGTCCAGCCGGTCCACCAGCGCCTCGTCGGCCCAGAATTCCTGCGCCACCTGGGTCGCCAGGGGCTCCAGCGGCACGGCCTCGCGCGCCAGCGGCGCGCTGGATTCGGCGCGCGAGAGCTGCAGCAGCTTCTCCGTGCGCTGGGCCAGCGTGCCGAGCGCGTCCAGCGCCGCCTGCACGTCGGTGCGCGCCAGCCCATGGTCCAGCGCGGTCTGCAGCCGCAGCCGGGCCGCGGCCAGCGGCGTGCGCAGCTCGTGCGCGGCGTTGGCCGCCAGGGCACGCTCCACGTCCAGCGCCAGCGACAGGCGCTGCAGCAGGTGGTTCACGTGCTCCTCGACGCTGCGCAGTTCGTGCGGCAGGCCGGGCAGGGCGATGGGGGTGAGCAGCGCGCCGTCGCGCAGGCCGATCTCGCGCGCCAGCGCCTCCAGCACGCGCAGTTGGCGCCGGGCGATGCGCCGCAGCAGCCAGGCTAGCAGGGGCAGCACCGCCACCAGCGGCACGATCAGGCCAACCAAGGTGCGGTTCACCGCCTCGCGGCGCTCGTGCAGCGGGTCGGCCACCTGCAAATACACCGGCCGCGTGGGATGGCGCAGCGTGTAGATGCGCCACTCGCCCTGGTCGGCGAAGCCCGTGGCCAGCGGCACGTCGAACTGCCCGTCGCGGGCGCTGGACGAGTGCGCCAGCTCGCGCGTGTCGCTGCCGACCAACCGGTAGGGCACCTCGGCGTCGGCAAAATCCTGCGGCGCGGGCATGGCGCGCGGCGCCCCGTCCGGTGTCGGGCCGGCGGCGTCCAGGTGCTCCAGCGCAATGCCGAACAGCCGGTGCGAGACCTCGATCAGCTCGCTGTCGAAGTTGTAGTTGATCTCGCCATCGACATACCAGACCACGCCCAGCACGCAGGCCAGCCACACCCCGCCGACCCACAGGATGAGCGTGCGCGCCAGCCGCCCGGCCAGTGTCTGCGCATGCAGCCAGGCGCGCGTGGGCCGCGCCCTCATGGCGCAGCGTCCGGCGCGCTGGGTGCCGCCAGCCGGTAGCCCAGGCCGCGCACGGTCTCGATGTGCTCGCGCCCGAGCTTCTTGCGCAGCCGGCTGATGAAGACCTCCAGCGTGTTGCTGTCGGATTCGTCGCCCCAGCCGTACAGCGCGTCCTGCAGCGCCTCGCGCGTGTGCACCCGGTGCGCGCGCGTGGCCAGCACGCGCAAGAGCGCCCATTCCTTGGCCGTCAGCGCCACCGGCAGGCCGGCGCGGCGCACCTGCTCGGCGCCCAGGTCGATCTGCAGCGCGCCCAGTTGCAGCAGCGGCGCCTGCGCGTCGGTGCGCCGGCGCTCGACGGCGCGCAACCGCGCCAGCAGCTCGGCCGGGTCGTAGGGCTTGACCAGGTAGTCATCGGCGCCCGCGTCCAGTCCGCGGATGCGGTCGCTGACCTGGTCGCGCGCGGTCAGCACGATGACGATGGGGCGCTCCTTTGACGCGGGCAGCTCGCGCAGCAGCGTCAGGCCGTCGCCGTCGGGCAGATGCAGGTCCAGCAGCAGCGCCGCGTAGCGCGCGCCGTGCAGTGCGGCGCGTGCCTCGCCCAGCGTGGTGGCCACGTCCACCACGAAGGCCTTGGCGCGCAGGTAGCCGCACACGGCGGCGCACAGGGCAGTGTCGTCTTCTACCAGCAGCAGGCGCATGGTCGGCGGGCCGTCGAAGGCCGGGGCTCATGAACAGGGCCGCCAGTGTAGGCGCGGCGGGTGTTCAGGCGCCGTTCAGCGCGGCCGCCTAGTCTGGCCGTTTGATTGCTTCACGCTGGTGAGCCCATGTCCGTTCCTGCCGTCCCACCTCTGTCCCTGCGGCGCCTGGCCGCGTGCACCGTGCTGCTGCTGGTGCCCCTGCTGCTGTGGGATGCCGGCGGGCTGGACCTGGCGCTGGCGCGCCTGTCGGGCGGCGCCAGCGGCTTCGCCTGGCGCGGGCATGCGCTGTACGTGCTGCTGCTGCACAGCCTGCCGCGCTGGGCCAGCAGCGCGCTGCTGCTGGCGCTGGCGCTGGGCGCGTGGCGGCCCTGGGGCTTTCTGCGGCGCCTGGCGCCGCGCGATCGCTGGCAGCTGGTCGGCTCCATCCTGCTGGCCATGCTGGCCATCACGGCGCTCAAGCGCGCCAGCAGCACCAGCTGCCCGTGGGACCTGGCGGAGTTCGGCGGCAGCGCGGCCTATGTCTCGCACTGGCTGTGGGGCGTGCGCGATGGCGGCAGCGGCCATTGCTTCCCGGCCGGACACGCCTCGGCGGCTCTGGCCTTCGTGGCCGGCTGGTGCGTCCTGCGCCGTGCGCTGCCGCGCCTGGCCACGCGCTGGCTGGTGCTGGCGCTGCTGGCCGGGGCAGTGCTGGGTGTGGCGCAGCAGCTGCGCGGCGCGCACTACCTGAGCCACACGCTGTGGACGGCGTGGATCTGCTGGACGGTGGGCGTGGTGGTCGAGGCGCTGGTACGCGCCTGGGACGCGCGCCGCGCCGCGGCTGGAAACCGGCAGCTGAACGCTGGCTGAACGCGCGTTTCAGGTCGCTTTCAGGTGGCGCGGCGAGCATCCGCCGTCATGGCCTTCTCCACCTTGTCTCCCCGGCCGGCCTTTGCCGGCTCCCTGCTGCAACCCGTCTGGCAGCTGCTGCGCCGCATCGATGGCTGGCTGGCCCGGCCCCTGAGCGCGCAGCAGGTCGTGCTGCGCCTGGCGCTCTACCTGGCGCTGGTGGCGAACGTGCCGCTGTGGCTGCAGCTGGCGCGCGTGGGCGGCGCGCCCAGCCTGTATTTGCGCTCCGGCCTGGCGCTGGCGCTGCTGCTGGTGTGTGGCCAGGTGGCGATCCTGGCGTTCACTGCCTGGACGCGCGGCATGCGCCTGGTGTGGTGGCTGGTGGCGGCCGTTGCCGCGCTGGCGCAGTACTACATGCTGACCTACAGCGTGGTCATGGACCCGGGCATGGCCGCCAACGTGCTGCAGACCGACCTGCACGAGGTGCGCGATTTGCTGGGCGCGCGCATGGCGCTGGCGGTGCTGGCGGTGCTCGCGCTGCCGACCTGGTGGCTGGCACGGGTGCGCATCCCGGCGCTGCCGGTGCTGCGCCAGGTGGCGCGCAACCTGGTGCTGCTGGCGCTGGCGCTGGCCGTGGCCGGCGCCACGGTGCTGGTGGACGCGCGCGACCTGGCGCCGCTGATGCGCAACCACCCGCAGCTGCGCTACCTGATGAACCCGCTGGCCAGCCTGTATTCGACCGCCACGGCGCTGGTGCGGCCGGCCTTTGCGCGCAGCCGTACCCTGGTGCCGATGGGCGCCGGCGCGGCCCTGGGCGCCAGCCACGCCGGACAGGCACGGCCGCCGCTGCTCGTGCTGGTGGTGGGCGAGACGGCGCGTGCCGACCACTTCGGCCTGAACAGCTACGGCCGGGACACCACGCCCGAGCTGGCGCGGCGCGGCGTGCTGTCGTGGGGCAACGTGCGCTCGTGCGGCACCAGCACGCTGGCGTCGCTGCCGTGCATGTTCTCGCCGCTGGGCAAGGCGGCGTTCGAGTCGCGCAAGGCCGACACCGAGAACCTGCTGGACGTGGTGCAGGCCGCCGGCATGGCGGTGCTGTGGGTGGACAACCAGTCCGGCTGCAAGGGCGTGTGCGAACGTGTGCCGCATGCCCAGGCCGTGGATGCCTTGTCGCCGGCCCAGCGCCAGCAGCTGTGCGACGGCGGCGAGTGCCGCGACGAGGCGCTGCTGGTGGGGCTGGACGCGCGCCTGGCGGCCCTGCCACCCGCGCAGCGCGCCGCCGGCGTGCTGCTGGTGCTGCACCAGATGGGCAGCCATGGCCCGGCGTACCACAAGCGATCCGGGCAGAACCAGAAAGTCTTCCTGCCGGAATGCCGCACCGAAGTGCTGGCCGACTGCGCGCACGGCGAGCTGGTCAACGCCTACGACAACAGCATCGCCGCCACCGATGCCTTCCTGGCGCACACCATCGACTGGCTGCGCACGCGCACGGCCGACTACGACACCGGCCTGCTGTACCTGAGCGACCACGGCGAGTCGCTGGGCGAGTACGGACTGTTCCTGCACGGCATGCCCTACGCCATGGCGCCCGACGTGCAAAAGCACGTGCCGATGATCGCCTGGCTGGACGCGCCGCTGCGCCAGCGCCAGCACCTGGACGTGGCCTGCCTGGAGACCGGCCGGCAGGCGCCGCTGACGCACGACAACCTGTACCACACGGTGCTGGGCGCGCTGGACGTGCGCTCGCCCAGCTATCGGCCGGAACTGGACGCCTGGGCCAGCTGCCGCCGCGCCTCTTGAACATCAAAAAGGGTGCAGGCCCTCAAGAATCAAGGGCCTGCAGCTATTTTTCAAGGAGCATTCAATTGGCCGGCTTCTTCTCGCGCGGCACGCGGCCCATCAGGTAGAACTCCGGGTTCGGCTGCATGCCGGCGAAGCTGGCCATGCGGTTGGACATGCCGAAAAACGCCGTGATGGCGGCGATGTCCCAGATGTCCTCGTCGCCCCAGCCATGCGCGTGCAGGGCGGCGAAATCCGCCTCGCCCACATCCTGCGAGCGCAAGCAGACCTTCATGGCGAAGTCCAGCATCGCCTTCTGCCGCGCGCTGATGTCGGCCTTGGCGGGGTTGATCGCCACCTGGTCGGCCACGAACGGCTTCTTTTCGTGGATGCGCAGGATGGCGCCGTGCGCCACCACGCAGTACAGGCACTGGTTGGCGGCGCTGGTGGCGGTGACGATCATCTCGCGCTCGCCCTTGGTCAGGCCACTGCTGCGCCCGGCGCTCTCGGGCTCCATCAGCGCGTCGTGGTAGGCGAAGAACGCGCGCCACTCGGCCGGGCGGCGCGCGAACGCCAGGAACACGTTGGGAATGAAGCCGGCTTTTTCCTGCACCTGCGCGATGCGCGCGCGGATGTCCTCGGGCAGGCTGTTCAGGTCGGGGTGGGGGTAGCGCTCGGACATGGGGCGGGTCTCCTGCAGGCGGGTGGTTCACGAAGCCGGGGGCGGCGCGGTCAGCATAGCCGAGCCACTGCGCTGCTGCGCCTGCAGTTGGGCGACGAAGGCGTCCATGGCTGCGTGCAGCGCCGCCGGCAGTTGGGCGTTGTCGGGTTCGAGCTGCGCCAGCGCCTGGGCCGTGGCCTCCAGCGTGCTGCGCTGGTGCGGCGCGTGGGCGCGGCGCACGGCGTAGCGCGATGCGGGCAGGGCGGCTTCTTCGAGCGCCAGGCGCGGCAGCTGCTGCAGCTGCGGGTTGGCCCACAGCATGCGCCGGCTCTTGCGCCAGGTGGCGTCCAGCAGCACCAGCCGCAGACGTTCGGGCGCGGCCAGCCAGTTGGCGGGCAGGGGCGGCGGCGCGCGCACGGACAGCGCGCCGCCGGGCGGCGTGGGCGGGTACAGCAGCAGCGTGTGGCGCGGCTTCTCATGGCTGCCAGCGTCCCACGGCCCGTGCAGTGCGTGCGCCAGCGCATCGGGCGCGAAGGCCTCGCCCACCAGCAGCCGGCTGCGCGCCAGGCACAGGTGCAGCAGCCGGCCCGTGCCTTTGGCGTGGTGCTCCTCCAGCGGGTGCTGCAGGATCAGCACCTGCGCTTGGTGCGCCACGCAGCGCACGGCGGCGCAGATGCAGCTGCGCTGCGGCCGCAGGCAGGTGCTGCAGACGGCACGACGCGGAATGGGGCTGGATTTCAAGTAAAAAAAACCGCATCAGCCCTTATGGAATATGGGCCTGCAGCTATGCTTTTTGTATCAACCGACGAGCAGCTTCTGCACTAGGTCGGCGGCGGTGGAGGCGCCGTACTTGCGCATCAGGCGCGCGCGGTAGATCTCCACCGTGCGGTGGCTGATCTCCAGCGCCCGGCCGATCTCCTTGCTGGTCATGCCGTCCAGCAGCCGCGCGGCGACCTCGCGCTCGCGCGCGGTGAGCTCGGCGCGCACCGGGCGCTCGGCGCTCAGGTCCTCGAAGCTCCAGATGCCCGAGGCGTGCGGCTGGTCGCGGTTCAGCGCCCGGCCCGAGACATGGCACCAGAAGATCTCGCCGCAGGCGCGTCTCATGAGGCGGCTGTCGGCGTAGTGCCCCTTGGCGTTCAGGATGGGTTCCATGCGCCGGCCCAGGCGCTCGTACTCGTCGGCGGATGGGTACAGGATGCGGAACGACTGGCCGATGAGCAGTTCGCGCGAGGCGCCGAACATCTCGCACAGGTGCTGGTTGCAGTCCACCATGGCGCGGTTGCGTGAGATCACCAGGCCCACGGGGGCCATCTCGAAAGCCAGGCGATAGTCAGCAATGTCCATGGTTGTGCTTAGGGAAAACTACTTAGAAAACTACGTAGTATCGTAGCGCATCGCCACCTGCTTTTTTCCCATCTCAAGAGGAGACAGTCAGTGAACAAGCTCTACCCTAGCGCGGCCGAGGCGCTCGCGGGCGTCGTCCAGGACGGCCATATGCTGGCCGTGGGCGGCTTCGGCCTGTGCGGCATTCCCGAGGCGCTGATCGAGGCGCTCAAGGACAGCGGCGCCAAGAACCTCACCGTGGTGTCCAACAACGCCGGCGTCGACGGCTTCGGCCTGGGCAAGCTGCTGGAGACGCGCCAGATCAGGAAGATGATCAGTTCCTACGTGGGCGAGAACAAGGAGTTCGAGCGCCAGTTCCTGGCGGGCGAGCTGGAGCTGGAATTCACCCCGCAGGGCACGCTGGCCGAAAAGCTGCGCGCCGGCGGCGCCGGCATTCCGGCGTTCTTCACCAAGACCGGTGTGGGCACCATGGTCGCCGAGGGCAAGGAGCTGCGCGAGTTCGACGGTGAGACCTACGTGATGGAGCGCTCGCTGGTGCCCGACGTGTCCCTCGTCAAGGCGCACCGCGCCGACAAGAGCGGCAACCTGCAGTTTCGCCTGACGGCACGCAACTTCAACCCGGCCGCGGCCACCGCCGGCAAGGTCTGCATCGTCGAGGTTGAAGAGATCGTCGAGACCGGACAGATCGCCCCGGACGACGTGCACCTGCCCGGCATCTACGTGCACCGCATCGTGCACAACCCGACCCCCGAGAAGCGCATCGAAAAGCGCACCCTGTCCGAGAAGAAATAAGGAGACTGCAATGCCCTGGACCCAAGACCAGATGGCCGCGCGCGCGGCGCAGGAGCTGGAAGACGGCTTCTACGTGAACCTCGGCATCGGCATCCCGACGCTGGTGGCCAACCACACCGGCGCCAAGGAGGTGTGGCTGCAGTCGGAGAACGGCATGCTGGGCATCGGCCCGTTCCCGACCGAGGATGAGGTGGATGCCGACCTGATCAACGCCGGCAAGCAGACCGTGACCACGCTGCCCGGCTCGGCCATCTTCGGCTCGGACCAGTCGTTCGCCATGATCCGCGGCGGCAAGATCAACCTGTCCATCCTGGGCGCCATGCAGGTATCGCAAAAGGGCGACCTGGCCAACTGGATGATCCCCGGCAAGATGGTCAAGGGCATGGGCGGCGCCATGGACCTGGTGGCCGGCGTCAAGCGCGTGATCGTGCTGATGGAGCATGTGGCGCGCAAGAAGGACGGCACGACCGATCTGAAGATCCTGCCCGAGTGCACGCTGCCGCTGACCGGCGTGGGCGTGGTCGACCGCATCATCACCGACCTGGGCGTGCTGGACGTGACGCCCGAGGGGCTGAAGCTGGTCGAACTGGCGCCGGACGTGAGTTTCGACGATATCCAGTCCAAGACTGGCGTGACGCTGCTGCGCTGAGCACCGGACGCACCGCTTCCCCACCAGCCGGGCCGCGTGCCCGGCTTTTTTTGCGTCTGCCCGGGTTCGGTAAGTCGTCTGGCAAAGGGCAATACATTCAGACCAATTCCTTGCACATTCCTTCCCAGCCACCCATTCCTGCATGTCCACTCTTGACACCCGCGCGCCGGACCTGGTGGTGCCTCCGGGCCAGGCCGAAGACAGTCCCCATTACCTGCGCAGCGTGACCGAAATGGCCGCGCGCTGCCAGGTGACGACGCGCCAGGCCGTGTACAACGACCGTGGCGTGAAGCTGCTGGACCAGGGCATGCGCGTGGACCGCGGCGTGTACGACCGGCTGGTGCAGCACCGGCTGCAGGGCACCATCGATGAGCAGCTGGCGGTGCAGGGCGTGGTCGATGTCGCGGGCGTGGTACAGCTGGCCACGCAGCAGTGCGCCGAAGACGCGCTGGCCGGGCTGTTGGCACGCACCCTCGGGCCGCGTGGCGCCGAGCGCCTGCTGGCGCCGGTGCGCGCGCTGGTGCTGCCGCATGCGCTGGCATTTCGGCTGACGGTGATGCGCGAGCAGCATGCGCAGTTGTATGAGCACAGCGTGCGCATGCTGCTCACCAGCATCTTCCTGGCGCTGCAGGCCGGCATGGATGAGCGTGACACGGGCCGTGTCGCCACTGCCGCGCTGCTGCACGACATTGGCGTGCTGCACATGCCGCCCGAATGGCGCGACCCGCGCCAGCGCCTGACCGGCGAGCGACGCAAGGAGCTGCTGGTGCACCCGGTCACGGCGGCGCTGGTGGTACAGGCGCAGGGCAGCTATCCGCCGGCCGTGGTGCAGGCGGTGCTGGAGCACCATGAGCGCATGGACGGCAGCGGCTATCCGCGCGGCCTGCGCGGCGCGCAGATCTCGCCGCTGGGCCAGGTGCTGCTGCTGGCCGAGGTGACGGCCGGATTTTTCGAGAAATATGCCGACGAGGGCGGCGCCCAACGCCTGTCGCTGACGCTGCGCATGGGCCACCGGCGCTTTCCCCCGGCGCTGGCGGCTGGCCTGCTGCCGGCGCTGGACCAGCACGCCTCGCAGAAGCCGCTGTGTGCACGCCCGGCACACGTGCAGACGCTGGTCGGGTTGCTGAACACAGCGCTGGAGGATTGGGACCGGCGCTGCCTCGATCTGCCGCCCGAGGCCTTCGCACCGCAGGGCGGGCGCGCCTGCGCCTTCGTCACCCAGCAGCTGGTGGCGCTGCAAAAAGCGCTGTTCGAGGCCGGCTCGCACCCGCAGCAACAGGCCCAGGCGCTGGACCAGCTGCAGGACGACGAGGACGGCCTGGCCGAGCTGGTGCTGCTGGGGCGCGAGGCGCTGTGGCAGCTGCAGGGCGTGGTCGATGCCGCGCACGGCCGCTGGCCGCGCCTGCACGACAGCCCCGATCCAGCCGACCAGGCCGTGGCCCAATGGGGCGACGCGCTGGCGCAGCGGGTCGAGCAGGCGCAGACGCCGCCCGCCTGAAGCTGCCTGTCTGCCTGGGCAGGCCTGTCGTCCGACGGCGACGCGCGCTCCGCAAGCGCCGCAAGCGCCGCACAAGCGGTCGGATACTGTATATTTGTACAGGTATCGAAAGACCTGTGCACATGCCTGCCTTTTCTCCTTCCATTCCCGAGCTGCCCGGACTGTGGCGTGGCCAGGATTGGCTGGGCGCGCCGCAGCCGGTGGTGCCCAGCGGCCATGCGGCGCTGGACGCCGTGCTGCCCGCCGGCGGCTGGCCGCTGGGCGCGCTGTGCGAACTGCTGCTGGCGCCCGCGGCGCGCAGCGAATGGGCGCTGGTGCTGCCGGCCCTGGCTGCGCGGCTGGGTCAGGCTGGCGGCTACGCGGTGCTGGTCGCGCCGCCGCTGGAGCCTTTCGCGCCTGCGCTGCAGGCCGCCGGGTTGCCGCCCGAACGGCTGTGCTGGGTACGCCCGGCAGCCGGCCGGCCGGGCGACGCCGCGCTGGCCGCCGCCTGGGCCTGCGAGCAGGCGCTGCGCTGCCGCGACGTGCGCGCCGTGCTGGCGTGGCTGCCGCAGGCGACCGCGCCGGTGTTGCGCCGCTTGCAGCTGGCTGCCGTGCAGCACCGGCAGCTGCTGTGGGTGGTGCGGCCGGTGCAGGCCCGGCTGGCGGCGTCGCCGGCGCCGCTGCGGCTGTGGCTGCAGGCAGCGCAGCAGGCGCTGCAGGTGCAGGTGCTCAAGCGCCGCGGCCCGCCGGTGGAGCGGCCGGTGGCGCTGCCCGCCGGTCCGGCGCTGCTGCGCCAGGTGCTGGCCGCCCAGGCGCAGCGGCGCCGGCAGATGCAGCGGCAGTTGCTGCCGCAGGCCGGGCCGGGCGCCGACGTGGCGCCGGGCGTTCCGATGTCCGAGGATTTCCATGGCAACGCCGCACTGGCTGGCATGGCAGCTGCCGCCCTGTGAAGCGCCTGACCCTGGCGTCCCGACGGCCGCGCGCGGCTGGTGGGCGCTGGGCTTCACGCCGTGCGTGGCGATCCTGGAAGAAGCGCTGGTGCTCGAGGTGTCCGGCACCCTGCGCCTGTGGGGCGGCCTGCCAGCCCTGCGCACGCGCCTGCATCACGCGGCGCCCGGTGCCCCCGACGTGCGCTGCTGGGCCGAAGGTGCCACCGCCCAGCAGGCGCTGGCGCTGCTGCGCCTGCAGCTGCGGGATCGCCGCCGGCCGGCGTGCGTGCCGCACGACCTGCCGCTGGACACGCTCAGCGCGCTGCGCCCGCATGCCCAGGCCCTGGCGCACCTGGGCTGCCGCACCTGGGGCGCGCTGCGCAGCCTGCCGCGCGCCGGGGTGGCGCGGCGCTTTGGCCAGGACTGCCTGACGGCGATGGACCAGGCCTGGGGTACGCAGGAGCAGGCCTGGGACTGGCTGCAGTTGCCAGAAGCGTTTGATCTACAGCTCGAGCTGCCCGCGCCCGTCGATTCAGCGCCGGCGTTGCTGCAATACGGCCAGCACCTGCTGGATGCGCTGCAGGCCTGGCTGCGCGCACGCCAGCAGGGCGTGCTGGTGCTGGAACTGGCTTGGCAGCATGCATTGCGCCGGGTGGACGGACAGCGACTGCCGGACTGGCAGTCGCTGGTGCTGCGCACCGCCGAGCCGCTGCGGGACATGGCGCACCTGCGCCGCTTGCTGTCTGAACGGCTGGCGCGCCAGGTGCTGGCCGCCCCCGCCGGCCGGCTGGCGCTGCGCAGCCGGCAGACGGCGCCGCTGCATGCCGGCACCCGAGGCCTGCTGCCGCCCGCGGCAGGCGTGGACGATTGCCCTCCGGGCGAGCCCTGGCACCAGCTGCTGGAGCGCCTGGCCGCGCGCCTGGGCGCAGCCAGCCTGCACACGCCCGAGCTGCATGCCGACCACCGGCCGGAACGCATGCAGCGCTGGCACATGCCGGCGCTGGCGCAGCCGCACAGGCCGCTGTCCGCAGCGGCACGCCGCATGCCGCCTTCCAGCGGCGCGCCGGTCCAGGCCGGCGGCAGTGCGTCCGATGACGGTGCCTGTGGCAACAAGCGCGCTGCGCTGTGGCCCGGCTGGCTGGTGCGCCCGCCGCAGGCGCTGCGGCTGCAGGGCGACCGGCCGCTGCTGCACGACCAGCCGCTGGTGCTGCTGGCCGGCCCCGAGCGCATCGAGGCCGGCTGGTGGGAGCCGCACGGCGGCGAGCACGGCCAGGGCCTGGCGCGGCGCGACTACTTCGTCGCCCACAACGCACTGGCCGGCTGGGTCTGGATCTTCCGCGACCGCGCCAGCGGTGCGTGGTTCCTGCACGGGGTGTACGCATGACGGCGCCGCTGCTGCCGCCCGCGCTGCCCGGCTATGCCGAGCTGCACGCCCTGAGCTGCTTTTCCTTTCAGCGCGGCGCCTCGCACCCGCACGAGCTGGTCGAGCGCGCGCAGGCCCTGGGCTATGCCGCGCTGGCGCTGACCGACGAGTGCTCGGTCGCCGGCGTGGTGCGTGCGCATGGCGCGGCGCTGCAGGCCGGGTTGCGGCTGATCGTGGGCAGCGAATTCCTGCTGGGCGACGTGCGCATCGTGGTGCTGGTGCGCGACGCGCAGGGCTGGGGCAACCTGTGCGAGTTCATCACCGCCGCGCGCGCGCGCGGATCCAAGGGCGGCTACCAGGTGGACGATGCATCGCCCTGGCCGCTGCTGCGCCAGGGCTGCGAGGTGCTGTTGGCACCGCGCCGCCAAGCCTTTCCTGATGCTACGGATTCAATAGCTATAGGCGCATGTGTTTCAAGGGCTGCAGCCCTTTTTGACCATAAATGCTGGCTGGCGGTGCAGCTGCACCTGGCGGCCGACGATGCGCTGTGGCTGCGCACCCTGCAGCAGCTCGGCCGGCAGCTGGACCTGCTGTTGGTGGCCGCTGGCGACGTGCGCCTGCACGCGCGCTCGGCCAAGCCGCTGCACGATGTGCTGACCGCCGTGCGCCTGGGCCGCAGCGTGGCCGAGTGCGGCGCCGCGCTGCAGCCGCATGCCGAGCAGTGCCTGCGCCCGCGCAGCCAGCTGGCGGGGCTGTATCCGGCGCCGCTGCTGGCGGCCACGCTGCAGATCGCCGCACGCTGCCGGTTCGATCTGCGCGAGATCCGCTACCGCTACCCGCAGGAAACCGTGCTGCCCGGCACCACTGCCGCGCAGACCCTGGCCTGGTTGACCTGGGAGGGCGCCCGCGCGCGCTACCCCGCCGGCGTGCCCGAGCGCGTCAGGGACCGCATCGAGCACGAGCTGGCGCTGATCCAGGAGTGCGGCTACGAGATGTATTTCCTCACCGTGCACGACATCGTGCGCTACGCGCGCAGCCAGGGCATCCTGTGCCAGGGGCGTGGCTCGGCGGCCAATTCGGCGGTCTGTTTCGTGCTTGGCATCACCGCGGTCGACCCGGCGCAGTCGCAGCTGCTGTTCGAGCGCTTCATCAGCAAGGAGCGCGGCGAGCCGCCGGACATCGACGTGGACTTCGAGCACGACCGGCGCGAGACCGTCATCCAGTACCTCTACACCCGCTACGGCCGCGAGCGCGCCGCGCTGGCCGCGGTGGTCATCTGCTGGCGCACGCGCAGCGCGCTGCGCGACGCCGGCAAGGCGCTGGGCGTGGCGCCGCGGCTGGTGGACGCCTTCGCTCGGGACCACCACTGGTTCGACGACCTGCGCGCGCCCGAACATCTGCAGGCGCTGGCAGGCACCCTGGACGAGCCGCTGCACGCGCATCAGGCGGCGCTCTGGCTGGAACTGGCGCACGCCCTGCGCGGCCTGCCGCGCCACCTGAGCCAGCACGTGGGCGGCTTCGTGCTGACCGAGGGCAAGCTGACCCGGCTGGTGCCGGTCGAGCCGGCCGCCATGCCCGGGCGCTCGGTCATCCAGTGGGACAAGGACGATCTGGACGCCATGGGTCTGTTGAAGGTGGATGTGCTGGCGCTGGGCATGCTCAGCGCGCTGCGCCGCTGCCTGGAGGCGCGCGCCGCGCTGCGCGGCCAGGTCTGGGATCTGGCCGACATTCCGCAGGAGGACGCCGCCACCTACGCCATGGCCTGCGCCGCCGACACCGTGGGCGTGTTCCAGATCGAGAGCCGCGCGCAGATGGGCATGCTGCCGCGCCTGCAGCCGCGCACCTTCTACGACCTGGTGGTGCAGGTGGCCATCGTGCGGCCCGGCCCCATCCAGGGCGGGATGGTGCACCCCTACCTGCGGGCGCGGGCGCACCACCGGGCGCTGGTGCGCGCCGGCCACACCGGGCCGTACCCGATGGAGTTCCCGCAGCTGGCGCACGTGCTGGGCCGTACCCTGGGCGTGCCCATCTTCCAGGAGCAGGTCATGCAGATCGCCATCGACGCCGCCGGCTTCACGCCGGGCGACGCCGACGCGCTGCGCCGCTCCATGGCCGCGTGGCGGCGCCGCGGCGGCGTGCACCATTTCGAGGAGCAGCTGAAAACCGGCCTGCAGGTGCGCGGCTATCCGCAGGATTTCGCCGACCGGCTGTTCCAGCAGATTCTGGGCTTTGGCGAATACGGCTTTCCCGAAAGCCATGCGGCCAGCTTCGCGCTGCTGGTGTACGCCAGCGCCTGGCTGAAGCGGCATGAGCCGGCGTGTTTTCTGGCCGCGCTGCTCAACGCCCAGCCCATGGGCTTCTATCCGCCCGCGCAGCTGGTGCAGGACGCGCGCCGCCACGGCGTGCGCGTGCTGCCCGTGGACGTGGCCGCGAGCGAGGATGACTGCACGCTGGAGCCGCCCTGTCAGCCGCTGCCCGGCGTGGACCAGCCCCAGCCCGCCGTGCGCCTGGGCCTGCGCCTGGCGGCCCGCCTGACGCGGGAGGGTGCCGCGCGGCTGGTGCAGGCACGCCGCGAGGGCGGACCCTTTGCCAGCGTGGAAGATCTGGCGCTGCGCGCGCAGCTGGCACGCACCGATCTGCAGGCGCTGGCCGCCGCGGATGCGCTGGGCTGCCTGTCGGGCCACCGGCGCCAGCAGATGTGGGACGCGGCCGGGCAGCTGCCCGCCACGCCGCTGCTGGGCACCGCACCGGTGCACGAGGCAGCGCCGGCGCTGCCTGCCGTGCCCGAGGGCGAGGACATCACCTTCGACTACGCCGCCACCGGCCTGACGCTGCGCCGTCATCCATTGGCACTGCTGCGCGAACGGCTGACCCGCCTGCACGTGCGCACCGCCTGGGAGCTGCGCGCCGTGCCCGACGGCCGGCAGGTGCGCGCCTGCGGCATCGTTACCGTGCGCCAGCGTCCGGGCTCGGCCGGCGGCACCATGTTCGTCACGCTGGAGGACGAATCAGGCCCGGTCAACGTCATCGTCTGGCCGACGGTGCTCGAGCGCTGGCGCGAACCGCTGTTGCGCGCGCGCCTGCTGGCGGTGCAGGGCCGCTGGCAGCGGCATGCGGCGCCAGATGCCAGCGTGCCCGTGTGTCACCTGGTGGCCGAGCGGATGCGCGACTGCACGCCGCTGCTGGGCCGGCTGGCCGGGGCGCTGGGGGGCAGTCGGGATTTCCATTGAGCGCGGCACGGCACGGCCTGTCTCGTCCCCCACCGCCCGGCTTGGTTGGTGCCGTATTCAGTTGCGCGGGTGCGCCAAGCCCCACGGCCAGTGTTGTCCACCTTCTTCAACGGCGTTCCCGGCGCCAGACATACCGGACACCCGCGGCGGCGCGGTAGGCGCAGGGCTCAGTTGCCCAGGGCCAGCAGCCGCCGGCGCCAGAACCCTGGCAACAGGTCGGCCAGCGGCGTGGGTTCGCGCAGCAGCTGGTGCGCGGTCACCGGGCTGCCGATGCTCAGGCCCACGGCGCCTGGGTCGACACGTGCCAGCTGCTGCATCCACAGGATGTTGACGCCACCGGCCGGGTCGGGCCGCGAGTTGATCAGCGCCAGCATGCGGCGTGCCTGGGTGCTGCCGCGCTGCTCTGCCAGCCGGTAGAAGCGGATGGCCTCGACAAAGTTGGCCGGCACGCCTTCGCCCCGGTGGTACTTGCGCGCTTGTTGCAGGGCCGCCGCCGCATCGGCGCCACCGGTGTCCTGTGCATCGGCGCCATGCGCTTGTCCACCCGTGCGCGACTGCAGCTCGCGCAGGTTGTAGGCGGCGGCCGGCGACTGTGCGGCCACCTGGCGAAAGAACTGTTCCGCCTGGTCGGGGCGGTCCTGTGACACGGCCTCCATGCCCAATTCGATGCGCGCCTGCAGGTCACCCGCGGCGGCGGCCTTTTTCAGCAGCGCCAGATCGGGCGCCTGAGGCAGGGGCGCCGGTGCAATGCCGGGCCGGTCGGCCTGTGGTCGGGGCTGGCGCCGGGCCAGCATCCAGGACAGAAAATCGGCCCGTGCGGGGTGGCTGGGCCGCAGCTGGGCGATGGCGCGCGCGGCGGCCGCCGGGTTGGCCGGGCCCACGCAGCCCTGGATATGGCACCAAGCCAAGCCCGCATAGGCCCAGGGCTCGCGCCCGAAACGTGCTGCCTGCTCGAACCACTGTTGCGCCTGGGCTTCGTCATGCCGCACGCCGGCACCATGCAGATAGATCAGGCCCAGCTGCCAGGCGGCCTGCGCCGACGAGACTGTGCTGCCCACGGGACGTGCTGCCTCGGCCTGGCGCAGCAGGCGATACAGCTCGCGCTGCACCGCTGGCTCCTGAGAGGGTGCGGCCTGCAGAGCCGTGCCGCCCCCGATCGGTGCGGCTTGGATAGTCGGTGCGTCTGACGTCGGGCGTCCCTCGATGGGTGCAGGCCCCGGCACCGCAAAATCGACCGGCGCTGCCTGCAGGCTGCGCGGCTCGATACGGGGTGGTGGGTTCGCGGGCAACTCCAACTGCGCGACCACACCTGCCCACGAGGTGACACACGCCGCCAAGCTGAGCAGCGCGAACAGCCAGGCGAAGAGCAGCGTCGACAGCGGAGCATGCATGGGTCCATTCCTGAACTTGAGGCCTACGCAGGCCGCGCCGGGTCGGTTCCCTGCGGGGCAGAGGGACAGGTGCCATTCCAGTTGGGACTGCATGGGCAGCCTTGCCGCTCAACGCTGGGGTGCGGGTGCTGCTGCAGGACCGGCACCGTTGCCCTGGCGCGGCGCCACGGACCATTGCACGGTCTGCGACACCATGCCCTGCTGGCCCGCCGTCTCGGCAAACCGTTGGCGCAGTTCATCCAGCGTGCGTACGCTGCGCAAGGGTGCCAGCGGCGGTACCTGCAGTTCGGCCGGCAATTTCGGGTACACGTCTTCGGCCGTGGCGAGGCACATCACCGCCTCCGAACCCGGACGGCCCGCATCCAGTATGAAACCTGGGTTGGGCGCCATCCAGTCAGGGATGCGAATGGCCTGATTGGCAGATACCAGGGAATGCGGCTGCAGCATGTTGGGCAGCAGTCGCATGATGGAGCCGCTGGAATCACCGAAATAGCAGTACAGGTGAGATGCGCGCGAAACCGTGGCGGATAGGAAGATCTGTTCACCCTCGGTGAAGGCGGGCCGCTGGCCCACGGGTTGCGGGTTCTCGATCTGCAAGTCGATGGCCCAGGGCGCTGCTGCTGCCACCGCGAGACCCGGACGCTGGTCGTCCGCGGACTGCTGCGGCCCGGATGTAGCCCAGCCGACGCGTGCCAGCGAACCATCCTCGGACAACGCGACGAAATTGCCCAGTGCCGCTTCGTAAGTCTGGAAATCCACGCGCCCGCTGACGGGAATGCCGCGGTCGGCCTGGAACCTGGCAAGCGCCTCGCGCATCACCGGGTCACTCATGGGCAGATCGCCCTGGGTGGGCTGCAGATAGCCGCGTGTGGTGAGTGCACTGCGCAGCAGTTGGGATTGGCCGCCTGCACCGCTTTCCAGGTACCACTCGTGCATCTGGCGCTGGAACTGAGGATGGCTCTGGTCCAAGGTCAAGCACTGCCAGTAGGGGATGCGCGCCCACTTGCCGACGAGTTCGATCATGGCGAGATCGACCAGGGTACGCAGGGCGGCTCCAGTACCGATTGCATAATCTCTGCCAACGTTGAAACGCACTCCGTAGTCGCCGATACGTCCCCCGAGATCGACGCCCTGGCCGCCACTGCCGACTATCACTTCGTTCGCTGAATCAAGGCCCGGGATAATTGTGCGGGTGCGAAAATCTCCTAGATGCACTTCCAATGCAATGATGGTCGCATTGCGACTGCGGCTGTAACCAAGGTCTACTCTTGGCCCCGAGAGTCCATTGTCAAACGTATTATTGATTACGCTTTGATCAACGAACGCAATGGCTCCAGATACATACAAGGCAGGTCGCTGCAATTGCATCTGGTTGTTGTTCAGTAAAATAGTAGTCAGGTTCTGTACAGTATCCTGCCTGGCAATATCTACTTCAAAATCCACAAAGCGGAATGCATTGCTGATTCGGGACATTTGGGAAAGTGCGGTTACTACCATCTCTTTTGTGGCCGCTGGAACTTTCCCTGAAAAATCAACGAATTGCTTGCTGGTGATGAGAGTGGTGGGAACCTCTGCAGCGCGCAGCATACGGTCCATGCACATCAGGGATTCAGAGAAGCTGGAAACAGAGCGCACAGGTCGAACTACAGGCCGACTGGCAACTGGCGCATGCTCTTGGTATTGAGCATCTTTGCGTGCATCCATCGGCGTGGCACAACCCACTAGGACAGTTGTAATGGCTACTATGCCAAACAGATTTTTGCAATGACTGTACTTGGATAAAGCTGTATCCTTCATTGCTTTCTGGAATGACATGGTGATCCTCTTCAGTCGTGGCTCTTACACTATGGACTTGAAAAAAATTTGCAACAATTTATATTACAAGTGCCAGGATCAAGAAAGAGGGTTTTCCCATGGGGCTTCTTTCCTAACGGCAGATATTGACTAGGTCGCCCCGGATGACTACGACTTGATCAGATGATGCTGCAGGAGAACCATTGCCTGCGGGAGCCAATGTCTGAACACAGGTAGTGCGGGTAGCATTTGTCTGCACTGCTGATACTACATCTTTTTCCGTCTGGATGCCGCTCGTATCAGGACTATAAGACCGAGCAATATACCGGGCAATTTTTGCCTTGGCATTGTCGGGTAGGTTCTGGCGATAAACTATGTTTGATGACCCAGCAGGCCTGGCAGTCGGGAATTGCATATAATTGACCCTGCCTGTCAACATTACAGGATCTTCTCCAGGAGCAGCCAAGACGAAGTTGGAGAAAATTGCACCAGAGACCAAAAGCAGAAGGTTGAATATTGCATTCA
This sequence comes from Oryzisolibacter propanilivorax, assembly GCF_900103645.1. Taxonomy (GTDB): domain Bacteria; phylum Pseudomonadota; class Gammaproteobacteria; order Burkholderiales; family Burkholderiaceae_C; genus Melaminivora; species Melaminivora propanilivorax. Next base: position 295,323 of record NZ_FNHP01000001.1, read on the forward strand.
TCTTTTTCATGGTAAATCTCCCGGTCTTAAAAAATAAAAGCTTGGCCGCACGAAACGGCCAAGCTTGTTACTTCCTCAATTGGACGAGGCAGTGTTCCAGCAATAGCCAGTCGGGCAATCAGGCAGCTTGAACTTCGGTGGTTCGCAAGCATCATTGGACGCCAGGTTCTGCACCGCGACGCTACCACGCCCATCAGCCCAGTTCATTACCGTGCCAGAAACGGAAGTCATCTGGGTAGAGCTCCCTCCAATTACAACCTTGGCAAAGTTGGAAGAAAGGTTCTGGAATGCTTGAGAACCCTTACCATTTGCCTTGTTGGTGATGGTTCCGTTGCCAGTCACCGTCTGAGTGGAAGAGCCGCCCTTCTTGATTTCTACCCCATCATAGTTGCTGGCAAGATTCTGAACGGCAGTTGTATCTGCGCCGTCAGCGAAATTGCTGACCGTTCCTCCAGTCAAACTAACGGTCTGCTTGCTGGTTCCAAAAACGTCAACCTTACCTGTATTGCTTGCAGCCGACTGGACGGCCACGGCGCCAGCGCCATCTGCTGTGTTCGAAACACTGGTGCTGGTAAGGCTTGTGGATTGTGTGCTAGTACCGGTGATGGCGACATTGCCCGCATTACTCGATACGTTCTGCATGGCTTTGGCTGCATCCTTGCAGTCCACGCCATTGCAATTTTCGCCTCCCTGCCCTCGGGCTGTATTCGATAGGTTGCTGTTATTCATGGAGGTTGTCTGGGTGGAGTGGCCGCCTCCCGAAAGTTCAACCTTTCCATAGTTAGAAGAAACGTTTTGAATGGCAATGTCGCCTGGATTCCAGGCATGGTTGAATACATCCGCTCCGTTGGAGAGCGTGGTCTTCTGCTTAGAATCACTGCCAGTATTGATGGTGACATAACCACGGTTACTGGAAAGATTCTGAATCGCAGAGGCTTGTGCGCCAGCGTGGTTGTGCGCCTGCGAGCCGGAGTTCACAGTTACCGACTGATCCGACGTTCCTGAAATGGTGATCTGCGGTGTAGTGGTAACGGCAAACGCTGCTGCAGAGGCAATGGTGCTCAATGCAAAGAAGGCAAGCGATTTCATGACAGTCTCCTCCAGGAGCAAAAGATAAAAGCAGAACCTGCTGGCGAATTCCAGCTGACTCTTCATTGACGTGACCGCTGCTTGAATTTTTCCCGCTCATTTGGCAGTCGGTTTTGTCGATTGCAGTTTCTGTCGGAGCAGGGGAGAGAAACAATCGCTAGAAGTGGTTCCCTCATTCGACGTCAAGGAAGGCTGGTTGAAAGATGGCATCAACATGAACTGCCCTGCCTTGGCTAAAGATGATGCTATCTAAAAAATAGCAAAATCGATCATCATCTCACTTTGTAAAGAAAAGTGTATAAAGCAACATGAAGAATAGTTCCTTGGAATTGGACCTCTTGCATAATTTGTAAGCTCTTACAGATGTCCTGGAAGGCGTTGGTGTTGGGTTGTAAGAAAAAAATTGCTTGAGGAAATTTGTCTCTCGAAGAAGAGAAGAATTTTTCATATGTGTTTTGAGTCTCAAAAACTCTTCGTCGTAAAAAATTTGAATTTCGCTACTTGTCAATAGAGAAATCTCTAGCTACGCTCCTTTGTTTTTTTGAATCAAAATGTTTCTTGTGTAATGTAAGAAGATAACTATCCTGCGTACTCATGTTTCGATGTAACTTTGTTTGCTGAAACACGACTTGGTGGAAGTTGCAAGTCGAAGGCGGAGAATTGGTTGCATATGGAGGAGAGACCGATGTCGGGACTTAACATGGCTACTACGAACACATCCATTCACAACGAGCGGATGCTTCCTCCACAACAGTTCGCCATGCACCAGAGTCCCCCGGCGATCTGGCCGGACTTTCTCACTGGGCAGCATGAAAAGCCCGTGCGTGTCCTGCTGGTAGATGACGATGCCCACATGCGTCGGGTGATTGCGCAGGAGCTGATGGCCGATCAGCGCACCCTGCTGGTAGCGCAGGCGGAAAACGTGAGGGAAGGCCGCAAGGCCATCAAGCAGCATGATTTCGACGTCATGCTCGTCGACCTGCACCTGGGCGACGGTGAGGGTTTTGCCCTGATCGATTTCATGAAGGCCGTGCGGCCCTGTGCCGAAGCCATCGTGGTGTCGATCATGGAGTGCGATGACCAGGTGATGCGCGCCTTCGAGCTGGGTGCCACGGGGTATCTGGTCAAGAATTCCTGGTTTGGCAATTACCCGCAGGCAGTACTGCAGGTGGCCAACGGCGGAGCGTCCATCACACCCAACCTGGCACGCAGGCTGCTGCAGCGGTTTGACAGTGGCACGGCGGGTGGGGCTCCTGCCACGGCGCGCCGGACCGACAAGGACATCGAGCGGCTTTCCCCGCGGGAAAAAGAAGTGCTGCGGCTGGTCTCCAGTGGTCACACCAGCGGCGAGATCGGCGAGCAGCTGATGATCAGCACGGTCACCGTGAACACGCACATCAAGAACATCTATCGCAAACTACAGGTGCGCACGCGCGCCCAAGCCGTCCGTTTTGCCTCGGTGCGGGGGCTTTTCTAGCGCGTTTGGCGCGCAGGGCAGGGGATGACCGCCTGGAGAAGTGGCGCCAGACTGGAAGGAACCGCAGTGGCCTTGATCCGGCGTCCGGCTGTTGCACTGGTATGTGTGGCGCTGTGCTGCATGCAACTCTTGCTGTGCGGTTTACTGCTGGCCGCTGCTGGATGGAGTGCCCAGGCGATACGGTATGCGCAGTGGCTGCTGCTCGGACTGAGCATGGTGCTGGCCAGCCTGATATTGCTGCGATTGCCGGGCGATTTGCTGTGGCGCCCCCGGCGCAGCAAGCGCACCAGTCGGGAAGTGGTGCTGGAGCGCCAGCGCATCGCGCGTGACCTGCACGACCATGTCGGCTCCCGAATCGTCGGTGTCATGGCGCGCCTGGATCGTGACGATGCTGCACTGCAACCTCTGGCGCAAGCACTAGAGCAGTGCTTGCTGGAGTTGCGGCTGGTGGTGGACTCCATGGACGGCGACGATGATGTGTTGCCGGGCCGCTTGGCACGCCTGCGCCACCGGCTGCAGCCGGCATTGGATCAACGCGGCATTGCCCTGCGATGGAATGTGGGCGGGGCGAGGGACGTCAATTGGCCTTCAGGCGAGGCAGCACGCGAGTTTTCCGCCATCGTGCAAGAGGCGATCAGCAACATCCTGCAGCATGCCGACGCTACCGAACTCAGCCTGACGCTGCAGCCGCTGGGGCCACCCGATATCCCGCCTGAAGCGTGGTGCCTGCAGGTGCGAGACAACGGTCGCGGGCTGCAAGCTGGGGTAGACACGGGGCAGGGCCTGGCCAACATGCGGCGCAGGGCGGAGCGCCAGGGCGCGCATTGGGAGCTGGTGCCCGTCACCAGCGGTGGCACATGCGTGCAGGTGACCATGCCCGCCTCCGCCAGACAATCGTGCCGCGCTCAAATCGAGGCCCTCGCGCAATCCGCAGGGCAGAAAGGCGCGTGAAACAAGGGCTCAAGACGCCGAAGGGCGTTTCTCAGCCCTTGGGCAGTCCCGCACTTGCCTGTTGTACAGCAGGACCAGGTATGCAAAGTGCATCACTTGTCCGGGCACTCAGCGCTTGCGCTGCTGCGTAGGTGCTTCTCTCTGCGGCGACTGTACCGGCGCCAGCAGCTTTGCACAGCTGGCCTCGTCCTCTGCCCCCGGCACCGTGATCGGCACCAGCGCCAGCGCTGCCGGGGCTACCGCAGCCGCCGCCACGGCCGCGCCGGCGCGCAGCAGCAGCGGTGCTGGCTCCACGCCCACCTGGGGGTTGGCGAAGGTGCCGCGCACGTACAGCGGAGTGCGCAGCGACAGGAATTTCCACTCCAGCGACTTCGGCTTGATGCGCAGGCTCAGCTCTTCCTCGCCCAGATCGATCAGGCCGGTCACGTCGACGATGGCTTCTTCGGTGTTCAGCTTGACGTTGTTCGCATCCGCCATGCCGTCCTTGATACGCAGATCGGCCACGGCGCAGCGCAGCTTCACCTCCTTGTTCTCGCCGAACAGCTTGGCCACCACCACGCTGCCCACGTTCAAGGCCGCCAGGTCCAGCATCTGCTTGCTGAAAGTGCCTTCGCGGATGTACAGGCGTGCGCGTCCGTCGCTGCTGCCCAGCATCTTGGCGAGAGAGTCGCCCTGGCCGGCAAGGGTGAACGACCCGTCCAGCCGGCCAAAGCTCTTCTTCATCAATTCCACCTTGGGGAACAGCGCCGACAGCTGCAGGCCTTCGACTGAGCCCTTGAGCGTGGTATTGAGGGGTTTGCTGCGCCCATCGATCAGCACGTCCGAATCGATGCGCCCCTGGGCGAAGCCAAAGCGCAGCGGTGTCAGGTGCAGCCGCCTGTCCTCCAGCACCGCCCGCACGCTCAGGCGGTCCAAGGGCAGGGCCTCGGGGCGGATGACCTTCTCGCCGGCGAATGCCAGGTCCAGGTCCATGGCGTCCCAGCGTTCGGTAGCGAAATGTGCATCGGGCAGCACCTTGCCTGCACGCTTGCTGGTGCCCTTTTCCTGCGGGCGCTTGCCGCTGGGCGCGCCCAGCACCGGGCCCAGGTCGGCCAGGCGCAGCAGCTTCGAGGTCACGTGCCCCTGCAGCTTGGGTCGCGGCTTGCCCGAGGTATAGGTCACGCTGCCGTGCAGGTCGCTGTCGCCCACCTTGCCGTTAAAATCGCGGTATTCCCACACCGCCTTGTCCGGCGCCAGGCTGCCCAGCAGGCGGCCCTTGACCTCGAACGGCGGCGTGTTGGGCAGTACCAGACCAGTAAGAGGGAACAGGTCGGCCATGCTGGCCCCGCCCAGCAGCACCTGCAGGTCCATGCCCGAGAGCTGCGCCGGGTTGTTCAGCACGCCCTCGACCTGCGTGCGCACGTGGCCCGAGCGCAGGGACGCGCGCAGTGGGTAGCGCACCTGCTTGTCGCGCAGGGCCAGCATCGACCCCCCCACAACGCTGCCACGCACCTGTGCCTTGCCGTACTGGCCCTGCACGGCCATGCGCACGCCATAGCGCCCGTCCTCGGCTTGCGGCGCACCGGGCTCCAGGGTGTCCACCCGCGCGCGCAGCGCCAGCTGCTTGGTGCCATCCACGTAACCCAGCCAGCCGCCGCGTACCACCAGCTGGTCCACGCGCAGGTCCCACGGGTTGTCGCGCTGCTCGCCTTGCTTCTCCTGGCGGCGTGAGTGGAAAGTCCAATTGTTGGTGCCATCCTGGCGCCGTGCCAGCGCGATGTCGGGGCCGCTCAGCACCAGCGTATCCAGTACCACCGTGCGCGACAGCAGCGGCAGCAGGCGCAGCGTGGCGCTGGCGCTGCGGATGGTGCCCATGTCCTGCGGGGTGCGCGGTGGCGCTTCGGCCTGCGCATCTCGCGCGGCTTGGGCATCTTCGGAAGACGCCGTTGCATCACGTTCGGACGCAGTGTCGGCGGGGCCGCCTTGGGGCGCCTCATCTGTGTCGTTCTGCGGTGCCGGGCGGGGTGGCAGGGCGGGCAGACCGTCAGCAGGCTTGGCGGGCGCCTCGGCCACGGCAAATCCCTCGGGATTGCCCAGCACCAGCTGCTGCGCCTGCACCGTCACTCCGGGTACCCAGCGGCGCCAGCCGCTTTCCAGCGGCTGCGGCCAGTGCCAGTGCGCGTCCAGATCGCCCTGGATGGCGAAGGTGCGCCCGGAGGCTTCGCTGACCTTGGCGTTGATGCGCGGCTTCAGGCGGTTCCAGTCGAAGGTGGCCACCAGTACCACCAGCAGCACCAGCACGGCTGCCAGCGCGGCCAGCACCAGCAGAAGCCAGCGCAGCAAACGCGGGCCTCGCGTTCCCGGCCTGACTGGTGCAGCGGATGGGGTGACAGGAGTTGAAGTCTCTGTACTCATGTATGGCATAGGCAGGAAAACATCGCTGGCACGGCTGTGGCCGCTGGCCGTGTCAGACCGCGCAGCCATGCTAGTGCCGCTGCCGGTACACCAAGCGCCGGGCCGCGGGATTGCCGCGCTTGTCCTACACCTGGCATGGCAGGGAGCGCTGAAAGAGGAATCGGGCAGGCAGATTGGCGCGTCATTGGCCTACGTGTTGCGCTTATTTGTTGCTTACAGAATCCAAACGTATTCACGGTTTGTTGATTGATTGAGGAGGCTGCTTTCCATGCGCTCTGCGAATGCGTTGACCCAGGAGACCATTTTTGGCATCGCCGACGGCGCCACCTATTCCGGCATGCTGTGCATGGGCGAGGACGGACGGCGTTACTTCTTCACGCAGGCCCAGGTGGATGGCCACGCGATCGCGGTTCCAGGTGAGGACTTCGAATCTAGGGAAGCTGCGCTCAAGGGCCTGGCGCAGATCGCTGGTACCTGCCGTGCGGCTTCAGGTGCCGGGGAGCGGGCATGAGCGCCACCACCGTGCATGTGCTGGAAGAGAGCTACCGCGGCTTCCTGATCCGCATTCCGGTGCCCGAGCAAGACGGGCGCATGGTGTCCGAGCCGGTGCAGGTTAGCGTCACCGCCATCACCGACCATGCCGCTACGCACCTGGATCTGGTCCGCTGGGACGCGGTGGAGCGGTCCGAAGGTGACCTGCATACGCTGGCGCATATCAAGCACGCCATCGATGTGGCGCTGGAAGGGGCCGAGCATCAGCCACCGCTGCCCGGGGTGTTCGAGCCAGGTTTGCAGTAAAAAGTGCCTCCAGCCCTTGTTCTGAAAGGGGGGTAAGCTATCAAAGAAGGAGCGATTTGTCAGGCTGCATGGCTACAATCGCCCTCCCATGCACAACCCGCACGATCCCCGCGTTCTACCGCTGCGCGATGGCGTCAGTCCTAGCTGCGTGGTGCTGCCGTCCGTCGGCCAGGGGCTACTGCTGGACTTTCTCGCGATACGTCTGCCTGCCGTCACGCGAACGGACTGGGTCAGGCGCATGGCTGCCGGCGAGGTGGTGGACGAGTTGGCGCGGCCCGCCCGTCCCGATACGCCTTTCACCCCTGGCCTGCGCTACTACTACTACCGCGAGGTGGCGCATGAGCAGCCCGTGCCGTTCCACGAGAGTGTGCTGTACCAGGACGCGCATATCGTCGTCGCCGACAAGCCGCATTTCCTGCCCGTGCTGCCGGCCGGCGGGCACCTGCAGCACACGCTGCTGGTGCGCTTGAGGCGCCGCCTGGGACTGCCGGAACTCTCGCCGGTGCACCGCATCGACGCCGGCACTGCAGGGCTGGTGCTGTTGTGCGTGCAACGCGCCGAGCGTGGCCGGTACCAGGCGCTGTTTCGCGAACGGGCCGTGCGCAAGCTGTATGAGGCGATCGCCCCCTGGCGTGCCGATCTGCCGCTGCCGCGCGTGTACGAGAGCCGGCTGGAAGAATGCGGCCACTTCTTTCGCATGCACGAAGTGCCGGGCGTGCCCAATGCCATCACGGCCATCGACGTCATCGAGCGCCTGGGCCCGCTGGCACGCTACCGGCTCGAGCCGGTGACCGGCAAGCGCCACCAGTTGCGCGTGCAAATGGCGGCGCTGGGCATGCCGCTGGTCGGCGAGACGCTGTACCCCCAGGTGCGTGACGCGGCGCCGGGCGACTATTCCCACCCGCTGCAGCTGCTGGCGCGCGAGATCTCGTTCACCGATCCGGTCACGCAGGAGCGGTGGCGCTTCACCAGCCAGCTGCGGCTGCGCGCGCTGGCGGAACTGGTCGATGCGGCCAGCCATACTTCCGGGGCTGTGGCCTGATGGCTGCCGTGTGAAGAAAGGACGCCCGCCATGTTCGCCTACATCCTCAAGCGCCTGCTGCTCATGCTGCCCACGCTGCTGGGCGTGCTGCTGCTGACCTTCGTCGTCATCCAATTCGTGCCGGGCGGCCCGGTCGAGCAGTACCTGGCCGAAGCCAAGGCCGGGATGGGCGCGGGTGGCGGTGGGGCGGGCGAGGGCGGCGGCATGGCCTACCGCGGTGCGCAGGGGGTGGACCCCAAGCGCCTGGAGCAGATCAAGCAGTTGTACGGCTTCGACAAGCCGGCGCACGAGCGCTTCCTGCAGATGCTGGGGCAGTTCGCACGCTTCGACCTAGGGCGCAGCTTCTTTCAGAACAAGGACGTGTGGCAGCTCATCAAGGAAAAGCTGCCGGTGTCCATCAGTCTGGGGATGTGGACGTTTTTCATCAGCTACCTGGTCGCCGTGCCGCTGGGCGTGGCCAAGGCGGTGCGCGCCGGCTCGCGCTTCGACTTCGTCACCACGCTCATCATCCTGGTGGGCTACGCCATCCCCGGCTTCGTGCTGGGGGTGGCGCTGCTGGTGATCTTCGGCGGGCAGCTGCAGTGGTTCCCGCTGCGCGGGCTGACGTCGGCCAACTGGGACGAACTCTCCTGGGGCGCGCGCATCGCGGACTACCTGTGGCACATCGCGCTGCCCGTCACCGCCATGGTCGCCGGCAGCTTCGCCGTCACCGCCATGCTGACCAAGAACGCCTTTTTGGAGGAGATCCGCAAGCAGTATGTGTTGACGGCACGCGCCAAGGGCCTGTCCGAACGCCAGGTGCTGTACCGCCACGTGTTCCGCAACGCCCTGCTGCCCATCGTCACCGGCTTTCCAGCAGCCTTCATCGGCGCGTTCTTCGCCGGCTCGCTGCTGATCGAGACGCTGTTCTCGCTCGACGGCCTGGGGCTGCTGAGCTACGAGAGCGTCATCCGGCGCGACTACCCCGTGGTGCTGGGCACGCTGTTCCTGTTCACGCTGATCGGGCTGGTGACCAAGCTGGTGTCCGACCTGTGCTACGTGTGGGTCGACCCGCGCGTGAAGTTCGATTGAGCCGCGCCATGTCAGTGCATGTTGCGCCGCTTCCTGTCCTGGACGCCGCCGCCGCACCGCTGGTGACGCTGCTGCGCCAGCGGCTGCCCGGGTTGCTGGCGGTCTATGGCTTCGGCAGCCGGGTGCAGGGCACGGCGCGTCCAGGCAGCGACCTGGACATGGCGGTACTGGTGCCAGGCTATGTGCCGGCACTGCAACTGTGGGAGCTGGCGGGCGACTTGGCGGCGCTGGCTGGCACCGACATCGATCTGCTGGACCTGCGCGCCGCCAGCACCGTGATGCAGTACCAGATCGTGACCACGGGCCGGCGCTGGTGGGCCCGGGACAGCCAGGCGGCGCTGTACGAAGCCGCGATACTGAGCCAGAAGACCGCGCTGGACACGGCGCGCGCCGGCCTGCTGGCCGACATCATGCAAAGGGGAACCGTTCATGGCCGATGACGTGCTGCTGAACAAGGCGGCCACGATCGAGCGCTGCGTGGCGCGCGCACGCGAGGAATACTTTCGCGACCCGGGCAGCTTTGCCCAGGACTTCACGCGCCAGGACGCGGCCATTCTGAACATCCAGCGCGCCTGCGAGGCGGCGCTGGACATGGGCCAGCACCTGGTGCGGCGCGACCGCATGGGCGTGCCGCAGGGCGCGCGCGACGTGTTCGCGCTGCTGGAGCGGGCCGGCGCCATTGCACCCGAGCTGTCGCAGGAGCTGCAGCGCATGGTGGGCTTTCGCAACATTGCCGTGCACGACTACCAGAAACTGCAGCTGCCGATCACCGTGGCCATTATCGAGCGGCATCTCGATGGCTTTCTGCACTACAGCCGCATCCTGCTGCAACGCGATGGCGGCTGAGCATTCGTCCCCCGCTGCCGCACAGGCCGGCGCCTCACCCGCGCGCCGCGCCTGGCGGCGGTTTCGCAGCAACCGGCTGGGCTTGTGGAGCCTGGTGCTGTTCGCCGTGCTGGTGCTGGTAAGCCTGGGCGCCGAGCTGGTCAGCAACGACCGGCCGCTGCTGGTGCGTTACGACGGCCAGTGGTACTTCCCGCTGGTGCGCGACTACCCCGAGACCACCTTCGGCGGCGACTTCGCCACGCCGGCCGACTACCTCGACCCGTTCGTCCGCCAGCGCATCACCGAGGGCGGCAACTGGGCGCTGTACACACTCAACCCCTACGGCCCGGACACGCTGAACTACTTCAGCCGCGAGCCCAACCCCTCACCGCCCTCGCGCGAGAACTGGCTGGGCACGGACGACCGCGGGCGCGACATGCTGGCGCAGCTGATCTACGGCTTTCGCGTCAGCGTGCTGTTCGGGCTGGCCCTCACGGCGGTCGGCGTAGTGCTGGGCGTGGCGGCCGGGGCGGTGCAGGGCTTCTTTGGCGGCAAGACGGACCTGGCGTTCCAGCGCTTCATCGAGATCTGGGGCTCCATGCCCGAGCTGTACCTGCTCATCATCTTCAGCGCCGTGTTCGCGCCCAGCATCGCGCTGCTGCTGGTGCTGCTGTCGCTCTTTGGCTGGATGGGCCTGTCGGACTACGTGCGCGCCGAATTCCTGCGCAACCGCCAGCTCGACTACGTCAAGGCCGCGCGCGCCCTGGGCGTAAAGAACGGGCAGATCATCTGGCGCCACATCCTGCCCAACAGCATGACGCCGGTGGTCACGTTCCTGCCGTTTCGCATGGGCGCGGCCATCCTGGCGCTGACCTCGCTGGACTTCCTCGGCCTGGGTGTGCCGCCGGGGACGCCCAGCCTGGGCGAGCTGCTCAGCCAGGGCAAGAACAACATCGACGCGTGGTGGATCTCGCTGTCGACCTTCGCGGTGCTGGTGACCACACTGCTGCTGCTGACCTTCATGGGCGATGCGCTGCGCGACGCGCTCGACCCGCGCAAGCAATGAACGACGACTTGTCCCCGCGACCCGCACCTTCCGCCGATGCCGCGCCGCTGCTGCAGGTGCAGGACCTGCGGGTGGCGTTTGGCGGCAAAGAAGTAGTGCACGGCGTCAGCTTCGACGTGCAGTCTGGCGAAAAACTCGCGCTGGTGGGCGAGTCCGGCTCCGGCAAGACCGTGACGGCGCTGGCCCTGCTGCGCCTGACCGGCGACGCGCGGCTGGCGGGCCGGGCGCTGCTGCAGGGCCGCGGCGACCTGCTGCAGCTGTCCGAGCGCGAACTGCGCGGCGTGCGTGGCGACGACATCGCCATGATCTTCCAAGAGCCGATGACGGCGCTGAACCCGCTCATGCCGGTGGGCCAGCAGGTGGCCGAGGTTTTGATGCTCAAACAGGCGCTGACCCGCACCCAGTCTGCGCAGGCCGCTATCGAATTGCTGGCGGCCACCGGCATCCCCGAGCCCGCTCGGCGCGCCGCCAGCTACGCCCACCAGCTCTCGGGCGGACAGCGCCAGCGCGCCATGATCGCCATGGCCCTGGCCAGCCGCCCGCGCCTGTTGCTGGCCGACGAGCCGACCACGGCGCTGGACGTCAGCCTGCGCGGCCAGATCCTGGAATTGCTCGCCGACCTGCAGCGCCAGACCGGCATGGCGCTGCTGCTCATCACGCACGACCTGCAGTTGGTGCGCCGCTTCGCCGACCGCGTGGCGGTGATGCAGCAGGGCCACCTGGTCGAGCAGGGCACGGTGGCCGCAGTGTTCCAGGCGCCACAGCACGCCTACACCCGCCGCCTGATCGACAGCATCCCGCGCCGCAACGTGCTGGAGGCACTGCCGGCAGGCGACGCGCCGCCCGCCGTGCAGGCGCGCGACCTGCGCGTGGCCTACCCGGTGCCGGTGCCCGGCGTGCGCGGCTGGTTCAAGAAGGGCGAATACGTCGCCGTGCGCGGCGTGGCGCTGCAGTTGCCGCAGGCGCGCACCCTGGGCGTGGTGGGCGAGTCCGGCTCGGGCAAGTCCACCCTGGCGCAGGCGCTGCTCGGGCTGCTGCCCAGCAGCGGCGAACTGCAGGTGGCCGGCCAAGCCTGGCAGCAGCCGGCGCAGCACAACAGCGTGCACAACCAGCAGCTGCGCCAGCAGGTGCAGGTGGTGTTTCAGGACCCGTTCTCTTCGCTCTCGCCACGCATGACGGTGGCCGAGATCGTCGGCGAGGGCCTGCGCGTGCACGCGCCGCAGCTGGACGCGCAGGCGCAGCGCGAGCGCGTGCGCGACATGCTGGCCGAGGTGGGGCTGGAGGAGGCGCAGTTCCCCGGCCTGCTGGATCGCTATCCGCACGAATTCTCCGGCGGCCAGCGCCAGCGCCTGGCGATCGCCCGCGCGCTCATCGTGCAGCCGCGCGTACTGGTGCTGGACGAACCCACCAGCGCCCTGGACGTGACCATCCAGCAGCAGGTGCTAGCGCTGCTGCAACGGCTGCAGAAGGAGCGGGCGCTGGCCTACGTGCTGATCACCCACGATGTGGCGGTGGTGCGTGCCATGGCGCATGACGTGATCGTCATGAAGGACGGCGAGGTGGTCGAGGCCGGGCCGGTGCAGCAGGTGCTGCAGGCGCCGCGCCACACCTATACCCGACAGCTGGTAGACGCGGCAGCCGAGCTCCACGGCGTCTGACGCCCCATGCCGCGCGTGGCGGGCGACCCAGCAATATGCACTGGAGGCAAGGAGTCGCAGCCGATGTTCAGTCAGCGCAGCACCAGCACCGGCACGCTGCACAGGCGCAGCAGCGCCGTGGTGCTGCTGCCCACGATCAGCTGGCGGATGCGCGAGTGGCCGTAGGCGCCCAGCACCAGCAGCGCGTCGCCATGCTCCTCGGCCAGCGCCGGCAGGGCTTCCTCGGGCGCGCCCGGCACGATGCGCGTGTCCACCTCGAACCCCGCGGCCACCAGCGTGGCCCGTGCCTCCTGCAGGCACTGGCGCGCGGCGTCGGTGGGCTCGCCGGCCATCGCCAGCAGGCCGGGCATGCCGCGCAGCAGCGGGCTGCGCGCCACGGCCTGCACCGCGCGGTGGGCGGTGGCGCTGCCGTCATAGGCGACGACGAAGCGGCTGGGCGGCGTGAACTCCGGGCGCGTGACCACCAGCACCGGCTGGCGCACCTGGCGCACCACGCCCTCGACGCGGTGGTCCAGGCGCAGCTTGCGCGGCGCGCTGGCGCGGTGGTTGCTGCCCAGCACGAACAGGCGTGCCATGGCTTCATGCTCCAGCAGCACGTCGGTCAGCTCGCCGTGGCGCAGCAGCGTCTGCACCGTGGGGATGATGGTCGTTTGCTGCACGCGGGTGCTGGTCTCGTCGAGCATGCGGCGCGCCGCCTCCTGCGCCAGTTGCGAGCGCTCCTCGTCCAGCGCGTGCAGGCGCTCCAGCAGCAGGTCCTGCGCGCCCATGCCGATCACGCCGCTGTAGTCGCCCACCGGGGGCAGCGGCTCGGGCTGCTGCAGTGCGTGCAGCAGCGCCAGCGGCGCGCCCAGGCGGCGGGCGGCCCAGGCGGAGCCGTCGGCTACGGCATGGGTGGCGGCCAGTCCGTCGATGCAGGCGTAGACGGTGTCGTGGGCGTTCATGCGATTCCTTTCCTGGACAGACGTTGGCGCAGCGGCGATGCCGTCAAGTGTGGCACCCCCGACCAGCGCCGGCCATCGGTGCCATCCATCGTAGCGTGAATTGCAAGCCAAAAATGCCATTGGCCCACATGGATCATGGGCCTATAGCTATGTTTTAGATAGCATCAGGCGTGCCGGGCCGTGCCTGCAGCACCAGGTCGTACAAGGCCTGCGCGGCCGCCGACAGGCTGCGGTCGCGCCGGCGCACCAGGTAGATGCGGCGCGTCAGGCCGGCCAGGGGCAGCGGCCGGGTGGCCAGCTCGGGGTGCTGGAAGTGAAACAGGGCAAAGCTCGGTACGACGGTGATGCCCAGCCCGGCGTGCACCATGCCGGCTACCGTGGCCAGTTGCTCGACCTCCATCAGCGTGCGCATGGGCTGGGGGTGCAGCGCCGCCTCCAGGTACTGGCGCACGCTGCTGTGCCGCGCCAGGTGGATGAACGGCCACTGCGCCAGGGTGCGCGCCAGCGCCGCGCCGCGCGGCAGGGCTGCGGCGGCCAACGGATGGTCGGCGCGGCACACCAGGTGAAAACCGTCGCTGCACAGGGCTTCGGCGCGCAGCTCGGGCGTGTCGGCGCGGATCGCGGCGAGCGCGAAATCCGCGCGCCCGTCGGCCACGCGCTCGATGCAGGGCTCGGACAGCACGTCGGCGATGTCCAGCTCGACGCCCGGGTGGCGCGCATGGAACAGCGCCAGCACCTGCGGCAGCCAGCCGGCGGCCAGCGAGGGCAACAGCGCCAGCGCTACGCGGCCGCGGCGCAGCGTGGCCGCATCGCGCATAGCTGCCAGGGCGGCATCGACCTCGGCGCGGATGCGCAGCGCCGCGGCGTGGAAGTTCTCGCCCTCGGCCGTCAGCGCCACGTGGCGCGTGCTGCGGTCGAACAGGCGCAGGCCCACGCTGTCCTCCAGCGCACGGATCAGCGCGCTGAACGCCGGCTGCGACAGGTGGCACTGCGCGGCGGCGCGGGTGAAGCTGCGCTGCGTGGCCAGCGCCAGGAAAGCGTCGATCTGGCGGGTCGAGATATTCATTTGTTTGGCCGATGAATTCATCTTGATAATCTATTTCACAGAATAACCGCGCCCACCTACAGTGGCCCGATACCACCCACGGACCCTGCATGGCAACTTCCCCACCTTCCCCCTTGCTGATCGGCTGCGCGGCCGGCTTTTCGGGCGACCGCACCGATGCCGCGGCGCCGGTAGTGCAGGCGCTGGTGGACAGTGGCCGGCCGGCGGCGCTGATCTTCGAAACGCTGGCCGAGCGCACGCTGGCGCTGGCCCAGCTGGCGCGCCGCGCCGACCCGGCCGCCGGCTACGAGCCCCTGCTGGACGATCTGCTGCGCCCGGTGCTGGCGCAGTGCCTGCAGCATGGCGTGCGCATCGTCAGCAACTTCGGTGCGGCCCATCCAGCCGGCGCGGCGCGGCGCATAGTGCAGCTGGCGCGCGAACTGGGCGCGCGCGCTCCGCGCGTGGCGGTGGTGCACGGCGACGACCTGAGCGATGCGCGGCACCGCGCGTTGCTGCAGGACGCGCTGGGCGCGGCCATGCCGGCGCAGCCGCTGGTCAGCGCCAACGCCTATATCGGCGCCCAACCCATCGCCGAGGCGCTGCGCGCCGGCGCCGACGTGGTGGTCTGCGGCCGTGTGGCCGACCCATCGCTGGTGCTGGGCCCGGCGCTGGCGCACTTCGGCTGGGCGCTGGACGACTGGGACCGCCTGGCGCGCGCCACCATGGCCGGACACCTGCTGGAGTGCGGCGCGCAGGTCACGGGCGGCTACTTCGCCGACCCGGGCTACAAGGACGTGCCGGGCCTGGCCCGGCTGGGCTATCCGATCGCCGAGATCGACGCCGACGGGCACTGCACCGTCACCAAGCCGCCCGGCACCGGCGGGCGCGTGGACGAGCGCACCGTCAAGGAGCAGCTGCTGTACGAGCTGCACGACCCCGCCGCCTACCTGACGCCCGACGTGGTGGCCGACATCACGCAGGCGCATGTCACGCAGGTCGGCCCGGACCGGGTGCGGCTGGAAGGCGTGCGCGGCCATGCGCGCCCGCCCACGCTGAAGGTGAACCTGTGCTTCGAGTCCGGCTGGTTCGCCGAAGGCGAGATTTCCTATGCCGGCGCCCGCGCCGCCGACCGCGCCCGGCTCGCGGCGCAGGTGCTGCGCGAGCGCCTGGCCGGCGTGGCGCCGCTGCGCGCCGACCTGATCGGCGTGGCCAGCGTGTTCGGCGACGACGCCGGGCAATGGCAGGCCGCGCAGACAGGGCAGGGCGCCCGGGACGTGCGCCTGCGCGTGGCGCTGCAGCACGCCGAGCGCGGCTGCGCCGAGCGCTTGGTGCACGAGGTCACCGCGCTGTACTGCTGCGGCCCGGCCGGCGGCGGCGGCGTGCGTACCGCGCTGCGCCCACGCCTGGGCATGGCATCGTGCCTGGTGCCGCGCGCGGCGGTGGCCACCGGCTTCACCTGGGTGCAATGAACGGCTTGCGAAGGACCACCATGGAATCGACCTCGCACCTCACCGTCCCGCTGTACCGCCTGGCCCACGGCCGCACCGGCGACAAGGGCGACCGCTCCAACATCAGCGTCATCGCCTGGCACCCGGAGCTGTGGGAGCTGCTGGTGCAGCAGGTCACAGAAGACGCCGTGGCGCGCCAGTTCGCCGCGCGCCGGCCGCGCCGCGTGACGCGCTACCTGCTGCCGCAACTGCAGGCGATGAACTTCGTGCTCGACGGCGTGCTGGACGGCGGCGTCAACGATGCCCTGAACCTGGACAGCCACGGCAAGGCGTTGTCGTATCTGCTGCTGGACCTGCCGGTGCGCGTGCCGCAGTCGCTGGCGCCGCTGCTGGCCGGGCCGCCGTGATGCCCGGGCGCACGCATCTGATTTTTCCTTCCCCCACCACCATTCCAGGAGACACCATGCGCTTTTCCCCCGACCGCCGCCGCGCCACCGCTGCTGCCGCCACCGCGCTGCTGGCGCTGACGCTGGCCCACACCGCCGCGGCCCAGGCGCCGGCCTACCCGGCCAAGGCCATCACGTTCGTCGTGCCGTTCGCCGCCGGCAGCGCCACCGACCAGCTGGCGCGCGCCCTGGGCCAGTCCGTCACCACCGACACCCAGCAACCGGTGGTGGTGGAGAACAAGGGCGGCGCCAGCGGCATGATCGCCGCGCAGGCCGTCGCCAAGGCGCCCGCCGACGGCTATACGGTGCTGATCACCACCAACACCACCCACGCCGCCAACGAGCACCTGTACAAGAAGCTGCCCTACGACCCGGTCAAGGACTTCGCACCCGTCACCGGCCTGGGCAAAGGTGGGCAAGTCTTGGTGGTGAACGCCAGCGCGCCTTACCAAAACGTGGGCGAGCTGCTGGCTGCGGCAAAGAAGAACCCCGGCAAGCTCAGCTTCGGTAGCGGCAGCTCGTCGAGCCGCATGGCCGGAGAGCTGCTCAAGCAGCTGGCTGGCGTGGACATCCTGCACGTACCCTACAAGAGCAACCCGCTGGCCATCACCGACCTGCTGGGCGGGCAGATCGATTTGATGATCACCGACACCTCCACCGGCGTGCCGCAGGTCAAGGCCGGCAAGCTGCGCGCGCTCGGCTACTCCACGCAAAAACGCAGCGCGCAGCTGCCGGACGTGCCGACCATCGCCGAGGCCGGCGTGAAGGGGTATGACATGGGCTACTGGTTCGCCGCCTACGTGCCCGCCGGCACACCGGCGCCGGTGGTGGCGCGCCTGAACGAGCTGCTGTCCAAGGCCACGCGCGCGCCGGCGGCGCGCACCTTCTTCGACACGGCCGGCTCGGAAGCCTGGACCAGCACGCCGCAGGAGCTGGCGCGCTTCCAGGCGGAGGAGACGCAGAAGTGGGGCCGGGTCATCAAGGCGGCGGGAATCGAGCCGGAGTGATGAAAGGGGCTGTTCAGGCCCCCAATTTAAGAAAAAACGGCTGCTGGCCCTTGTGCTGTATGGGCCGGTAGCTATGTTTTCAGGAGCGAGCCGGCGACTGGCGCGGTGGTGCGTACAGGTCCCACACGGCGATGAACAGCGCGGCGATGACCGGGCCGATGACGAAGCCGGTCAGGCCGAACAACGCCATGCCGCCCAGGGTGGAGATCAGCACCACGTAGTCGGGCAGTTTGGTGTCCTTGCCGACCAGCAGCGGGCGCAGCAGGTTGTCCACCAGGCCGATGACGCAGATGCCGTACGCCGTCAGCGCCACCGCCTGCCACACGGCGCCCGTGGCCAGGAAGTACAGGGCCACCGGCCCCCAGATCAGCCCCGCGCCCACCGCCGGCAGCAACGACAGGAAGGCCATCAGCACGCCCCACATCACCGGGCCCTGGATGCCCAGGATCCAGAAGATCAGGCCGCCCAGCGCGCCCTGTGCCAGGGCCACCACGATGTTGCCCTTGACGGTGGCGCGGATCACGGTGGTGAATTTGGTCGACAGCTGCTGCTTGTGCGAGGCGTCCAGCGGGACGGCCTCGCGGATGCGCGCCGCCAGGCGCGCGCCGTCGCGCAGCAGGAAGAACAGCAGATACAGCATGACGCCGAAGCTGACCACGAACTGCAGCGTGTTCTGCCCCACGTCCAGCGCCTTGGTCGCCAGGAACTGGCTAGCCTGCGCGCCGACCGAGCTCAGCCGCTCCTGCACTTCGGTCAGCGACCTCAGGTGCAGGCGCTCCAGCAGCGACAGCAGCCACTGCGGCAGCGCGTCCAGGATCTGCTGCGCGTACTGGCCATAGTTCAGCTGGCCCGAGCGCACGCGCGCATAGGCCACGCTGGCCTCCTGCACCAGCGAGGCGGCGATCAGCGCCGTCGGGATGATGACCACCAGCAGGCACAGCGCCAGCGTGATCAGTGCCGCCAGGTTGCGCCGCCCGGGCAGGCGCGCCAGCAGCCGGCGGTGCAGCGGATAGAACAGGATGGCCAGCACCACTCCCCAGAAGACGGCGCCGATGAATGGCCACAGGATCGCGCCGAATGCCAGCGTGGCGACGACAAGCAAAAGCAGCAGCGTGCGTTGGTGGATCGAGGAGTCGTTCATGGGGTGCCCGGGCAGGAAGTGCCGCAAATGTAAGGCCGCCAACCAGGGGCAACCGGCAGGCCGGACGCGCCGGTCGCTGTAGGCATCGGTGGCACAATAGCCCCTTGCACCAGGCCCTTCCCCTGCCACAGTCGCATCCGCCAACCGGTTCAGCCGTGACGCGGAAGGTTTTCTCCAACCAGCTCAAGCTTCCCGCAGGGAAGCGGAGGTCAGCGCAGCAATGAGCGAACCCACGTCCGTCTACCAAGCCTACCAGGGCAACACGTATCTCTTCGGCGGCAACGCGCCCTATGTCGAGGAGATGTACGAGAACTATCTCGCCAACCCCGGTAGCGTGCCCGATTCGTGGCGCGAATACTTTGACGCATTGCAACATGTGCCCGCCGTGGACGGCAGCGATGCGCGCGACGTGCCTCACCTGCCAGTCGTCAATGCCTTCGCCGAACGCGCCAAGCAGGGCGGCACCCAGGTGGTCGTGGCCACTGGCGCCGACACCGAGCTGGGCCGCAAGCGCGTGGCGGTGCAGCAGATCATCGCCGCTTACCGCAACGTCGGCCAACGCTGGGCCGACCTGGATCCGCTCAAGCGCCAGGAGCGTCCCGCGATCCCCGAGCTGGAGCCGTCTTTCTACGGCTTCACCGACGCCGACCAGGAAACCGTGTTCAACGTCGGCAATACCTTCTTCGGCAAGGAAAGCCTGTCGCTGCGCGAGCTGATCAACGCCCTGCGCGAGACCTACTGCGGCACCATCGGCGCCGAGTACATGTATGCCACCGACCAGAACCAGAAGCGCTGGTGGCAGCAGCGGCTGGAGTCGATCCGCTCCAAGCCGAGCTTCACCGCCGAGAAGAAGAAGCGCATCCTGGAGCGCCTGACGGCCGCCGAAGGATTCGAGCGTTTCCTGCATACCAAGTACGTTGGCCAGAAGCGCTTTTCGCTGGAGGGTGGCCAGAGTTTCATCGCCGCCATGGACGAGCTGATCAACTCCGCCGGCGAGCGCGGCGTGCAGGAACTGGTCATCGGCATGGCGCACCGCGGACGCCTGAACGTGCTGGTCAACACCCTGGGCAAGAGCCCCAAGGATCTGTTCGCCGAATTCGACCACACCGCCCCCGAGGACCTGCCCGCCGGTGACGTGAAGTACCACGCCGGCTTCAGCTCGGACGTCTCCACCGCCGGTGGCCCGGTGCACCTGGCGCTGGCCTTCAACCCCTCGCACCTGGAGATCGTCAACCCGGTGGTCGAGGGCTCGGTGCGCTCGCGCATGGACCGGCGCGACGACCCCAAGGGCAAGCAGGTGCTGGCGGTGCTGGTGCACGGCGACGCGGCCTTCGCCGGCCAGGGCGTGAACCAGGAAACCCTGGCGCTGTCCGAGACGCGCGGCTACAGCACCGGCGGCACGGTGCACATCATCATCAACAACCAGATCGGCTTCACCACGTCGGACCCGCGCGACCTGCGCTCGACGCTGTACTGCACCGACATCGTGAAGATGATCGAGTCGCCGGTGCTGCATGTGAACGGCGACGACCCGGAAGCCGTGTGCCTGGCGATGCAGCTGGCGCTGGACTTCCGCATGGAATTCGCCAAGGACGTAGTGGTGGACATCGTCTGCTATCGCAAGCTCGGCCACAACGAGCAGGACACACCGGCGCTGACGCAGCCGCTGATGTACAAGAAGATCGCGGCCCACCCCGGCACGCGCAAGCTGTACGCGGACAAGCTGGCGGCGCAGGGCATGGGCGAGTCGCTCGGCGACGACATGGCCAAGGCCTACCGCGCCGCCATGGAAGAGGGCAAGCACACGGTCGATCCGGTGCTGACCAACTTCAAGGGCAAGTACGCCGTCGACTGGAGCCCGTTCCTGGGCAAGGCCTGGACCGACGCCGGCGACACCGCCATTCCCCTGGCCGAGTGGAAGCGCCTGGCTGAGCGCATCACCACGCTGCCCGACAGCGTGACCCCGCACATGCTGGTCAAGAAGGTGCTGGACGACCGCGCCGCCATGGGCCGCGGCGAGGTGAACGTGGACTGGGGCATGGGCGAGCACATGGCGTTCGCCTCGCTGGTGGCTTCCGGCTACCCGATCCGCCTGTCGGGCGAGGACAGCGGCCGCGGCACCTTCACGCACCGCCATGCCGTGATCCACGACCAAAAGCGCGAGAAGTGGGACGAAGGCACCTACGTGCCGCTGCAGAACGTCGCCGAGAACCAGGCACCGTTCGTGGTCATCGACTCCATCCTGTCCGAGGAAGCGGTGCTGGCCTTCGAATATGGCTATGCCTCCAACGACCCCAACACGCTAGTCATCTGGGAAGCGCAGTTCGGCGACTTCGCCAACGGCGCGCAGGTGGTGATCGACCAGTTCATCGCCTCCGGCGAGGTCAAGTGGGGCCGCGTCAACGGCCTTACCCTGATGCTGCCGCACGGCTACGAAGGCCAGGGCCCCGAGCACAGCTCGGCGCGCCTGGAGCGCTTCATGCAGCTGGCCGCCGAGGCCAACATGCAAATCGTGCAGCCGACCACCGCCAGCCAGATCTTCCATGTGCTGCGCCGCCAGATGGTGCGCAACCTGAGGAAGCCCCTGGTCATCATGACGCCGAAGTCGCTGCTGCGGAACAAGGATGCGACCTCGCCGGTGACCGAGTTCACCGAAGGCGCCTTCTGCACCGTGCTGGGCGAGCAGGACGCGGCCGTGGCAGCCAATGCGGCCAAGGTCAAGCGCGTCATCGCCTGCTCGGGCAAGGTGTACTACGACCTGGTGAAGAAGCGCAACGAGCGCGAGGCGAAGGACGTGGCCATCATCCGCGTCGAGCAGCTCTATCCGTTCCCGCACAAGGCGTTCGCGGCCGAGCTGAAGAAGTATCCCAAGGCCACCGAGCTCGTGTGGTGCCAGGACGAGCCGCAGAACCAGGGCGCCTGGTTCTTCATCCAGCACAACATCCACGAGAACATGCAGGAAGGCCAGAAGCTGGGCTATGCCGGCCGTGCCGCTTCGGCGTCGCCGGCGGTCGGCTACGCGCACCTGCACCAGGAGCAGCAGAAGTCGCTGGTCGAGGCGGCGTTTGCCAAGCTCAAGGGTTTTGTCCTGACCAAGTAAGGCCGAACACCCCCGTTACTGACGTACAGACAAAACCCATTTGGAAAGCATTCGAAAAATGTCCATCGTTGAAGTCAAGGTTCCCCAGCTGTCCGAGTCCGTGGCCGAGGCCACGCTGCTGCAATGGAAGAAAAAGGCCGGTGAGGCCGTCGCCCAGGACGAAATCCTGATCGAGATCGAGACCGACAAGGTGGTGCTGGAAGTGCCCGCGCCGTCCGCCGGCGTGCTGGCCGAGATCGTCGTTGCCGATGGCGGCACCGTCACCTCCGACCAGGTCATCGCCAAGATCGACTCCGAGGGCCGCGTGGCCGCAGCCGCTCCGGCGGCCGCTGCCGCAGCACCGGCTGCTGCCAGCGCACCTGCCGCTGCGCCGGCAGCGGCCGCCGCCTCTGCCGGTGGCAGCAAAGGTGATGTGGCCATGCCGGCGGCCGCCAAGATCCTCGCGGAAAAGGGCCTGTCGGCCGGCGACGTGCCGGGCACCGGCAAGGATGGCCGCGTGACCAAGGGCGACGCGCTGGCGGCATCCGCTGGCGGCGTGAAGCCCACTGCTGCCGTCATCCCCACCGGCGTGCCGACCAAGGCGCTGCCGCAGGTGGCGGCTCCCGGCAGCACGCAGGACCTGGGCCAGCGCCCCGAGCAGCGCGTGCCCATGAGCCGCCTGCGCGCACGCATCGCCGAGCGCCTGCTGCAATCGCAGTCCACCAACGCCATCCTGACCACCTTCAACGAGGTGAACATGGCGCCGGTCATGGAGCTGCGCAAGAAATTCCAGGACGCATTCACCAAGGAGCACGGCGTCAAGCTCGGCTTCATGTCCTTCTTCGTCAAGGCCGCGGTGCATGCGTTGAAGAAGTTCCCGGTGATCAACGCCAGCGTGGACGGCAACGATATCGTCTACCACGGCTACTTCGACATCGGCATCGCCGTGGGCTCGCCACGCGGCCTGGTGGTGCCGATCCTGCGCAACGCCGACCAGATGAGCTTCGCCGACATCGAAAAGAAGATTGCCGAGTTCGGCAAGAAGGCGGCCGAGGGCAAGCTGGGCATCGAGGACATGACCGGCGGCACCTTCTCCATCAGCAACGGCGGCACCTTCGGCTCGATGATGTCCACGCCTATCATCAACCCGCCGCAGTCGGCCATCCTGGGCGTGCACGCCACCAAGGACCGCGCCATGGTCGAGAACGGCCAGGTCGTGGTGCGCCCGATGAACTACCTTGCGATGTCGTACGACCACCGCATCATCGACGGCCGCGAGGCGGTGCTGGGCCTGGTGGCCATGAAGGACGCGCTGGAAGACCCGTCGCGCCTGCTGTTCGACCTCTGATCGCTCAGGAACCGAGCGCTCCCTCCTTCGACCGACAACCCACCCTCGGCCCGGCCCTGCGGTGGGTTTTTTCGTTCAGACCGTTTTTCATTCAGACACCATGAGCAAGCAATTCGACGTGATCGTCATCGGCGCCGGCCCCGGCGGCTACATCGCGGCCATCCGCGCCGCACAGCTGGGCATGCAGGTCGCCTGCATCGACGAGTGGCGCAACGACAAGGGCGGCCCGGCGCCCGGCGGCACCTGCACCAACGTGGGCTGCATCCCGTCCAAGGCGCTGCTGCAGTCCAGCGAATACTTCGAGCACGCCAACAAGCACTTCGCCGAGCACGGCATCAGCACCGGCAAGGTCAGCATGGACGTGCCCACCATGATCGGCCGCAAGGACGCCGTGGTGAAGCAGAACAACGACGGCATCCTGTACCTGTTCAAGAAGAACAAGGTCAGCTTCTTCCACGGGCGCGGCGCATTCGGCAAGGCGGTGGACGGCGGCTACGAGATCGAGGTCAGCGGTGCCAGCACCGAGACGCTGACCGCCAAGCAGGTCATCCTGGCCACTGGCTCCAACGCCCGTGCGCTGCCGGGCGCGGAATTCGACGAGCAGACCATCCTGTCCAACGACGGCGCTCTCGCCATCGAGTCCGTGCCCAAGACCCTGGGCGTGATCGGCTCGGGCGTGATCGGCCTGGAGATGGGCAGCGTCTGGCGCCGCCTGGGTGCCGACGTCACGGTACTGGAGGGCCTGCCCACTTTCCTGGGCGCAGTGGACGAGCAGATCGCCAAGGAAGCCAAGAAGGCCTTCGACAAGCAGGGCCTGAAGATCGAGCTGGGCGTGAAGATCAGCGAGGTCCAGAAGGGCAAGAAGGGCGTGGCCGTGGCCTACACCAATGCCAAGGGCGAGGCCGCCAGCCTGCAAGTGGACAAGCTCATCGTCTCCATCGGCCGCGTGCCTAACACCAACGGCTTGAACCACGAAGCCGTGGGCCTGCAGCTGGACGAGCGCGGCGCCATCGTCGTCGATGCCGACTGCCGCACCAACCTGCCCGGCGTGTGGGCGGTGGGCGACGTGGTGCGCGGCCCGATGCTGGCGCACAAGGCGGAGGAAGAAGGCGTGGCCGTGGCCGAGCGCATCGCCGGCCAGCATGGGCACGTCAACTTCGACACCATCCCGTGGGTCATCTACACCAGCCCCGAGATCGCCTGGGTCGGCCGCACCGAGCAGCAGCTCAAGGAGCAGGGCGTGAAGTACAAGGCGGGCAGCTTCCCGTTCCTGGCCAACGGCCGCGCGCGTGCGCTGGGCGATACCACCGGCATGGTCAAGTTCCTGGCCGACGCCGAGACCGACGAGATCCTGGGCGTGCACATGGTCGGGCCGATGGTCTCGGAGCTGATCTCCGAGGCCGTCGTCGCCATGGAGTTCAAGGCTAGCAGCGAGGACATTGCCCGCATCTGCCATGCACACCCGTCGCTGTCCGAGGCCACCAAAGAGGCCGCCCTGGCGGTGGACAAGCGCACGCTGAACTTCTGATTTTCAGCAAAAAAGGCTACTGGCCCTTGTATATCAAGGGCCAGTAGCTATGATTTGTATAGTAAATCGACGGGACCGAATGTGACTGTCAGGCAGGCCTACGAGGCGGAGCTGGCCGCCAAGGGATTCCAGAGCGACCCGGCGCAGCTGCGCGCCGTGGAGGCGCTGGAGCGCTGCGCGCAGGAATGGGGTCGCTACAAGCGGCGCCGTTCCAATGCGCTGAAAAAGCTGATCCACCACCCGGACATCCCGAAGGGGGTTTACATGTACGGCGGCGTGGGGCGCGGCAAAAGCTTCCTGATGGACTGCTTCTTCAACGCCGTGCCCCTGAAGCGCAAGGTGCGCCTGCACTTTCACGAGTTCATGCGCGAGGTGCACCGCGAACTGGCCGTGCTGCAGGGCCAGCAGAACCCTCTGGATGTGCTGGGCGCGCGCATCGCCAAGCGCTACAAGCTGATCTGCTTCGACGAGTTCCACGTCGCCGACATCACCGACGCCATGATCCTGCACCGCCTGCTGGTGGCGCTGTGGGACAACGGGGTGGGATTCGTCACCACCTCCAACTTCAAGCCGGACGACCTGTACCGGGACGGGCTGCACCGCGATCGCATCCTGCCGGCGATCGCGTTGCTGAACGAGCACATGGAAGTGGTCAACGTGGACAACGGCACCGACTACCGCCGCCGCACGCTGGAAAACGCCCGGCTGTACCACTGCCCGCTCGGCCCCGAGGCGGAAGCGGAAATGGCGCGCACTTTCGACCTGCTGGCCGAGGCGCACGACGAGGAGCCGGTGCTGCATATCGAATCGCGCGAGATCCAAGCCATACGGCGCGCCGGCGGCGTGGTCTGGTTCGACTTCCGCGAGCTGTGCATGGGCCCGCGCTCGCAGAACGACTACCTCGAAATCGCCAGCCAGTTCCATACCGTGCTGCTGTCCAACGTGCCGCACATGCCGGTGAACATGGCCTCGCCCGCGCGGCGCTTCACCTGGCTCATCGACGTGCTGTACGACCGGCGCGTGAAGCTGGTGATCTCGGCGGCGGTGCCGCCCGAGGAGCTCTACACCGAGGGCCCGCTGGCGCACGAGTTTCCGCGCACCGTCTCGCGCCTGAACGAAATGCAGTCCAAGGAATTCCTGGCGCTGGAGCGGCGCGTCGTGGATACCGGGCTGACCTGAAGCAGCAACAGCGAGCGACCGCCATGCAACGCCTGTCTTTCGTGGTCCCTGCCGCAGCGCTGTGGCTGGCCCTGGCTGCTGCGCAGCCCTCCATTGCCCAGCCCTCGGGTGCGCAACCCATGGCGGAGCGCGCTGCCGTGCGCGAGCGCATCCAGCACCAGCGCCGTGACATCCAGGCCGAGCTGGCGCGCCAGGAAGCTGCTTGCTACCAGCGTTTCGCGGTCGAGGATTGCCTGCGCCAGGTGCGTTCCGACGCACGCACGCGCGACAACCTGCTGTGGCGCGAGGAACTGGAATTGGACGAGGCCGAGCGCCGCGACAAGGCCGCCCAGCGCCTGCAATCCATCGAGCAGCGCCAGCGCGAGCCGGCCATCCAACCGCCTGCGCCCGCTGCTGCACGGCAGGAGGCGGCAGAAGATGGGGAGCGCCGCCAGCAGGCGCAGGAACGGGCCGAGCACGCCGAGCGCCACCGCGCCGAGCATGCCGCCGCCCAGCAGCGCCGCGCACAGGAGCAGGCCGAGCGCCTGGAGGCATCGCGCCAGCGCCACGAGGAGCGCCAGCGCAAGGCGCGCGAGCGGCGCGAGCAGCAGGAACGCCGCCGCGCCGAGGACGCTGCCGCGGGCAAGACCCCGGCGCGCCCGCTGCCGGCCGAGCCCTGAAGCAAGCCCATCCGCGTGGCGTCAGGCGCTGGCGAGCAGCGCTGGCGCCCGGTCCTGCTGCGCCATCGGCTCGATGCGCACCACTGCCAGCGACAGGTTGTCGCCATTGCCGCGGGCACGGGCGCGCGCCTTGTCGATCAGGAATTCGCTGGCCTCGCGCGGCGACAGGCGCTGCAGCACGGTGCCCAGCTCCTCCGGCGAGAAGTAATGCCAGACGCCGTCGCTGCACGCCAGCAGCACGTCGCCGGGCTGCAGCGGGGTGATGCGGTGCAAGCTGGCGGGCGGGTCGGCTTCCGTGCCCAGGCAGCCCAGCAGGATGTTGGACTGGGGGTGCGTCAGCGCCTGCTCTTCGTTCAGGCTGCCGCGGTCGATCAGCGCCTGGACGTAGGAGTGGTCCTTGGTGCGGTGCACCAGCTGGCCCTGGCGGAAGTGGTAGATGCGCGAGTCGCCCGAATGCACCCAGTGGCAGTCCCCGCGCGGGTTCACCAAGAAGGCCGCCAGGGTACTGTGCGGCTCCTGCTCCGCAGAGATGGCCGTCAGGCGAATGACCATGTGCGCCTCCCGCGCCAGGTGCGTCAGCAGGCCCTGCGGGTCGTCGCTGCCCGGGGTGTAGCGCTCGAACAGCTGGCGTGCGGTCAGCATGACCTGGTCGGAGGCCTTGCGCCCGCCGCTGCGCCCGCCCATGCCGTCGGCCACCACGCCCAGCACGCAACCGTGCACGCGCTCGTGCGCCAGCAGCAGCACCTGGTCCTGCTGGTATTCGCGGTCGCCGCGGTGGATGCCGGTGGCCGCAACGATGCGAAAGGGTTGGGTCATGGTGCGCCGCGAGCGGCGGATGCAAGAGGACTGGCGGCTTGGCGCGAGTTCACCAGAACTTCCACCACGGATTGTCCTTGCCTGGCAGGCCCTGCTCCAGCAGGCGCGTCTGCGGGTAGCTGGCCAGCAGCACGCGGCGCGCGTCGTCGCGCAGCTGTGTCATGCCGAGCGCGTCGTAGGACTGCACCAGGATGTACAGCGCCTGCTCGGTGGCCGGCACGTCCTTGTATTCGGCGATGGCGTTCTGCGCCCGGTTCACCGCCGCCACGTAGGCGCCGCGCTGGAAGTAGTAGCGCGCCACGTGCACCTCGTACTGAGCCAGCGAATTGACGATGTAGGTCATGCGCTGGCGCGCGTCGGGCGTGTAGCGCGAGTCGGGAAAGCGCGTGACCAGCTCGCGGAATGCCTCGAACGAATCCTTGGCGGCTTTCTGGTCACGCTCGGACAGGTCCTGACGCGAGACCCACGAAAACAGGCCCAGGTCGTCGTTGAAGTTGACCAGGCCCTTCAGGTACAGGGCGTAGTCGTAGGCCGGGCTAGCTGGGTGCAGCTTCATGAAGCGGTCCAGGGTGGCCACGGCCTGGGCCTTGTCGCCCGCCCTGTACTGGGCATAGGCCTTGTCCAGCTGCGCCTGCTGCGCCAGCGGCGTGCCGGCGGCGCGGCCCTCGAGCTTCTCCAGCAGCGGCACAGCCTTGTCGTAGGCGCCGCCGTTGAGTTCGTCGCGCGCCTCGGAATAGATCTTGTCCGGGCTCCAGCCAGCGGTTTTGTCTTCGTTGGTGCTGGAGCAGGCGGCCAAGGCGCCGGCCAGCAGGACGGTTAGAACAACGGGCGAAAAACGTGGCATGGCTGATCGGGTGTGAGATGAGAGGGTGCGGCGCTGGCGCACGGGACGCGGCGCAGCGGGCACGGCCGGCAATTGTATGAAAACGGTGCCGTACGTCCGGCACGGGCATGGCCCGGTTTTTACAATCGACCGGATGTTTGTCCACCTGCGCCTGCACACCGAGTTTTCCGTTGTCGACGGTACCACCCGCATCGACGAGATTGTCAAGGCCGCCGCTGGCGATGCCCAGCCGGCGCTGGCGATCACCGACCTGAACAACCTGTTCGGCGCGGTGAAGTTCTACAAGGCCGGGCGTGGCAAGGGCGTCAAGCCCATTCTGGGTGCCGAGGTGACGCTGGAAAGCGAGGACGGCGCGGCGCCCGTCCGCATGCTGCTGCTGGTGCAGGACCGCCAGGGCTACCTGAACCTGTGCGAGCTGCTGGCGCGGGCCTGGACGCGCAACGTGGTGCGCAACCTGCCGCTGTGCACCTGGGATTGGCTGCAGGAGCTGAACGGCGGCCTGATCGCCCTGGCCGGCGCGCAGGCCGGGCCGGTCGGGCAGGCGCTGATGAAGGGCAGCGACGGTGCGGCCGAGGCGCTGGCCCGGCGCCTGGCGGCGCTGTTCCCGCAGCGCTTCTACCTGGAGCTGCAGCGCGCCGGGCGCCCCGACGATGAGGCGCACGTGGTGGCCTGCGTGGAGCTGGCCGCGCGGCTGCAGCTGCCGGTGGTCGCCACCCACCCGATCCAGTTCGCGACGCCGGACGACTACGAGGCGCACGAGGCGCGTGTGTGCATTGCCGAGGGCGAAATATTGGGCAACGCGCGCCGGGTGCGCCGCTTCACGCGCGAGCAGCATTTCAAGACCGCCGCGCAGATGCAGGCGCTGTTCGCCGACCTGCCTTCGGCGCTGGCCAACAGCGTGGAGATCGCGCGCCGCTGCAACTTGACGTTGGTGCTGGGCAAGCCCCAGCTGCCGGACTTCCCCACGCCCGGCGGTATGCCCATCGACGAGTACTTCCGCCACGCCTCGCACGAGGGCCTGCAGGAGCGCCTGCAGCACCTGTACCCCGACGCCACTGAGCGCGAGCGCCAGCGTCCGCGCTATGAGGAGCGGCTGGAGTTCGAGCTGGGCACCATCCTGAAGATGGGCTTTCCGGGCTACTTCCTGATCGTGGGCGACTTCATCCAGTGGGCCAAGGCCAACGGCTGCCCGGTCGGGCCAGGCCGGGGCTCGGGCGCCGGCTCGCTGGTAGCCTACGCATTGAAGATCACTGACCTGGACCCGCTGCAATACAACCTGCTGTTCGAGCGCTTCCTAAACCCCGAGCGGGTGTCGATGCCCGACTTCGACATCGATTTCTGCCAGTCCAACCGCGACCGGGTGATCGAGTACGTCAAGGAGAAGTACGGCAAGGATGCGGTGAGCCAGATCGCCACCTTCGGCACCATGGCCGCCAAGGCGGCGATCCGCGACGTGGGTCGGGTCATGGACATGAGCTATATGTTCTGCGACGGCATCTCCAAATTGGTGCCCGGCAAGCCGGGCATGACCTACACCCTGGCCTATCCGCCCGAGCCGAAAAGGGAGGGCGACAAGAACAACTACGCCCTGGAACTGGAGCCGCTGCTGTACGAGCGCCTGCGCAAGGAAGAGGACGTGCGCACCATCATTGAGATGGCGCAAAAGCTCGAGGGCATGACGCGCAACATCGGCATGCACGCCGGGGGCGTGCTGATCGCGCCGGGCAAGCTGACCGACTTCTGCCCGCTGTACCAGCAGCCGGGCAGCGAATCGGCGGTGAGCCAGTACGACAAGGACGACGTCGAGGCCATCGGCTTGGTGAAGTTCGACTTTCTGGGCCTGGCGACGTTGACCATCCTGGAGATCGCGCGCGGGCTGATCCAGAGGCGCCACAAGGGCCAGGAAGACTTCGCCTTCGAGAACGTGCCGCTGGACGACGCGCGCACCTACCGGCTGTTCTCCGAGGGCAAGACCGAAGCCGTGTTCCAGTTCGAAAGCCGTGGCATGCAGGGCATGCTGAAAGAGGCGCGGCCCAGCCGGCTGGAGGACTTGATCGCCCTGAACGCGCTGTACCGCCCCGGTCCCATGGACCTGATCCCCAGCTTCGTGAACCGCAAGCACGGCAAGGAAGAGGTGGAGTACCCGCACCCGCTGGTCGAGCCGGTGCTGGCCGAGACCTACGGCATCATGGTCTACCAGGAGCAGGTGATGCAGACCGCGCAGGTGCTGGGCGGCTACAGCCTGGGCGGCGCCGACATGCTGCGCCGCGCCATGGGCAAGAAGAAGCCCGAGGAGATGGCCGAGCACCGCCTGATCTTCCGCAAGGGGGCGCTGGAAAAGGGCATCGGCGAGGCGCAGGCCGACGAAGTCTTCGACCTGATGGAGAAATTCGCCGGGTATGGCTTCAACAAGTCGCACGCCGCTGCGTATTCGCTGCTGGCCTACCACACCGGCTGGCTGAAGGTGCACTACACGGCCGAGTTCTACTGCGCCAACATGACCGTGGAAATGGACGACACGGACAAGCTGAAGGTGCTGTACGAGGACGCGGTCAAGCACTTCGGCATCAGCTTCGAGCCGCCCAACATCAACCGCGGCCTGTACCGCTTCGAGCCGGTGACCGACCGGGTCATCCGCTACGGTCTGGGTGCGGTCAAGGGGACTGGCCAGCAGGCCATCGAGGCGATCATCGCTGCGCGCGAGGGCCGCGGCACCGGGCCCGAAGGCGGCACCACCGGCCCCTTCAGGAGCCTGTTCGACTTCTGCACCCGGGTGGACCGGGCGCGTCTGAACAAGCGCACCGTGGAGGCACTGATCAAGGCCGGCGCCTTCGACTGCCTGGAGCCCAACCGCGCGGCGCTGGTGGCGTCCATCGACCGCGCCTTCGACTACGCCGCGGCGCAGGCGGCCAACGCCAATCAGGGCGGGCTGTTCGACATGATGGGCGAAGGGGCGATCGGCTGCAGCACCGAGGAGCCGGCGCTGGCCGACGTGCCCGAGTGGGGCGTGAAGGAACGCCTGACGCAGGAAAAGACCGCCGTGGGCTTTTACCTGTCGGGCCACCTGTTCGACGAGGTCGAGGCCGAGGTGCGCCGCTTCGTCCGCACGCCGATCGCCGAGCTGGCCGACAGCCGCGAGACGCAGGTGGTGGCCGGCATCGTCAGCGACTGCCGCGTCATCAACGGCCAGCGCGGCAAGCTGGCTTTGTTCAAACTGGACGACAAGTCAGCGTCCATCGAAGCCTCGGCCGACGAGGGCGTGATCGCCGCCAGCAACGGCCTGCTGCGTGACGACGAGTTCGTGGTGCTGGGCGGACGCCTGCAGCTGGACCATTTCAGCGGTGGCCTGCGCCTGAAGGTGCAGCAGGTCTGGAGCCTGGCCGACGCGCGCGCGCGCTTCGGCAAATACCTGTTCGTCGCCGCCGGCGCGCAGCCGGACGTGGCCGCCATTGTCCGGGATTACCCGCCCCGGCGCGAGGAAAGCGAGCATGGCGAGGCGCTGCTGCGCGGCCTGCGCGTGCGCCTGGCGGTGCAATGCCAGGGCGAGGGGGACGGCGCGGCCGCCACGGCCGAGCTGCAGTTGGGCGATGACAGCCGCTTCTTCCCGTGTGATGCGGCGCTGTCGGCCTGGCAGCAGCAGGCTGGAACGGCCGCCATCAGCGTCGTCTACGAGCACGGCTGAAAAGCTTGAAAAACGCCTTGCCGGCGTCAATTGACCGAGGACCGCGCGATTCGTGCGGCTGGCTAGAATGAATTTCATGGCAACCCAACTTCCGCCCCAGGCGCCCACCCGGCCGCAGGCCCCGTCCTGGGACGACGGCGGCTCGGCCGTGGCCGAGCGCCTGCCCCTGAAAACCAAGCCTCCACAAATGCACCAAGTGGTGATGCTGAACGACGATTTCACCCCCATGGAGTTCGTCGTGGTCGTCCTACAGGAGTTCTTCAACAAGGACCGCGAAGCTGCCACGCAGATCATGCTCAAGATTCATCTCGACGGAAAAGGCGTCTGCGGGGTCTACACGCGTGACGTGGCGGCCACCAAGGTAGAGCAGGTGCTGGATGCCGCGCGCCAGGCTGGTCACCCTTTGCAATGCCTGAGCGAGCCTGTTGAATAAACGGACTTTGGGCCTGATCTACATTTCTTTCGTATTCGCAACACGCAAGCACAAAGGAGTTCTCACATGATTGCCCAAGAACTGGAAGTCAGCTTGCACATGGCTTTCGTCGAGGCCCGTCAGCAGCGCCACGAGTTCATCACCGTGGAACACCTGCTGCTCGCGCTGCTCGACAACCCCAGCGCCGCCGAGGTGCTGCGCGCCTGCGCGGCCAACATCGACGACCTGCGTGCGTCGCTGACCAATTTCATCAAGGACAACACGCCCCAGGTGGCGGGCTCCGACGAGGTGGACACCCAGCCGACGCTGGGCTTCCAGCGCGTCATCCAGCGCGCCATCATGCACGTGCAGTCCACCGGCAACGGCAAGAAGGAAGTCACCGGCGCCAACGTGCTGGTGGCGATCTATGGCGAGAAGGACTCGCACGCCGTCTACTACCTGCACCAGCAGGGCGTCACGCGCCTGGACGTGGTGAACTTCATCGCCCACGGCATCCGCAAGGGTGAGCCGCAGGAACCCGCCAAGCCTGACAGCCAGGCCGAGGCCGAGGAGGGCAGCCAGGGCGAGCGCAACGAGAAGTCTTCGCCGCTGGAGCAGTACACGCAGAACCTGAACCAAGCGGCCAAGGATGGCAAGATCGACCCGCTGATCGGCCGCAACTACGAGGTCGAGCGCACCATCCAGATCCTGTGCCGCCGGCGCAAGAACAACCCGCTGCTGGTGGGCGAGGCCGGTGTCGGCAAGACGGCAATCGCCGAGGGCCTGGCCTGGCGCATCACCCAGGGCGACGTGCCAGAGATCCTGGCCGAAGCCACGGTGTACTCGCTCGACATGGGAGCTTTGCTGGCGGGCACCAAGTACCGCGGCGACTTCGAGCAGCGCCTGAAGGGCGTCCTGAAGAGCCTCAAGGACAAACCCAACGCGGTGCTGTTCATCGACGAGATTCACACCCTTATCGGCGCCGGCGCCGCGTCGGGCGGGACGCTGGACGCGAGCAACCTGCTCAAGCCCGCGCTGTCGTCGGGCCAGCTCAAGTGCATCGGCGCGACCACCTTCACCGAGTACCGCGGCATCTTCGAAAAAGACGCGGCGCTGTCGCGGCGCTTCCAGAAGGTGGACGTGGTCGAGCCGACGGTGGCCGAGACTATCGACATCCTGAAGGGGCTGAAGAGCCGTTTCGAGGAGCACCACAGCGTGAAGTACGCCGCCGCCGCGCTGCAGGCCGCGGCTGAGCTGTCGGCCAAGTACATCAACGACCGGCACCTGCCCGACAAGGCCATCGACGTGATCGACGAGGCCGGGGCGGCGCAGCGTATCCTGACGCCGTCCAAGCGCAAGAAGACCATTGGCAAGAACGAGATCGAGGAGATCGTCGCGAAGATCGCCCGCATTCCGCCCGCCAATGTCAGCAACGACGACCGCAGCAAGCTGCAGACGCTGGAGCGCGACCTCAAGAGCGTGGTCTTCGGCCAGGACAAGGCGCTGGAGGTGCTCGCCGCCAGCGTGAAGATGGCGCGCTCGGGCCTGGGCAAGGGCGACAAGCCGATCGGCGCGTTCCTGTTCTCCGGCCCCACCGGTGTCGGCAAGACGGAAGCGGCCAAACAGCTCGCCTACATCATGGGCGTCGACCTGATCCGCTTCGACATGTCCGAGTACATGGAGCGCCACGCCGTGAGCCGCCTGATCGGCGCGCCTCCGGGCTACGTCGGTTTCGACCAGGGCGGCCTGCTGACCGAGGCCGTCACCAAGAAGCCGCACTGCGTGCTGCTGCTCGACGAGATCGAGAAGGCGCACCCGGACATCTTCAATGTGCTGCTGCAGGTCATGGACCACGGCACGCTGACGGACAACAACGGGCGCAAGGCCGACTTCCGCAACGTCATCCTGATCATGACGACCAATGCGGGCGCCGAGACCATGAACAAGGCGACCATCGGCTTCACCAACCCGCGCCAGGCGGGCGACGAGATGGCCGACATCAAGCGCCTATTCACGCCCGAGTTCCGCAACCGCCTCGACGCGATCGTGAACTTCAAGGCGCTGGACGAGCAGATCATCCTGCGCGTCGTGGACAAGTTCCTGCTGCAGCTCGAAACCCAGCTGGCCGAGAAGAAGGTCGAGGTCACCTTCACCGACCCGCTGCGCAAGCACCTGGCCAAGAAGGGCTTCGATCCGCTGATGGGCGCGCGTCCCATGCAGCGCCTGATCCAGGACATGATCCGCAAGGCGTTGGCCGACGAGCTGCTGTTCGGTCGCCTGACCGAAGGTGGCCGGCTGGAGGTGGACATCGAGACCGGCACCGATGACAAGGGCGCCGAAACCTCCGAAGTCAAGCTGGACATCCAGCCGCTGCTCAAGAAGGACCGCGCCAAGGCCGAGCCGGCTGAGCCGGAAGAAGCCACCGCCGACTGATGCAACTGGCGCCTAGTCCCCTGGGCCGGGAATATGAAAAACCGCAGCCATGGCTGCGGTTTTTTTATATCAAATCAGGCTGTGGCCCTTGCTTTGCATGGGCCTCTAGCTATGAAATATATAGCTTTCAGACTCAGCGCTGCTGGACCTGCAGCAGCAGCTCGCGCGTGGCGAAACCGTCGGCGGGCAGGCCCAGCTGCTGCTGCAGGCGGCGCACTCCGTCGCGCGTGGCTGGGCCCATCACGCCGTCGACCGCGCCCACGTCCAAACCGCGTGCATTCAGGGCTTCCTGCAGCGCGAGTACCTCGGTGCGCGACAGCGGTTTGAGCTCACGCGGCCAGGACGCCTGCAGGCTTGTGCCACCGTCGATCTGGTGCGCCAGCAGTGCCACCGCCAGCGCATAGCTGACCGAGTTGTTGTAGCGCAGCAGCGCGCGGAAGTTACCGCCGACCAAAATGGCCGGCCCGCGCGCGCCGGCCGGCGCGAGGATGGATGCGCCGGCCAGCGCCGGCAGTGCCGCGCCGTCGCGGCTGCGCACGCCCTCGGCACTCCACTGGCTGCTGTCCTGGCGCACGGTAAGTTCTGCCCGGGCGTAGTCAAAACCCTCGGGCAGGCGCACCTCCACGCCCCAGGGCTCGCCGCGTGTCCAACCCGAATGCGCCAGGAAGTTGGCCGTCGAGGCCACCACGTCCGGCACACTGGTCCAGATGTCGCGCCGCCCGTCGCCGTCGGCATCCACGGCATGCTCCAGGAATACCGACGGCAGGAACTGGGTGTGGCCCATGGCGCCGGCCCACGAGCCGATGAGCGCGTCAGCGGCTATTTCACCCCGGTCCACGATGCGCAGCGCCGCCAGCAGTTCGCGCTGGGCCCACTCGCGCCGCCGACCCTCGTAGGCCAGCGTGGCCAGCGCGTCCACGGTGCGGAAGTTGCCGAAATTGCGGCCGAAGTCGCTCTCCATGCCCCAGATGGCGGTCACGATGCTGGCCGGCACGCCCCAGCGGGCAGCGGCAGCATCCAGCGCCGCGGCGTTGGCGCGGCGGCGCGCCCGGCCTTCCGCCACGCGCTCGCGCGACACGGCCGCGTCCAGATAGGCCCAGGGTGGGCGGGTGTACTCGGGCTGGGCACGGTCCAGCTGCACGGCCTGCGGCACGAAGCGCGCCTGGCCCAGCGTGGCCTGCACGGTGGCGGGGGCGATGCCGGCCTGCAGTGCCTGCGGCACGAAGGCTTCGACCCATTGGCGGAAACCCTGGGCGTCCAGTGCCGCGCCGCGCGTGTCGGCAGCTGGCGCCGGCGTCGGCGCCGGCCGCACCGCTGGCGCAGCGGCAGGTGCGGGAGCGGCGGGTGGCCGGGCGGGTGCCACCCAGGGCGATGTTGGCGGGGCTGCCGGCACGGCGACACTTGCGGGCGCCGGCGCCAGGGTGGGCGCGGCAGTCGGTGCAGGGGCGCTGGCGCAGCCAGCGGCAGCGCCCAGGCCGGCCAGTGCCAGGCCGCGCGCCAGCCGGCCGGGCAGGAGGTGGAAAAAACGACGGTCCATGGCCTGGCATTGTGCCGCCGCCCAGACGGCATACTGGCGTGTTTTCCATCGTTGCCGCCGACCGGCCCCAAGCCCGCCATGCACACCTTCCTCTGGCACGACTACGAAACCTTTGGCACCGTTCCGCGCCGCGACCGTCCGGCGCAGTTCGCGGCCATCCGCACCGACGCCGAGCTGAACGAGATCGGCGAGCCGCTGATGTGGTACTGCCAGCCGGCGCTGGACTACCTGCCCGACCCGGGCGCCTGCCTGATCACCGGCATCACCCCGCAGCTGTGCGCCGAGCGCGGCCTGCCGGAGCATGAATTCGCGCGCCGCATCCATGCCGAACTGGCGCTGGCCGGCACCATCGGCGTGGGCTACAACACCATCCGCTTCGACGACGAGGTAACGCGTTTCCTGCTCTGGCGCAACCTGATCGAGCCCTACGGTCGCGAGTGGCAGAACGGCTGTGGCCGCTGGGACCTACTGGACGTGGTGCGCCTGTGCCATGCGCTGCGCCCCGATGGCATCCAGTGGCCGCAGGGGCCGGACGGCAAGCCTGGCTTCAAGCTGGAGCAGCTGACACGCGCTAACGGCATTGCGCACGAGGCGGCGCATGACGCGCTGTCTGACGTGCGCGCCACCATTGCCTTGGCACGGCTGATCCGCCGGCACCAGCCGCGCCTGTTCGACTTCGCGCTGTCGCTGCACAAGAAGGACCGCGTGGCGGCCGAACTGCGCCTGCCGTCCACCGCGCAGACCGCGCGGCCGTTCCTGCATGTCTCGGGCATGTTCGGCACCGAGCGCGGCTGCCTGGCGCTGATGTGGCCCCTGGCCAGCCACCCGACCAACCGCAACGAGCTGCTGGCCTGGGACCTGGCGCACGACCCGGCGGAACTGGCGGCCCTGGATGCGGCCGCCATCCGCCAGCGCCTGTTCACCCGCAGCGCCGACCTGCCCGAGGGCGTCAGCCGGCTGGCGCTGAAATCCGTGCATCTGAACAAGTCGCCGATGGTGGTGGGCAACCTGAACGTGCTGAGCGAGGCGCTGGCCCAGCGCTGGGGTATCGACGTGGCACAGGCCGCGCGGCATGCCGAGGCGGCGCGTGCGCTGCCCGACATGAGCGCCATCTGGGCCGAGGTCTTCACGCGGCCGGCGGAAGGCGCGTCGGATGTGGATCAGGACCTGTACGGCGGCTTCGTGGGCGCCGAGGACCGGCGCCGGCTGGAGCGTCTGCGCGCTCTGCCGCCCGAAGAGCTGGCGCATGCGCGTCCCGGTTTCGACGACCCGCGCCTGGGCGAGCTGCTGTGGCGCTGGCGCGCGCGCAACTTCCCGCAAACGCTCACGCCCGAGGAAGAGCAGCGCTGGCAGGCGCACCGCGCCACGGTGCTGCTGGAGGGGCGCGGTGGCGGCCTGACCTTCGACACGCTGTTCGAACGTTTGGACGAGTTGGGCGACCAGGCCGATGAGCGCGGGCAGGCCATCCTGGCCGCACTGTACGACTGGGCCGAGAGCATCGCGCCCGAGTTGGCCTGAAAGCGTGCTCACGGTCTGCATGCCGGTGCACAGCCGTGGCCTTGAGTGGCCTGCGTGGTGGCACATGCTCGGAACAGCTGCGGCCCTAGCTGCGGTTGGCGCCTTGCAACCGATCCCGCTCCACCGCCACCATCCCTTCGCGACGACGTTTTAGGCGCGTCTTGAGAGCGGGCGCCAGCGCTGCGCGTGGGCTTTGCCCTTAGGGTGCAGCGCGCCAGCGCCTACAACCTGGCAGGACAGCCGGACCTGACAATCGTCTGATTCCATCAGGCCTGCCGTTCATGTCCCGTAACGAAACTCCTTCCGGCGCCGCCGCGCCTGCGCCCGCCCCCCTGGGCGGCCCGATAGGGCGCGAGTCTTCGGGCCTGGTCACACTGGCGCCCAGCCTGCGCTTCATGGCCGGCATGGTGACCGCGGCGCTGATCATCACCGGCCTCTACGCCGGGCGCACCATCCTGGTGCCGCTGGCGCTGGCGTTCCTGCTCAGCTTCGTGCTCGATCCGCTGGTGGTGCGGCTCAAGCGCATCGGCCTGCCACGCCTGCCGGCGGTGCTGCTGGTGGTGGCGGCGACGCTGTCGGTGCTGGGGGTGACGGCGCTGTTCGTGACCAACGAGGCGCGCTCGCTGAGCGAGCAGCTGCCGCAATACCAGACCACCATCCGCAAGAAGCTGCGCAGCCTGGCACGCGAGCTGCGCGCGCCCGGCATGTTCGATGGCGCCAAGCGCACGCTGGACATCGTGCAAAGCGAGGTCGAGGCGGCGACGCCACCCGACGCCAGCCGCAGCCGCTCGGTGCAGAAGGTGCAGGTGCAGCCGCTGCAGCTGTCGCCCGCGCAGCAGGCGCTGGCGGCGTTCGACGCGCTCAAGCGCCCGCTGACCGATGCCGGCCTGGTGCTGGTGTTCGTGATCTTCATCCTGCTGGACCGGGTGGACCTGCGCGATCGACTGCTGCGCCTGCTGGGCGGCAACCTGCACCGCGCCACCGACGCCATGGACGAGGCCGGCGCACGCATCTCGCGCTACCTGACCATGCAGCTGATGGTCAACGTCAGCTACGGCATTCCGATGGCGCTGGGACTGTGGCTGATCGGCGTGCCTGGCGCCTTCCTGTGGGGAGCCTTGGCCGGGCTGATGCGCTTCGTGCCCTATGTCGGCGCCTTCGTGGCGGCGCTGTTCCCGGTCACGCTGGCGTTTGCCGTCAATCCCGGCTGGAGCCTGGTACTGTGGACCATCGCCCTGATCGTGGTGCTGGAACTGATCAGCAACAACATCGTCGAGCCCTGGCTGTACGGCTCCAGCACCGGGCTGTCCATCCTGTCGCTGGTGGTGGCGGCCACGTTCTGGGCCACGCTGTGGGGCCCGGTCGGGCTGATCATGTCCACGCCGCTGACGGTGTGCCTGCTGGTCATCGGCCGCTACCTGCCGCAGCTGGGGTTCCTGGACATCCTGCTGGGCAGCCAGCCGGTGCTGGACGAGCCCACCCGGATCTACCAGCGGCTGCTGGCCGGCGACCCGGAAGAGGCCATCGAGCTGAGCGTGCACCGCATCGAGGCGCTCAAGGGCTCGGTGCAGGCGTTCTATGGCCAAGTCGGCGTGCCCGTGCTGCACATGGCCATGGGCGACCACCTGCGCGTGGCCACGCCCGAACATCGCCTGCGGCTGTTCGAAGGCCTGGACGCGCTGCTGGATGACCTGGAAGAGCAATACCCGCCACCGCTCACCACCACCATCGCCGCGACGCACCAGCAGCAGCCCATCGTCTGCCTGGGCGGGAAATGGGAACTGGACCACATGGCTGCGCGCATGGCGGCGCACGCGCTCAACCTGCAGGGCTGGCCAGCGCAGACGCGTTCGTTCGGCACGCTGACCAACGAACATCTGGACGAACTGGCACTGGAGGGCGTGCACGTGGTCTGTGTGGTCTGGCTGGCCAGCGAACCGATCGCCGCGGCGCGGCATTTCAGCCGCCGGTTGCACCGGCGGTGGCCGCACCTGCGCATCGTGCTGGCGCTGTGGGGCGAGTCGCAGGAGGGTCCGCCCGGTAGCGCCGAGGCCGTGCAGACCCTGGGTGCGGATGCGGTCGCGCTGTCGCTGGCTGAGACGGTGGCACGTGTGGGCGAGCTGCAGGGCGTGCAGTTGCATGCCACGTTCGAGGAGGCAGCGGTGCCCGAGGACGACGCCGCACGGGTGCAGGCGCTGCTGGCCAGCGGCGTGCTGGAGAGCGACGCCGTGCGCCAAGCCTGCCTGCACGCTGCCAAGCGCGCGGCAGACATTTTCGACATGCCGCAGGCCATGGTGTCGCTGGTGGACGGCGAGCACCAGATCGCTCTGTGCAGCCACGGCGCATTGCTCCAGGCCAACGCCGCATCGGCCAGTGACGACGATCCTGGGGGGGAAGGTTCCGCAAGCATGCCGCGCCGCCTGTCGCTGTGCGCGCATGTGGTGGCATTGCGCCAGACGATGGTCGTGCCCGACCTGTCGCGCGATGCGCGCTTTGCCGGCAACCCG
Source organism: Oryzisolibacter propanilivorax (assembly GCF_900103645.1). Lineage (GTDB taxonomy): Bacteria > Pseudomonadota > Gammaproteobacteria > Burkholderiales > Burkholderiaceae_C > Melaminivora > Melaminivora propanilivorax. The sequence continues at coordinate 335,264 of NZ_FNHP01000001.1, forward strand.
GCCTTGCGCAGCCGGGGCGTGCGCTTCTATGCCGGAGCGCCGCTGCGCGACCCTGCCGGGCATGTCCTGGGCTCGCTGTGCCTGCTGGATGCACGTCCGCGCGCCTTCGATACGAGCGAGCTGCGGCTGCTGCAGGCCATGGCCGATGACCTGGTGGCGAGCTGGCGTGGCCTGGCCAGTGCCCCGACGAGCGCCACTGCCGCGGCGCCCGGCCCATCGGCCGATCTGGCGGCACCTCCGTCGGCGACGGTGGGGCAGGTCGTGCCGTGAACCCGGGAAGGATTGCCGGCAGTGGTCAAAAACCTGCTGCTGAAGCCGCCGGCAATGTGTCCTGCACTCCGCCCAGAGGGATCAGCGGTCCGTCCGCGGGCAAGTACAGCAGCATGCCGTCTTTTTCCGCCAGATAGCTGGCGGTGCCAGGGTAATAGCGGTAGTGATAGCCGTCCAGGTTCTGGGAGGACTGACCGGCGGGGCCGACAAACTGCGTGAAAGTCTGCTCAGCCCAGTTGAAGATGCGATTGGCGGGAGCGTGCGGCGCGCTCCCATACAGGCTGGCGCAAGCTGCAGCATCGTCGCCTCGCAGAGTGGTCTGGAAAGCGAAGTTGTTGTAGGGATTGGCAAACATCACCGACTGTTGTTTGTCCGAATGCTCAATCGCCAGCATGTGTCCCATCTCGTGCGTGGCCAGGGCTTCCAGTTCACGCGGGTTGCGCGACAGCTGTGCGCCATAGGCGGTGTTGAGCACCATGTCGGCGTCCACCATGCCGGCACCCTGCCACCACCACGCCACATAACCAGCATATCCGGACTGGTTGCCGGAAAGCAGCCGCCAGCCCACCACATTCACCCTGTCGACAGTGCTGAAAACGGTGTCCAACGCTGGCTCGGCGGTGCTTGTCCCCCGATATTGAAAACGCACGTTGCATACGTCTTCCCATTTGCGCGCAGCGTTGACCAGCGCCTGCAGCACGGTGGCGACGCTCAATCCGGCTGGCTGGCGACTCGGGTTGTAGAAGTAATTCACCACCGCGCCTGGCCAGGTCGGCCGGGCCGGATCGACTACGTAGCGCGGATGTACACCAGAAGGCACTTCGTGGGCGCTGAAGTCAGCGGGAACCTCCTGGGCAGAGGCATTGGCCACCGCCAGCGCGGCACCCGCCAACGCCGGGACAAGGCGACGCGCGGCCGAGCACGAACGGCAGGGCACTACAGGATGTTGCATGGTGGGTCTCCGATGATGGCCTTGCACGATACGTCCATGCGGATGGCAGTGTCCAACCTGTAGCGCCGTTTAAACGGTAACTACTTGGTGCCGAAGATCCGGTCGCCCGCGTCGCCCAAGCCCGGCAGGATATAGCCGTGCGCGTCCAGCTCGCGGTCGATGGCGGCGGTGAAAATGGGCACGTCCGGGTGTGCCGCCTGCAGCGTGGCGACGCCTTCGGGCGCGGCCAGCAGGCAGACAAACTTGACCGAGCGCGGCTGCAGCTGTTTCAGGCGCGCCACGGCGGCGGCGGCCGAGTTGCCAGTGGCCAGCATCGGATCGACGACGATGATGTCGCGCTCCTGCATCTCGGACGGCATCTTGAAGTAGTACTCCACGGGCTGCAGTGTCTCGGGGTCGCGGTACAGGCCGATGTGACCGATGCGCGCGCCCGGCACCACGTTCAGCATGCCGTCGAGGAAGCCGTTGCCGGCGCGCAGGATAGACACCAGCACCAGCTTCTTGCCGTCGATGACCTTGCTGGTCATGGTCTCCAGGGGCGTTTCGACCTGGATGTCCTGCAACGGCATGTCGCGCGTCACCTCGTAGGCCATCAGCGTGGACAGCTCGCCCAGCAGGCGGCGGAAGCTGTTGGTGCTGGCGTCCTTCCTGCGCATCAGGGTCAGCTTGTGCTGCACCAGGGGGTGGTCGATGACGTGGACGTTGCTGCTGCTCATGGGCGAGGGCCTTGTTCGGAATACGGTGGAAAGGGCGCCACGCGGCGCCGTGGACGGAATTTTGCACCCTGGCGCGCGCCCTGTCGGCCGGTACGCAAAAAAGCGCACCGGCGCCCGCAGGACGACCCGCATGCGCCGTGCGCGCCGTGCGCGCGTGCCGACTTACTGCTTGGCGTTTTTCAGCAGGAACTCCAGCACCACCTTGCGCTCGTTGTCGTTCAGGCCGGCGCGCTGGAACATGCTGGGCGTGATGCCCAGCCACTGCTTTTCCGTGAACTGTCCGGGGTCGCGCGGGCCGTGGCACATGGTGCAGCGCTGGTAAAAGATCTTCTCGGCCGGCGACAGCGAAGCGGTGGCTTTCTCGCGCAGCGACACCGCCCGGTCGGCGCCGAAGAACTGGGCGTCGAACTTGATGTCGCTCTTGCGGATCTTCGGCGGCGCGAAGGCGCGCGTGCCGCCGGCGTCGGCGTCGCGGCACTTGCGGATCGAGGCGATGCAGCTGTTGGCCGTGGCCGCCTGCGTCAGGCCGCTGGCGCCGCGGCTGGAGGTCAGGAAGTTGATCTGCCCGTTGTTGCAGCGGCCCTTGCTGTCCAGCTGCGGCCAGGCGCCTTCGTACAGGCTCACCACGCCGGGCATGATCTTGTCCGACACCCGCGCGCCGACCACCACCGCGCCGCGGTCGTTGAACAGCTCGACCAAGTCGCCGTCCTTGATGCCGTTGGCACGCGCGTCCTCCACGCTCAGCGTGAGCGGCTCGCGCGTCTGGATGGCGTAGCGCTTGCGCAGCCTCGCCGAGTTATTCAGCTGCGAGTGCAGGCGCCAGTACGGGTGGGGACTGACCACGTGTACCTGGCCCTTGCGTGCGTTGCCCAGGTACTCGCCCGGCTCCTGCCACTTGGGCATGGGCGGCATGTCAGCGATCTTCATCTTCTCGATGGTCGAGGAATACATCTCGATCTTGCCGCTGGGCGTGTGCAGCGCGTGCTTCTTCGGGTCCTCGCGGAACTCGCCGTGGCGCGTCCAGCGGTGCGCCTGCTGGGGCACCGGAATCGGCGCCATGCCTTCGGCCCAGAACTTGTCGAACGGCGTGGTCTTGGCAGCGGTGCTGCCCTCGTAGGCCGCGCGCACGTAGTCCATCTGCGTCTTGCCCTCGGTGAAGGCGTATTCGATGCCGCACAGCTCGGACAGACGGCGGAAGATCTCGAAGTCGTCCAGTGCGTTGTGCTGCGGCGCCACCACCTGCTTCATGGCGAAGACCTTGTCGATGCTGTAGGTGCCGGCGGTGGACAGGTCGTTGCGCTCGATGGTCGTGGTAGCGGCCAGCACGATGTCGGCCCAGCGCGCCGAGCCGTTCCACCACGGCTCCTGGCAGATGTAGGTGTCGACATTCTTCAGCGCCCGCGCCAGCTCGTTCAGATCCTGCTGGTGCGAGAACACGTTGTTGCCGGCGTTGTAGATCAGCTTGACCGTGGGATAGGTGTATTGGCTGCCGTTGTAGCTGAACGCCTTGCCGGGATTGAGCAGCATCTCGTTGATGCGCGAGGCCGGGCAGATCTTCTTGACCGGGTTGCGGCCCTGCGACATGCCGGTGGGCGCCACGCCGCCGGACTGCGGCATGCCGCCGCCGCCGTAGTGCCAGGAAAAGCCCACGCCCTGGCCGGGCAGGCCGATGTTGCCCAGGATGCAGGCGAAGTTGACGATGGCCCAGTAGGGCATCTCGCCGTGGTGCGCGCGCTGGATCGCCCAGCTGCCGCACAGCTGCGTGCGCTTGGACGCCATCAGCTCGGCCATCGAGCGGATCTTGGCCGCCGGGATGCCGGTGATCTTCTCGGCCCACTCGGGCGTCTTGGGCGGGCTGCCGTCGCCGTCCTTGCCCTCCAGGTAGGCGCGGTAGCGGTCGAAGCCGACGGTGTACTTGTCGATGAACGCCTGGTTGTGCTTCTTGGTGCTCAGCAGGTGGTAGCCCATCGCCAGGAACAGCGCGGTATCGGTGTTGGGGATGATGCGCACCCACTCCGAGCCCATCTTCTCGTCGGTGGTCGTGACCTGCGGGTTGATGGACATGAACTTGCAGCCGGCGGCCTTGATGGCGTCCCAGCCGGCGAACATCTCGTGGTCGGCCACGGTGTACTCGATGCGGTTGTTCTTGTCCGGATCGCAGCCGATGAACACCACCAGCTCGGTGTTGTCGCGCATCACCTCCCAGGCAGTTTGGGCCGAGTACACCTCCATGTCGCCGATGACCATCGGCATGATGATCTGGCCGGCGCCGGCGGAGTAGTCGCCGGTGGTCATCGAGCAGCCGCCCAGCAGGTTGAAGAAGCGCCCCTGCAGCACGTTCGGGCGGAAGATGCCAGCGTGCGACCAGCCGCCGTAGGAGCTGGAGAAGCACCCCTCGTTGCCGTGCTTCTCGATGGTGTCCAGGATGGCCTTGGCCGTCAGGCCCAGGGCGGTGTCCCAGCTGACTTCCACCCACTCGTCCTTGCCGCGCAGCTCGGGCTTGTTGCTGCCCTTGCGGCCGTTTTGCTCCCATTCGAGATAGGACTTGCGCACCACCGGGCCGGTGATGCGCGTCTGGTCGTAGGTGCGGTCCAGCACGCCTTCGGTCAGCATGGGCGTGGGGCGCTTGTCGCTGGCCTGCGGGCGCACGTCCACGATGCGCCCGTTCTTGACGGTGGCCAGCAGCGGGCCGTAGTGCGTGGCGTGCGGCACCTGGCCGCTGAACGCCTTGAGCGCGGCCAGCTGCGCGGCCGGGTCGGGGTCGGCCGCGGCGGCCAGCGCCTGTGACAGGGGCGAGAGTTTCATGCCTGCGCCCATGGCGCCGAGTGCGCCGGCGGCGCCCATTCCCAGCAAGTGGCGGCGAGTGACGAACATGGGGATCACCTTGCTTTCCATCGTGTGTATGGCGTGATTCAACCTCAGGGTTAACCCCAATTCCATGACCACAATCAAGCGAAACTGATTCTGTACGTATTCCCAGTCATTTGATCTGCTATTTTTTCAATAGCTTCAGGCCCTTGAAGAATAAGGGCTGCAAGCCTGAAAGATGCAAAAACGCTTCAGCGCCGCCGGTTGCCACCGCCCAGCAAGCTGCCGAGCACGCCGCGCAGCAATTCGCGCCCCAGGCCGGTGCCCATGGTGCGCACCGCCGACTTGGCCATGGTCTGCACCAGCCCGTCCTTCTTGCCGCCGCGCGGGCCGGTGGTGCCGAACAGCAGGTCGTTCAGCTCGCCTTTCAGGCCGCCCGGGGGCGTATCTGCACCAGCGGCCGGCGGGGCCGCCGTCGCCTCTGCACGCCCGCGCAGCCGCTCGTAGGCCGATTCGCGGTCCACCGTCTGGTCATAGCGCCCGGCCACCAGCGAGCCCGCCAGCAGCGTGTGCCGCTCTTCCTCAGTCACCGGGCCGATGCGGCTGCCAGGGGGAATGACGAAAGCGCGCTCGGTCTCGCTGGGGCGGCCCTTGGCGTCCAGCAGGCTGACCAGTGCCTCGCCCACCGCCAGTTCGGTGATGGCGGCCTCGATGTCCAGCCCGGCCTTCGGGCGCATGGTGCTGGCCGTGGCCTTTACCGCCTTCTGGTCGCGCGGGGTGAAGGCGCGCAGCGCGTGCTGCACGCGGTTGCCCAGCTGCGCCAGCACGCTGTCGGGGATGTCCAGCGGGTTCTGCGTGACGAAGTACACGCCGACGCCCTTGGAGCGCACCAAGCGCACCACCAGTTCGATGCGCTCGACCAGCACCTTGGGCGCGTCGGTGAACAGCAGGTGCGCCTCGTCGAAGAAGAACACCAGCTTGGGGCGGTCCGGGTCGCCGATCTCGGGCAGGCGCTCGAACAGCTCGGACAGCAGCCACAGCAGGAAGGTGGCGTACAGGCGCGGCGCGTTCATCAGCCGGTCGGCCGCCAGGATGTTGACCACGCCGCGCCCATCGACGGTCTGCAGCAGGTCGTCGATGTCCAGCATCGGCTCGCCGAAGAACCGGTCGCCCCCCTGCTGCTCCAGGCCGAGCAGCGCACGCTGGATGGCGCCGATGCTGGCGCTGCTGACGTTGCCGTACTCGGTGGTGAACTGCTTCGCGTTGTCGCCCACGTGCTGCACCATGGCGCGCAGGTCTTTCAGGTCCAGCAGCAGCAGGCCCTGGTCGTCGGCGATCTTGAACACCAGGGTCAGCACGCCCGCCTGCGTCTCGTTCAGCGCCAGCATGCGCGCCAGCAGCAGCGGCCCCATGTCGGAGATGGTGGCGCGCACCGGATGGCCCTGCTCGCCGAACACATCCCACAACGTAGTCGGGCAGGCCGTGGGCGCGGGCGGGTTGATGCTGCGCTCGGCCAGCACCGCGGCCAGCTTCACGCCAATGTGGCCCGGCTGGCTGATGCCGGTCAGGTCGCCCTTGACGTCGGCCATGAACACCGGCACGCCGATGCCGGAGAACTGCTCGGCCAGGGCCTGCAGCGTCACCGTCTTGCCGGTGCCGGTGGCACCGGTGACAAGACCGTGACGATTCGCCAGCGCCGGCAGCAGCAGGCACTCGGCATGGGCGTTGCGCGCCAGGAGCAGGGGTTCGGCCATATCAGGGAAACCGCCTAGGCGGGAAAAGTAGAATCGCCCGCTAGGTTAAATCAACTCACACGAAAACAAGGACGGGTGCCGTGGCAGGACACAGCAAATGGGCCAACATCCAGCATCGCAAGGGCCGGCAGGATGAAAAACGCGGCAGGATCTGGACCCGCCTGATCCGCGAGATCATGGTCGCGGCGCGCCAGGGCGGTGGCGACGCCGCCACCAACCCGCGCCTGCGCCTGGCGGTGGAGAAGGCCCGCGCGGCCAACATGCCCGCCGACAACATCAAGCGCAACATCGACAAGGCCACCGGCAATTTGGACGGCGTGACCTACGAGGAAATCCGTTACGAGGGCTACGGCATCGGCGGCGCGGCCATCATCGTCGACACCATGACCGACAACCGCGTGCGCACCGTGGCCGAGGTGCGGCATGCGTTTTCCAAGCACGGCGGCAACATGGGCACCGAGGGCTCGGTGGCGTTCCAGTTCCGCCATGTCGGCCAACTGGTGTTCGCCCCGGGCACCGATGAGGACCAAGTCATGGAGGTGGCGCTGGAAGCCGGCGCCGAGGACGTGATCAGCGACGACGAGGGTGCCATCGAGGTGCTGACCTCGCCCGGCGACTTCGAAGCCGTGAAGGACGCGCTGGCCGCTGCCGGCCTGCAGCCGGAGCTGGCCGAGGTCACCATGCGCGCCGACAACACCATAGCGCTGGAGGGCGACGACGCCGCGCGCATGCAAAAACTCCTGGACGTGCTGGAAGACCTGGACGACGTCCAGGAGGTCTACCACAACGCCGAGCTGTAAATCACCCCATGAAGATTCTTGTCATCGGCGGCGGCGGGCGCGAGCACGCGCTGGCCTGGAAGCTGGCCCAGTCGCCCAAGGCCACGCGCGTGTACGTGGCGCCGGGCAACGGCGGCACGGCGCACGGCGCCAAACTGGAAAACCTGCCCCTGACCGACGTGCGCGCCCTGCGCGAGTGGGCGCAGGAGCACAAGGTCGGCCTGACCGTGGTCGGCCCCGAGGCGCCGCTGGCCGCCGGCGTGGTGGACGAGTTCCGCGCGCACGGCCTGCGCATCTTCGGTCCGACGCGGGCTGCCGCGCAGTTGGAAAGCTCCAAGGCGTTCTCCAAGGCCTTCATGCGTCGCCACGGCATTCCCACAGCCGACTACGACACCTTCACCGAGCCGCAGGCGGCGCACGCCTTCATCGACCGCGTGGGTGCGCCCATCGTCGTCAAGGCCGATGGCCTGGCCGCCGGCAAGGGCGTGGTGGTGGCGATGACGACGGACGAGGCGCACGCCGCGGTGGACGACATGCTGCAGGGCAACACGCTGGGCGTGGCGCACAACGAAGGGGGCGCGCGCGTCGTTATCGAGGAATTCCTGGAAGGCGAGGAGGCCAGCTTCATCGTGCTGTGCGACGGCAAGGACGTCGTCGCCCTGGCCACCAGCCAGGACCACAAGCGCCTCAAAGACGGCGACCAGGGCCCTAACACCGGCGGCATGGGCGCGTATTCGCCCGCGCCCGTGGTCACCGCCGACGTGCACGCCCGCGCCATGCGCGAGGTCATCCTGCCTACCGTGCGCGGCATGGAAAAGGACGGCATCCCGTACACCGGTTTCCTGTACGCCGGCCTGATGATCGACGCGCAGGGCCACCCCAAGACGCTGGAGTTCAACTGCCGCATGGGCGATCCGGAAACGCAGCCCATCCTGATGCGCCTGAAAAGCGACTTGGTGGACTTGCTGGCGGCAGGCGCCGACGGCCGCCTGGGCGACGTCGAGCTGCAATGGGACCGGCGCACCGCCCTGGGCGTGGTGCTGGCCGCGCACGGCTACCCCGAGGCCCCGCGCAAGGGCGATGCCATCACCGGCATCCCGCCCGAGGCGGACGACGCCGTGGTGTTCCACGCCGGCACGCAGCTGGACGAGGACGGCACGCTGCGCGCCACCGGTGGGCGCGTGCTGTGCGCCACGGCGCTGGCCGACAACGTGCGCCAGGCGCAGCAGCGTGCCTATGACGTGGTGCGCCAGATCCACCTCGACGGTGCGCAGTGGCGCAGCGACATCGGCCACCGGGCCGTGAAATGAGGCGCAACCCCCTGAGCCGCTGCGCGGCTTCCCTCTGCTCTGGCGCTTCGCTGGGAAGGGGGACGATGCCAGCGGCCTGGCGGAGCCAGATCCGCGGCATCCGCGCGTCTGACACGGCGCGGTTTCGTGCGCCATGCCCTTTTGAATGACTGGCGACTGCAACCATGCGCGAAGAAGTACGTAGCTACCTTGTGAACCTGCAAGACCGCATCACGAGCGCCATCGAAGACGCCGAAGGCGAGGGCGGTGCGCGCTTCCGCGAGGATGCGTGGCAGCGTCCGGCCGATTCATCCCTGCAGGGCGACGGTATCACCCGCATCCTGGAGGGCGGGCGCGTGTTTGAGCGCGCCGGCTGCGGCTTCTCGCACGTCAGCGGCCCGCAATTGCCGCCTTCGGCCACGCAGCACCGGCCTGAGCTGGCCGGCGCGCCGTTCGAGGCCATGGGCGTGTCGCTGGTCTTCCACCCGCGCAACCCGTATGTGCCCACGGTGCACATGAACGTGCGCATGATCGCCGCCGGGCAGCCGGGCCAGGAGCCGGTGTGCTGGTTCGGCGGCGGCATGGACCTGACGCCGTACTACGGCTTCGACGAGGACGCGGCGCACTTCCACCGGGCCTGCCAGGGCGCGCTGGCGCCGTTCGGCGAGGAGCTGTACCCGCGCTTCAAGCAATGGTGCGACGAGTACTTCTACCTCAAGCACCGGGACGAACAGCGCGGCGTGGGCGGCGTCTTCTTCGACGATTTTGCCGAACTGGGCTTCGAGCGCAGTTTCGCCATGCTGCAAAGCGTGGGCGATGCATTTTTGCCGGCGTACCTGCCGATCGTGCAGCGCCGCATGGACATGCCATACGGCGCGCGCGAGCGCGACTGGCAGCTGTACCGGCGCGGGCGCTACGTCGAGTTCAACCTGGTCTGGGACCGTGGCACGCACTTCGGCCTGCAGTCGGGCGGGCGCACCGAGTCCATCCTGCTGTCCATGCCGCCGCTGGCGGCCTGGAGCTACCGGCGCGAGGCCGAGCCCGGTTCGCGCGAAGCCGAACTCACGGCCCGCTACCTGCAGCGCCGCGACTGGCTCTGAAGCCGCCTTCAGCTCACCTTTCGATAGCGTCCTGCGCAGGCAGGACGCGGACTACATCCCTTTGCGGGCACGCAACGCTATAGTGCCCCCCATCTCCACCCCACACCTTAGACCGATGAGCACTTCCACGAAATCGGAAACCGCAGCCAAGCGCGACGTCACCAAGCTGCAACGCGCCATCGTCGATGGCCTGGAGGACGTCAAGGCCCAGGACATCCAGATCTTCAACACCGAGCACCTGTCGCCGCTGTTCGAGCGCGTCGTGGTCGCCACCGGCACTTCCAACCGCCAGACTAAGGCGCTGGCCGCCAGCGTGCGCGATGCCGTGCGCGAGGCCGGCTTTGCCAAGCCGCGCACCGAGGGCGAGGACAATGGCGAATGGATCATCGTGGACTGCGGCCCGGCCGTGGTGCACGTGATGCAGCCGGCCATCCGCCAGTACTACCGCCTGGAGGAGATCTGGGGCGAGAAGCCCGTGCGCCTGAAGCTAGGCGCCGCCAAGCCGCGCAAGACCATGGCCTCTGAGGATGCCTCGGCCGAGGCCAAGCCGGCCGCGAAGAAGACCCGCGCACCGGCGCGTAAGACGGCGGCAGCGTTCGAGGACGCGGCGCCCGCCACTGCCGCGCGCAAGGCACCGGCGCGCAAGGCCGCCACCGGCGTGGCCAAGGCCGCCACGCCCAAGGCGGCGCCCGCCAAGAAGGCCCCCGTGCGCAAGACGGCGGGCACGGCCACCGCGGTGGCTAGCAAGACAGGCAGCGCTGCGCGCAAGACCGCCGCCAAGACGGCCGCCAAGACCGTGGTGGTGAACAAGCCGGTGGCCAAGAAGGCCGCCGTCGCCAAGAAGGCCGCCGTCGCCAGGAAGGCCCCAGCCAAAAAGGCCGCCGCGCCGCGCAAGGCGCCGGCGAAGAAGGCCGCCGGCCGCGCCGGTTGACCCTGCCGGGCTAGCGCGCGATGAAGCTGCTGATCGTCGCTGTCGGCCAGCGCGTGCCCGACTGGGCGCAGACGGCGTGGGACGACTACGCCAAGCGCTTTCCGCATGAGCTCAAAGTCGAGCTCAAGGCCGTGAAGACCGAGCCGCGCGGCTCCAAGACGCTGGAGGCGCTGTACGCCGCCGAGCGCGAGCGCATCGAGGCCGCCATCCCGCGTGGCACGCGCGTGGTGGCGCTGGACGAGCGCGGCACGGCCCTGACCACCAAGGCGCTGGCACAGCGGCTGCAGGACTGGCAGCTGTCGGGCGACGATGTGGCGCTGGTCATCGGCGGCCCTGACGGGCTCGACCCGGCGCTGCGCCAGTCGGCGCACGAGCGCATCCGCCTGTCCGACCTGACGCTTCCGCACGCCATGGTGCGGGTGCTGCTGGTCGAGCAGCTGTACCGCGCCTGGTCGGTCAATGCCGGCCACCCGTACCACCGGGAATAGCTTTTGCTTCATTTTTGATAGCTAATGGCTCTTGATTTATAAGGGCCAGAGGCTGTTTTGGCTTGAAAATGCCCGATTTCATCTACCTTGCCTCGCAAAGCCCGCGGCGCAGCCAGCTGCTGGAGCAGATCGGCGTGCGCCACGTGCTGCTGCTGCCCAACGCCGCGGGCGACGCGCCCGAGGACGCTGAGGCGCTGGAGGCGCCGCTGCCGGGCGAGGATGCGCAGGACTACGTGCAACGCGTGACCGCCCTGAAAACCGACGCGGCGCTGGCCCGGCAAGCGCGCCGCGCATTGCCCGCGGCGCCCATCCTGTGCTGCGACACCACCGTGGCGCTGGACGGCGCCATCCTCGGCAAGCCGCAGGACGCGCAGGACGCCACGCGCATGCTGGCGCGCCTGGCCGGGCGCGAGCACCAGGTGCTGACCGCCGTGCAGCTGGCCTGGGCCGGTCGGCGCCAGGCGGCGCTGTCGTGCTCGCGCGTGCGCTTCGCGCCCTTGAGCGCTGCGCAGATCGACGCCTATGTCGCCAGCGGCGAGCCGCAGGGCAAGGCCGGCGCCTACGGCATCCAGGGCCGCGCGGCGGCGTTCGTCGAGCGCATCGAGGGCAGCTACTCCGGCATCATGGGCCTGCCGCTGTTCGAGACCGCGCAGCTGCTGGGTGCGGCGGGGCTAGCGCCGAGCTAAAGCAGCCGCTGTCCCGGCGCGCTCAGTGCGAGGTGCCCTCGCTGCGTGTGATCTTGTTCCAGACGTTGTACTTGCCCACCGGCTTGCGCATCGGCAGGCGCTTGACCTCGCGCAGCGTCTGCGCGTCATACACCACCAGCGCGCCGTCGTCCTCCCAGACGCTGGCCAGCGCGTAGCGGCCGTCGCGCGTGAACTCGATGTGCGCCAGCGTGCGGCCCGGCTCGCGCACCTGCGCCACGGGCTGCAGCGTGCGCTTGTCGATGATGGTCAGCGTGTCGCGGGCCGTGGGGCTCATCATCGAATCGGTCCAGGCGTATGGCGTGGCCTCGTGGCTGCGCATGAAAAAGCCTGGCCCCGGCGTGGGGATGGTGCGCACGGTCTTCCAGGTCTGCATGTCGATCACATCCACTGCGCCGCCGCCCAGGTTGGGGCTGGCCAGCACCGTCGTGCCCTGCCAGGCGAAAGTGATGCCCGAGCCCAGGTGCGGCATGCCGGCGATCGGCAGGTCGGCCACCTTGACGCGCGCGTCCAGGTTGACCACCTGCGCGCTGGCGCGCTCGGGTGCGGCGCCGGCTGCGGCACGGCCCTGCGGGCGGGTGGCGCCCAGCACATGGCGGTAGGACTGGTCGAAGAAGAAGTCGTCCAGCGGCTCGCGCAGCGGCGTGCGGCGCACGCCGAAGTAGCCGGGGGTGGCAATGGCCTCGCCCATCTTGTAGTCGTGCACCAGGCCATCGTGGATCGGCGCGGCCTGCGGGTCGTACGAGATCTCCCACAGCTCGGGGATGTCCTTGAGCGCGACCACGAAGCTCTTGCGCGGCGCGGCGTCGTACACCGCCGACACGCGCGAGCTGGCCTTGCCGTCCAGCGTGGCGGCGGCGTAGGTTTTCACCAGGTTCAGCTCGGCGTCGAACAGCGCCACGGTGCGCGGCAGGTAGTTGGCGGCCATGACCCAGCGGCCGTCGCCGCTCACCGCCACGTTGCGCATGTTCAGCCCGGCGCGCACCTCGGCCACCACGCGCAGGCGCCACAGGTCGTACTTGGTGATCCAGCCGTCGCGCGAACCGAAGAAGACATAGCGCCCGTCGGGCGTGAACTTCGGCCCGCCGTGCAGCGCGTAGCGGCTGGCAAAGCGGGCGATGACCTCGAAGCGGTCGCCGTCCAGCAGCGAGACGTGGTGGTCGCCGCCCTCGACGACGACGAACAGGTTCATCGGGTCGGCGTTCCATAGCGGGCGCGCCGGCTCGTCCGGCGGCGCCGGCGTGAAGCTGCGCGAGGCGCGGATGTCGTCCTCGCCCCAGCGCGGCGCGGGCTGCACTGGGGCGCGCACCCAGTCGGCCAGCGCGGCGCTCTCGGCGTCCGACAGCACCTCGGCGAAGCCGCCCATCTGCGTGGCCTGGCGGCCCTCGCGGATCACGCGCAGCACCTCGGCGGGGCGGGTGCGCTCCAGACTCTCGGGCAGCAGCGCCGGGCCCATCAGGCCGGTGCGCTGCGCGCCGTGGCAGGCGGCGCAGTGCTGCTGGTACAGCAGGGCCGGACTGCGGCTACCAGCGGGCACAGGGGCGGTGGCGGCTGCATCGGTGGCCGCCGTGGCGGCAGGCGCCGCCTGGGCGAATGCCAGGCCGGCGGTCAGCGTCCAGAGCGCCAGGGCGGCGTGCAGCCAGGGGCGGTGTAAGCGTTCAGGCATGGGTCACCTCGATGCGGCGCTGGCGTCTGGCGGGTGGCAGCGGCGTGCTGGCGGCCCCAACCTCGTCGTCGCGCAGATAGCAGCCCGGGTCCTCGAACCAGGGGTTGCCGGTCAGCTGCTGGGCGCGCACGCGGGTGTTGCCGTTGCAGATCGCCAGGTGCCGGCAGCCGGCGCAGCGCCCCTGCACCGGGCGCGGGCGCGCCTTCAGCCCGGCCATCAGCGCATCGCCGGTGTCGTTCCAGATCTGCGAGAACGGCCGCGCGCGCACGCTGCCCAGGTCGTGGTGCCACCACATGGTGTCGGGGTGCACATGGCCCAGGTTGTCGATGTTGGCCACCATCTGCCCGCTGGCATTGCCGCCCCAGGCCACCAGGCGCTGGCGCAGCGCGTCCTCCCACCGCGGCAGGTGCTGGCGCGTCCACTGCAGCAGGAACGGGCCGTCGGCATCGTTGTTGCCGCTGACGTAGTCGTCCAGGCTGCCGGCCTGCGCGGCGGCCCAGGCATGGTCGAACAGCAGCTGCATGGCGGCGCGCGTGGCCTGGTGCTGCGCGTCCTGGTCGCGGTGGATGTTGCCGCGCCCGGCGTAGTTCAGGTGCGAGAAGTAGAACTTGTGCGCCCCCACCTCGCGCATCAGCGCCAGCAGCGCCGGCAGATCGTGCGCGTTCAGCGCGGTCATGGTGTAGCGCAGGCCCACTTTCACGCCCACCGCGCCCAGGTGGCCGATGGCCGCCAGGCTGCGGTCGAAGGCGCCGTCCAGGCGGCGGAAGCGGTCGTGCGTGGCGCGCAGCCCGTCCAGGCTGATGCCGACGTAGTCGAAGCCGGCGCGCGCGATGCGCCCGGCCATGGGCGCGTCGATCAGCGTGCCGTTGGTGGACAGGCCGGTATAGAAGCCCAGCTGGCGCGCGCGCGCGGCGATCTCGAACAGATCCGGGCGCAGCAGCGGCTCGCCGCCCGAGAGGATCAGCGCCGGCACGCCGAACGCCTTCAGGTCGTCCATCACGGCGAACACTTCCTGAAGCGACAGCTCGCCGGCGTAGTCGTGGTCGGCTGACAGCGCGTAGCAGTGCTTGCACGTCAGGTTGCAGCGGCGGATCAGGTTCCAGATGACGACCGGCCCGCGCGCGGCGCGCTCGCGCACGGCGGGCCAGTGGCCGGTGGCTTGGGCCTGCGCCAGCTCGCGCAGGTACTGGCTGATGCGGAACATGGGCGTTCACTCCTTCAGGCGCAGGCCGGTTTTTTTCAGGATGGCGGTGGAATACAGGATGTCGTGGCCACGGCAGGCATCCTGCAGCAGCGCGGCGACGGTGTCGGCCTGCGCGCGCACTGCCGCGTGGCTGGTGCCGTGCAGCATGGCGAACAGGTTGTAGGGCCAGTGCGGCAGGTGGCGGGGGCGGCGGTAGCAGTGCGAGACGAACGCCAGCGCGGCCACGCGCGGCGCCAGCGCGTCCAGGCGCGCGTCGTCCACGTCCCAGACGCTCATGCCGTTGGCCACATAGCCCAGCCGGTAGTGGTTGGGCACGGCGCCGATGCGCCGCACCAGGCCGTCGGCCAGCATCTGCTGCAGGCGCTGGCGCACCTGCGTGCCGCTCAGGCCCAGCGGTGCGCCCACGGCGTCGTAGGGGCGCGGCACCAGCGGCAGGCCGCCCTGGGTGGCGGCGATCAGGGCGCGGTCAAGCGGCGTCAGCGCCATGGCGCTTGCTCCTCGTCCTGCAGCGCGGCCAGGGCCGACAGGCGCAGCTCGACGCGGTATTCCGCCTCCTTGGGGAAGGCGTGCACGGCCAGGCCGGTGGCGCCGGCGATACGCGCCAGTGCGTCCTGCGCCAGCGCCGGCGTCTCGGCGGCGACGACGAACCACATGTTCAGCGCATGCGCGCGGCGGTAGTTGTGCGCCACCTCGGCGAAAGCGTTGACGCAGGCGGCGACGGCGTCGAAGCGCGCCTCGGGCACGGCCAGCGCGGCCAGCACGAACTGTCCGCCGGCGCGCTCGATCTGGAACAGCGGCCCGAAGCGCGTGAGCACGCCCTGCGCCAGCAGGCGCTGCAGGCGCGCGATGACCTCGTCCTCGGTCATGCCCAGGGCCTGGCCGACGGCGGCGTAGGGCTGGTCCACCAGCGGGAAGCTGCCGTGCAGGTGGTCGATCAGACGGGCGTCGGCGCGGCTCAGCATGCGGCCTCCGCAGCGGTGCCGCGCGACGGGCGAAAGCCGCGCTTTTCAAGCAAAAACAGGATCCAGCCCTTAATCGGCAAAGGCTTGCAGCTATGAAAAACGGAGCGCGCAGGCAGAATCTTTACGCCACACCTGGGCTTTTCAAGCGAAAAACGGCCTGAGCCCTTGTAAATCATGGGCCTGCCGCTATCAAAACAGGATTTTTCACGCATTCAGCGCCTCCGCCAGCGGTGCCGGCGCGCTGGCGGCGAAGCGGCGCGCGCCGGTCTGTTTGAAGCGCCGCGCGGAAAACAGCACCGCGTACGGATGCCCCAGCAGCCCGGCGCCGGCGCGCGCGGCCAGCAGTTGCGCCTGCACGGCGGCGCGGTCGCGCCCGTGCACCATGCAGTACAGGTTGTACGGCCAGCCCGGCGCGCGCGCGCGCCGGTAGGCCAGGGTCACGCCGGGGCGGTGCGCCAGCGCCTGGCCGAAGGCGTCGGCCTGTGCGTCGGGCACGTCGAACACGGCCATGGCGTTGGCGGCAAAGCCCAGCTCGTGGTGCCGCACCACCACGCCGAAGCGCGCCAGCGTGCCGGCCGCCAGCCAGCGCCGCAGGTCGGCCAGCACCGCGCTTTCGTCCACGCCCAGCCGGCGCGCCCAGTCGGCGTAGGGCTGGTGGCAGGGCGCCAGGCCCTGCTCGGCCAGCGCCGCCAGCGGCCAGTCGGTGGGCGCCAGCGCGGCGCCGGCGGCGCGGGTCGGGCGTGCCTGGCACGGGCCGACGCGCAGGTCGAAAGCGGTGTCGATGCGGTAGGGGCGCAGCATCGGCAGGCGCAGCACGGGCAGGGCGGTCTGCGCCTCGATGGCACGCAGCAGCGCCTCGACTGCCGGCGTATCGGCGCCGGTGGCGACGAACCACAGGTTCAGCGCGTGCTCGCGCTCGTAGTTGTGGTTCACGCCCGGGTGCGCCGACACCTGCCGCGCCACCTGCGCCAGCCGCGCCGGCGGCACGGCCATGGCCGCCAGGGTGGAGGCGCCTCCCGCGCCGGGCGCGAACACCGCGCCGATGCGGCTGACGGCGCCGGCGCGCTGCAGCCGGGCGTAGTGCGCCAGCACCGCGTCTTCCTCCAGGCCCAGCGCCCGGCCGATGGCCGCGAAGGGGCGCGCGCACAGCGGAAAGCCGCGCTGCCAGTCGTTCAGCAGGGCCAGGTCGGCCGGGTGCTGCCGGTGCATGGCTCAGAAACCCATGCGCTGGGCGCGCGCGGTGAAGAAGATGCCGCTGGGCGCGTCCACGTCCAGCCGCGCCTGCGGCTGCAGGCTGTGGGTGTCATAGACCTGCACCCGGTTGTCGTCGCGGCAGCTGATCCAAACCGATTCGCCGCGCGGGGTGAACTCCATGTGCAGCACGGCGCGCCCGGGCTGCAGGGTCTGCACCACCTGCTGGCTGGGGGTGTCGATGACCTGCACCCGGTGGTAGTCGGGCACCGAGAAGTTGACCCACACCTGGCGCCCGTCGGGCCGGGCCATGACGAACACCGGCTGGCCGGCGACGGGGATGCGCGCCACCTCCTGCCAGCTGTCGGTGTCCACCACCAGCACCTCGTGGCGGCCGATGGCCGGCAGGTAGGCATGGCGCCCGGCCAGCGCCCAGCCGCGCAGGTGCGGCATCTTGTACACCGGCAGCGGCTGCTGCCCGCGCCCGTAGCCCGACAGGATGCGGCGGGCGCGCGCCGGCTCCTGCCACAGGTCCACCAGCGCCAGCCCGTCCTCGCCGAACAGCCCGGCGATGTAATGCCGGCCGTTGGGCGACAGCAGCGCGTCGTAGGGCTGGCGGCCGACGGCCGGCAGGGTCTGCACCTGCGGGCGGCGCGGATCGGCGCAGTCGGCGATGCAGATGGCGTCGGCGTCGAACAGGCTGTAGATGAAGCGCTGCTGCGGCAGGTCCGCCAGGCCGACGACGCGCGAGCGCGCGCCGTCCGGGGTGAGCGCCGGCACGTCGGCCAGCAGCGCGAGCGTGGCGGCGTCGAAGACCTTGATGCCGCCGGGCTGGTAGTTCTGCGCCACCACAAGCCGGCCGTCGGCGCTGATGGCGCCGCCGATGGAGTTGCCGGCCTGCAGCACGCGCCGCGCGATGCGCCGCGCCGGCAGGTCCACCTGCGTCAGGCCGCCGTCGCGGCCGAAGACGTAGGCGAAGCGCGCATCGCGCGAGAACACCACCGAGGCGTGCGACAGGTCGCCCAGGCCCTCGACGCGGCCGACGGCCTCGCGCCGGCTGGTGTTGACCACGGTCAGCGCGCCACGCGCGCGCTCCACCACCACGCCCAGGTCGCCCGTGGCGGGCAGGGGCGCGTCGGCATCCACAGCGCGGGGTGGTGCCGCGCAGCCAGCGGCCAGCAAAGGGGCGCTGGAGGCCAGCGACAGCAGGGAACGGCGTTTCATGGGGTGGTGCTCCGTGGCGCTTCTTCAGG
Organism: Oryzisolibacter propanilivorax; assembly: GCF_900103645.1. GTDB lineage: Bacteria > Pseudomonadota > Gammaproteobacteria > Burkholderiales > Burkholderiaceae_C > Melaminivora > Melaminivora propanilivorax. The sequence continues at coordinate 353,331 of NZ_FNHP01000001.1, forward strand.
AAAGCCCTGGGCCAGCTGGCGCGCGATCCACAGCGCCTCGCCGCCGTCCAGCAGCGCGCTCCAGGGCGGCATGGGGGTGCCGGCGATGCCGTGGGTAATGACGGCGGCCAGGAATTCGGGCGGCTTGTGCGCCAGCGCCTCGCGCGTCAGCGCCGGCCCCAGGCCGCCGGTCAGGCGCATGCCGTGGCACGAGCCGCAGTCCTGGCGCACCATGCGGATCAGCTGTGCGGCGCGCTCGGGCGGCGGCGGCGCGGCGTCCTGCGCCAGGGCGCCGGATGCGGCCAGGGCGGCGGCCAGCAGGGGAAAGAAGTTCGACGGCATGCACACGCTTTCAGAAGCTGGGAATGCGTCCACGGCTTCTCAGGGTTAATCCGGTTGCGGCAGGTGTTCCCATGCTGGCCGGTGGGGCGTGTGTCGTCCTTGAGAAGTGTCAAGGACGCAGCGCGGGGCGCTGCGAACAATGCAGCCACGCAACCACGGCAGCACGCCGGAAAGACGCAGACATGAGCTTTGTCGAAGAAGCCCGCTGGTTCCAGGCGCCCCCGGCCCAGGACCCGTCAGCCCCCGTGGCGCCCGGCCATGTCACCCTGGTGGGCGCCGGCCCGGGCGACCCGGAACTGCTCACTGTGCGCGCGCTGCGGGCGCTGCAGGGCGCGCGCATGGTGCTGTACGACCACCTGGTCAGCCGCGAGGTGCTGCAGTACGTGGACCCGGCGGCGGAACTGGTGTATGTGGGCAAGCAGTCCTCGCAACACACGCTGCCGCAGGAGTCCATCATCGACCTGATGCTGCGCCTGGCGCGCAGCGGGCGCAGCCTGGTGCGGCTGAAGGGCGGCGACTGCTTCATCTTCGGGCGCGGCGGCGAGGAGGTGCTGGCGCTGGCCGAGCACGGCATCCCGTACGACGTGGTGCCCGGCATCACCGCCGCGCAGGCCGCGGGCGCCTGCGCCGGCATCGCGCTCACGCACCGCGAGCACGCCGGCACGCTGGTGCTGGCCACCGGCCACCTGTGCGGCCGTGACGAGGTGGCGCTGGACTGGCAGGCGCTGGCCCGGCCGCGCCAGACGCTGGTGATCTACATGGGCATCGCCACGCTGGCGCTGATCTGCCGCGAACTGCAGGCGCACGGCCTGCCGGGCGGCACGCCGGCGGCGCTGGTCGAGCGCGCCAGCCTGGCGCAGCAGCGCTGCGTGACCGGCACGCTGGCCGGGCTGCCGGCGCTGGCGCAGCAGCACGACGTGCGCGCGCCGGCGCTGATCGTCATCGGCGAGGTGGTGGCGCTGCAGCCGCAGATCCTGCGCGGCATGGCGGTGCCGGCGCAGGCCGGCTGAGGGCCCTGGCGGCGACTGTCCGGCGGGCGGCTTTCAGGCATCATGAAAGCCGTATGCAACAAGACATCCTCATCAACTGGTCACCCCAGGAAACGCGCGTGGCGGTGATCGAAAACGGCGCCGTGCAGGAGCTGCACGTCGAGCGCACGCTGGAACGCGGGCTGGTCGGCAACGTGTACCTGGGCAAGGTCTCGCGCGTGCTGCCGGGCATGCAGTCGGCGTTCATCGACATCGGGCTGGAGCGCGCCGCCTTCCTGCACGTGGCCGACGTCTGGCAGCGCCAGGAGGGCGGCGAGGCGCCGATGTTCGCGCGCAAGGGCGAGCCCCCGGTGCCCATCGAAAAGCAGGTCTTTGAGGGCCAGCCGCTGATGGTGCAGGTCATCAAGGACCCCATCGGCACCAAGGGCGCGCGCCTATCCACGCAGATCAGCATCGCCGGGCGGCTGCTGGTGTTTCTGCCGCAGGACGACCACATCGGCATCTCGCAGAAGATCCCGTCGCACGAGCGCGACGCGCTGCGCGCGCGGCTGCAGGTCCTGGTGGGTGACAAGGAGCACGGTGGGGCGGGCGGCGGCTTCATCCTGCGCACCAACGGCGAGGACGCGAGCGACGCCGAGCTCTCGGAAGACATCGCCTACCTGCGCAAGACCTGGGCGCGCATTCGCCAAGCGGCCGTGACGCTGCCGGCAGGGTCGCTCCTGCACCAGGACCTGAACCTGCTGCAGCGCGTGCTGCGCGACCTGGCGGGCGAGCAGACGCAGTCCATCCGCATCGACTCGCGTGAGCAGTTCGAGCTGCTGGCCGCATTCGGGCGCGAGTTCATGCCCTCGGCGGTGCCCAAGTTGCAGCTGTACAAGGGCGAGCGGCCGATCTTCGACCTGTACGCCATCGACGAGGAAATCGCCCGCGCTTTAGGCCGGCGCGTCGACCTGAAGTCCGGCGGCTATCTGATCGTCGACCAGACCGAGGCGCTCACCACCATCGACGTGAACACCGGTGGCTACGTCGGCGCGCGCAACTTCGATGACACGATCTTCAAGACCAACCTGGAGGCGGCCGGCGCCATCGCGCGCCAGCTGCGCCTGCGCAACCTGGGCGGCATCGTCATCGCCGACTTCATCGACATGGTGCGCGACGACCACCGCGTGGCGGTGCTGGCCGAGTTCAGGAAGCACCAGGCGCGCGACCGGGTCAAGACCATGATCGGCGGCTTTTCGCAGCTGGGCCTGGTGGAGATGACGCGCAAGCGCACGCGCGAGTCGCTGGCGCACATGCTGTGCGAGCCGTGCCCGACCTGCACCGGCGTGGGCCAGGTGAAGACCGCGCGCAGCGTCTGCTACGACATCCTGCGCGAGGTGCTGAGGGAAGCCCGCCAGTTCAACCCGCGCGAGTTCCGTGTGGTGGCGTCCCCCAAGGTGGTCGAGCTGTTCCTGGACGAGGAGAGCCAGCACCTGGCCGGGCTGTCGGACTTCATCGGCAAGCCGATCTCGCTGCAGGCGGAAAGCAGCATGGGGCAGGAGCAGTACGACATCGTGCTGCTGTAGCCGTTTGGATGCTATCGTAATAATAGCTTGAAGCCCATGCATCGTATGGGATTGCAGCCATTTTGATGCCTAAAGTCGGCGCAGCTGCTGCAGCGCCGTGTGCAGCGTCTCGTCCCGCTTGGCGTAGCAAAAGCGCACCAGCCGCTGGTCGAAGTTGTCGCCGTAGAACGCCGACACCGGGATGGCGGCGACGCCGATCTCGCGCACCAGCCATTCGCTGAAGGCCTGCTCGGGCAGGTCGCTCACGGCGGAGTAGTCCACGCACTGGAAGTAGCTGCCCGCGCTGGGCAGCAGCTTCAGGCGCGAGCCCGCCAGGCCGGCGCGGAACAGGTCGCGCTTGGCCTGGTAGAAGGCCGGCAGCTGCAGGTAATGCTGTGGCTCCTGCAGGTACTGCGCCAGGCCGTGCTGCATGGGTGTGTTCACGGTGAACACGTTGAACTGGTGCACCTTGCGGAACTCGGCCGTCAGTGCTGCCGGCGCGACCACCGTGCCGACCTTCCAGCCGGTGACGTGGAAGGTCTTGCCGAAACTGGAGACGACGAAGGCGCGCTCGGCCAGGCCGGCAAAGCGCGCTGCGCTCTGGTGCTGCTCGCCGTCGAACACCATGTGCTCGTACACCTCGTCGCTGACCAGCAGCACGTCGGTGGGGGCGAGCAGTTCCTCCAGCCGGCGCATCTCGGCCGCGCTCCAGATGGTGGCGCTGGGGTTGTGCGGGCTGTTCAAGATCAGCAGGCGCGTGCGCGGCGACAGGGCTGCGGCGATCCTGTCGAAGTCGGGCCGGAAGCTGCCGGGGGTGAGCGGCACGCGCACCACCGTGGCGCCGGCCAGCTCGATGTTCGGCACGTAGCTGTCATAGCACGGCTCCAGCACGATGACCTCGTCGCCCGGGCGCACGCAGCACAGGATGGCGGTGAGGATCGCCTGGGTGGCGCCGGCGGTGATGGTGATCTCGCTGTCGGGGCTGTAGCGGCGGCCGTGCAGTGCCTCGATCTTCGCGGCGACAGCGTTTCGCAGCGCGGGCACGCCGGGCATGGGCGGGTACTGGTTGTGGCCGGCGCGCATGGCCTCGGCCACCGCGTCCAGCAGTGCCGGGTCGCAGGCGAAGTCCGGGAAGCCCTGGCCCAGGTTGACGGCGCCGTGCTTGGCAGCCAGGGCGGACATGACGGAAAAGATGGTCGTGCCCACCTGGGGCAGCTTGCTCGGGAACGTGGGCGTCGGCATGGGGGAATTCAGAGTTCGTAGTCGTTCACGTGGCCGGTCATGGCCCGGTCGACCAGGTCGCGGCTCAGGCGGTCGCTGACCAGTTCGGCGAAGCGGTACACGAAGTTGCGCAGGTAGGCGCCGCGCTTGAAGGCCACACGCGCCACGCTCTGGCCGAACAGGTGGCCCATGGGGCGCACCGCCAGGTCGGTCTGCGGATCGTCGCGCATGGCCATTTCGGCGACAATGCCCACGCCCAGGCCCAGACGCACGTAGGTCTTGATCACGTCGGAGTCGATGGCCTCCAGCACGATGCGCGGCTGCAGCTTGCGCGCGGCAAACGCCTGGTCGATCTTGGCGCGGCCGGTGAAGGAGGGGTGGTAGGTGATCAGCGGCTCGTGCGCCAGGTCGTCCAGGCCGACGCGCTCCTTTTGCGCCAGCGGGTGGCCGGACGGCAGCACCAGCACGTGCTGCCATTCGTAGCAGGGCAGGGTGACCAAGTCGGGGTAGGCGGCCAGCGACTCGGTGGCCATGCCGATCTCGGCTACCTCGTCGATGACCATGCGCGCCACCTCGTGCGGCGTGGCCTGGTGCAAGCTGATGTTGACCTTGGGGTAGTGCTCGCGCAGCCGCGCCACGGGCATCGGCAGCACGTAGCGCGCCTGGGTGTGGGTGGTGGCGATGGACAGCGTGCCGCTGTCCTGCTGGCTGTACTGCTCGCCGATGCGCTTGAGGTTGCCGACCTCGCGCAGGATCAGCTCGATGCTGCGCAGCACGTGCTGGCCCGGCTCGGTGATGCGTTTCAGGCGCTTGCCGTGGCGCGCGAAGATGTCCACACCCAGCTCGTCCTCCAGCTCGATAATGGCCTTGGACACGCCCGGCTGCGAGGTGTGCAGCGCCTTGGCGGCCTCGGTCAGGTTCAGGTTGCGCCGCGCAGCTTCCTGGACGAAGCGGAACTGGTGCAGGTTCATGCTTTTCCCCAATAAAGATTGGTGAAATTATGCCTTATTGATCTATGGCGGCTTCCGCCGCGATGTCGGCCATCAACTGCAGCAGGCGCTCGTCTTCACCGACGTGGGGCGCCAGCCGCAGCTGCAAGGCCGGATGGGCGCGGGCCAGCGCTTCCACCGTCAGCGGCAGGTCCTCGCGCACATGCCGGCCGGCGCCCAGGAACAGCGGCACCACGGCGATGCGCCGGATGCCCTGCGTGGCCAGCTCCTGCACCACGTCGTGCAGCGTCGGCGGGCACAACTCCAGGTAGGCGCAGCGGACGACGGCATCCGGCTGCGCCGCCTGCAGGCGGGCCTGCACTGCCTCGACGGGCCGGCGCCACAGCGGGTCGCGCGAGCCGTGGGCCAGCAGGATGATGGCGTGGGATGGGGACATGGCGAGGGGTTCCTAGCGCCTGAGCACCAGCCAGCCGAAGGCCGCCAGCGACAGCGCGGTGTAGATCAGCCCCGGCGCCGCGGCGGTGAGCCAGGGCGACCAGTTCTGCAGGTTGCCGGCGAAGCCGAAGACGTTGTTCAGCATGAAGAAGCTGATGCCGGCCATGACGCCGCCGAACACATAGCCGGCGATGCCGCCCGAGCGGAAATGCAGGTAGGCGAAGGGCAGCGACAGCACCACCATCACCAGGCAGCTCAAGGGATAGAACACCTTGCGCCAGAACTCGATCTCATAGCGCTGGGCCGATTGGCCGTTGGCCTCCAGGTGGCGCACGTAGCGGAACAGCTCGACCGTGGGCATCTTGTCGGGCTTCAGCACCGCGGCCGAGACCATGCTGGCGGTGATGCGCGTCGGCCAGCGCAGTTCGGCATCGACGCTGCGCTGCACCAGCACCCGGTCCTCAGCGGTGCGCTCGAACAGGCTGCGCCGCACGCCGTGCAGCAGCCAGGCTTCGCCATCCTCGCTGAAGGCTCCGGTGTCGGCGGTGATGGTGGCCGCGACCTGGCCGTGCTCGTCGAATTCGAACACCCGGATGCCGTGCATGCGCGCCTCCGGATCCAGCCCGCGCACGTTGATGGCGCGCGAGTGATCGCCCTGGCGCTCCTTCAGCCAGGCGCCGGTGGCGCCGGTAGTCAGCTGGCCCACGTGCCGCGCGCCGACGAGCTGCGCCGCGCGCTCGCTGGCGGGAGCGATGTAGTCGCCGATGGCGAAGGTGACCACCACGAAGGCGCTGCCCAGCAGCAGCAGCGTGCCCAGGGCCCGCCCCGGGCCCAGCCCGCTGGTGCGCAGGATAGTGAATTCCGAGCTCTGCGCCAGCCGCGCCATGACGAAGATGGTGCCGATCAGCACGGTGATAGGCAGCAGCTCGTACAGATGCTGCGGCAGGCCCAGTGCCACGAACAGCACGGCGCGCGAAATGGTGTAGCCGCCGCCGCTGCGCCCGACCCAGCGCAGTTCGTCCATCAGGTCGAACAGGAAGAACAGCGCCAGGAAGGCCAGCGTGGCGAAACCGACGCTGGTCAGAATCTCGCGGTAGAGGAAGCGGCGCAGGGTCTTCATGGCGTTGCAGGGCGGCGCAGGAGCGCACGCAGCGACCAGTGGTTGTGCCGCGCGGCCAGCGCCAGCAGTGCCAGGGCCAGCGTGCCGCCATGCAGCGCGGCCATGAAGGGCAGCGCGGCCAAGCGCTCGCCGCCCACCCAGCTCTGGCCCATGGTCATCAGGTTGTAGTACACGACGAAGCTGAACAGCGCCAGCAACAGGCTGACGCTGCGCCCGGCGCGCGGGTTGACTACCGCCAGCGCCAGCCCCAGCACCACGAAGTTCAACACCGCGACGACCAGACCCACGCGCCAGGCCAGCTCGGCGCGGAACAGCGGCTCGGGCCGTCGCATCAGTTCCAGCGTGTCGCGCGTCTTGACGGCTGCTTCTTCGGCGCTGCCGCCGGAAGCCGAACCGATGCGCGTGCCATATTCGACGAACTCGCTCAGGCGCAGGCGCGGCTGGTCGTGGAAGGTCTCCAGGCGCTGTCCCTGGCTGAGCACCACCAGGCGCTCGCCTTCCACGACCTGCAGCTGCGCGCCCTGGGCCGAGGTGACGGTCTCGCGGTCGTTTTCCTGGGTGGCGATGAAGACGTTGCTGGCGGAAGTGGCATCCGGTGTTTCCTTGTCGATGAAGAACACCCGTGTGCCGCCGGCCGATTCCTGGAACTGTCCCGGCGCGATGCGATCCACATCAGCCCGCTGCTCGTAGCGCGTCTTCAGGTCCTGCACCTGGCGGTTCGCCCACGGCCAGGCGACGAGCGACAGCGCCCCCACCGCCAGCATCACCGGCCAGGCAAAGCGCAGCAGCGGCGCCAGCAGGCTGGCCAGGCCGCGTCCGGCGGCAAACCAGATCACCATCTCGCTGTCACGGTACATGCGCGACAGCACGCTGACCACGGCCACGAACAGGCTCAGGCTCAGGATGGTGGGCAGTTGCCCGAGCACGGTGAAGCCCATGACCAGCAGCACGTCGGTGGGCGCCACGCTGCCGCGCGACGCTTGGCCCAGGGTGCGGATCAGCATCATGGTCATAACGACGGTGATGAGCACCACCAGCGTCGCGCCGAACGAGCGCGCCAGCTCCTTGCGGATAGACGAATCGAATAACATTGGTCGGAAGGAAAACGACGATTATGGACTTCGAACTCAAGACGCTCGCCCCGGCGGCGGCCACAAAATTCAAGTGCGACCTGCTGGCGGTGCTGGTGCCCGAAGGCGTGGCGGGGCAGGACAATGTGCTGGGTGCACTGGCCACGCGCGCCATCGCTGCCGGCGATCTGGAGGGCAAGCCCGGCAAGCAGCTGCAGCTGTATGCGCCCGCCGGCGTCGCAGCGCGGCGCGTGCTGCTGGCGCCCTGCGGCGATGGCTCGCCAGCGGCCATGCGCAAGGCGGTGCAGGCCCTGGGTCCGGCGCTGAAGGATGCCGGCGTGCGGCAAGCGGCCGTGCTGTTCATGGCAGAGCCCGCGGCGGGTGCCGTCGACGCCGCGCTGCGCGCAGCGGCAGATGCCCTCTATGTCTACGCGGCCACCAAGAGCCAAGTCGAGCTGCCGGCATTGCGCAAGCTGACTTTCGGCGTACCCAAGGCGGACGCCGTGCGCGGCGAATTCGACGCGGCACGGGCTGTGGCGCGGGGCGTGGAGTTCGCCCGGGAGTGGGCAAACCGCCCGGCCAATCACGCCACGCCGACGCTGTTGGGTGAGGCCGCCAAGTCCCTGGCCAAGCTGGGCCCTGTGCGCTGCACGGTGCGTGGCCCGGCCGAGGTGGCCAAGCTGGGCATGGGTGCCTTCATGGCCGTCGCGCAGGGCTCGGCCGAGCCGCTGCGCTTCATCGAACTGCGCTACGACGGCGCCGGCAAGACGCAGGCGCCCATCGTGCTGGTCGGCAAGGGCATCACCTTCGACACCGGAGGCATCTCGCTCAAGCCGGCACCCGAGATGGACGAGATGAAGTTCGACATGGGCGGCGCGGCCAGCGTGCTGGGAGTGTTCCGCGCCCTGGCCGAGCTGCGCCCGGCAGTGAACGTGGTCGGCCTGATCCCGGCCTGCGAGAACATGCCCGACGGGCGTGCCCTCAAGCCCGGCGACGTGGTCACCAGCATGAGCGGGCAGACCATCGAGGTGCTGAACACCGACGCCGAGGGGCGGCTGGTGCTGTGCGATGCGCTGACGTATGCGGCGCGCTTCAAGCCCGCGGCGATCATCGACATCGCCACGCTCACCGGCGCCTGCGTCATCGCCCTGGGTGGCGTGCGCAGCGGTCTGTTTTCCACCGACGATGCGCTGGCGTCCGACATCCACGATGCCGGCGCGGCCGCGCTCGATCCGTGCTGGCGCATGCCGTTGGATGACGACTATGCCGAAGGCCTGAAGAGCAACTTCGCCGACGTGGCCAACGTGGCCGGCCGTCCCGCCGGGGCGGTGACGGCGGCCAAGTTCCTGCAGCGCTTTGTGGGTGACACGCCCTGGGCGCACCTGGACATCGCCGGTTCGGCCTGGAAGGGCGGCGCTGCCAAGGGTGCCACCGGGCGGCCGGTGCCGCTGCTGACGCGCTATCTGCTGGCGCAGGCGGCTGCAGCGCGGCCGCAGGCAGCCGCCAAGGCTGTCCGCAAGGCCAGCAGGGCCACGCGCTGAACGAAGGGCAGGCTCGTATGGCCGAGGTCGCCTTCCATTTCAACGTGCCGGACAAGCTGGCCTATGCCTGCCGCCTGGTGCGCAAGGTGGACCGGCACGAACTGCGCGTGGTGGTGACCGGCGACGATGACCAGCTGCAGGCGCTGGACCGGATGCTGTGGGAGCTGGAGCCTACCGATTTCGTGGGCCATTGCATGGCGGATGCGGAGCCGGCGGCCCTGGCGGCATCGCGTGTCGTGCTGGCGCCCGATCCTGCCACCTGCGTGCACCGGGACGTACTGGTCAACCTGGGGTGGGAGCTGCCGCCCCTGCATGCAGCGTTCCAGCGGGTGATAGAAGTCGTCAGCCAGGACGACGAGGCCGACCGCAGACATGCCCGGCAGCGCTGGAAGCAATATGCGGCCGGCGGCCACGCTATCGTGCGTTTCGATCTGGCGGCCATGCCGGAGACGCGATGACCACCGCACCGCGTACTCCGCCGCGCTACGTCCCGACGCTGACGGATGTGGTACAGGCCGATCAGGAACCGCTGTTGGCCGCAAGCGAGCAAGCTGGTCTGCCGGACGCTCCCGCGCTCCCGCTCTCCGCTGGCGATCTGGAAGAACAGCTGGTACACCGTGTACTGCAGCGCGTGGACATGGTGCTGGAGCAGCGTCTGCGCAGCTGCATTGCACAGGTAACGCAGGAACAGACGCGATCGCTGATACCGCGTTTGCGCGAAGAGGTGGAATCCGTCGTGCGGCAGTCGGTCTACGAGGCAATGGCGCAGGAGTTGGCAGCGGAGCGTTCCCGGGGCTGATCCGGCCACCGGGTATTTCCCGGTGTCGCATCCTGCCGACCTCCGCGTGTTCCCTAGTGCTGGACCCGGTGAATTGAGCTTAAGTTTCGTCGCGTCGTGCCACAACCCAAGCTTTTCAGCACACTCACCGGAGAACTCTATGCACTTGAACTTGAAATTGACCGTGGTTGCCGCCATCGCTACTGTTGCTGCTGCAGCCTCCGCCCAGGAAGTGGTCAGGATTGGACATGTCGCGCCGATTTCAGGGGCGCAGGCGCACTTCGGCAAGGACAACGAAAACGGCGCACGCATGGCCATCGAGGAGCTGAACTCCCAGGGGCCGACCATAGGCGGAAAGAAGGTCAGGTTCGAACTGGTGGCCGAGGACGATGCGGCCGATCCCAAGCAGGGCACCGCGGCAGCGCAGAAGCTGTGTGACGCAAGGGTGGCCGGCGTGGTCGGTCACCTGAACTCCGGCACCACCATTCCGGCCTCCAAGGTCTATAACGACTGCGGGATTCCGCACGTCACCGGCGCCGCCACCAACCCCAGCCTGACCAAGCCTGGTTACAAGACCACCTTCCGCATCATCGCCAACGACAATGCGCTGGGCGCAGGTCTGGCTTCCTACGCAGCCGACACGCTGAAGCTGAAATCCGTGGCCATCGTGGACGACCGTACGGCCTATGGCCAGGGCGTGGCCAACGTGTTCAAGAAAGTCGCCGCCGAGAAAGGCATGAAGGTGGTGGACGAACAATTCACCACCGACAAGGCTACGGATTTCATGGCCATCCTGACGGCCATCAAGGCCAAGAACCCGGATGCCATCTTCTTTGGCGGCATGGATCCGCAGGCCGGTCCGATGCTGCGCCAGATGGAGCAGCTGGGCATGAGCAACGTCAAGTATTTTGGCGGCGATGGCGTCTGCACCACCGAAATCGCCAAGCTGGCTGCGGGTGCCAAGACCTTGTCCAACGTGGTCTGCGCCGAGGGCGGTTCGTCGCTGGCGAAAATGCCCGGCGGCGTTGCCTGGAAGGCCAAGTACGACGCCAAGTACCCCAACCAGTACCAGATCTACAGCCCGTATACCTATGACGCCACCATGCTGCTGGCGGATGCCATGAAGCGTGCCGGCTCGTGGGATCCCAAGGTCTACATCCCCGAACTGTTGAAGTCCAACTACAAGGGCGTGACGGCGAACATCGCGTTCGAGCCCAATGGCGAAATGAAGAATCCGGCCATCACGCTGTACAACTACGTCGACGGCAAGAAGACACCGCTCAACTGAGCGCCGCGGGGCCGGCTTGGTCCCGCAGCGTGGGAAGAGTGCCCATGCAAAAGGCGATGTGCATTGCACATCGCCTTCTTTTTTGGTGCCGGGCAAGTTGCTGGCAGGCAAGCCATGCTCAGTTCAATGGCAACCCTGGTGGCTATTGACGATGCGCTTGAGTGCTGCCGTGTCGAGGATACGTACATGGCGCTGTTTGACCTCGACAATCCCGTCCTCCACGAACTTGGAAAAGGTCCGGCTCACGGTTTCCAGCTTCAGGCCCAGATAGCTGCCGATCTCCTCGCGCGTCATGCGCAGGATCAGCTCGGACTGCGAGAAACCGCGCGCGTGCAGACGCTGTACCAGGTTGAGCAGGAACGCAGCCAGGCGCTCGTCGGCTCGCATGCTGCCAAGCAGCAGCATCACGCCATGCTCGCGCACGATCTCGCGGCTCATGATCTTGTGCACGTGCGTCTGCAGCGCCGTGACCTCGCGCGAGAGCTCCTCGATCCGATCAAAAGGCATGACGCAGACCTCGGCATCCTCCAGTGCCACTGCGTCGCAGGTATGGTGGTCATGCACGATGCCATCCAGGCCGATGATCTCGCCGGCCATCTGGAAGCCGGTCACCTGGTCGCGCCCATCCTCGGTCGCTACGCAGGTCTTGAAAAACCCGGTGCGAATGGCAAAAAGCGAGGTGAAAGGCTCGCCGTTGCGGAACAGCGTGCCGCCCCGCTTGATCTTTCGGCGCGTGGCGACGATCTCGTCGATACGCTTGAGCTGCTGCTCCTCCAGTCCGACCGGCATGCACAACTCGCGCAGATTGCAGTTGGAGCAGGCGACCTTGATGGCCTGCAGTGGAGGGGGCGTGGTTTCCCTGGTCATGACGTAAGCTTACATCCGAATGCAAAGGCGTCTGAGGCTTTGCCAGAAGCGGCAAAACGATGGCTTGATCGTACGCCATTGTCAGTTGCACACATGCAGCTGGCTTGATTGAAATCAAGTGTGGCCCTACATGCTTGCGGCACAGTCGCCGATCACGCAAGGATTTTTTCACCATGACCGTTGTCACCCCCGACCTCCTGCGCCGCTTCGACGTTCCCGGGCCCCGCTACACGTCCTACCCCACTGCCGACCGCTTCGTGGAGGCGTTCGGTGAGCAGGAATACGTCCTGGCACTGCAGCAGCGCAAGATCGGTTCGGTCGGCAAGGCAACGCCGCTCTCGCTCTACGTGCACATCCCCTTCTGCGAATCGCTGTGCTACTACTGCGCCTGCAACAAAATCATCACCCGGCACCCGGAACGCGCCGAGGTGTATCTGCGCTACCTGAGCCGGGAGATTGATCTGCATACCGCGCACTGCGGTATAGGGCAGCAGGTCAGCCAGCTGCACCTCGGGGGCGGCACGCCGACCTTCCTGTCCGATGCCGGGCTGCGCGACCTGATGGCGATGATCAAGCGCAGCTTCACGCTGGTTCCGGGTGGCGAGTACTCCATCGAGATCGATCCACGCACGGTCGATGAGCAGCGCCTGGCGCTGCTGGCCGAGCTGGGTTTCAACCGCCTGAGCTTCGGTGTGCAGGACTTCGATCCGGAGGTGCAGAAGGCGGTGCATCGCATCCAGCCGGCGGAAAAGGTCTTTGCCCTGGTGGACAGCGCCAGGCGGCTGGGCTTCGAATCGGTCAACGTGGACCTGATCTATGGCCTGCCGCGCCAGACGCCCGAGTCGTTCGACCGAACCCTGGCGCAGGTGGCAGAGCTACGCCCCGACCGGATCGCGTTGTACGCCTATGCCCACCTGCCCGAGCGCTTCAAGCCTCAGCGGCGCATCGTCACCGCCGAGCTGCCGCAGGCCTCTGCCAAGGTGGCGATGCTGGCGCGGGCCCTGGAAGTGTTTGCCGATTCCGGCTACACCTATATCGGCATGGACCACTTTGCCCTGCCTGACGATGCACTGGCGGTGGCCAAGCGCCAGGGCCGGCTGCACCGCAACTTCCAGGGCTACAGCACACAGCCTGACTGCGACCTGATCGGCCTGGGCGTGTCGGCCATCGGCCGCATCGGAGCCACCTACAGCCAGAACGTCAAGACGCTGGACGAATACTACGACGCGATCAACCAGGGCAACCTGCCGGTCGTGCGTGGCCTGGCACTGACGCGTGACGATCTGGTCAGGCGTGCGGTGATCATGGCGCTGATGTGCCAGGGTGAACTGCTGTACCAGCCGATGGAGGAATCCTGGCTGATCGACTTCCGCCAGCACTTCAGCGCAGAGTTGCAGGAGTTGCAAACACTGGAGCAGCAGGGCCTGGTCGCGCTGAGCGATGAAGGCATCACCGTCACCCCCATGGGCTGGTATTTCGTGCGTGCGGTGGCCATGGTGTTCGACAGGTATTTGCAGGCCAATCGCAACCGCGCGCGGTTTTCACGGATCATCTGATCCATGTTCCTGGCGCTGGCCACCACGGTTTTTCTCATGGGCTTGTTCGGCGGCACACATTGCCTGGCGATGTGCGCCGCCCCATGCGGAGCGCTGACGGGCGCGGCGCGCCCAGCTGCGGGATCGGCCGGCGAGCAGGTGGTCCACTGGCAACCGGCACAGTCCAGCGTGAGCGGGCGTATGCTGGCGTTTCATGCGGGAAGGCTGCTGGGATATGGTGCGACCGGGGCTGTTGCGGCATTCGCCATCGACAAGCTGGCCTGGGCCGGCTCGCAAAGCGCCGCGCTCAAGCCGCTTTGGGCGCTGACCCACGTGCTGATCATGGGATGGGGGCTGGTCATGCTGACGCAGGCGCGACAGCCCGCATGGCTGGAAGCTGCCGGGCGCAGGGTGTGGGTCCGTGCGCGCAGCGCCGTGGTCCGTCCGGGCGGCGTGTTCATGGTCGGCATGGCCTGGGCATTGTTGCCTTGCGGTTTGCTCTACACGGCCTTGATGACGGCTGCGCTCAGCGGCAGCGCTGCGGCGGGCGCGTTGTGCATGGTGCTGTTCGGCATTGGCAGCGGGCTGTGGCTGGTGCTGGGCCCATGGGCCTGGCGCCGGTTGCGCAGCGGATTGCCCGGCACGGCGCAGGAGTGGGGTGCGCGCGCGGCGGGGGTGGTGCTGTGCGTATTGGGGGGCTGGGCGTTGTGGATGAATCTGGTCCACGGCCAGCCGGCACCCTGGTGCGTCACCTGAGGCACGGCTGCATGTCAATCGGCAATCTCGCGTACGCTTTCCCTTCATGCTGCACCGTCCCGTGCTGGCGATAATCGGACCACAATGGTCCCTCCCGTCGGCGCGGCCTTCGCCCGCTGGCCTGCCACCGTGAACTCACCCATCCCGATTGCCATCGACGAGATCCGCGTCGGCATGTTCATACAGCTGCCGCTGAGCTGGCTGCATCACCCTTTTCCGACCAGCAGTTTTCGCATCACTTCCCAGGAGCAGATCAGCACCCTGCGGCAGCTCGGCCTGTCCACCTTGAGCTATCTGCCCGGCAAGGGCCTGTCTTCCGGGTTGGATGTCGCTGCCGGCTCTACTCCGGCACCAACGCCAAACGGGCAGGAAGAGCGATCCGGGTCTGCTACTGACGACAATTCAGCAGGGGAAGAGGGCGTTTCCGCCAGTGAGCATTGCCTGGGACGTTATCGCCTGGCAGCCGCGACCTACGACGCCGTGGCCGATGAGGTGCAGCAGCAAGCAGTGGCGGCACGCGAACGGGCGGAGTGCCTGGTTCGTGACTGCGTCGAGGAACTGGTGGAAAAGGAAGCCTGTGCCATACGCCTGCTGTCCGACACGCAGTCGGGCGGCGAGGCTGCGCATGCGGTGAATGTCATGGTGCTGGCATTGCTGCTGGGCCGCACGCTACAGCTGCAGGGCAGCGGCTTGCACGACCTGGGGCTGGCCGCCTTGTTGCATGACATCGGCAAGGTCACGATGCCGGCACATATCGGCGAGTCCGGAGCACCCTTGTCGGCGGCAGAGCTGCAGCGCTACCGCTCGCACGTGGGTGAATCGGTGGCTCTGGGGCAGGCGATGGGCTTGCCCAGCGATGTGCTCATCGCCATTGCGCAGCACCATGAAATGGCGGATGGCAGCGGCTACCCATTGCAGCTGCTGGGGGAGGATCTCAGTGTTGCAGGGCGTATTCTTGCGCTGGTCAATGTCTATGACCGACTGTGCAATCCACTGCAGGGCGCCGAACCGCTGACGCCCCACGAGGCCGTGTCACAGCTCTACGCGCAGCGGAAAGGCTGCTTCGATCCTGTAGTGCTGGAGTCATTCATTCGCATGATGGGCGTATACCCGCCGGGTTCACTGGTTGAACTGGTGGATGGCCGTCTCGGGTTGGTCGTCAGCGTGGATGCCATGCACCCGCTGCGGCCGGTAGTACTGGTGCTTGAGGATGGCAGTGGACTGCAGCGCCTCGATCTGGCGCGGGCCGAAGGCACTGGCATACGCCGCAGCCTGCGTCCGGCACAGCTGCCGGCGGCGGCTTTGCGGACGCTGCTGCCGCATTCGCGCATCCAGTATTACTTCGAGCGCGCAACAGCCGCCGCGCAGGAGCAGGGCGGTCCGGGATGATGCAACCAGTCATTCCTGCTGGCACGTGGCAGGCGGTTGTCGACGGCCTGCAGCAGGCTGTGTGGCTGATCCATGCTGATACGCTTCAGATGCTGCATGCCAATGAAGCAGCGGTACGGTTGTCCGGGCGCGCCGCGTCTGCCATGCAAGGCCAGGCCGTGCTGGAGCTTGCCAGCGCGCCCCAGGACAGAATCTTCTGGCAGCAGGCTCCCGAGCAGATCGCCAATGGTGTCAATTCCTGCACCACCCTCTGGAATCCACAGCGCGGGATGGCAATCCCGGTTGAGCGCTGGGTGCAGGCATTACCAGAAAAAGACGGTGCCACGCTGCTGCTTATGAGCATGCTCGACCGCTCGGAGTGTGAGGCATCCACCCGCGAGCTGGAAGCGCTGCTGTCCGAGCTGCGGGCCACGCTGGACTCGGCCGCCGACGGCATCCTGAGCTGCGACCTGCAGGGCAATATCCGCGCTTTCAATCACCGGCTGGTGCAGATCTGGCAGCTGCCGGATGCGCTGCTCACGCGGCGTGACGACGGAGCCATCCAGGCGCATTTGCAGGCACAGGTGCAGGAGCCGGAGCGCTATCGCCAGTGCATGGCGACGCTGCGGCGCGAGCCACTGCTGGAATCCACCGAGGTATTTGCGTTGCGCAATGGGCTGGTAGTGGAGCAGCGATCGGTACCCCAGCTGGTACGTGGTCGGCCTACCGGGCGGGTATTTGTCTTTCGTGACATCTCGGCCCAGTTGCAGGCACAGGCGGGCTTGCAACTCGCGGCGCAGGTCTTCGACTCCAGCCTGGATGCAATTTTCATCGCTGACGCACAGCGGACCGTGATACGTGCCAACCCGGCCTGCGATGCGCTGCTGGGAAGTGGTCACGCTTCCATGGTGGGTCAGGCGGCAACCGATGTTCTGTCTTCGGCCACGCCAGAAAACGATTTGCTGGACCAGGTGCAGGCTGCGTGGCAGGCCGATGGGTTCTGGGCCGGCGATGCGCGGCTGCGGCGCCAAGGTTGCGCGGATGCACCCGTGCACCTGTCATGGGTGCTGCTGCGCGACGAGCACGGGCAAGAAAGACAAAGCATCGGGTTCATGCGCGACCTGGCACCACAACATGCTGCCCAGCGCCGCATCGAGGAACTGGCGTTCACCGATGCGCTCACCGGCCTGCCCAACCGGCTGCAACTGGCGCAGCGCGTCGAATCGGCCATTGACAATGCGCGCGGCTCCAGCACCGAGTTTGCCGTGCTGTTCCTGGACCTGGACCGCTTCAAGATCGTCAATGACTCCCTGGGTCATCCTTTTGGCGACCGGGTTCTGAAGCTTGTGGCGCAACGCCTGCAGGATTGCCTGCGGCAGTCGGACATGCTGTGCCGGCTTGGCGGCGATGAGTTCGTCATCTATCTGCACGGCGCCGGCAGGCCCGTGGCCGAGTCTGTCGCGCGCCGTGTGCTGGACGAAATGATGAACCCGTTCACGCTCGACGGGCTCGGGTTTTCGGTGCAAAGCAGCATCGGCATCGCGCTGTATCCGCACGATGGCCTGACGCTGGATGACCTGATCAAGCAGGCCGACACGGCCATGTACCGGGTCAAGGAGCGTGGGCGCGGCAGTTACGACTTCTATCGTCCGCAGATGAGCGTGAATCTGTTGTCGCGCATCAAGATGGAACACGCCATGCGCCTGGCGCTCAGCCTCGGGCAGATGCAGGCGCACTATCAGCCACAGGTGGACTGCGCCAGCGGGCGCATCATCGGCATGGAAGCGCTGCTGCGCTGGAACGAGCCGCAGCTCGGCGCCGTGTCACCCGCCACCTTCATTCCCCTGGCGGAAGACTGCGGCTACATCGTCACGCTGGGCGCCTGGGTGATGGAGCAGGCTGTACAGGAGGCAGTGTATTGGCACAGCCACGGGCGGCCGCTCACGGTGTCGGTCAACGTCTCGGCGCTGGAGCTGCGCCAGGCCGGCTTCGTCGACCGGGTGGCGCGCCTGCTGGCCGAATACCGCCTGCCGCCCCAAGGGCTGGAACTGGAACTGACGGAGAGCGTGCTGCTGCAGGATGCGCAGGACATGGCACAACTGCTGACCGCGCTGGGACGGCTGGGCGTGCGTCTGTCGATTGACGACTTCGGTACCGGCTACTCCAGCCTGGCCTACCTCAAGAAGCTGCCCATCCACCGTCTCAAGATCGACAAGTCCTTTGTCGATGGCCTGCCAGACCAGGAGCACGACGCTGCCATCGTGCAGGCGATCATCAGCATGGGCCGGGCGCTGCGTATCCAGGTCGTTGCCGAAGGGGTGGAAACCCAGCTGCAGCGCCAGGCACTGCAGGACATGGGGTGTGACTTCTACCAGGGGTATCTGTGTGCGCCGGCACTGCCTGCGCCGGGCCTGCGCGTCCTGCTGGAGGAACAGAACAGGGACGAGGAGAAAGAGGTGTCTGCAAGTGCCACCAGGCCGTCATCCTGAACCGAGGGTTCAGGGGGGCAAGGGCAGCGTGGCATTGGGTTCATCTGACGCGAGATGATCACGCCTGCCAGGCAATGTACCAAGCCCGTGCTCAAAGAGCATTGGTTCAAGGAACTATAAAGCCCGGCAGCACCGCAGACACCTGCATTGTAAGGCCGCTCGTGCGGTGCAAGACAGCTGGTTCGCGAATGCTTACAACACGGCGGCGCCGCACTCTTCCAGTGCCTCGTCCAGGCGCTGCACCAGCTGCTGCAGGCGTTCCTGCTGCTGCGCATCCAACGCCGGCGCCATAACATCTGCCTGCGCGGCGGTAGCGGCGTCGCGGTCGGCGATCTCGAACGCCAGGTTGAGCGCAGCCAGCACCGCGATGCGCTCGCGTGCGCGCACCCTGCCAGCATCGCGGATGCTGGTCATCGCTGCATCCACGCGCTCCACGGCTTCGAGCAGGCGCCGCTCCTGTCCCTCGGGGCAGCCCAGCACGTAGCTTTGCTGCAGTATCTGGACTTCGATCTGCTTCATGGCGCGTCGTCGGTAGAGGGTTGATTGGCGGGCAGGCGGTCCAGCAGTGCGTCCACACGGGCGCGCGCCGCCTGCAGGCGCGACTTCAGCGAATCGCGCTCCTGGGTGAGCGTCATGACCTGCTGCGCCAGCAGGGCGTTGGTGTGGGCGAGCTGCTCGTGCAGCAGCAGCAACCGCTCCACGCGCTCGGCGATCTGGTCGATGGGAGAGGTGGCGGGCATAGGCAGGCGATTGTAGAGAGTGCGTCGGCCCTGCGCATAGAATTGCGGCTGTTGGTGCTCGCTGCATGGTTCACATGCCGCAGTTCAACGGGAAGCAGGGAGGGTGCCTTCGCCATGAAGGCGCAACCCGGGCCTGCGCTGCCCCCGCAACGGTCAGCGAACCAGCCGCAATGCGGCTGCCTTTCCAACCATCAAGCCACTGGGCGCCTTGAACAAGCGCCTGGGAAGGCGTTGGAGAGCGTTTCGCCAGCCCGGATACCGGCCAACAAGGAGGCTGCCTGCTACACAGCGGGCCGCCATGTCACCCATCGCCGGCGGGGAGGCCGGCACGGGCAGTTTGCTGATCCATATTTCCCATGTTGAATTCCCTGTCCCGCGCGAGCACGTCGGCTGCCGGCGCCTGCCTGCGTCTGCGCCCCAGCGCTTTTGCCGTGGCCGCGCTGCTGGCCGGTGCCGTGCATGCCCAGGATGGCGCCGTGCTGGTGGCACAGAACCTGCACGCACCGGCGCTGAACGAGATGGTGGTGACCGCCACCCGCACCGCCCAGCCGCTGACCGACGTTCTGGCCGACGTGTCCATCGTGGATCGCCAGACCATCGAGCAAAGCGGCGCCACCGGCCTGGCGGACGTGCTGGCGCGCCTGCCCGGCATCGAGATCTCGCGCAACGGCGGCCCTGCCACCACCAGCAGCGTGTTCCTGCGCGGCGCCGAGACACGCTTCACCGCCGTGTATGTCGATGGCGTGCGCGTGGATTCGCAGTCCGGCAGCGGCGGTGCCACCTGGGAGGCGATCCCGCTGTCGCAAATCGACCGCATCGAGGTGCTGTGCGGCCCGGCCGCCGCCATCTATGGCTCGGATGCCGTGGCCGGCGTGATCCAGATCTTCACCAAAAAGGGCGAGGCCGGCGTGGCGCCGTATGTGGGCGTGGGTGTCGGCAGCCACCGCACCTGGCGCGCCGAGGCCGGCGTGAGCGGCGCCAGCGGCACCGTGGACTATGCCCTCGGCGCCACGCGCGAGGGCAGCCGCGGCTTTGACGCCACGACCAAGGCCGGCAGCAACCCCGACCGCGACGGCTACCACCAGAGCTCGGTCAGCGGCCGGCTGGGGTGGCAGCTGAACGCCGCGCACCGCCTGGAAGGCACGCTGCTGCACAACGAGTCCAACAGCGGCTACGACACCAGCGCCGCCGACGACCGCAGCCTGCACCGTCTGCAGGCGCTGGGCCTGCACTGGGACGCGCAGTGGAGCAGCCAGTACAAGACGCGCCTGTCGGTCACCGAGTCCAAGGACCGCTACCAGACCACCCCCAGCCCCTACCTGACGGACACGCGGCTGCGCAACTACCTACTGCACAACGAATGGCGCCTGGGCGTGCACCAGTTCACCGCAGCCCTGGAGCGGCGCGAGGACCACCTGGAGAACGCACCCATCGACCGTTCGCGCTCGCAGAACGCGCTGGCGCTGGGCTACGGCCTGCACCAGGGCGCGCACACGCTGCAGCTCAACGCCCGGCATGACCGCGACAGCGAATTCGGCAACAAGTCCACCGGCAGCGCCGCCTACGGCTACCAGTTCGCGCCGCAGTGGCGGGCCACTGCCTCGATGGGTACGGCGTTTCGCGTGCCGTCGCTGTACCAGCGCTTCAGCATGTACGGCGATGACAGCCTCAAGCCCGAGACCAGCCGCAACGTCGAGCTGGGCGTGAAGTGGCTGCGGGACGGCAGCAGCTTCTCCGCCACCGCCTACCGCAACGACGTGCGCAACCTCGTCACCTACGTCAGCGGCCCCGGGCCGTGCCCGGGCGGCTCCGGCCCCTATCCGGGCTGCTACTCCAGCGTCGGCAAGGCGCGCTACCAGGGCCTGACGCTGGCCGGCGCGCACCAGCTGGGCAGCGTGCGCCTGCGCGGCTCGCTGGACTTCCAGAACCCCGAGAACCTGGACACCGGCAAACAGCTGGCGCGCCGCGCCAAGCGCCATGCCACGCTCGGCGCCGACACGCGCCTGGGCCAGTGGACGCTGGGCGCCGAGGCGCAGCTGTCGGGCCGCCGCTTCGACGACGCGGCCAACAAGAACGTGCTCGGCGGCTACACGCTGGTGAACCTGCATGCCAGCACCCGCGTGGCGCGCGACTGGCAGGTCTTTGCCCGCGTGGACAACCTGGCGGACAAGCAGTACGAAGTCGCTCGCACCTATGCCACGCCGGGCCGCAGCGTCTTCGTCGGCCTGAAGTGGGCGCCGCAATACTGATGGCGCTGGCATGAGCGCGCCATCCGCTCGCTGCCCGGCGCTGGTCGTCGCCGCGCCGGCCTCCGGCCAGGGCAAGACCACCGTGGTCGCCGCCCTGGCGCGGCTGCACGCGCGCGCCGGGCGGCGCGTGCGCGTGTTCAAGTGCGGCGCCGACTACCTGGACCCGCACTGGCACGAGCTGGCCAGCGGCGCGCCGGTGCATCCGCTGGATCTGTGGATGACCGGCGAGGCCGATTGCCGCCAGCGCCTGCATGCCGCCGCCGCTGAAGCGGACCTGATCCTGGTCGAGGGCGTGATGGGCCTGTTCGACGGCGACGCCAGCGTGGCCGCGCTGGCGCGCCGCCTCGGCATCCCGGTGCTGGCGGTCATCGACGCCCATGCCATGGGGGGCACCTTCGGCGCGCTGGCGCTGGGCCTGCGCAGCTACTGGCCGGACCTGCCCTGGGCCGGCGTGCTGGCCAACCGCGTGGCCGGCGAGCGGCACGCGCGCATGCTGCAGGACGGCCTGCGCTCTGCCAGCGACTGGCTGGGCGCGCTGCCACCGGTTTCCATCGCTGGCGAGGGCAGGGGAAAGCCTGGTGGGCTCCTGCCCGAGCGGCAGCTGGGACTGGTGGCGGCGCGCGAGCTGCCGGACGCGCTGGTGCGCCTGGACGCCGCCGCCAATGCGCTGGCCGCCACGCCGCTGGGCATGCTGTCGCCGCGAGACTGGCAGCGCTGGGCGGTGGATTTCGCTGCGCCGCCCGACGCGCCCGCGGCGCCCGCACCGCTGCTGGCGGGCCGGCGCGTGGCGGTGGCGCGCGACGCGGCCTTCTGCCTGGTCTATGAGGCCAACCTGCAGACCCTGCGCCAGCTGGGCGCGCAGGTGGAGATCTTCGCGCCGCTGCAGGGCGAGCCGCTGCCGGCATGCGACGCGCTGTGGCTGCCCGGTGGCTTTCCGGAACTGCACGCCAGTGCCTTGGCGTCGCTGACGCACTTGCGCGAACAGCTGCGCCGACACATCGCCGCCGGCCGGCCGGTCTGGGCCGAGGGCGGCGGCATGCTGGCCCTGCTGCAGTCCGTCACCCTGGCCGATGGCTGCTGCCTGCCGCTGTGGGACCTGCTGCCCGGTCATGCCACGCTGCGCCAGCGTCTGCAGGGGCTGGGGCCGCGCAGCTGGCAGCCGGTTGCTGATGGCGCGCAGTCGCTGGCAAAAAAACAGGCGCCGACTGCCGCACGCCGGCTGCCGGATGCCACTCCGGCCGCGCCGGTGGCCGATGGCGCACTGCGCGGCCACACCTTCCATTACTCCAGCGTGGATGCGCCCGATCTGGCCATTACCGGCCACGCCGTGCGCCCGGCGCCCGAGGAGGCGCAGGCCGGGGCCGAGCCGGTGTATCGCCACGGCAGCGTCCATGCCAGCTATTTCCACGCCTGGTTTCCGTCCGCGCCGCGCGCCGTGGCACGGCTGCTGGGCGCAACGCCATGAGCCTGCACGTTGCACGCAGCGAACTCATCCTGGGCGGCCAGAAAAGCGGCAAGTCGCGCCGCGCCGAGCTGCTGGCGCGCAGCTGGCTGGCCACGCCCGGTCACCGCGCCACGCTGATCGCCACCGCCCAGGCGCACGACGCCGAGATGCGCGCGCGCATCGAGCGCCACCAGCGCGAGCGCGCGCAGCGCGTGCCCGGCATGGCCCTGGTCGAGGAACCGCGCGACCTGGCCGGCGCGCTGGCGCGGCATGGCCGGGCCGACACCCTGCTGGTGGTGGATTGCCTGACACTGTGGCTGACGCACTGGCTGATGCCGTTGGATGGAGGAGCGGGAGAGGGCGCCGAGCAGCAGGCCGGGCAGCCCGATTTGGGGGAAAAACCGCCTCCAGCCCTTGATTGGCAAGGGCAGGCAGCTCACTTTTTTGCAGTGTTGCAGCAGGCGCCGGGCCCGGTGGTGCTGGTCGGCAACGAGATCGGGCTGGGCGTCATCCCCCTGGGCCGCGAGGTGCGCGCCTTCGTCGATGCCCTGGGCCTGCTGAACCAGCGCGCCGCCGCCGCCTGCCAGCGCGTCACGCTGATGGCCGCTGGCCTGCCGCTGACCTTGAAGGATTCGCCATGCTGAGCCTGTTGTGCCGCGCTGCTGCGTGGCTGCTGTCCTGTGCGGCCCCTGGAAAAGCCGGGCCGGGCACAAGCCGCGCGTTCGCACGCCCCGCCAGCGCCGCGCTGGCCCTGCTGCTGGCGGCCGGCGCCGCGCACGCCGCCATCACCATCACCGACGACCGCGGCCGCACGCTGCACTTCGAGCGCCCGCCCGAGCGCGTCGTCAGCCTGCTGCCGTCCAGCACCGAGAGCCTGTGCGAGATGCAGCAGTGCCATCGCTTGGTCGGGGTCGACCGCTATTCCAACTGGCCCGCGTCGGTGCAGGCGCTGCCGCGCGTGGGCGGCGGGCTGGATCCGAACATCGAGGCCATCGTCGCCTTGAGGCCCGATGTGGTGCTGCTGTCCACCGCCAGCCGCGTCAGCGACCGGCTGGAGGCGCTGGGCGTGAAGGTGGTCGCGCTCGAGCCCAAGACGCATGCCGACGTGCGCCGCATCCTGGCCACCATCGGCGACCTGTTTGCCGTGCCCCGTGCCGAAGGCGTGGACCGCGTGTGGCGCGTGATCGACGCCTCGGTGCAGGCGGCGGCGCAGTCGCTGCCCCCAGCGGCGCGCGGCGCGCGCGTGTACTTCGAGGTCAGCCGCGGGCCCTATGTCGCGGGGCAGCATTCCTTCATCGGCGAGACGCTGGCGCGCCTGGGCGTGCGCAACGTGGTGCCGGCTGAGCTGGGGCCGTTTCCGCGCCTCAGTCCGGAATTCGTGCTGCGCGCACGGCCGGACTTGGTCATGGTGTCCAACCGCAGCGGCCAGCCGCGGGCGACCTATCCCGGCTGGAACAATCTGGCCGCCATCCAGGCGGGACGGCTGTGCGTGTTCGGCCCCGAGCAGGCCGACGTGCTGGTGCGCCCCGGCCCGCGCATGGCCGAGGCGGCGCGCATCATGGCCCGCTGCCTGGGCGAGAAATTCTCTGCCCCATGAGCGCCGTGCTGCCCACCGCCGACCTGCCTGACGACGCTGCGCCCGCCACCGGCCGGCGCCGCGCCGCCGCGCTGCTGGCCTGGCTGCTGGCGCTGTCGCTGCTGCTCGCGCTGCTGGGCGCCAGCGTCGGCAGCACCGGCTTCGAGAGCGCGCTGCACATGGGCGGCGATGCCCTGGCGTGGCAGATCGTCTGGGACATCCGCCTGCCGCGCACCCTGGGAGCGTGGCTGGCCGGCGCGCTGCTGGGCCTGGCCGGCGCCATCGCGCAGGGATTGTTCCGCAACCCGCTGGCCGATCCGTACCTGCTCGGCAGCGCCTCGGGCGCGGCGCTGGGCGGCGCGCTGGCGCTGGCGCTGATGGGCGTGTCGCTGTCCAGCGCCGGCTGGTGGGCCCGGCTGGGCATGACCGGCGCGGCCTTCCTCGGCGCCACTGGCGCGGTGCTGCTGACCCTGGTGCTGGCGCGCGGCGTGCAGCACACACTGCGCCTGCTGCTGGCGGGCGTGGTGGTCGGGGTGGTCTTGAGCGCCGCGCGCGACCTGATCCAGGTGGCGCATCCGAACATCCTGGAGGCGATGCAGGTCTTCACCCTGGGCAGCTCGGCCTTTGTCGGCTGGCAGGCGTGCCTGCTGATGGCCGTGCTGTGGCTGGTGTGCGTGCTGGCGGCCTGGGCGCTGTCGCGCCTGCTGGACGGCCTGGTGTTGGGCGAGGCCACGGCTGCCAGCCTGGGCCTGCCGCTGGGGCCGATGCGCGCCGGGCTGGTGCTGGCCCTCGCCCTGGCCACCGGCACCGCGGTGGCGCACACCGGGCTGATCGCTTTCGTCGGCCTGGCCGCGCCGCACCTGGTGCGCTCGCTGGCGCGCGCCACGCACCCCTGGCAGGTCTGGCTGGCCAGCCTGATGGGCGGCGTGCTGCTGTTGGCGGCCGACATCCTGGCGCGCTGGCTGGTCGCGCCGCAGGAGCTGCCGGTGGGCGTGCTCACCGCCGCGCTGGGCGGCAGCTACCTGCTGTGGCTGATGCACCGACGCGGATTCGGGGGCGGGGCGTGAGCGCGGTAGCTGCGGATTCGATAGCTGTCGGCGCAAGCTGCATCAGGGCTGGCGTGCAAAACAGCCTGATATTGCACGGCATCGACCTGCAGCTGCCCGCCGGGCGCTGGACCAGCGTGGTCGGGCCGAACGGCGCCGGCAAGTCCACGCTGCTGAAGGTGCTGGCTGGCCTGTTGCGCCACGCCCGCGTCGAGGGCGAGGTGCAGCTGCTGGGCCGGCCGCTGCACGCATGGCCCGCGCGCGCGCGTGCGCGCCAGCTGGCGTGGTTGGGCCAGAACGAGAGCGTCGCCGACGACCTGCCGGCCTACGACGTGGCCATGCTCGGCCGCCTGCCGCACCGCGCCTGGATGGCGCCGCCGTCCGCCGCCGACCACGTCGCCGTGCGCGAGGCGCTGGTCACTACTCAGGCATGGGACTGGCGCGCGCGGCCGCTGTCGCAGCTCTCGGGCGGCGAGCGCCAGCGCGTGCTGCTGGCGCGCGCGCTGGCGGTGCAGGCGCCGATCACGCTGATGGACGAGCCGCTGGCCAACCTGGACCCGCCGCACCAGGCCGACTGGGTGCGCACCGTGCGCGCCCTGGTGGCCGGCGGACGCACGGTGGTCAGCGTGCTGCACGAGATCTCGATCGCGCTGCAGGCCGACGACCTGCTGATCATGGCCGGCGGGTGCGTGGCGCACCACGGCGCCTGCGCCGATCCGGCCACGCACGCGGCACTGGAGCGGGTGTTCGACCGGCGCATCCGCGTGCGCCAGATCGACGGCGTGTGGATGGCGCTGCCGTGCGTGTAAGCCGCACCGGCAGAGGACGGGGCAGGGCGCTGCATCGCAGCGTGCGCGGTGCGAACGCCGCGCGCGGCTTGCATGAACCGTGCGGCTGTCTCGGTTACGCTTGCCGGTTCGCCCCATGACCAGCCCCCTTCAGCCCTCCACCCGCCTTGCCGACCGCGCGCGCCGTTGCGCGCTCGGCTGGCTGCTGCTGGCGCTGGTCCTGGCGCCGGCGCTGGGGCGGGTGCACCAGATCGTCCACGGTCTGGGCACGGGGGGCGCGCAGGCCACTGCCCACACCAGCGCACACGGTTCCGCCGGCCGTGCGCTGGACACGCTGCACGCGCTCTTTGCCGGCCACGGCAGCGCCGACTGCCAGGTGCTGGACCAGCAGACGCTGGGCGGCCCCGCGCCCGCGCCGCTGCTGGCGCTGGCGCACGCGGCGCCGCAGCCGGCGCCGGCCGCACCGCTTGCCGCCGCGCCCGCGCCGCGCCGGGCGGCGCCGTTCCAGGCGCGCGCCCCGCCCAACGCCGCCTGAGCGTGCATTGATCGGGCGCTGCCCGGCCCGGCCGGGTGCCTGCGCCGCGCCCGGAGCGCAGCGCTGGGGCACCTGCGTGCCGCTGCGCCGCTGGCCGCTGCCGGGCCGCCACGCACGCTCCAGACATCATTTTTGACAGCTGCTCGCCCTTGTTCTGCAAGGGCTGGTGGCCTGTTTGACCCCTATTCATCCATCCCCGCCGCGACGCCGATTGCGTCGCGTGCAGCGCCTTGCCTGTGCCGCGAGCGGCAGGCGGCATGGCGCGCCTTCCTGATCGAGTCGACACATGACCTCTCTCATGGCTTTTCCCTCCACCGCCCCGGGCGCATTCCGTCCCCTGGCCTGCGCGCTGCTGGCCCTCCTGGCGTCCGGCGCTGCTTCGGCGCAACCCGATGCGGCGCCCGCGCCCGGGCCGGCGGCATCCACCACGGGCGTCGGTGCCAGCCTGCCTGCGGTCACCGTTTCCGCCAGCGGCCTGCAGCTGGGCGTGTCCGAGATGACGCAGCCCGTGTCGGTGCTCGAAGGCGACGCGCTGGTGCGACAGCGGGGCGCCACGCTGGGCGAGACGCTGGAGGGCGAGCCCGGCATCACCGGCAGCCATTTCGGCGCCGGCGCCAGCCGCCCGGTGATCCGTGGCATGGACGGCGCGCGCGTGCGCGTGCTGACCGATGGCGCCGAGCTGCACGACGCCTCTACCATCAGCCCGGACCACGCCGTGGTCGCCGAGCCGCTGCTGGCCACGCAGATCGAGGTGCTGCGCGGCCCCTCGGCGCTGGTGCATGGCGCGGGCGCGGTGGGCGGCGTGGTCAACGTGCTGGACGGCAAGGTGCCGACGGCCGTGCCGTCCAAGGGCTACGAAGGGAGCGCCGAGGTGCGCGCCGGCAGCGCCGCGCGCGACAAGGCCGGTGCCGTGGCCGTCACCGGTGGCACCGGGCCATTCGCCGTCCACGTCGAGGCCGCGGGCCGCGACGCGGGCGACTACCGGGTCGGCAGCGGCTGGGAGGGCGGACGCCGCGTGCCCGGCAGCTTCAACGACACGCGCAGCGCCAGCCTGGGCCTGTCGTGGGTCGGCGAGAGCGGCTACCTGGGCCTGGCCTTCACGCGCCAGACAGCGCGCTATGGCCTGCCCGGGCACAGCCACGGCTTCGAGGGCTGCCACACGCACGGCAACCATCTGCACTGCGGCGCGCACGACCACGACCACGATCATGGCGAGGGGCACGAAGAGCACGACCATGCCCATCACGAAAACGACCACGACCACGGC
The DNA here is from genome assembly GCF_900103645.1 of Oryzisolibacter propanilivorax. Taxonomy (GTDB): domain Bacteria; phylum Pseudomonadota; class Gammaproteobacteria; order Burkholderiales; family Burkholderiaceae_C; genus Melaminivora; species Melaminivora propanilivorax. The sequence continues at coordinate 381,248 of NZ_FNHP01000001.1, forward strand.
GCGGTGCCCGTGGTGGACCTGCGCAGCGAGCGCATCGACCTGCGCGGCGAGCTGCGCAACCCATTCGCCGGCGTGGCCGCGCTACGCCTGCGCGGCGGCTTCACCGACTACGTGCACGACGAGATCGAGGGCGGCGAAGTCGCCACCACCTTCAAGAACAAGGCGCATGACCTGCGTGTGGAGCTGCAGCACCAGCCCATCGCCGGCCTGCGCGGCCTGGTGGGCGTGCGCACCGCCGAGCGCAAGTTCAGCGCCGTGGGCGAGGAGGCCTACGTGCAGCCCACGCGCACGCGCTCGACCGGCCTGTTCCTGCTGGAGGAATACCGCCTGGGCGACTGGCGCATCGAGGGCGCGCTGCGCCACGACCGGCAGAGCGCCCGCGCACTGGACAGCGATGTGGAGCGCTCGCACCACGGCACCTCGGCCTCGCTAGGTGCCGTCTGGCGCGTGGCGCCGGGCTATTCGCTGGGCACCACCGTCACCCGCGCCAGCCGCGCGCCCACGGCCGAGGAGCTGTATGCGCGCGGCCTGCACATGGCCACCGCTACCTACGAGCGCGGCGACGCCGAGCTGCGCTCGGAGATCTCGCGCAACGTCGATCTGACGCTGCGCAAGACCAGCGGCCCGACCACCTTCGACGTGTCGGTGTACCGCAATAGCATCCGCCACTACATCCATGGCCGCACGCTGGACGAGCTGGATGGCCTGCAGCTGCTGCAGTTCAGCCAGGCTGACGCCACCTTCACCGGCATCGAAGGCCGCGTACGCCAGGCGCTGACGCGCCAGATCGGCCTGACGCTGTGGGGCGACAGCGTGCGCGCGCGGCTGGACGGCGGCGGACGCCTGCCGCGCATCGCGCCGGCGCGCGTCGGCCTGAAGCTGGACGCGCAGTGGCAGTCCTGGCAGGGCGACATCGAGTGGCTGCAGGTGGCGCGGCAAAGCCGCGTGGCGCAGTTCGAGAGCGCCACGCCCGGGTATGGCATGTTGAACCTGGGCCTGGCCTACCACGGCGGCACCAGCACGGCCACGCCGTGGCAGGTCTACCTGAAGGCGCGCAACCTGACCGACCGGCTGGCGTACTCGCACGTCTCCTTCGTCAAGGACGCGGCCCCGCTGGCCGGGCGCAGCGTGGTGCTGGGCATGCGCGTGGCGTTCTGACGCCCCGGCCCAGCCGCCGTACGGGCGGCCAGCGGGAATGGCCCATGCCTCGCCCGCCGGCCGCCCCTCGCGATTCTTGTATCGTCGCCGGTTTGCCTTTCAGGAGAACCCTTCGCCATGCAGATCGAAACCCCACCCAGCGCCAAGCCCTATGAAAAGCCCGAGGGCGAGCGGCGCGGCCTGGTCATCGTCAACACTGGCGACGGCAAGGGCAAGAGCACGGCCGCCTTCGGCCTGGCGTTTCGCGCCACCGGCCGGGGCAAGACGGTCAAGGTGTTCCAGTTCATGAAGGTGCCGACCGCCCGCTTCGGCGAGCACCGCCTGGCCGAGCAGGTCGGCCTGCCCGTGGAGGGCCTGGGCGACGGCTTTTCTTGGAAGAGCAAGGACCTGGAACAGTCCGCCCAGCTGGCGCGCGATGGCTGGGCCAAGGCGCGCGAGGCCATCCTGTCGGGCGAGTACTTCCTGGTGGTACTTGATGAGGTGACCTATCCGCTGATCTACGGTTGGCTGCCGCTGCAGGAGGTGCTGGACACGCTGGCGCAGCGGCCCAAGGACGTGCATGTGTGCCTGACGGGCCGGCGCTGCCCGCAGGAGCTCATCGACCTGGCGGACACGGTGACGGAGATGAAGATGGTCAAGCACGCCTTCCAGGCCGGCGTGCCGGCGCAGCGCGGCATTGAGGATTGACGGCCGCGCAGCGCCGGGCCCTGGCCACGGCCGGGCGCACAATGCCCCATCCATCGCCTGAAGCCGGAGCGCCGCCATGACCCTGCCATCCCTGCACATCGCCACGCCGCTGGGCGAGATGCTGGCCGTGGCCTCCAGCCACGGCTTGTGCCTGCTCGAATTCGTCGGCCAAGACGGCCTGGAGCGCGAACTGGCCCAAGTGCATGCCGCCCGCATGGGGATGGGCGGGCAGGGCGCGCAGGCGCTGCTGCAGCAGACGGCGCGCGAACTGGCGGAGTACTTCGGCGGTCAGCGGCGCGCGTTTTCGATCTCCCTCGATCTGGTCGGCACGCCGTTCCAGCAGCGCGCCTGGGCCGCGCTGCTGGCCATCCCCTTCGGACAGCAGCGCAGCTATGCCGACCATGCACGCGCCATCGGCCAGCCCACGGCGACGCGCGCGGTGGCGGGCGCCAACGGGCGCAACAAGGTCAGCATCGTCGTGCCCTGCCACCGCGTGATCGGCAGCGACGGGCGGTTGACCGGCTTCACCGGCGGGCTGAACCGCAAGCGGGCGCTGCTGGCGCTGGAGGGCTGGAGCGAGCACGCCCTGCACCCGGCCGAGCGGCGTGGCGACGAACTGCAGCAGGTCCTGGCCTTCGAGGCGGAACGCATCGCCTTGCCCACCGGCCGGCACGCCGGCGCAGCAGCCGTACCTGCGTAAGCGCGACGCGCGCCTGCACCCCGGACAGGCGCTGGTTCTGTCTGGCGATCGGTACAGGGCGGCCCCGGCGCCGCTCTGGCACGGCATGATGGCCGCCAATCCCGTGCCCTGCCGCCCATGAAAGCCCGACTGCGCTACTTCCTGAACGCCCTGGCCGACGCCTTCTGGCTGGTGCCGGCGGCCATGGTCGCCGGTGCCAGCGTGCTGGCGGTGCTGCTGGTGCAGCTCGACCGCGGCGGCCAGCTGCCGCACTGGCTGACGGCCAGCGACTGGTTCTACAACGGCGGCGGCACCGGCGCACGCACGCTGCTGGGCGCCATCGCCTCATCGGCCATCGGCGTGGCCGGCACGGTGTTTTCCATCACCATCGCGGCCCTGTCCCTGGCCGCGGGGCAGATGGGCCCGCGCCTGCTGCGCAACTTCACGCGCGACCGGGGCGTGCAGTGCACGCTGGGCGCCTTCCTCGGCACCTTCTCCTATGCGCTGATGGTGCTGCGCACCGTGCGCACGCAGGACGAGGGCGTGTTCACGCCACACCTGGCGCTCACTTTTGGGATCGTGCTGGCGTTCGGCTGCATCGGCACGCTGGTGTACTTCGTCGCGCACATGGCCAGCCGCATCAACGTCGGCACGGTGGTCAACCTGGTGAGCGAGGACATGCGCGCCGCAGTGCTGGCCCTGGTGCGGGACGAGCCGCATCCCGAGCCTCCCGCCGAGGCCTTCTGGGCGCACGCTGCACCGGTGTGCGACGCCCGGCGCGGCTATCTGCAGCAGCTGGACGCGGATGCGCTGGCCGACTGGGCGGCGCAGCACGGCACCGCGCTGCGACTGCTGGTGCGCCAGGGCGACTATGTATTTCCCGGCGCCCCCATCGCGCTGCTCGCACGTGACGTGCCCGGCGCGGCCGAGGCCATCCGCGGCGCCACCGCGCTGGAGGACGTGCGCGGCAGCGCCGGCGACGCCGGCCACGCGGTGCGCCAGCTGGTGGAGGTAGCGGTGCGCGCGCTCTCGCCCGGTGTCAACGACCCGCACACCGCACTGGGCGTGCTGGATCAGCTGGGCGCGGCGCTGTGCGATCTGGCGGGCCGTTCCTTGCCCACCGGCGTATGGCAGCGTGAGGGGCGCGTGGCGCTGGTGGTGCCGGTGCTGCGCTACGCCAGCTTGGTGGACGCCATGTTCCACATGGTGCGGCAAAACGCCAGCACCAGCCCGGCCGTGCTGCTGCGCCTGCTGCAGGTGCTGACCGCTGTATTGCACTGCGAGGGTGACGCAGCGCGCCGCGCCGCGCTGGCCCGGCATGCCGCACTGGTCTGGGCGGACGCGCAGCGCAGCGTGCCCAACCCGTCGGACGTGCAGGACATCGGCCGACGCTACCAGGCGCTGCAGCGCGCGCTGGCGCAGCCGCCGGGCGTCCGGCCCGCTGCAGCCCGATCCACGGCCGGGCAGGAGCCAGACCGATGACCACGTTCGACATCGCCGCCCTGTGCCTGGTGGTCACGGCGCTGCTGGCCTACCTGAACCATCGTTTCGTGCGTCTGCCCACGGCCATCGGGGTGATGGTCATCGCCCTGGCGCTGTCGCTGGCCCTGGTGGCGCTGGACGCCGCCGGCATCGCGTCGGGCCTGCGCGAATACGAGGCGTCGTTCGTGCGCTCGGTGCATTTTTCCGAGGTGCTGATGCAGGGCATGCTGTCGTTCCTGTTGTTTGCCGGCGCCCTGCAGGTCGATCTGAGCGCGCTGCGGCGCTGGCGCTGGCAGGTGGCGGCGCTGGCCATCGGCGGTACGCTGGTGTCCACGCTCGTCGTGGGCGCGGCGATGTGGCTGGCGTTGCCGCTCGTCGGCCTGCCGCTGCCGCTGCTGCACTGCCTGGTTTTCGGCGCGCTGATCTCGCCCACCGACCCGATCGCCGTCATGGGCATCCTCAAGTCCGCCGGCGCGCCGCAGGAGCTGGAGCTGGTCATCGCTGGCGAGTCGCTGTTCAACGACGGCGTTGGTGTGGTGCTGTTCGCATTGCTGGTGGGCGTGCTGGCCACGGGCGAGGTGCCGGACGCAGCGCAGGCCGGCATGCTGCTGCTGCGCGAGGCGGGCGGTGGCCTGGCCTTCGGGCTGATCCTGGGCTATATCGCCTTCCGGCTGCTCAAGAGCATCGACCACTACCAGGTCGAGGTGCTGCTGACGCTGGCGACCGTGATGGGCGGCTATGCGCTGGCCAGCCACCTGCACGTGTCCGGGCCGCTGGCCATGGTGATCAGCGGGCTGATGATCGGCAACCGGGGCCGGGCGCAGGCCATGTCGGACCACACCCAGCGCTACATCGACATGTTCTGGGAGCTGCTCGACGAGATCCTGAACGCGGTATTGTTCGTGCTGATCGGGCTGGAGGTCATCCTGATTGCCTTCTCGCCGGCGTTGCTGGCAGGTGGAGCGCTGGCGATCGCGGTGACGCTGCTGGCGCGCTGGCTCACCGTCGCGGTGCCGGCGCGCGCGGGCGCCCAGGCGCTGCCGGATGGTGCTGCACACGTGCTGGCCTGGGGCGGGTTGCGCGGCGGTATCTCGGTGGCGCTGGCGCTGTCGCTGCCCCTGGGGCCGCTGCGCGAGACGTTGCTGGCGCTGACGTACTGCGTGGTGGTGTTCTCGATCTTGGTGCAGGGCCTGAGCATCGGGCGTGTGGTGCGCGCCGTGCTGCCAGCGCACGGCGCCGATGCGCGCACTGGCTGAAGGGCCCCGCGCAGGCGATACACCCTCCTTTCCACCCATTCGGTTCCTCGAGGCAAGCGCCATGTTCTTCAACAGCTGGATGGATCTGCTGCACGTCGCCGTGGTGGGCGTGCTGGTGTATTTCGGCCTGATCCTGAGCCTGCGCCTGGCGGGCAAGCGCACGCTGTCGAAGTGGAACGCCTTCGACATGGTCATCACCGTGGCGCTGGGCTCGACCCTGTCCAGCGCGTTCCTGTCGAAGGACGTGTCGCTGGCACAGGGCCTGGCGGCCATTGTGGTGATGGTGGCGCTGCAGTTCGCCATCAGCTGGACGATGGTGCGCTCCGCGCGGGTGCGCGGCGTGGTCAAGGCACGCCCGACGCTGCTGTTCGACCGAGGCGAGTTTCTTGAAGGGCCGATGCGCACGCAGCGGGTGACGCACTCGGAAATCCGCGCCGCCATCCGGGGCGCCGGCCATGCGGCGCTGGAGGATGTGGAGGCGGTGGTGCTGGAGACCAATGGCGACTTCAGCGTGCTGCGGCGCGTGCAACAGCCCGGCGAGCGCACGGCGCTGTGCGATGTGGAGGGAGCCGGGCAGTAACCATCCGCCGCCCTGAACGCTATGCCGTTCGCTGGCGGGTTGCCCTCGCAAGACCCGAGCCAAAACAAAAGCCCTGTGGGTCATCGACTCACAGGGCTTTTGCAGGTGTATGGCGGAGAGGGCGGGATTCGAACCCGCGGTGGGGATTAGCCCACACACGCTTTCCAGGCGTGCGACTTAAACCGCTCATCCACCTCTCCGAAGCCCGCGATTGTAGCAGCGATTCGGGCGCCTTCCGGCGAAGAGGATCCGGCCCTGGCGCGCGGCCTCACGGCACCAGGACCACCTTGCGACACTCCTCTTCCTTCTTCTCGAAGATCTCGTAGCCGCGCGCCGCCTCGGCCAAGTGCATGCGGTGGGTGATGAGGTTTTCCGGGCGCAGCTTGCCGTCCTGGATCAGCGCCAGCAGCTCGGGCAGGAAGCGCTGCACATGCGTCTGGCCCATCTTGAAAGTGAGGCCCTTGTCGAATGCATCGCCGAACAGGAAGCCGTGGATGAAGCCTGCATACACCCCCGGCACGCTGACGATGCCGCCGCGGCGCGTGGCGGCGATGCACTGGCGTAGCGCCTTGCCGCTGGAGCCTTCCACCTTGATGGTGGTCAGCAGCGTCTCCAGCGCGCTGCCCTTGGCCTCGAAGCCGACGGCGTCGATGCTGGCGTCCACGCCATGCCCGCCGGTGCCTTCCAGGATGATCTCGGCCGGGTCGTCGTGCTTGTCGAAGTTGATTGGAATCACGCCGTACTCCTGCTGCGCGTACTGCAGCCGGTAGTCGTTGTGGTCGATCATGAAGATGGTCTGCGCACCCAGGTGGCGCGCGCACATGGCCGCCATGCAGCCCACCGGCCCGGCGCCGAAGATGGCGATCGTCGAGCCGGGGCCGACCTCGGCGTTCACCACCGCCTGCCAGCCTGTGGGCAGGATGTCGGACAGAAACAGCACCCGCTCGTCCTCCAGCCCGGCCGGGATGACGATGGGCCCGCTGTTGGCCTTGGGCACGCGCACATACTCGGCCTGGCCGCCGGCGTAGCCGCCGTACAGGTGCGAGTAGCCGAACAGCCCGGCGCCGGGCGTGCTTGATTTCTTGTTCAGGATGGCGCCGCGGCCGGTATTGGTGTTCTCGCAGGCGGCGAACAGCGTCTTGTCGCAGTAGAAGCACCGTCCGCAGGCGATCACGAAGGGCACGACCACCCGGTCGCCTTTGGACAGGGCGGTCACGCCCGTGCCCACCTCCTCGACCACGCCCATGAACTCGTGGCCCAGGATGTCGCCAGACTCCATGCCGGGAATCTTGCCGCGGTAGATGTGCAGGTCCGAGCCGCAGATGGCGGTGGCCGTCACGCGCAGGATGATGTCCTCGGGGTCGGACAGGAAGGGGTCGGGCACGTTGTCGACGCGCACGTCCTTGGCGCCGTGGTAGGTCAGGGCTTTCATGGGCAGGCTCCTTACGGGGGTGGGGACTGGGAACGGCGGCACAGCGGCCGGGCGAAGCGGTCAATCTAGGAGGGCCGCGCCGGGCGGCCTGTCAGCGCGCACGCGCCCGCCCTGTAGGCAGCGCGCGGGCGGTTAGGCTTGGCGGCTCTAGCGTGGTGAGGATGGATGGGCGATGGCGAGGGTTGGCAAGGCGAACAGGGCAGGGAGCGCGCGGTGCGTGACAGTGCTGGCGAGGCAGGACGTTTGCGCCGCGCTGCGGGGCGACCGCCCATGCTGATCGGCTGGGGCACGGAGGCCGCATTGCCCGCCTCGGCGAGCCTGCTCGGCGCGGCGCTGCTGCTGGCACTGGCCGTTGACGCGCTATGGGGCGAGCCGCCGGCGCCGCTGCACCCGGTGGTCTGGATGGGCCGTGCGCTGGGCGCCTGGGGCGCGCGCCTGGCGCCGGCCGTGGCGCGTGACCGCGACCACAAGACTTTTATCCTTGCAGCCCTTGTCTGGTCAGCGCTTGCAGCTATCACGGTAATAGCAGCCGTGGCGCTGCAGGCGCTGGTCTTGCGCTACCTTCCGCCCTGGGGCGCAGCGCTGGCGCTGGGGCTGCTGCTCAAACCCCTGCTCGCCTGGCGCATGCTGCGCGTCGAGGTACTGGCGGTCGAAGGCGCGCTGGCCCAGTCGCTGGCCGCCGGGCGCGAGCGCCTGTCCTGGCTGGTCAGCCGCGACACCGCCGCCTTGAGCGCCGCCGAGGTGCGCGAAAGCGCCATCGAGACCTTGGCGGAGAACCTGTGCGACTCGGTGGTCGCCCCGGTGTTCTGGTTCGCCGTGGCCGGCCTGCCGGGCGCGGCGCTGTACCGCTTCGCCAACACGGCGGACGCCATGTGGGGCTACCCCGGCTGGCGCGGCGCGGGTGCGGCCCGGCGCCACTGGCAGTGGGCTGGCAAGTGGGCCGCGCGCGCCGACGACGCTTTGAGCTGGCTGCCGGCGCGGCTGACGGCGCTGCTGCTGCTGGCCACTGCCGGGCGGCGCGTGTACCTGCGCCGGCTGCGCCAGGACGCGCACGCCACCCCATCACCCAATGGCGGCTGGCCGATGGGCGCGATGGCGCAGCTGCTGGGCGTGCGGCTGGGCAAGCCGGGGGCGTATGTGTTGAATCCCGCAGGGCAGGCGCCAGAAGCGCCGCAAGTGACCCAGGCCGTGTTTTTTGCAAGAAATGTGGTGCTGGCCCTGATATTCATTGAGCTTGTAGCTATGGTTTTTGATTCATGGATCTAGATTCAGGCATGGGCACGTTGCTGCATGGCGGACCGGACGCGCTGGGCGTACCGCGGCACGACTTCTCCACCAACGCCAACGCCTGCGGGCCGTGCCCGATGGCGCTGGCCGCGCTGGCGCAGGCCAACCGGGCGCGCTACCCCGACCCGGCCTACACCGCGCTGACCGCGGCGCTGTCTGCATTCCATGAAGTGGCGCGCGAGCGCATCGTGCTGGCCGCCAGCGCCAGCGAGTTCATCCACCGCATCACCGCCCTGGCCGCGCGCGCCGGGGTGCGCCAGGTGGTGCTGCCGGCGCATGGCTATGGCGACTATGCGCGGGCGGCGCGGTTGTGGGGGATGGCGCCTGCGGATGACGCGAGTGGCACCGGGCGGTGTGCCGAATGGGCGGACAGCGGGGAAGACCCTCGCCCCAGTCCTCTCCCGCAGGCGGCAGAGGGAGCAAAAGGTGGATGCGGCGCAGGCATGGAATCGGCGTGCGCCACGCTGCACTGGGCGTGCGAACCCGCCAGCCCGCTGGGCACGCCGGATGCGGCGCTGGACGCCTGGCCTAACCACCCGCATGCCCCCTGGCGTGTGCTCGACCGCGCCTATGCCCCCCTGCGCTTGGCCGCGCCGGCGCGCCCGGCGCCGGACGGCGTGTGGCAGCTGTTCTCGCCCAACAAGGCGCTGGGCCTGACCGGCGTGCGCGGCGCCTACGCCATCGCTCCGCAAGCCGCCACCGAGGACGGCACGGCCGCGCGCCTGCGCGCCCTGGCGCCGTCCTGGCCGCTGGGCGCCGACGGCGTGGCGCTGCTGGACGCCTGGGTGCGGCCCGACGCGCAGCGCTGGCTGGCCGATTCACTGCTTTTGCTGCGCGACTGGAAGGCGCTCCAGACCGCGCTGTGCCAGTCGCTCGGCTGGCAGGTGCTGCCGGGCAGCCTGGCGAATTTCTTCACCGCGCGCCTGCCAGCCGGCACCGATGTGGCGGCGCTGCTGGCTGCGCTGCGCGGGGGTGGCGTCAAGCTGCGCGACTGCGCGTCCTTCGGGTTGGCCGGTCATGTGCGCCTGGGCGTGCTGCCGCCCGCGTCGCAACAGGCGCTAGGCGCGGCCTGGGCGTGTGGGCTGGCCGACCAGCGCGCTGCCGATGCGTCCCGGCAGGGCTACCATCCAGCATGACTTTGCCTTCTCTTGTTCCACTGCGACGCATCGAGGTGCGCCGCTACGTCACGCCGCTGCGCGAGGGCGGCTCCATGCCCGCCGTGGTCGAGGCCAATGACCTGGGCCAGTACGTGCTCAAGTTCCGTGGCGCCGGGCAGGGCGTGCGCGCGCTGATCGCCGAGATCGTCTGTGCCCAGCTGGCGCGCGCGCTGGCGCTGCCCGTGCCCGAACTGGTGCTGGCTACGCTGGATGCGGAGCTGGCGCGCACAGAGCCCGACCCGGAAATCCAGGACCTGATCCGCGCCAGCGACGGACTGAACGTGGCGCTGGACTATCTGCCCGGCGCGGTGAATTTCGACCCGGCGGCCGACGAAGCCAGCGAGGACTTCGCCTCGCGCCTGGTGTGGTTCGACGCGCTGGTCGGCAACGTCGACCGCACCGCGCGCAACACCAACCTGCTCGTCTGGCACCGCCGCCCCTGGCTGATCGACCATGGCGCGGCGCTCACGTTCCACCACGCCTGGAACGGCAGCGTGGCCGACCCGGCCAAGCCCTTCGCGCCGATCGCCGACCACGTACTGCTGCCGCGCGCCAGTCGGCTGGCCGAGGTGGATGGCGATCTGGCCGCATGCCTGCCCGCGCCCGTGCTGCAGGCCGCGCTGGCCGCCGTGCCGGACGGCTTTCTGCAGCAGGCCGCCGCGCAGCAGGGCGACGGCCTGCTGGCGGAACCTGCGCAGCACCGCCAGGCCTACCTGCGGTACTTCCAGGCGCGCCTGGGCGAACGCGGCCGCTGGCTGCAGGGGGCGATCGATGCCCGTGCCTGAGCTGCAGCTGTACGACTACGCGCTGGTGCGCGTGGTGCCGCGCGTGGAGCGGGGTGAATTCATCAACGCCGGCGCCATCGTCTCGTGCCAGCGCACCGGCTATCTGGCCGCCGCCATCGATCTGGACGAGGCGCGGCTGCGCGCCCTCGACCCCTGGGCCGACGTGGCGCAGGTGGCGCGGCACCTGCAGGCGCTCGCGGACATCTGCGCCGGCGAGCCGCACGCCGGCCCCATCGCCCAGCTGCCGCACCGCGCGCGCTTCCACTGGCTGACGGCGCGGCGCAGCGCCATCATCCAGACCTCGCCAGTGCACACCGGCCGCTGCGAGGACGCTCAGGCGCTGCTGGCACACCTGATGGACTGCATGGTGCGCCCGCTCATCCTGCGCGCCTGTCCCGGGCAGAGCGCCGACGGAGGCGCGCCATGACCGCCCGCTGCATCATGGTGCTGGGCACCAGCAGCGGCGCCGGCAAGAGCTGGCTGGCCACGGCGCTGTGCCGCTGGTACGCGCGCCAGGGCTACAAGGTCGCGCCGTTCAAGGCGCAGAACATGAGCAACAACGCCCGCGTGGTCGCCACGCCCGAGGGCGGCTACGGCGAGATCGGCAGCGCGCAGTATTTCCAGGCGCTGGCCGCGCGCGCCGTGCCCGACGTGCGCATGAACCCGCTGTTGCTGAAACCCGAGGCCGACACGAAAAGCCAGGTGGTGCTGCTCGGCCAGGTCGACCGCGAACTGTCGGCCTTGCCCTGGCGCGGGCGCAGCCAGCGCGTGTGGCCACGAATAGCGCAGGCGCTGGACGAGCTGCGCGCCGAGCACGACATCGTCGTCATCGAGGGCGCCGGCTCGCCGGCCGAGATCAACCTGTCGGCCAGCGACGTGGTCAACCTGCGCGTGGCGCGGCATGCCGACGCGCGCTGCCTGCTGGTGGCCGACATCGACCGCGGCGGCGCCTTCGCGCACCTGTACGGTACCTGGGCGCTGCTGCCCGACGACGAGCGCGCGCTGATCCACGGCTTCGTGCTGAACAAGTTCCGCGGCGACCCCGATCTGCTGGCACCGGCGCCGGAGATGCTGCAAAAGCGCACCGGCGTTCCGGTGGTCGCCACCATCCCGATGCAGTACCACCACGGTCTGCCCGAGGAGGACGGCGTGTACGACAGCGGCCCGGGCGGCAGCCGCGGCGGCGCGGTGCACACGCGCGTGGCGGTGGTCGCCTTCCCGCGCATCAGCAACCTGGACGAGTTCGCGCCGCTGGCCAGCGCCGGCGGCGTGCACCTGAGCTGGGCGCGCAACCCGGCGCAGCTGGAGGGCTGCGACTGGGTCATCCTGCCCGGCAGCAAGGCCACCGCCGCCGACCTGGCCTGGCTGCGCGCGCAGGGGCTGGACGACGCGATCGCCCGCCACGCTGCGCGCGGCGGCCGGGTGCTGGGCGTGTGCGGCGGGCTGCAGATGCTGGGCGAGGCGCTGATCGACACCGTCGGCGTGGACGGCAACGGCCCCGGCCTGGGCCTGCTGCCGCTGGTCACCAGCTTCGAGGAAAAAAAGACCGTGCGCAGCACGCGCGCTCGCTTCGCCGGCGTGCAGGGCGCGTGGCAGGCGCTGTCCGGCGTCGAGGTGCTGGGCTACGAGATCCACCACGGCCAGACCGCGCAGCACCCGGCCATGGCCGCCAAGGGCGACGTGGCGCGCGAGCTGATCCCCGGCCTGGCCTGGCAGAACCCGGCCGGCAACGTGCTGGGCGTGTATCTGCACGGCCTGTTCGAGAACGCCGGCGTGCTGCGGGCGCTGCTGGGCGGTGACGCGCAGACGCTGGAGGCGGCGTTCGAGCGCATGGCGGACGGGGTGGAGCAGTGGTTTGACACCCGCATCCTGAAGTTTTAAGCCAAATCGGCCGCCAGCCCTTAAAAGTCAAGGGCCTGCAGCTATCAATTTCATAACAAAACAGGTTTTTCCATGCAGCTTCCCGACATCCCGTGCATCGCCGACGACGCCCTGGCCGCGCGCCTGCAGCAGCTGATCGACCACAAGACCAAGCCGCTGGGCTCGCTCGGCCGGCTGGAGGGGCTGGCGCTGCGCATTGGCCTGATCCTGGGCAGCGAGGCGCCCGCGCTGCACGCACCGCAGATGCTGGTGTGCGCGGCAGAACATGGCCTGGCGGCGCGCGGCGTGTCGGCTTTCCCCAGCGACGTGACCTGGCAGATGGTACATAACTTCGTCACTGGCGGCGCGGCGGTGAGCGTGCTGGCGCGCCAGCACGGCCTGGGGCTGACGGTGGTCGATTGCGGTGTGCGCCACGACTTCGCGCCATACCCCGGCCTGGTGCTGCGCAAGGTGGCGCCCGGCACGCAGGACGCCAGCAGCGGCCCGGCCATGACGGCGGCGCAGTGCGCGCAGGCCATCGCCAACGGCCGCGAGGTGCTGGCGGCGCTGCCGGGCAACGTGCTGCTGCTGGGCGAGATGGGCATCGGCAACACCTCCAGCGCGGCGCTGCTGCTGGCGCGGCTGCTGGACCTTGACGTGGCCGACTGCACCGGCCCCGGCACCGGGCTGGACGCGGCCGGCGTGGCGCGCAAGGTGGCGGTGCTGCGCCAGGCGCTGGCAGCCAACGAGGGCGCGCGCGCGCCGCTGGCCGCGCTGGCGGCGCTGGGCGGCTTCGAGATCGCCACGCTGGTCGGCGCCGTGCTGCAGGCCGCGCACGAGCGGCGCGTGATCGTCGTCGATGGCTTCATCACCAGCGCGGCGGTGCTGGTGGCGGCGCGGCTGGCGCCGAACGTGCTGCAGCGCTGCGTGTTCGCGCACCACTCCAGCGAGCCGGGGCACGCGCGCCTGCTGGCGGCGCTGCAGGCCGAGCCGCTGCTGGACCTGGGCCTGCGCCTGGGCGAGGGCTCGGGCGCGGCGCTGGCCTGGCCGCTGCTGGTGTCGGCCTGCGCCATCCTGCGCGAGATGGCGAGTTTCGAGGCGGCGGGGGTATCCACCAGCGGCTGAGGCAGCCCTTCTGCCTCGGCCTGCCGCCGGACCGGACGTGGGCGGGTGGCGCCTGTTCAGCGCCCGGAACGCTCTGGTTGTGCCGGCTGATGCGGGTCGGCGTCTTGTCCTACATGGCGCGATCGATCCGCCGCGCGCCCGGCTGCGTATCAGTGCGTGACCGGATGCCTGTGCGCCACCGCGGCGCGCATGCCGCCCAGGCATCGGGTTGCGGCCCCGCGCTCGCGTGGCTGCCCACCCACGGCGCCACGCGGCCCTGCAAGCAGGCCTGCCGGCGCCCACAGGAGCCAAGCCATGCTGGGACACTTCTTGACGCGTGAACAGGTCAGCGAGATCGCGACGCGGCGCGCCGAACGGCGCGCTTTCTTTCGCAAGACGAGCGGATTCGCGGTGGGGGTCGCCGGCGGCGGCATCCTGGCGGCGTGCGGCGGCGGGTCGGGCGACTCCAGCGCCCAGGCCAATCCGGTCTCCGACGCCGATGTGCTGAACTTCGCCCTGAACCTGGAATACCTGGAGGCGCAGTTCTATGCCTACGCCGCCACCGGCAGCGGCCTGCCCGCGTCGCAGCTGACAGGCACCGGCACCCAGGGCGCCGTGACCGGGGGGCGGGCGGTGGCGTTCAGCGACCCGGTGGTACGCCAGTACGCCAAGGAGATCGCGCAGGACGAGATCGCCCACGTGGCCTTCCTGCGCCAGGCGCTGGGTGCGTCCGCGGTGGCGCAGCCGGCCATCGACATCGGGGTCGATCCCAACGGGGCCTTCTCCAGTGCCGCCCGGGCGGCCGGGCTGGTCGGCGCCGGCCAGTCGTTCGACCCCTACGCCAGCGACGAGAACTTCCTGCTGGCCGCGTTCATCTTCGAGGACGTGGGCGTGACGGCGTACAAGGGTGCGTCGCCGCTGATCCAGAACAAGACCTTCCTGGAGGCGGCCGCGGGCATCCTGGCCGCCGAGGCCTACCACGCCGGCCTGGTGCGCACCGCGCTCTATGCCAAGGGCGTGGCAGCCCCGAGCCTGCGCAGCGCCGCCGACGCCATTTCGGATGCGCGCGACAGCCTGGACGGCAGCAGCGACGTGGACCAGGGCATCTCGGGCTCGGGCGACCGCTCCAACATCGTGCCGACCGATGCCAACGGCATCGCCTTCAGCCGGTCGCCGGGCGACGTGCTGAACATCGTTTACCTCAACCCTGGCGCAGTTTCGCGCGGCGGCTTCTACCCGGCCGGCGTGAACGGCACGCTGGCGCTGAGCAGCGCCCTGGCCTGACAAGGCCGGCGGCAGGCCTGGCAGGGCCGGGCGTGCCGCTCTGTTCCTTCCTGCAGCGTTCGAGGATGCCCCATGGACTCCCTTCCATCTTCCGTGCCCCGTGTTGCAACCCTGCAGGCTGCGCCGGCCCTGCGCTGGCGCTGGCGGCATCTGGTCGGCCTGGCGATCGCGCTGGCGGCGCTGGTGATTTGGGGGCGCGAGCTGCTGCAGGCGCCGTGGCTGCGCGAGCCGGCGGTCGCCGGCGCGCTGACCGGCGGCGCCATGGCGGCCCTGGCCACCGCGCTGGGCACGCTGCCGGTGCTGCTGTCGCACAGCTTTTCGCAGCGCAGCCACGACACCATGCTGGGCTTTGGCGCCGGGGTGATGCTGGCGGCCAGCGCGTTCTCGCTGATCATCCCGGCGCTGGCCGCGGCCAGGGGGCAGGGCGCCGGTGGCTGGGGCGCAGCCGGTATCGTCGGGGCAGGCATCACGGCCGGTGGCTTGCTGCTGCTGCTCATCGACCGCGTGGTGCCGCACGAGCATTTCGTGAAGGGCCTGGAGGGGCCCCAGGCGCGCGCCATGAAGCGTGTGTGGCTGTTCGTGCTGGCGATCGCCGTGCACAACCTGCCGGAGGGCCTGGCCATCGGCGTGGCCTATGCCGGCACCGATGCGCTGGGCGCGCTGGCTCTGGCCACCGGCATCTCGATCCAGGACGTGCCCGAGGGCCTGGTGGTGGCCCTGGCCCTGCGCGGCGTGGGCTACGGGCGCGGGCGCAGTGCCGCCCTGGGGGCGCTGTCCGGGCTGGTCGAACCCGTCGCCGCCGTGTTCGGTGCGGCCCTGATCGGGGTGTCGGCGAGTCTGCTGCCCTGGGGCCTGGCGGCCGCTGCCGGCGCGATGCTGTACGTCATCAGCCACGAGATCATTCCCGAGTCGCACCGCGCCGGCCACGAGCGCTGGGCCACGTGCGGGCTGATGCTGGGCTTCGTGCTGATGATGGTGCTGGACACCGCACTGGCCTAGCCGGCGCCGCCCGGCAGTCGCCACAATGCCATCTCTGATGCAGCTTCCATGAACAGCCCATCTCCCCTGGAGCCCGCACCGCGTGCGCCTGCCGCGGTGACGCACCTGCACGCCGTCGGCGGCCCGGGCGCGCAGCGCGCGGCGCAGGCCGACCGGCTGGCCGCCTGGGTCCGGGCCGTGGCCGAGCAGCGCGACCGCCAGGCGTTCGCCCAGCTGTTCTGCCACTATGCGCCGCGCATCAAGTCCTACCTGGTGCGCTGCGGCTGCGACCCGTGCCAGGCGGAGGAGCTGGCGCAGGAGTCGCTGCTGGTGCTGTGGCGCAAGGCCTGCCAGTTCGACCGCTCGCGCGCCAGCGTCGGCACCTGGCTGTTCACCATCGCCCGCAACCTGCGCGTGGACTGCCTGCGCAGCGCCGGCGCGGGGTGCCTGCCCTGCGACGACATGGATCTGCAGGCGATCGCCGACGAAGCGCCCGCCCCGGACGAGCGCCTGCAGCAGGAACAGACGCACGAGCGCATGGCTGCCGCGCTGCAGGGCATGCCGGCCGAGCAGGCGCGGGTGCTGCGCATGTGCTACTTCGAGGGCCAGCCCCACACCCGCATTGCCAGCGCGCTGCAACTGCCCCTGGGCACCGTGAAGTCGCGCATGCGGGCGGCCCTGGCATATTTGCGGCGGGCCATGCAAAACGATTCCCCAGCGCCATGACATCGATTCGCCACCATCCTTCCGACGAGTTGCTGCTGGCCCACGCGGGCGGCTGGCTGCCGGCTGGCCCGGCGCTGGTGACGACCGTGCATGTCGAGCAGTGCACGCGCTGCGCGGCGCGCCTGGCGCTGCTGCAGGAGACTGCCGGGCAGTGGCTGGAGGACACGCCCGCCTCCGCCCTGCACCCGCACGCCCTGGAGCGTGTCCTGGCGGCGCTGGATGTCTGCGACGAACCGGAGCCTCCTGCCAGCCTGCAGGGACCGCCACCGCTGCCCGCCGGCATGGCTTGGCCGCGCGCTCTGGCGGGTCTGCAGATCACGCCCTGGCGCTGGATCGGCCCGGGCATGCGCTACAGCCGGGTGCGGCTGGCCGGCGACGACGCCTTCGTGTTCCTGCTGCGCCTCGTCGCCGGCAAATACCTGCCGCGGCACGTGCACACCGACCGCGAGTTCACCCAGGTGCTGTGCGGCAGCTTCCACGACGGCCGGGCACAGTTCGGCGCGGGCGACTTCGATGTGGCGGACAGCACGGTGCACCACCTGCCCGTGGTGCAGTCGGGCGGGGAATGCGTCTGCCTCACGGCGGTGCAGGGCAGCTTGGCGTTCGATGGGCTGTACGGGCGCCTGCTCGGCCGATTGGCCGGCCTGAGTTGACCCCCTCGCTGACCTTCACGGGTCCATGCCGTCACGCCTGCTGCCTGTCTGGTCAGCCCGCGCAGGTCTGGTTGCGCCCCTGCGCCTTGGCGCGGTACAGCTGGGTGTCGGCACGCGCCAGCATCGCGTCCACCGTGTCGTGGACGCCCTGCCAGCCGGTCAGCCCGATGCTGACCTGGCAGTCCAGCGCATGGCCGCTGGCCAGCGCGACATGAATGCGCCGGGCCAGGGTCTGGGCTGCCACAGCGTCGGTCCCGGGCAGCAGTGCCACGAATTCCTCGCCGCCGTAGCGGCCCAGGCGATCGGTGCGGCGCAGCACTGCCTGCACCGACTGTGTGAAATGCTGCAGCACCCGGTCGCCATGCTGGTGGCCATGGGTGTCGTTGACGGCCTTGAAGTGGTCCAGGTCGAGCAGCATCAGGCTGAAGGACTGGGGTTGGCGCAGGGCGCGGTCGCGTTCCTCCTGGCACTTCGCCAGGATGGCGCGGCGATTCAACGCACCGGTCAGGCTGTCATGCGTGGCCATGTGCTCGAATTCGGTGTGCACCCGGTCGGTGGCCATGAGCACGGCACCGATGGTCAGCAGCAGCACCACGGTGACATGCATGCCCAGGTGCAGTACCTGCATGAAGGACGGCTCCATCAGGCCCGCGTCTTGGTAGCGCGCCAGCGCCGTTACCGCCCGCACCAGCAGGGCGGCGATATGCAAGGCCTGTGTGGCCTGCACCAGCCGCACGGGAAAGCGACGCGGTCCATGGCGCCATAGCAGCGCCAAGGTCCACGCGTGCAAGGCAGCGATGGTCAGCGAGACGAAGGCCAGGCGCAACGGGTACGACGGTGCGACCCAGATCAGCCAGGCCACCGACACCAGCGCTGCCAGCCAGATGCCCAGCAGCACGGTTTTGAGATCAGGCTGCTGGAGGAAGCGGCGGCAGCCCAAGTGGAACAGCAACAAGCCACCGAGCACGCAGGCATTGGCCAGAAACAGGGGTGCCTGCAGCCACTGCGCAGACGTCACCAGGTGCAGCAGCGCTCCCAGGGCCCATGCCAGGGGCGCACAGGCCCACTCGCGCAGACCACGGATGTTGCGCGGGTAGTAATGCCGCATGAAGGCCAGAACCACTCCCATGACCAGCGACATGAAAACGGCCATGGCGATCAGCGAGCGCGGGTCAAGCGAACTCATGGACCGGAGGGTTACAAGCAGGTGTATGAGATTGTAAATAAACCCGCATTACCCGGGCGTGTTGGGTGCGGTCCAGCCGCCTCCGACCGCCTTGAACAGGCTCAGCTGGTTGCTCAGCTGCGACTGCCGCAGGTTGATCAGCTCGATTTCCGTCTGGTAGAGGTTGCGCTGGGCGTCCAGCTCTTCCAGGTAGGCGGCGTAGCCCGCCTCGTAGCGGTCACGGGCGTACTGCAGCGAGCGCGCCAGCACTTCGCGCCGGCGCGTGGCGTGCTGCATCTGCTCCTGCAGTCGCGCGTCGGCCACCAGGGCGTTTTCCACCTCGGCCAGGGCGTTCAGCACCGCGCCGCGGTAGGCGAATGCCGCCTGGTCGCGCTGCGCCGCGCTGCTGTCGTACTGGGCCTGCAGCCGGCCCTGGACGAACAGCGGCGCCAGTACGCTCCCGCCAAGGCTCCACACCGCCACCGGGTTGTAGTGCAGCGCATTGGTGTACAGCGCGCCCAGGCTGGCGCTCAACGCGACCTGCGGCAGGAAGGCCGCGCGGCTGGCCTGCAGGCTGGCGTCGCTGGCCGCCAGCAGGGCCTCGGCCTGCGCCAGGTCCGGGCGGCGGCGCAGCAGTTCAGACGGCAGCGCCACCGGCACGGTGGGCAGTTGCAGGCGGGCAAACCGCGCGGCCTGCGCCTGCGCACCATCGCGCTGCGCTGGCGGCTGCCCGGTCAGCAGACGCAGGGCGTTGTACTGGCGAGCGATGGCCTGCTGCAGCTGCGCCAGCGACTGCAGCACGGCTTCGTACTCCGACTCCGCCTGGGTGGACTGCAGCTGCGAGGTATAGCCGGCGCTGGCCTTGTCGCGCGCGATGCGCAGCGCCTCGGCGCGGGAGGCGGCGGTGTCGCGCGTCACCTGCAGCTGGGCCTCCAGCGCCAGCAGGCCGATGTAGGTCTGCGCGGTGGTGCTGGCGATCGCCAGCGCCACGCCGGCCTGGTCCGCTTCGGACGCCGACAGGCGCAGCTCGGCCGCACCTGCCTGGCTGTGCAGGCGGCCCCACAGGTCGGGCTCCCACGAGGCCTGCAGGCCCGGTTGCGCGACACGCGACGTGGCTTCGCCCGTGGCGCCCAGCGTGCGCTGCGCCTGCAGGCCCAGCGTGCCCGCCAGGGTGGGGCCGATCGCGGCGCGCGCCAGGTCGAGCTGGGCGCGCGCGGTATCCAGCCGGCTGCCGGCAGACAGCAGGTCGGCGTTGTAGGTCAGGGCGGCCTGCACATGGCCGTCCAGCGCCGGATCGCCGAAGGCGCGCCACCATTGCTGCGCGATGGGCGCGTCGCTGACAGCGGCGTGCGCACCGGCGGGAACGCTCCAGCCCGATGGCGCGTCGATGGCGGCCAGGGCCGGCGCCTGCCGGTGCGCCGGCATGCAACCGGCCAGCAGGGTGGCGGCCAGCAGCAGCGCCATGGGGGTGTGACACTGCGGCGCTGCCACCGTGGCGAGGGGGGTGCTCATCGCGATCCCCCGGCCGTGGGCGCAGCAGCGCTGGTTGCGGGCGCGGGCGCAGGCGCAGGACTGCCGTCGCTGGCACTCACGGGCGCGGCCACACCGGATGCATCTGGAGCATCGGTCGCCTTGGGCGCATCACGGCTCTCCGTCGGCGTGACTGCGGCAGGAGGCGAGGCAGTGGGCTGGCCAGCCGTGCCGGGCAGCGGCGCATTCGCCGTGGAAGGCTCGGCGCTAGGCACCTGCGGCGCCTGGGATCCGGCATCGGACGCTGTGTCCACCTCGGCCACCACCGACATGCCCGGCCGCAGGCGTGCGGCCAGCGCCTGGCCGGGGTCGAGCTGGATGCGCACCGGCAGGCGCTGCACCACCTTGGTGAAGTTGCCGGTGGCGTTGTCGGAGCGCAGCACGCTGAACTCCGAGCCGGTGGCGGGTGCGATCTC
This sequence comes from Oryzisolibacter propanilivorax, assembly GCF_900103645.1. Taxonomy (GTDB): domain Bacteria; phylum Pseudomonadota; class Gammaproteobacteria; order Burkholderiales; family Burkholderiaceae_C; genus Melaminivora; species Melaminivora propanilivorax. The sequence goes on from NZ_FNHP01000001.1 coordinate 401,467, forward strand.
GGTGACCCGGCCGGTGAGCGTTTCGCCGCTCAGCGCATCCACGGTGAAGCGCGCGTGCTGGCCGACGTGCATGTGCGCGGTCTGGGTTTCCTTGAAGTTGGCCACGACCCACAGCGTGTCGGGCACCAGGAACAGCAGCTGCGAGCCGGCTGTGACGTACTGCCCCAGGCGCACGCCGACCTCGCTCAGCTGGCCCGCGCGGGGCGCCCGCACTTCGGTGTTGGCCAGGTCGATCTTCGCCAGGCCCAGCTGCGCCTCGGCCGCCTGCACCTGCGCCTGCAGGCCGGCGCGCGAGACGGTGGTCGACTTGATGGCCTGCTCGGCGATGGTGATGTCGGCGCGCGCCTTGCGCACGTTGGCCTGGGCCGACTCGAACGTGGCGCGCGCCTGGTCGCGCTCGCGCAGCGACACCGAGCCGCGCGCGGCCAGGTCGTCGGCGCGCTTCAGGTCGGTCTGCGCGCGCTGGGCCTCGGCCTGCGCGGCCAGCAGCGTGGCGCGGCGTGACCCCAGCGTGGCCTGGTTCTGCGCCTGGGTCTGGCCGAAGTTGGCCAGTTGCGCCTGGGCGCTGGCCAGCTGCGCCTCGGCGGCGTGCACCTTCTCCAGGTAGACGCGGTCGTCGATGCGCACCAGCAGCTGGCCGGCCGCTACCCGCTGGAAGTCGTGCACCAGCACCTCGGCCACGTGGCCGCTGACCTGCGGCGCCAGCACCGTGATCTGGCCGCGCACATAGGCGTTGTCGGTGCGCTCGTGCGCCGTGGCGAACGGGCCCAGGCGCCAGGCCCACAGGATCAGCAGCACGCCGACCAAGGCCACCAGCAGCATGGCGATGACAGCGGTGCGCGAGGGCTTGATGGTCTTGGGCGCGGCCGACGGGGCGGGCGCCGGCGCAGTTGGCGCGGGCGCTGGTGCCTCGGCGCCGGGCGCGGGCTGCGGGTCGTTCGCACCGTCGGCCAGCGGCTGCGCGCCGGCGGTATCAACCGGCACGCTGTCGTCGTTGCGCAGGTCGTCTGGCGGTACAGGGCGGGGCGCAGGGACAGGTTGGTTCATGGCAGGGTGCTTTATGTTCTGAGGGGCGGGCGTGCGGCGAAGGGATCAGGCGGACGCGGCGGGAGCTGGGGCTGTGCCCGGCGCCGAGGTGGCCCGTGCAGCTACCGCTGCGCGGCGCACGCGGTACAACGACCAGGCCAGGAAGCCCAGCGCCAGCGCGGCGATCACGCCGAACACATCGTTGTAGGCACGCACCGATGCCTCGCGCCGGGCCACCTGTGCCAGCTGCGCCGTGCCCTGCGCGGCACGCAGCGTGGGGTCGGTGATGCGGCCGGCCAGCCCTCCCTGCTGCATCGACAGGCGCTGCGCCACCTGCGGATCATCGGCGCGCAGGTGCGTGTTGATGGACAGGGCATAGGCCTGCGTGCGCTCGGCCTGCAGCGTGCCCAGCAGCGCCGGGCCCAGCAGCCCACCCACACTTTGCGTGATGGCGAACAGCACCATGAAGGTGACCATGTGGTCGGGACCGTGCTTCATGGCCTGGCCGAAGCCGATCATCATCAATGGTCCCATGAACATCGACGACGCCACGGCCAGCAAGAACTGGCTGAGAAAGAAGTCGTGCGGACGGCTCAAGCTGCTGGAGTGGTGGTCCAGCCAGCCACCTATGGCGATCAGCACGATGGACACCAGGATCTGCGGCACGATGGTCTTGGGGCTGAAGGTGAGGGCCGACACCGCGGTGCCGCAGACCATGCCCAGCAGCATCACGCCGTACAGCGTCTGCAGCTGGTCCGGGCCCATGCCCAGAGAGCGCAGCAGGCCGATGGCCCCATAGGTCTGCTCGGACAGCAGAAAGCGCATCATCAGCGCGCCCAGAATGAAGCGCAGGATGGCGATGTTGGTGAGCCAGCGCACCTGCAAGAGCGGGTTCTGGCGCCGGTATTCGACGATGGCGCCCGCCGTGAGCAGCACCAGCGCACCGACCAGCGCCCAGGCCAGCCAGGCGCTGTCGGTCCACCAGCCGTTCAGGCCCTGCGCCAGCACGGCGGCCAGCAGCGCCACGCCGGGGGCGACCAGCGCGAAGGTCAGGAAATCCGTCTTTTCCAGCACGTGGATGCGCAGGCCCAGCGGCAGCTTCAGGATGACCACCGCCGCCAGCGAGCACAGCGCCAGGCCGCTCTCGAAGAGGTACAGCGTGCGCCAATCGCTGCTTTGCATCAACGACGGCGAAATCACCCAGGCCAGCGGCGTGGCGAACTGCGCGATGCTCAGGCCCACCACCAGCCCGGCACCCAGCTTCGCCTTCGGAAACGCCTGCAGCATGTACAGCACCGCCAGCGTGTTGGTCGCGGCGCTGACGAAGCCGCTCACGCCGCGCACCACCAGCGCCATCTCGAAGCCCTCGATGAACAGGTGCAGCACGGTGACCAGCGCATACAACCCTAGGCCGAGCTCGGCGAACAGGCGGATGCCGTACTGTTGGCGGAACTTGTAGACCAGCAGGTTAGCCGTGACGCTGACCATCACATAGGCGGCCGGCAGCCAAGTGGCCTCGGCCGTGGTCAGGCCCAGCTGGCCAGCGATGGCCGGCAGGTTGGCCGACATCAGGCCCGCGCCCAGACCGCCCGTTAGGCCCACCAGCACAGCTACGCAGGCATAGGCGATGCGCACCGGCAGCGGGTGCACCAGCGACGCGGGCGAGCCCGGCATGCTGGGCTTTTCGTGCTCCTCCCAGTCGGGGACGGGGCCGATGATGCGCGGCTGCGGCTTCATCGGGTCGTCTCCTGGGATAAGTCGCCCTCGGGATGTGTGCGCAGGCCGTCGAGCAGCAGCGCCAGGGCCCGGCGCGACAGGCTGCGCCGCTGCGTACGGCTGCGCCCCCGCAGGCCCGAGCCCAGCATGGTGGTGACCAGCAGCACGTCGCCCACCGTCAGGTCCGCCCGGCAGGCGCCAGCGGCAACCGCCTGCGCCAGCAACGGCTTGACGAGGCCGGAAAGACGCCTTTGTGCCTGCGCCAGCACCGGGCTGCCACGCCCGGTGGCGCGCCAGTGGTCGGCCACCGGGGCCGATTCGGCGGCCAGCACGGCCATATGCTCCAGCAGCTTGAACAGCCCGTCCGCCGTGCCCGACAGTTGCAGCGCGCGCGCCTCGAGCGTCTCGAAGCTGCGCTGCAGCAGCGCAGCCATGAGTGCATCGCGGTCGGGAAAGTTGCGGTACAGCGTGGCGCGGCTGACGCCGGCCTGGGCGGTGACCAGCTCCAGCGCGGCATGCACGCCGTGCTCGGCGAACACCTGGTCGGCGGCGTCCAGCAGCAAGGTGCGGTGCATCTGCGCGTCGGCGCGGCGGGCGGGGATCTGCATGGCGCCATGTTATCGCAAACGTACAAAACAGTACACTTATAAAACGTACAAAAGTGTACGATTGCAAGTGTCTTGCGCTGGCGGCACGCCACGCCGCATCTGCCGTCCGATGTCTTTTTCGCCTGTGTACGCCGTTTGGCGCCAGCGCGCAATCACCGAAAGGAACCCTCCATGTACGACCCCTCCCATTTCCGCCTGGACGGCCAGGTGGCCATCGTGACCGGGGCGGGCGCCGGCATCGGCCGCGCCATCGCCGAGACCTTCGCCGCCGCCGGCGCCAGCGTCATGGTCAGCGACCTGAATGCGGACAGCGCGCAGGCGGTGGCGCAGGCCATCACCCAGGCGGGTGGTCAGGCAGGCGCCCTGGCCTGCGACGTGACGCGCGAGACCGACCTGGAGCAGCTGGTGCACGCCACCGTGCGGCGCTTCGGCAAGCTCACCACGCTGGTCAGCAACGCCGGTGGCGGTGGGCCCAAGCCCTTCGACATGCCGATGGAAGACTTCCGCCGCGCATTCGAGCTCAACGTGTTCTCGCTGTTCCGCTTGGCGCAGCTGGCAGCGCCCGAGATGGAAAAAGCCGGTGGCGGCGCGTTGCTGGCGATCTCGTCCATGGCCGGCGAGAACAAGAACCGGCGCATGGCGTCCTACGGCGCGTCCAAGGCAGCAGCCAATCATCTGGTGCGCAACATCGCCTTCGATCTGGGCCCGCGCGGCATTCGCGTGAATGCCATCGCCCCCGGCGCCACGCGCACCGAGGCGCTGGAGTCGGTATTGAACGACCAGATTCTGAAGACCATGCTGCAGCACACGCCCATCCAGCGGCTGGGCCAGGCGCAGGACATGGCCAACGCGGCGCTGTTCCTGTGCGCGCCGGCTTCCAGCTGGATCAGTGGCCAGGTGCTCACCGTCTCTGGCGGCGGGGTGCAGGAACTGGACTGAAAGCCGTGCCCGGCATGTTGCCCGTACGTGTGGAAAATTGCCGGACAGGCCCTTTTTCAAGGAGATCGTCATGAAACACCTGCGCGCGCCCGCCTTGGCGCTGGCGCTGGCGGCGGCCACAGGCGCCGCCCAGGCCCAAAGACCGGCGCCCTTGTCCGCCGCCGACTCCGACACGCGCACGCTGCGCTGGATGCAGGGCTTTCCGCCTGCCGCGGACAAGACCATCCGCTTCACCGATCCGGACTACTTCGCCTTCCCGAAACTGCGCTGGACCGTGTGCCATTTCCGCGAGCTGATGCCGACTGCGGCGGTAGGCAGGGGGCAGGGGGCCTCCAGCACGCTGGCGCAGGCCCATGACGCGACGCTGGACCAGGTGCGTTTCCGGCCCCTGAATGGGGAGGCGGAGATGACCTGGGACCAAGCCTTCGACGCCAACTACACCGACGGCGTCCTCGTGCTGCACCACGGCCGCGTGGTGTATGAGCGCTACGCCGGCTGCCTGGGCCCCGACACGCTGCACGGCGCCATGTCGGTGACCAAATCGCTCACCGGCCTGCTGGGCGAGATGCTGGTGGCCGAGGGCACGCTGGACGAGAACGCGCGCGTCGGCACGCTGATCCCCGAGCTGCAGGCCAGCGCCTTCGGCGACGCCACGGTGCGCCAGGTCATGGACATGACCACGGCGCTGGACTATTCCGAAGACTATGCCGACCCGAACGCCGAGGTCTGGACCTACGCCAAGGCCGGCAGCCCATTGCCGCCGCCGCCCGGCTACACCGGCCCGCGCAGCTATTTCGAGTACCTGCAGACCGTGAAGAAGAAGGGCACGCATGGCGAGGCGTTTGGCTACAAGACCGTCAACGCCGACACGCTGGGCTGGCTCATCGCCCGCGCCAGTGGCCGGTCGGTGGCGCAGCTGCTGTCCGAGCGCATCTGGAGCCAGCTGGGCGCCGACCGCGAGGCCTTCTACACGGTGGATTCGATCGGCACGCCGTTCGCCGGCGGCGGCTTCAACGCCACGCTGCGCGACATGGCTCGGCTGGGCCAGCTGATGCTGCAGGACGGCCGCTGGCAGGGCCGCCAGCTGGTACCGGCCGCGGCCATCGAGCGCATCCGGCATGGCGGCAGCCAAGCCACGTTCGCGCGTGCCAACTACCCGCTGTTGAAGGGCTGGAGCTATGGCGGCATGTGGTGGATCAGCAACGACGACCATGGCGCCTACGCCGCGCGCGGCGTGCACGGGCAGACGATCTGGTTGGATCCGAAGGCCGACATGGTGATTGCGCGGTTCGCCTCGAACCCTGTGGCCGCCAACGCCGCCAGCGACCCGACCTCGCTGCCGGCCTACCGCGCCGTCGCCGAGCACCTGATGGCGCAGGACCGCAGACAGGACGGCGCGCCCCGCCGAGGCGTGGATCCGCGCCGCAGGTGACAGTCCCTCCTGCGGAGCGGGCGTCAATGGTCGTGATGCAGATAGGCCGCCTGGCGCGGCAGGCGCAGGCTGACCAGGAAGGCCACCACCATCATCGCCGTCACATACCAGAAGAACGCCTGCTCGTGGCCTAGGGACTTCAGGCCCAGGGCGGCGTATTCCGCCGTGCCACCGAACAGCGCGTTGGCCACGGCGTAGGCCAAGCCGACGCCCAGCGCGCGCACTTCGGGCGGGAACATCTCGGCCTTCACGATCCCGCTGATGGAGGTGTAGAAGCTGACCACGAACAGCGCTGCGGTGATCAGCACGAAGGCCAGCACCGGGTTGTGCGTGTGCTGCAGCGCAGTGATCAGCGGCACCGTGCACAGGGCACCCAGGCCGCCGAACAGCAGCATGTTGTTGCGCCGCCCGATGCGGTCCGACAGCGCGCCGATCAGCGGCTGCATGCACATGAACAGGAACAGCGCCCCGGTCATCACGTAGCTGGCCGTCTTGATCGGCAGGTGCATGGTGTTGACCAGGTACTTCTGCATGTAGGTGGTGAAGGTGTAGAAGATCAGCGAGCCACCGGCGGTGAAGCCCAGCACGGTGAAGAACGCCGCCTTGTGGTGCCGCATCAGCCCGCTCAGGGTGCCGGCCTCCTTGGAGGTGCGCGCCGCCTCGGTCTGCGTTTCGTGCAGGGTGCGGCGCAGCAGCAGCGCCACCACCGCCGACAGCGCGCCGATGACGAACGGGATGCGCCAGCCCCAGGCTTTGAGCTCGCCCTCGGTGAACAGCGCCTCCAAGGCCACGATGACCAGCACCGCCAGCAGCTGCCCGCCGATCAGCGTCACGTATTGAAAGGATGAAAAGAACCCGCGCTGCCCGCGCAGCGCGACCTCGCTCATGTAGGTGGCGGTGGTGCCGTACTCGCCGCCCACCGACAGGCCCTGCACCAGCCGGCACACCAGCAGCAGGAACGGCGCCCACGCGCCGATGGCCGCGTAGGTCGGCAGGCAGGCGATGGCCAGCGAGCCGGCGCACATCATGCCCACCGAGATCAGCAGCGACAGCTTGCGCCCGTAGCGGTCGGCGATGCGGCCGAACAGCCAGCCGCCGATGGGGCGCATCAGGAAGCCCGCGGCGAACACCCCGGCGGTGTTGAGCAGCTGCGCAGTGGGGTCGGACTTGGGGAAGAACGCCGGCGCGAAGTACAGCGCCGAAAACGCGTACACATAGAAGTCGAACCACTCCACCAGGTTGCCCGACGAGGCGGCCATGATGGCGAAGATGCGGTGGCGCTTTTCTTCCGGGGTGTAGGCGCGTGGCGCGGGCGCATCGGCGGCGGGAAGGGCGGAGGAAGTGGACATGGCAGGCGCTGCGGCGAGGGGAAGTGCCGTGCATGCTGCGCCGCCTCCGGTGCCGGGCGTGCCGTCCAGCGCTGCGCGCCGCTGTCAGCGGTCGGCGCATGATTTGATGCCAAAACGGACCTCAGCCCATGTTCTGCATGGGCCTGCAGCTATCAAAAAAGGAGTCTTGCGCTGCCTCAGTGCGGCGCTGGCGTCTTGGGCTCGTAGTCGCACCAGCGCGCGACGATGCATTCCCAGCAGCGCGGCTTGCGCGCCTGGCAGACGTAGCGCCCGTGCAGCAACAGCCAGTGGTGTGCGTTGGCCAGAAAGCGCTCGGGCACGCGCCGCTCCAGTCCGCGCTCCACCGCCAGCGGCGTCGGCCCTGGGGCCAAGCCGGTGCGGTTCGACACCCGCAGGATGTGCGTATCCACCGCCACCGTGGGCAGGCCGAAGGCGGTGTTCAGCACCACGTTGGCGGTCTTGCGGCCCACGCCGGGCAGGGCTTCCAGCGCCTCGCGCGTGCGGGGCACCTGGCCGCCATGGCGCTCGATGAGCAGCTGGCAGGTGGCCAGCAGGTAGCGCGTCTTGCTGCGGTACAGGTTGATGCTGGACAGGTAGCCCTCCAGCCGCTCGGGGCCCAGCGCCAGGATGGCCTGCGGCGTGTTCGCCACCGGGAACAGCCGCCGCGTCGCCTTGTTCACGCCCACGTCGGTGGCCTGCGCCGACAGCAGCACGGCGGCCAGCAGCTCGAACACGCTGGTGTATTCCAGCTCGGTCGTCGGCGACGGGTTGGCGGCGGCCAGCGCGGTGAAGAAGGGAACGACGTCGCGGTCTTGCATGGCGGCGATTGTGCGCCGGCCGGTGCCGGCGGGCCGCGCGGATTGGCGACAATGCGCGCTGCATTCGTTCACCCGCCGGCCCCGTGCCCTGCATTCCACGCCATGCCCATGCCCTTTGCCCGCCGCCTCGACCAGGTCGAAACTTCCGCCATCCGTGAACTGTTCAAGCTGCTGGGCAAGCCCGGCATCATCAGCTTCGCCGGCGGCTTTCCGGACAGCGCCATGTTCGACGTGGACGGCATCCGCCAAGCCGCCGAGGCGGCATTACGCGATGAGCCCGGCGCCGCGCTGCAGTACGGCGCCACCGAGGGCTACCAGCCGCTGCGCGAGGCGTTGGCGCAGTTCATGGGGGGCAAGGGCGTGCAGGACATGGCACCGCAGCAGCTCATCGTCACCACCGGCAGCCAGCAGGCGCTGGACTTGATCGGCAAGACCCTGATCGACCCGGGCGACAAGGTCATCGTCGAGGGCCCGACCTTCCTGGCCACCATCCAGTGCTTCCGGCTGTACGGCGCCGATCTGGTCAGCGCGCCGATCGACGCCGACGGGGTGCAGGTCGACCGGCTGGAGCAGCTGATCGTGGAGCACCGCCCCAAACTGGTGTACCTGATTCCCACCTTCGGCAACCCCAGCGGCGCCACCCTGAGCCTGGAGCGGCGCCGGCGCGTGCTGGAGCTGGCCGTCCAACACCAGACCGTCATCGTCGAGGACGACCCCTACGGCGACCTGTACTTTGGCGATGCGCCGCCGCCCAGCCTGCTGGCGCTGTCGCACGAGGTGCCGGGCAGCCGCGACTGGCTGGTGCACTGCGGCTCGCTGTCCAAGGTGCTGGCGCCGGGCCTGCGCGTAGGCTGGATGGTCGCGCCGCCCGAGATGCTGGCGCGCGCCACCATGTGCAAGCAGTTCTCGGATGCGCACACCAGCACCTTCGCCCAGGCCACCGCCGCGCAGTACCTGCGTGCCGGGCGCATGCCGGCGACGCTGGCCCGCGTGCGCGCGGTGTATGCCGAGCGTGCCCAGACCATGGGCGAGGCACTGCGCGCCGAGCTGGGCGACGCCATCGACTTCGTGCCGCCGCAGGGCGGCCTGTTCGTCTGGGCGCGGCTGACGGGCGCGCGCGGCCAGGTGGCGGACGGCAACGTTTTCGCCCAGCGTGCCATCGACCAAGGCGTGGCCTTCGTGCCGGGGGCGCCGTTCTACTGCGCCAACCCTGACCACGCCACGCTGCGCCTGTCGTTCGCCACGGCCGGCGTGGAACAGATCCGCGAAGGCGTGGCGCGGCTGGGCCAGGCGCTGGCGGGCTGAAGCGCCATGGCACAACAGACCCAGGAGCGGCTGGAGGCGCTGGAGATCAAGGCCGCGTATGCGGAAGACCTGATCGACCAGCTCAACCTGACCATCTACCGCCAGCAGCAGCAGATCGACCAGCTCGCCCGCCAGGTGGCGCAGCTGCGCCAGCAGGTGCCGGACGGCGGCGGCGCGGCCGTGCGCAGCCTGCGCGACGAGCTGCCGCCGCATTACTGAGTGCCGCACGCCATGAACGACGGCAGCGAACTGCCCCCGCTGCGCTGCACGCCGCCCGGCCTGTACCGCCACTACAAAGGCATGCTCTACGAAGTGCAGGGCACCGTGCGCCACAGCGAGACGCTGGAGCCGATGACGCTGTACCGCGCGCTCTACGGCGAGCGCGGCCTGTGGGTGCGGCCGGCCGCGATGTTCGAGGAACAGGTGCTGGTGGACGGTGTGTGGCGTCCGCGCTTCGAGCCCTGCGCGGATGGCGCGCCCATCGAAGATTCAAGCCAAACCGGCCTCTAGCCCTTGAAAAACAAGGGCCTCAAGCTCTGTATTTGATAGCGAAAGGTTTTCCATGCAATACCGCCGCCTGGGCAAAAGCAACTTGCAGGTCTCCCCGCTGTGCCTGGGCACCATGATGTTCGGCGACCAGACCGGCGCGGCCGAGGCCGCGGCCATCGTCGCTCACGCGCGCGAGCAGGGCGTGAACTACCTCGACACGGCCAACGTGTACACCAAGGGGGCGTCCGAGGCCATGCTGGGCGGGCTGCTCCAGGGCCAGCGCCACGACTGGGTGCTGGCGACCAAGCTGGGCAACAGAATGTCCGAGCGGCCCAACGAAGGCCACTACTCGCGCAGCTGGATGCTGCGCGAGGTCGAGGCCAGCCTGGCCCGGCTGCGCACCGACCACGTGGACATCCTGTACCTGCACCGCGACTACGAGGACATGGACTTGGAAGAACCCCTGTTCGCGCTGGATGCGCTGCTGCGCGCCGGCAAGATCCGCTACTGGGGTGTGTCCAACTTCCGCGCCTGGCGCATCGCCGAACTGGCGCACGGCGCGCGCCGCATCGGCATGCCCGGCCCGGTGGTCTGCCAGCCGTACTACAACCTGCTCAACCGCATGCCGGAGGTTGAGATACTGCCCGCCTGCCAGCACCACGGCCTGGGTGTAACGCCCTACAGCCCGGTGGCGCGCGGGGTGCTGACCGGCAAGTACCTGCCCGGCCAGGCGCCCGACGCTGCGTCGCGCGCCGGGCGCGGCGACAGGCGCATGGGCGAGACCGAGTTCCGCGAGGAATCCCTGCAGATCGCGCAGCGCCTGCTGCAGCATGCGCAGGAGCGCGGCGTGACACTGGCGCAGTTCGCCACCGCCTGGGTGCTGGCACACCGTGGCGTCAGCGCCGTCATCGCCGGCCCGCGCACGCTGGCGCAGTGGCAGGATTACCTGCCGGCGCTGCGCTACCAGGTCACGTCCGAGGACGAGGCGCTGGTGGACAGCCTGGTCGCCCCGGGCCACCCTTCCACACCGGGCTATACCGACCCCGCCTATCCGCTGCAGGCGCGCCGCGCCTGACCATCGCCATGTACCCCTACGTTTTCTCGCTGCACGTGCTGGCCGCCACCATCTGGACCGGCGGCCACCTGGTCCTGGCCTTGGCAGTGCTGCCCCGGGCGCTGCGCACCCGCTCGCCGCAAACGCTGCTGCAGTTCGAGCAGGCCTATGAGCATGTCGGCATGGCGGCGCTGGCCATCCAGGTGGCCACCGGGCTGTGGCTGGCGCTCCAGCTGGTGCCGGACTGGACGGCCTGGGTCAACCCCGGCGATGCGATGGAGCGCGCGGTCACGATGAAGCTGGCGCTGCTGCTGGCCACGGCGCTGGTGGCGGCGCACGCCCGCGCCCGCGTCATCCCCAACTTAAGCGCGCAGACGCTGCCGCTGATGGCCTGGCACGTGGGCGCGGTGACGCTGCTGGGCGTGGCCTTCGTGCTGACGGGCGTGTCGTTCCGCTACGGCGGCGTCGGCGGTTGATGCCACCGCAAGTGCCCGGCCTGGACCCGGAGCAGCTGGCGCTGCTGTGCCAGCGGCGCATGCCATTCGGCAAGCACGAGGGCCTGCTGATCTGCGACCTGCCGGCGAACTACCTGCACTGGTTCGCGCGCCAGGGTTTCCCCAAAGGCGAGATCGGCCGGCTGCTGGCGCTGATGCGCGAGATCGACCACAACGGACTGCGCCCGCTGCTGGCGCCGCTGCGCGGCGCGGCTGAGCGCGATTGAGCGCGCAGCGGGCAAGGCCCGGGCTCAGGCGGGCAGTTCGGCCGACGGCGTCTCGGCGTCTTCCGGCACCAGCACCTGGCGGCCGATGGCCTGGCCATGCTCCAGCGCCAGCAGTGCGGTAAAGGCCCGGCTCAAGGGCATGCAGGTGGTGGGCACGGGCTGCAGGCGGCGCTCGCGCACCAGCTGCATCAATTCCTGCAGCTCGCGCAGGTTGCCCACGTACGAGCCCTGGTAGGTCAGGGCGCGCAGCGGCATGAACGGCGTGGGCAGGTCCACATGCCCGCCGAACAGCCCGACCTGCACCAGCTGCCCGCCCTTGGCCAGCAGGTCGATGCCCGACTGCACCGTCTGGCTGGAGCCGACACAGTCCAGGATGGCCCAGACCGCGCCGCCCGCGGCCTGGCGCACCTGGTCCATCCAGTCCGCGTCGCGCGGGCTGACCACGGCGCGTGCGCCGGCCTGCAGCGCGGCGAGGTGCTTGGCGGTATCGGGCTCGACCACGATGCAGCCCGCGCCTCCCATGGCCGGGTTCAGCAGGGCCGCCATCAGCCCCAGGCCACCGGCGCCGATGACCACCACCGCCTCGGACTGCAGCACCTGCGGCGCGAACTTGCGCAGCGCGCTGTACGTCGTCAGGCCGGAGCAGGCATAGGGTGCGGCTTGCGCCGGTGGCAGGTCGCCGATGTCCACCAGGTAGCGCGCGTGCTGCACCAGCACATGGTCGGCGTAGCCGCCCGGCTGGTAGATGCCCATGGAGCGGCCGGCCATGCACAGGTTTTCGTCGCCGCGCCGGCACACGCCGCACTGGCCGCAGCCATGCCAGGGGTACACCAGATAGCGCTGCCCGACCTGCACCCCGGTGGCCTCATCGCCCACGGCGACCACCTCGCCGACGACCTCGTGGCCCATGGTCAGCGGCAGCTTCATGCCGCGGTCCAGCATGGACAGCAGCTTGCCGTTGCCCAGGTCGTATGAGCCCTGCCAGATGTGCAGGTCCGAATGGCACACGCCGGTGGCCAGCGTGCGCAGCAGCACCTGGTCGCCGGTGGGCCGGGGGGTGGGGCGCTCCTGGCGCTGCAGCGGCTCGCCGCAGGCGGTGACGTCGTAGCTGATCATGGTGCATGGTCTCCTGAAGGGCCGCCGCATCCTGCCATGGCGGCGGGGCAGCCGGCAGGATAAAAGCGCCGCCGCGCGCGCCTGCGTCACCTGGGCGACGCGCGGGCTTCTTCGGCCCATGCTCTCAAGCCGCCTGCGGCCACTGGCCGAAATAGCCGCGGAACAGGTTGCGCGCGATGTTGTGCGCCACGGTCTGCAGCTCCAGCGCCAGTTCGCGCACGAACACCGCCTGCGTGTGCTCGGCCCACAGCCGCAGCCAGGTGGCAAAGTGCTCGGGCTGCACGCCCTGCACCGCCATGTGCTTGCCGAACACGTCGCCGCCGCGAAAGCTGCGCGTGCCCAGCATCACGGTGCTCCAGAAGTCGACCATGCGCGCCAGGTGCGCGTCCCAGTGCGGCGCGATGGCGGCGTCGAACACCGGGCCCAGCGCGGCGTCGGCGCGCACGCTGCCGTAGAAGCCGTGCACCAGGCGCGTGATGCTGTCCGTATCAGCCTGCTGGACGGGGGCGGGCAGGTCACGCTGCGCGTCCATCAGCTGCAGCCGCAACCGCTGCCGCAGCCCTGCTCGGCAGCCGCGGGCTCGAACTGCGGGAACAGCACGTTGTTTTCCAGGTGGATGTGGTTCACCAGGTCGTCGGCGAACTGCGCCAGGCCGCCATACAGCGCGCGCCAGGTGTTGCAGGCGCCGGGCGGCGGGATCATGTCGCCGGTCAGGCGCGCCAGGTGCTCCAGCGCCTCGCCGTGGTCGGTGTGCTCGGCGCGCATCATGCCGATGGGCTGCGTCACGAAGGGGTTGCCGCCGCGCTGCAACATTGGGAACAGGATGGCTTCCTCCTTGTGCATGTGCATCAGCAACTCCTCGTGCATCGCCTCCAGCGCATCCGCCAGGCCAGCGGGCACGTCGGGGTTGGCGCGGTGCACGGCCTCGACGCGGCGCGCCATGCGGATCAGCTCGGGCAGCTGTTCGCGGTGCACCTCGTGGTAGCGCGAGACGATGTGCCCGACCAGCTCAGCTGGCGTGCCGGCGTCGGGCGCGCTGTCCGGGCGCTGCAGCGCCGACAGTTCATCCACCAGCGCCTGCAGGTCCAGCCCCTTCTCGGCCGCCGACTGGCGCAGGCTGACCTGGCCGCCGCAGCAAAAATCCAGCTTCAGGCGGCGAAAGACGGCCGTCGCGCCCGGCAGCTCCACGGCGATCTGGCCGATGGCCATGGCCGGATCGACAGTGGCGGGAGCGTTCAGGATGGCGTTCATGGCGTGGGGTCCTTTAAAGTTTCAAATGACATGAACATTTTAAATTCATAAAATTCCTTTTGTCCGAATCTTTTTGCCGCGAGGGCCCATGCGACTGACCCAATGGACCGACTACACGCTGCGCGTGCTGATGTACTGCGCCGCCTGCGACGGGCGGGCGCAACCCGTGACCATCACCGAGATCGCGCAGGCGCACGACATCTCGCGCAGCCATTTGACCAAGATCGTGCAGCAGCTGGCCGCGCAGGGCCTGCTGGAGACCACCCGTGGGCGCGGCGGCGGCATGCGGCTGATGCGCCCGGCGAAGCAGATCAACATCGGCGCGGTGGTGCGCTCCACCGAGACCGACTTCGACATGGTCGAGTGCTTCGACGCGGGCACCAACAGCTGCCGCATGAGCGAGCACTGCGGCATGAAGGGCCTGCTGGCGCGCGCCACGCACGCCTACCTGGCGGTGCTGGACGCGGTCACCCTGGCCGATCTGGTGCCACCGCGCGGCGAGACCCGGCGCGCGGTGCAGGCGCTGCGCTTCATGCCCGGCCTGCCGTTCGCGCCGGCGGTCTAGCGGTTTTAGGTCAAAAGTGGCCCTGGCCCATATGGAGCAAGGGCCTGCAGCTATCGTTCAAGGAGCATCCAGCCAGTGCCGTGCCGCCGCCATGACGCACTGCGTCAGGCGCGCCAGCGACTGCTGGGCGTTGCGCGGGTGCGCCCAGTACAGCGGCACGTCCAGGCCCGCGCCGTCCAGCAGCGGTACCAGCGTGCCGCGCGCCAGCTGCCCCGCGATCAGCGCTGCCGGGTGCATGCCCCAGCCCATGCCGACCTCGCAGGCACGCACGTAGCCGAACTCGGACGGCAGCAGGTGGCGCGGCGCGTGCGCGCGCGTGGCCAGGCCGTGCGCCTGCAGCCAGCGGTCGATCAGCCGGTCCTTGGCGTCATAGACCATGACCGGCGTGCGCGCCAACGCGGCGGCCGTCACCCCATCGGCGAAATGCCGCGCCGCGAACGCCGGGCTGGCGGCCGCCACGTAGCGCATGTGGCCCAGCGGCCAGGTGTTGCAGCCCGCGATCGCCGCAGCGCTGGCGGTGACGGCGGCGATCACCTCGCCGCGCCGCAGGCGCTCGCCGGTGTGGTCCTGGTCGTCGATGCGCAGGTCCAGCAGTTCGTTGCCGCCTGCGGTGAAGTCGGCCATCGCATCCATGAACCAAGTGGCCAGCGAATCGGCGTTCACCGCCAGGCGCAGCGTCGGCGCCGGGGCGTCGCTGCCGGCCAGCAGGTCGGGGTGGGCGCGGCGCAACTCGTTTTCCAGCAGCCGCACCTGCTCCAGGTGCAGCCACAGGCGCCGGCCGGCATCGGTGCCGGTGCATGGGCTGCCGCGCTGCACCAGCACCTGGCCGGCGCGCTCCTCCAGCTGCTTGATGCGCTGCGACACGGCCGACGGCGTGACGTGCAGCCGGCGCGCGGCGCGCTCGAAACTGCCCTCGCGCAGCACGGCGGCAAGGGCTTCCAGTCCGGCATAGTCCAGCATCAGTTTTGCTAACGATCGTTTAGGAAATTGAAGTGTACGTAAACCGGGCGGCTGCCTACCATCGGCGCCATCATGGTCCACGCATCGCTCACCGCCACCGCCGCCTCGTCCACTTGGCTGACGGGTTTCACCGTCTGCCTGTCGCTTATCGCCTCCATCGGCGCGCAGAACCTGTTCGTGCTGCGCCAGGCGGTGCAGGGCGAGCATGTGCGCGCCTGCATCGCTTGGTGCGTGGCCAGCGACGCGCTGCTGGTGGCCCTGGGCGTGGCCGGCATGGCGCAGCTGCTGGGCAGCTCGCCCATCCTGGCGCAGTGGCTTCAGTGGGGCGGGGCGCTGTTCCTGCTGGGCTATGGCCTGTTCGCCTGGCACCGCGCGCTGTTCGCGCCGGGCGAGGGGCTGGATGCCTCGGGTACGCGCGTGGCGCGCGGCGTGCTGGGCGTGGTGGGAGCACTGGCGCTGATCACGCTGCTGAACCCGCATGTCTATCTGGACACGGTGGTGTTGATCGGCTCCATCGGTGCGCGCCAGGACGGCTGGCTGAAGGCCGTGTTCGTGCTGGGCGCGGCCTGCGCCAGCCTGACCTGGTTCGTGCTGCTGGCGCTGGCCGGCCGCCGGCTGCAGCGTGTGTTCGCCGATCCGCGCGCCTGGCGCGTGTTGGACGCGCTCACCGGCGCCATGATGCTGGTGCTGGCGTGGTGGGTGTGGCGCGGGTGATGGGGGCGGGTAGCTGGAAAACGCAGCCAGGTGGCGGGGCTGGCCCTCTCCCCGGCCCTCTCCCAAAGGGAGAGGGAGGAAGAACGGGGACGCGACGGCGGTCTGGATTTTTGAGGGTTTTGGGCCGCGAGCCCATGCATTACAACGGCCTGCAGCTACCAAAACAGTAGCGGCTAGGCGCTGTTGACGCTCAGCGCAGCACTTCCAGCAGCCGGTCCAGCCCGCCGCTGTTGATGGCCACCATCGCCTGGGCACGCACCGCCGGCTTGGCGTGGTAGGCCACCGACAGGCCGGCCGCGCCCATCATCGGCAGGTCGTTGGCGCCGTCGCCCACGGCAATTGCCTGGCGCGGGGCTATGCCCATGAGCGACGCCAGCTCCAGCAGCGTGCGGCGCTTTTCCGCGCCGTCGCAGATGTCGCCCCAGGGCTGGTCGACCATGCGGCCGGTGAGGCGCCCGTCCTGCACTTCCAGCACGTTGGCACGTCCGAACTGGATGCCCAGCTGCTGGCGCACCCGGTCGGAGAAAAACGTGAAACCGCCCGAGACCAGCAGCGTCGCCAGCCCGGCAGCCTTCGCAGTGGCGACCAGCTCGCGTGCGCCGGGGTTGAAGCGCAGGCGCTCGGTGAATACCTGCTCCAGGTGCGCCACCGGCACCCCTTGCAGCAGCGCCACGCGCTGACGCAGGCTCTCCTTGTAGTCGGTGATGACGCCCTGCATGGCCGCCTCGGTGATGGCCGCGACCTCGGCCTTCCTGCCGGCGGCGTCGGCGATCTCGTCCACGCACTCGATGTTGATCAGGGTCGAGTCCATGTCGAAGGCGATCAGCCGGTAGTCGGACAGTTTGAGCGGTGGCTGAATACCCTGCACGACGAGGCCAGGAGCGAATTCGGTGGGGAAGGGGGACATGGAAACAGGCATCGAGAAGGAAAAGACAGCCGGCCCTGCCGGCCGGCACGTGCACGGCCGGGGATTGTCGTTCACGGCCGGGGCCGGGGCAGGTACAGATCGTCCGACCAGGTCGCCAGCCACTGCGGCTTGAAGGCGACGAACACCGCGCTCAGCATGCCGGTGACGAAGGCGTCGCCCCAGGCCATGAGCCAGCGCGCGACCAGCGACAGGCCATCGCCCACGCCGGGCAGTACGTGGCCGGTCCATTGCGCCAGGCTGCCGGCGGCGAACATGCACAGCGCCGTGCCGATGAAGCCGCGCCCGAGCACGTAGACAAAGACACGCGCGCCACCCAGGCGGTGGTCGCCCATGAGCCGGCGCACCAGCGCGCCCAGCAGCAGCGCCAGCGTGGCCGGCGCGATGCCGGACCAGACCGCCAGGCCCAGTGCCTCGGGCCAGCCCAGGGACGGGGAAAACAGGCAGGCCAGCGCGCCGACGGCCAGCAGCGTGGGCACGGCCAGCGGCCAGCCCAGCATCAACAGCACCAGACAGGCGCCGGACCACTGCAGCTGCAACGGCATGTGGTGCAGCGTGGGCAGCGCCCAGGCCCAGGGCAGGATGGCCAGCGTGGCCAGCAGCGGCGTCCACAGCGCGGCCGGGGCGCCGTGCGCCTGGTGCGCCAGCGGGCGCTGGCTGGCCAGCATGCGCCAGGGGCGCGCGGCCAGCGCGAGGAGGAGGGCCAGCACGGCCAGGGTCGCTTCAAGCAGCATGCGGCGCCGCCAGGAAAAGAGTGCGCCGGTGCATGTAGCTATTACTTTTGTAGCTGCATGTCCTTGTGAATAAAGGGCTGGAGAGTGATTTGGACTGAATTTTGAAGAAGGCGATGCAGCGGGGCAGGCTCTCACCCCGGCCCTCTCCCAGAGGGAGAGGGAGGAAGGAGGGGGCGGGGGCGGGCATGGTCGTTTCCCGTCAGGCCGGAACAGCCTCGACCAGCGGCCGGCCCAGGCTGCGCAGCACGTCGCGCACCATCTGCGCGCGCGCTGCCGGGTCGGGCAGTTCGCGCTCGATGCGCAGCTTCTCGTTGCCCGCCAGCTTGATGTGCTTGTTCTTCTGGATCAGGTGGATGATGGCCATTGGGTCCACCGGCGGCTGGGGCTTGAAGGTGATGGTGATGACGCCCGGCGCCGCGTCCACCTTGACCACGCCGTAGGCCTGGCTCAGGACGCGCAGGCGGTGCACGTCGATCAGCGCCTGCGCCTGCGGCGGCAGCTTGCCGAAGCGGTCCACGAGTTCTTCCAGCAGCGCGTCGATCTGCTCGGACGTCTTGGCGGTGGCCAGCTTCTTGTAGAACGACAGGCGCAGGTGCACGTCGCCGCAGTAGTCCTCGGGCAGCAGGGCGGGCGCGTGCAGGTTGATGTCGGTCGCGGCCTGCATGGGCGCCAGCAGGTCGGGTTCCTTGCCGGCCTTCAGAGCCTTCACGGCCTCGGACAGCATGTCGTTGTAGAGCTGGAAACCGACTTCCAGCATGTTGCCGCTCTGGTTCTCGCCCAGCACCTCGCCGGCGCCGCGGATCTCCAGGTCGTGCATGGCCAGATAGAACCCGCTGCCCAGCTCCTCCATCTGCTGGATCGCCTCCAGGCGCTGCGCGGCCTGCTTGGTCAGGCTCTCCAGGTCGGGCACCAGCAGGTAGGCATAGGCTTGGTGGTGGCTGCGCCCGACACGCCCGCGCAGCTGGTGCAGCTGCGCCAGGCCGAATTTGTCGGCGCGCGAAATCACAATGGTGTTGGCGCTCGGCACGTCGATGCCGGTCTCGATGATGGTCGAGCACAGCAGCACGTTGAAGCGCTGCGCCACGAAGTCGCGCATCACGCGCTCCAGCTCGCGCTCGGGCATCTGGCCGTGGGCGATGGCGATGCGCGCCTCGGGCAGGATCTGCTGCAGCGCCTGGCGCCGGTTCTCGATGGTCTCGACCTCGTTGTGCAGGAAGTAGACCTGGCCGCCGCGCTTCAATTCGCGCAGCACCGCCTCGCGGATCACGCCGTTGCTTTCACTGCGCACGAAGGTCTTGATCGACAGGCGCCGCTGCGGCGCGGTGGCGATGACCGACAGGTCGCGCAGGCCCTCCAGCGCCATGCCCATGGTGCGCGGAATCGGCGTGGCGGTGAGGGTCAGCACGTCCACTTCGGCGCGCAGCGCCTTCATCGCCTCCTTGTGGCGCACGCCGAAGCGGTGCTCCTCGTCGATGATGAGCAGGCCCAGGTTCTTGAACTTGGTCGACTCCGACAGCAGCTTGTGCGTGCCGACGACGATGTCCACCGTGCCGTCGGCGATACCTTTCACGGCGGCCGTGATCTCCTTGCCCGAGCGAAAGCGCGAGACCTCGGCGACCTTCACCGGCCACTTGGAAAAGCGATCGACCAGCGTGCGGTAGTGCTGCTCGGCCAGCAGCGTGGTCGGCGCGAGGAACGCCACCTGCTTGCCGCCGGCCACGGCGACGAAACAGGCGCGCAGCGCGACCTCGGTCTTGCCGAAGCCCACGTCGCCGCAGACCAGCCGGTCCATGGGCTGCGGGCTGATCATGTCCTGCACCACGGCATGGATGGCGGCCTTCTGGTCGGCGGTTTCCTCGAAGCCGAAGTCGTTGGCGAACTCTTCGTAGTCCTGCGCCGGGAAGCGGAAGACGTGCCCCTGGCGCGCGGCGCGCCGGGCATAGATGTTCAAGAGCTCGGCGGCCGTGTCGCGCACCTGCTCGGCGGCCTTGCGCCGGGCGCGCTCCCACTGGCTGCCGCCCAGCTTGTGCAGCGGCGCCTCGTCGGCCGACACGCCCGTGTAGCGGCCGATCTGCTGCAGCTGGCTCACCGGCACGTACAGCACCGCCTGGTCGGCGTATTCCAGGTGCAGGAATTCCTGCAACGCCGGCGTGCCGTCGGGCATCTTCTGCCCCACGTCCATGTTCACCAGCCCGCGGTAGCGGCCGATGCCGTGCTGAGTGTGCACCACCGGGTCGCCGACTTTCAGCTCCGACAGGTCCTTGATGAGGGCTTCCAGGTCGCTGGCCTGCTCCTGCTTGCGGCGCCGGCGCGTGGTGCCGGTGGTGGCGAACAGCTCGGTATCGGTGACGAAGTCGATGCCGCCATCGATCCAGGCAAAGCCCTGCGCCAGCGCCCCGGTGGCGATGCCCACCGGCTCCTCGGGCATGTCCTGGAACTCGGCCAGCGTGTCGAACGCCGGTGGGTTCAGGCCCGAGGCGCGCAGGAAGTCCAGCAGGCTCTCGCGCCGGCCGCGGCTTTCGGCCAGCAGCAGCGTGCGCCGGTCGCTGGCGGCGATATAGGCGTGCAGCCGGGCCAGCGGGTCGTCTGCGCCGCGCACCACGGCCATCTCGGGCAGGGGCTGAAAGCCGGCGCTGTCCGGGACGTCCTGCACGCCCGGGCGCAGCGCCAGCTGGGCGTGCGGCTTGGCGCAGACGTAGAACTGCTCGGCGGTCAGGAACAGCGCCTCGGGCGGCAGCGCCGGGTGCTCCGGGTCGCCCTGGATCAGGCGGTAGCGCTCGCGCGTGTCCTGCCAGAAGCGCTGGAAGGCGCCCTCCAGGTCGCCGTGCAGCACCAGCGTGGCGCTGGCGCCCAGATAGTCGAAGACGGTGGCCGTCTCCTGGAAGAACAGCGGCAGGTAGTACTCGATGCCGGCCGTGGCCAGGCCCTGGCCCATGTCCTTGTAGATGCGGCTCTTGGTGGGGTCGCCCTCCAGCAGCTCGCGCCAGCGCTGGCGAAAGCGCGCGCGCGCGTCGTCGTCCATCGGGAACTCGCGCCCGGGCAGCAGGCGCACCTCCTGCACCGGATACAGACTGCGCTGGTTGTCGGGGTCGAACGTGCGGATGGAATCGACCTCGTCGTCGAACAGGTCCACCCGGTACGGCACGGGCGAGCCCATGGGGAACAGGTCGATCAGCCCGCCGCGCACGGCGTATTCGCCGTGGCTGACGACCTGCGAGACGTGCTGGTAGCCGGCGACGGTCAGCTGCGCGCGCAGCCGGGCCTCGTCCAGCTTCTGGCCGGTCTTGAAAAGAAAGGTGTAGGCCGCCAGGAAGGACTGCGGCGCCAGGCGGTACAGCGCCGTGGTGGCCGGCACCAGCACCACGTCCACCTCGCCCTGCGAGATGCGCCACAGCGTGGCCAGGCGCTCGCTGATCAGGTCCTGGTGCGGCGAGAAGCTGTCGTAGGGCAGCGTTTCCCAGTCGGGGAACAGCGCGCAGCGCAAGTCCGGGGCGAAGAAGGCCAGCTCGTCGATCAGGCGCTGCGCGTCGGCGCTGTCGGCGCAGACGATGGCCGTCAGGTGGCCGGCGGCGCGCTCGCGCTGGCCCAGGCGGGCCAGCAGCAGGGCGTCGGCGCTGCCGGGCGGGCGCGGCAGGGTGAAGCGTTTGGTGGGGGAGAGTTTGGGCAGGTCCATGCAGCGGCGCCGCGCGGCGGGCAGGCGGCGCCCCGACCAGTGGAGCGCGCATCGGGGCGGCGAACGGGCGATTCTAGAATGCCGCCCCATGACACACACGTCCGCTTTCGGCGCCCTGGCGGGTCAGCCCATCGCCCGGCCCGGGCCGCCGGGCGTGCGGCTGTGGGGCCTGGTGCCGTGCGCCGGCAGCGGCACACGCGCGCTGGCGCCGGGTGCGGCCGCGGGCCCGAAGCAGTACCGGCCGGTGGCCGGACAGCCACTGGTGCTGCACACCCTAGCGGCGTTCGCCGGCGTGGCGCGGCTGGCGGGCACGCTGGTGGCGGTGGCGCCGAGCGACACCTTCTTCGACCGGCACCCGCACCCGGCATATTTCGCAGTGCCCTGCGGCGGCGCAACGCGCGCGGACAGCGTGCTGGGCGGGCTGCAGGCCCTGGCCGAGCGCGGCGCGCAGCCGGACGACTGGGTGCTGGTGCACGACGCCGCGCGTTGCCTGGTCACCACCGCGCTGATCAATCAGCTGATCGACACCTGCCTGTCCGACAGCGTCGGCGGCCTGCTGGCGCACAAGCTGGCCGACACGCTGAAAACCGCCAGCGATGGCCCCGGCGGCGTGCGCGTGCTGGCCACCGTGGACCGCAGCGACAAGTGGCTGGCGCAAACGCCGCAGATGTTCCGCCTGGGCGCGTTGCGCCAGGCGCTGCAGCAGGTGGGTGCTGCGGCCACCGACGAGGCCAGCGCCATCGAGGCCACCGGACTGCGCCCGCGCTTGGTGGAAGGTGGCGCGCAGAATTTCAAGGTCACGTACCCGGAGGACTTTGCCCTGGCCGAGGCGGTGCTGGCGCAGCGCCTGCACGGCGCCACGGTGGCGCGCTTTGGCGGCGCGGCCGGCGAGGCGGCGCGGGGCGCGGATACGGCGGTGTTCTTCTCCCGCCCGGGGTCTTGAGCGGACTGTCCGGGCAGGAATTCAAGCAAAAAACCGCTCTGGCCCATACGGATCAAGGGCCTGCAGCTATTAAATTTGAAAAGGACAGGCATGGATTTCAGGATGGGCGAAGGCTGGGACATCCACGCGCTGGTGCCGGGGCGCGCCCTGGTCATCGGCGGTGTCACGATCCCGCACCACGCGGGGCTGCTGGGCCATTCGGATGCCGACGTGCTGGCGCACGCCGTCACCGACGCGCTGCTGGGCGGTGCCGGGCTGGGCGACATCGGCCGGCACTTTCCCGATACCGATGCGCGCTTTCGCGGTGCCGATTCGCTGGCGCTGCTGGCCGAGGCCGGTTCGCGCGTGGCGGCGGCCGGCTGGCGCATCGGCAATATCGACAGCACCGTGGTGGCGCAGGTGCCGCGCCTGGCGCCGCACATCACCGCCATGCAGGAGCGACTGGCGCAGGCGCTGGGCCTGGAGCGGACCCAAGTCAATGTCAAGGCCAAGACCGCCGAGCGCCTGGGGCCGGTGGGGCAGGGCGCGGCGATCGAGGCGCGCGCGGTGGCGCTGCTGGTGCGCGGCGCCGGCTAGGCCCTGTGGCGCTCGTTCACTGCCAAAAAGATAGCTGAAAGCCCATGTGTCGTATGGGCTTGAGGGCTATTTGCCCTGAATCTGCTCGGGGGTGAGCGGCCTGCCGGGCGCCGGCACCGTGGGCGGCGCCAGCCGCACGTCCTCATACAGCGCCGACAGCGGCACGCGCAGGCCCACGCTGGCCGAATCAAAGGCGGGCATGGTCATGGCGGCTCTCCACGGTGTTGCCGTGCCAGTGTAGGGACCTCGCCGCAGCCAGCGCATGCCATCCCGCAACATGCCGGGGTGGCACGCACCGGCCGCGGGCCGGTTACGCCTGGCGCTGCGCGCGCGGCGGCAGGTGGCGCTTGACCTGCGGGCGCTGCAGGCGCTGCTTGGGGTCCTCGCCATCGGCCACATCGGCGCGCTGCAGCTGCACGTGCGCCACCAGACCGCCGCTGGACGAGTTGGCCAGCGCGAAGATGCCGCCCATGCGCTGCACCGTCTTGTCGACGATGGACAGGCCCAGGCCGGCACCGGCGGCGGCGGTGCGCGCCGCGTCGCCCCGGAAGAACGGCTTGGTCAGGCTGGCCAGCTGCTCGGGCGGGGCACCGGGGCCGTGGTCGCGCAGTTTGAGCAGCACCCATTTCTCGCGCGCCTTGGCGCTGATGTCCATGGTGGTGATGCCGGTCTCGCGGTCCTTGCCGTAGCGGCGCGCGTTCTCCATCAAGTTGGAGATGACGCGCGCCAGCTCGACCTCGTCGGCCAGCACGTTCAGGTCCTCCGGCACCTGCATGCTGACCTGCAGCTCGCGGTGGTCCTGCACCGCGTAGACGCAGGACGACACCACGGCATGCAGGTTCACCGGCGACAGCGTGACCACGTCCGGGCGCGCGTAGTCCAGGAACTTGTCGATGGTCGCATCCAGCTGCACGATGTCGGCCACCATGTGCTGGCGCGCGACATCGTCCTCGACACTCATCTCGGTCTCCAGGCGCAGACGCGCCAGCGGCGTGCGCAGGTCGTGCGAGATGCCGGCGAGCATCACCGCACGGTCCTGCTCCAGCTTGGCGAGCTTTTGCGCCATGCGGTTGAAGCCGATGTTGACCTCGCGGATCTCGTTGGTGACCACGCCCTCGTCGAGCTGGCTGGCGCCGAAGTCGCCGTCGCGCACCCGGTTGGCGGCGTACGACAGCTGCTTGAGCGGCCGGTTGATCAGCCGCGCGATGGCGGCGGCGCCGGCCAGCGACAGCGCGCCGGCGGTGACCAGCCAGATCAGCCAGGTCTTGCCGCTGGCTGTGGCTAGGCGCGAGCGGTCCATCAGCAGCCAGTTGGCGTCGCCGTTGATGGTGAAGCCGATCCACAGCCCCGGCTCGCCGTTGACCTGGCTGGCGACGATGGTGCCGGGCCCCAGGCGCTGCGTCAGCTCGTCGGTCAGGCGCGCGCCCAGGGCCGACGGCGCCAGCAGCTCGAAGCGGTCGGCCGGCTCGCGCGGCAGGATGCGCACGCCCTCCTGGTCGGCCATGGTTTTCAGCAGCGACACGCGCGCGATGGCATCGGCGTGGATCAGCGCCGCGCGGCTCAGGTTGACCAGCGAGGCGATCTGCTGCGCCGACTGCAGCGTGCGTGGCTCGAACTCGAGCGCGCGCAGCGTCTGCAGCCAAGCCAGGATGCTGCCCACCAGCAGCAGCGACAGCAGGAAGAAGGTGCGCCAGAACAGGTTCAGCCCGACGCGGTTGCGCTGGGGCTGGCGCTGCGGCGCTGCCTCCAGCGGCGCCGGGCTGGTGGCGTCAGAGGTAGGCACGGGGCGCGGCGTCAGTTGGCCCCGTCCGGAACGAAGACATAGCCCACGCCCCAGACGGTCTGGATGTAGCGCGGCTGCGCCGCGTCGATCTCCACCAGCTTGCGCAGGCGCGAGACCTGCACGTCCAGGCTGCGGTCGAAGGGCTCGAACTCGCGCCCGCGTGCCAGCAGGGCCAATTTTTCGCGCGACAACGGCTGGCGCGGGTGGCGCACCAGGGCTTTCAGCATGGCGAATTCGCCGGTGGTCAGCGGCAGCTCCTCGCCGTTCTTCTGCAGCGCGCGCGTGCCCAGGTCGAAGGTGAAGGGGCCGAAGGTGACGACCTCGTTCTCGCCCGAGGGTGCGCCGGGCGCCTCCACCGGCGGGCGGCGGCGCAGCACGGCGTGGATGCGCGCCAGCAGCTCGCGCGGGTTGAAGGGCTTGCCCAGATAGTCGTCGGCGCCGACCTCCAGGCCGACGATACGGTCCACGTCCTCGCCTTTGGCGGTGAGCATGATGATGGGCGTGCGGTCATTGGCGGCGCGCAGGCGGCGGCAGATCGACAGGCCATCCTCGCCGGGCATCATCAGGTCCAGCACGATCAGGTCCACCGTCTCGCGCAGCAGGATGCGGTTGAGCGCCTTGCCGTCTTCGGCCACCATGACCTCGAAGCCTTCCTGGGTGAGGTAGCGGCGCAGCAGGTCGCGGATGCGTGCGTCGTCGTCCACCACCAGGATCTTGTCGGTGCGGTTGGTTGTCGAAGCCATATCGATTTTTCCTCGGGTCCAATTTGTAACAGCGGCGATTCTGACCAGCTTTGCCGGCGGATTCGCAGGATTGCGCTGACACCCTGACCAACTGTTACAGGTTTTGCGGCACCTCGCACCGCAGCAGCCTGCCAGTTACGCAAGCCCTGCCATGGAAGCGGTTAGCGTCGCTGTCAGCGGGCAGCCTGTGCTGCCGTGCACTGTGTAATCGAACCCAAGGAGCACCATGCCCATGCTTTCGCGCTTCGCTTTCCTTTCATCGCGCCGCCTGCTGGTCGGCGCCGCGCTGGCCGCGGCCAGTGGCCTGGCGGTGGCGCAAGCCATCAGCGTCGAGCCGCCGCGCGACGTGCTGCAGCTGTCGGCCAGCGGCAGCGTCGAGGTGCAGCAGGACCTGCTGGTGCTGACGCTGGCCACGACGCGCGAGGGCAGCGACGCCGCCAGTGTGCAAAAGGAGCTGCGCCAGGCGCTGGACGCAGCGCTGCAGCAGGCGCGCGCCGATGCGGCGCCCGAGCAGATGGAGGTGCGCACCGGCGACTTCGGCCTGCACCCGCGCTACGACAAGGAAGGCGCCATCACCGGCTGGCAGGGCCGTGCCGAGCTGGTGCTGTCCGGGCGCGACTTCGGCCGCATCACCGGCACGGCAGGGCGCATCCGCACGCTGGCGATCAGCCGCGTGGCGTTCGACCTGTCGCGCCAGGCGCGGCAGCGCGTCGAGGGCCAGGCCGAGGCCGAGGCGATCGCCGCCTTCAAGGCCCGCGCCGAGGCGCTGGCGCGCGGCTTCGGCTTCTCCGGCTACAGCCTGCGCGAGGTCAGCGTGAACAGCAACGAAAGCTCACCCGGCCCGCGCCCGCGGGTCATGGCCATGCAGGCCAAGGGGGCGGCGTACGAGATGGACGCGCCGGTGCCGGTGGAGGCCGGCAAGTCCCAGGTCATGGTGACCATCTCTGGCTCGGTGCAGCTGCGCTGACGCGGTTTTTCAAACCAAAAAGGCTGGAAGCCCACGTATTTCAACGGCTTCCAGCTATCGAATGAATAGCGTTACTGGGCCGCCCAGCCGCCATCCATGTTCCATGCCACGCCGCGCACGTTGTTGCCGGCGGGCGAACAGAAGAACACCGCCAGCTCGCCCAGTTCCTCGGGCGTGGTGAACTGCATGGACGGTTCCTTCTCGCCCAGCAGCAGGCGTTTGGCGCCCTCGTTGTCCAGGCCGTGCTCGGCGGCCTTGGCGTCGACCTGCTTTTGCACCAGCGGCGTCAGTACCCAACCGGGGCAGATGGCGTTGCAGGTCACGCCGGTGGTGGCGGTCTCCAGCGCCGTCACCTTGGTCAGGCCGACGATGCCGTGCTTGGCCGCGACGTAGGCGGATTTCTGCGCCGAGGCCACCAGGCCGTGCACCGAGGCCACGTTGATGATGCGCCCCCAGCCGGCGGCCAGCATGCCCGGCAGCGCCAGGCGCGTGGTGTGGAAGGCGCTGGTCAGGTTGATGGCGATGATGGCGTCCCACTTTTCCACCGGAAAGTCCTGCACGCTGGCCACGTGCTGGATGCCGGCGTTGTTCACCAGGATGTCCACGCGGCCGAATTGCTCGGCGGCGTAGCGCAGCAGGTCCTCGATCTCGGCCGGGCGGCCCATGTCGGCGCCGTGGTAGGCAACGCGCACGCCATGCTGCTCGCCTGCGGCCAGCACCTCGGCGCGCGGGCCATCCGCGTCGCCGAAGCCGTTGAGCACGATGTGGGCGCCCTGGCGGGCCAGAGCCTTGGCGATGCCGAGGCCGATGCCGCTGGTGGAGCCGGTGACGAGGGCGGTCTTGCCGTGAAGCATGTGAGTCTCTCCGAATGAATTACGATGCAGCGCAGGCATTATCGAATGCGTGCTGGCCCCATCGTTCCCATGATTGAACCTACGCTGAACTACGTAACCTGCCCCGGTCCGGCTGCTGCGGCAGCGCCGGGGGCCACGGTGCCCGAGGGCCATCGCATGGCCTGGTGGGAATGGAGCGCGCCGCAATGCCGCGACGCTTCGCACGTGGTGGTCTGCGTGCATGGCCTGTCGCGCCAGGGGCGCGATTTCGATGTGCTGGCTCGGGCCTTGGCGCCGCAGGTGCGCGTGGTCTGCCCGGACGTCGTCGGGCGCGGCCACAGTGACTGGCTGGCCGACCCGGCCGGCTACCAGGTGCCGGTGTATGCGGCGGACATGCTGGCGCTGCTGGATGCGCTGCATGCCCGCGTGCCGATCCGCACGCTGGACTGGGTCGGCACCAGCATGGGCGGGCTGATCGGCATTGCCCTGGCCGGGCAGCCGGGCCTGCCGCTGCCAGCGCCGGTGCGGCGCATGGTGCTCAACGACGTGGGCCCGGCCCTGGAATGGCAGGCGCTGGAGCGCATCGGCCAGTACCTGGGCGTACCGGCGCATTTCGCCACCGCCGAGGCGGCCGCCGATGCGCTGTGGGCCATTTCCAGCAGCTTCGGTCCGCACACGCGCGAGCAGTGGGTGGCGCTGTCGCGGCCCATGCTGCGGCCCGCGCCGCAGGGCGGCTTCATACTGCACTACGACCCGGCCATCGCCGTGCCCTTCAACCAGCTGCGACAGCAGGATGCGGCGGCCGGCGAGGAGCTGCTGTGGCAGCTGTACGACCGCATCCAGGCCCGGGTGCTGCTGCTGCGCGGCGCGCAGTCCGACCTGCTGGCGCCGGCCACCGCGCGGGCGATGGCCGGGCGCGGCCCTCACGCGCAATGCGTGCAGTTCGAGGGTGTGGGCCATGCGCCGACGCTGGTGGACGATGCGCAGGTGCAGGTGGTGCGGCGTTTCCTGTTGGAGGAAGGCAGCGCGCCATGAAGATCGGCACCGACGAGCTCCAGCCGGCCGCGGGCGCGCGGGCGCTGCCGCAGCTTATCGCCGCCACCGCGCAGGTCCAGCCGGAGCATGTCGGCTCCCTGGCCCGCGCGTTGGCTTTCGCCGAGCCGCTGCTGGCCGCCGAGACGCTGGAGACCGGCGAGAACACTCTGACGCATGCCCACGGCGTGCGCGCCATCCTGCGCGACCTGGGCGGGTCGGAAACCATGCAGGCGGCAGCTTACCTGGTCTACACCTGCATCCACCTGAATCGCCCGCAAGAGGTCATCGCCAAGGCCTTCGGCGACAATCTGGCCGAGCTGGCGCTCGAGACCACCAAGCTGATGCGCGTGCAGCAGCAGGCGCGCGACACGCGCGCCAGCAGCCAGCAGGTGGATGACGCCGCCACGCAGACCGAGAACGTGCGCAAGATGCTGCTGGCGTTCTCGCGCGACCTGCGCGTGGTGATGCTGCGCCTGGCCTCGCGCCTGCAGACGCTGCGCTTCTATGCCGCCAGCAAACGGCCGGTGTCGCCGGCGATGGCGCGCGAGGCCTTGCAGGTGTTCGCGCCGCTGGCCAATCGGCTGGGTATTTGGCAGATGAAGTGGGAGCTGGAGGATCTGGCGTTCCGCTTCCTGGAGCCGGACACCTACAAGCAGATCGCCCGGCTGCTGGACGAAAAGCGCACCGAGCGCGAGCACAACATGCAGCTGCTGCGCGAGCGGCTGGGGGCCGAACTGCGCGCGCGCAGCATCAGCGCCACGGTGTCCGGGCGCCCCAAGCACATCTACAGCATCGTCAAGAAGATGCGTGGCAAGTCGCTGAACTTCGACCAAGTGTTCGACATCCGCGCGCTGCGCGTCATCGTGCCCAGCGTCAAGGACTGCTACGCCGCCCTGAGCTGGGTGCACAGCCAGTTCACCCCGATCGAGGCCGAGTTCGACGACTACATCGCCCGGCCCAAGGCCAATGGCTACCAGTCGCTGCATACGGTGGTGCGCGACGACTCCGGCAAGGCCATCGAGATCCAGATCCGCACCCAGGCCATGCACGAGCACGCCGAGAACGGCGTCGCGGCACACTGGGCCTATAAGGAGGCCGGCACCAAGGGCTACGCCGGCGTCAGCGCCAGCAGCGAGTACGACGCGAAGATCGCCGTGCTGCGCCAGCTGCTGGCCTGGGAGCGCGATCTGTCGGGTGAGGCCGGCAAGGGGTTGTTCGAAGACCGCATCTACGTGCTGACGCCGGATGCCGCCGTGGTCGAGCTGCCCCAGGGCGCCACGCCGCTGGACTTCGCCTACGCCGTGCACACCAACCTGGGCCATCGCTGCCGCGGTGCGCGGGTCGACGGCGCCATGGTTCCGCTGAACACGCCCCTGCACAACGGCCAGACGGTGGAGA
This sequence comes from Oryzisolibacter propanilivorax, assembly GCF_900103645.1. Lineage (GTDB taxonomy): Bacteria > Pseudomonadota > Gammaproteobacteria > Burkholderiales > Burkholderiaceae_C > Melaminivora > Melaminivora propanilivorax. The sequence goes on from NZ_FNHP01000001.1 coordinate 431,140, forward strand.
TCAGCACCGTCAAGGAGGGCCGGCCCTCGCGCGACTGGCTCAACCCCGAGCTGGGCTACCTGACCAGCAACCGCGCCCGCGCCAAAGTACGCGCCTGGTTCAACGCCCAGGCCACGCATGCCACCGTGGCACGCGGGCGCGAGCTGGTGGAAAAGCTGTTGCAGCGCGAGGGCAAGACCGCCTTCAAGCTCGACGACTTGGCGGTGCAGCTGGGTTTCAAGACGGCCGATGCATTGTTCGAGGTGGTCGGCAAGGACGAGTTCTCGCTGCGCAGCATCGAGCAGCTGCTGCGCCCGCCTGCCGACCCCCCGGCCGAGGCGCCCGAGCTGCTGCTGAAGAAGCCCTCGGCCAGCCCGGGCTCGGGCAAGGGCGGGGTGCTGGTGGTGGGCATCGATTCACTCATGACGCAGCTGGCCAAGTGCTGCCGGCCAGCGCCGCCCGATGCTATCTCGGGCTTCGTCACGCGCGGCAAGGGTGTCAGCGTGCACCGCAGCGACTGCCGCAACTTCCGCGAGATGGCGGCGCGCAACGCCGAACGCGTGATCGAGGTGCAGTGGGGCAGCGGCGCGCCTGTAGGCGCCGCGCGGGCGGCCGTATATCCGGTTGACGTGGCGGTGGAAGCCACCGACCGCCAGGGCCTGTTGCGCGACATCTCCGACGTGTTCGCGCGCGAGAAGACCAACGTCATCGGCGTGCAGACGCAGTCGGTGCGCGGCACGGCCTGGATGACGTTCACCGTGGAGGTCTCCGATGCCGGCCGACTGAGCAAGGTGTTGGCCATTGTGGCCGGCGTTCCGGGCGTGCGCTCGGCGCGCAGGCGTTAAAGCCGCGCGCTACAATAAACGGCTTTCCCGCCCAACAGTCGCCCGGCCGCACGAAAAGCAATCCCATCCAAAGCATCCGCCTGCAGGACGTACCGTCCCGCAGGCTGCCGGGCGACCCGCAATTTTTCGGAGAACCCCGTGCTCTTGTCACTCAAGGGAGCCTTCCCGCCCGCCATCCTGGCTCTGGCGGACGGCACAGTCTTCATCGGCCAATCCTTCGGTGCTGCCGGCACCACCGTCGGCGAGGTGGTGTTCAACACCTCGATGACCGGCTACCAGGAAATCCTGACCGACCCCAGCTACTGCCAGCAGATCGTCACGCTGACGTATCCGCACATCGGCAACTACGGCATCAACCCTGAGGACATCGAGTCCGACAAGGTGCAGGCCGCCGGCCTGATCATCCGTGACCTGCCTCTGGTGGCGAGCAACTTCCGCTGCACCGAAACCTTGTCCGGCTACCTGGGGCGCAACGGCACCGTGGCCATTGCCGACATCGACACGCGCCGCCTGACGCGCCTGCTGCGTGACAAGGGCGCGCAAAACGGCGCCATCGTCGGCTTGGCTGCCGGCGAGGCCGTGACCGATGAGCGCATTGCCCAGGCCGTCGCCGCCGCCCAGGCCGCGCCCAACATGCAGGGCATGGATCTGGCGAAGGTCGTCAGCACCTCCAAGCCCTACGCATGGACGCAGACCGAATGGCAGCTGGGCCGCGGCTACGGCACGCAAGGCGAGGCACCGTTCCACGTCGTGGCCTATGACTTCGGCGTCAAGTACAGCATCCTGCGCATGCTGGCCGAGCGCGGCTGCAAGCTGACCGTGGTGCCGGCGCAGACGCCTGCCGCCGAGGTGCTGGCGATGAACCCGGACGGCGTGTTCCTGTCCAACGGCCCCGGCGACCCGGCGGCGTGCGACTACGCCATTGCCGCCGTGCGCGAGATCGTGGACAGCGGCGTGCCCACATTCGGCATTTGCCTGGGCCACCAGATCATGGCGCTGGCCGCCGGCGCCACGACATTCAAGATGACCAACAGCCACCACGGCGGCAACCACCCGGTCAAGGACCTGGACAGCGGCTCGGTGGCCATCACCAGCCAGAACCACGGCTTCGCGGTGGACATGCAGACCCTGCCGAAGAATCTGCGCGCCACGCACGTCAGCCTCTTTGACGGCACGCTGCAGGGCTTCACGCACTGCGACAAGCCGGCGTTCTGCTTCCAGGGCCACCCTGAAGCTTCGTCGGGCCCGCAGGACGTGGCGCATCTGTTCGACCGCTTCACCGACCTGATGCAATCCGCCAAGGCCGCCGCCTGAACGCCTGCCGTCCGACCGAACCCTGACACCATGCCAAAACGCACAGACCTCAAGAGCATCCTCATCATCGGCGCCGGCCCCATCGTCATCGGCCAGGCGTGCGAATTCGACTACTCCGGCGTGCAGGCCTGCAAGGCGCTGCGCGAGGAGGGCTTTCGCGTCATCCTGATCAACAGCAACCCGGCGACGATCATGACCGACCCGGCCACGGCCGACGCCATCTACATTGAGCCTATCACCTGGCAGACGGTCGAGAAGATCATCGCCAAGGAGCGCCCCGACGCCATTCTGCCGACCATGGGCGGCCAGACCGCGCTGAACTGCGCGCTGGACTTGTGGAAGCACGGCGTGCTGAACAAGTACCGCGTCGAGCTGATCGGCGCTAAGCCCGAGGCCATCGACAAGGCCGAAGATCGCCTGAAGTTCAAGGACGCGATGACGCGCATCGGCCTGGAATCGGCGCGCTCGGGCATCGCACACACCATGGATGAGGCCTGGGCAGTGCAAAAGCGCGTCGGCTTTCCGACCGTCATCCGCCCCAGCTTCACGCTGGGCGGCACGGGCGGTGGCATCGCCTACAACCCGGAAGAGTTCGAGACCATCGCCAAGCGCGGCCTGGAGGCCTCGCCCACCAGCGAGCTGCTGATCGAGGAGTCGCTGCTGGGCTGGAAGGAGTTCGAGATGGAGGTCATCCGCGACAAGGCGGACAACTGCATCATCGTGTGCTCCATCGAGAACCTGGACCCGATGGGCGTGCACACCGGCGACTCGATCACCGTGGCGCCGGCGCAGACGCTCACCGACAAGGAATACCAGATCATGCGCAACGCGAGTCTCGCGGTGCTGCGCGAGATCGGCGTGGACACTGGTGGCTCGAACGTGCAGTTTGCGGTCAACCCCAAAGACGGGCGCATGATCGTCATCGAGATGAACCCGCGCGTGTCGCGCTCATCGGCGCTCGCGTCCAAGGCCACCGGGTTCCCGATCGCAAAAATTGCCGCCAAGCTGGCCATCGGCTACACCCTGGACGAGCTGAAGAACGAGATCACCGGCGGCGCCACGCCGGCCAGTTTCGAACCCACCATCGACTACGTGGTCACCAAGATCCCGCGCTTCGCCTTCGAGAAGTTCCCTGCCGCCGACTCGCGCATGACCACGCAGATGAAGAGCGTGGGTGAGGTCATGGCCATGGGCCGCACCTTCCAGGAATCGTTCCAGAAGGCGCTGCGCGGCCTGGAAGTGGGCGTGGACGGCATGAACGAGAAGACCCAGGATCGCGAGCTGCTGGAAAAGGAGCTGGGCGAGCCCGGCCCCGAGCGCATCTGGTACGTGGGCGACGCTTTCGCCATGGGCCTGTCGGTGGATGAGGTGCACGATCTCACGAAGATCGACAAGTGGTTCCTGGTGCAGATCGAGCAGATCGTGAAGATCGAGCTGGAGCTGGACCAGCTGGCGGCCGACCAGGGCGACAGGGCTCTCGCCAGCCTGGACAAGGCCACGCTGCGCGAGCTCAAGCGCAAGGGCTTCTCCGACCGCCGCCTGGCCAAGCTGCTCAAGACCACCGAAAAGGCCGTACGCGATGCGCGCCATGCCGCGGGCGTGCGCCCGGTTTACAAGCGCGTGGACACCTGCGCGGCCGAGTTCCCGACCAACACCGCCTACATGTACTCCACTTATGAGGAAGAGTGCGAGGCGCAGCCCACGAACAAGAAAAAGATCATGGTGCTGGGCGGCGGGCCGAACCGCATCGGCCAGGGTATCGAGTTTGACTACTGCTGCGTGCACGCGGCTTTGGCCATGCGCGAGGACGGCTACGAGACCATCATGGTCAACTGCAATCCGGAGACCGTCTCGACCGACTACGACACCTCCGACCGCTTGTACTTCGAGCCGCTCACCCTGGAAGACGTGCTGGAGATCGTCGCGCTGGAAAAGCCCGAGGGCGTGATCGTGCAGTACGGCGGCCAGACGCCGCTCAAACTCGCGCTGGGCCTGGAGCGTGAAGGCGTGCCGATCATCGGCACCTCGCCCGACATGATCGACGCCGCCGAGGACCGCGAGCGCTTCCAGAAGCTGCTGCACGACCTGGACCTGCGCCAGCCGCCCAACGCCACCGCACGCACCGAGGCCGAGGCGCTGGAGAAGGCCGCGGCCCTGGGCTACCCGCTGGTGGTGCGCCCCAGCTACGTGCTGGGCGGCCGCGCCATGGAGATCGTGCACGAGCAGCGCGATCTGGAGCGCTACATGCGCGAGGCCGTCAAGGTCTCCAACGACTCGCCCGTGCTGCTCGACCGCTTCCTGTCGGACGCCATCGAGTGCGACGTGGACTGCGTGCGCGACGCTTCGGGCCAGGTCTTCATCGGCGGCGTGATGGAGCACATCGAGCAGGCCGGCGTGCACTCGGGCGACTCGGCGTGCTCGCTGCCGCCGTACTACCTGTCGCCCGAGACCGTGGCCGAGCTCAAGCGCCAGACCGCGGCCATGGCCGAGGGCCTGAACGTGGTCGGCCTGATGAACGTGCAGTTCGCGATTCAGGAAGTGGGCGAGGGCCAGGACAAGCGCGACGTGATCTACGTGCTGGAGGTGAACCCGCGCGCCAGCCGCACCGTGCCTTTCGTCTCCAAGGCCACCGGCATCCAGCTGGCCAAGGTGGCGGCGCGCTGCATGGCTGGCCAGACGCTGGCGCAGCAGGGCGTGACCCGGGAAGTGACGCCGCCGTACTTCAGCGTCAAGGAAGCCGTGTTCCCGTTCGTCAAGTTCCCGGGCGTGGACACCATCCTCGGCCCCGAGATGAAGTCGACCGGCGAGGTCATGGGCGTGGGCAAGACCTTCGGCGAGGCGTTCGTGAAAAGCCAGCTCGGCGCCGGCACCAAACTGCCGACCTCGGGCAAGGTGTTCCTCACCGTGAAGAACGCCGACAAGCCGCGTGCTGTGGCGATTGCGCGCGACCTGACCGCCATGGGCTTCGAACTGCTGGCCACGCGCGGCACGGCCGCCGCCATCAGCGACGCTGGCATCCCAGTGCAGGTGGTCAACAAGGTCACCGAAGGGCGCCCGCACATCGTGGACATGATCAAGACCGGCGACATCGCCATGGTCATCAACACGGTGGAAGAGCGCCGCAACGCCATTGCTGATTCACGCGCCATCCGCACCAGCTCGCTGGCCGCGCGCGTCACCACCTTCACCACCATCTTCGGCGCGGAAGCAGCCGTCGAGGGCATGAAGTTCATGGACCAGCTGGGCGTGATCTCGATCCAGGAAATGCATGCGCAGCTGGCTGGCGCCTGAGGGGTAGCGGTACAAAGGCGGCATAATCGCCTTTGATTTTTCGATGACGAACCGCCGCGCGGCAACGTGCGGCGGTTTGCTTTTTGTCGCACCACCGAACTCATTTTTGCCTTCCACGGAGACCGACCCATGGCCACCATTCCCATCACCAAGCGCGGTGCCGAGCAGCTGAAGAACGAGCTGCACCGCCTCAAGACCGTCGAGCGCCCGGCGGTGATCAACGCCATCGCCGAGGCCCGCGCCCAGGGCGACCTGAGCGAGAACGCCGAGTACGAGGCCGCCAAGGACCGCCAGGGCTTCATCGAAGGCCGCATCGCCGAGGTCGAGGGCAAGCTGGCTGCGGCGCAGATCATCGACCCGGCGGCGCTGGACGCTGGCGGGCGCGTGGTCTTCGGCGCCACGGTGGAGCTGGAGGACGAGGAGACGGGCGACGCCGTGAAATACCAGATCGTCGGCGAGGACGAGGCCGACCTGAAGCTGGGCCTGATCAACGTCGGTAGCCCGATCGCGCGTGCGCTGATCGGCAAGGAGGAGGGCGACACCGCCGAGGTGCAGGCCCCCGGCGGCGTGCGCCGCTACGAGATCGTCGCGGTCAGCTACCAGTGATGCCGGAGCGCCTGCGCACGCTGCTGCCACTGCTGGCCGCAGCCCTGTGGTGGGGCGGCCTGACGGCGATTGGCTTCATGGCGGTGCCGCTGCTGTTTGTCCACCTGCCCAACCCCGCCATGGCCGGCGGCATGGCCGCGAAGCTGTTCCAGGCGCAGATGTGGCTGTCGGTGGGCTGCGCGCTGGTGCTGCTGCTGCTTTTCATGCCAAAACCCGGCGAGGTCCATATGGAACAAGGGCCTACAGCTATGGTATTCATAGTGGGCGGAATGCTGCTGGCGCTGTTGATCCAGTTCGGCGTGGCGCCGCGCATCGTGGCGCGGCAGGATCTGCGGCTGTGGCACGGCGTGGGCACCGTGATGTATGCGCTGCAGTGGCTGTGCGCGCTAGGCGCATTGTTGAAGGCGCAGCGGCGCTGATGTTGACGCCGCCGCAGCGCGGTGGGCGGGCTATTCGTGCCAGTGCTCGGCGACCCACGCCGCCGGCTGGATATGCCGCCAGCGCCGGTTGCGACGCCCGGCCAGGGCGTCCGGCGGGTTGCATTCCCCGTGGAAGACGACGATGCGTGCGCCGGGCGGCACGACTGGCGCCTTCCAGTAGTTGGTCGGCCAGCGCGGGATGCTGTGGTACTTGAAACTCGGGCACCAGCCCTCGGGCCAGTACGTCAGCTGGCCCTGCCGGTGCAGGAAGTCCGAGAGGTAGGCCTGCTCGTTGCGGAAGCGGCCGCGGATCTCCTGGAAATGCCCGCGGAAGTACTCCAGAACGTCGGCATGCGCGCCCAGTTCGAACCGGTACACGGACGAGTTGCCCGTGATGCGCCACGGCCGCTTGTAGTCGTGGATGATCAGGAACTCGCCCGGTTGGGTGAAGAAGTCCTCCAGCGGCCCCACCACCACCACGTCCACGTCCAGGAACAGCGCCGTGCCGCGCAGGCCATGCAGGTCGGCGCTGAAGGTGGCCAGCTTGTTCCAGCCGCGCTCGGGAATGCCGGCAGGCAGGTCCAGCGGCGGAATCGGCAGGCAGCGCACCTCGGTGCGGATGCCGCTGGCATCGTCGGTCAGGCAGACGAACTGGAAATCGCCGCGCAGATGCCGGCGCACCATGGCGTACAGGCGGTTGACGTACTCGGGGCCGTACTTGCGGCCCCACTTCATGCACAGGATGTGGCGCTCGTGCGGCGCGGCGGGCGGCATCAGTCGCCCTGGCGCTTCTTCACCGACTTCTGCTTGGGCTTGGCGCGCTTGATCTGGCCACCGGCCGTCAGGCGCTGGTTGCCCAGCACGCGCAGCTGCTTGACCTCGGGACGCTGGCCGGGGCGGCCGAACTTCAGCACTTTCACGTCGCGCGGGCCGGGCTTGCGGTCCTCGTCGACGGCGCGAACCTTGTCCGGCTGCGGGCGCCACAGCACCAGCAACTTGCCAATGTGCTGCACGGCGGCGGCATTCAGCTCTTCGGCCAGCTGCTGGAACATGGCCTCGCGCGCCGCGCGGTCGTCCCCGAAGACGCGGATCTTGATCAGGCCGTGCGCGTTCAGCGCGGCGTCGATTTCCTTGCGCACTGCCGGCGTCAACCCATCGGAGCCGACGAGCACGACAGGGTCCAGGTGGTGCGCGTCGGCACGGCGTTCGCGCCGTTCGGCGGTGGTGAGTTCGATTTGGGGCATACCCGTATTATTCTTCAACGCATGAAAGTCCAGACCAAGAGCAAGAAGGTGAACAAGGCGTGGCTGAACGACCACGTTAACGACCCGTGGGTGAAGCTGGCCCACAAGGAAGGCTTTCGCGCGCGCGCTGCCTACAAGCTCAAGGAGATCGACGAGCAGCTGGGCCTGGTGCGGCCCGGGCAGGTGGTGGTTGATCTGGGCAGCGCGCCCGGCGCTTGGAGCCAGTACCTGCGCCGGCGCCTGGCGCCTGGTGGCGCGGCGACCGGACAGCTGGACGGCACCATCATCTCGCTGGACCTGTTGCCCATGGAGCCCATCGAGGGCGTCACGTTCATCCAGGGCGATTTTCGCGACGAGGCCGTGCTGCAGCAGCTACAGGAGGCAGTGCAGGGCCGTCCGGTGGATCTGGTGGTCTCGGACATGGCGCCCAACCTCTCGGGAGTGGAATCGGTCGATGCCGTGCGCATCGCGCACCTGATCGAGCTGGCGGTGGATTTCTCGCGCGAGCACCTCAAGCCGGGCGGTGCGCTGGTAGTAAAGGTCTTTCACGGCAGCGGCTACAGCCAGCTGGTGCAGCTGTTCAAGGACACCTTCCAGGTCGTCAAACCCATCAAACCCAAGGCCTCGCGCGACCGCTCCTCGGAGACCTTCCTGGTCGGCATGCGCCTGAAGCCGCAGCGCTGATGCCTGGGCAACACCATGGTGACCATGGGCGTGCGGGGGGTTAATGCACAGGCTGCTTGGGTTGAAACGCCTAAAATCCGCCCCAATTGCGCCAGGACGGCGGCCCGCAGCGGGCTTGTCGCCCGTTCCTCTTTCAGTCTCTGGAGTTCAGCTTGAACAATCAGTGGTTTTCCAAGGTCGCCGTCTGGCTGGTCATCGCGATGGTGCTGTTCACGGTGTTCAAACAGTTCGACACCCGCAGCGGCATGAGCGCCGGCACCGTCGGCTACTCCGCCTTCCTGGAGGAAGTGCGCAACGGCCGCATCAAGAACGCGACCATCCAGGAGGGAGCCGGCGGCACCGAGATCGTCGCCACCACCAACGATGACCGGCGTATCCGCACCACCGCGACCTATCTGGACCGCGGCCTGGTGGGCGACCTGATCAACAACAACGTCAAGTTCGACGTCAAGCCACGCGAGGAAGGCTCGCTGCTGATGACGCTGCTGGTCAGCTGGGGCCCGATGCTGCTGCTGATCGGCGTGTGGGTGTACTTCATGCGGCAGATGCAGGGCGGCGGCAAAGGCGGGGCGTTCAGCTTCGGCAAGTCCAAGGCGCGCATGCTCGATGAGAACAACAACACCGTCACCTTCGCCGACGTGGCCGGCTGCGACGAGGCCAAGGAAGAGGTGAAGGAGGTCGTGGACTTTCTGAAGGACCCGAACAAGTTCCAGAAGCTGGGTGGGCGCATCCCGCGCGGCCTGCTGCTGGTCGGCCCTCCGGGCACCGGCAAGACGCTGCTGGCCAAGTCGATCGCCGGCGAAGCCAAGGTGCCGTTCTTCAGCATTTCGGGCTCGGACTTCGTCGAGATGTTCGTCGGCGTGGGCGCGGCCCGCGTGCGTGACATGTTCGAGAACGCCAAGAAGAATGCCCCCTGCATCATCTTCATCGACGAAATCGACGCGGTGGGCCGCCAGCGCGGCGCCGGCCTGGGTGGCGGCAACGACGAACGCGAGCAGACGCTGAACCAGATGCTGGTCGAGATGGACGGGTTCGAGACCAACCTGGGCGTGATCGTGGTCGCCGCGACCAACCGTCCCGACATCCTGGACCAGGCGTTGCTGCGCCCCGGCCGCTTTGACCGCCAGGTCTATGTCACGCTGCCCGACATCCGCGGCCGCGAGCAGATCCTGAACGTGCACATGCGCAAAATCCCGGCCGGCCAGGACGTAAACCCGGCGGTCATCGCCCGCGGCACGCCTGGCATGAGCGGCGCCGATCTGGCCAACCTGTGCAACGAGGCCGCGCTGATGGCCGCGCGCCGCAATGCCCGTGTGGTGGAGATGCAGGACTTCGAGAAGGCCAAGGACAAGATCATCATGGGCCCCGAGCGCAAATCCATGGTCATGCCCGAGGAGGAGCGCCGCAACACCGCCTACCACGAGGCCGGCCATGCGTTGATCGGCAAGCTGCTGCCCAAGTGCGACCCGGTGCACAAGGTCACCATCATCCCGCGCGGCCGCGCCCTGGGCGTGACCATGAGCTTGCCAGAGAAGGACCGCTACTCCTACGACAAGGAGTACATGCTGAACCAGATCGCCATGCTGTTCGGCGGCCGGATCGCCGAAGAGGTGTTCATGAACCAGATGACCACCGGCGCTTCCAACGACTTCGAGCGTGCTACTTCCATCGCGCGCGACATGGTCATGCGCTACGGCATGAGCGAGGCCCTCGGCCCCATGGTCTATGCCGAGAACGAAGGCGAGGTGTTCCTGGGCCGCTCGGTGACCAAGACCACCAACCTGTCCGAGGAAACCATGCAGAAGGTGGACCTGGAGGTGCGTCGCATCATCGACGACCAGTACCACTTGGCGCGCCGCCTGATCGAGGAAAACCAGGACAAGATGCACGCCATGGCCAAGGCCATGCTGGAGTGGGAAACCATCGACGCCGAGCAGCTCGACGACATCATGGCCGGGCGCGAGCCGCGTCCGCCCAAGGACTGGACGCCGCGCCGCCCGCCTTCCGGCGGCGACGACTCCGGCGGCTCGCCGGCGGTCAAGCCCGATCCGGCACCCACCGCCGCCTGAAGGGGCGCACACCTGAACCAGACGCCGCGGCGTTGAAACAACGGGGCCTTGAAGCCCCGTTTTTCACGTCTGGCTTTTTGCCTTTTGGGCTCCCCAGCGATGCATTCCGCACCTTCGACCTTCTGGCAGACCAGCCGCTTCGCCATCGACCTCGCGCAGCCGCAGGTGATGGGCATCGTCAATGTCACGCCGGATTCATTTTCCGATGGCGGCCAGCATGCTGGCCCGCACGCGGCGCTGCGCCACTGCGAGCAGCTGCTGCGCGACGGTGCGCACATCCTGGACATCGGCGGCGAATCCACCCGCCCCGGCAGTCCGCCGCTGCCGCTGCAGGAGGAATTGGCACGCGTGCTGCCGGTGCTGCGCGAGGGGGTGCGCCTGGGCGTTCCAGTTTCGGTGGATACCTACAAGAGTGCGGTGATGCAGGCCGCGCTGGACTTGGGCGCGGACATCGTCAACGACATCTGGGCGCTGCGCCAGAGCGGCGCCGCCGACGTGGTGGCGCAGCACGGAAGCTGCGGCGTGTGCCTGATGCACATGCACGGCGAGCCCGCAACCATGCAGTTGCACCCCATGCAGGCCGATGCGGTGCCGCAAGTGCTACATTTTTTGCAGCAATCAGCCCTCGATTTGCAAGGGCTGGGGGTCGATTCAGCCCGCATCGTGCTGGACCCGGGCATTGGCTTTGGCAAGACCGTGGAGCAGAACTTTGCGCTGCTGGCGCGCCAGCGCGAGCTGCTGGCGGCCGGGCGGCCGCTGCTGGCCGGCTGGTCGCGCAAGTCCTCGCTCGGCGCCGTCAGCGGCCTGGACGTGGGACAGCGCCTGCTGCCCAGCGTCGCCGCGGCGCTCTTGGCGGTCGAGCAGGGCGCGCGCATCGTGCGCGTGCACGACGTGCGCGAAACCGTGGCCGCGCTGGCGGTGTGGCAGGCCATGGACGCGCAGCGCCCGGTCGCCACGGCCCATTGATTTCTCCAACCTCCTTCTTCCACGACCCTTCCCATGACACGCACCTATTTCGGCACCGACGGCATCCGCGGCACGGTGGGCACGGCCCCCATCACCCCCGACTTCGTGCTGCGCCTGGGGCACGCCGTGGGCCGCGTGCTGCGCGCGAGCGAGGAGCGTCCGACAGTGCTGATCGGCAAGGACACGCGCATTTCCGGCTACATGCTGGAGAGCGCGCTGGAGTCCGGCCTGAACTCTGCCGGCGCCGACGTGGTGCTGCTGGGCCCGCTGCCTACGCCCGGCGTGGCCTACCTGACGCGCGCCCAGCGCGCCAGCCTGGGCGTGGTCATCAGCGCCAGCCACAATCCGTATCCCGATAACGGCATCAAGTTCTTCAGCGCCCAGGGCAGCAAGCTGCCCGATGCCTGGGAGGCGGAGGTCGAGCAGTCGCTGGCGCAGCCGCCTGCCTGGGCCGATTCGGCTTCGCTGGGGCGCGCTCGCCGGCTGGACGACGCGGCCGGACGCTACATCGAGTTCTGCAAGAGCACCTTCGATCACGACCTGACACTGCGCGGCCTGCGCATCGTGGTCGATGCCGCGCATGGCGCGGCGTATCACATCGCCCCCAAGGTCTTCCACGAACTGGGCGCCGATGTGGTCGCCATCGGCTGCGCGCCGGACGGCATGAACATCAACCACGAGGTCGGTGCCACGCACCCCGAGGCACTGGTGCGCGCGGTGCGCGCCAACCAAGCCGATTTCGGCATCGCGCTGGACGGCGACGCCGACCGGCTGCAGATGGTGGACGCCGCCGGCCGCCTGTACAACGGCGACGAGCTGCTGTACCTGCTGGCCGCCGACCGGCTGGCGGACGGCCACGCCGTGCCCGGCGTGGTCGGCACCCTGATGACCAACATGGCGGTGGAGCAGGCGCTGACGCAGCGCGGCGTGCAGTTCGTGCGCGCCAAGGTGGGCGACCGCTATGTGCTGGAGGAGCTGACGCAGCGCCGCTGGCTGCTGGGCGGTGAGGGCTCGGGCCACCTGCTGGCGCTGGACCGGCACACCACCGGCGACGGCTTGGTCAGCGCGCTGCAGGTGCTGCAGGCCTGCGTGCGCAGCGGCCGCGGCCTGGAGGACCTGCTTGCGGAAGTGGTCTTGTTCCCGCAGGTGTTACTGAACGTGCGCTTGGCACCGCAGCAGGACTGGAAGGCCAATGCCGTGCTGGCCGACGCCATGCGCAGCGCGCAGCAGGAACTGGCCGAGGACGGCCGCATCCTGGTGCGCGCCAGCGGCACCGAGCCGCTGCTGCGGGTGATGGTCGAGGCGCGCGACGCCGACACCGCGAACCGCTGGGCCCGGCGCCTGGCCGATGCGGCGCGTGCCGCCTGATGGCGACAGCAGATGCACAGCGCGAAGGGCCTTGCGTCATGACCGGCCCTTTGACCGTCCGGCGTGTGGACTATGGCGATGCGCGCGATGTGCAAGCGCTGGTCGAGTTGCTGGACGCCTATGCATGCGACCCCGCCGGTGGCGGCAAACCTCTGGACCCGCACGTACGCGCCGGGCTGCCGCAAGCGTTGCATGCCCGAAGCGATGCGTTTAGCGTCATCGCCTGGATGCAGGAAGTTCCGGATGCCCCGCCATGCCCCGTCGGCTTGGTGAACTGTTTCGAGGGTTTCTCCACCTTCGCCTGCCGGCCGCTGGTCAATGTGCACGATCTGGCGGTGCTTCCCCGCTGGCGCGGCCGGGGCGTGGCCGCGCAGATGCTGGAGCTGGTGGAAGTCATCGCCCGCGAGCGCGGCGCCTGCAAGCTGACTCTGGAAGTGCTGGCCGGTAATGCCCCGGCCCTGCGCGCCTATGCACGCGCAGGTTTCGCCGGCTATGCGCTGGACCCGGCGATGGGGCAGGCGCAGTTCCTGCAGAAGATCCTGTAGCGCTATTGAAAAAGTAGCTATTGGCCCTTTGTTCATAAGGGCCAAGAGCACATTTGACTCAAGATCAGGGAGCCAGCAACGCGTCCAGCGCTGCTAGGTCGTCCACGGACAGGGTGCCGGCTGCCTGCTTCAGACGCAAGGTGCCTACGAGCACGTTGTAGCGCGCCACGGCCAGTTCGCGCCGCGTCTGGTAGAGCTGGCTTTGTGCGTTCAGCACGTCGATGTTCACGCGCACTCCGGCGTCGTAGCCGAGCAGGTTGGCCTGCAGCGCCAGCTGGCTCGATGCCTCGGCGGCCTGCAGCGCCTGCACCTGCGCACGGCCCGACTGCACGCCCAGGAAGGCGGCGCGCGCCGCCTGCGCGGCCGTGCGGCGCGCGTTGTCCAGGTCGGCGCGGGCGCGCTCCTGCAGCGACAGGGTCTCGCGCACGCGGTTTTGCACCGCGAAGCCGGCGAACAGCGGCAGGTTCAGCGCCACACCCACGCTGGCGACGTTGGCGCGCGAATGCACGCCAGGCATGGTGACGGTGCCGTTGGGGGTGCGCTGCACGGTGTAGCCGGCCTGCAGGTCCACCGTCGGCAGGTGGCCGGTCTCGGCCTTGGCGGTTTCCAACTGGGCAACGTCCAGCGCGATCTGGGCCTGGCGCACCAGGGGTTGCGTGCCTTCGGCCGCCAGGGCCCAGTCCTGCAGTGCGACGGGGCGCAATTCAGGCAGCTCGGTTGGCTGGCGCAGCGGCAGCGGCGCGGCGTCGGGGCGCCCGACCAGGTCCTGCAGCGCCAGGCGGCGCACCTGCAATTCGTTCTGGGTGGCGATTTCCTGCGCCTCGGCCAGGTCGCGCCGGGCCTGTGCCTCGCGTGCGTCGGTGATGGTGGCGGTGCCGACCTCGAAATTGCGCTGCGCCGCAGCCAGCTGCTCGTCGGCCGCGGCCTTCTGCGCGCGGATCGCCTCCAGGGTGTCCTGCGACGCCAGCACGTCGAAGTAGCGCTGGCCGACGCGCACCCACAGGTCCTGCTCAGCCGCGTCCAGCTGCGCCTGCGCCAGCGCCACGCCGCGCTGCGCCTGCTCCAGCGTGATGCGATTGGCGGGGCGGTACAGCGGCTGGGCCGCAACCACGCCGACGGTCTGCGTCGGCGCATGCAGGTCGATGGGCGGGCGGGTGACGTCGGTGCGCGCGTAGGTGGTGCCGGCCGAGAGCGCAGCGCTGGGCAGCAGGCCGGCGCGGGCCTGCTCGGCGCGGCTTTGTGCCGCCGCGAGCTGGGCCTCGGCGGCGGCCAGCGGTGCATCGTGGGCGCGCGCCAGCAGGGCCAGCTGCGACAGGCTCTGCGCCTGCGCCGGCAATGCCACCGCGCACGCGGCGACGAGCCCGAGAAGCCAGCGGCGCGGTGCGTTCATGGTCGGTACCGAAAACAGTGAAAGAAAAGGGCGTGCGCTCAGTAGCGCGGCACGGCCGGGTCGCATTCGAGCGACCAGGCGTCGATGCCGCCGGCGACGTTGGCCACATGGGCAAAGCCCTGCTGGTCTAGGAACTGCGCTACGCGCTGGCTGCGCGCCCCGTGGTGGCACAGGCAAGCCACCGGGCGCTCCGGATCGAGCTCGCGCAGCCGCGCGGGGATGCTGGCCATGGGCAGGGCCAGCACCTCGTAACCGGCGCCGGTGACGCTGGCGGTCTGCACTTCCCACGGCTCGCGCACGTCCAGCAGCAGCGGCCGTGCGGCTGCCAGTTCGTCCATCCACGCCTGGACTTCTGCGGGGCGTACCTGTTCGATCATCACAAGCTTTCCGTGCGCGACGTTCAGAAGCGGAACGCCGAAGGCTCGGCGAAATGGCGCAGGCGCGGCACGATGGCGTCCCAGGGCTGGCTGGTCTCGAAGCGCTCGCCCACGCGGCGCACGATGGTCGCACGCATCATCGGCTCCAGGCCGACGATGGCGCCCAGGCGGCCGCCGTCGCGCAGCAGGGCCAGCAGCTTGGCCGGCACCTCGGCCACCGAGCCGCTGAGCACCACCACGTCGAACGGGCCATCGGGGATCGGGTCGCATGCCGCATCGGCCTGGCGCACGTCGGCATTGCGCACGCCGGCGCTGCGCAGGTTCTCGCGCGCGACCTCGACCAGCTCGGGCACCAGTTCCAGCGACACCACCTGCTCGGCCTGGTGCGCCAGCAGCGCCGCCATATAACCCGAGCCGGCGCCGATTTCCAGCACGCGGTCGGTCGGCAGAATGGACAGCTCCTGTAGCATGCGCGCGTCCACGCGCGGCGCCAGCATCACCTGGCCCAGCCGCTCGGCTTCGTCCACCGGCAGGCTCAATGGAATTTCCACGTCGGCGAAGGCCAGGCCCTGGTAGGCCGGCGGCACGAAGTCCTCGCGGCGCACGTCGGCCAACGCTTCCAGCACGCGCTCGTCCAGCACGTTCCAGGGGCGGATCTGCTGCTCGATCATGTTGAAGCGCGCCTGCGCAGTGGCATCGTGGACGTCGGCAAACGTGTTCAGGGGCAGACTCATGGAAAACTCCGGACGAAATAACGCTGAAAAGTCGGACAAACCCGCGATTCTAGGCCGGCCGCACCAACAGGCCCTGCAGCACGTTGTCGGCCTGCAGGGCGATGTAACGCCCGGCGTCGAAGCTGTCCGGACAGGGAATGCACAGGCCCATGGTAGGCCGCGCCAGCATCAGGAACATCAGGGGCGCCAGCACCAGGTACACGGCATGCTCCAGCTCCAGCAGCCGGAACTCGCCGCGCTGCATGCCGCGCTGCAGCACGCGGCGCACCAGCGCGTGCCCGGGCTCGATGACCTCCTGGCGGTAGAACTGCGCCAGTTCCGGGAAGTTGTTGGCCTCGCACAGCATCAGCCGCCCCAGTGCGGACGCCTGGGTCGAGCCGATGCGCTCCCACCAGGTCTCGAAGCAGTAGCGCAGCAGCTCGGCCGTACTGCCCTGGAACTGCTCCAGCTCCTGGTCCCACTCCACGAAGCGGCCCGACAGGTTCTCGCGCACCACGGCCTTGAACAGCTCTTCCTTGCTGGAGAAATACAGGAACAGCGTGCCCTTGGACACCCCGGCGCGCGCCGCCACCTCGTCCACCCGCGTGGCGGCGAAGCCTTTTTCGGCGAACACGTCCAGCGCCGCGGCCAGCAGCTCGCCCGGGCGCGCCTCCTTGCGCCGGGCGCGGGGCATTGGCGGTGGGGCGGACGAGGGAGACGATGAAGACGGCATGGGCTGTTAATGACTGACTGGTTAGTAATATAGCCATGCACCGCCACAGCGTCAACGCGCCCTTGTCCGGCAAGGCCGCTCAGCGGCGGTCCCCTACGATGGCCGCATCGCCACCACTGTCCGCCATCGGGCTTGCTGCCATGTCTTCCACTCCTCCCCCCGCCACCGAAACCATCACCCTGGGAGGCGGCTGCTTCTGGTGCACCGAGGCCGTCTTTGACCGGGTGCGTGGCGTCACCGACGTGCAAAGCGGCTATGCCAATGGCGACGCCCAGCACCCAACCTACGAGCAGGTGTGCAGCGGCCGCACCGGGCACAACGAGGTGGTGCGCCTGACCTTCGATCCCGGAGAGATCGACGTGCGCGAGATCCTGGAGATCTTCTTCGCCACGCACGACCCGACGTCGCTGAACCGCCAGGGCAACGATGTCGGCACGCAGTACCGCAGCGGCATCTACTGGAGCGACCCGGCGCACCGCGATGCCGCCGAGGAGCTCGTGCGGCAGATGGAGCAGGACAAGCTGTTCGGCGCCCCGGTGGTGACCGAGATCCGCCCGCTGACCAGCTTCTGGCCGGCCGAGGACTACCACCAGGATTACTACCTGCAGCACCCGGAGCAGGGCTACTGCGCCTTTGTCGTCGGCCCCAAGGTCGACAAGTTCCGCAAGACCTTCCAGCGCCACCTGAAGCCCGGCGCCTGAGCGCCACACCGCCGGCGGCGCCGGCCAGCCACGGCCATCCGCCCTTGTCACGCCATCGCAGGAGAGCCCATGGTCTTTCGCATCTCGATCTCCATCGTCGCCGCCCTAGTGCTGCTGGCCGGCCTGGCGCCCGGGCCGTTCAACGACTTCATGCAGGCTGCGCTGGTCACCGTAGTGCGCGGCGCCGGCTGGATGTACCTGCTGGTGGTGTTCTTCGCGTTGCTGTTCCTGCTGTACCTGGCGTTCGGGCGCTTCGGCAACCTGCGTATCGGCGGGGAGGACGCGGAGCCTGAGTTTTCCCAGCTTAGCTGGCTGTCGATGCTGTTCGCCGCCGGCATGGGTATTGGCCTGGTGTTCTGGGGCGCGGCCGAGCCGGTATCGCACTTCCTGAATCCGCCGGAAGGGCTGGAGCCCGAGAGCGCCGCCGCCGCGCGTGCGGCCATGCGCTACGCCTTCTTTCACTGGGGCCTGCATCCCTGGGCCATTTATGCGCTGATCGGCCTGGCGATGGCCTGGTTCCAGTTCAACCGCGGCGGGCGCGGCCTGGTCAGCGACATGCTGGAGCCGGTGATCGGCCGGCACAACCGCGGGCCGCTGGGCCATGCGGTGAACATCGCCGCGGTGGTGGCGACGGCCATCGGCGTGGCCACCACGCTGGGTTTCGGCACCATCCAGATCGCCGCTGGGCTGGAGCGCGTGTTTGGCCTGCCGTCTAGCAAGCTCACGCAGCTGGTAATCATCGCCGTGGCCTTCGTGATGTACATGTTGTCGAGCACCAGCGGTGTCGAGCGCGGCATCAAATGGCTGTCCAACACCAACCTGCTGCTGGCAGGCGTGCTGATGCTCGCGGTGCTGGTCCTCGGCCCCACGGGATTCATCCTGGACACCTTCACCACCACGCTGGGCGCCTACATCAACCAGCTGGTGACCATGAGCCTCCGCCTGTCGCCTTTTTCGGAAAGCACCTGGGTACGCGACTGGACGGTGTTCTACTGGGCCTGGTGGATTGCTTGGTCGCCCTTCGTCGGCGCCTTCATCGCCCGCGTTTCGCGCGGGCGCACGGTGCGCGAGTTCGTCGTCGGCGTGGTGCTGGCACCCAGCCTGCTGGGCTTCGTGTGGTTCTCGGTGTTCGGCGGCGCGGCGCTGCAGGCGCAGATCTTCGGCCACGTGGAGCTGCTGCAGGCATTGGCCAACGGCTACGAGACGGTGCTGTTCGCGCTGTTCGACAGCCTGCCCGGCAGCAGCCTGCTGGCGCTGGTGGCTCTGCTGCTGCTGACCATCTTCTTTGTGACCTCGGCCGACTCGGCGGTGCTGGTGCTGGCCAGCATGTCCACCGACGAGGCCGGCGATCCGCCGCTGGCGCGGCGCCTGGCCTGGGGCGTGGCGGTGGCGCTGATCGCGGCCGTACTGCTGCTGGCCGGCGGTCTGGATGCGCTGCAGGCGCTGATCACCATCGCCGCGCTGCCGTTCGCGGTGCTGATGGCACTGGTCATCGTTAGCCTCTACCGGGTACTGAGCACCGAGGACGAGCGCATGCGCCACGAGACGCTGCGCATGCGCCACATGGTCGAGGCCTGGATCACGCGCGAAAACGCCGAGCGCGCGGCACGCGATGCCCGAGCACAGGACGCCGCGCTGCCCGGCGCCGTCAGTCCCCCGGAACGTCGCCCATGAAGCCGCCGCTCTGGTGCGTCCACAGGCGTGCGTAGATGCCGCCCAGCGCCAGCAGTTCGGCATGTGTGCCCTGCTCGGCGATGCGGCCGGCGTCCATGACGATCAGCCGGTCCATGGCGGCGATGGTGGACAGCCGGTGCGCGATGGCGATCACCGTCTTGCCGCGCATCAGCATGTCCAGGCTGCGCTGGATGGCCACCTCCACTTCGCTGTCGAGAGCGCTGGTGGCTTCGTCCAGCAGCAGGATCGGCGCGTCCTTGAGCAGCACCCGGGCAATCGCCACGCGCTGGCGCTGCCCTCCCGAGAGCTTCACGCCGCGCTCGCCGACCTGCGCGTCGTATCCGCCACGGCCCTGCAGGTCGGTCAGCTGCTCGATGAACTCTGCCGCCTCGGCGCGCTGCGCGGCGGCGTGCATTTCGTGCTCGCCGGCGTCGGGGCGGCCATAGAGGATGTTCTCGCGCATCGAGCGGTGCAGCAGGGATGTATCCTGCGTGACCATGCCGATGGCGCCGCGTAGACTGTCCTGCGTCACGTGCCGGATGTCTTGCCCGTCGATCAGGATGCGCCCGCCGTCCACGTCCGACAGGCGCAGCAGCAGGTTCACCAGCGTTGACTTGCCGGCGCCCGAGCGGCCTATGAGGCCGATACGCTCGCCGGGCTGGATGGTCAGCTGCAACTGGTCGATGACCGGTCGGCCGCCGCGCTTGTAGGCAAAACTCACGTTGTCGAAGGTGATCTCACCGTGCGTCACCACCAGCGGCCGGGCATCTGGCGCATCCACGATGCTGCGCGGGCGCGTCAGCGTGGCGATGCCATCCTGGATGGTGCCGACGTTCTCGAACAGGCCGGTCATCTGCCACATCACCCAGTGCGAATAGCCCATCAGGCGCAGCGCCATGGCCAGCACCGCCGCCACCACGCCAGCGCTGGCCTGGCCCTGCGACCACAGCCACAGGGCGGTGCCGCCCGAACCCAGCAGCAGCAGGGTGATCATCAAGTGGTTGGCGATCTCGAACTGGCTGACCAGGCGCATCTGGGCGTAGCCAGTGGCCTTGAATGCGTCCATGGCATTGCGTGCGTACTCGGCCTCGCGCCGGGTGTGGGCGAACAGCTTGACGGTGGCGATGTTGGTGTAGGCGTCGGTCACGCGCCCGGTCATCAGCGAGCGGGCGTCCGCCTGCTCCTTGCCCACGGCGCCCAGCCGCGGTACGAAGTACCAGCAGGCGCCGGCGTAGCCCAGCACCCACAGCGCGAACGGCAGCATCAGCCGCCACTCGAAGCTGGCCGCCAGTACCAGGATGCCGACCAGGTACACGCTGACGCCAACCAGCACGTCCACCACCATGAACACCACTTCGCGCACCGACAGGGCGGTCTGCATGACCTTGGTGGTAATGCGCCCGGCGAACTCGTCGGCGTAGAAGGACATGCTCTGGCCCAGCATCAGGCGGTGGAAAATCCAGCGCAGGCGCATCGGGAAGTTGATCGCCAGCACCTGGTGCAGCACCGTGGTGTGCAGCGCCAGCAGCGCGGTGCTGGACAGCAGTGCGGCCGCCATGACCAGCACCGTGGCTCCCTGTTCCTGCCAGAACTGCAGCGGCGACACCGCCGACAGCCAGTCCACCACGCGGCCCAGCAGGGCGAACAGCAGCGCCTCGTAGACCGACAGCAGCGCCGAAGTGCAGGTCAGCAGCGCGATCCAGCCGCGCATGCCCTGTGTGCAGCGCCACAGGAAGTCGAAAAAGCCGCTTGGCGGCGGCTCGGGGTCGGCAGGAGGGTAGGGCGGGACGCGGTCTTCGAAGAAGCGAAACAGCACGATGCAGCACGGGCAGTGAAAGAGCGCCAAGGATAGGCATAACCAGCAGCCCGGCCGTAGGAAATTAACAATTTCAGCCGGCTGGGCCTTCGTTGGAATGGCGCTATGCTGCGGTCTGCCTGTCCTGTCGCCATCATGAAGCCCGTCCGTACACTGCAACACCCGGCATGGCTGCGCCTGCCTGGGCTGGCCGTGGCCGTTGCCGGCCTGGGCATCAGCCTGGCGCTGTGGCAATACCAGACCGAGCAGACGCAGGCGCTGTCGCATGCGCGCTTCGAACGCCAGGCGCGCGCGGCGACGCAGGCGCTGCAGCAGCGCATCGAGTCCAAGGCCGACGTTCTGCTGAGCATGCGCGGTGTGCTGATGGTCAACCCGCAGCTGTCGCGCGCACAGTTCGAGTTGGTGGCTGGCAGCCTGCAGCTGGACGTGCACCACGCCAGCGTGCGCAACCTGCATTTCACACGCGCGGTGCCGGCGGCACAGCGCGCCGACTTCGAAGCCCAGGCACGCCTGGACGCGCACCTGGACGGCAGCCTGCCCACCGGCTTCGCCATTCATCCGGCGCTGGCGCAGCCCGAATATTTCGTGGTCGACTACGTCTGGCCGCTGGCCGGCAACGAACCGGTGCAAGGCCTGGAAATCCATTCCCAGCCAGCCAACCTGGAATCGCTGCTGCAGGCACGCGACACCGGCAACGTGGTCGCCTCCGCGCCGTTTGACATCGTCCAGGGCCAAGGCACGTCGGCGACGGCGTTCAACATCCGGCTGGCGGTCTATGCACCGTTGCAAGGCCAGCCGACGCCGCGTTTCCTGGGCGCCATCGGAGCGATCGTCAGCGTCAAGGAGCTGCTGCACGGCATGCGCCAGCGCGGCTACCTGGAAGGTCTGGCGATGACGGTGCACGACCTGGGCACGGTCGCGCGGCCGGGCCCGCCACCGGGCCAGCCGCTGTACAGCGAAGCGCCGCAGCCCGTGGACACGCCGCTTCTGACGCACGACATCACCGTCGACGGCCGCCTGTGGCGCACCGCCTATGCGCCCACGCAATCGTTCCTCACGCCCCAGGAGGCCCGGCTGCCGCTGGTGCTGACGCTGGGCGCCCTGGCCATGACCGCGCTGCTCACGGCGGTCGTAGCGCTGCTGGTACGCCGGCGCCTGCAGGCCCTGGCCCATGCGCAACTGGCCGCCCGGTCCGCGCGCGAGAGCGAGACACGCTTTCGCACCGTGTTCCACCAGGCGGCCGTCGGCATGGCCCAGGTCGATTCCGAAAGCGGCCGGCTGGTGCGCGCCAACCAGCGCTTTTGCGACATCGTCGGCTACACGCCGGAGCAGGTGCGCCAGCTGCATGTGCAGGACCTGACGCATCCGGACGACCTGGAGCGCAGCGAGACGCAGCTACGGCGCCTGCTGGCCGGCGAGATTGCCGAGTACCGCCTGGAAAAGCGCTATCGGCGCCAGGACGGCAGCCTGGTCTGGGTGGACGTGACGGCCTCCGCCATGCGCGGCCAGCCCGGCGGCGCGCACCACCACATCTTGGTGGTGCAGGACATCACCCAGCGGCGCAAGGCCGAGGAAGACCTGCGCTACCTCGCTTACAACGACCCGCTGACCGGCCTGCCCAACCGCCGGCTGCTGCTGGACCGGCTGGAGCAGGCGCTGGCCACGACCATGCGCCACCAGAGCTGGGGCGCGGTGCTGCTGCTCGACCTGGACCATTTCAAGACCGTGAACGAAACCCGCGGCCACGACGCCGGCGACCGCCTGCTGCGCCAAGCCACCGACCGCCTGCGCGCCAGCCTGGGCGGCGACGTGACACTGGCGCGCCAGGGTGGCGACGAGTTCGTGGCGGTGCTCAAGGAGCTGAGCACCAGCTCCGAGCAGGCCTCGGCGCATGCCGAGGAGGTGGCGCGCGACGTGCTCAAGGCGCTGCGCCCCCCGTTCGACCTGGGCGGCGAGCTGCACCACATCACGCTGAGCATCGGCATCACCCTGTTCGACGGCAAGGGCGAGCCGGCCGAGGAACTCCTCAAGCGCAGCGAGCTGGCGATGTATGACGCCAAGGCCGCCGGGCGCGACACGCTGCGCTTCTTCGACCCGCGCATGCAGGCGGTGGTGGCGGCGCGCGCGCAGCTGGAGGCCGACATGCGTACCGGCCTGGCGGCAGGCCAGTTCGAGCTGTACTACCAGCCCAAGGTCGGGCACGGCAGCATTCGCGGCGCCGAGGCGCTGCTGCGCTGGCGCCATCCCGCGCGCGGCTTCGTGCCGCCGTCGGAGTTCATCGCCCAGGCCGAGCAGAGCGGGTTGATCCTGCAGCTCGGGCAGTGGGTGCTGGAAGAGGCCTGCCGGCAGCTGGCGCAGTGGACGGGCCCCCCGTTGCTGTCGCAACTGAGCGTGGCGGTGAACGTCAGCCCGCGCCAGTTCCGCGAGGCCGGCTTCGTCGCGCAGGTGCTGCAGGCGCTGGCCGGCAGCGGCGCCGACGCGCGCCGCCTGCGGCTGGAGCTGACCGAGGGCATGCTGCTGCACGACGTGGAGGGCACCATCGACAAGATGGTGCAGCTGCGCGGCTATGGCGTGGGCTTCTCGCTGGACGACTTCGGCACCGGCTACTCGTCGCTGGCCTACCTCAAGCGCCTGCCGCTGCACGAACTGAAGATCGACCAGGGCTTCGTGCGCGACGTGCTGACCGATCCCAACGACGCGGCCATCGCCCGCACCATCGTCGCCCTGGGCACCAGCCTGGGCCTGCAGGTGGTGGCCGAAGGCGTGGAGACCGAGGCGCAGCGCCAGTTCCTGGAGAAAAACGGCTGCCATGTCTGGCAGGGTTACCTGCTGTCGCCGCCGCTGCCACGCGAGCGCTTCGAGGCGCTGGTGCAGGAACACGCGGCAGGGCAGACCTGAGGCAACTGCCTGTGCTATTGAAAAAATAGCTGTACGCCCTTCAGAAACAAGGGCCAGGGCCGGTTTTTATGCCCGATGCAGTGTCGGGGCAGTCGGCGCGCCACGGTATGATTTCCGCCCTGGCCGCCGCTGCGGCCGCATCCCCCGTCCTTTGCCTCCTGCCGTTTCGTGCGCCTCAGCTCCATCAAGCTTGCCGGCTTCAAGTCGTTCGCCGAGCCCACCAACTTCCTGCTTCCCGGGCAGCTTGTGGGCGTGGTCGGGCCCAACGGCTGCGGCAAGTCCAACATCATGGACGCGGTGCGCTGGGTGCTGGGCGAGTCGCGCGCCAGCGAGCTGCGCGGCGAGTCCATGCAGGACGTGATCTTCAACGGCACCACCACCCGCAAGAGCGCCAGCCGCGCCAGCGTCGAGCTCACCTTCAGCAACGAGGACCACCGCGCCGGCGGGCAGTGGAACCAGTACGCCGAGATCGCCGTCAAGCGCGTGCTGACGCGCGACGGCACCAGCAGCTACTACATCAACAACCAGCCGGTGCGCCGGCGCGACGTGCAGGACGTGTTCCTGGGCACCGGCCTGGGTCCGCGTGCCTACGCCATCATCGGTCAGGGCACGATCAGCCGGATCATCGAGTCGCGCCCCGAGGACCTGCGCCTGTTCCTGGAAGAGGCCGCGGGCGTGTCCAAGTACAAGGAACGCCGGCGCGAGACCGAGAACCGCCTGGCCGGCACCAGCGAGAACCTGACGCGCGTCGAGGACATCCTGCGCGAGCTGAACGTCAACCTGGAAAAGCTCGAACGCCAGGCCGAGGTGGCCACGCGCTACCAGCAGCTGCAGCAGCAGGCCACGCTGCGCCAGCAGCAGCTGTGGTTCCTCAAGCGCGCCGACGCCCTGGCCGAGCAGGCGCGCGTGCGCAGCGAGGGCCTGCAGGCCGTGAACGACCTGGAGTCGCGCATGGCCGACCTGCGCCACGGCGAGGCCGAGCTGGAGTCCATCCGCCAAGCGCACTACGAGGCCGGCGACGCGCTGAACCAGGCGCAGGGCCAGCTGTACCAGGCCACCGCCGAGGTCGGCCGGCTAGAGGCCGAGATCCGCTACGTCGTCGAAGGCCGCCAGCGCGTGCAGCTGCGCCTGGAGCAGCTGGCGCAGCAGCTGCAGGAATGGGCCGAGCGGCGCGAGGAAGCCACGCACGAGGCCGAGCAGCTCGAAGGCCAGGGCCTGGACGCCGAAGAGCAGAGCGAATTGCTGGCCGCCCAGCTGGAAGAGCAGGGCCAGCTGTTGCCCGAACTGGAGGAGCAGCTGGCCCTGGCGCGCCAGCGCGGCGAGACGCAGCGTGCCGCCGTAGTGCAGGTGCAGCAGCAGATCCAGGTGCTGGCGGCCGAGCAGCGTGCCCTGTCCGAGCAGACGCGCCAGCTCACCGCGCGCAGCGAACGCCTGCGCGCCGACCGCAATGCCCTGGCCGCGCCCGACGAATCGCGCCTGGCGCACCTGCGCCAACAGCTGCACGAGGCGCAGGAGCAGGCCGAATTCGGCCAGGCGCTGCTGGCCGAGCTGCAGGATACGCTGCCGCAGCTGGACGACGAGCGCCGTGCGCGCCAGCAGGTGGTGAACGCCGAAGGCGCGCTGCAGGCGCAGCTGACCGCGCGCCTGCAGGCGCTGCAGGCGCTGCAGGATAAGGTCAAGGTCGACGGCCGGCTGCAGCCCTGGCTGGCACGCCACGGCCTGGACGGCCTGGCCGTGCTGTGGAGCCGTCTGCACATCGAGCCTGGCTGGGAGCCGGCGCTGGAGGCCGCGTTGCGCGAGCGCCTGGCCGCGCTGCCCGTCGGGCGGCTGGAATCGGTGCGCGGTTTTGCCGGCGGTGCGGGTGGCGAAGGCCCACCCGTGCGTTTGTCGTTCTACAGCACGCCGCTGTCGGCTGCGGCGGCAAGCGCGCCAGCGCCGTTGCCGCGTCTGGCCGACCTGCTGCAGGTGCCCGACGCCGCCCTGCACGCCGTATTGGCGGAATGGCTGCATGGCTGCCATACCGCGCCGACGCTGGAGGACGCGCTGGCCGCGCGCCCCCGTCTGCAGCCGGGCGAAGTCGTTTACGTGCCGGCGGGCCACGCCGTTACCGCGCACAGCGTGGATTTCTACGCGCCCGATTCCGAACAGGCCGGCCTGCTGGCGCGTGCGCAGGAGATCGAGCACCTGCACAAGGAAGTGCGT
Organism: Oryzisolibacter propanilivorax; assembly: GCF_900103645.1. GTDB lineage: Bacteria > Pseudomonadota > Gammaproteobacteria > Burkholderiales > Burkholderiaceae_C > Melaminivora > Melaminivora propanilivorax. The sequence continues at coordinate 456,974 of NZ_FNHP01000001.1, forward strand.
GCCCAGGCGCTGATCGCCGAAGAAGCTGGCACCGCGCTGGCGCGTGCCGAAGCCGCCTATGCCGAGGCATCGCAGCGGCTGGTCAGCGCCCGGCGCGAGGCCGAAGGCGCCCAGGCGCGCGCGCATGAGCTGCAGGTGCAGACCCTGCGCCTGGCGCAGGCCGTGGAGCAAACGCGCGCGCGCAGCGAGCAGATCGGCGCGGATCTCTCCGAGGTCGAGAGCCAGCTGGCCGAACTGCACGAGCGCGCCGCCACCGCCGAGGCGCGCTTCGAAGAGCTCGACATGCAGCTGGCCGACGCCCAGGAGCGCCACGCGCAGCTGGGCGACCGCGGCATCGACGCCGAGCGGCGCCTGGGCGAATGCCGCGAGCAACTGCGTGCGCTGGAGCGGCGCGCGCAGGAGGCGCAGTTCTCGCAGCGCAGCCTGGCCGCGCGCCGCGCCGAACTGGCGCGCACCATCGACACCGCCGCCGCCCAGGCGCGCAACCTGCACGACGAGCGCCAGCGCGCGCAGGACGAACTGGCGTGCCTGACCGACGCCGCCGCGCAGGGCGGTCTGCAGCAGGCGCTGGACGCCAAGCTGGCCGCCGAGCAGCGCCTGGGCGAGCAGCGCAGCCACTACGACGGGCTGACGGCGCGCCTGCGCGGCGCCGACGAGCAGCGCGGCCAGCACGAGCGCGCGCTGGAGCCGCTGCGCCAGCGCATCACCGAGCTGCAACTGAAGGAACAGGCCGCGCGCCTGGGGCTGGAGCAGTACGAATCGCTGCTGAACGACGCCCAGGCCGACCTGGCGGCGCTGGAGCAGTCGATCGCCGACGGCGGCGTGCGCCTGGCCGGCCTGCAGGGTGAGATCGACCGCCTGCAGCGCGAGATCACCGCCCTGGGCGCGGTGAACCTGGCGGCGCTGGAGGAGCTGGCGGCCGCGCGCGAGCGCAAGGGCTTTCTGGACGCGCAGATGCAGGACCTGCAGCTCGCCATGACCACGCTGGAGGACGCGATCCGCAAGATCGACGCCGAGACGCGCACGCTGCTGTCGGGCACCTTCGAGACTGTCAACGCGCACTTCGGGCGCATGTTCCCCGAGCTGTTCGGCGGCGGCCAGGCACGCCTGATCATGACCGGCGACGAAATCCTGGACGCCGGCGTGCAGGTCATGGCGCAGCCGCCGGGCAAGAAGAACCAGACCATCCACCTGCTCAGTGGCGGCGAGAAGGCGCTCACCGCCATCGCGCTGGTGTTCGCCATCTTCCAGCTCAACCCGGCGCCGTTCTGCCTGCTGGACGAGGTGGACGCGCCGCTGGATGATGCCAACACCGAGCGCTATGCGCGCCTGGTGGCCAGCATGTCGCGCGGCACGCAGTTTTTGTTCATCAGCCACAACAAGATCGCCATGGAAATGGCCGAGCAGCTGATCGGCGTGACCATGCAGGAGCAGGGCGTCTCGCGCATCGTCGCGGTGGACATGCAGGCGGCCCTGACGATGGCCGAGACAGAGTGAATTCACAATCCCAACGACCATGAGCAACTTCCAACTCGGTCTCCTCATCGCCGGCGCGCTGGTGCTGATCCTCGTCATCGCCGGCAACGCCTGGAACCAGCACCGCAATGCGCCCAAACGCCCGCGCCCGGACGAGCCCGCCGTCGGCGGCCCGGGCGACGCCGCCGCGCTGCGCCAGGAGCCGGCGCTGAACGCCGCGCCTCTGCCCGAGATGGCCGGCGGCGGCACCGAGCCCGGTGGCCACATCGTCGATCCGCGCGACACGCTGGACCTGCCGCTGCCCGTGGCCGAGCGCCGCGGCGGCCTGGATGCGCTGATCGACGCCATCGCCCCGATCACGCCCGAGCGTCCCGTCAGCGGCGACGCCGCGCTGGCCGCACTGCCGCCCACGCGCCGCGCCGGCAGCAAGCCGTTTGCCGTCGAGGGGCTGAACGAGGACACGCAGCAGTGGGAAACGCCCCAGTCCGGGCGCAGCTACCGCCACTTCCATTCCGGCGTGCAGCTGGCCAACCGCACCGGCGCGCTCAACGAGATCGAGTTCTCCGAGTTCGTCATGAAGACCCAGCAGTTCGCCGACGCCATCGGCGCCACCGCGGACTTCCCCGACATGCTGCACGAGGTGGCGCGGGCCAAGGAGCTGGACCAGTTCGCCAGCGACCACGATGCGCAGCTGACCTTCGTGCTGCGCGCACGCCAGGCGGCGTGGAGCCCGGGCTACGTGCAGCAGAACGCCACGCGCGCCGGTTTTGTGCCCGGCGCCATGCCCGGGCGCATGGTGCTGCCGGCAGCGGCCAGCGGCATGCCGCCGGTGCTGACGCTGGACTTCGACGCCCAGGCCGCGATGTCCGACGACCCCGAGCAGACCGCGCTGCGCGACGTGGCGCTGAGCCTGGACGTGGCGCAGGTGGAGCGCACCGAGCAGCCCTTCGCCCGGTTGCGCGACGTGGCGCAGGCGCTGGGCGAGGCCATGGACGGCGTGCTGTGCGACGGCAACGGCACGCCGCTGCCGGCCATGGCGTTCGACCCGATCACCGCCGACTTGGAGCAGCTGTACGACCAGCTGGACGCGCGCGAGCTGTCGGCCGGCTCGGTGCTGGCGCGACGCCTGTTCAGCTGAGTCGCGCGCTGGCATGACCGATCAATCCGAGCTTTTTCCGGCTCCAGCCCCGAAGGGACAAGGGCTTGCAGCTAGCAAAATAGGAGCTTTGCGGGCGCAGCTGAACCGCTGGGCGCACGAGTATTACGTGCAGGACGCCCCCAGCGTGCCCGACGCCGAGTACGACCGCGTGTTCCAGCAGCTGCAGGCGCTGGAGGGCGCCTATCCCGATCTGGTCACGCCCGACTCGCCCACGCAGCGCGTGATTGGCGCGGTGCTGCCGGGCCTGGCCCCTGTGCGCCACCGGGTGCCGATGCTCAGCATCCGCACCGAGACCGACACCGAGGGCAGCGGCGCCGAGACCTTCGACGCCCGCGTGCGCCGCGAGCTGAAGCTCGCCCCCGACACGCCGGCCGTGGAATACGTCGCCGAGCCCAAGTTCGACGGTCTGGCCATGAGCCTGCGCTACGAGGCCGGGCGCCTGGTGCAGGCCGCCACGCGCGGCGATGGCGAGGTGGGCGAGGACGTGACGCACAACGTGCGCACCATCCGCCAGATCCCGCTGCTGCTGCAGGGCAGCGCAGCCACCCCCGTGCCGCCGGTGCTGGAGGTGCGCGGCGAGGTCTTCATGCGCCGCGCCGACTTCGAACGCCTGAACGAGCGCCAGCGCGAGGCGGGCGACAAGACCTTCGTCAACCCGCGCAACGCCGCCGCCGGCGCAGTGCGCCAGCTGGATTCGGGCATTGCCGCGCGCCGGCCGCTGTCGTTCTTCGCCTACGGCCTGGGCGAGGTCACGCCGCCGGAGGACGGCGGGCCGCAGTTCGAGACGCACTACGGCATGCTGCAGCAGCTGAAATCCTGGGGTTTTCCGGTCTCGGCCCTAGTGGAGATTGCCCATGGTGCTCCTGAACTCATAGCGTATCACCAGCGCGTCGGGGCGTTGCGCGACCAGCTGCCGTTCGACATCGACGGTGTGGTCTACAAGGTCAACAGCTTGGCCCTGCAGCGCCAGCTGGGTTTCGTCACACGCGAGCCGCGCTGGGCGGTGGCGCACAAGTACCCGGCGCAGGAGATGGTCACGCGCGTCGAGGGCATCGACATCCAGGTCGGGCGCACTGGCAAGTTGACCCCTGTGGCGCGGCTGGCGCCGGTGTTCGTCGGCGGCGTCACCGTCACCAACGCCACGCTGCACAACCTGTTCGAGATCCGCAAGAAGGACGTGCGCGTGGGCGACCAGGTGATCGTGCGGCGCGCCGGCGACGTGATTCCCGAGGTGGTGGGCACCGTACCGCCGGCGCTGCAATCGCTGGCACCGGCACTGGTCGGCAGCGACGCTCTGGTCGATGCATCCAGCGACGCCGACGGCACGGCCACGGGGCCGGGCGAGCACGTGCCGCGCCGCCCCTACGTGCCCAACTTCCGCATGCCGCGCCGCTGCCCGGTCTGCGCCAGCGCCGTGGTGCGCGAAAAGGGCGAGGCGAACCACCGCTGCACCGGCGGACTGTTCTGTCCGGCGCAGCGCAAGGAGGCCATCCTGCACTTCGCCCAGCGCCGCGCCATGGACATCGAGGGCCTGGGCGAGAAACTGGTGGACCAGCTGATCGAGGGCGGTGTGATACGGGCGCTGCCCGATCTGTACCGGCTGGGCTTGGCGACGCTGGCGCAGCTGGACCGCATGGCCGACAAGTCGGCGCAGAACCTGCTGGCGGCGCTGGAGCAGTCCAAGCACACGACGCTGGCGCGGTTTCTGTTCGGCCTGGGCATTCGCCACGTCGGCGAGGCCACGGCCAAGGAATTGGCGCGGCACTTCGGCAACCTGGATGCGCTGATGGATGCCAGTGTCGACCAGCTGCTGCAGGTGCCCGACGTCGGCCCGGTGGTGGCGGCCGCCATCCACGACTTTTTCGCCGAACCGCACAACCGCGAGGTGGTCGAGCAGCTGCGCGCCTGCGGCGTGATCTGGGCCGAGGGCGAGCCCCAGCCCGCAGCACTGCTGCCCTTGGCGGGCAAGACGGTGGTGCTGACCGGCACCCTGCCGTCCTTGAGCCGCGAGCAGGCCAAGGAGCTGCTGGAGGCCGCCGGCGCCAAGGTATCCGGCTCCGTCAGCGGCAAGACCGCCTACGTCGTGGCCGGGGCCGAAGCCGGCTCCAAGCTGGACAAGGCGCGCGCCCTGGGAGTGCCGGTGCTGGACGAAGACGGCCTGCGCGCGCTGCTGGCCGGCACGCCGCCGGCGCAGGGGTAATTCCTCCATGGCCCTGTCGCGCCGCCGACCGCGCCTGGGCCTGGCCCTGGGCAGCGGCTCGGCGCGCGGCTGGGCGCACATCGGCGTGCTGCAGGTGCTGGACGAGGCGGGCATCCGCCCCGACGTGGTCTGCGGTGCCTCCATCGGCGCGCTGGTGGGCGCCGCCTACGCGGCCGGCGAGCTGGAGCGGTTTTCCGCCTGGGTGCAGTCGCTGGGCATGCGCCAGGTCTGGGGGTTCATGGACTTCAACCTGTCGGGCGGCATGCTCAAGGGCGAGCGCCTGATCGCCTTCTGGCGCCGCAACTTCGCCGACTTCGACATCGAAGCATCTCCCATGCCCTTCGGTGCCGTGGCCACCGACCTGCACTCGGGCGCCGAGGTCTGGCTGCGCGAGGGCTCCATCGCCGACGCAGTGCGCGCTTCCATCGCGCTGCCCGGTCTGTTCACGCCGGTGGCGCAGGAGGGTGGGCGGCTGCTGGTCGACGGCGGCATCGTCAACCCGGTGCCGACCTCGCTGGCACGCGCCATGGGCGCGGACATCGTCATCGGTGTTGACCTGAACTCCGACATCCTGCACCGCCACCTGCAGCCTCTGGCCCTGGCGGGCGAAGCGGCGGCGACGCTGCCGGCCGCGGACGCCACGGCGCTGGCCAGCACACGCACCGGTGGCGACTGGATGGGCCGCCTGAAATTCTGGGGACACGGCACGGGCTCGGGTGCCGCCGCCGGCGCCGCGCAGGTGGCGCCGCTGCCCAGCCGGCCTTCGGTGCTGGACGTGGTCATGACCAGCGTGACCATCATGCAGATCCGCATCACCCGCAGCCGCATGGCCGGCGACCCGCCCGAGGTGGTCATTGCCCCCAGCCTGTCGCACCTGGGCGTGCTCGATTTCCACCGCGCCCCCGAGGCCATCGAGGAAGGCCGGCGCGCCGCGCAGGCCGCGCTGGCGCAGCTGCAGCGCTTCACGGGGTGAGATGCAAAAACACCCCCCTGAGCGCCTGCGGCGCTTCCCCCCGCTCTCGCATGGCTGCGCCATGCGGGCAGGAGGACGCAGCCCTCGCTGCGGGGCGGCCCTTGCGCGGCTGCCCGCGCGCGGGGCGCGCCGGTTTCATGCCCTGCGGGTGGCGCGCAGCGCTATGGATAACGGAGATGCAACATCTCTTGAGCCGCTGCGCGCCTTTTGATTGATATGAAAACCATAGCTTCTAGCCCTTATCTGATAAGGGCTAGAGCCAATTTTGACCATTGAAATACTGATGAGAGCCATCGAACTGCTGCGCCAGCGCCTGGCCGCGCTGCGCCTGCGCCTGGCGCCCCTGGCACGCCGGCCGCAGCGCTGGCTGTCGCCGCACGGCCTGGCCTGGGGCGCCGCGGCGCTGGCCGTGGCCGGCGTGCTGTACCTGCTGGTGCTGACGCTGCTCACGCCGTCCATCCGCGACATCCGCAAGGCCAAGGGCGAGCAGCCCGCGCAGCTGGTGTCCACCGACGGGCGGCTGCTGGCCGAGTACAAGTGGGTCAACCGCGAATGGGTGCCGCTGGCGGCTATCGCCCCGGCGGTGGTCGATGCACTGATCGCCACCGAGGACCACCGCTTCTACCAGCACTGGGGCATGGACTGGCGCCGCACCCTGGCCGCGGTGGTGCGCACCGCCGGCGGCGACCGCCAGGGCGGCTCGACCATCACCCAGCAGCTGGCGCGCAACCTGTACCCAGAGGAGATCGGCCGCGCGCCCACGCTCAACCGCAAGCTGAAGGAAGCCATCACGGCGCTGAAGATCGAATGGAGCTATTCCAAGGACGAGATCCTGGAAACCTACCTCAACACCGTGCCGTTCCTCTACAACGCCTACGGCATCGAGATGGCCGCGCGCACCTATTTCGACAAGTCGGCGGGCAAGCTGGGCGTGCTGGAGAGCGCCACGCTGATCGGCATGCTCAAGGGCACGGCCTACTACAACCCGGTGCTCAACCCCGAGCGCGCGCAGGACCGGCGCAACACCGTGCTGGCGCAGATGAAAAAGCGCGGCAAGCTGGAGCCGGCCGAGTACGACAAGCTGGTGCGCCGCCCGCTGCGCATCCGCTTCGAGCGCCAGAGCGAGGTCGGGGGCCTGGCGCCACACTTGGCGCAGCAGCTCAAGCGCCAGCTGATCGAATGGTCGGATCGCAACGGCTACAGCCTGTACGCCGACGGGCTGGTCATCCGCACCACCATCGACGGGCAGCTGCAAGAGCTGGCGACGAAGGCCGTGCAGCAGCACGGCCGCACGCTGCAGCGCGTGGCCGATGGCGCCTGGGCCGGGCGCGGCGTGTGGAACGCCAGGAACCCGCTGGTGCAGCAGCTGGTGCGCGAATCGAACACCTTCGCCAAAGCGGTGGAGGGCGGCGAGAGCGAGGAGGCGGCGCTGGAACGCCTGCTGGCCGATGCCAGCTTCCTGCAGGAGCTGCGCGCCGCGCGCACGCGGGTGCAGGCCGGCTTCCTGGCGCTGGAGCCAGGTACAGGCGCCGTGCGTGCCTGGGTGGGCAGCCGCGACTACGCCGCCGACCCGTTCGACCACGTGCAGGCGGCGCGGCGCCAGCCGGGCTCGACCTTCAAGCCCTTCGTTTATGGCGCCGCCTTCGCCCAGGGCCGGCGGCCGGATGAGACGCTGCTGGATACCGCCGTGGAGATTCCGCTGCCCGGCGGCCATGTCTGGCGCCCGCGCGACGGCAATGCCGCGCCCAGCGAAATGCCGATGACCCTGGCCGACGGCCTGGCGTACTCCAAGAACACCATCACCGCGCAGCTGATGACGCAGGTCGGCCCACAGCGCGTGGCGCAGCTGGCGCGCGCCATGGGCGTGCGCGAGTCGCCGCTGGAAGCGGTGCCGGCCCTGGCCCTGGGCACCAGCGACGTGACGCTGAAGGAAATGGCCGCTGCCTACGGCACCATCGCCAGCGGCGGGCGCTACCACGCGCCGTACATCATCACGCGCATCGAGGACGCCAGCGGCCGCGTGCTGCAAGAATTCGTCCCGCCCGCGCCCGAGCAGGCGCTGGCCACCGGCGCGGCCCAGCAGCTGCGTGACGCCCTGCGCGGAGTGGTGGACAAGGGCACGGCCACGGCCATCCGCAGCCGCTACGGCATCACCGCCGACGTGGCCGGCAAGACCGGCACCACCCAAGGCAACACCGATGGCTGGTTCATCCTGATGCACCCGCAGTTGGTAGCGGGCGCCTGGGTCGGCTTCAACGACGCGCGCATCACCCTGCGCAGCGACCACTGGGGCCAGGGCGCGCAAAGTGCCTTGCCCATCGTGGGCGAATTTTTCCGCCAGGCGCTGCGCACCAAGGTGCTGGATGCGAAAGTGCGCTTCGTGGACGAAGCCGACCGCAGCTGGAGCAGCCGCGCCGGCGAGGCCGTGGATGCGCTGCGCCACTGGGCCTACGACCTGTTCGGTAACCCCGCGCCGGTGCAAGACAAAGGCGCCGGGCCGCAGTCGCCCGAGCCGCAGCGGATACCCCCGCCTGCGCCGCCCGAGGAGCGCCCGGAGATCAGCGAGGCCCCGCTGCTGCCACTGGAAAGCGTTCCGCCACGCCCGGCGGCGCCGCCGGTGTGGGTGCTGTCCCCGGAAGAAGCGCCCGCGCCGGAGCCAGGAGTGGTGGTGCCTACCCTGCCCGCGCCCATCCAGGGCGAGGTGCTGCCGCCGGGCGACGGCTACGGCCCTATCCCGGGCCGGGTGGTGGCGCCCGGCACGGTATTTCCGACGCCGCTGCCGCCGCAGCGCTGAGGGCGTGGTTCCGGTATCGGCGTGAAGGGGTGCGGGTTGCGGATCGGGACAGGCCGCGGGGCGCAGGCGGCGGCGCTGTGCCGACTACGGACACCGACGCGGAGCGACCGGGGCCGCTGCCCCGCATCCGCATCGGGCTCCTGCACACGTTCCCAGGCTGCAGGCTGGGCGCTTCGGCAATCGCCATTCCGCTATCGAATAAGTAGCTGCGTGCCATTGTCCGACAAGGGCTGGGCTGGGTTTTCCTGGTTAATTGAACGCGCTCGACCGCGCGGCGCGGTCACACGATGTCGATGCAGTGCACGCCGAAGTGCCCGGTGCGCCGGTCGGCGAAGTAGCGCTCCAGCGTCGCGCGCACCGTACGAAAGGCGATCTGCTCCCACGGGATCTCGTCTTCGCTGAACAGCCGTGCCTCGATGGTCTCGTGCCCGGGGTTGAAGCGGTCGCTGTGCAGCGTGGCGAGGTAGAACAGGTGTACCTGGCCGACCGACGGCACGTTCAGCAGCGAGAACAGCGGCCCCAGCGTGACCTGCGCGCCGGCCTCCTCGTCGGTCTCGCGCAGCGCGCCCTGGGCGGTGGTTTCCTCCAGCTCCATGAAGCCCGCCGGCAGCGTCCACTTGCCCCAGCGCGGCTCGATGTTGCGCTGGCACAGCAGCACGCGCTCGCCCAGCACCGGCAGGGTGCCGACCACGTTCAGGGGGTTCTCGTAGTGGATGGTGCCGCAGGCGCTGCAGATGGCACGCTGGCGCGTGTCGCCATCGTCGGGCACCCGGTACGCGGTCGGTGCACCGCACTCGCGGCAATGGCGGATGGGCGGACGGCGGGGTGGCGCACCGGTCTTCACGCCAGCTCCAGGCGCAGGCCTTCCAGGCCGTCGATGCCGGCCTCCAGCAGGTCGCCGCGCTGCACCGCGCCGACGCCGGCCGGCGTGCCGGTGAAGACCAGGTCGCCCGGCTGCAGCGTCCAGGCCGACGACAGGTGCTCGAGCGTCTCGGCGATGCTCCAGATCAGCTGATCCAGGCTGCCGCGCTGGCGCTGCTGGCCATTCACATGCAGCCAGATGCCGGCGTGCTGAATGTCGCCCGCCTGTGCGGCAGGCGTGATGGGGCCGATGGGCGCGCTGGCGTCGAAGCCCTTGGCGATGCACCAGGGCCGGCCCTGCTGCTTCATCTGCGCCTGCAGGTCGCGGCGCGTCATGTCCAGGCCGACGGCGTAGCCCCAGACATGCGCCAGGGCATCGGCGGCGCGGATGTTTCGGCCGCCCTGGCCGATGGCCAGGACCAGCTCCACCTCGTGGTGCAGGTCGGCGGTAAGCGTGGGGTAGGGCAGGCGGCCGGTGGTGCCCGAAGGCACCGGCACGATGGCGTCGGCCGGCTTCATGAAGAAAAACGGCGGCTCGCGCCCGGAAAAGCCCATCTCGCGGGCGTGCTCGGCGTAGTTGCGGCCTACGCAGTAGATGCGGCGCACGGGAAAGCGCGCGTCGCGGCCGGTGACGGGCACCGACGGCACTTCGGCAGGGGGGATCACATGGCGCATGATGCGGTTTGGATTGGCAATCGAACGATGACCGGCGCAGTGTGCCACGCAGCGCCGCCCCACCTGGCCTGGACCGCTATCGTGAATCACCTGCCCCCGCACCCCGACTGGATCGTTCCCGACTGGCCCGCCCCGGCGCGCGTGCGCGCGCTGTGCACCACGCGGCGCGGCGGCGTCAGCGCGGCGCCGTTCGACAGCCTGAACCTGGGCCTGTCCACCGGCGACAGGCCAGCCGCCGTCGCTGCCAACTGGGCTGCGGTGGAGGCGGCGCTGCACGGCGGGCGCGCCGGCGCAGCGGTGCGCCCGGTGCGGCTGGACCAAGTGCACGGCACGCGCGTGCTGCAGCTCGGGCCGGGCACGCAGGAGCGCCAGCCGGCGGACGCCGCCGCCACCCGCGCCAGCGGCATCGCCTGCGTAGCCCTGGCTGCCGACTGCCTGCCGGTCCTGCTGGCCGACCGCGCTGGCACGCAGGTCGCGGCCGCGCATGCCGGCTGGCGCGGGCTGGCCGCCGGCGTGCTGGACAATGCCGTGGCCTGTTTTTCCGCCCTGGACCGTGAAAACAAAGGGCTTTTAGCTATCGAAAATGGAGCATTGGGGGGCGATGAAGTGCTGGCCTGGATCGGCCCTGGCATCGGCCCGCAGGCATTCGAGGTGGGGCCGGAGGTGCGTGCCGCCTTCCTGGCGCATGACCCCGCTGCCGCACTGCACTTCCAGGCAGCAGCCGGCGGGAAGTACTGGGCCGACCTGGCCGGGCTGGCACGCCAGCGCCTGCGCGCCGCCGGGGTGCGGCACATCCACGGCAACGATGGCTCGCTCGCCTGGTGCACCTTCGCCAACGCGTCACGGTTCTTCTCGTACCGGCGCGACCACGCCGCCCTCGGCGGCACCGGTCGGATGGCCGCCCTGGTCTGGCTGGCCGATTGACGCCGGCGCGGCGGCGTCTGCCTGCTGCTGCACATGGGCCTGCTGTTCCTGTGCCTCGCGCTGGCGGCGCGCGCGCTTGCGCCCCGGTGTGCCCAGGATGTAGAGCACGATGGACAGGGGCAGCAGCCCGTAGAGCACGAACGTGACGATCGCCCCCAGCACGCTGCCATTGGCCGCGGTGGCCTCGGCCAGGGCCATCATTAGCGTCACGTACAGCCAGGCAATGGCAACCAGATACATGTCTTTTATCAGGGTTTGCGAGAGGATGGGCCCCGGTTAGAGTGCTCGAGGCCTTGGTCGTTTCTGCGGTGCGTCACAATGGTGACAAGCGCGCTATACGGGCTGGCCTATGCCGTGTATACGCAAAGCACATGCAAGGAGGCGGACCATGAATTCTGACGCAGGCTGGGCCGAAAGCGCCCGGCAATGGCAAGAGATGATCGGTGATGGCTGGAGCCGGATGATGGCGACACTGCAGCCGCCGGACCTGGGTTCGCTCTCGGCCGCCGTGCGGCCGCAGCCGCCGGTCAACTTCGACCCGGAAAAGCTGGCCCAGCTGCAGGAGCAGTACCTGCAGGACGCCCGTGCGCTGTGGACCCAGGGCCCGGCCGCCCTCGCCAGCGACAAGCCCGACCGGCGCTTCGCCGGCGAGAGCTGGGCGCACAACCCGCTGTCGGCCTACGCCGCCGCGTTGTACCAGCTGCAGTCGCGCACCTTCAACGGCCTGGTCGACGCAATGCTGGCCGACGACAAGACGCGCGCGCGCATCCGCTTCGCCGTCGACCAGTGGCTGGCGGCCATGGCGCCCAGCAACTTTCTGGCGCTGAACCCGGAAGCGCAGCAAAAGGCGCTGGAAACTCAGGGCGAGAGCATCGCCAAGGGCATGGCCAACCTGCTGCGCGACATGCGCCAGGGCCGCATCTCGATGACCGACGAGAGCGGTTTCCAGGTCGGGCGCAACGTGGCCAGCAGCGAAGGCGCAGTGGTGTTCGAGAACGAGTTGTTCCAGCTGCTGGAGTTCAAGCCGCTGACGCCCAAGGTGCACGAGCGGCCGTTCCTGATGGTGCCGCCGTGCATCAACAAGTACTACATCCTGGACCTGCAGCCAGCCAATTCGCTGATTCGCTACGCCGTCTCCCAGGGCCACCGTACCTTCGTGGTCAGCTGGCGCAACCCGGACGAGAGCCTGGCGAGCAAGACCTGGGACGACTACATCGAAGGCGCCGTACTGCGCGCCATCGAAACGGTGGGCAATATTGCCGGCAGCGAGCAGATCAACGCCCTGGGCTTCTGCGTCGGCGGCACTATGCTGGCCAACGCGCTGGCGGTGCTGGCCGCGCGCGGCGAGGACCCGGTGGCCAGCGCCACGTTCCTGACGACGCTGCTGGACTTCCGTGACCCTGGCATCCTGGACGTCTTCATCGACGAGAACTTCGTGCGCCTGCGCGAGCTGCAGATGGGCAAGGGCGGGCTGATGAAGGGCCAGGACATGGCCAGTACCTTCAGCTTCCTGCGGCCCAACGACCTGGTCTGGAACTACGTCGTGGGCAACTACCTGAAGGGCGAGACGCCACCGGCGTTCGACCTGCTGTACTGGAACGGCGACGCGACCAACCTGCCCGGGCCGTTCTACGCGTCGTACCTGCGCAACTTCTACCTGGAAAACCGCCTGGTGCGCCCCGGCGCGCTCACCGTCTGCGGCGAAAAGCTGGACCTGAACCGGGTGCGCCTGCCGGTCTATGTCTACGGCTCGCGCGAGGACCACATCGTGCCGATCGACGCCGCCTACGCCTCCACCCAGGTGCTGCCGGGCAACAAGCGCTTCGTCGCCGGGGCGTCCGGGCACATCGCCGGCGTCATCAACCCGCCGGCGGCCAGGAAGCGCAGCCACTGGGTGCGGGACGACGGCCAGTTCCCCGCCAGCTTCGACGCCTGGCTGGAGAGCGCCACGCAGGTGCCCGGCAGCTGGTGGGACGACTGGGCCGGCTGGCTCGCCTCGCACGCCGGCAAGCAGATCGCCGCACCCAAGGCTTACGGCCGCGGCAAGGCCTACCAGGCCATTGAGCCCGCGCCCGGCCGCTACGTGCTGCAAAAGGCCTGAGCGCCTGCATCCTTTTCCTCACCGCCACACAACGAACGAAAGCCAGCCATGCAACAGGACATCGTCATCGTCTCCGCCGTACGCACGCCCGTGGGCAAGTTCGGCGGCGCTCTCGCCAAGGTGCCCGCCACCGAACTGGGCGCCACCGTCATCAAGGAAGCCCTGGCACGCGCCAAGGTAGCGCCCGACCAGGTGGGCGAAGTCATCATGGGCCAGGTGTTGGCGGCCGGCGTCGGCCAGAACCCGGCGCGCCAGGCCATGATGAAGGCCGGCATTGCCAAGGAAACCCCGGCGCTGACCATCAACGCCGTCTGCGGCTCGGGCCTGAAGGCGGTGATGCTGGCGGCCCAAGCTGTGGCCACGGGCGACAGCGAGATCGTCGTCGCCGGCGGCCAGGAGAACATGAGCCTGTCGCCGCACGTGCTGAACGGCTCGCGCGACGGCCAGCGCATGGGCGACTGGAAGATGACCGACACCATGATCGTCGACGGCCTGTGGGACGTGTACAACCAGTACCACATGGGCATTACCGCCGAGAACGTCGCCAAGCAACACGGCGTGAGCCGCGAGGCGCAGGACGCGCTGGCCCTCTCCAGCCAGCAAAAGGCCGCCGCGGCGCAGGACGCCGGCCGCTTCAAGGACGAGATTGTCCCTGTGCAGATTCCGCAAAGGAAGGGTGACCCGGTCAATTTCGACCAGGACGAGTACCTGAACCGCAAGACCAACGCCGAAGCCCTGGCCGGCCTGCGTCCGGCCTTCGACAAAGCCGGCTCGGTCACCGCGGGCAATGCCTCGGGCATCAACGACGGCGCCGCCGCCGTGGTGGTCATGAGCGCCGCCAAGGCCAAGGAGCTGGGCCTGACGCCGCTGGCGCACATCCGCGCCTACGCCAGTACCGGCCTGGACCCGGCCACCATGGGCATGGGCCCGGTGTCGGCGTCGCGCAAGACGCTGGAGCGCGCCGGCTGGAAAGTGGATGACGTGGACCTGTTCGAGCTGAACGAGGCCTTCGCTGCCCAGGCCTGCGCGGTCAACCAGGAACTGGGCACCGACCCGGCCAAGGTCAACGTCAACGGCGGCGCGATCGCCATCGGCCACCCCATCGGCGCGTCGGGCTGCCGCATCCTGGTCACGCTGCTGCACGAAATGCAGCGCCGCGGCGCCAAGAAGGGCCTGGCTGCGCTGTGCATCGGCGGCGGCATGGGTGTGGCCATGGCGCTGGAGCGTTGACGCGCGCTACTTGGCGATTCAGTGTTTGTCAGCAAGCCATCCGCAAGCAAGCCTGGTTAGAGTGACCAGGCCCACAGATTCCACCATTCACAAGGAGAGGCAAAAATGAGCCAGAAAGTAGCGTACGTCACCGGCGGCATGGGAGGCATCGGCACCGCCATCTGCCAGCGCCTGCACAAGGAAGGCTTCAAGGTCATCGCCGGCTGCGGCCCGACGCGCGACTACCAGAAGTGGCTGGACGAGCAGAAGGCGCAGGACTACACCTTCTATGCATCGGCCGGCAACGTGGGCGACTGGGATTCCACGGTGGCGGCCTTCGACAAGGCCAAGGCCGAGCATGGCCAGATCGACGTGCTGGTGAACAACGCCGGCATCACGCGCGACCGCATGTTCCTGAAGATGACGCGCGAAGACTGGGATGCGGTGATCGAGACCAACCTGAACTCCATGTTCAACGTGACCAAGCAGGTCGTCGCTGGCATGGTGGAAAAGGGCTGGGGCCGGATCATCAACATCTCCAGCGTGAACGGCGCGAAGGGCCAGGCCGGGCAGACCAACTACTCGGCCGCCAAGGCCGGCATGCACGGCTTCAGCATGGCGCTGGCGCAGGAGCTGGCCACCAAGGGCGTCACCGTGAATACTGTCTCGCCCGGCTACATCGGCACCGACATGGTCAAGGCCATCCGCCCGGATGTGCTGGAAAAAATCGTCGGCACCGTGCCCGTGAAGCGCCTGGGCGAGCCCAGCGAAATCGCCTCCATCATCGCTTGGCTGGCCAGCGAAGAGGGCGGCTACGCCACCGGCGCCGAATTCTCGGTCAACGGCGGCCTGCACATGAACTGATTGCGCATTGCGCCAGGACGACAAAAAACCCGCCGCGGCGGGTTTTTTTCATGGGGCCTGAAAGGCGGTAGTAAGGGGAATGGCGCCGGCCATATGGGATGGGGGCAGGCCGGGCGCCGGGGCCCGCGCCGTAGCGCTCAGGCGCGGACGGGGGCGCGCTTGCGGTCGCGTTCGTCTTCGGGCCAGGCGGACAGGGTGCTGAGCATGGTGTTCATCGCGGATAACCTCCTTAGATGCGGGAACAACGCCCTGGAAGCGCTCGGCGTTGACGCCGCCACGCAAGAATTTGTAGAAAACTGCGTATAAACCCTTAAATTCCTGGCGATGGAAAAGAAAGGCCTTAAGAATCAATGACTTGGAGTGAATTTCAGGTTGGGTCGGCGGTGCTCGCGAGGGCCTCGATGGCTTCACCCAGCTCCAGCCAGCGCTCTTCCAGGCCATCGATTTCTTCGCCGCAGGCTTTCAGGCGCCGCCCGCACTCGGCGATGTCGGCGGGCGCCAGCGGTGTGCTCAAGCGCTCTTCCAGCTCCGAGCGCTCTGCCGTCAGCGCCGCCAGCCGGACATCGATCTTTTCCAGTTCACGGCGCAGCGGGCGTGTCTTCTCGGCCAGTTGCTGGCGTGCCTGGGCACTGGCCTTGCGCTGTTCGCGCCCGCCGGCGGTCGCGGGCTTGTCCGCCATCGCGGCAGCGGTGTCAGGGGCCGCCGCGGCACGCGCAGCCTCGCGCAGCCGGCGCGATTCCTCCAGCAGGTAGCGCTGGTAGTCGTCCAGGTCGCCGTCGAACGGCGCGACGGCGCCGCGCCCGACCAGCCAGAAGTCCTCGCATACGGCGCGCAGCAGCGCCCGGTCGTGGCTGACCAGCATGACGGTGCCGTCGAAGTCCTGCAGCGCCATGGCCAGTGCCTCGCGTGTGGCCAGGTCCAGGTGGTTGGTCGGCTCGTCCAGCAGCAGCAGGTTCGGGCGCTGCCAGACGATCATCGCCAGCACCAAGCGCGCCTTCTCGCCGCCGCTCATGCTGCCCACCGCCTGCGCCACCATGTCGCCGCTGAAGTTGAAGCTGCCCAGGAAGTTGCGCAGTTCCTGCTCGCGGCTGGCGGCGGCGTCGGCGCCGGTCTCGCGCGCCAGGCGCACCATGTGCTGCAGCGGGTTGTCCTGCGGGCGCAGCACATCCAGCTCCTGCTGGGCGAAGTAGCCGATCGACAGGCCCTTGCCTTCCGTTACCCGGCCGGCCAGCGGTGCCATCTCGCGCGCGATGGTCTTGACCAGCGTGGACTTGCCCTGGCCGTTGGCGCCCAGGATGCCGATGCGCTGGCCGGCCAGCACCGAGCGGTTCACGCCGCGCAGGATGACCGTCTCCTGGCCGTCCTCGCCCTGGTAGCCGAAGGCGGCATCGGTGATGGCCAGCATCGGGTTGGGCAGGTTGGCCGGTTCGCGGAAGGTGAAGGTGAAGTCGGCGCTGGCCAGCACCGGCGCGATCTTCTCCATGCGCTCGATCTGCTTGACGCGGCTCTGCGCCTGTTTCGCCTTGGTAGCCTTGGCCTTAAAGCGGTCGATGAAGCTCTGCAGGTGGGCGATCTTGTCCTGCTGGCGCTCGTAGGCGGACTGCTGCAGCACCAGCTGCTGGGCGCGCAGCTCTTCGAAGCGGCTGTAGTTGCCGCCGTAGCGCGTCAGCTGCGCGTGCTCGATATGCAGCGTCACGTCCGTGACGGCATCCAGGAACTCCCGGTCGTGGCTGATGACGATCAGCGTGCCGGCGTAGCGCTTGAGCCAGGCCTCCAGCCACACCAGCGCGTCCAGGTCCAGGTGGTTGGTCGGCTCGTCCAGCAGCAGCAGATCGGACGGCGCCATCAGCGCGCGCGCCAGCTGCAGGCGCATGCGCCAGCCGCCGGAAAAGCTGTTCACCGCCTGCTGCAGCTGCGCCGGCAGAAAGCCCAGGCCCAGGATCAGTGTCTGCGCGCGCGCCGTGGCGTCGTGCGCGCCAGCGTCGGCCAGGTCGGCGTGCAGCTGCGCGATGGCCATGCCGTCGCCGGACTCCTGCGCCTCGGCCAGACGCTGCTGCAGCTGGGCCAGCCGGGTATCGCCCGCCAGCACGAAGGCGGTGGCGTCTTCGTCGGTTTCCGGCATTTCCTGCGCGACCTGCGCCATGCGCCACTGCGGCGGGACGAAGAAGTCACCGCCATCTTCATGCAGCTGGCCGGCGAGCAGCGCAAACAGCGACGACTTGCCGGCGCCGTTGCGTCCGACCAGGCCGACATGCTCGCCAGGATTGAGGGTGGCGCTGACGCCATCCAGCACCACCTTGGCGCCGCGGCGCAGGGTGACGTTTTTGAGTTGGATCACGGTAATGAAAAAAAGAACAGGGCCGCGCAGCTTTGGCCAGACGAATGCTGAGCTTGAACTGGATGGCCTATGACAAAGCCGGGAGTGGGTTGAGCCGCCTGGACAAAATATTAGGCATTTCCCGTCGCCAGGTGTTCAAGGCAAAAGACAGATATATCACGTAATGCTGCATTGTCGATGAATATGAAGAATTCATTTCATATGCGCAAAATGTACAAACCCGGCTGAGGAAATCGGCAAAATCACCGGTGGCGCTTCGCCAAAGTGAGATGGAATGTAAGGAGAGCTGCAATGAAGTATTCAATTGTTTCGCCCGCTGTCTGCGCGGTGATGCTCGCGGTATTTTCCGTGTCGGCCCATGCTGAGTCTCAGGAGGTGAATGGCACGGGATTATCCATTGACTTCGGCAATGCCGCGGTATCTGGTGTTGGAAAAATACTGAGAGCCGGACACGTTCCGATTGTGTACAACGGATCCACTGTGTATCTAAATCTGGAATTTGAGCTTCAGGCAAATCCTGCAGGTTTCGGTGCCATGTTGCTTTCTGCCTCGCCAGCTCAAGGTCCAGCGGTAGATCCGCTTTCAAGCACTTTGAATTTCAAAATAGGAAATTATGCCGGCAAAGATCCGTATTTTGTGCAGCGGAGCAGCGATCAGGCGGTGAATAATCCGAATTGCAGCTATTCTTTAAGCTCCCCTTCCACCACCGCAGATGGGCGCCGCTTATATATACTCGCGGTGAATCGTCCAATCAACAATCCACTGATCACGCCGCCGGCTTGTCCGCCTAATGCCAGTATTGTGAGCTACGTTTGGCTTACCGGGCCGGCTGCTCTGAATAGTGAGATAGGAAGTTCAGGGCGCAACAATAATTTTTTGCGCAACACATCTGCCACTTATGCTTATGGTCGTGATTCAATCAACAATGTATTCAGGGTTTTTCAAAATAACGATGTATTGAATATTACGTATCTTAATGGTAGCGGAGATCCGATGGGTGGAAATCTCTACTATGGCTACCCTATTACTTTGAGATTCAATCCTTGATTTTTCAAAAATTAAACCAGTGCTGCGAGAATGGCCTGGTTTAATTTTGTTTGGCCATTTCAATCCTCATGAGGAGGGTAATGATTTTACGTTTCTAGAGTTGTGCCAAATAAATAGTGCCGGATGGGTGATCAGCAACACCTGGTCATTTCCAGCACTTGTTGGTAGCCAGAAAACCGGTAAATCTGGAAAAGCAGATTCAAAGAAATGACGTTCATTTCCTATTTCCAACACCAACACCGCAGACTCTGTCATACAGGCAGCGGCTCCCCATAACAGGGTACGGATGAAGTCCATGCCATCGCCTCCACCCGCCAGCGCCAGCTGCGGTTCGGCCAAATATTCCTGGGGCAGTCGCGCCATGCTGGCGGCGTTGACATAGGGCGGATTGCACAGGATCAGGTCCCACGGCCCTGGCACGCCGGCCAGCCCGTCACTCTCCACCAGCCTGACCCGCTCGCCCATCCCATGCCGCTCGACGTTGATGCGCGCCACCTCCAGCGCGTCGGCGGAGATGTCTGCCCCTGTCACCCGCACCTCTGGCCAGGCCATGGCCGCCAGCACTGCCAGGCTGCCATTGCCGGTGCACAGGTCCAGCACGCGGTGCGTGCGCTCGCTCAGCCAGGGGTCGATGCTGCCGTCGGCCAGCAGTTCGGCGATGAAGCTGCGCGGCACGATGGCGCGCTCGTCCACATAGAACGGCACGCCCTGCAGCCAGGCCTCGCGCGTCAGATAGGCGGCGGGCTTGCGGGTGGTGATGCGTTCTTCAAAAAGTGTAGCTATACGCCGTTGATCTTCAACGGCTACAGGCCGATTTGATACAGATTCCGGCGCCTGCGGGTCGAGGGCGCTGTCCAGCGGCAGGCCCAGCGCCCACAGCACCAGCCACGTGGCCTCGTCGCGGGCGTTGGTGGTGCCGTGCCCGAAGGCGACGTCGGCCTGCTGCAGGCGCTGTTCGCCGCTGGCCAGCAGTTCGCCCACGGTGCTGCCCGTGACCTGGGTGGCCAGTGGCCCGCTCATGTGGCGGCCTGCGCGTTCAGGCGCTCGAGGGTGCGGCGGTAGATGTTCTTCAGCGGCTCGATGTCGGCTAGGGCAATGTGTTCGTTCACCTGGTGGATGCTGGCGTTGGGTGGGCCAAGCTCGACCACCTGCGGGCAGACCTGCGCGACGAAGCGCCCGTCGCTGGTGCCGCCGGTAGTGGACAGTTCGGCCATGAGGCCGGTTTCGTCGTGGATGGCGCCGCGCACCGCCTCGACCAGCGTGCCGGCCGGCGTCAGGAAGGGCTGGCCGCCCAGCGTCCACTCCAGCTGGTACTCCAGGCCATGGCGGTCCAGCACGGCGTGCACGCGCTGGCGCAGGCCGTCAGCGGTGGACTCGGTGCTGAAGCGGAAGTTGAAGTCCACCGTGACATCGCCCGGGATGACGTTGGTCGCGCCGGTGCCGGCGTGGATGTTGCTGACCTGCCAGCTGGTGGGCGGGAAGAAGGCGTTGCCTTCGTCCCAGCAGGTGGCGGCCAGCTCGGCCAGCGCCGGCAGCGCCTGGTGGATGGGGTTGCGTGCCAGCTGCGGGTAGGCGATGTGGCCCTGCACGCCGCGCACGGTGACCCGGCCCGACAGCGTGCCACGCCGGCCGTTCTTGATCATGTCGCCAGCGCGCTGCACGGCGGTGGGCTCGCCCACCAGGCACCAGTCCAGCCGCTCGCCGCGTGCGCGCAGCTGCTCGACGACGATGCGCGTGCCGTCCACCGACGGGCCTTCCTCGTCGCTGGTCAGCAGCAGCGCCAGCCCGATGGCCGGGCGGGGCGTGGCGGCGAGGAATTCCTCGGCGGCGACGACGAAGGCGGCGATGGAGGTCTTCATGTCGCTCGCGCCGCGGCCGTACAGCCGGCCGTCGCGCTGCATGGGCTCGAACGGCGGGCTGGTCCAGGCGTCCAGCGGCCCGGGCGGCACGACATCGGTATGGCCCACGAAAACTATGGTTTTTGTAGCATCAGGCCCTTTTCCATCCAGGGCTGAAGGCCGTTTTGCCCATAAATTACTGACGCGCGCGGCCTCGGGGCCGCCGTCCAGGCGCTCGCAAGCAAAGCCCAGCGGCGCCAAGCGCCCGGCGAGCAGCTCCAGGCAGCCGGCATCGTGGGGGGTGACGGAAGGGCGCGCGATGAGTTCGCACGCCAGTTGCAGGGTGGCGTTCATGGTGATGCGAAAAGCTGAAGCCCGGTCAGGCCGGCGGACGTACGTCGAGCACGATTTCGGTGAACGAGGGCAGATCGTCCTCGCCGGGGCCGGTCTGCAGCGGCGCCTGCTCGACGCCCTTGGCGGCGACGAAGTCGTTCTGCAGGCGCCACATCAGGTTGGTGGGCGAGTCGGCATGCGCCAGGCCTTCCTTGCGGTCGATGCGGCCCTCGCGGATCAGGTGCGCAAGAGACTCCTCGAAGGTCTGCGAGCCTTCGGACATGGATTTCTCCAGCGCGTCGCGCACGCCGGAGAAGTCGCCCTTCTCGATCATCTCGGCCACCAGCTTGGTGTTGAGCATGACCTCCACCGCCGCCACGCGCGCGCCGCCCAGCGTGCGCACCAGGCGCTGCGAGACGATGGCGCGCAGGGCGGACGCCAGGTCGCCGAGCATGGTCTCGCGCACCTCGACCGGATAGAACGACAGGATGCGATTCAGCGCGTGGTAGCTGTTGTTGCCATGCAGCGTGGCCAGGCACAGGTGGCCCGACTGGGCATAGGCGATGGCCGCGGACATGGTCTCGCGGTCGCGGATCTCGCCGATCAGGATCACGTCCGGCGCCTGCCGCAGGGCGTTCTTCAACGCCGTCTGCAGCGACTGCGTGTCGCTGCCGATCTCGCGCTGGTTGACGATGGATTTCTTGTTCTTGAACTGGTATTCGATCGGGTCTTCCACCGTCAGGATGTGGCCGGTGGTGGATTCGTTGCGCTCGTCCAGCATCGCCGCCAGGGTGGTGCTCTTGCCCGAGCCGGTGGCGCCGACCACCAGCACCAGGCCGCGCTTGTGCAGCGCCAGCTCGGTCAGCACGGCCGGCAGTTGCAGGCTGGCCAGGCGCGGGATGTTCTGGGCGATGAAGCGGATGACCACCGCCACCGTGCCGCGCTGGCGCATGGCGCTGACACGAAAGCGCCCCACACCCTTGAGCGGCACGCCCATGTTCAGCTCGCCGGTCTCCTTCAGCTCCTCAATGCGCTCGGGCGGAACGAGTTCGGACAGCAGGTTCAGCGGTGCGTCGATGGGCAGCGGCTGGCTGTTGATGGGCACGCACTCGCCGTCGATCTTGATCAGCGCCGGAGCGTTGGCCGACAGGTACACGTCGGAGGCGTGCTTCTCCGCCATCAGGCGCAGGATGCGCTCCATGGTGCCCATGCTGGTGTTCATGCCGGCTGTTCCTCCTTGGCAGTCGCTGGCGCTTCTCAGTCGCGCAGCAGCTCGTTCAGGCTGGTGGTGGAGCGCGTCTTGGCGTCCACGCGCTTGACGATCACGGCGGCGTACAGGTTGTAGCGCCCACCATCCTTGGGCAGGCTGCCGCTGACCACGACCGAGCCCGCCGGCACGCGGCCGTAGTGGATCTCGCCGCTGGCGCGGTCGTAGATGGGCGTGCTCTGGCCGATGTACACGCCCATGCTGATGACCGAGTTCTCCTCGACGACCACGCCCTCGACGATCTCCGAGCGGGCGCCGATGAAGCAGTGGTCCTCAATGATGGTCGGGCCGGCCTGCAGCGGCTCCAGCACCCCGCCCAGGCCGACGCCGCCGGACAGGTGGACGTGCTTGCCCACCTGCGCGCAGGAGCCGACGGTGGCCCAGGTATCGACCATGGTGCCCTCGCCGACATGCGCGCCGATGTTCACGTAGCTGGGCATCAGGATGGCGCCGGGGGCGATGTAGCTGCCGCGCCGCGCCGTGGCCGGTGGCACCACGCGCACGCCGGTGGCGGCCAGCTGCTCGTCGCTCATGCCGGCGAACTTGGTGGGCACCTTGTCGTAGAACGCCAGGTCACCGGCACGCATGGCGGCGTTGTCGTTCAGCCGGAACGACAGCAGCACCGCCTTCTTGATCCACTGGTGCACCGTCCACTGGCCCACGCCCTGGCGCGTGGCGACGCGCAGCGCACCGCTGTCCAGACCGTCTATCACCTCTTCGACGGCCTGTTGCACCTCGCGCGGCGCGCGGCCGGGCGAGAGGCTGGCGCGGTCTTCCCAGGCGTTGTCGATCAGGGTCTGCAGAGCGTGGCTCATGGTGTTGCGGTCAAGGGTTGAGAAAAAAAAGGAACAGGCTGGAGATGCAGGCGAGGAGGGCGCGTTCAGAGGTGTTTGCGCACGAAGCGCACGATGCGCTGCGCCGCTTCCAGGCATTCGTCCTGGCTGGCCACCAGGGCCATGCGCACGCGGCCGCGTCCGGGGTTGAAGCCCTGTACCTCGCGTGCCAGGTAGCTGCCCGGCAGCACCGTCACATTGTATTGAGCCAGCAGTTCGCGGGCGAAGCCAGTGTCATCCAGCCCGAGCTGCGGCGGCACTCCGGCCCAGAGGTAGAAGCCGGCATCGGGTAGACGCACGTCCAGCACCTGCGCCAGCAGCGGCGTGACCTGCTCGAACTTGGCGCGGTACAGCGCGCGGTTGGCCTGCACGTGCGCTTCGTCGTTCCAGGCGGCGATGCTGGCGGCCTGCACCGCCGGGCCCATGGCGCCGCCGTGGTAGGTGCGGTAGAGCAAGAAGGCCTGCAGCAGCCGTGCGTCGCCGGCGACGAAGCCGCTGCGCAGGCCGGGCACGTTGCTGCGCTTGGACAGGCTGGTGAGGACGACCAGGTTGGAGAAGTCCGTCCGGCCCAGCCGGCGCGCGGCCTCCAGTCCGCCCAGCGGCGGCTCGCCCTGGAACCAGATTTCGCTGTAGCACTCGTCGGATGCGATGACGAAGCCGTGGCGTTCGCTCAGCGCGAACAGCTTGTCCCACTCGGCCAGCGGCATCACGGCGCCGGTCGGATTGCCGGGCGAGCACACGAACAGCAGCTGCGTGCGTTGCCAAACCTCCTGGGGGACGCTGTCCCAGTCCACCGCGAAGTTGCGTTCCGCCACGCTGGGCGCGTACCAGGGCTGGGCGCCCGCCAGCAGCGCTGCGCCCTCATAGATCTGGTAGAACGGATTGGGACAGACCACCGTGGCGCCAGAACGGCGGGGATCGACCACGGTCTGCACAAAGGAAAACAACGCCTCGCGCGAGCCATTCACCGGCAGCACCTGGGTGCCCGCGTCGAGCGCCACGCCATAGCGCCGCTGCACCCAGTCGGCGCAGGCCTGGCGCAATGCCGGCTCGCCCGCAGTGGAGGGGTAGCGCGCCAGGCCGTCCAGCGAGTCGGCCAGGGCCTGCTGGATGAAGGCCGGCGTTTCGTGGCGCGGCTCGCCGATGCCCAGGCTGATGGGCGGGTACGCGGATGCCGGCTGCACCCCCGCAAAAAGTTGTCGCAGCCGCTCGAAAGGGTAGGGCTGCAGAAGGTCGAGCAGGGGATTCATGGCGCGCGATTATCGGGGAGCGCGACGCCGGCGCATGACCTGCCGCAAGACTCCGGGTCTCCCCCAGTATCTTGTCAGCCCGCGCAATTGTTACGGAGGGTATCATCCGCGGCCACGGTGCACCTGCCCGGCGAGGCGGGGCATTTTTTTGGAGACTTCGACATGCCTTCTTTTTCGATCCTGGGTCCCGGGATCTGGCTGATGCGGCGTCTGCGCCTGGGTGGCCGGTTGCTGCTGCTGGTCGCGCTGGCCATTGCCGCGCTGGCGCTGCTGGCGGCCCTGCGCGCGAGCAGCACCGGCATGATTTGGAGCGTTTTCGGCGCCTGCGCGGCGCTGCTGGCCTATCTGGGCGGGGCGCTGTGGGCAAGCGTGGTGCCAGGGCTGCGCCATCTGGCGCAAGGAGTGGCACGCGCCGCCGAGGGCGACCTGTGCTCGCGCGTCGGTTTTCAGGGCAACAGTGAGCTGGCACAACTGGGCCAGCAGCTGGACCGCATGGTCCTGGCGCTTGCGGCCATGGTGGCCGACGTCCGCAGCGGCGCCGCGCTGGTGGCCCAGGAAGGGCGGAACCTGGCGCATGACAGCGGCAACCTGGCCGAACGTACTGAACAGCAGGCAGCAAACCTGGAAGAAACCGCTGCCAGCGTGGAGCAACTGGCTGCCACTGTCGGCAGCAATGCCCAGGCCGCCGAGGTGGCCGACCGGCAGGCAGCCCGGATGCACGCCGCGGTGCAGGCGGGCGCGGACACCATGGCGCAGGCCGTGCAGTCGGTGCAGGCGATTCAGGGTGACGCGCGGCGCATGGGTGAGATCATCGGCGTGATCGATGGCATCGCCTTCCAGACCAACATCCTGGCGCTGAATGCCGCCGTCGAGGCGGCACGCGCCGGCGACGCCGGGCGCGGCTTCGCGGTGGTGGCGTCGGAAGTACGCACGCTGGCGGGCCGCTCGGCCGAGGCGGCGCGCGAGATCCGGGCGCTGATCCAGGCGTCCGTGCAGCAGGTGGAGTCCAGCGCGGTGCTGATCGGCGGCGCCGGCGAGCGCATCCGCGCCCTGGCGGAAGGCATCCGCGACGTTGCCGGGCACGTCAGCGCCATCTCGCACGCCGCCAGTGAGCAAAGCGCCGGTCTGCGCGAGATCAGCACGGCCGTGCAGCAACTGGACCAGATCACGCAGCACAACGCGCAGATGGTGGGCAACAGCCTGCGCCAGACCCAGGCCCTCGAAGGGCGGGCTGGCACGCTGGCGCAGGCGGTGCGTAGCTTTCAACTGCCGCAAGGTACGGCCGACGAAGCCGTGGGCCTGGTGCAGCGTGCGGTGCAGATCTATCGCAATGGCGCGCAGGCGGAGTTCCTGCGCACCGTGAGCGATTCGGCCCAGCCGTTTCACGACCGCGACATGTACGTGTTCGCGCTGGATGGCAAGGGCCAGTACCTGGCGTTCGGCGGCAACCCGGCCAAGGTCGGCACGCGCGTGCAGGACATTCCCGGCGTCGATGGCGACGCGCTGCTGCGCCATATCGTGGCCCAGGCCGAACGCGCGCCCGGCTGGGTCGAGTACGACATCACCCACCCTGCCACTGGCGCGGTGCAGACCAAGATGTCGTTCGTGCAGAAGCTGGGCGAGCTGTACCTGGGTTGCGGCGTGTACCAGAGCCTGGCGGCACGCGGCTGACGGGCGGCGCGCTTCAACGCCGCTGCGCGCGGGCCCGTGCCAGGATTGCGGCGATGGTGTCGCGCTTGTCCACCGGCGCATCGGCCTTCGGCTGTGCCGCCGGCGCACGTTGCAACCGGGCGGTGCGCGCGCCGTAGCGCGTGCGCGCGTGCCGGGCTTGCTGGGCACTCCAGGCGTGCCAGCCGGAGGCAGTGCCGCTGGCGTTTTCCATGTGGATGCAGTCGACCGGACAGACCGGCAGGCACAGCTCGCAACCCGTGCAGTGCCCCGCTGCCACGGTGTGCAGCTGCTTGTTCAGGCCGACGATGGCGTCCGTCGGGCAGGCGTCCAGGCACAAGGTGCAGCCGATGCACCAGTCCTCATCGATCACGGCCACGCCGCGCGGCCCTTCCTGGCCACAGTCCGGGTCCAGCGGCATGGCGTCACGGCCGGTTAGCGCAGCCAGCCGTTGCACGCCCTGGGTACCGCCCGGCGGGCAGCGGTTGATGGCCGCGCCGTCGAAAGCCACGGCTCGGGCATAGGAAGCGCAGTCAGGAAAGCCGCAGCGCGTGCATTGCGTCTGCGGCAGGGCATCGTCGATGCGCGCCGCCAGCTCGGCGGCACGCACAGGGCCGTGACTCACGCTGCGGCTGGCAGCAAGTTCTTGCCGCGTGGCGATTTTTCCGCGGATTTCGGTTGCTGGTCATGGGCCCGGATGAAGTCGCGCACCTGCGGGTACACCACCTCGCGCCAGCGACGGCCGCTGAAGATGCCATAGTGGCCCGCGCCCTTGACCTCCAGGTGCTGGCGCTGGGCCGGCGCGATGCCGGTGCACAGGTCGTGCGCCGCCTGCGTCTGGCCACTGCCGGAGATGTCGTCGAGCTCGCCTTCCACGGTCAGCAGTGCCGTGCCGCGAATGTCCTGCGGGCGCACGCGCTCCAGCTCTCCCTCGGGCGAGCGTACGTCCCAGGTGCCATTGACCAGGCTGAAATCCTGGAACACGGTGCGGATGGTCTCCAGGTAGTAGTGCGCGTCCATGTCCAGCACCGCGTTGTACTCGTCGTAGAACTTGCGGTGCGCCTCGGCGCTGGCGTCATCGCCCTTGACCAAGTTCTTGAAGTAGTCGTAGTGGCTGGTGGCATGACGATCCGGATTCATCGCGATGAAGCCGGTGTGCTGCAGGAACCCGGGGTAGACCAGACGCCCGGCGCCCGGGAATTTGTCCGGCACGCGGTAGATGACGTTGTTCTCGAACCACTGGTAGCTGTGCTCCATCGCCAAGTCGTTCACCGCGGTGGGCGAACGGCGAGCGTCGATCGGCCCGCCCATCATGGTCATGGACAGCGGCGTGGTCTCGCCGCGGCTGGCCATCAGCGATACCGCCGCCAGCACCGGCACGGTGGGCTGGCACACGCTCATGACATGGCAGTTGCCATAGCGTGCCTGCAGATGGCGGATGAACTCCTGCACATAGTTCACATAGTCGTCCAAGTGGAAGTCGCCTTCGGCCAGCGGCACGGTGCGCGCGTTCTTCCAGTCGGTGATGTAGACCTTGTGGCCACCGAGCATGGTGCGCACGGTCTCGCGCAGCAGGGTGGCGTAGTGGCCCGACAGCGGCGCCACGACTAGCACCGCCGGTTGCTCCTTGAGTCGGGTCAGCGTGGTGGGGTCGTCGGTGAAGCGCTTGAAGCGGCGCAGTTCGCAGAACGGCTTTTCCACCTCGATGCGTTCATGGATGGCCACCTCGACGCCCTCGACCGGCACCGTGCGGATACCGAATTCGGGCTTTTCGTAGTCCTTGTACAGCCGGTGCAGCAGCTCATAGCCGGCCGAGATGCGGTGCGCCAGCTGGGTGTGGCTGAAGGGGTTGAGCGTGTTGCTGTAGATCTTGGCGGTGGCCTGGGCCAGATCGGCAAAGGGTTCCATCAGCGTGCGCTGGGCTTCATAAATCGTGTACAGCATAGGTAAAAGTAATTTTTTGTTGCAACGCAATATATCAGTGACAAAAAGCCTGACGGCCCGTGCATCTACTGACACCAAGTCGCTGAAGCGACACTAGGTGAAATGTTGATGCTATTTTTTGAATAGCGCAGTGCCGTTGAGTGTCAGACGCGCACCGCTGCTTGCATCAGGATTGGGCTTGTAGCCAGCCCTCGAAAGCCTGACGCGCGCTGTTGCGCAAAAGCCGACGGAACACCACCTTGTCGCTCAAATAAAGACTGTGGCGCATGGCGGTGAAGGCATTGAAGCTGCCCTGTGGGTTGGCGGTTTCGTAGAACTGCCGATAGCGCCTGACCGGCGCCAAGGTGGTACGCAGCAGCGTGTTGAACTGCGCCCGTGTCATGGCCGGGCAGGCGTCGTGGATCTCCTGCACGAACTGGTCCACCCGTGCCGCGTCGAAGGCATGCTCGGGAAAGAAATGCTGGGCGATGCGCAGGAAGGTGAAGGCATTCAGCGTGGCGCTGGCCGGGTTGGCGCGACTGCCGATGGCTTCCGCCTCGGCGTCGTCGTCGACGCGGCGCAGCTCGGCCTCCGTGGCCTCGCGGATCTGGCGAAACTCGCGGTCGGCCAGCTCGAACAGCGCCGACAGTACGTTGATGCGCCGCTTGAGCTCCGCCGGAATGGATTTCTTGTACTTGATGCGGTGGTCCAGCACGCTCCAGGCGTCCTGGATGATGGTGCGCACCTGCAGCTCGAAGGGCAGGGCCGCATGCGTCTGCGGCTGCGAGCCCGGTGTCGGCTTCAGTCGCAGGTCCAGGTGCAGGCCCTTGTAACCGAACGAGGTCTCGGCCTGGGCCGCGCCGGTACGGTCGGTCACGTCGATGACCTCGTAATGCGCCTGCACCAACTGCGCCACGCGCGCCAGTTCGTCCTCGTACAGGCAGACCACGCGCACGCCGATCAGGTCGGTGATGCACGGCGCTATCTCATAGGGTGTGCCGGCTTCTTCCAGCGCCGCGCGGTACTTGCGCGCGAACTTGCGCAGGCATTCGTCGCGGTCCTTCACCCGGCCCTCGACCTTGGCGACCTCCAGGCCGGGCGCCTGCGCCAGCAATTCCTGCAGATGTGCCACATGCAGCGCGCAGGCCTGCTCCAGCGCGGCATGCTCGCGTTGGTAGAAGGCATGGAAAGCGGCTTCCTCCGGCATCAGGGACATGGCAGTACGGTCGGGTGGAGCAGGGATGGTGGAAGGCGGCCGGCAGAAACACGGCGGGCCATGCCGGGCTGGCCTGTCGGTGCGACGGCCCGCAGAACGTGCGCCGCCGCTGTGCAACGCGGCCGGCAGGCAGGGGTTGACCCCATCGGCGCGTGGGTGTGTCGCTTCATGCCGCCACAGGCTCGGGCCGGATGCGCGCCAGCGCCATGACTTCGCGCGCCGGCAAGTGCTTCAGCCGATGGTCGCTCCACACCTGGCGCCAGCGCCGCGCGCCCGGCAGCCCGGCGCGCAGGCCCAGCATGTGGCGGGCGATGGCGTACCAGTGCGTGCCGTAGGCGGCGGCTTGCCGCTCCATGTAGTCCACCAGCAGTTCCTCGGCCTGCTCGCGCGTCAGCGCAGACGGCTGCGCGCCGAAGAACTGCTCGTCCCAGCGTGCCAGCCACCAGGGGTTGTGGTACGCCTCGCGCCCGACCATCACGCCATCGACCAGCGCCAGCTGCTCGTGCACCGCCGCGTCGCCCGCCAGGCCGCCGTTGATGGCGATGGTCAGCTGCGGGAAGTCCTGCTTGAGCCGCGCCACCACGTCGTAGCGCAGCGGCGGGATCTCGCGGTTTTCCTTCGGGCTCAGGCCCTTCAGCCAGGCATTGCGCGCATGCACGATGAACACGCGGCAACCGGCGTCGGCCACGGTGCCGACGAAGTCGCGCACGAAGGCGTAGTCCTCGGTGCGGTCGATGCCGATACGGTGCTTGACGGTGACCGGCAGCGCCGCCGCGTCCACCATGGCCTTCACGCAGTCGGCCACCAGGCGTGGTTCGTGCATCAGGCAGGCGCCGAAGGCGCCGCGCTGCACGCGCTCGCTGGGGCAGCCGCAGTTCAGGTTGACCTCGTCGTAGCCCCAGTCCTGCGCCAGCCGTGCGCAGCGCGCCAGGTCCTGCGGCTCGCTGCCGCCCAGCTGCAGCGCCAGCGGGTGCTCGGCGGCGTCGAAGCGCAAGTGCCGCGGCACATCGCCATGCAGCAGCGCGCCAGTGGTCACCATCTCGGTGTACAGCAGCGCGCGCCGGCTCAGCAGCCGGTGGAAGTAGCGGCAGTGCCGGTCGGTCCAGTCGAGCATGGGCGCGACCGACATGCGCCAGGGGCTGCAGGAATTGGACGAAACAGTCACTTTGGTATGTTTTTGGCCTCTAGCCCTTTGTTTCAAAGGGCAGGCAGCTATAAATAGCGTAGCAACAGAGGGTGCGGCACGCAGATCTGCAGGCAGGCAGGCGGTACCGGCCCAGATGCGGGAAAACCCGCAATCATACCGGCGCCCCCTGCGTGCCGGTGACCGCTCTGGCGCCGTGGCGGCAGATGCGGTCCTTGCCGGCCTGCTTGGACTGGTACATCGCCTGGTCGGCATGGCGCAGCAGCGCGTCGGCGCTGGCTCCGTCCAGCGGGTAAAGCGCGAAGCCCAGGCTGACGGACACCTGGCCGGTCCCGCCCGGCAGCGTCACCGGCTGGCGCACGGCATCCAGCACGCGCCGCAGCACTGGCAGGCCGGCGTCGGGCGTGTCCAGCTCGCCCAGCAGCAGCGCCATCTCGTCGCCGCCCAGCCGCGCCAGCGTGTCGTGCGCGCGCAGCAGCGCCTGCACGCGCCGGCCGACTTCGACCAGCAGGATGTCGCCGGCCTCGTGCCCGTGCCGGTCGTTGACCTGCTTGAAGCCGTCCAGGTCTAGGAAGCACACCGCCAGCAACTGGCCGCTGCGCTGCGCCTGGGCCATGGCCTGGCGCAACCGGTCCATCAGCAGCCGACGGTTGGGCAGGCCGGTCAGCGCGTCGTACAGGGCGATGCGCTCCAGCTCCTGCTGGTTCCGGCGGGCCTGGGTGACATCGCGGATGACGACGATGAAGTGCCGCGCCGGCTGGTCACCGTCTTGCACCGCGGCGATCGACAGGTGCTGCACCAGCGCGTCGCCAAGGGCGGTGCGCGCCGCCAGTTCGCCCTGCCAGCGCCCACGCTCGCGCACCGCCGCCCACAGCGGTTCGGAATCCATGTCGGGCCACCAGTGCTCGATGTCCTGCCGCATGGCGCCCAGGCGCGTCACACCCATCAGGCGCTCGAAGGCCGGGTTCAGGTCCGTCACCTGCAGCCCGGCGTCCAGGATCAGCACTGCTTCGTTGCTGTGGTGGAACACGCTGGCGGCAATGCGCAGCTGAGCCTGGGTCTGCTTGAGCGCGGTCAGATCGGTCAGGAAGCCGACGAACACCGGCCGCTGCCGGGTGCCCGAGCGGCCCACCGCCAGTCGCAGCGGCAGCCGGCTGCCGTCCTTGCGCACGCCGAGCACTTCGCGTGCAGTGCCGATGACGTGTGCCTGGCCGGTTTGCAGGTAGCGCTGCAGG
Source organism: Oryzisolibacter propanilivorax (assembly GCF_900103645.1). Classification (GTDB taxonomy): domain Bacteria; phylum Pseudomonadota; class Gammaproteobacteria; order Burkholderiales; family Burkholderiaceae_C; genus Melaminivora; species Melaminivora propanilivorax. Next base: position 488,302 of record NZ_FNHP01000001.1, read on the forward strand.
TGCCAGTCGTGCGCGCCGCGAAACGGCTCGGGCATCAGCAGGGTGACGTTGCGGCCATAGACCTCGGCCGCGCTCCAGCCGAAGATGCGCTCGGCCGAGCGGTTGAAATCCTGGATCAGGCCGTGCGCGTCGATGGTGACGATGGCGTCCACGGCGGTGTCCACCAGCGCCTGCAGCCGTTCCTCATTGCCGCGCACGCGCCGGTACAGCGCGCGGTAGCGCAGCAAGGCGTCTAGCAGCAGGGCCAGCAGTCCCACACCCAGGGTGGTCAGCGCCACCGCCAGCGCCAGCGGATGGCGCCAGCCCGACGGCAAGGGCGCCTCGGAGTCGGGCAAGCCAATGAAGCGCGCAGCGTGCATGCCGGTGTAGTGCATGGCCGCGAACGCCAGCCCCAGCGCCAGCGCTGATAGCAGCGGCATGGCGTGCTGCGCCCAAGTGCTGCGCCGCGGCAGTGCCAGGCGCAGCCACAGTGCGAGCAGCGCCAGCGCCACGGATAGCGCCAGTGAAGCGACGAAGGCCAGAGGCTCGTGGCGCAGTAGCGGTTGCAGCTGCATGGCTGCCATGCCGCTGTAGTGCATGGCACCGACGCCCAGGCCGAGCACGCAGCCACTGGCCAGCCACTGCGCCCGGCTGACGTATGGCCGGGCCAGCACCCGCAGCGCGACCCAGGCTGCCAGCAGCGCCGGCAGCAGCGACAGCGCCGTCAGCGGCAACCGGTAGCTGACGGACACCGGCAGGCGCAGTGCCAGCATGCCGATGAAGTGCATGGCCCAGATACCTGTGCCCAACGCCGCCGCACCACCCAGCAGCGCCAGCCGGCGGCGCTGCGTGCCAGGCGGCAGGCGCCGGGTCGTCTCCGCCAGATGCAGGCCCAGGGCCGCGCTGGCAACCGCCACGGCCACCGACAGCAGCACCAATGCCGGGTCGTGATGGAAAGGCAGTGGTGTGCCGGGCCCGGGATTCAGCCAGAAAAAATGCTCCACCATCAGCCGCAGGAAGGAAACCAAAGGGCAACAAAAAGGGCGGGCGCCACGAGGGCGCCGCCCGCCGGGCGCGACGATAGCCGATCAGCCGCCGGCGCGCCGGCGCCGGGGTATCGCCGCCGTCAGCCGGCGGCTTCCAGCCCGTTGGTGAAATGCACCTGCATGGCGTGTGCCGTGCCGGCCGCATCGCGGGCGCGCAGCGCCGCCATCAGCGTGTCGTGCTCGGCCAGGGACTCCTGGATGCGGCCTTGCTTGAGCAGCGAGTTGTGCCGGTTCAGCTTCATGACCTTGCGCAGGTCGGCCACCAGCTGGCCGCGCCAGCGGTTGTCGGCCAGCTCCAGCAGGCGCATGTGAAAGCGCTCGTTCAACGCAAAGAAGCGTTCGCGGTCGTAGGTGGCGGCCGTCAGCTCGGCATGCAGCGTCTCCAGCTCCTGCAGCTGCGCCGGCGTGGCACGCGCGGCGACCACGGCGGCGGCGTCGGACTCCAGCAGCGCCAGCAGGTGGTAGACGTCGCGCAGGTCCTTGTCGCTCATCTCGGTGACATAGGCGCCGCGGCGTACTTTCATGGTCACCAGCCCTTCGGCGGCCAGCACCTTCAGCGCTTCGCGCAGCGGCGTGCGGCTGATGCCCAGCTCCTCGGCGATCTTCAGCTCGTCGATCCAGCCGCCCGGCTGCAATTCGCGCCGGAAGATGCGCTGGCGCAGCTGCTCGGCCACCTGTTCGTACAGTGCCTTGGGAGTGAGGGAAAGGACGGACATGCGCGGAATGTAACGCAGGAAAGTTATGAATTAATAATTATGGTTCGGGTAAACTCGGGTGAATGGGCGAACGACAGCGTACCGCTGCGGGCGCATCCGCCAACCTTGCGAACCACTTTCCTTCCCATGAGCCAGCAACCCGACTCCTCTTTCACGCCCGCCAGCCTGCAGGACTGGGCCAAGGCAGCCGCCAAGTCTGCTCCCGGCGGGGACGTGCAGGCCTTGAACTGGGTCACGCCGGACGGCATCACCGTCAAGCCGCTGTACACCGCCGAGGACACGCGGGGCCTGCCGTATGCCAACACGCTGCCGGGCTTCGAGCCCTACGTGCGCGGCCCGCAGGCCACGATGTATGCGGTGCGGCCCTGGACCATTCGCCAGTACGCGGGCTTTTCCACGGCCGAGGAATCCAACGCCTTCTATCGCAAGGCGCTGGCCGCGGGCGGGCAGGGCGTGTCGGTGGCGTTCGACCTGGCCACGCACCGCGGCTACGACAGCGACCACCCGCGCGTGACGGGCGACGTCGGCAAGGCCGGCGTGGCCATCGACAGCGTGGAGGATATGAAGATCCTGTTCGACGGCATTCCGCTGGACAAGGTCAGCGTGTCCATGACCATGAACGGCGCCGTCCTACCGGTGCTGGCCGGCTACGTGGTGGCGGCCGAGGAGCAGGGCGTCAGCCAAGACCAGCTGTCGGGGACCATCCAGAACGACATCCTCAAGGAGTTCATGGTCCGCAACACCTACATCTACCCCCCGAAGCCGTCGATGCGCATCATCGGCGACATCATCGAGTACACGAGCCGGCACATGCCCAAGTTCAACTCGATCTCGATCTCGGGCTACCACATGCAGGAAGCCGGCGCGAACCAGGCGCTGGAGCTGGCCTTCACCCTGGCCGACGGCAAGGAATACGTGAAGACCGCCATCGCCAAGGGCATGGACGTGGACGACTTCGCGGGACGGCTGTCGTTCTTCTGGGCGATCGGCATGAACTTCTACTTGGAGATCGCCAAGATGCGCGCCGCGCGCCTGCTGTGGTGCCGCATCATGAAAGGCTTCAACGCCAAGAAGCCCAAGAGCCTGATGCTGCGCACGCACTGCCAGACCAGCGGCTGGAGCCTGACCGAGCAGGACCCCTACAACAACGTGGTGCGCACCACCATCGAGGCCATGGCGGCCGTGTTCGGCGGCACGCAGAGCCTGCACACCAACGCGTTGGACGAGGCGATCGCCCTGCCGACCGAATTTTCCGCCCGCATCGCGCGCAACACCCAGCTGATCATTCAGGAAGAAACGCACATCACCAACGTGATCGACCCATGGGCCGGCTCGTACATGATGGAGAAGCTGACCCAGGACATGGCGGACGCCGCCTGGAAGATCATCGAAGAGGTCGAGGCCATGGGCGGCATGACCGCCGCCGTGGATTCGGGCTGGGCGAAGCTGAAGATCGAGGCCGCCGCCGCCGAGAAGCAGGCACGCATCGACTCGGGCAAGGAGGTCATCGTTGGCGTGAACAAGTACAAGCTGGCCAAGGAAGACCCCGTTGATATCCTGGAGGTGGACAACGTCAAGGTGCGCGACAGCCAGATCGCCCGGCTGAACGATATCAAGCAAAAACGCGATGCAGCCCGCGTCAGCCAAGCGTTGGCTGCTCTCAGTTCTGCAGCAGAAAGCGGCGAGGGCAACCTGTTGGGGCTGGCCATCGACGCCATCCGCGCGCGCGCCACGGTGGGCGAGGTCTCGGATGCGCTGGAGCAGTCCTTCGGCCGGCACCGCGCCGACACGCAGATGGTCACCGGCGTCTATGCCACCGCGTACGAGGGCGCCGAGGGGTGGGAAAGGCTCAAGGGAGAGATCGCCGAATTCGCCGAGGCCCAGGGCCGTCGTCCGCGCGTGATGATCGCCAAGCTGGGCCAGGATGGGCACGACCGCGGCGCCAAGGTGGTGTCCACCGCGTTTGCCGATCTGGGGTTCGACGTGGACATCGGTCCGCTGTTCCAGACCCCCGAGGAATGCGCGCGCCAGGCCATCGAAAACGACGTGCACGCCATCGGCGTCTCGACCCTGGCCGCCGGCCACAAGACGCTGGTGCCGGCCATCATTCAGGCGCTGAAAAAGCAGGGCGCGGACGACATCATCGTCTTCGTCGGTGGCGTGATCCCGGCGCAGGACTATGACTTCCTGTGGCAGGCGGGCGTGAAGGGCATCTACGGCCCGGGCACGCCGATCCCGGCCAGTGCCAAGGGCGTGCTGGAGCAGATCAAGGCCAGCATCGCGGCATGAAGTGCGGACGCTGCAAGCCGGCGCCGCTGCGCCGCTTGATGCGAGGCGCCCCGTTTCCCAACGACTGGATGGCATGACCCACCTCCTGCTGGAACCCCTGCTGCATGGCGCCCCAGCGGTGCGCCGCCGCGCTATGGCTAAGGCCATCACGCTGCTGGAATCGACCCGCGCCGACCACCGCGCACAGGCCGACGAACTGCTGACCGCGCTGTTGCCGCATACCGGGCGCGCGCTGCGCCTGGGGATCAGCGGTGTGCCCGGCGTCGGCAAGTCCACCTTCATCGAGGCGCTGGGCCTGCATCTCATCCGCGAGCACGGCCTGAAGGTGGCGGTGCTGGCCATCGACCCGTCCTCCACCGTCTCCGGTGGCTCCATCCTGGGCGACAAGACGCGCATGGAACAGTTGTCCGTGCACGAGCACGCCTACATCCGCCCCAGCCCCAGCGGCGGCACCCTGGGCGGCGTGGCCGAGAAGACGCGCGAGAGCCTGCTGGTGTGCGAGGCCGCCGGCTACGACGTGGTCGTCGTCGAGACCGTCGGGGTGGGCCAGAGCGAGATCGCGGTGCACGGCATGACAGACATGTTCTGCGTGCTGCAGCTGCCCAATGCCGGCGACGACCTGCAGGCCATCAAGAAGGGCGTGATGGAGCTGGCCGACCTGGTGGTCATCAACAAGGCCGACATCGATCCCCATGCCGCCATGCGCGCGCAGGCGCAGATCACCTCCAGCCTGCGGCTGCTGATGCTGCACGGCAATCCCGACCACGACTGGAAGGCCGGGCTGGTGTGGCGTCCCAAGGTCATCACGATCAGCGCGCTGCAGAGCCAGGGCGTGGACGAGTTCTGGGCCGCTGTGAGCGAGTTCCGCGCGCAGCAGACCGCCAACGGCCGGCTGGCGGCGCGGCGCGAGCGCCAGGCGCTGGCCTGGATGTGGGAGCGCATCGACGCAGGCCTCAAGCAGGCGTTTCGCCAGCATCCGGAGGTCAGGGCCTTGCTGCCGCAAATGCAGCAAGACGTCGCAGCCGGGCGCATCGCCGCCAGCACTGCAGCACGAAATCTGCTCTCAGCGCAATCCAGTCAAGCGTCGAGAGCTATCATTTAAATAGCAAATCAACCGTTCAGCGGTTCACTACAAGGACGAGCTTCACCATGCAAACCATCCTCGACCAACTGGAGAAAAAGCGCGAGCAGGCCCGCCTGGGCGGCGGCCTAAAGCGCATCGACGCGCAGCACAAGAAGGGCAAGCTCACCGCGCGCGAGCGCATCGAGCTGCTGCTGGACGACGGCACGTTCGAGGAATGGGACATGTTCGTCGAGCACCGCTGCACCGACTTCGGCATGCAGGACTCCAAGATCCCCGGCGACGGCGTGGTGACGGGCTACGGCATGATCAACGGCCGCCTGGTGTTCGTCTTCAGCCAGGACTTCACCGTGTTCGGCGGGGCGCTGTCGGAGACGCACGCCGAGAAGATCTGCAAGGTCATGGACCAGGCGATGAAAGTGGGCGCGCCCGTGATCGGCCTGAACGACTCGGGCGGCGCGCGCATCCAGGAGGGCGTGGCGTCCCTGGGCGGCTACGCCGACGTGTTCCAGCGCAACGTGCTGGCTTCCGGCGTGGTGCCGCAGATCAGCATGATCATGGGCCCCTGCGCCGGAGGCGCCGTGTACTCGCCCGCCATGACCGACTTCATCTTCATGGTCAAGGACAGCTCGTACATGTTCGTGACCGGCCCGGACGTGGTGAAGACCGTGACGCACGAGGAGGTGACGGCCGAGGAGCTGGGCGGGGCCATCACCCACACCACCAAGAGCGGCGTGGCCGACATGGCCTTCGACAACGACGTCGAGGCGCTGATGATGCTGCGCCGCCTGTACAACTACCTGCCCCTGAACAACCGCGAGAAGGCGCCGGTGCGCCCCAGCAACGACCCGGCCGACCGCGCCGACATGAGCCTGGACACGCTGGTGCCGGCCAACCCCAACCAGCCGTACGACATGAAGGAGCTGATCGCCAAGACCGTGGACGACGGCGACTTCTTCGAACTGCAGCCCGACTACGCCAAGAACATCCTCATCGGCTTCGCCCGCATGGAGGGGCAGACCGTGGGCATCGTCGCCAACCAGCCGCTGGTGCTGGCCGGCTGCCTGGACATCAAGAGCAGCATCAAGGCCGCGCGCTTCGTGCGCTTTTGCGACGCCTTCAATATCCCCGTGGTGACCTTCGTGGACGTGCCCGGCTTCATGCCCGGCACGTCGCAGGAGTACGGCGGCATCATCAAGCACGGCGCCAAGCTGCTGTTTGCCTATGCCGAGTGCACGGTGCCCAAGATCACGGTCATCACCCGCAAGGCTTACGGCGGCGCGTACGACGTGATGAGTTCCAAGCATCTGCGCGGCGACGTGAACCTGGCCTGGCCCCACGCCGAGATCGCCGTGATGGGCGCCAAGGGCGCGGTGGAGATCATCTTCCGCGAGGACAAGAACGACCCGGTGAAGCTGGCCGCCCGCGAGGCCGAGTACAAGGAGCGCTTTGCCAATCCGTTCGTCGCCGGTGCGCGCGGCTTCATCGACGACGTGATCCTGCCGCACGAAACGCGCAAGCGCATCTGCCGCAGCCTGGTCATGCTGCGCGAGAAGAAGCTGGAGAACCCATGGCGCAAGCACGGGAACATCCCGCTCTGAGGGAGCGCGCGCGATGAATGCGGATCAACGCTTTGACGACCTGGCCCGGCGCCTGGGTTATTCATTCGACGGCGAGATCAAGATCGGCGGCAACTACACGCCCTTGGTCGTTGACGTGGGGGTGGCCTATGTCAGCGGCCAGGTGCCCCGCGTGGGTGACAGCGTCGTCGTCACCGGCCGCGTGGGCGCCGAGGTGTCGCTGGAGCAAGCGCAGCTGGCAGCCAGGATCTGCGCGCTGCGCGCCCTGGCCCTGCTGCGCCGCCAGTTCGGCAGCCTGGAGCAGGTGAGCCGCATCCTGCGCATCACGGTTTTCGTGCAATGCACCGAATCGTTCACGCTCCACAGCGAAGTGGCGGACGGCGCGTCCGCCGTGCTCTTTGACGTGCTCGGCGAAGCCGGGCGGCACTCCCGCACCTCCGTCGGCGTATTCCAGTTGCCCAAGAACGCCAGCGTCGAGCTGGATCTGATGGCCTCCACCAAGGCCTGAGGCGCTCCTTATTCCTCACATCATGTTCACAAAAATCCTCATCGCCAACCGCGGCGAAATCGCCTGCCGCGTGATCGCCACCGCCCGCAAGATGGGCATCGCCACCGTCGCCGTCTATTCCGACGCCGACCGCAGCGCCCGCCATGTGCAGCTGGCCGACGAGGCCGTGCACATCGGCGCCGCGCCCAGCCGCGATTCGTACCTGCAGGCCGATCGCATCATCGCCGCCGCCAAGCAGACGGGTGCGCAGGCCATCCACCCGGGCTACGGCTTCCTGTCGGAAAACGAAGCGTTCGCCAAGAAGGTCGAAGATGAGGGCCTGGCCTTCATCGGCCCCAAGGCGCATTCGATTGCCGCCATGGGCGACAAGATCGCCTCCAAGAAGCTGGCGCAAGAGGCCGGCGTGAGCTGCATCCCCGGCTACAACGAGCCCATTGCCTCGCCCGACCAGGCCGTGGAGATCGCCCGCGGGATCGGCTATCCGGTCATGATCAAGGCCAGCGCCGGCGGCGGCGGCAAGGGCCTGCGCGTGGCCTTCAACGACAAGGAGGCCCACGAAGGCTTTGCCAGCTGCCAGAACGAGGCGCGCAACAGCTTTGGCGACGACCGCGTGTTCATCGAGAAATTCGTGCAGGAGCCGCGCCACATCGAGATCCAGGTGCTGGGCGACGCCCACGGCAACGTGATCTACCTGAACGAGCGCGAGTGCTCCATCCAGCGCCGGCACCAAAAAGTCATCGAGGAGGCACCGTCGCCCTTCATCTCCGACGCCACCCGCAAGGCGATGGGCGAGCAGGCCGTGCAGCTGGCCAAGGCCGTGAAGTACCAGAGCGCCGGCACGGTGGAGTTCGTGGTCGGCAAGGACCAGGACTTCTACTTCCTGGAGATGAACACCCGGCTGCAGGTCGAGCACCCGGTGACCGAGTGCATCACCGGGCTGGACCTGGTGGAGCTGATGATCCGCGTGGCCGCCGGCGAGCCGCTGCCGCTGGCCCAGGCCGACGTGAAGCGCGAGGGCTGGGCCATCGAGTGCCGCATCAACGCCGAGGACCCGTTCCGCAACTTCCTGCCCTCCACGGGCCGGCTGGTGCGCTTCGCGCCACCCGAGGAGACGATGTTCCAGGCCGACGCGGACAAGCGCTTCGGCGTGCGGGTGGACACGGGCGTGTACGAGGGCGGCGAGATCCCGATGTTCTACGACTCGATGATCGCCAAGCTCATCGTGCATGGCACCGACCGGGGCGACGCGATCGCCAAGATGCGCGCCGCGCTCAACGGCTTCGTCATCCGCGGCATCAGCAGCAACATCCCGTTCCAGGCGGCGCTGCTGGCGCACCCGAAGTTCGTCTCGGGCCAGTTCAACACCGGCTTCATCGCCGAGCACTACGCGCACGGCTTCTCTGCCGAGGACGTGCCACACCAGGACCCGGATTTCCTGGTGGCACTGGCGGCCTTCATGCACCGGCGCTACCGCGCGCGCGCCTCGGGCATCAGCGGGCAGCTGGCCGGGCATGGCGTGAAGGTGGGCGAGCAGTTCGTCGTCGTCACGCTGGGGCACGAGGGCCAGCACCAGCAGCACCCGGTCTCGGTGACGGACTTCGACACCGACTCGGGCGCCAGCGTGGTGCACGTGAACGGCAAGGACTACCGCATCAGCAGCATTGCCGGGCTGGGACAGATCCGCGTGCAAGGCGCGTGCAATGGCCAGGGTTTCACGGCGCAGGTCGAGCGCGGCGCGGGCAAGAACCCGCTGGCGCTGCGCATCGCGCACAACGGCACGCAGGTCGAGGCGCTGGTGCTGTCGCCGCGCGGCGCCGAGCTGTACCGGCTGATGCCCTACAAGGCGCCCCCGGACATGTCGAAATTCCTGCTCTCGCCCATGCCCGGCCTGCTGGTGCAGGTGGCGGTGGAGCCCGGCCAAAAAGTGCAGGCCGGCGAGCGTCTGGCCGTCATCGAGGCCATGAAGATGGAGAACGTGCTGTTCGCCGCGCAGGACGGCGTGGTGTCCAAAGTGGTCGCCGGCAAGGGCGACTCGCTCAGCGTGGACGAAGTCATCCTGGAATTTGAATGAAATCGGCCTCCAGCCCTTGTACTACAAAGGCATCCAGCTATGAATAAGGGAGCAAATGACGTGAATGCAGCCGCCACCGCCCGCCCGTTCCGGGTGCTGGGCATCCAGCAGGTCGCCATCGGCGGCACCGACAAGGCGCGCATGAAGACCCTGTGGGTGGACATGCTCGGCCTGACGCAGACCGGCACCTTCGTCAGCGAGCGTGAGAACGTGGACGAGGACATCCTGGCCATGGGCCGCGGCGCGCATGTGGTGGAGGTGGACATCATGCAGCCCCTGGACATCGACAAAAAGCCGGCGGTACACGCCACGCCGCTGAACCACATCGGCCTGTGGATCGACGACTTGCCACGCGCCGTCGAGTGGCTCACCGCGCAGGGCGTGCGCTTCGCGCCGGGCGGCATCCGCCGCGGCGCGGCCGGGCACGACATCACCTTCCTGCACCCCAAGGCCAGCGCGGAGTTTCCGATCGCCGGCGAGGGCGTGCTGGTCGAGCTGGTGCAGGCGCCGCCCGAGGTGATCGCGGCGCTGGGTTGAACGGCGGCGCTTGCGCGGCGCGGCCGCCGCCGCGCCAGCGCGCGCAAGGGCTGGGCCTGAATTCAGGCAAAAAGCGCCTGTAGCCCTTTATCCATAAGGGCCTAAAGCTCTTGTATCAGTAGCAAAAGCGGGCGGTCCGGCGCTCAGGCGCCCGGATCGTGCCCGCTGCCGCTCAGGCTGGGCGGCACCTTCTCGCCCATGCGCCGCGCACGGAACAGCGCCGCGCGCATCAGGAAGATGGTGGTCACCGGCACCGTTACCGCGATGAACAGCGCGATCAGCAGCGCATGCAGCGCCAGCTGCCCCGTGGCCGAAAAGTAGATCAGCGTGGCGTGCATGACGCACCAGCAGCCCAGGGTGGCGATGATCGACGGCGCGTGCACGCGCTCGAAGTAGTTGCGCAGGCGCAGCAGGCCCCATGACCCCATGAACGCAATGCAGGCGCCGGCCAGCACCAGCGCCGAGACCACGATGTCCAGCCACAGCGGCAGCGTAGTTCCGCTCATTCGATGACCTCGCCGCGCAGCAGGAACTTGGCCAGCGCCGTCGAGCTGACGAAGCCCAGCAGCGCGATCAGCATCGCCGCCTCGAAGTAGTGCTGGCTGGCGTAGTACATGCCCAGCAGCAGCATCAGCAGCATGCCGTCGAGGTACATGCAGTCCAACGCCAGGATGCGGTCCTGCGCGTTCGGGCCGCGCACCACGCGCACCAGGCACAGCAGCATCGCCAGCACCAGGATCAGCAGCGCGCCGGGCAGCGCCCAGGCCATCAGGAACGAGGAGGGGGCTGCGGTGTTCACGACTCGAAGATCTCCATCAGCGGGCGCTCGTAGCGCGTCTTGACGTGCGCGATGATGGCCTGCTCATCGGCCACCTCCAGCACGTGCAGCATCAGGCGCGAGCGGTCCAGCGACAGTTCGGCCCACGACGTGCCGGGCGTGATGCAGACAATCATCGCCAGCACCGCCAGCGCATTCGGGTCGCGCAGCTGCAGCGGGATGACGACGAAGCCCGACGGGTAGCGCGGCGGACCAGGGCGCAGCAGCGCGCGAAGCACGGCGATGTTGGATTCGGTGGTATCCACCATGACAGCGAAGCACAGCCGCAGGATCGCGCCTGGCCGGCGCACGCGCACCTGCTGCGGTCGCAGCGAGGCGAACATCAGGGGCAGCGCCAGCGCCAGGATCAGCGCCAGCAGCAGGTGGCCCATGGACAGCGACTGGTTCAACAGCAGCCAGACGATGAACAGGCCGATGGAGACCAGCGGCGCGGGCAGCAGGCGCTTCATGACGCGCTCCCCGTGGAGGGGGCGCCGTCCGGCGCTGCTGCAGGGGCGGCCGGTGCGGGCGGCGTGGGGGTTGGCCGCGTCTCCAGCACGGCGCGGATGTAGGTGCCCGGGGCGTGCAGCGCGGTGGCCGCGGCCTCGGTGAAGCGCAGCACCGGCTCAGCGCGCAGCGTCAGCGCCACGCAGCCCAGCAGCAGCGCCGCCACCGGCAGGCCTTCCAGCACGTGCAGGCGCGGCGCCAGCCGCTCGGACGCGGCCCAGAAGTGCCGGATGCCGGTGCGCGTCAGCGCCAGCAGCGACAACAGACCGGTGGTGATCATCAGCGCCAGCAGGCCCCACCCGGCTGCGCCCGGGCGCAGCCCAGCGGAGGAACCCAGTCCCAGCGGGTTGAGCAGCGCCGACAGCATGGCGAACTTGCCGACGAAGCCCGACAGCGGCGGAAGGCCGGCGATCACCAGCGTGCACACCAGCCAGGCCAGGCCAAGCAGAGCAGCAGCAGCGGGGATGGCGCGGCCGACCAGCACCTCTTCCTCGTCGTCCAGGTTCAGCCCCGGGCGCGGCACCAGCTCGGGCGTGAGGAAGGGCGCCTCGTTGCCGTCGTCGGCCAGCAGCGGCGTGCCATCGGTACGCCAGCGCTCGACCAGATCGGCCAGCAGGAACAGCGCGGCAATCCCCATGGTCGATCCCGGCAGGTAGTACAGCAGCGCCGCCGTGAGGTGGTTCTGGCCAAAGCCCACGGCCGCCAGCACCGTGCCCGACGAGACCACCGCCGCGAAGCCCGCCAGGTGCACCGGCCGCTGTGACGACCACATGCCGATGCCGCCGAACGCCATGGTCAGCATGCCGGCGCCGATCAGCCACGCGCCGCCGAACAGCGCAGACGCGCCGGCCTCGGCGCCGAACATCAGCGTCCACAGCCGCAGCAGCGTGTACACGCCGACCTTGGTCATCACCGCGAACAGCGCGCCCACCGGCGCCGCGGCGGCGCCGTAGGCCGGCACCAGCCAGAAGTTCAGCGGCCACACCGCCGCCTTGATCAGGAACGCGGTGGCCAGGATGGCGGCGGCGGCGTGCAGCAGCCCGATGTCCTGCTGCAGCACCAGTGGCACGCTGCGCGCCAGGTCGGCCATGTTCAGCGTGCCGGTGATGCCGTACAGCATGGACGAGCCGATCAAAAACAGCGACGACGCCGCCAGGTTGATGGCGATGTAGTGCAGCCCGGATTGCACGCGCGCGCGGCCCGAGCCGTGCAGCAGCAGGCCGTACGAGGCGGCCAGCATGATCTCGAAGAACACGAACAGGTTGAACAGGTCGCCGGTCAGGAAGGCACCCGCCAGTCCCATCAGCTGCAGCTGGAACAGGGTGTGAAAATGCACCCCGGCACGGTGCCAGCGCGTGCCGGCAAAGACCACGGCGCACAGCGCGATGGCGCTGGTCAGCACCAGCATCAGCGCCGACAGCCGGTCCAGCACCAACACGATGCCGAACGGCGCAGCCCAGTTGCCCTGCAGGTACACGCCCATGCCGGTCGGCGCGCTGGCCTGGTTTGACCAGCGCAGCAGCGCCACCGCCACCACCAGCCCCAGCGCGGTGGAGGCGATGTTCAGCGTCAGCTTGGCGCGCTGGCGCTCCTCGCGCATCAGCAGCGTCAGCGTGGCGGTCAGCAGCGGCAGCGCGATCGGCGCCAGCATCAGGTGCGGCATGAAGCGCGCCGCCCACTCGGCCCAGGCGCTCATGGCATCTCCTGGGCGTCGCGCGCGCGCTCGCCATCCACGTGGTCGGTGCCGGTGATGCCGCGCGAGGCCAGCAGCACCACGAGGAACAGCGCCGTCATGGCGAAGCCGATGACGATGGCGGTGAGCACCAGCGCCTGTGGCAGCGGGTCGGCGTAGTGCAGCAGGTCGGTCGGCACGCCGTCCACCAGCACCGGCTCGTGGCCCACGGTCAGGCCCAGCCGGCCCATGCTGAAGATGAACAGGTTGACCGCATACGACAGCAGCGACAGGCCCATGATGACCTGGAAGGTGCGCGGGCGCAGCAGCAGCCACACGCCCGAGCCGGTGAGCACGCCGATGGCCAGCGCCAGGATCAGCTCCATCGGCGCGCCCCCCCGGCCGGCGCGGGCGCCGGCGTGTCGTCGTCGTAGCGGACCACCGCGGACAGCGCCTGCTGCTCGTCCTCCAGCAGGCGCGCATGCCAGCGGTGGCTGCGCACCGACTGGTGGGCGATGGCGGTGAGGATCAGCAGCGTCGCGCCGACCACCAGCGCGAACACCCCGGCGTCGAAAAACATGGCGCTGGCGATGTGCAGCTCGCCCACCAGCGGCAGGCGCACATGCGCCATGTGGCTGGTCAGGAAGGGGTGGCCCAGCGCCACCGCGCCCAGCCCGGTGGCCAACGCCAGCAGCATGCCGGTGGCGATCCAGCGGCGCGGGAACAGGCGCATGTTGGCCTCGACCCAGGCCGTGCCCGAGACGATGTACTGCAGCACCAGCCCGACCGAGAACACCAGCCCGGCGACGAAGCCGCCGCCCGGTTTGTCGTGCCCGCGCAGGAACAGGTACACCGCGACCAGCGCGGTGAAGGGCAGCAGCAGCCGCACCAGCACCGCAGGCACCATCAGGTAGCCGATGGCCGTGTCCTGCGCGTTGCGCGGGTTCAGCAGGTCGGTCTGCAGGTCGGCGGGCAGCCAGCGTTGCTGTTCGGGCAGGTCCATGGTCTCCAGCGCCGGGCGAAAGCGCCGCAGCAGCGCATACACGGTGAGCGCGACGATGCCCAGCACCACGATCTCGCCGAAGGTGTCGAAGCCGCGGAAGTCCACCAGCATCACGTTCACCACGTTGGTGCCGCCGCCGCCGGGCAGCGCCTGCTCTAGGAAGAAGGTCGAGGTGCTCTCGGCGAACGGCCGGCTCATCATGGCGAACGCCAGCCAGGCCATCCCGCCACCGGCGGCCAGCGCGATCCCCAGGTCGCGCAGCCGGCGCCCGCGCGCCAGCAGCGCGCTGGGGTCGGCCGCCGGCAGGCTGGCGTCGCGCCGTGGCAGCCAGCGCAGGCCCAAAAGAATCAGGATGGTGGTCACCACCTCCACCGACAGCTGGGTCAGCGCCAGGTCGGGCGCGGAAAACCACAGGAAGGTGATGCACACGCACAGCCCGGCGCCGCCCATCAGCACCAGCGCCGCCAGCCGGTGGTACTTGGCCTGCCAGGCCGCCGCCAGCGCGCACACCGCGCCTAGCAGCCACAGCAGGACGAAGGCCGGCGACAGCGGGAGCAGCGCGCGCCCTGCGCCGGCCTCGGGGCCGTCGGCCAGCCACACCGGCAGCATGCCGGCGGCCAGCGAGGCCAGCACCAGCCACAGCATCTGCCACTGCAGCCGCTGCGTGGACAGGGCCCGGCGCGCGCAGCGCCCGGCCCAGGTCAGGCGCGCCAGCAACGCCTCGAACAGCGCCTTGCCGCTGATGCGGTACATCAGCGGCGGCGCCTCCATGCGGCCGGCGCGGCGCTGCGCGCGCACGAACAGGTACAGCACCGTGCCGCCGGCCAGGGCCACCACGCTCATGACCAGCGGCGTGTTCACGCCGTGCCACAGCGCCAGGCTGAAGGGAGGCAGCGCGCCTCCGAGCACCGGCAGCGCCGCCGCGTCCAGGAAGCGGCCCACGGCCCAGGCCGGGAAAATGCCGACCACCAAGCAGATCAGCACTAGCAGCTCCACCGGCACGCGCATCCAGTGCGGCGGCTCGTGCGGGGTGTGCGGCAGGTCGCGCGCGGGCGGGCCGCCAAACACGTCGACCACGAAGCGCAGCGAGTACGCCACGCTGAACATGCCGCCCACGGTGGCCGCCGCCGGCAGCAGCACCGCCACCACCGGAGACGCATCCAGGTAGACGGTCTCGGCGAAGAACATCTCCTTGGACAGGAAGCCGTTGAGCAGCGGCACGCCCGCCATGGCCGCGCTGGCCACCGCTGCCAGGGTGGCGGTGACCGGCATCATGTGCCGCAGGCCGGACAGCCGGCGGATGTCGCGCGTGCCGCTCTCGTGGTCGATGATGCCCGCGGCCATGAACAGCGAGGCCTTGAACGTGGCGTGGTTCATGACGTGGAACACCGCCGCCACCGCCGCCAGCCGGCTATTCATGCCGAGCAGCAGCATGATCAGCCCCAGGTGCGAGATGGTCGAGTACGCCAGCAGGCCCTTCAGATCGTTCTGGAAGATGGCCGCGTAGCCGCCGACCAGGAAGGTGCACACCCCCGCGCCGCTGACCAGCCAGAACCAGGCCTCGGTGTCGCCCATCACCGGCCACAGCCGCGCCAGCAGGAACACCCCGGCCTTGACCATGGTGGCGGAGTGCAGGTAGCTGGACACGGGCGTGGGCGCCGCCATGGCGTGCGGCAGCCAGAACTGAAACGGGAACTGCGCGCTCTTGGTGAAGGCGCCCAGCAGCACCAGCACCAGCGCCGTCAGGTACAGCGGGTGGCCGCGGATCAGGTCGGCCGAGTCCAGCACATGGTCCAGGTCGTAGCTGCCGACGATGTGGCCCAGCACCAGCACGCCGGCCAGCAGGCACAGCCCGCCGCTGGCGGTGATGGTGAGCGCCATGCGCGCGCCGCGCCGCGCGTCCTCGCGGTGGTGCCAGTAGCCGATCAGCAGGAAGGAAAACAGGCTGGTCAGCTCCCAGAAGAACACCAGCACGATCAGGTTGCCCGACAGCACCACCCCGGCCATGGCGCCCATGAAGGCCAGGAAGAACGAGAAGAAGCGCGGCACCGGGTCGGACGGCGACATGTAGTAGCGCGCATACAGCACCACCAGCGCGCCGATGCCGAACACCAGCATGGCGAACATCCAGGCGAAGCCGTCCATGCGCAGCGTCAGGTTCAGGCCCAGAGCAGGCAGCCATTCGATGTCCTGGCGCAGCACGCCGCCGTCCTCGATGTGCCTGAACTGCAGCGCCGTCTGCACCGTGCAGAACACTGCGATGATCCCCGCCAGGGTCGACTCGGTATTGCGCGCGTTCGCCGGCAGCACGGCCGCCAGCAGGCTTCCGACAAAGGGCAACAGGACGAGGAATACCAGCGACATGGAGCGCGCATTCTAGGGGCAAGCCCCCGGCGCACTGCTATGAAATCACAAGCGGCAGACGGGGGCTAGGCGCGGGCCGGCGCTGGTTTTGATGCAGGCGGATCAGGGCCGGTGAGAACGCGCCCCACAGCGTCAGCACCGCCAGCGGCCACACCGCAAGGCGGTGGCAGAGCAGCGCGGCGGGACGCAGCGCGGTCATGGTTGAAGCAGCGTCAGGCCGGCGCCTGGCACCCAAATCGCGATCAGCTGGCAAAAGGCGCCTGCAGATAAGGCATGGCGCTGGAGAGTGGTGGAGACGAGGAGGATCGAACTCCCGACCTTCGCATTGCGAACGCGACGCTCTCCCAGCTGAGCTACGTCCCCACAACTGGCAGATGATTGTAGGGACGGAAAGCGGTGTTCGGGGGCGGAAGAGGCTGCTGCCGAGACGCGCCTGGCAGTATGAGCAGATTCAGGATCAAACCTGCGCCGGCACAGGCGCGTGGAATCAGTAGCCGCTGCCGCTGGCCTGCACCAGGGCCTGCGCAGTCAGGCTGTCGGCGTCGCCATCGGCCACGCGGCGCGCGCCGTTGAAGCGGCGCTGCCAGTACGAGGCCTGCATGTCTTCGACCCGCACCTTGGCGCCCGAGCGCGGGGCGTGGATGAACTTGCCTTCGCCCAAGTAGATGCCGACATGGCTGAAGGCGCGGCGCATGGTGTTGAAGAACACCAGGTCGCCGGGCTGCAGGTCCTTGCGGTCGATGACTTCGGTGGCGGCGGCCTGCTCGTTGGCGCGGCGCGGCAGCACCAGGCCCTGCGCCTGCTGGAAGGCGGCGCGCACGAAGCCACTGCAATCGAACCCGGCCTCGGCGCTGTTGCCGCCGCGGCGGTAGGGCACGCCGATGAAGCCCATGGCCGTGGAGATCAGATCGGACGTGCGATCCGCCACGTTGTGGCGCACCTCATCGAACTGCGCCATCAGCGGAGCACGAGTGGACAGGGAAAGAGCGGGGGAAACCGGTTTTTCTTCGGCCGGGGAGGCGTAAGAATTTGCGCAAACCAGTAACAGGAGGCACAACCAGCGAGACATGGGGCGCGAGAGTAGCACAGGGATGCGGCGCGAATTCCTACAAAAATGTAGCAAACGGTTGATTGTTTTCAGCCATTCGTGCCAAACGATTGTCAAATCCGATGGTCCAGGCATTTCTTGCCGGCCCTGGCCGCTTGGCCGGGCAGCGCCTGGGGCGCCCGCCCTGTCCCCTGAAAGGATGACCATGCCGACCTGCTCGCGCCTTCGATTTCGCGCCCTGGCGCTGTGCCTGGCGCTGGCTGGCGCTGCGGCCGTGCCAGCCCAGGACCGGACAACGCTGCAGCCGGCACCGGAGCGCGCGACGCAGCCGGCGTCGGTGGTCGAGGTGGCGCGCGGCCTGGTGCACCCCTGGGCGCTCGCTTTTCTGCCGCAGGGCCGGTTCCTGGTCACCGAGCGCCCGGGCCGCATGCGCGTGGTTGAGGCCGATGGCCGCGTCGGCGCGCCGCTGCAGGGCCTGCCGCCGGTGGCGGCGGGCGGGCAGGGCGGATTGCTGGACGTGGTGACCGACCGGGATTTCGCGCGCAACCAGCGCATCTTCTTTTGCTACAGCGAGCCGGCGCAGGACGGCAGCGGCAGCGGCAGCGGCAACGGCACGGCGCTGGCCAGCGCGCGCTTGGCGCTGGGGGAAGGCGCGCTGCAGGGTGTGCGCGTGCTGTTCTCGCAGCAGCCCAAGGTGGCCAGCCGCAACCATTTCGGCTGCCGCATCGTCCAGGCGCCGGACGGCAACCTGTTCCTGACCCTGGGCGAGCGCTACAGCCGCAAGGACGACGCGCAGAAGCTGGACAATCACCTGGGCAAGGTGGTGCGCCTGTCGCCCGGCGGCGGCGCGGCGCCGGGCAACCCGCTCGCGGGCCGCCCCGGCGCGCTGCCCGAGATCTGGAGCTGGGGCCACCGCAACCCGCAGGGCGCCGCCTGGGGGCCGGACGGGCGGCTGTGGATCCACGAACACGGCCCGCAGGGCGGCGACGAGATCAACCGCCCGCAGGCCGGCCGCAACTACGGCTGGCCTGTCATCACCTACGGCGAGAACTACGGCGGCGGCCCCATCGGCGAGGGCACGCAGCGCGCCGGCATGGAGCAGCCGCTGCACGCCTGGGTGCCGTCCATCGCGCCCTCGGGCATGGCCTTTCTGACGAGCGACCGGTATGGCGACGCCTGGCGCGGCAGCCTGTTCGTCGGCGCGCTGGCGGCGCGGCGCCTGCACCGGCTGCAGTTGGATGCGGACGGCCAGGTGCTGCGCGACGAATACCTGCTGGAAGACCTGGGCGAGCGCATCCGCGACGTGCGCCAGGGCCCGGACGGCTGGCTGTACCTGCTGACCGACAGCGCGCAGGGGCGGCTGCTGCGGCTGGACCCGCCCTGAGACGACAATCGGCCGGATCTTTTTTCGTTTTTCCGCTTTCAAGGACCGCCCATGCTGCTCGACGCCTCGCAATCCCAACTCGTGCTGGTGGACTACCAGGAGCGCCTGATGCCGGCACTGTCCGACGGCGCCGCGGCGCTGGCCAACGCGCGCCGGCTGGCACGCGTCGCGCAGCTGCTGGACGTGCCGGTGTGGGGCACCGAGCAGAACCCCGGGCGCCTGGGCGCCAACGATGCCGAGCTGCGCGCGCTGTGCCGGCGCACGCTGGCCAAGATGCACTTCAGCGCCGTGCCCGACGGTCTGGCCGACTGGCTGCGCCCGCCGGCGAAGCCGCAGCCGCCGCAGGGCGGCAACGCGCGCAGCCTGCCCAAGCACCTGCGCAAGAGCGAGCCGCAGCCACCCGAAGACGAGCGCCCGTCCATCGTCATCGCCGGCTGCGAGACGCACGTGTGCCTGTTGCAAACGGCGCTGGACCTGCTGGACGACGAATTCGAGGTCTGGGTGGTAACCGACGCCTGCGCCTCGCGCACCGAGCGCAACCGCGATGCCGCCTTCGACCGCTTGGCCGGCGCCGGCGCCGAGCTGGTGACCACCGAGATGGTGGCGTTCGAGTGGCTCGGCAGCTGCGAGCACCCGGCGTTCAAGGACATGCTGGCGCTCATCAAGTAATGCCCACTGCCACCGCCACCAAGCACGGCGAGCGGCCCGCCGCCGGCTGTCGCCGTTACCCAGGTGGATGGGCAGGAGAGATGGGAGAAGGCGCTGCCCTTTGCCAGGTTTGCAAGGTTTTATGCCTCTGGCCCTTGGTATGCAAGGGGCTGCAGCTCTCTTTTTGATAGTGAAGGGTCCGCCATGCGCCTGTCGGCTGGCGTCAGCTTGCCGCAAGCGGCCCATGAATAATTATGAATTTTGAGTGACCTGCCGCCGCGCACATCGTGCGGCGTGCCCAGCCCCACAGGAGACGCCCCATGGCCAGCGCACAGATCGACTACGCCGAGTTCTACCGCCGTTCCATCGACGACCGTGACGCCTTCTGGGGCGAGCAGGCGCGGCTGATCGACTGGCACACGCCGCCGGCGCGCATCTGCGACTACGACCAGCCGCCGTTCGCGCGCTGGTTCGCGGGCGGCACCACCAACCTGTGCCACAACGCGGTGGACCGGCACGTGGCGCAGCGCGGCGAGCAGGCGGCGCTGATCGCCATCTCCACCGAGACCGGCAGCGAAAAGACCTACAGCTACGCCGAACTGCAGCGCGAGGTGCAGCGCATGGCGGCGGTGCTGCAGTCGCTCGGCGTCGGGCAGGGCGACCGGGTGCTGATCTACATGCCGATGATCGCCGAGGCAGCATTCGCCATGCTGGCCTGCGCCCGCATCGGCGCCATCCACTCGGTGGTGTTCGGCGGCTTCGCCTCGTCGTCGCTGGCCAGCCGCATCCAGGATGCCGCGCCCAAGGTCATCGTCAGCGCCGATGCCGGCTCGCGCGGCGGCAAGGTGGTGGCGTACAAGCCGCTGCTGGACGAGGCGATCGCGCTGTCGCCGCACCAGCCCGGCGCGGTGCTGCTGGTCGACCGTGGTCTGGCCGAGGCGCCGATGACCGCCGGGCGCGACCACGACTGGGCGGCGCTGCGCGCGCAGCACCTGGATGCCCGGGTGCCCTGCACCTGGGTCGATGCCACGCACCCCAGCTACATCCTGTACACCAGCGGCACCACTGGCAAACCCAAAGGCGTGCAGCGCGACACCGGCGGCTACGCCGTGGCGCTGGCGGCCAGCATGCGCCACATCTTCCAGGCCAGCGCCGGCGACACCTACTTCTGCACCAGCGACATCGGCTGGGTGGTGGGACACAGCTACATCATCTACGGCCCGCTGCTGGCCGGCATGGCCACGGTGATGTACGAAGGCCTGCCGATCCGGCCGGACGCGGGCATCTGGTGGAGCATCGTCGAGAAATACCGGGTGACGCACATGTTCTCCGCACCCACGGCGGTGCGGGTGCTGAAAAAGCATGACCCCGAGTACCTGCGCAAGTACGACATCTCCAGCCTGCGCGCGCTGTGGCTGGCCGGCGAGCCGCTGGACGAGCCCACGGCCACCTGGATCAGCGACGCGCTGCGCATCCCGATCATCGACAACTACTGGCAGACCGAGACCGGCTGGCCGATTCTCACGCTGTGCAACGGCGTGCAGCCGCAGCTCTCGCGCTTCGGCAGCCCGGGCAAGGCCGTCTACGGCTACGACGTGAAGCTGATCGACGAGGCCAGCGGCGCCGAGCTGACCGGGCCGAACCAGAAAGGCGTGCTGGCCATCGAGGGCCCGCTGCCGCCCGGCTGCCTACAGACCGTGTGGGGCGACGACGAGCGCTTCGTCAATACCTACTGGAAGAGCATCCCCGGCCGGCTGATCTACAGCACCTTCGACTGGGGCATCCGCGACGCCGACGGCTACTACTTCATCCTCGGGCGCACCGACGACGTGATCAACGTCGCCGGCCACCGCCTGGGCACGCGCGAGATCGAGGAGTGCATCGCCGGCCATGTGGCCATCGCCGAGGTGGCGGTGGTGGGCATCGCCGATACCCTGAAGGGCCAAGTGGCGCTGGCCTTCGCCGTGCCGCGCGACGCCGGCGCCGTCGTCGAGGACGCCGCGCGCCTGCGCCTGGAGGGCGAGGTGATGAAGCAGGTCGACGCCCAGCTGGGCGCCGTGGCGCGGCCGGCGCGGGTGCTGTTCGTCTCGGTGCTGCCGAAGACGCGCAGCGGCAAGGTGCTGCGCCGCGCGCTGCAGGCCGTGGCCGAACGGCGCGACCCGGGCGACCTGACCACCATGGAAGACCCGGCGGCGCTGCAGCAGATCAAGGAACTGGTGGGGTAGCCGCCTTTCGCTCCTGATTTGATAGCTGCAAGCCATTGATTCACAAGGGCTGGCAGCTTTTTTCATGTCAAAACGGCGTCAGGGCCCTGCAAGGCGCTGGCCGGGCAGGTCATCGTCCGCCGGGACCGCCTGCAGCCATTGCGCCGGCGCCTGCCAGCCGCGCGCCCAGGCGCCGAACTGCCCGGCCGGCATGGGCCGGGCGATGCAGTAGCCCTGCGCCAGCCGGCAGCCCATGCGCAGCAGCATGCTGCCCTGCTCGACGGTCTCCACGCCTTCGGCCACGGTTTCGCAGCCGAACGAGCGCCCCAGGCCGATCACACCGCGCACGATGGCGCGGTCGCCGGCGTCGTGCAGCATGCCGGCGACGAAGCTGCGGTCCAGCTTCAGGTGGTCCATGGGCAGGCGGCGCAGGTAGGACAGCGACGAATAGCCGGTGCCGAAGTCGTCGAACGACACGCCCACGCCGTGCGCGCGCACTTCGGCCAGCTCCCGAGCGGCGTGCGCGATGTCGTACAGCGCCGCGCTCTCGGTCAGCTCCAGGTGCAGCAGCGCCGCCGGCACCTCGGGGTGCAGCGCCATGCGCGACAGCAGCCATTGGGCAAACCCGGGGCGCTGCAGGTGCTCGGGCGTGATGTTGATGCTCACCGGCAACGGCAGCCCGTCGCTTATCAACGCGGCGATGAGCGCCAGCGCCGTGTCCACCACCCATTCGCCAAACAGCGCCTGCAGTTCGGAATGCCCGTCCAGCAAATGCAGGAAGTGCGCCGGCGCCAGCACGCCATTCTGCGGATGCTGCCAGCGCGCCAGGGCCTCGGCCCCCACCACTCGGCCCAGGCGCATGTCCACCTTGGGCTGCAGGTACAGCGCCAGTTCGCCGTCCTGCAGCGCCTGCAGCAGCCGGGCGCCCTGCGCCTGCCGTTCCAGCCGGGCGCGCGCCTGGGCGGCGTCGAAAGCGTGCAGGCGGTTGCGCCCGGCCTGCTTGGCCGCGTACATCGCCTGGTCGGCATGGCGCAGCAGGATGTCGGCATCGGCGTCGGCATCAGCCTCGGTGCCCTCGTCGGGGAACAGGGTGTAGCCGATGCTGGCGGTGACCTGGGCGCTTTCACCCGCCAGCGGGTAGGGCGCGGCGATGCGCTGCATCAGCGCCTGCAACTGGCGCTCGCACTCGTGGGCGCCCTGCAGTCCGGGCAGCAGGATGACGAACTCGTCGCCGCCCAGCCGCGCCACGCTGTCACCCGGGCGCAACGCGGCCTGCAGCCGCTCGGCCACCTGCACCAGCAGGCGGTCGCCCACGGCATGGCCCAGGCGGTCGTTGATCGGCTTGAAGCCGTCCAGGTCCAGGTAGCCCACGCCCAGGCGCTGCCCGCGCGTGCGCGCCGCCAGCATGCCGGCGCGCAGGCGCCGCTCCAGCAGCACGCGGTTGGGCAGGCCGGTCAGCGCGTCGTACAGCGCCATGCGCTCGAGCTGCTGCTCCTGCGTGCGCTGGCTGGTCACGTCGATGGCGGTGCCGACCATGCGCTGCGGCGCGCCGGCGTCGGTCCAGGCCACCACCGTGCCCAGGTAACGTATCCAGCGCGGCGCCGCGCCCGGCGTGGCCGGCTGGCAGGTCACGTCGAAGGGCTGCGCCGGCTCGTCCAGGTGCCGCGCCAGCTCGGCGGCAACGGCACCGGTGTCCTCGCTGGACAGCACCACGGTCCAGGGCTCGGCGCGTGCCACTTGGGCGTCCAGGCCAAGCATGGCGCGCCAGCGCTCGTCGCCGGTGATGGTGCCGGCCTCCAGGTCCCAGTCCCACAGGCCGAGCGACGCCGCGGCGATGGTCAGCGACAGCAAGTCCTCGCGCTCGCGCACGCGCT
This sequence comes from Oryzisolibacter propanilivorax, assembly GCF_900103645.1. Taxonomy (GTDB): domain Bacteria; phylum Pseudomonadota; class Gammaproteobacteria; order Burkholderiales; family Burkholderiaceae_C; genus Melaminivora; species Melaminivora propanilivorax. Next base: position 511,630 of record NZ_FNHP01000001.1, read on the forward strand.
GCTCCTGCTGCTGGCGCCCGGTGATGTCCATCAGCGTGAACAGCCAGCACTGCTCGCCCAGCAGGTCCACCGGCGTGAGCGACTGCAGCACCGTGCGCCGCTCGCCGCTGGCGATGCTGATCTCCATCTCGTAGGCGCTGCACTCGCCGCGCTCGGCTGCCTGCAGCATGCGCTCGCGCTCCTGGGGCGTGCAAATGCCCAGGGTGATGGACGACTGGCCGACCGAGCGCTCGGGCGAAAAGCCGGTGAGCTGCTCCCACGCTGGGTTCACGTCCAGGTAGACGCCGTCGCTCCGCCGGCTGAACCCCATCGGCGTGGGCAGCATCTGGAACAGCCGCGCCAGCCGCTCTTCGGACGCGCGCATGCCCTCGGTGGCGCGGCGCATGGCGTCGATGTCTTGGATCACGCCGCGCAGGCGCACCACGCGCCCGGCCTCCAGCACCGGCTCGCCATGCGCGCGCACCCACAGCCGGCGCCCGTCGGCGCGCACGATCTGCAGCTCCAGCCGCCACGGCAGGCGCTGGTGCACGCACTGCAGCAGCAGCGCGCGCACGCGCTCGCGCCATTCGGGCGCGACGAAGCGCTCCACGTAGTCGCGCGGCACCGGCTGGCCCGGCGGCACGCCATGCAGGTCATAGCAGACATCGGACCAGTGCGCGCCGGCGCCGCCGGGCGAGTCCTCCCACACGCCCATGCGCGTCATGCGCCCGGCCTGGCGCAGCAGGCTGTTGCTGGCCAGCAGCTGCTCGCGCACCAGCTGCTCCTGCGTGCGGTCGTGGAACACGAACACCATGCATTCGCCGTCGTCCAGGCGCACGCGGCGCACCGACAGCAGGCCCGGCACGGTGCCGCCGCTGCGGCCCAGCGTCACCGGCATGCTGCGCACTTCGCCCTGCTCGGCCAGCGCCTGGCGCAGGCGCAGGCGTTCTTCCTCTTGCGCCCACAGCCCCAGTTCGCTGGCAGTGTGCCCGACGATCTGCGTGCGCGGCAGGCCCAGCAGGCGCTCGAAGGCGGGGTTCACGTCCAGGATGCAGGCGTCCGGCAGCCGCACCATGCCGGCGGCATCGGGCAGGGTTTGGTAGATGGTGCCGTACTGCGCCTCGGCGCTGCGCAGCGAATCATGCAGCTCGCGCTGCTCGGTCACATCCAGGTCCATGCCCGACAGGCGCAGCACGCGCCCGTCGGGGGCACGCTCGACGGCGTGGCCGCGCGAGACCAGCCAGCGCCAGCGGCCCTGGTCGTCGCGCATGCGGTATTCGGCGCTGACCTGCGGCTCCTGCCCGTCCAGCACCCGGCGCAGGTACGGCGCCAGCCGGCGCAGGTCCTCGGGGTGGTGGCGCTCGTGGCTCCAGCGCCGGCAGGCGCGGCTGCGCAGGGCCAGCTGCGCCAGGGTGCCGGCGTCCTCCGGGCTGTCGGGCAGACCGAAGCGGCGGTACAACCGCCCGCCGTAGGACAGGCGCTGGGCGGGCACGTCCCACTCCCAGCGTCCGCCGCCTGGAGCGCGCAGGGCGCTGACCAGTTCTTCCTCGCGCCGGCCCAGCGCGGACAGCGACAGCGCCTGGCCGCGCAGCAGACGCGCGCCGCCGCACAGGACTATCACGCCCAGGGCGTAGCGCCAGGGTTCGTCGCGCGCCAGCGCATCGAGCAGCGTGCCGGACGCAGGGGTGCTGACCGCCAGCCACGCCGCCAACATCAGCGGCAGGGTCAGGGCCAGGCCCAGCACGCCACCCCAGGACACGGCCCAGCCGCGTCCGCGTGCCAGCCGCCATGCCAGGCCCGACGCCCAGCTGCCCAGCGCGAGCAGCGCGGCGCCGGTCCAGTCGGCCGTGGGCAGCCACCACTGGCCGGCCAGCGCCAGCACCGCTGCCAGCAGACCCGGCAGGGCGCCGGTCATGTAGGCGGCGCTGGCCACCAACGACGGGTGCAGCGGCGAGATGGCTCCCTCCATTCCCGTGTCCACGAGACTGGCAATGACCAGCGACGCCAGGCCGCACAGCATGCCCAGCGCCAGCCGCGCGCGCAGGCCGGGGTGCAGCAGCAAGCCCCGCGGCACGATCGCCAGCAGCGCGATCAGCAGCAAATGGACCACGCCCGAGAAGGCGAAAAGACCGCTCATGGAGGAAAAAGGTGGGTTGCAGAAAGCCGCGCCCGCGCCGCCGCGCGCAGGCGGAGCGAGGCCCGGTCCCGGAAGACAGCGGCATGTATCAGATTGTAGCGAGGGCGCCCGGGTGCCGGCCAGCCCAGGGGTCGGTGGTTCAGGGCCGGCGCCGCAGTACCAGCCCGGTGGACAGCATAGTGCCGCAGACGATCACCAGGCCGCAGCCCACCATCCACGGCGTGATGGGCTCGCCCAGAAAGATCCGGCCGTAGGCCAGCGCGAACACCGGCGCCAGGAAGGTGACGGCCAGCGCCCGGCTGGGCCCGGCGCGCACGATCAGGCGGAAGTACAGCAGGTACGCCAGGCCGGTGCACAGCAGGGCGATGGCTGCCACCGCCGCCCACGCGCCCAGGCTGGGCGTCCGGGCCGGCCAGGCCCAGGCGGTGGGCAGCGCCAGGGCCAGCGCCGCGCCCACCAGGCTGCCGGTGGCGCACGCCAGCGGTGGCACGCCCTGCAAGTAGCGCTGCACGAAGCTGGCGCCCACCGCATAGCAGGTGGAGGCCAGCAGGCAGGCCACCACCGCCAGGGTGGCGGGCCCCTGTGCCGCCACGCCGCCGGCCGGCGCGCGCCAGGCCAGCAGCGCCACGCCGACGAAGCCCAGCCCCAGGCCCAGCCAGCGCGAGCGCGTGATGCGCTCGCCCAGCCACAGCAGCGCCACCAGCGCGCCGAACAGCGGTACCGCTGCGTTCAGGATCGAGCCCAGTCCGGTGGGAATGTGCAGCACCGCCCAGGCGAACAGCGAGAACGGCAGCGCCGAGTTGACCACCCCGGCCAGCAGCGCCGGGCGCCAGTGGCGGCGCAGCGCCGGCCCCTCGCCCCGGATCACCAGCAGCGGCAGCAGCAACAACGCGGCCAGTGCCACGCGCAGCCCGGCGGTGGGCAGGGGGCCGAACTCCACCGCGCCCAGGCGCATGAACAGGAACGACGCGCCCCACAGCCCGGACAGCAAAACGAATTCCGCCACCCAGGCGGGCAGGCGAGTGGACGTGGGGGCTTCAAGACGGGCAGCAGGCGGCATGCGGCAGGGCGGGTGGTCAGGAGATGGCGGGCGGTGCAGGCGCGAGCGCTCCTTCCAGCCGCAGCAGCGCGCGCTTGCGCTGCAGCCCGCCAGCGTAGCCGGTCAGCGCGCCGCGCGCACCCAGCACCCGGTGGCAGGGCACGACGACGCTCAGCGGGTTGCGCCCGATGGCGCTGGCCACCGCGCGCACGGCGGTCGGCCGGCCGAGCTGGCGCGCCAGTGCGCCGTAGCTGCTGGTGTCGCCGCGCGCGATGCCCAGCAGGGCGTGCCAGACCGACTGCTGGAAGGCTGTGCCCGTGCCCAGGTCCAGCGGCAGGTCGAAGTGCCCACGGCGCCCGTCCAGGTAATCATTCAGCTGCGCCGCGGCGGCGCGCAGCACCGGGTGGTGCGCGTCCACCGGCCAGGCGTCGGGGCCGGACAGCCGCGCGGGCAGGTGGCGCTGGCCTTCGAACCACAGTCCGGCCAAGCCGTGGGCGCTGGCAGCCAGATGCACGGGCCCCAGCGGCGTGGCGACGCGGTTTTGCACGCGCGGCAAAAGGTCGTTGGCGTTCATCTCTGCTCCCGTGCGGTTCCAGCCCGCGGTTGTGAATAAAAAGTGCCTTTGGCCCATGAGGAAAAAGGGCCTTCAGCTATCAATCAGATAGCGGATATGCCCATCCTGCCCAGGCGCGCAACATGCCATAGCCGCGCCACGGGCGCCAGGCCTCGCAAGCGGCGGCCGTGGCGCGGACTGGCTGCGCCGCGCCGCGCAGGCCCAAAGCAGCCTGCAGCGCCACATCGCCGGCGGGCAGGGCATCCGGCCAGCGCAGCGCGCGCAGCGCGATGTACTGCGCAGTCCAGTCGCCGATGCCCGGCAGAGCGCGCAACGCCTGCAGCGTTGCGGCCAGGTCGGCGCAGGCGTCCAGCACCAGCCGGCCCTCGGCCACCGCCTGTGCCAGCGCGGTGATCGCCGCCTGGCGCTGGCGCACGATGCCCAGATCCGCCCAGTCCGCCGCCGTGGCGCCGGCCAGCGCCTCAGGTGCGGGAAACAGCCGGCTCAGCTGCGGCCAGGGCGTGGCCAGCGGCGTGCCGAAGCGCGCCAGCAGCCGCCGCGCCAGGGTGCGCGCCGCCGCCAGCGTGACCTGCTGGCCCAGCACCGCGCGCACTGCCAACTCGAAGCCGTCCAGCGTGCCTGGCACGCGCAGTCCGGCGCCGCCGCGAAAGTGCGGCGCCAGCACGGCGTCGATGGCCGCCGGATCGGCGTCCAGGTCCAGCCAGGCGCGCACGCGCCCGATGAGCTGCGGCAGCACGGGTAGCAGCCCGTCGCTGGCCTGCAGCAGCACGCGCGAGCGCGGCAGATCGAAGCGCAGCTCCAGCCAGCCGGCGCCGCCGCGTCCGCCGTCCATCAATCGCAGGGTGCGGCGCAGCAGCGGGCCGGTGGGTGCGGCGTCGGTCCACTCCATGCCGTCCAGCTGCCGCTGGGCGAAGAACTGCGCCAGCGCCTGTGCGTCGTAGGGCGGGCGCAGGCCCAGCGGCACCGGGCGGCTGGCGTGGCTGGCGGCGCCGGCGGGCAGCGCCCGGCGCAGCTGCCCCGGCGGCATGCGGTAGTGCGCGGCGAAAGCGGCGTTGAAGCGGCGCACGCTGCCGAAGCCGCTGGCCAGCGCCACCTCGGTGACCGGCAGGGCGGTGTCGGCCAGCAGCTGCTTGGCCGCCAGCAGGCGCCGGGTGGTCAGCCAGCGCTGCGGCGACACGCCCAGGCGCGCCTGGAAGATGCGCCGCAGGTGCCGGTCGCTGACGCCCAGCCGTGCGGCCAGTTGCGCCACCAGCGCACCGCCGTCGTGCTGCCAGGTGCCGGGCGCGTCCAACAGGCGCAGTGCCTGCTGCAGCAGGATGTCGGTGGCGTCCTGCGTGGACCACGCCAGCGCCTGCGGTGCCAGCTCGGGGCGGCAGCGCAGGCAGGGGCGAAAGCCGGCTGCCTCGGCCTGCGCCGCCAGCGTGAAGAAGCGGCAGTGCTCGCGCCGCGGCGTGCGCACCGCGCACACCGGGCGGCAGTAGATGCCGGTGGAGGTCACGCCGGTGAAGAAGCGCCCGTCGAAGCGCGCGTCGCGCGTCTGCAGCGCGCGCCACAGCGCGTCGTCCCCGGCGCCGGGGGTGGCGGGGGCAGCGTGGCGCGGGGCGGTCGGGCGGGGCATGGCGCCATGATAGGAAGCGCCAGGGGCGCCGCGCTGGCCGTTTTCGGACCTGCGAACGCGGCACGTTTCGGTGCCCTGTGGCGTGGGGGGGCTCCTACAATGCCCGGCTTTGCCGGCGCTCTGGCAACCCCAGCGCGCCGCGCCCGCAGACCCCAGGACCAGGAGCCCCCGCCCGTGCAACAGCCCCCATCGCCCGCCATCTTCAAGGCCTACGACATTCGCGGCATCGTGCCGGCCACGCTGAACGAGGACGTGGCGCGCGCCCTGGGCCGGGCCTTCGGCATGGCGGCCAGACGCCAGGGTGAGGCCGCCGTGGCCGTGGGCCGCGACGGCCGCGTGTCCGGCCCGGCGCTGGCGGCGGCGCTGATCGAGGGCCTGGTCGAGGTCGGGCTGCGCGTCATCGACGTGGGCGCCGTGACCACACCCATGCTGTACTTCGCCGCCAGCACGCTGTGCACGTCCGGCATCCAGGTCACCGGCAGCCACAACCCCAAGGACTACAACGGCTTCAAAATGGTGCTGGCCGGCCGCGCCATCTTCGGCGAGGAGATCCAGGCGCTGCGCCGCGCCATCGAGGCGCAGGACTGGCAGGCCGCGCCGGGCGGCGACGTACGCCAAGCCGACGTGCTGCCCGACTACACCGCGCGCATCACCGGCGACGTGCGGCTGGCGCGCCCGATGAAGATCGTCGTGGACAGCGGCAACGGCATCGCCGGTGCCTCGGCGCCGGGCATCTTCCGCGCCCTGGGCTGTGAGGTGGTCGAGCTGTTTTCCGAGGTGGACGGCAGCTTTCCGAACCACCACCCCGACCCGAGCAAGCCGGAGAACCTGCGCGACCTGATTGCGGCGCTGCAGGGCAGCGGCGCCGAGCTCGGCCTGGCCTTCGACGGCGACGGCGACCGGCTGGGCATCGTCACGCGCAGCGGCGAGAACATCTTCCCCGACCGGCAGATGATGCTGTTCGCGCGCGACGTGCTCGCGCGCGTGCCGGGCGCGCCCATCGTCTTCGACGTGAAGTGCACCCAGCGCCTGGCGCCGGCCATCGCCGAGGCGGGCGGCGAGCCGGTGATGTTCAAGACCGGGCACTCGCTGATCAAGGCGCACATGAAGCAGCTGAACTCGCCCCTGGGCGGCGAGATGAGCGGGCACATCTTCTTCAAGGAACGCTGGTACGGCTTCGACGACGGCACCTACGCCGGCTGCCGGCTGCTGGAAATCCTGAGCCGCCACGCCGACGCCAGCGCGGTGCTGGAGCAGCTGCCCACCAGCCACAGCACGCCCGAGCTGAACGTCGCCTGCAAGGAAGGCGAGCCGCACGCCCTGAGCGCCGAGCTGCAGGCGCTGGCCGCCGATGCCTTCGCCGCGCCGGCGCGCGTCAGCACCATTGACGGCCTGCGCGTGGACTGGCCGGACGGCTTCGGCCTGATCCGGGCCAGCAACACCACGCCGGTGCTGGTGCTGCGCTTCGAGGGCCAGACGCCCGAGGCGCTGGCGCGCATCGAAGGCGAGATGCGCGCGCTGCTGGCGCGCGTCAAGCCGGACGCCCGGATCGGCGGGGCGGCCCACTGACATGGCGCGCGCGGCGCTGCAGGCGCTGGCGCTGCGCCTGTACGGCCTGCTGACCCGGCTGGCGACACCACTGCTGCGCGCTAAATTGCGCCGGCGCGCACGCGCCGAGGCGGGCTATGGCGAACATGTCGAGGAACGCTTCGGGCGCTATGCCGCGCCGGCACCAGCCGCTGCATCCGGCCCGCTGGTCTGGCTGCATGCCGTCTCGCTGGGCGAGACGCGGGCCGCCGCGCTGCTGCTGCCCGAGCTGCGCGCCGCGCTGCCCGGCATGCAGCTGCTGCTGACGCACGGCACGGCCACCGGGCGCGCGGCCGGCGCCGCGCTGCTGCAGCCGGGCGACCGGCAGGCCTGGCTGCCCTGGGACACGGCCGGCGCCACGCGGCGCTTCCTGGCGCACTTCCGGCCCAATGTTGGCGTGCTGATGGAGACGGAAGTCTGGCCTGAGCTGGCCGCCGCCTGCCGCGCACGCGGCGTGCCGCTGGTGCTGGCCAACGCCCGTCTGAACGCGAAGTCGCACGCCGGTGCCCGGCGGCTGGCGTGGCTGGCCCGGCCGGCCTATGCCGGCCTGGCGGCGGTCTGGGCGCAGACCGAGGCCGATGCCGCACGCCTGCGCGATCTGGGCGCGCCGGTGGCCGGGGCGCTGGGCAACCTGAAGTTCGACGTGCAGCCGGACGCCGCGCAGCAGCAGCGCGGGCGCGCCTGGCGCGCCGCGGCCGGCCGGCCGGTGCTGCTGCTGGCCAGCGCGCGCGAGGGCGAGGAGGCGATGTGGCTGGAGGTTTTAACGTCAAAACTGCCTTCAGCCCATATGAAACATGGGCTTTCAGCTATTGAAGAGATAGCAAACCAGCCGGTGCAGTGGCTGGTGGTGCCACGCCATCCGCAGCGTTTCGACGAGGTCGAGCGCCTGTGCACGGCGGCCGGCCTGAGCGTGGCGCGGCGTAGCCAGTGGGGCGCGTCGGGGGCGCCGCCCGCGGCTGACGTCTGGCTGGGCGACAGCCTGGGCGAGATGCAGGCGTACTGCAGCGCGGCGCACGTGGCGCTGCTGGGCGGCAGCTTCGCGCCGCTGGGTGGGCAGAACCTGATCGAGATCGCCGCCTGCGGCTGCCCGGCGGTCATGGGGCCGCACACCTTCAATTTCACCGAGGCGGCGGAGCTGGCGCTGGCCGCGGGCGCTGCCCTGCGCGTGGCGGACATGGCCGCCGGCGTGCAGGCAGCGCTGGCGCTGGCGCAGGACACGCCGCGCCTGCAGGCCATGGCGGGCCGGGCCGTGCAGTTCACCGCCGCGCACCGCGGCGCGGCGCGCGCCACGGCGCAGGCCCTGGCCACGCTGCTGTCTGGTGGCCCTGGCAGGGCACCGGCCCAGTCGCCCGACTGACGCCGATGGGCTGGCGCGCGCCCGGCTTGCGCCACAATGACCGCGTTCCGCCGGCGCCGGCGCCAGCGCTGCGCACCTTTTTCAGGGATGCGCGCCACCGCCCGACCCGAGGCCCAGTGCCATCGCCGGGGACTGCCGTGCTGGCCGCGAGGCCAGGTTCCTCGCCCAGCTGTTCGTGCCCGCACCCGGGCTTGCACCGACCCGTCTGCCCACCGCCATGATGGACAAGCATTACCTCACTCCGCTGTTCGCCCCCGGCTCGATCATCGTGCTGGCCGGCGACAGCGAGGCGCCCGACACCTTGACGCCCCAGGGCCGCATCCTGCTGGAGGCGCTGCGCGCGCAGCGCTACAGCGGCACGCTCACGTTCATCAGCGTGCACACCAGCGGCACCCTGGCCGACCTGGCGCAGACCCGTGCCGACCTGGCCGTGCTGGCCCTGCCGCCCGACGAGCTGGCGGCTGGCCTGGAACTGGCCGGGCGTGTGAACTGCCGCTGCGCGCTGATCGTCTCCAGCGGTGTCGGCCAGGAGCTGGCCGAACAGCTGCACAAGACCGCCCGGCGCGAGGGCATGCTGCTGCTGGGGCCGAACTCGCTGGGCATTCAGCGCCCGGCGCTGCAGCTCAACGCCAGCGCCGCCGGGCCGCTGGCGGCCGAAGGGTCGCTGGCGCTGATCTGCCAGTCGGGCGCGCTCACCGCCTCGATCCTGGACTGGGCACGCAACAACGCCGTGGGCTTTTCCAGCGTCATCTCGCTGGGGCCGCACACCGACCTGGGACTGAGCGAGGCGCTGGACTTCCTGGCCAATGACGCGCGCACGCAAAGCATCGTGGTCTACATGGAGGGCATCCAGAACGCCCGGCGCTTCCTCAGCGCGCTGCGCTCGGCCGCCTATGCCAAGCCGGTGGTGGTGCTGAAAGCCGGGCGCAAGCCCGCCGGCACCGAGGCGGCGCAGACGCACAGCGCCGCCATCGTCGGCAGCGACGACGTGTTCGACGCCGCGCTGCGCCGCGCTGGCGCGGTGCGCGTGCGCTCGTTCGTCGAGCTGTTTTCCGCCGCCAAGTGCCTGGCCTCGCGCTACCGCCCGGTGGGCCGGCGCCTGGGCCTGATCACCAACGGCGGCGGCCCCGGCGTGCTGGCCGCGGACTGGGCCTGCGAGATCGAGCTGCAGCTGGGCCGGCTGTCGGCCGAGACAGTGCAAAAACTCCAGCCCCAGTTGCCGCCGCTAGCCTCGCTGTCGGACCTGATCGACCTGTCGGAAGAAGCCGGCGCCGAACACTACCGCGCGGCGCTGGACGCGGCCATGCGCGACCGCGCGGTGGATGGCGTGCTGGCCATCTTCTCGCCCAAGGAGGGCATCGACGGCACGGCCGTGGCGCGCGCGCTGGCCGAGGTCAAGCGCCTGGCGCCCAAGCCGCTGCTGGCCTGCTGGATGGGCGACGCCAGCGTTGTGCCGGCGCGCCAGCTGCTGCGCGAGGCGCAGATTCCCAATTTCCGCACCCCCGAGGCGGCGGTGGGCGCATTCGGCAACATCGCCAGCTTCTACCAGAACCAGCAGCTGCTGCAGCAGACGCCGCCGCCGCTGTCGGCCCTGGTCAAGCCCGACATCGAGGGCGCACGCCTGGTCATTGAGACCGTGCTGGCCGAGCGCCGGCACATCCTGACCGAGATGGAATCCAAGACGCTGCTGGCGGCGTTCCATGTGCCGGTCACGCGCACGGTGCTGGCGCGCAGCCCGCACGAGGCGATGATGATCGCCACCCAGCTGGGCTTTCCGGTGGCGCTGAAAATCGACTCGCCCGATGTCGCGCACAAGTCCGACGTGGGCGGGGTGGTGCTGAACGTGCACAGCGGCGCCGCAGCGCGCGATGCCTATACCGACATGGTGCAGCGCGTGGCGCGCCTGCAGCCGGGCGCGCGGGTGAACGGCGTGACGGTGCAGAACATGGCGCGCGCCCGGCGCGGGCGCGAGATCAACATCGGCGTGGTCACCGACGACCCGTTCGGCCCGGTCATCACCTTCGGCGCCGGTGGCACCATGATCGAGCTGATCCGCGACCGCGCGATGGAGCTGCCGCCGCTGAACCAGTTCCTGGCGCGCCGGCTGATCGACCGCTCGCGCGTGGCCGAGACACTGGGTGAGTGGCGCGGCGCCGCGGCGGTCGACCGCGAGGCGCTGGAGCAGACGCTGCTGCGCGTGTCCGAGATGGTCTGCGCGCTGCCGCAGTTGCGCCAGATGGACATCAACCCGCTGATCGTGGATGAGCTGGGCGCAGTGGCGGTGGATGCGCGCATCGTCGTCGGCCAAAGCGAGCACGCCAGCACGCGTGGCGACAGCGGTGCACACGGCCAGTACGGGCATCTGTCCATCCTGCCGTATCCGGCGCGCTATGAGCAGATGTGGCCGATGCGCGGCGGTGGCGAATACCTGGTGCGCCCGATCCGCCCGGACGATGCACAAATGCTGCAGCGCCTGGTGCGCGATCTGTCACCGGAAAGCCGCTATTTCCGTTTCGTCTCGCAGATTGCAGAGCTGCCGGCCTCGATGCTGGCGCGCTTCACGCTGATCGACTACGACCGCGAGATGGCGCTGGCGGCGGTGCACCGCGAACGCCTGGTCGATGAGAACGGCGATGTGAGCTACACGCAGCGCATCGTCGGCGTCTCGCGCTACGTCACCAATCCGGACCAGACCAGCTGCGAGTTTGCGCTGCTGGTGGCCGACGACTTCGCCGGCCAGGGTTTGGGCTCGCGACTGATGCTGAGCATCATGGAGATGGCGCGCGACCGGGGCCTGGCGGAAATCCAGGGCCTGGTGCTGGCGCACAACCCCAACATGCTCAAGCTGATGCGCCGCCTGGGGTTCGAGGTGCATCCGTTCCCGGATGACCCCGAATTCCGGCTGGTGGTGCACCGGCTGTGAGCCGAGCCGTGCGCCGGGCGGTCAGATCCGCCCCATGAGCATCAGCACGATCAGGATCACCAGCACCAGGCCGATGCCGCCGCCGGGCCCATAGCCCCAGGAGCGGCTGTACCCCCAGGTCGGCAGCACGCCGATCAGGATCAGGATCAGGACGATGAGCAGGATGAGCGAGAGCGACATGGCGGGTTTCCTTTCGTTGTTCTGCCGTGGGCGGAATGCCCGGCCACACCTCTCATGGCCACTGGCAGGGGTGGTCCGATTGTTGTGAGGGGGCCGGCGCACAGCAGGTAGGCATGTGGCGCTTCGGTGGGTAGGGCCGCAGGCAGGCAGTCCGGCAGTCGGCCGGTGGCAATCCCATCCGCCGAAGGCTGCCTTGCGGCTGGAAGCTTTCCTACACCGGCCCCGGGCGGCGTCTCTTAGCGTTGCGGCTCCCTACAGCAGCGCCACAGGAGAGCGTCCATGAAGCCATCCCCCATCGCCCCGGACCAGGCCAGCGCCGAGTCCGCCGCCCGCAACACCGACAGCGGGCCAGCACATGTGCCGCCCGGCGCCAAGACGCCTGCCGCCGCGCGCGCCGGTGAAACCCAGCAGCTGGCGGCGGCCATGCCGCACAACCCGACCAAATCGGCGGAATACGGCGAGGCCAACGGCCTGGCGCCCAGCGCCGGCGCCAGTGCGGAGGCGGCCTCGCGCCGGCCGCTGGCCAGCTGCCTGTCGGAGGAGAATCAGAACGCCAAGACCGGTGGCGTGGCGCCCGAGGGGCGCAACAACACCATCGATAGCCTGGAGCGCGTGCGCGTGGACTCCGCCGGCCAGGTGTTGACCACGAACCAGGGCGTGGCCATCTCGGACAACCAGAACACGCTGACGGCGGGGGTGCGCGGTCCGGCGCTGCTGGAAGATTTCGTGCTGCGCGAGAAGATCACCCACTTCGACCACGAGCGCATCCCCGAACGGGTGGTGCACGCACGCGGCTCGGGCGCGCATGGGTACTTCGAGTGCACGGAGGCGATCACCGACATCACCCGCGCCGCGCCCTTTCAGAAGGCCGGCAAGCAGACGCCGGTGTTCGTGCGCTTTTCCACGGTGGCCGGCGAGCGTGGCTCCAAGGACACGGCGCGCGACGTGCGCGGTTTTGCCGTGAAGTTTTATACCGACGAGGGCAATTGGGACCTGGTGGGCAACAACATGCCGGTGTTCTTCATCCAGGATGCGATGAAGTTCCCCGACCTGGTGCACGCCGTCAAGCCCGAGCCGCACCACCAGATGCCGCAGGCGGCCAGCGCGCACGACACCTTCTGGGATTTCGTCTCGCTGATGCCCGAGTCCACGCACATGCTGATGTGGCAGATGTCGGACCGTGCCATCCCGCGCAGCTACGCCACCATGCAGGGCTTCGGCGTGCACACCTACCGCTTCGTGAACGACCAGGGGCAGGCCATGCTGGTCAAGTTCCACTGGCTGCCGGTGGCCGGCACGCATTCGCTGGTATGGGACGAGGCGGTGAAAATTTCCGGCGCCGACCCGGACTTCAACCGCCGCGACCTCTGGGAGCGCATCGAGGGCGGCGCCTACCCGCAGTGGGACCTTGCGGTGCAGCTGTTCACCGAGGAGCAGGCGGAAAGTTTCAGCTTCGATGTGCTGGACTCGACCAAGATCGTCCCGGAGGAGCTGGTGCCGCTGCGCGTCATCGGCCGCATGACGCTGAACCGCAACCCTGACAACTTCTTCGCCGAGACCGAGCAGGCGGCCTTCTGCGTGGCCAACATCATCCCCGGCATCGACTTCACCAACGACCCGCTGCTGGCCGGGCGCATCCACTCGTATTTCGACACCCAGCTGCTGCGCCTGGGCGGGCCGAACTTCCACGAGATCCCGATCAACGCGCCCATCGTGCAGGTGCACAACAACCAGCGCGACGGCTTCCACCGCCAGGCGATCCACCGCGGGCGCGTGGCGTACGAACCTAACTCGCTGGCAGGCGGCTGCCCGTTCCAGGCCGGCATGCAGGGCTTCGTCTCGGTGGCCGCGCGCAACGAGTCGCGCGAGGGGGTGGCCAAGATGCGCGCCAAGCCCGAGAAATTCGCCGAGCACTACGCCCAGGCGCGCCTCTTCCTGGACAGCCAGACGCCGGCCGAGCAGGATCACATGGCGGCGGCGTTCCGCTTCGAGCTGAGCAAGGTCACGGTGCCGGCGGTGCGCGAGCGCATGGTGGCGTCGCTGCGCAACGTCTCCGACGAGTTCGCGGCCAAGGTGGCACAGGGCCTGGGCATCGACCCGCTGCCCGAGCCGCTGCCCCTGGCCATTGCCCGGCCGCCCGCGCCCGAGGTCACGCAGTCGAAATATCTGTCGCTGATGGCGCGTCCCGGAGACGGTTCCATCGCCGGGCGCAAGGTAGCCATCCTGGTGGCCAATGGCGTGGACGGCGACTTTGCCCGTCAGCTGCAGCAGGAGCTGCTGGCGCGTGGCGCCGTCGGGCGCTTCGTGGGCACGCGCATCGGCCCGGTGAAGGCGGCCGATGGCAGCAGCCTCGATGCCGATGCCTCGCTCGAGAATTCGCCCGGCTTCCTGTTCGACGGGGTAGTGCTGCCGGACGGCTGCGATGCGCTGCAGCACGACGGGCACCTGTGGGAGACCTTGCGCGACACCTGGCGCCACTGCAAGCCCATCGCTGCCGTGGGCAGCGCACGCGATCTGCTGGGCCGCCTGCTGCCCGAAGCCGGTGAGCGCGAGGACGACCAGGCGCTGGTGCTGGCCGAGAAGGGACAGGGCGATGCCGTGCAGGCCTTCATGGCCGCCCTGGGTGCGCCGCGCGACTTCACGCGCGAGAGCGATCCGCCCAAGGTCTGACAGGCGTTCGGGCGCCCGCCCCACGGGCACCCGGATGCGCCATCCCTACCCTGACGCCATCAACTTTCTTGCTTGACCATCCCACCATGAACCAACCTTCCAAACCCCCCGGCGCCGTGCCCACCTCGTCCGGGCGGAACCGTTTCGCCACGCACCGCACGCTGATCGTGGCCGCCGTCGTCATCGGCTTTCTGCTGGTGGCAATCTGGATGCCCTGGTAACGCCTGCGCCGCACGATGTCCATAACGACAAAGCCGGCGTCAGCGCCGGCTTTGTCGTGCTTGCGGAGAGCAGGCGCCACTGCGGGCGCGGCGCCGTTTCATCCTGCCATCTCCTGCACCAGGGATGCCTTGGGCTGGGCGTCCTCGCGCTTTTTCAGCGCCATGACGCGCGGGCCCTGCGCCGGTGCTTCGGCCAGGGGGCGGCTGTCCTGCGGTTCGGGCGACATTTCCAGGCGCAGCCGGGCCACGCGCTCGCGGTACATGCGCGCCAGGGCGGCATGGTGCTCGGCGGCGCTCTCATGTTCCAGCGCGGCCATGCGCGCCTCGTCCATGCAGCGCTGGGCACGGCGCAGGTAGATGGTGGCGGGGTCGAGGAATCGCTTGAACATGGTGGCTCTCCTGGCTGGGTGGGATGGTGTGACCTTACGAGCCCACCCGTGGGCCGCGACGTAAGACGAAGGCGCTTGCAGGAGACGGATGGCGGACAGCCGCAGCGCGAAGCGGACAGGGCATGCCGGCCTGGCGTTGCGGCCAGGCCGCACCGGCGTTCTCCTGATTTCATATGTTTTGGCCCACAGGCCCATATCGGACAAGGGCCGTCAGCTATGTTTGTGGTAGCAGCAAGGAATGCTGCGCGGCCCTACACTCGCGCGCTTTCCATTGCCCTGCAGGCCCCTCCTCACGCACCGTGTCCAGCTCCGTCCTTGCCCCCCTGGTGCCCGTGGTGCTGTGCATTGCCGTGGGTTTCGCCATAGCCCGCATTGGCTGGGTGCGCGCCGGCGCCATTCCCGACCTGGCCAATATCGTGTTCCTGGTGCTGACGCCGGCGCTGTTGTTCCGCACCATGGGCCAGGTGCGCGTGCAGGAGCTGGATTTCGCGCCGGTGGCGCTGTACTTTTCCGCGGTGGCGCTGCTGTTCGGCGGCACGCTGGCGCTGCAGGGCTGGACCAGCGCGGCTGCGGCACGGGCGCTGGCGCACACCTTCAGCAACACGGTCATGATCGGCGTGCCGTTCATCGGGCTGGTGTATGGCGAATCCGGCCTGGTCACGCTGTTCACCCTGGTGTCGCTGCACTCGCTGATCCTGCTGACGGCGGCGACGCTGGTATTCGAGCTGCTGCTGGCGCCGCCGGGCGCCGCAGCCGGGGATGGCGCGCCACATGCGCGCTGGCGCACGCTGGGCCGGGCGGTCAAAAGCAGCATCATCCACCCGGTGCCGCTGCCCATCCTGGCGGGCCTGGCCTGGGGCCAGACCGGCTGGCCGGTGCCGGGGGTGCTGGAGCGGGTGCTGGCGCTGCTGGGCAGCGCTGTCGGGCCGACCGCGCTGCTGCTGGTCGGCATCACCCTGGCCTATACCCGCATCGGTGAGCACTGGCGCGGCGCGCTGCGCATCGCGCTGGTGAAGAACCTGGCCATGCCGTTGCTGGTGGGCGCGGTTGCCTGGGCGCTCGGCCTGTCCGGGCAGGCGGTGGCCGTCATGTGCACCACGGCGGCCATGCCGGTGGGCGCCAACGTGCTGCTGTTCACCCAGCGCTACGGCACGATGCAGGACGAGGTGTCGTCGGCGATCGCGATTTCCACTGCCCTGGCGCTGCTGACGCTGCCGCTGGCACTGCTGGGCGCGCAGTGGCTGACGCGCTAGCGCCGGTTCAGGGCGCCAGCCGCTCGCGCAGCCACTCGCCGCCGTCCACGCGGTAGCGCAGCCGGTCGTGCAGGCGGCTCTTGCGGCCCTGCCAGAATTCCCAGCAGTCGGGCTGCAGCCGAAAGCCGCCCCAGTGTGGCGGGCGCGGCGGCTGCAGCAAGAACTGGGTCCCGTACTTCGCGGCGTTGGCCACCAGCACGCCGCGCCCGGAGATGACCTGGCTTTGCGGGCTGGCCCAGGCGCCGATGCGCGAGTCCAGCGGCCGGCTGTGAAAATAGGCGTCGCTCTCGGCGGCGTCGATCCGCTCGACCCGTCCCTCGATGCGCACCACGCGCTCCAGCTCGACCCAGTGGAACTGCAGCGCCGCCCAGGGGTTGCCGGCCAGCTCACGGCCCTTGCGGCTGTCGTAGTTGGTGAACCAAGTGATGCCGCGTGCGTCGTAGCCCTTGATCAGCACAACCCGGGTACTGGGCCGCAGGTCGCCGCCGACGGTGGCCAGCGTCATCGCATTCGGCTCCGGAACCTGGGCGGCGATCGCCTCCTGCAGCCATTGCTCGAACTGGCGCAACGGGTCGGCGTGCGAGGCGTCCTCGCCAAGCTCGGCGCGTTCGTAGCTCTTGCGCAGGTCGGCGATGGCGCGGGACAGGGGCGGGGTGGGGGCGCTGGTGCTCATGCCGGCGATTGTGCCCCCGCGTGGTGCTGTGTCGGGTCAGTCGGCGGTGATGACGGCGCAGGCCAGGCGCGCACCGGAGTTGCCGGTAGGCTGGGTACGGTAGTCATCCGGATCGGCATGCACGATCAGGCCGCGACCGACGATGTCGATGCCGCCCACGCGGATGCTGGTCGAGGTGAAGTCGATCGTCGCCACGCCGGCGGCGTTGGCGCGCAGGCTGGGCAGGTCGCCGGTGTGATGCGCGCCATGGCCGTGCTCTCCATGCGCCTGGCCCGTGGGGTTGAAGTGGCCCCCGGCGCTGTTGCCATCGCCGCTGGAGCAGTCGCCCTTTTCATGCACGTGGAAGCCGTGCTCGGAGTTGGGCTTCAGGCCGCGCACCTCGCCGCCGACCTTGACCACATCGCCCATCTGCATGAATCGCACCAGGCCCGAGACGCTGTTGCCGCGCGTGGGCTCCAGCCGCGCCGTGGCCGATGCCGAAGGCGTGCCGGGCGACGGGTTGTGCAGCAGGCCGCCGCTGCCGCAGCCGACGAGCGCGGCCGCGGCACCGGCCAGCAGGAGAGGGCGCAGAAAGGTCTTGGTCATGGTGTGTGCTCCAGGCGAGGAATGGCGGGAAGGAGAGGAAAAAAACCAGCGCCGCCGGCGTGCGCCGGCAGCAGCCGGACTGTCGCACGGCGGCGGGCCGGCGCCTGTCAGCCGCGCGCGCAACCGGCGGCCTTCACGGCCCGCTTCGGGTCAGCGCGATCAGCCGTGACAGCGCGCGGTCGTGGATGCCCAGGCGCTGCAGCTCGGCGTGCGTGGCCTCGGCATAGTCGCGCGTGCTGCCGTAGATCCCGCTGGCCTGCTCGAAGATGCGCCGCACCTCGTCGTCGGGCAGCACGCCCGTGTGGTTCGGGCTGTTGCGCGGCAGGGTGAAGGCCAGCGCGCGCACCGTGCCCTGCGGCGTGCGGCAGGGCAGCCAGCGCGGGTCGTACACGCCCAGCGCCATCTCGCGCTGCCACAGCGGCGGCAGCATCTGCGGCACCTGCGCGCGCGGCACCCGGTAGGCCATGCCGCGGCAGCTGCCGCCGGGCAGCAGGGCGAATACCAGGCCCGGGCATTCGGGCGTACCGCGGTTGCGCCGGCTCCACATCTTCAGCGCCCGGTGCCAGCCGTGCACGCTGGCCGGGCGGCACTCGGCGTAGTCGAAGTCCGGCCGCCAGATCAGCGAGCCGTAGCCGAAAAGCCACAGATCCTCGTGGCCGCCCCACTGCGCCAGGGTGGCCTGCAGCATGGCGGCGGGATCACGGGGGAGCGGTGCGGAAACGGGCATGGGCGGCTTCTACAATCTGCGGGTTTGTCCTGAACAACCGATTTTCTCCTTCCCTTCCATTCCATCTCCGGAGCTTCCAGCATGTCCTTCAACTCCTCCGACGACGACAGCCAGCAGCGCTTCGCCCTCGGCTTCCTGTTCGCCCTGATCGCCCTCGTGGTTTCCCTGGTGGTCGGGGTGGTGGTGTACCAACGCGGCATCCGCCACGCGCCGTCGATGGCGAACGGCGCCGTGGTGGCGCTGCCCGCCGGCATGGTGGCCGCCGCGGTGCCGGGCGCGCTGGTGGTGACCGACGGCGCGTCGGTGGTGGTGGTCGATGGCGTGGTGCGCTTTTACTTCGCCACCGGCCAGGCGGAGCTGGCCGCGGGCGCCAACGAGGCCCTGGCCGAGGTGGTGCGCGGAGTGAATGAAGCCGGCCGCACCGCCCAGGTCTCGGGCTACCACGACGCCACGGGTGACGCGGCGGCCAACGAGGCCCTGGCCAAGCAGCGCGCGCTGGCGGTGCGCGATGCGCTGCTGGCGCTGGGCGTGCCCGAGGCGCGCATCGACCTGAAGAAGCCCGAAGTGACCCAGGCCGACGGCAGCAACGCCGAGGCGCGCCGCGTGGAAGTCATCCTGCTGCCCTGAGCACGCAGTGGCGCACAGCCATCCTGAGCCCGGCGTTGCCGGGCTTTTTTGTGCCCGTCAGGTGCTGCCGCGCACCACCAACTCGTAGTCCAGCTCGATACAGCGTGGCGCGGCCTCGCCGCGCATCAGCTCCAGCAGCATGGTGGCGCCGGCGCGGCCGACCTCGCTGCGCGGCGTGCGGATGGTGGTCAACGGCGGCACCATCTGGTCGCTGCCGGCCAGGTCGTTGAAGCCGGCGATGGCGATGCGCCCCGGCACCGCCACGCCCAGCCGCGCGGCGGCGAGCAGCCCGCCCTGGGCGATGTCGTCGTTGCAGAAGAAGATGGCGTCGATGTCCGGCAGGCGCTGCAGCATGTCCTCGAACAGCCGCGCGCCCAGCGCCATGGACGAGCGCTCGGCGCTCAACACCTCCAGGCGCGGGTCGTACAGGCCGGCGGCGCGCAGGCAGCGGCGATAGCCCTCGGCGCGCTGCAGCACGCGCGGATCGAGCTGCGCCGCGCAGAAGGCGATGCGCCGGCGCCCCCGCTCGACCAAGTGGCGCGTGATGGCCTCGCCCGCGCCGACCTGCGAAAAGCCCACGCAGGCCGTGCCCGGTGCGGTGCTGGTTTCCATCAGGTGCACGCAAGGCACGCCACTGCCGGCCAGCAACTGGCGCGCATCCTCGCTGCGGTCGAAGCCGGTGACCAGCAGGCCGGCGGGGCGGTGCGGCAGGTAGGTGCGCAGCAGCAGCTCCTCCTCGGCGCTGTCGTAGTGGGTCACGCCGATCAGCGGCTGGAAGCCCTGCGGGAACAGCGTGCGGTGCACCGCCTCCAGCAGATCGACGAACAGCGCGTTGGACAAGAGCGGCACCAGCACCAGCACCTGCGTGCTGCGCTGGGACGCCAGCGCGCGCGCCGCCGGATCGGGCACGTAACCCAGCTGGCGCGCGGCCTGGTGCACGCGCTCGGCCAGCTGCGGGTCCACGCTGCGCTCGCCGCGCAGCGCGCGCGAGACGGTGATCGGGCTGACGCCGGCGGCAGCGGCGACATCGGCCAGGGTGGTGCGGCCGCTGGAGCGGCGGGAGCGTCGAGGGTTGATCAAGGTCAGGGTTAGCCCGCAGAAGAAGATCCCCATTGTTGCGTAAGATAGCGCTATCTTCATGGGGGTTTACCGCGATCAGGCCCGTCTGCAACGACCGGCATTGGGTAAAACCCTTTTATTTGCGCGTTTTAATCGGCGCATGAACCAGCGGCGGTGGCCCATCAGGGCGCCGCCTTGTTTTGGATCGGTATGGATAGCGCTATCCCTGACGCCCCGGCGTCTTCCCTGGTGGTCATGGGTGTCTCTGGCTGCGGCAAGTCCAGCATCGGCGCGGCCTGTGCGCAGCGGCTCGGCTGGACGCTGGAGGAGGGCGACAGCCACCACGCGCCCGAGAGCATCGCCAAGATGCGCGCCGGCACGCCGCTGACAGACGCCGACCGCGCCGGCTGGCTGGACCGCCTGGGTGCGCTGCTGGGGGCGCCGCAGCGCCAAGGGATGGTGCTGACCTGCTCGGCCCTGCGCCGTGCCTACCGCGAGCGCCTGCGCGCCGCGCGCCCTGGCCTGGGTTTCGCTTTCCTGGCGCTGGACTATGAGCAAGCGCTGCAGCGCGTGCAGGCGCGGCCCGGCCACTTCTTCTCGCCGGCGCTGGTGGCCGACCAGTTCGCCACGCTGGAGCCGCCGCTGCACGAGCCGCGTGTGCTGATGCTGGACGCCACGCGTCCGGTCGATGCGTTGGCCGCCGAAATCGCTGCCTGGGCGCGCGCTGGCATGCCCGCCTCTTTCACGCAGGGTGTTGCATGACCGTTTCCCCATCATCCCATCCTCCGCGCCGCCCGCTGCTGCAGCGCCTGGCCGAGCACTGCATGGTGCTGGCGCTGGCCGGCATGGTGATCGCCGTGTTCGTCAACGTGGTGCTGCGCTACGTGTTCAACACCGGCATCGCCTCGTACGAGGAGATCTCGCGCCTGCTGTTCGTCTGGCTGGTGGCCATCGGCGCGGTGGTCGCGGCCTACGAGGGCAGCCATCTGGGCTTCGACCTGGTGACGTCGCGCGTTGGCCCGGGCCCGCGCCGGGCCATGTTCTGGCTGGCGCAGGCGCTGGTCGCGGTCTGCATGGCATTGCTGCTGTGGGGCTCGTGGGGCCAGGTGCAGGCCGGGCTGCAGAGCTTCAGCACCGTGCTGGGCTATCCGCTGGCGCTGGGCGCGGCGGCCACGCTGGTGCTGGCCGTGGGTCTGCTGGCGGTGTGGCTGCGCGACGTGCGCCGCGGCCCGCTGCCGCCCGCGCAGCCGGGCGCCGAGCCGGCGCTGGACATCGAATAAACCGGGGGCGAGCGCACCATGGTCGTGACCCTGATCTTTCTGGCCGTGCTGATTGGCGGCATGGTGATCGGCATGCCGATCGCCCAGGCGCTGGTGCTGACCGGCGTGGCGCTGATGTGGCACCTGGACTTCTTCGACGCCCAGCTGCTGGCGCAGAACCTGCAGGCGGGCTTCGACAACTTCCCGCTGCTGGCCGTGCCGTTCTTCATCCTGGCGGGCGAGCTGATGAACGCCGGCGGCCTGTCGCGGCGCATCATCGACCTGGCGGGCGCCTTCGTCGGGCACATACGCGGCGGGTTGGGCTACGTGACCATCGGCGCGGCGGTGCTGCTGGCCTCGATGAGCGGCTCGGCCATCGCCGATACCGCGGCGCTGGCGACCATCCTGCTGCCGATGATGCGCGAAAAGCACTACCCGGACAGCTACGGCGCCGGGCTGCTGGCCTCGGGCGGCATCATTGCGCCCATCATCCCGCCGTCCATGCCGTTCGTGATCTACGGCGTTACCACCAACACCTCGATCAGCAAGCTGTTCCTGTCGGGCGTGGTGCCGGGCCTGATCATGGGCATCTTCCTCATTGTCGCCTGGCGCAGCATTGCGCACCGCCAGCAGCTGGCGCGTGGCGAGCGCACACCGTGGGGCGTGCGGCTGCGCGCGCTGGGCTCGAGCTTCTGGGCGCTGATGATGCCGGTGATCATCCTGGGCGGCCTGCGCGGCGGGCTGTTCACCCCGACCGAGGCGGCGGTGGTGGCAGCGGTGTATGCGCTGTTCGTGGCCATGGTGGTGTACCGCGAGCTGACCTGGACCGGGCTGTATTCCGTGTTCCTGGCGGCCGCCAAGACCACCGCCGTGGTCATGTTCCTGTGCGGCGCGGCCACCGTGACGGCCTACATGATCACCCTGGCCGACTTGCCGAACCTGCTGGCCGACACCTTCGCCGGCGTGCTGGGCGCGCCCATGCTGTTCATGGCGCTGATGATGCTGTTCCTGCTGGTGGTGGGCACCGCCATGGACCTGACGCCGACCATCCTGATCTTCGGCCCGGTGTGCGCGCCGCTGGCGGCCAAGGCCGGCATCGACCCGGTGTACTTCGGCTTCATGTTCATCTATGTCGGCTGCATCGGCCTGATCACCCCGCCCGTGGGCACGGTGCAGAACGTGGTCGCCGGCGTGGGCCGCATGCGCATGGAAACGGTGATCCGCGGCACCACGCCGTTTTTACTGGCCTATGTGCTGCTGGCGGCGCTGCTAATCGTCTTCCCGCAGATCGTCACCGTGCCGCTGCGCTGGATGACCTGACGCACCAACTCCTGATTCGATAGCTACAGGCCCTTGATACATATGGGCTGAAGGCCAAAAACATCAAAAATTCCACCCCGGGCGACCATCGCCCTTCACGACACCCCAAGGAGAACCCCATGCGATTCAAGTTCGCTCTGGCCGGCGCGCTGGCCGCACTGCTGGCGGCCGGCGCCGTGCAGGCGCAGGATTTCAAGCCGCGCATCGTGCGCTTCGGCTACGGCCTGGTCGAGGAGTCCAACCAGGGCCGCGCCGTGCGCTTTTTCGCCAAGGAGGTCGAGAAAGCCACCGGCGGCAAGATGAAGATCCGGGCCATCGGCAACGCCTCGCTCGGCTCCGACACGCAGATGCAGCAGGCGCTGATCGGCGGCGCGCAGGAGATGATGGTGGGCTCCACCGCCACGCTGGCGGGCATCGCGCCGCAAATGGCGCTGTGGGACACGCCGTTCCTGGTCACCAGCACCCAGGAAGCCGACGCGCTGCTGGACGGCCCGGTGGGCGAGAAAGTGAAGGCCACGCTGGAGCCCAAGGGCATGGTCGGCCTGGTCTATTGGGAAAACGGCTTTCGCAACCTGACCAACAACAAGCACCCGGTGACCAAGCTGGAGGACATGAACGGCATCAAGCTGCGCGTGATGCAGAACAACGTCTTCCTCGACAGCTTCAAGGCGCTGGGCGCCAATGCCGTGCCACTGCCGTTCTCGGAGCTTTTCACCGCCCTGGAGACCCGCGCCGTGGACGGCCAGGAGAATCCGTACAACACGGTGCTGTCCAGCAAGTTCTACGAGGTGCAGAAGTACCTGACGGTGACCAACCATGTCTACAGCCCGTGGATCGTCACCGTCAGCAAGAAGTGGTGGGACCAGCTCAGCCCGGCCGAGCAGAAGGTGCTGCGCGACGCCGCCGTCAAGAGCCGCGACTTCGAGCGCCAGGACACGCGCCAGGAAGCGGCCAAGGCGCTGGCCGACCTCAAAAACAAAGGCATGGTCGTGAACGAGTTGGCGCCCGCCGAGGCCGCCCGCATGCGCGACAAGCTCAGCAGCGTGCACGCCAGCGTGGCCACCGCCGTGGGCCAGGACCTGTGGCAGCAGGCCCAGGCCGAGCTGGCCAAGGCGCGCGCCGCCAAGTAAGCGCATCGGGCCGGCTGGCATCCGGCCTGGCCTGGTGCCCGCTTCGACCCTGCCGCCGGCCGCAGCCTGGCCGCGGCCGCACCGTCCGACGGCCCGGCGCTCGGTTCTCCGACGCCGGGCCGCCGCTTTTGCCGACTAGCATGCACGCTTGTCGCCTGCGCCCGGCGCAGCCGAGAGGACGAGAGGACCCCCACGCATGACCACCCTGCACAACACCGTCGCTGCCGTGACGCAGCGCATCCGGGACCGCAGCGCCAACACGCGCGCCGCCTATCTGGAGCGCGTCGCCGCCATGGCTGCGCGCCCGCCGCGCACCCAGGCGCTGGGCTGCGCCAACGTGGCGCACGCCGTCGCCGGCCTGCCCATTCCCGACAAGCTGCGCATTGTCCAGGAGCACCGGCCTAACGTCGCCCTGGTCAACGCCTACAACGACGTGCTGTCGGCGCACGCGCCGCTGGGGCACTTCCCGGACATCCTGAAGGACGAGGCGCGCCGCCTGGGCGCCAACGCCCAGGTCGCGGGCGGCGTGCCCGCCATGTGCGACGGCGTGACCCAGGGCGAGCCGGGCATGGACCTGTCGCTGTTCAGCCGCGACGCCATCGCCCAGGGCACGGCCATCGCGCTGAGCCACGACACCTTTCAGGCCGCGCTGCTGCTGGGTGTGTGCGACAAGATCGTGCCCGGCCTGCTGATCGGTGCGCTGCATTTCGGTCACCTGCCGGTGGTCTTCGTGCCGGCCGGGCCCATGCCCTCGGGCCTGCCGAACAACGCCAAGGCCAAGGTGCGCGAGCAGGCCGCACAAGGCCTCGTCGGGCGCGACGAGCTGCTGGCCGCTGAGATGGCCGCCTACCACGCGCCCGGCACCTGCACCTTCTACGGCACGGCCAACAGCAACCAGATGCTGCTCGAAGCCATGGGCCTGCACGTGCCCGGCACGGCCTTCGTCAACCCCGGCCAGCCGCTGCGCGAGCAGCTCACGCGCGAGGCACTGCGCACCGTGCTGGGGCAGGGCGGCACGCCATGCCCGCCGATCGGGCAGGTGGTGGACGAGCGCTGCATCGTCAACGCCATGGTCGCGCTGCTGGCCACCGGCGGCTCGACGAATCACCTGATCCACTGGGTGGCGGTGGCGCGCTCGGCAGGCATCGTGATCGACTGGGGTGATTTTTCTGAACTGTCGCAGGTCGTGCCGTTGCTGGCGCGCGTCTATCCGAACGGCAGCGCCGACGTGAACCAGTTCCAGGCCGCGGGCGGGCCGGGCTACGTCATCCGCGAGCTGCTGGACGCCGGGCTGATGCACGAGGGCGTGCGCACCGTGCGCCCGGGCGGCATCCGCGAGTACACCCGCCGGCCGGAGGGCGACGCGCAGCAGCGCCTGCACTGGGTCGACATCGGCGCCAGCGCGGATGAGGACGTGGTGCGCCCAGCCGCTGCGCCGTTCAGTGCCACCGGGGGGCTGAAGGTGCTGACCGGCAACTTGGGGCGCAGCGTGATCAAGGTGTCGTCGGTGCCCGACGACCGACACATCATCGAGGCGCCGGCGCGCGTGTTCGACTCGCAGGCGGCGCTGCTGGAGGCGTTCCACTCGGGTGCGCTGGACGGCGACGTGGTCTGCGTGGTGCGCTGGCAGGGCCCGCAGGCCAACGGCATGCCCGAACTGCACAAGCTCACGCCGCCCTTAGCGGTGCTGCAGGGCAAGGGCTACCGCGTGGCGCTGGTGACCGACGGGCGCATGAGCGGCGCCTCGGGCAAGGTGCCGGCGGCCATCCACCTGGTGCCCGAAGGCCTGGCCGGCGGCCCCATCGCCCGGGTGCGCGATGGCGACGTGATCCGACTGGACGCCATTGCCGGCACGCTGGACGTGCTGGTGGACGCGGCCGAATGGGACGCACGGCCGGTGGCGCAGCGCACGGATGCCCAAGCCGAGGACAGCGCCCATGGCCTGGGCCGCGAGCTCTTCGCCGGCTTCCGGCGCAACGCGCTCGGCGCCGAGGAGGGCGCCTGCACATGGCTGTGACGACCCCATCCGCTTCCCCCCTGACCGCACTGGACGTGGTGCGCGACGCGCCGGTCATCCCGGTGATCGTGCTGTACGACGTGCGCCATGCCGTGCCGCTGGCGCGTGCGTTGGTCGCTGGCGGCATCCGCATGCTGGAGATCACGCTGCGCACGCCGCAGGCGCTGGAGTGCATGCGCGCCATCGCCGCCGAAGTGCCCGAGGCGGTCGTCGGTGCCGGCACGCTGCGCAGCGCGCAGGATGCCGAGGCGGTGCTGCGCGCCGGCGCGCGCTTCGCGGTCAGCCCGGGCTTCACGCCGGCGCTGGCGCGGGCGTGCCGGTCGGCGGGACTGCCGCTGCTGCCGGGCGTGGCCACATCCAGCGAGATCCTGGCGGCGCAGGACGAGGGCCTGTCGGCGCTGAAATTCTTCCCGGCCATGCAAGCCGGCGGCGTGGCGTTGCTGAAAGCCTGGCAGGGGCCGTTCGCCGACGTGCTGTTTTGCCCCACGGGCGGCGTGCAGCCGGGCAACGCGCGCGAGTTGCTGGCGCTGCCCAACGTGGCGTGCGTCGGCGGCTCGTGGCTGGCGCCGGCGCCGGCGCTGGAGCAGGGCGACTGGAATGCCATCACCGCGCTGGCGCGGCAGGCGAGCGGGCTGCGGCCGGATGATCTAAAGTGAAAATGGCCGCCAGCCCTTGTAAATGAAGGGTCTGCAGCTATTCAATTGGTAGCGCGTTGCTGCTCTTTGCTCATGACCGGCAAAGCGGCGACGTCCAGTGGGCTGCCATCTGCTGAATGCGCGGAGACCGTCAACACCATGTGGGTCTCGGTGGAGAAATGGCCTGGCGTCGTCCCCCAACCGGCGACTCCGCCGGCTTTACGGCCGCCCATCCTGGGCGCGTCATCCGTGCCTATTGACGGTATCCGTGCGTGTGGTGGTGACACGGCGCGCACGTCCCGGATTGCTTCACGACCGTGCCCAGCCAAGGCGATGCGCATCGGACGTCGCGTCGTGGCGCGCATCGTCCTCGGTATGCAGATAAATGCTGGTGGTGGCGATGTTGGCGTGCCCCAGGTTGTCGCGCACCATCTTCAAGTCCATTCCGTCACTCTGGTGCGTGCCCGCGGTATGGCGCAGCCAGTGCGCCGACGCCTGTTCGATGTGCCGCGCCGCGCCCTCATGCTGATCGCCGGCCGAGCGCAACCGTTGCGCGGTCAGCTGCACCACCTGCTTGACCATGCCATGGATGGCGCTGCGGCTCATCGCACGCGGCAGGCCGGCCGGGGCAGGGCAGGCAATCAGGGGAAGTAGCAGCGGCCGCTCCTCGCCCTCCTGCGGCTGGCCGGACAGGCCGTGCGCCTGGCGGTAGCGCGCCAGCTCGGCCATCAGTTCATCGGTTGCGGGGATAACGCGCGGCTTGTCGCCCTTGCCGTGCACCGCCAGCCACCAGCGCTGGCGCCCATCGGAGGAGCGGCGCGCGTGGAAGTCGCCCATACGGCTGCCGGCAAGCTCCGAAATCCGCAGGCCCGCCAGATACAGCAGCGAGAACAGCCAGCGCAGCCGCGCTGCAGTCAATTTCTGGCGCGGCGTATCGACGGGTAGGTTCTCGATGGTGCTGCGCACCTGCGCCCAATGCTCGTGCGGCAAGAAGCGGCTGACCTGTCGTGCCGGCACGACAGCCTTGCGCCGGCGCAGCGCCAGCGGGTTGCCCGCCAGGTAGCCCGCCTGGACCAGCCAGTTGAACAGGCTGTTCAGGATCGACATCGCCTGCCGCTGGCTGGATCGGTCAAGAGGCCCGGCGAAAGGACGCCAATGTGGCGAGGCGCGCGCCGCCTTGCGCGCTACCTGCATCACCCACCGCTCGGCAGGCTGGGGGTCCGCCAGAAAGCGCTCGTACACCAGGAAGTCTTCGTGCGTGAGATCGGACAGGGCCTTGCCGTGCTGCAGCACACACCACAGCAGCAGTCTTTCCGCCTCCTTGCGGTAGCTGGCCAGCGTGGCGGGGGACTGGTGATACCGCGCCAGCCAGGCCATGACGGCTGTTCGGTCGTCCTGGGCGCTGATCTGGGCGACACCAGTGGCACGGTTTCTTCCTGCCGCGCCAGAGAAAGCGGCGGGCAAGGCCAGAACCTCCAAGGTGACCGGCACTGACGCAGCAGCTGGCGAACAGTCAGCAGACGAATGGTTTAGCAGCGTGGGCATCGCAGCAATCCTACACATTCTCGCCAATCTTTGGACATTAGAAAAGTTATGTCCAAACTTATTCAAATATTTCAACAAAGACTACGTATTACGTAATATTATTAATAAATGCTGAACGAACAGGCTATCCAAAGCGAGATCGACGGGTTGAAAGCGCGCATCAGTGATACGCGTGTGCTCTACAGAGAGGTGTGCATGTCGCTTTTCTTCCGCCACGGCATCACACCGACGGCCAGCCGGCTTTACCAGTACGTGCGCAAGGGCTCGATGAGCGTGCCGGCAGAAGCCCTTGCTGGCTTCTGGAAGGAGTTGCGCGAACGCGCGCGGGTGGAAATTGACCATCCCGGTTTGCCGCAATCGTTGCGCCAGGCGGCTGGGCAGGCGATGTCTGCCCTGTGGGAGCAGGCGACCGAAGCTGCGCGTGAAGAGTTGGCCAGCCTTCGGCTGGAGGCGCAGGCGGATGCTGTCGCGGCTCAGGCCCGAATGCAGGAAGCCGAACGGGAAAAGTCGTTGTTACAAATACAGTTGCAAACGGCGCTGTCCGAGCACCAGCAGGCGTTGGAAGAAGCCAGGCAACTGAATCTGGCCCTGACGCAAGAGCGTCGCGAGCATGCGTCGACCTTGGCGCGCCAGCAAACACAGGCACAGCAACTGGCGGAGCTGCGCCAGGAGCTGCAGCAAACACGGCAGCACTTCAGCGACGAAATGGAAAAGGAGCGCGAGGCCGCGCAGCAGGCGACGCGCCGTGCCGAGCATGCCGAGCGCCGGGCTTTGCTCGACATGGACCAGGAGCGCACCGCACGCGCCGCGCTGGCCAGGCAGCTGGAGGCCGCACGAGCGCATTTGGCACAGGCGCAGCAGTCCTTCCAGGCGCAGGAGCTGCAGTACAGCGCACATGAGGCGCGGCTGACTGCAGAACTGGAGGCAGCGCGCCAGGCCGCCACCGATGCCGTAAACGCGCTGAACCAGCAGCATGCCCAGTGGCATGAAGCAGTCCAGTTGGCGGCGCGCCATCAGGCAGAAGCAGCAGCGCTGCGTGCCGTTGCACCACAGATGCGGCCCGTGGCACCACGGCCATTGCGCCGCAATCGGCGGCTGCCCGAGCGCGGCGGCGAAGGCAATTGATGGGTGGACACGCCAGCCGTGAGGCCCACGAGTCGGCGTGCCGTCAAGAAAGCAACGTCAGGCGCTGCGCAAAGGGTCGGCAACCTGCTGGCCAATCGCCAGAGCTGGACGCTGAATC
Organism: Oryzisolibacter propanilivorax; assembly: GCF_900103645.1. Taxonomy (GTDB): domain Bacteria; phylum Pseudomonadota; class Gammaproteobacteria; order Burkholderiales; family Burkholderiaceae_C; genus Melaminivora; species Melaminivora propanilivorax. The sequence goes on from NZ_FNHP01000001.1 coordinate 540,377, forward strand.
AACTCGATCTTGTAGCCATCGGGGTCGGTCACAAAGGCGATGATGGTGGAGCCACCTTTGACCGGACCCGCTTCGCGCGTGACGTTACCGCCGGCTGCCTTGATGCGATCGCAGGCAGCCCGGGCGTCGGACACACCCAGGGCAATGTGACCGTAGGCCGTGCCCATCTCATACTGGTCCACGCCCCAGTTGTAGGTCAGCTCCAGCTCGGCTTGGCCAGGGTTGCCGCCGTCGAAGCCCAGGAAAGCCAGCGAATAGCGGTACTCGGTGTTTTCCGATGTGCGCAGCAGTTGCATGCCCAGCACCTGGGTATAGAAGTCGATGGACCGCTGGAGACTGCCGACGCGCAGCATGGTGTGAAGGAATTGCATGGCTCGATTATCCGGGTCACGCTGCTTTTGGTGCATGGTGTGGATCCAAGGAAGACTGCTTCGTCGGCATCACATATTTAATATACGATGTATATTATGTTAAATAAAAGATGATTTTTCGTACTTTTAGTTGAGCAGTCCGCCCCGCCGTCGCGGCTCAAGGCTTGCATCCACCGCATACTTTCCAGGCTGGCACGCCTTGCGATCCGGTCGTATGCGCACGACGACTTCCCCTCAGCGTGCGCCGGCGCGAGACGGAATCAGCCGCTGGCTACTGCGTCTGCCAAACGCGACTATTACCAGGCTGTTCCACTTTTGTCCGGCATATGTCCTGCCGGGCAGGAGCACCTGCGCGCTCAAACAGTGCTGACGCCCTGTGGTGCCATGCCTGCAGGCACCGCCAGCAATATGGATGAAAACCGACCGTAGCCCAAGTAGAGCATGGGCCTGCAGCTACTGTTTTGGTAGCTTTCCTACAGGTCGACGGGCCGAAGCGCGCGAGCATCGCTTATTGCCGCCGATTCAGGAGCCGCCATGCCCACCATCGCCTCTTCATTGGCCGAACATACATCCGCCTGCCCGCCGGGCGCGCCGCGCTTCGTGGTGCAAAAGCACTGGGCCAGCCGACTGCACTATGACTTTCGGCTGGAACTGGGCGGCGTCATGAAAAGCTGGGCCGTGCCCAAGGGCCCGAGCTACGACCTGCGCGAGCGGCGCTTGGCCGTGTCGGTAGAGGACCATCCCCTCTCCTATAACGACTTTGAGGGCAAGATCGCCGAGGGCCACTATGGCGCGGGGCGCGTCATCGTCTGGGACAAGGGCTGCTGGCAGCCATTGCATGACCCGTACCAAGGCCTGGGCGCCGGCCGGCTGGCATTCGCCCTGCACGGCCACAAGCTGGTCGGCGCCTGGGCGTTGATCCGCATGCAGCCGAGGCACGGGCGCCCTGCCGGCTGGCTGCTGGTCAAGGAGCGCGACGGCCACGAACGCCCGGCAGGCGAATTCAACCTGGTGGACGCCCTGCCGGACAGTGTCGCGCAACTGCCCGATTGCCCGGCACCGGCGCCGTTGCTCAGCAGGCGGGCGCCGGCTGGCTTTGCGCCGCCCTGAGCCCGAGCCGCGCCAGCAGTCGCGCGTCGTCGCTGGCCTCCGGGTTGCCGGTGACCAGCAGCTTGTCGCCATAGAAGATCGAATTGGCGCCGGCCAGGAAGCACAGTGCCTGGACCGCGTCGCCCAGTTGCTGGCGCCCGGCCGACAGGCGCACCCGGGCACGCGGCATGGTGATGCGCGCCACCGCGATCACGCGCACAAAATCCAGCGGATCGACCGGATCGCTGTCCGCCAGCGGCGTGCCCGGCACACGTACCAGGCTGTTGATCGGGACGGATTCCGGGTAGGGATCAAGATTCGCCAGCTGCGCAATCAGCCCGGCCCGGTGCACGGGTGTCTCACCCATGCCGATGATGCCGCCGGCGCAGACCTTGACGCCAGCGGCGCGCACATTGCGCAACGTGTCCAGCCGCTCCTGGTACTGGCGCGTGCTGACCACGTCCTGGTAGTACTCGGGCGCGGTGTCAAGGTTGTGGTTGTAGTAGTCCAGGCCCGCGTCCTTCAACGCCTGCGCCTGCTGCGGCGCCAGCATGCCCAGCGTGGCGCAGGTCTGCAGCCCCAGGCCCTTCACGGCCCCGATCAGCGCGGACATTTTCTCGATGTCGCGGTCCTTGGGCGCACGCCAGGCGGCGCCCATGCAAAAGCGCGTGGCGCCGGCGTCCTTGGCGGCTTGCGCGGCGGCAGTGACCTCGTGCACCTCCATCAGTTTTTGCGCCTTCACACCGGTATCGAAGGCGGCCGACTGCGGGCAGTAGCCACAGTTTTCCGGACAGCCGCCGGTCTTCACCGACAGCAGCGTCGCCAGTTCCACCTCCCCCGCCGGCCAGAGCTCGCGGTGCACCGTCTGGGCGCGCCACAGCAGCTCCATGAAGGGCATGTCGAGCAGTGTCTGCACGGCGTCGGTGCTCCAGCGTTCACCACAGGTGGGAACTCTCTGCGATGGCGGAGGAAAAAACGACAGGGGTGCGGCCGTTTTGGCTGGATCGGCAGGGGTCACGGTAAGAGTCATGAAACAGAGAAAGCTCAACGAAAAGGGTCCGGCAGCAACCGGTGCATTTCATTGTGGCGAGCTCACCGCGAGGTTGTACCTGCAGCATGCAAATAAATTTATGGTCTGCGAGATGCCTGCAAAAGCAGCCATCTACGCCAAAATAAGCGCGCAGAAGCGCGCTTTTATAGTGCATTTTGAGAGTTTTGAAGAATTTTGCGATGCGACGGTACTTGGTGCGGACAACTTTTGCCAAAAGGTGGCAAAAGCAGCTGTTCCTGGGTTTTCTGCAGGGCAGTCGCCGTTGGTCAAGGAACCCAGTCTGTCGCGTCCTGTCGTGGCCATGCTGACGCTGCCCCTTGCCTGGACGCCGGTGGCCTATATCCTTCTGCGCTTTATCATTCCTAACTGGCCGTGCATATGCGCCCTGCCCCTGAACCTGATGTCTCTTCCGAAGGTCGAGCACGCGATCGCTGCCTGCTGGATGTGACTTTCGAGCGCACGCTGGATGCATGGGTGGGACACTTCTCACAACCCGAATGGCGCGGCAGCCACGTTCAAGGTTGGCTCTTTGAGGGGGTAGCTGCTCGTCGCGCGGCCGAGCAACAGCTGGCGCGCGCGGGCGTCCATGCCCGGCTGCACAGCGCCTACAAGCCCTTGGTGCACCATTTTCTGGAGAAAGTGGATCTTGAGCGGCTGCAATCGGTGCGGGTGCGCTATCCGCTACCACCCAGCGGCCCCGAGCGGCGCTTCGCGCTGGAGGCGTATCCGCTCGGCGCCCTGCTGCCGCCTGGGGCCGTGCAGTTCGAGCAGCGGCAGGATCACGCGCCTTGGTATGAAGTCCAGATGCTGCATGTCGATGGACGACACACAGCCAGCCGGGTTTTCGCGCCCAACCGCCAGCACGCCGATGCGACTGGCGCTGCCACACTCTCACCTGGAGGTTGGCTGCGGGTGGGCTCTGCGGCGGGCTTGGGGGACGTGCAAGATGGCCCGGTGCTGACCGATTACGAGCAGCTCTTCGCTGCGGCGCTGGACTGCGTGCGCATCCGACCCTGGCCAGACGAGGAGCCCTGGTTCGAACGGCTGGAACTGCGTGCGGATGTGCCCGGCTTCGAGCAGCCGGTCGCCCGAACGGATGAGACCATCAGCACACTGGAGGGGCTGCACGAGGACCTGTACTTTTCGCTCATGGAGGTGTTCCAGCAACGCAGCGGCCGGCCCCCAGGCGACCGGCGGCTGCAGCCGGGACAGATCGTTCCAGATGTGCGCGGCGACGCGCCGGTGCCACGCCTGCGCATTCACCTGCGTCCCTTTGCCAGGCCTGCGCCGCAGCACAGGCCTTCAGGCACAGCAAATGGCAGGACGCTGGATGGGCTGACGCAGGCACCTGCCGAACCATGCATCGTCCAGGCCCTCCGCGCCCTGCCCGGCCGACGTTTCAGAGCCGCAACGCGGCAGGGGCGCACCGTGCACGGTGTGTACCAGTCGGGCTGGCAACATCCGGTATTCCTCAGCGCCGGCCAGCATGCCAATGAAACCTCCGGCATCGTCGGCGTGCTGCGTGCCGCCAACATGCTGCGAGCCCAGCCGGGAGCGCATTTCGCACTCCTAGCGCTGGAAAACCCGGACGGCTACGCGCTGCATCAGGAGCTGTGCCGTCAGCACCCTGGGCATATGCACCACGCCGCGCGATATACCGCGCTGGGCGATGACGTGGAGTACCGCGAGCGGCCGCCGCTGCTCGAACGCGAGGCGCGCCAGCAGGCCCTGGCGCTTTCTGGTGCGCAGCTACATGTGAATCTGCACGGCTATCCTGCGCACGAGTGGACGCGCCCGCTGTCGGGCTACGCGCCGCGCGGCTTCGAGCAATGGATGCTGCCCAAAGGGTTCTTCCTGATCCTGCGCCACCATGCCGGCTGGCAACGCCGCGGCCGCGCGCTGTTGCGTGCGGTGTGCGCCGAGCTGGCGCAGGTGCCTGGCCTGATGGATTTCAACCAATACCAACGCGCGCTGTACGAGTGCCATGCCGGCCCCCTGCCGCACGAGGTGCTGTCGGGCACGCCCTGCATGCAGGTGGAGAGCGCGCACGATGCGCCGGTCACGCTGATCACCGAGTTCCCGGACGAGACGGTGCGTGGCGCCGCCTTTGTCTTTGCCCATACTGTGCAGATGCATGCGACGTTGGCGGCGGTCCGTGCCTGGCAGGCCATCGCCATCATGGCGGAGGACAATCCCGCGCTGGATGCAGCAGCCGGAAAATGAAAAAGCCGCCCGGGCATCCGGACGGCTTTCCATAGGATTTTCACATTTGCTCCGCAGCCTGGTTAATCTGCGGATGTGTATCCTGGTAGGCGCGATTGGACTCGAACCAACGACCCCCACCATGTCAAGGTGGTGCTCTAACCAGCTGAGCTACGCGCCTGAGGTCGGTTTGAAAAATGCGGCCCGAAGGTCGTATCTTTCTGATAAATGGTCGGCGTGGCGGGATTCGAACTCGCGACCCCTTGCACCCCATGCAAGTGCGCTACCAGGCTGCGCTACACGCCGACAAGACCGAGATTATAGGCACAAAAATCGGCCTCAGAAAAGAATCGCGCGGATTTCTTCCAACTCCCTGCGCAGCAGCGCCGCCTCGGCCGCATCCAGCTGCAGAGCGCCGTCGGCCAGCTGCAACGCTGCCTCTTGTGACAGTGCAGTCGCAAGCGCCTGCGCAGCTGCTGCGCCCTCTTCCTGCAGTGCCGCAGTGCGCCCGGCAGGGCTGCCGTCCAGAAGCTGGTTGCGTGCGCCGCTGATAGTGAAGCCCTGCTCGTACAGCAGCTCGCGGATGCGCCGGATCATCAGCACCTCGTGGTGCTGGTAGTAGCGCCGGTTGCCGCGCCGCTTCATCGGGCGCAGCTGGGTGAACTCCTGCTCCCAGTAGCGCAGCACGTGCGGTTTCACACCGCACAGCTGGGCCACCTCACCGATGGTGAAGTAGCGCTTGGCCGGCAGGGGGGGCAGGACGGTGCTCATGGTTCAGGCGCAAACGATGGCAAAGCCCGCAAGGCTAGCGCAAGCCGGGCAAAACGCACCTGGGGCAAGTCACGCCTTGTCACCCAGCAGTTCCTGCTGCAGCTGCTCTTTCAGCTTGCTGCTGGCGTGAAAAGTCACCACGCGCCGTGCCTCGATGGGAATCAGCTCCCCGGTGCGCGGATTGCGCCCCGGGCGCGGTGCCTTCATGCGCACTTGGAAGTTGCCGAAACCCGACAACTTTACGTCCTCGCCCTCCACGAGCCGCTCGGCCATCAGGTCGAAGAACGCATCCACCATGTCCTTGGACTCGCGCTTGTTCAGGCCGATCTGCTCGAACAGCAGGTCGGCCAGCTGCGCCTTGGTCAGCGCCGGCGCCTCCAGGCTCTGCACGGGCAGTTCCATCGGCTCGGCGCTCATCGCAGGCGCGCTCCGGTCTGCCCGGCCAGGGCATGCAGCACGGCCTGCACGGTGGCGTCAATCTCCGCGTCCTGCAGCGCGGCCGTATCGCTGGCCAAGGTCAGGCGGATTGCCAGGCTCTTTTCGCCGGCGGCCAGCTGGCCGGGCTGCCCGGCGCGCTCGGGCTGCGGGCGGAACACGTCGAACAGCACCGCCGAGCGCAGCAGCTGCGGCTGCGCGCCGCGGATGGCCTGCATGACCTGGTCGTGCGTGACATGTTCGGCCACCACCACGGCGATGTCGCGCTCGACCGGCTGGCGCCGCGCCACCGCCTCGAACTGCGGCACGGGGCGGCGCAGCACGGCGTCCAGCGCCAGCTCAAACAGCACCGGCGCGGCCGGCAGGTCCCAGGACTGGCGCCAGCGCGGGTGCAGCTCGCCGATGAAGCCGATGGCCTCGCCGCCCAGCAGCACGCGGGCGCAGCGGCCCGGGTGCAGCGCCGGGTGCTCGGCCGCCTCCAAGGTCGGCAGCAGCGGCGCGAGCAGCGCCTGCACGTCGCCCTTGGCGTCGAAGAAATCCACCGCGCGCGCCTTGGCGCCCCACTGCAGCGCGTCCACCGCGCCGTAGGCCAGGCCGGCCACGCGCATGGGCTGGGCGATGCCTTCGACGCTGGCGTCGCTGCCCGGCACGCTGGCGTCGCGCGCGAACACCCGGCCCAGCTCGAACACGCGCACGCGCTCGGCCTTGCGGTCCAGGTTGAACTTCAATACCTGCAGCAGCGAGCCCAGCAGCGACGAGCGCATCACGCTCAGCTGGCTGGCGATCGGGTTGAGCAGGCGGATCGGCGTGTCGTTGCCGGCCAGCTCGCGCTCCCAGGCTTCCTCGACAAAGCTGAAATTGATGGTTTCCTGGTAGCCCAGCCCGGCCAGCGCGCGGCGCACGGCGAAGCTGCTGCGGCGCGACTCGGGCAGCAGGCGCGGCGTGATGGGGGCCAGCGGCGGCGTGGTCGGCAGATGGTCGTAGCCGACCATGCGCGCTACTTCCTCGATCAGGTCTTCCTCCAGGCGCAGGTCGAACCGGTACGACGGCGGCTGCACCGTCAGCACGCCACCGGCCGCCTGAACCGGCAGGCCCAGGCGCTGCAGCGCCTGCACGCACTGCGCCTCGGTCAGCGGCATGCCGATGACCTTGGCCGCGCGCGCCACGCGCAGCTGCACGGGCGCGGGGGCCGGCACGTTCGCGCACTGGTCGTCGATGGGGCCGCACACGGTCTCGGGCGTGCCGCAGATCTGCAAGATCAGCTGCGTGATGCGCTCGAGGTGCTGCACCGTGCCCTCCGGATCCACGCCGCGCTCGAAGCGGTGGCCGGCGTCGGTGGCGAAGTTGTAGCGGCGCGAGCGCCCGGCGATCGCCGACGGCCACCAGAAGGCGGCCTCGACGTAGATGTTGCGCGTCTCGTCGCCCACGGCCGTGGCGTCGCCGCCCATGATGCCGGCCAGCGATTCCACGGCCTGGGCATCGGCAATCACGCCCACCCTCTCGTCCACCTGCACGGTGGTGCCGTTCAGCAGCTTCAGCTGCTCGCCGGCGCGGCCCCAGCGCACCTGCAGGCCGCCAGCGTCGATCTTGTCCAGGTCGAAGATGTGCGACGGCCGGCCCAGCTCGAACATGACGTAGTTGGAGATGTCCACCAGCGGCGCCACGCTGCGCTGGCCGCAGCGCTCCAAACGCTCGACCATCCACTGCGGCGTGGCCGCGCGCGGGTTCACGCCGCGCACGACCCGGCCGGAAAAGCGCCCGCACAGGTCGGGCGCGTCGATGCGCACCGGCAGGCGTTCGTCGGTCTGCGTGGGCAGCTGCGGGAACTCGGGCTGCATCAGCGGCGCGCCGGTCAGCGCCGCCAGCTCGCGCGCTACGCCGTAGAGGCTCAAGCAATGCGCCAGGTTGGGCGTGAGCTTCAGGGTGAACAGGGTGTCGTCCAACCGCAAATGCTGGCGGATGTCCTGGCCCAGCGGCGCATCGGCCTCCAGCTCCAGCAGGCCGCCATGGTCCTCGGACAGGCTCAGCTCGCGGCCCGAGCACAGCATGCCGCGGCTTTCCACGCCGCGCAGCTTGCCGACCTTGATGACGAAGGGCTTGCCATCCTCGCCCGGCGGCAGCTCGGCGCCGACCAGCGCGCACGGCACGCGGATGCCCGGGCGCGCGTTCGGCGCGCCGCAGACGATGCTCAGGAGCTCCGGCCCGCCCACATCCACCTGGCACACGCGCAGGCGGTCAGCATTGGGGTGCTGCTCGGCACTGCGGATCTCGCCGACGACGATCTTGGAAAACGGGGGCGCCACGGGGCGCAGCTCCTCCACCTCCAGCCCGGCCATGGTCAGGGTGTCGGCCAGCGCTTGCGTGGACAGGGGCGGGTTGCAGAACTCGCGCAACCAGGATTCGGGGAATTGCATGGTGAGGGTACTTCTCGGCGATTGCTCTCAAAAAGTGAGCTGCATGCCGTGATATTCAAAGGGCTTGACTGCAAAAACCATCGCAATCCCTTTGAACGTCACGACAACGCGCTCACTTTTTCGATAAATGGGCGGCACGGTCAGCGGAACTGCGACAGAAAGCGGATGTCGCCGTCGAAAAACAGCCGCAGGTCGTTCACACCGTAGCGCAGCATGGTCAGGCGGTCCGGGCCCATGCCGAAGGCGAAGCCGATGTAGCGCTCGGGGTCCAGGCCCATGTTGCGCACCACGTTGGGGTGCACCTGGCCGGAGCCCGAGACCTCCAGCCAGCGCCCGGCCAGCGGGCCGTGCTGGAACTGGATGTCGATCTCGGCGCTGGGCTCGGTGAACGGGAAGAAGCTGGGCCGAAAGCGCAGCACCAGGTCGTCGCTTTCGAAGAAAGTACGGCAGAAGTCGGTGAAGACGACCTTCAGGTCCTTGAAGCTGACGTTCTCGCCGATCCACAACCCCTCGCACTGGTGGAACATGGGCGAGTGCGTAGCGTCCGAATCCACGCGGTAGGTGCGGCCCGGCGCGATCACGCGGATCTCTGGCATGGCCTGGCCGGCGTCGATCAGGTAGCGGTATTTCTTGACGTGTTGCACGGCGTAGCGCACCTGCATCGGGCTGGTGTGCGTGCGCAGCAGGTGCGGCGCCTCGGGTGTGCCGCCCTCGACGTAGAAAGTGTCGTGCATAGAACGCGCCGGGTGGTCCTCGGGCGTGTTCAGCGCGGTGAAGTTGAACCAGTCGGTCTCGATCTCCGGGCCGTCGGCCACATCGAAACCCATGGAGCCGAAGATGCGCTCGATGCGCTCCAGGGTCAGCGAGACCGGGTGCAGGCCGCCCATGCCGCGCTGGCGCCCGGGCAGCGTCACGTCCAGCGCCTCGGCCTGCAGCTGGCGCGCCAGCTCCGCATCTGCCAGCTGCTGGCGGCGCTCGGTCAGGGCCGCTTCCACCGACTGCTTGGCGGCGTTGATGGCTGCGCCGCGGGTTTTCTTGTCCTCGGGCGAGAGCTGCGCCATGCCTTTCATCAGCTCGGTCAGGCGGCCCGACTTGCCCAGGAACTGCGCCTTGGCGTTTTCCAGCTCGGCCGGGGTGGCGCAACGCGCAAACGACTCGCGCGCACCCGTCACCAGCAAATCCAACTCGTTCATATCGACTTTCGGAAAAAAACAAGGGCTAGCGCCCTTTCAAGCCCTAGCCCTTGCTGTTGGCGCACCAGCCGCTATGCCAACGATAGCGGCCGGCCCGTAGACGCAACTCAAGCGGCCAGCTTGGCCTTGACCTGCTCCACGATGCTGCCGAAGGCAGCCTTGTCGTGCACCGCGAGGTCGGCCAGCATCTTGCGGTCGATCTCAATGGCGGCCTTCTTCAGGCCGTTGGTGAACTGGCTGTAGGTCAGGCCCAGTTCGCGGGCGGCGGCGTTGATACGCGTGATCCACAGACGGCGGAACACGCGCTTCTTGGTGCGGCGGTCACGGTAGGCGTACTGGCCAGCCTTCATGACCGCCTGCTTGGCAACGCGGTAGACGTTGCCGCGGCGACCGCGGAAGCCCTTGGCCAGGGCGAGAACCTTCTTGTGACGGGCGCGTGCCGTTACACCACGTTTGACGCGAGGCATGTGTCTTCTCCTTGTTCGTCAGTGAATTACAGGCCTGCGCTGGGCAGCATCTTGGCGATGGAGCCCATGTCGCCTTCGTGCACGTTCACAGCACCACGCAGGTGGCGCTTGTTCTTCGTGGTCTTCTTGGTCAGGATGTGACGTTTGAAGGCTTGACCGCGCTTGACGGTGCCACCCGGACGAACGCGAAAACGTTTCTTCGCGCTGCTCTTGGTCTTCATTTTGGGCATGTACATGCTCCTTGATTCGTGCTCGTGAGGCGTTTGCACACCACTGTGCAACCTTGCAGGCCCCGAGCCACTTCTTGATCGGCGGGCATCACCCCGCCGTGCGGCAGCGCCCTTGCAGGCGCCACCTGGGCTGGCCGCCAGCTTTCTGCACGAAGCAGTCGGCTGCCGGCCCGATGGTGTTCATGCAGGTCGTCAGGCCTGCGGCTGTGCGCCCTCGGCAGCGGCCTTGGGGGCCGCCGCGGCCGGCTTCTTGCGCGCCGGGGCGATCATCATGATCATCTGGCGGCCTTCCAGCTTGGGGAACTGCTCGACCAGGATGCTGTCGGCCAGTTCGTCGCGCAGGCGGTTGAGCAGCGCCATGCCGATTTCCTGGTGCGTGATCTCGCGGCCACGAAAGCGCAGTGTGACCTTGACCTTGTCGCCCTCCGCCAGGAAGCGGCGGATGTTGCGCATCTTGATGTTGTAGTCGCCGTCGTCCGTGCCGGGGCGGAACTTGACTTCCTTGATCTCGATGACCGTCTGCTTGGCCTTGGCCTCGGCCGCCTTCTTCTGCTCCTGGTACTTGAACTTGCCGTAGTCCATCAGGCGGCAGACGGGCGGATTGGCCGTGGCGGCAATTTCTACCAGGTCCACATCCAGCTCACCCGCCATGCGTAGGGCTTCCTGCAGGCTCACGATGCCCAGAGGTTCGTTGTCCGGACCGGACAGGCGCACTTCAGGCGCCATGATTTCCCGGTTCAGCCGGTGCTTGCGTTCCTCACGGTGCCGACGATCACGAAATTCGGTAGCGATGGTTCTCACCCTCTGTGTAAAAAGCTACGAAAAGCATAGCTGCTTGCGCACGACCCGTGCGCGTTCCCAGGCGTTTGACCCAAAAGAATCAGGCTTTGGAGGCGATGTCCCGGGCAACCAGTTCGACAAAGGCGTCGAGGGACATGACACCGAGGTCCTTGCCACCCCGGGCGCGCACCGCCACGGTGTTGGCTGCCCGTTCCTTGTCGCCTGCGACCAGGATATAGGGCAGCTTCTGCAGCGAATGCTCGCGTATTTTATACGTGATCTTTTCGTTGCGCAGGTCTGTGGTCACCCTAAGGTCTTGATGCGGCAGTGCTTTTTGCAGCTTTGCAGCAATTTCGCGACAGTAGTCGGCTTGCGCGTCGGTGATGTTCAGCACCGCCACCTGCACCGGCGCCAGCCACAGCGGCATGGCGCCGGCGTGCTGCTCGATCAGGATACCGATGAAGCGCTCCAGGCTGCCGACGATGGCCCGGTGCAGCATCACTGGGCGGTGGCGCGCGCCGTCCTCGCCGACATATTCGGCATCCAGCCGCTCGGGCATGGAAAAGTCCACCTGGATGGTGCCGCACTGCCATTGCCGGCCCAGCGCGTCCTTCAGTGTGTACTCGATCTTCGGGCCGTAGAAGGCGCCCTCGCCCGGCGACAGCTCGTACGCGCACCCCGAGGCCTCCAGGCTGTGAATCAGCGCCGCCTCGGCCTTGTCCCAGCTCTCGTCGGAGCCGATGCGCGCCTCGGGCCGCGTGGCGACCTTGTAGATGATCTCGGTGAAGCCGAAGTCGGCATAGACCTTCTGCAACAGGCGCGTGAACGCCAGCACCTCGGGCTGGATCTGGTCCTCGGTGCAGAAGATGTGGCCGTCGTCCTGCGTGAAGCCGCGCACGCGCATGATGCCGTGCAGGCCGCCGGTGGGCTCGTTGCGGTGGCAGTTGCCGAACTCGCCATAGCGCAGCGGCAGGTCGCGGTAGCTCTTGATGCCCTGCTTGAAGATCAGGATGTGGCCCGGGCAGTTCATCGGCTTCAAGGCGTAGTCGCGCTTTTCGCTCTCCGTCGTGAACATGTTCTCGCGGTACTTGTCCCAGTGGCCGGTCTTCTCCCACAGGCCCTTGTCCAGGATCTGCGGGCCCTTGACCTCCTGGTAGCCGTTGTCGCTGTAGACGCGACGCATGTACTGCTCGACCTGCTGCCACAGCGCCCAGCCCTTGGGGTGCCAGAACACAGTACCGGGCGAGTGCTCGTCGATGTGGAACAGGTCCAGCTCGCGGCCCAGCTTGCGGTGGTCGCGCTTTTCGGCTTCCTCCAGCAGCGTCAGGTACTTCTGCAGGTCGTCCTTGCTCGCCCAGGCAGTGCCGTAGATGCGCTGCAGCATCTCGTTGCGGTGGTCGCCGCGCCAGTAGGCGCCGGCCACCTTCATCAGCTTGAAGTGCCGGAGCTTGCCGGTACTGGGCACGTGGGGGCCGCGGCACAGGTCCTCGAAGCCGCCCTCGCGGTACAGGCTCACGTCCTCGTTGGCCGGGATGCTGGCGATGATCTCGGCTTTGTAGTGCTCGCCGATGCCCTTGAAGTGCGCCACCGCCTCGTCGCGCGGCAGCACGCGGCGCGTGACCGGCTCGTCCTTGGCGGCCAGCTCGGCCATGCGCTTTTCGATGGCCGCCAGGTCCTCGGGCGTGAACGGGCGCTTGTACGAGAAGTCGTAGTAGAAGCCGTTCTCGATCACTGGGCCGATGGTCACCTGCGCGTCGGGGAACAGCTCCTTGACGGCGTAGGCCAGCAGGTGAGCGGTGGAGTGGCGGATCACGTCCAGGCCTTCCGCGTCCTTGGCGGTGACGATGCTCAAGGGGACGCTGTCCGTGATCAGGTGGCTGGTGTCGACCACCCTGCCTCCCACCTTGCCGGCCAGCGCGGCCTTGGCCAGGCCGGAGCCGATGGAGGCGGCCACGTCGGCGACGGTGACGGGGCCGGGGTAGTCGCGTTGCGAGCCGTCGGGCAGCGTGATCTGGATCATGGGGTCAGGTCCTTGTCGGAAGCGGTGCGGCGGTGGGTCGGGTCGTGCACAGGGGCACCGAAAAAGCAAAAAGCGCGGAACAAGGTCCGCGCTTTTCAGAAGAGGGAAAGAAGCCAGGTCTTTCGTACGGGCGCGAACGGCCAGCCGGTCAGCGGCTGGTGGGGGTCTCCGGGGTAGTTCGCGGTGTCATAACCGAAAGTGCCTTTCTCGCTCTTGCAGGGTATTGCCAAAACGCGCGATTGTACCGGCTGCGCGCGGCGCAGGGTGCTTCCGGTCCCCCGCGCGACAATCGCCGCCGACCCAGTCACGCATAAGACAGGCCATGCACGAACCCATTCTTACGATCGAAGAACGCGAGGCGATCAATTCCGGTCGCTGGTTTTCCTCTCTGTCGCCCTCGTTGCGGCACGACATATTGCGATGTTCCTACGTCAAGCGTTTCAAAGATGGCGCGCTGATCGCGGCGCGCGGCGACCCACCCGAGGAATGGATCGCCTGCGCACGCGGCGCGGTGCGGGTCAGCTCGACCTCGATCTCGGGCAAGCAGATCACGCTGACCTATGTCGAGCCGGGCATCTGGTTCGGCGACGTGGCGTTCTTCGACGGCGAGCGGCGCACGCACGATGCCTATGCACATGGCGAGACCACCACCCTGTGCGTGGCGCGCGGCGACTTCAAGAAGATCCTGGCGCAGCACGCCGAGCTGTACGAAGCGCTCTTGCGCCTGCACGCGCGGCGCATCCGCCAGCTGTTCGGGCTGGTCGAGGACCTGAACACCCTGCCCCTGCGCGCGCGCCTGGCCAAGCAGCTGCTACACCTGGTGCGCAGCTACGGCGTGCCGCACCTGGCCAACGGCGACGAGACACGCATCAGCCTGCAGCTAGCGCAGGAAGAACTCGCGCAGCTGCTGGGCGCATCGCGCCAGCGCGTGAACCAGGAGCTCAAAGGCATGGAGCGCGAGGGCACGATCCGCATCGAGCCGGCCGGGCTGGTGGTCTGCGACCGCCAAGCGCTGCTGCGCACGGCCGATGCCGGGCTATGAAAAGCATAGCTACGTGCCGTGAAGAAAAAACGGCCGGAGCCGTTTTTCATGCTGATTCCAGTTGCCGGGGCCGCTGGGCCCCGGCACGCCATTCCGCACTGCCATGAGCCAGTACGACGACTTCATCGGCACCCGCCCCGTGGCGCCCCGACATGCCTTTGACGTCCAGGCTCTGGCGGCGTGGATGGACCGGCATGTGGATGGCTTTGCCGGTCCGCTGCAGGTCGAGATGTTCAAGGGCGGGCAGTCCAACCCGACGTACAAGCTGGTCACGCCGGCGCGCAGCTATGTGCTGCGCTCCAAGCCCGGCCCGGTCGCCAAGCTGCTACCCTCGGCGCACGCCATCGAGCGCGAATACGCGGTGATGCGCGCGCTGGCGGACACCGACGTGCCGGTGCCGCGCATGCTGGCGCTGTGCGAGGACGAATCCGTCATCGGCCGTGCGTTCTTCGTCATGGAGTTCATGGCTGGCCGGGTACTGTGGGACCAGGCGCTGCCCGGCATGCCGCCCGAGCAGCGCGCCGCCCACTACGACGAGATGAACCGCGTGATCGCCGCGCTGCACCGGGTGGATTTCGCCGCCCTGGGGCTGGGCGACTACGGGCGGCCGGGCAACTACTTCGAGCGCCAGATCGGCCGCTGGAGCCGCCAGTACCAGGCCTCGGCCACGCAGCCGATCGCCGAGATGGACCGGCTGATCGAGTGGCTGCCCACGCACCTGCCGGCCAGCGCGCGCGACGAGAGCCGCGTGTCCATCGTGCACGGCGACTACAGGCTGGACAACCTGATGTTCCACCCGAGCGAGCCGCGCGTCGTGGCCGTGCTGGACTGGGAGCTGTCCACCCTGGGCCACCCGCTGGCCGACTTCGCCTACCACTGCATGGCCTGGCACATCCCGCACCGGCTCAGCCGGGGCATCGGCGGGCTGGACCTGGCCGCGCTCGGCATCCCGTCCGAGCGCGACTACATCGCGCGCTACTGCGAGCGCACCGGCCTGCCCGGCCCTGACGCGCTGCTGGACGACTGGAACTTCTACCTGGCCTACAACCTGTTTCGCATCGCCGCCATCCTGCAGGGCATCGCCAAGCGCGTGGAGGCCGGCACGGCCGCCAGCGCCCAGGCGCGCGCGGCCGGCGCGCAGGCCCGGCCGATGGCCGAGATGGCCTGGGCGTTTGCACAGCGCCACGGCTGAAGCGGCCGCCATTCCGATTTTTCCTCCGCACGAGCCAAGGACACACCACATGGACTTCGACTATTCGCCCAAGACCCGGGAGCTGCAGGCGCGGCTGGGCCAGTTCATGGACGCGCATATCTACCCGGCCGAGCGCCAGGTGGCCGAGGAGCTGGCCGCCAACACCCAGGCGGGCCGCCGCTGGACGCCGCTGGCCACCATCGAGGCGCTCAAGTCCAAGGCGCAAGCCGCGGGCCTGTGGAACCTGTTCCTGCCGGTGGACACAGCCGAGGCCTCGGGCTACCACGGCGCCGGGCTGACCAATGCCGAGTACGCGCCGCTGGCCGAGATGATGGGCCGTGTGCTGTGGGCCAGCGAGGTGTTCAACTGCTCGGCTCCCGACACCGGCAACATGGAGACCATCGCCCGGTATGGTTCGGATGCCATCAAGGCGGCCTGGCTGAAGCCCCTGCTGGAGGGGCGCATCCGCTCGGCCTTCGCCATGACCGAACCGGACGTAGCCTCCAGCGACGCCACCAACATCGCCACGCGCATCGAGCGCGACGGCGACCACTGGGTCATCAACGGCCGCAAGTGGTGGACCAGCGGCGCCAACGACCCGCGCTGCAAGGTCTTCATCACCATGGGCAAGAGCGACCCGCAGGCGCCCAAGCACGCTCAGCAGAGCATGGTGGTGGTGCCGGCCGACACGCCGGGCATCACCATCGTGCGCGCGCTGAACGTCTTCGGCTACGACGATGCGCCGCACGGCCATGCCGAGGTGGTCTTCGACAACGTGCGCGTGCCGGTCGACCACATCCTGCTGGGCGAAGGCCGCGGCTTCGAGATCGCCCAGGGTCGCCTGGGGCCCGGGCGCATCCACCACTGCATGCGCCTGATCGGCCAGGCCGAGCGCGCATTGGAGCTGATGTGCAAGCGCGCCAGCAGCCGTGTGGCCTTCGGCAAACCCATCGCCGCGCAGACGGTGACGCAGGAGCGCATCGCCGAGGCGCGCTGCCGCATCGACATGGCGCGCCTGCTGACGCTCAAGGCCGCCTGGATGATGGACACCGTGGGCAACAAGGCCGCGCGCAGCGAGATCGCCATGATCAAGGTGGTGGCGCCCAGCATGGCCTGCCAGGTCATCGACTGGGCGATCCAGGTGCACGGCGGCGGCGGGGTGTGCGACGACTTTCCCCTGGCATACGCCTATGCCAACGCCCGCACGCTGCGCTTTGCCGACGGGCCGGACGAGGTGCACCGCAATGCCATCGCCAAGTGGGAACTGGGCAGGTGGGGCGACACGGGCCGCGCGTCCGCCGCTCCGGCCGTGCGCAATGCCTGAGCGGAGCGCGAGTGCAGCCTAGGTTTGGGGCGCACCGCCCGTGAATCCTGCGCCGCGTATACGCGCCCTTGACAGACGCAGGGGCACAAAATGACTTTTCATTAGGTAAAATCAACGGCTTTTCGACTGCCCGTTACGACATGAAGAAAAGCCCGGTGGAGTTGCCCGTCAAGCCCAGTGTGCAGGTGATGGAGCGCATGTTCCAGTTGATCGACGTGCTGGCGGCGCGCGAGGAAGCGGTCTCGCTCAAGGAGATCAGCGAAAAGACGGGCCTGCACCCTTCCACCGCGCACCGCATCCTGAACGACCTGACCATCGGCCGCTTCGTTGACCGCCCCGAGGCCGGCAGCTACCGCCTGGGCATGCGCCTGCTGGAGCTGGGCAACCTGGTCAAGGCACGCCTGTCGGTGCGCGATGCCGCGCTGGCGCCCATGCGCCAGCTGCACCGGCTGATCCAGCAACCCGTGAACCTGAGCGTGCGCCAGGGCGACGAGATCGTCTACGTGGAACGCACCTACAGCGAACGCTCGGGCATGCAGGTGGTGCGCGCCATCGGCGGCCACGCGCCGCTGCACCTGACCTCCACCGGAAAGCTGTTCCTGGCCGCGGACGACCCGCAGCGCGTGCGCGCCTACGCCACGCGCACCGGCCTGCCTGGACACACGCGCAACAGCATCACCCAGCTGCCGCTGCTCGAGCGTGAGCTGGGGCGCGCGCGCCAGCACGGCGTGGCCTACGACAACGAGGAACTGGAGCTGGGCGTGCGCTGCATGGCCGCGGGCGTGTTCGACGACCAGGGCCAGCTGGTGGCGGGGCTGTCGATCTCCGCCCCGGCCGATCGTCTGGACGAGGGCTGGATCCCCAAGCTGCAAGAGGCGGCGCGGGACATCTCACGCGCCCTGGGCTTCACTCCCGGCCTGCGCACCGCTCTGTCGGCTGCTGCGGCCTGACCGGACGGACGGCCTGCGGCCGCCCCGCTCCACCCACGGGCACATGAAAAATGCCGCGGGGCATGCGCCCGGCGGCAGAGTTGAATCAAAGCGGAAAAGATGACGGCCGCCGGCATGACCCGGCGTGCCCTGCCCGTCAGGGGCGCAGCGAGGTCTGGCCCGCGGCGATCAGTGCATTGCCGGCCGGCTGCATGCCTTCCACCCACGAGCGCACGCGCTCGGCGTCGCCCAGGCGGCTGAATTTGCCGGCCGAATCCAGGAATACCATGATCAGCTTGCGCCCGGAGACCTGGGCCTGCATGACCAGGCAGCGCCCAGCCTCGGAGATGTAGCCGGTCTTTTGCAGGCCGATGTCCCACGCCGGGCTCTTCACCAGACGGTTGGTGTTGTTGTACTGCAGCGTGCGGCTGCCCACGGCAACCTCGTGTCCGGGCGAGGTGGACAGCTCGCGCACCAGCGCGTTGCCGTGCGCCACGTTCACCAACGTAGCCAGGTCGTGGGCGCTGGACTGGTTCTGGCTGGACAGGCCGGTCGGCTCGACATAGCGCGTGTCCATCATGCCCAGCAGCTTGGCCTTGTCGTTCATGCGCTGCACGAAGGCCGACAGCCCGCCGGGAAAGGTGCGGCCCAGGGCGTGCGCGGCGCGGTTCTCGCTGGACATCAGCGCCAGGTGCAGCAGCTCGCCGCGCGACAGCGTCGTGCCCACGCGCAGGCGCGAACTGCTGTGCTTTTCCGTGTCCACGTCGTCCTGAGTGATGGTGATCAGCTCGTCCATCGGCAGGTGCGCCTCGGAGATCAGCAGACCGGTCATCAGCTTGGTCAGCGAGGCGATGGGCAGCACGGCGCGATCGTTCTTGCTCAGCAGCACCTCCTTGGTGTCCTGATCCATGACCAAGGCCACGCTGGAGGCGAGGTCGAGCGGATCGCTGACCTTGTGCAGGCCGGCGATCTGCCCGAAGGACAGGCGCGCCGGCGCCACCGCTGCCACGGCCCGCACCGGGGCGCGCACGCTGCGTGCCGAAGCCCGCGCCACCACCTTGGTCGTGCCCTTGCGCGGGGCGCGGGCCGCCGACGGTGCCGCAGCACGCTTGGCCACGGCCGAGGCCACGGGTTTCTTGGCCGGAGCCTGCTTGCGCTGTACCGCCTGGGCGTCGGGCGCCGTCAGGGCCACCGTGAGGGCGGCCAGAGCCGCGAAATGCAACATGCGAGGGGCGAGTGGCAGGCGCGCAGGCATCAATTTGCTCCAAACCGAAAGAACTGTGCGGCAGTGTACAGAAAGCGAAAAAGCCGCGCAAGATCAATGTCTTGCACGGCTTCGCTCACGTTACACTTGAGGTGGCTGGAGTGTACTTCAGCCCTGCGCCGCAACCCTTTCGGATTTGCTTTGCAATTTGTTCAGGGCGCTCAAGTATGCCTTGGCCGAGGCCACGATGATGTCCGGATCGGCCCCTACGCCGTTGACCACGCGGCCCGCGCTCTGCAGGCGCACCGTCACTTCGCCCTGGCTCTCGGTCGAGCCGCTGATGGCGTTGACCGAATACAGCACCATGTCGGCACCGCTGTGCACGTGCGCCTCGATGGCTTTGAGCGATGCGTCCACCGGGCCGTTGCCCTCGGCGCCGCTTTTCACCTCGCGGCCGTCCACCGTGAAGACGATCTCGGCGTGCGGGCGCTCGCCCGTCTCGCTGCGCTGCGACAGGGACACGAAGCCGAACTGCTCCTTCTCGCCGCTCAGGCTCTCGTCGCTGACCAGCGCCAGGATGTCCTCGTCGAAGATCTCGCTCTTCCTGTCGGCCAGCTCCTTGAAGCGGGTGAACGCGGCGTTGATCTCGCTTTCGCTCTCCAGCTCCACGCCCAGTTCCTGCAGGCGCTGCTTGAAGGCGTTGCGCCCGGACAGCTTGCCCAGCACGATCTTGTTGGCGCTCCAGCCCACGTCCTCGGCGCGCATGATCTCGTAGGTGTCGCGCGCCTTGAGCACGCCGTCCTGGTGGATGCCCGAGGCATGCGCGAAGGCATTGGCGCCCACCACCGCCTTGTTCGGCTGCACCACGAAGCCGGTGGTCTGGCTGACCATGCGGCTGGCAGCGACGATGTGCTGGGTGTCGATGTTGACGTCCAGCCCGAAGTAGTCGCGGCGTGTCTTCACGGCCATCACGACTTCTTCGAGCGAGCAGTTGCCGGCGCGCTCGCCCAGGCCGTTGATGGTGCACTCCACCTGGCGCGCGCCGCCGATCTTCACCCCGGCCAGCGAGTTGGCCACGGCCATTCCCAGGTCGTTGTGGCAATGCACGCTCCAGATCGCCTTGTCGCTGTTCGGGATGCGCTCGCGCAGGTTCTTGATGAAGTTGCCGTACAGCTCGGGAATGGCGTAGCCCACGGTGTCGGGCACGTTGATGGTCGTCGCACCCTCGGCGATCACCGCCTCGATCACGCGGCACAGAAAGTCGGGGTCGCTGCGGTAGCCGTCCTCGGGGCTGAACTCGATGTCTTCCAGCAGGTTGCGAGCGAAGCGCACCGACTGCTTCGCCTGCTCCAGCACCTGCTCGGGCGTCATGCGCAGCTTCTTTTCCATGTGCAGCGCGCTGGTGGCGATGAAGGTGTGGATGCGCGCGCGGCTGGCGTCCTTGAGCGCCTCAGCGGCGCGGGCAATGTCGCGGTCGTTGGCGCGCGACAGCGAGCAGATGGTCGAATCCTTCACGACACGGGCAATGGCCTGCACGCACTCGAAGTCGCCGTTGGAGCTGGCGGCGAAGCCCGCCTCGATCACATCCACCTTCAGGCGCTCGAGCTGGCGCGCGATGCGCAGCTTCTCGTCGCGCGTCATGCTGGCGCCGGGCGACTGTTCGCCGTCGCGCAAGGTGGTGTCGAAAATGATGAGCTGATCTGCCATGGTGGTTCTCCGTGCCAATGCGTTCGGGGGTTGTTTTCAGATTTGCCAAGGGTTCGGGGCCGGTAATTTACGCGACCTGCAAAGCCTGCGGCGCGGCGTGCGGCCTCGGCTGCTGCCCGCGCACAGCGCGCTGCAGGGCTGACACCACAGCGCGCAGCGCGGCACCGACGATGTCGTGCTCCAGGCCCACGCCGAAGACCGGCCGGCCATCGTCCACGCGCAGCTCGACATAGGCCGCGGCGCGTGCATCGCCGCCGACCGAACCGGTCCCGCCGATGGCGTGTTCCTGATAGTCCAGCACGCGGATGGCGTGGCCGGTGGCGGCGCCCAGCGCGTTCACGAAGGCGTCGATCGGGCCATTGCCGCTGCCCTGCAGCGCGAGCTCGCGGCCCTGCCACTGAAGGCTGGCGCGCAACTCGGTCTGTGCGCCACCCTGCGCGCTGGTGCCGGCGGTGATTTGGCGCTGCTGCAGCACCGGCGTGCCGTCCAGCGCATATTCGCTACTGAACAGCGTCCACAGATCGGCAGCAGACAACTCCTTGCCCTGCACGTCCATGGCACGCTGCACCACCTGGCTGAATTCGATCTGCAAGCGGCGCGGCAGCTGCACGCCGTATTCGGCCTCCAGCAGATAGGCGATGCCACCCTTGCCCGACTGGCTGTTGACGCGGATCACCGCCTCATAGCTGCGGCCCAGGTCCTTCGGGTCAATGGGCAGGTAGGGGATGGCCCAAACGTCGCCCTCGCGGCCCGCGGCGAAGGCCTTCTTGATGGCGTCCTGGTGCGAGCCCGAGAACGAGGTGTAGACCAAATCGCCCGCATACGGATGGCGCGCCGGCACCGGCAGCTGGTTGCAGTGCTCGACTTCGGCGCGGATGGCATCGATGTCGGAAAAGTCGAGCCCGGGCGCCACGCCCTGCACATACAGATTCAGCGCGACGTTGACGATGTCCAGGTTTCCGGTGCGCTCGCCATTGCCGAACAGGCAGCCTTCCACCCGGTGCGCGCCGGCCATCAGGGCCAGCTCGGCGGCTGCAGTGCCGGTGCCGCGGTCGTTGTGCGGATGCACCGACAGCACCACCTCGGGCCGGTCGGCAAAGCACCGCGCCATCCATTCGATCTGGTCGGCGAAGACGTTGGGCGTGGCGGCCTCCACCGTCGTCGGCAGGTTCAGGATGATGGGGCGGCCCGTGCCCCAGGCGGCGATCGCCGTCTCGCAGGCCTGCCGCGACACGTCCAGCTCGGCTAGGCTGAAGGTCTCGGGCGAATACTGCAGCACCCACTCGGTCCCGGGCTGCGCATCGGTCAGCGCGCGCACCTGGCGCACGTGGCGCTCGACCAATGCCATGACCTGGAGCACCGACATGCCGAACACCACCTCGCGCCACAGCGGTGCCACGGCGTTGTAGACATGCACGATGGCGCGGCGCGCGCCGGCAAGCGACTGCACCGTGCGCTCGATCAACTCCTCCCGTGCCGGCGTCATGACTTGGATGGTCACATCGTGCGGAATGCGGTCCTCATCGATCAGCTGGCGCACGAAGTCCCACTCGACCTGCGAGGCGGCGGGGAAGCCGACTTCGATCTCCTTGAAGCCGATGCGCACCAGCAGTTCGAACATGCGCAGCTTGCGCGCGAGGTCCATGGGCTCGATCAGCGCCTGGTTGCCGTCCCGCAGGTCGGTGGACAGCCAGCGCGGCGCGCGCGTGATCTGCGCATCGGGCCAGGTGCGGTCCCTGAGCGCGACGGGGGCGAAGGGACGGTACTTGGCGGCAGGATTGTGGAGCATGGTGTGGGTGTCCGATCAAGATGTGGGAAGAACCACCAGCAACCTGCATGCATACAAAAACGGCCCGTTGCTGGTGCAAACGGGCCGAAGAAGTAGGGATGGAAGCCTGAACTAACGCGCGCTACTTTGCCTGCCCGTGGGACATCGGTAGTAGGGCTAGCGACAGCAAATGCATGGCGGCCACTTTAGCACAGCCCATTCAGTCGTGCAGCCCGCGCTCGTCGGGCTCGTCGGTGGAGGTGCTGATGACGCTGGTGTGCTGGCCGCGCGACTTGCGCCAGGCATACACGCCGTAGCCCGACAGCCCATACAGCACGAACACGGCGAACAGCACGCTGGGCGGGTCGATGTTGATGACGGCGATGCCCAGCGCGATCAGCACGATGGCGGCAAACGGCACGCTCTTCTTCAGCTGCACGTCCTTGAAGCTGTAGAACGGCACGTTGGTCACCATGGTCAGACCGGCATACAGCGTGGTGGCGAACATGATCCAGGTCACCGCGTCCCAGCTCAGCCAGCCGTCGTAACCCGGCCGCACGCCGGCGTCGGTCAGCAGCCAGATGAAGCCGGCGACAAGCGCCGCGGCCGCGGGCGACGGCAGGCCCTGAAACCAGCGCTTGTCCACCACGCTAGTGTTGACGTTGAAGCGCGCCAGGCGCAGCGCGGCGCAGGCGCAGTACACGAACGAAGCGATCCAGCCCCAGCGCCCCAGTCCCTGCAGCGCGAAGATGTAGGCCACCAGCGCCGGGGCGGCGCCGAAGGAGACCATGTCCGAGAGCGAGTCCATCTGCTCGCCGAACGCGCTCTGCGTGTTGGTCATGCGCGCCACCCGCCCGTCCAGGCTGTCGAGCACCATGGCGCAGAACACGCCCACCGCCGCCTGGTCGAAGCGGCCGTTCACCGCCATGACGATGGCGTAGAAGCCACCGAACAGCGCCGCCAACGTGAACAGGTTGGGCAGGATGTAGATGCCCTTGCGGCGCTTGCGCACCAGCACGCCACGCTCTGCGCCGGCGCCATTGCCTTCATGCATCAAATCGACCTCCAGCCCTTTAAAGACATAGGCATCCAGCTATGGTTTTGATAGTTCCACCGATTCGGCGGAAAAGCCCCGCAGTGTAGCCGCGCACCGCCAAGCAAAAAGGCCACCGAGGTGGCCTTGGAAGTGCGCCGGGCGCCCGCACGCGACGGGCAGCCCGGGTGCCTTGTGGAAGATCAGTTGCGCGTCTGGTCGACCAGCTTGTTCTTGGCGATCCAGGGCATCATGGCGCGCAGCTTGCCGCCCACGACTTCGATGCTGTGGTCGGCCAGGTTGCGGCGGCGGGCGGTCATGGAAGGATAGTTCAGGCGGCCTTCCTGGATGAACATCTTGGCGTACTCGCCGTCCTGGATGCGCTTGAGCGCGTTGCGCATGGCCTTGCGCGACTCTTCGTTGATGACCTCGGGGCCTGTCACGTACTCGCCGTACTCCGCGTTGTTGGAGATCGAGTAGTTCATGTTGGCGATGCCGCCTTCATAAATCAGGTCGACGATCAGCTTGAGCTCGTGCAGGCACTCGAAGTAGGCCATCTCGGGCGCATAGCCGGCTTCGACCAGCGTCTCGTAGCCCATCTTGATGAGCTCGACCGCGCCGCCGCACAGCACGGCCTGCTCGCCGAACAGGTCGGTCTCGGTCTCTTCCTTGAAGGTGGTCTCGATGATGCCGGCCTTGCCGCCGCCGTTGGCCATGGCATAGCTCAGCGCCAGGTCGCGCGCCTTGCCCGACTTGTCCTGGTGCACAGCCACCAGGTGCGGCACGCCGCCGCCCTGGCTGTAGGTGTTGCGCACGGTGTGGCCGGGGGCCTTGGGGGCGACCATCCACACGTCCAGGTCGGCGCGCGGCACGACCTGGTTGTAGTGCACGTTGAAGCCGTGCGCGAAGGCCAGCGACGCGCCCTGCTTGATGTTCGGCTCGACGTTGTTCTTGTACACGTCGCCGATCTGCTCGTCGGGCAGCAGAATCATGACCACGTCGGCGGCCTTGACGGCGTCGTTGACTTCCATGACGTTCAGGCCGGCCTTGCCGACCTTGTCCCAGGACGCGCCGCCCTTGCGCAGGCCGACCACCACCTTCACGCCGCTGTCGTTCAGGTTCTGGGCGTGTGCGTGGCCCTGGCTGCCGTAGCCGATGATGGCCACGGTCTTGCCCTTGATCAGGGAGAGGTCACAGTCCTTGTCGTAGAAAACTTTCATGGGAAAAACGAGCTCCGTTGGGGTGTTGGTTGAATGAAAGAAAACAGGCGATTGTCCTACACACGCAGGATGCGTTCGCCCCGCCCGATGCCGCTGGCGCCGGTGCGCACGGTTTCCAGAATGCAGGTGCGGTCGATGGCGTGCAGGAAGGCGTCGTTCTTGGCCTGGTCGCCGGTGACCTCGATGGTGTAGCTCTTCTCGGTCACGTCGATGATGCGGCCGCGGAAGATGTCGGCCATGCGCTTCATCTCCTCGCGCTCCTTGCCCACCGCGCGCACCTTGACCATCATCAGTTCGCGCTCGGTGTACGAGCCCTCGGTCAGGTCGACCACCTTGACCACCTCGATCAGGCGGTTCAGGTGCTTGGTGATCTGCTCGATGACGTCGTCCGAGCCCGTGGTCTGGATGGTCATGCGCGACAGCGACGGGTCCTCGGTGGGCGCCACGGTCAGCGATTCGATGTTGTAGCCCCGTGCGGAGAACAGCCCGACGACGCGCGACAGCGCGCCCGCCTCGTTCTCGATCAGGACAGCGATGATGTGTTTCATGGGAATGCAGGCTCCTCTTTTTGCGACGACAGCACGATCAACAAGTGGTCGCAGAAAACTGTCGTTTTTCACTGCCCTCCCCTGGCGCCGGTAAGCGCCAGGCTTGGCAGGCAATAGATTCGTCAGTGGGGAAAAATGACAGCTATCGAAAATATAGCTGAAGGCCCTTGCAACACAAGGGCCAGAGGCCAATTTCGTGCTTACAGGTCTTCCGACCCCAGCAGCATCTCGGTGATGCCCTTGCCGGCCTGCACCATCGGGAACACGTTCTCGGTGGGGTCGGTGCGGAAGTCCATGAAGACTGTGCGGTCCTTCAGCTTGCGCGCCTCGCGCAGTGCCGGCTCGACGTCCTGCGGCCGCTCGATCAGCATGCCCACATGGCCATAAGCCTCGGCCAGCTTCACGAAGTTGGGCAGCGCGTCCATGTAGCTGTGGCTGTAGCGGCCGGAGTACTCGATCTCCTGCCACTGGCGCACCATGCCCAGGTAGCGGTTGTTCAGCGACACCACCTTGATCGGGGTGTTGTACTGCAGGCAGGTGGACAGCTCCTGGATGTTCATCTGCACCGAACCCTCGCCGGTGATGCAGAACACCTCGGAATCAGGCTTGGCCAGCTTGATGCCCATGGCGTAGGGAATACCCACGCCCATGGTGCCCAGACCGCCCGAGTTGATCCAGCGGCGCGGCTCGTCGAAGCGGTAGTACTGCGCGGCCCACATCTGGTGCTGGCCGACGTCGGAGGTGATGTAGGTCTCCTCGCCGCGGGTCATGTTCCACAGCGTCTCGACCACATACTGCGGCTTGATGACTTCGGTGTTGCCGCGGTCGTACTTCAGGCAGTCGCGGCTGCGCCAGGCCTCGATCTGCTCCCACCAGGCCGACAGCGCGCCGGCGTCGGGCCGCACGGTGCTTTCGCGGATCATGGAGATCAGCTCGTTCAGCACGTCCTTAACGTCGCCCACGATCGGGATGTCGACCTTCACGCGCTTGGAGATCGACGAGGGGTCGATGTCCACGTGGATGATCTTGCGCTCGTTCTGCGCGAAGTGCTTGGGGTTGCCGATCACGCGGTCGTCGAAGCGCGCGCCCACGGCCAGCAGCACGTCGCAGTGCTGCATGGCGTTGTTCGCCTCCACCGTGCCGTGCATGCCGGGCATGCCGAGGAACTTGCGGTCGGACGCAGGATAGGCGCCCAGGCCCATCAGCGTGTTGGTGACCGGGTAGCCCAGCATGTCCACCAGCGTGCGCAGCTCTTGGCAAGCGTTGCCCAGCAGGATGCCGCCGCCGGTATAAATGTAGGGCCGCTTGGCGGTCAGCAGCAGCTGCAGCGCCTTGCGGATCTGGCCGGCGTGGCCCTTTTTCACCGGGTTGTACGAGCGCATCTCGACGCTGGCCGGATAGCCATGCCAGGGCGTCTTCTTGAACGACACGTCCTTCGGGATGTCCACCACCACCGGGCCGGGACGGCCGGTGCGCGCCACGTGGAAGGCTTTCTTGAGCGTCAGCGCCAGGTCGCGCACGTCCTTGACCAGGAAGTTGTGCTTGACGATGGGACGCGTGATGCCGACGGTGTCGCACTCCTGGAAGGCGTCTAGCCCGATCGCGGGCGTAGGCACCTGGCCGGAGATGATGACCATGGGAATGGAGTCCATGTACGCCGTGGCAATGCCGGTGACCGCGTTGGTCAGGCCGGGGCCGGAGGTGACCAGCGCGACACCCACCTCGCCGGTGGCGCGCGCGAAGCCGTCGGCGGCATGCACCGCTGCCTGCTCATGGCGCACCAGCACGTGCTGGATGCTGTCCTGGCGGTACAGCGCGTCATAGATGTAGAGCACCGCACCGCCGGGGTAGCCCCACATGTACTGCACGCCTTCGGCCTGCAGGCACTGCACGAGGATGTCAGCGCCCATCAGTTCCTGGGGCGCGCTGGCGGAAGCGGGGGGAGTTTGGCTGCCGGTGGCGGCAGCTGCCGATGCGATTTCGGCCTTGGAGATATCCATGATCAACCTTTGCGATTTTCTCTGACGAAAAACCTTGGGTGCCCCTCGCGCCAGCTCTTGTGAAGCCGCCTTGGGACTTGAGGCCCAGGCCATGGGCGCATTCGATGCCGCGCCGGACCGGGACCCGTTTGCCTGTTGGGAATCGTGCGATTATTGCACTGCAATAAGACGGCAGGCGTGCCGCCGGCATTAAATTTCGGGTACCGATGAGATAATTGCAGGCTTTCAGCCACAGGTGCGCGCTTGGCCTTCGTTGCAACGCTGCTGCACCGCAGTCTGCCCCGCAAACGGGGCCCGCCCTTTTTTGGCCACCGAGCAAGAGCTGTCCGATTTCCTCAAGAGCGTCGACAAGCGTGCCTTCAAGCGCACGCTCTACCATGTGCGCAATGAGGAATCGGCACTGGACATCGTCCAGGACAGCATGTTGAAGCTGGCCGAGCATTACGGCGACAAGCCGCCGGGCGAGCTGCCGATGCTGTTTCAGCGCATCCTCACCAACAGCACGCTGGACTGGTTTCGCCGGCAGAAGACGCGCAACGCGGTGTTCACCAGCATGAGCGACTTCGAGCGCACCGGCGACGACGGCTCGGACTTCGACCTGCTGGAAGTGCATGCCGGCGCCAGCGACGGCGAGGCCGCGCAAAGTGCCGAGGACCAGGTGCGTCGCCGCCAGACGCTGCGCAACATAGAAACCGAGATCCAGGCGCTGCCGGCGCGTCAACGCGAGGCTTTCCTGCTCCGTTACTGGGAGGAACTGGACGTCGCCGAGACCGCAGCCGCCATGGGGTGCTCGGAAGGCAGCGTCAAGACCCATTGTTTTCGCGCCGTGCAGACCTTGAGCCGTGTATTGAAGGCCAAAGGAATCGAGCTATGACCCGCCCTCCCGAGCCCTCCGCAGAATCCACCCTGGCGGGCGACGCCTATGCGCGCCGTATCGCCGCCCGCCTGACCGAAGGCAGCACCGACCTGCCCC
Organism: Oryzisolibacter propanilivorax; assembly: GCF_900103645.1. GTDB lineage: Bacteria > Pseudomonadota > Gammaproteobacteria > Burkholderiales > Burkholderiaceae_C > Melaminivora > Melaminivora propanilivorax. The sequence goes on from NZ_FNHP01000001.1 coordinate 568,340, forward strand.
ACGACATCACCGAGCGCCTGCGCGCCGCACGCATACAGGCGCTGGCGCGGCGCAAGCGTGCCGTGGCGCTGGCCCCGGCGGTGCGCCATGCGCCTCAGACACAGATCGTGCACCTGGGTGGCGGCGCGGCCGCGCTGAGCGGCATGCCGGGCGGCGATCAGTCGCGCGGTGGCTGGTGGCGCGCATGGGCTTCCGCCGTGCCACTGCTGGCGCTGCTGGGCGGGCTGGTATTCATCAACCTGTCGCAGGATGACAGCCTGGCCAGCGAGCTGGCCGAAGTCGATGCGGCGCTGCTGGCGGATGATTTGCCGCCGTCCGCCTATGCCGATCCGGGTTTCGTGCAATATTTGCGGGTGACGGCGCCTGCCCGCTGACCGACGGGCCAGCCGCCAATCTGCCCTGCATGCCTGCTTCGCCACCTTCTTCCCCCTTCCTGTCCAACGTGCCAGCCATCGTGCTGGCATTGGTGCTTCTGGGCGCCTTCGCCGTCACCGGGCTGCGCGCGGCGGTCTGGCTGCGCACGGCGCCCAGCACGCCGCTGCCGCTCCAGGCGCTGCCGGAAAACCGTCACCGGCCGGCTGGTGAGGCCCCCATTGCGCTCCGACGCGAGTCAGGGCCGGCATGGAGCGAGTTGACGACCGCGCAAAAAGAGGCTCTGTATCCGCTGGTCGACCGCTGGAGCCTGCTCAGCGAGCTGCAAAAGCGCCACTGGTTGAAACTTGCCGCCGGCTTTGCCGCGCTGGCGCCCGATGAGCAGCAGAAATGGCTGGTGCGCCTGACCGACTGGGCCAGCCTGAGCGCACAGCAGCGCAGCCAGGCACGCCTGAACTATGCCGCCACCAGCCGCCTGGCACCGGACAGCAAGCGCGCCAAATGGGAGGCGTACCAGGCCTTGAGCGAGGAAGAGCGCAAGCGGCTGGCCGCCAAGGCGGCGCCGCGTCCGCCCACGGGTGCTGCGCCCGCGGTGCGCGGCAGCGCCAAGAAGCTGGCGCATGTACCTGCCGCCAGCGCCGCCCCGGCCACGCTGCCCAACCCCCCAAAGATTCCGCGTCCCAGCGTGCAGCATGTGCCGCAGGCCCTGCCGGTACCGCCCCCTGCGCTGGCGCCGGCACCGCCTCCCGTTGTGGTAGAAACCAAGCCGGTCGAGACGCCGTCCGCCCGCCCCACGGCCTTGCCGCCACTGCTTCTGGAGGAGACTGCGCCTGCGCCCGAGCCGCCCATCAGCGGCAGCATGGAGCCGGTGCATCCTCCGCAGTGACACGCGCGCAGGGTCGCTCGTAGCCACTTCCCTATGTCTTCTTCTTCCCTGCCGGAGCAGGTCCCACCTCCGGGCGCGAATGCCGCTCCATGCGCAGCCAGCGCGCTGATGGCGCCCCCGCTGCGCCGGCGCATGGCGTGCTGGCTGTACGAGGGCATGCTGATGTTCGGCGTGGTCTTCATCGCTGGCTACCTGTTCAGCACCTTGACCCAAATGCGCCACGCGCTGGACAACCGGCATGCGCTGCAGGCCTTCCTGTTCGTGGTCTTCGGCATCTACTTCTCTTGGTTCTGGTCACGCGGTCACACCCTGGCCATGAAGACCTGGCACATCCGCGTGGTCGACCGCCACGGATGCGCCATCAGCCAGCGCCGCGCCCTGGCACGCTATGCGCTGAGCTGGCTGTGGTTCCTGCCGCCGCTGGCGCTGGTCGCGCCATTCCAGCTGTCCGCCGCCGAGGTGGCGGTGCTGATGCTCGGCTGGGTCGCGATCTGGGCAGTCCTGAGCCGATTCCATCCCGAACAGCAGTTCTGGCACGATGCCCTGGCCGGCACGCGGCTGGTGCACTATGAAGCACGACGGGCGCCACGCCGTGGCTGAACCCTGCGACCAGAACAACGCCGCAGCGCGCCACAAGCGCCGTACCGGCCTGACCCGGCTGCTGCACGCCGGCCGGCACTCGTTGCACGGCCTGCGTGACGGCTGGGGCGAAAAAGCCTTCCGGCTCGAAGCCTGCCTGGCGCTGCTGCTGCTGCTGCTGGCGCTGTGGCTGGGCCGCGACTGGGTGCAGGTGCTGTTGTTGACGGGCTGCGTGGTGCTGGTGCTGGTCGTGGAGCTGCTGAACTCGGCCATCGAAGCCGCCATCGACCGCATCGGACCACAGTGGCACGAACTGTCACGCCGCGCCAAGGACATGGGCAGCGCTGCCGTGCTGCTCAGCCTGCTGCTGTGTGCCGGGGCTTTTGGTGCGGCGCTTTTTCACAGGATTGCCTTGCATGGCTGACGTCGCCTTTTCCGTCTGTGTCTACCTGGGCTCCCGCCCGGGCCAGAACCCGCGTTTCGCCGCCGCCGCCACGGCCGTCGGCCAGTTCATCGGTCGGCACGGTGGCCAGCTGGTATACGGCGGCGGGCGCAGCGGCCTGATGGGAACCGTGGCCGAAGCCACGCGGCTGGCCGGGGGCCGTGTGGTCGGCGTGATCCCGCAGTCGCTGGTGGACAAGGAACTGGCCAACCACCAGTGCGACGAACTGCACATCGTCGGCACCATGCACGAGCGCAAGGCCATGATGGCCGAGCGCAGCGATGCCTTCATCGCCCTGCCTGGCGGCATCGGCACGCTGGAAGAGCTGTTCGAGGTCTGGACTTGGCGCCAGCTGGGCTACCACGACAAGCCCGTCGGCGTGCTCGACGTGGACGGCTACTACGAATCGTTGCTGGCCTTCCTGCGCCACTGTGTCGACAACGCGCTGATGGGCGAGTGGCAGATGGGGCTGGTCAGCGTCGGGCAAGATGCCGACGCCTTGATGGCCGAGCTGGTGCAGCAGGCCGGCATAGCGCGCCAGGCGGCGGTGCCGCTGCGCAGCCGCATCTGAGGTTCAGATCGCCGCTTCGTCCAGTTCGCCGGTACGGATGCGCACCACACGCTCGACGGCGGTGACGAAGATCTTGCCATCGCCGATGCGCCCGGTACGCGCGGCGGCGACGATGGCGTCCACGCAGCGCTCCACGTCGTTTTGCTTGACGACGACTTCGATTTTCACCTTCGGCAGGAAATCCACCACGTATTCCGCACCGCGGTACAGCTCGGTATGGCCCTTTTGCCGCCCGAATCCCTTGACCTCGGTCACCGTCAGGCCAGTCACACCGCATTCGGCCAATGCCTCGCGCACCTCTTCCAGCTTGAAGGGCTTGATGACGGCGCTGATCATGTGCATGGCTTAAGGCTCCAGGGGCAGGGTTGGAATGGCGTAGCGGGCAAAGCCGCACGATTATGCGCGCCAGCCGCACCAGGCTGGCGGCGGTTATCCCCGGCAACTCTGGACAGACCTGTGGACAACCTGCGCAAGCGCCTGCACTGCTGATGCAAGCCATTGATTCACAAGGCATGCACCGTCTGTGCCTGTTTTTTGTGCAATTGCGTGATCGTGGGTGAAAGCGCAGCGCCAAGACCCCGCGTCGGCCGGTGCCGGGCCACGCTCCTATCATGAGCACCCGCTCCGCAGGTCCCTGGCGCATGCCGTTGCGCCAGCCTGCCCGGCGCGCCTGCGTTGCGGTGTTCCATCCTTCCTGGAGATCCGTGTGTCCGTCATTCCCCTGTCCGATCCTTCCCTGGCCGCCGAGACCGGATACCAGCTGGTGCTGTCGGGCAGTGCCGGAGAACTCGACGGGGACGCCTGGGATGCCCTGCTGGTGCGGCAGCGCCAGCCCACGCCCTTCATGCGCCATGCCTATCTCGCGGCCCTGCAGGACAGCGCCAGCGCCTGCCCGGCCAGCGGTTGGGAGCCCACCTATTTCACTTTGTGGCAGGGCGACGTGCTGCACGGCGCCTGCGTGGCCTATGTCAAGAGCCACTCGTATGGCGAATATGTGTTCGACTGGGCCTGGGCGCGCGCCTATGAGCAGCATGGCCTGGCCTACTACCCGAAGGCGGTGCTGGCCGTGCCCTTCACGCCCGTGCCCGGCACTCGCCTGCTGGCGCTGGACGACGCGGCACGCGGCGCGCTGCTGCATACGGTGCTGGGCTGGGCACAGCAGCGGCGCCTGTCGTCCCTGCACCTGCTGTTCGGCGCCGACGAGGACATCGCCGCCGCGCAGTCCCGTGGCCTGCTGCTGCGCCACGGCGTGCAGTTCCACTGGCACAACGTCCGTGCCGACGGCACCGGCCGCCTGCGCGACTTTGACGAATTCCTGGCCGGGCTGAACCAAGAAAAGCGCAAGAAGATTCGCCAGGAGCGCCGGCGCGTGCACCAGTCAGGCGTCAGCTTCGTCGCGCTGCAAGGCAGCCAGATCAGCGCGCAGGACTGGGAATTTTTCTACCGCTGCTACGAGCGTACCTATCTCGAGCATGGCAATCGTCCATACCTGACGCGCGACTTCTTCACCCGCATGGCGGCGCAGCTGCCACAGGCATGGCTGATGTTCGTTGCCCGGAAGGACGGCCGCGCCATTGCCACCAGCCTGGTGGCACTTGGCGAGGAGCCGGCGGACACGGCCGGCGGTGCGCTGCAGACGGTGGCCTATGGCCGCTACTGGGGCGCTCTGGAACGGGTGGACTGCCTGCACTTCGAGGCCTGTTACTACCAGCCCATCGAATGGTGCATTGCCCACGGCGTGCGGCGTTTCGAAGGTGGCGCGCAGGGGGAGCACAAGATGGCGCGCGCCCTGCTGCCGGAGCCCACTGCCAGCGCGCATTGGCTGGCGCATCCGGCCTTCGCCGAGGCGGTCGAGCGCTTCCTGCAGCGGGAAGGAGAAGGCGTGGCGCAGTACCTGCAGGAACTGCATGAACGCAGCCCGCTGCGCCGGCAGGACTGACCAACGCTTCAGGCTCAGGCTGGCGCCGGCGGGTGTGGTTGTCGCTCAGCCGCCGGTGACGACGCCATGGATCAGCCCCATCTCGGTGCGGCTGAGCAGCGCTTCGATATCCACCACGATCAGCATGCGCTCGCCTACCGTGGCGATGCCGCGCACGAAGGACGCATCCACCGGTCCATGGAACTGCGGCGCCGGCTTGATGGCGTCGGCCGCCAGCGCGACCACGTCGGCCACCGCGTCCACCACCGCGCCCAGCACCGTGCCGCCGACATTCAGGATGATGACCACCGTGAAATCGGTGTACTCGGCCGGGCAGCCCAGCTTCAGCCGCAGGTCGACGATCGGCACGATCACGCCGCGCAGGTCGATCACACCCTTGATGAACTCCGGCGCATGCGCCAGCCGCGTGGGCTGCTCGTAGGAGCGGATTTCCTGCACGCGCAGGATGTCGATGCCGTACTCCTCCTGGCCCAGGCGGAAGGTGAGGTATTCGGCCATCTTGGTGGTGGCGGCGGCAGGGGAACGCTGGGCGGACGAGGCGAGCATGGCGCAGGACTCCTGGAGATGGAAAGCGTCGGGGCGAAAAGGCCCGGAGCATAGCAGCCGGGCGTTACGTATTTTGACAATTGGCCTCGCGGCCCTGCCCCGCCTTGGCGCTTGTCAACATTATTGGCTGCAGGCCCTTGTAGGTGAAGGGCCTGCAGCTATGCTAACAATAGCAATCAGCCCTGCTGCTGACTCTTGGCGTAGTTGGCCACGCCGTCGGTGATTTCCTTGTGCGCGGCCTCGACGCCGTCCCAGCCCAGCACCTTGACCCACTTGCCCTCCTCCAGGTCCTTGTAGTGCTCGAAAAAGTGCGTGATGGCCTTCAGGCGCATCGGGTTCACGTCCTCCACGGTCTTCCAGTTCTCGTACATCTTCAGGATCTTGGTGGTGGGCACGGCCAGCACCTTGCCGTCCACGCCGGCCTCGTCCTCCATCTTCAGGATGCCGAGCGCGCGGCAGGGCACGACCACGCCGGGCAGCAGCGGGTACGGGGTGATGACCAGCACGTCGACCGGGTCGCCGTCGCCCGACAGCGTCTGCGGCACGTAGCCGTAGTTGCACGGGTAGTACATAGCCACGGTGAGAAAGCGGTCCACGAAGACTGCGCCGGATTCCTTGTCCACCTCGTACTTGATGGGATCGGACTCGGCCGGGATTTCGACGACGACGTTGAAGGTTTCGGGCAGCTTGTTGCCGGGGCTGACGTGGTTCAGGGACATGGGAAGGTCGTAGAGGGATGGAAAAAAGCCAGCCGGCCCGCTGCACGCAGGGGCCGGCTCGGGGGCGATTTTAGGCGTTTACCCCTTGCTGCCAGCTTGCAGCGGCGCACTACAGTCAAGGCCGTTGGCCAATCGTCTCCGCCTGGCGGGCACGAGGAAGCAACGCCGGGCAGGTCCAGCTCCCGCGTTGCGCCTGCCGTCTTGTGCACATCAACGAAAGACAGGCATGCATCCAACGACCGCACTTCACTCTCCCCTTGTCCTGGCGCTGGCCTGCGGGCTGATCGCCGTGGCCTACGGCATCTGGGCACGCAACTGGATCCTGGCGCAGGGCGCCGGCAACGCCCGCATGCAGGAGATCGCCAGCGCCATCCAACAGGGCGCGGCGGCCTACCTGGCGCGCCAGTACACGGCCATCGCCTTGGTCGGCGTGCTGCTGGCGCTGCTCATCGGCGTATTCCTGGACTTGCTCACGGCTGCTGGCTTCGTGATGGGCGCGCTGCTGTCGGGCGCCTGCGGCTTCATCGGCATGAACGTCTCGGTGCGCGCCAATGTGCGCACTGCGCAGGCAGCCACGCAGGGCATGGCAGCGGCACTGCAGGTGGCGTTCCGGGGCGGCGCCATCACCGGCATGCTGGTAGTGGGCCTGGGCCTGCTGGGCGTGGCCGGCTTTGCCTGGCTGCTGCTGGCGCGCGCGCCGGCCAGCAGCACGCTGGCGGCCACGCTGGATCCGCTGATCGGCTTCGCCTTCGGCTCGTCCTTGATCTCCATCTTCGCGCGGCTGGGCGGTGGCATCTTCACCAAGGGCGCCGACGTGGGCGCCGACCTGGTCGGCAAGGTCGAGGCCGGCATCCCCGAGGACGACCCGCGCAACCCGGCGGTGATCGCCGACAACGTGGGCGACAACGTCGGCGACTGCGCCGGCATGGCGGCCGACCTGTTCGAGACCTATGCGGTGACGCTGATCGCCACCATGGTGCTGGGCGCGCTGCTGGTGACCGGCGCGCCGGGCGCGGCGGTGGCCTATCCGCTGGCGCTGGGCGCGGTATCGATCCTGGCGTCCATCGTCGGCTGCTTCTTCGTGCGGGCCCGTCCCGGCATGACCAACGTGATGCCGGCGCTGTACCGCGGTCTGGCGGTGGCCGGCGTGCTGTCGCTGGTCGCGTTCTGGTTCGTCACCGCCTGGCTGGTGCCCGACGACGCGCTGGGCGGCACCGGCGCGCAGGGGCGGCTGTTCGGCGCCTGTGCCACCGGGCTGGTGCTCACGGCGGCGCTGGTGTGGATCACCGAGTTCTATACCGGCACGCAGTACGCGCCGGTGCGCCACATCGCGCAGGCCTCGACCACCGGGCATGGCACCAACGTCATTGCCGGCCTGGGCGTGTCGATGCGCTCCACCGCCTGGCCGGTGCTGTTCGTGTGCCTGGCGATCATCGCCTCGCACGCGCTCGCCGGGCTGTACGGCGTGGCGGTGGCGGCGATGTCGATGCTGTCCATGGCCGGCATCGTGGTGGCGCTGGACGCCTACGGCCCGATCACCGACAACGCCGGCGGCATCGCCGAGATGGCCGAGCTGCCCTCCGCCGTGCGCGACGTGACCGACCCGCTGGACGCCGTCGGCAACACCACCAAGGCGGTCACCAAGGGCTACGCCATCGGCTCGGCCGGCCTGGCGGCGCTGGTGCTGTTCGCCGACTACACGCACAAGCTGGACGGCCTGGGCCAGTCGATCCGCTTCGACCTGTCCGATCCGCTGGTCATCGTCGGGCTATTCATCGGCGGCCTGATTCCCTACCTGTTCGGCGCCATGGCGATGGAGGCGGTGGGTCGCGCCGCCGGCGCCGTGGTGGTCGAGGTGCGGCGGCAGTTCGCCGAGATCCCCGGCATCATGGCCGGCACGGCGCGCCCCGAGTACGGCCGCGCGGTGGGCATGCTGACGGGCGCGGCCATCCGCGAAATGGTCGTGCCCAGCCTGCTGCCGGTGGTCGCGCCCATCGTCGTCGGGCTGCTGCTGGGCCCGCGGGCGCTCGGCGGGCTGCTGATGGGCACCATCGTCACCGGGCTGTTCGTGGCGATTTCCATGTGCACCGGCGGCGGCGCCTGGGACAACGCCAAGAAGTACATCGAGGACGGCCACCACGGCGGCAAGGGCAGCGAGGCGCACAAGGCCGCCGTCACCGGCGACACCGTGGGCGACCCGTACAAGGACACGGCCGGCCCGGCGGTGAACCCCTTGATCAAGATCATCAACATCGTCGCGCTGCTGATCGTGCCGCTGGTGGTGCGCTTCCACGGCGGCGCCTGATTGCTATGCAATGAATAGCTGAAGGCCCTTTAATCATATAGGCCAGGGCCCGTTTTGGCCCCATGTCGCGCTCGGCACGGCATGCACGCTGCCGGCGGCGCACAATGCGCCCATGCAGCTTCATTTCATCGCCAACGGGGGCGTGGCCTCCACCAGTGGCCGCACCATCGCGGTGATTGATCCGTCGGATGGCCAGCCCTTCGACGAGATCCAGCGCGGCACGCCCGAGGACATCGACGCCGCGGTGCAGGCCGCGCGCCAGTGTTTCGACAGCGTCTGGGGCCGCACCGCGCCGGCCGAGCGCGGGCGGGTGCTGATGCGCCTGTCGATGCTGGTCACGCAGCATGCCGACGAGCTGGCCACGCTGGAGCAGCGCGACTGCGGCAAGCCCACGCGCCAAGCGCGCGCCGACGCGCTGGCGCTGGCGCGCTACTTCGAGTTCTACGCCGGCGCCTGCGACAAGCTGCATGGCGAGACCATCCCCTACCAGGAAGGCTTCAGCGTGCTGACCTGGCGCGAGCCGCACGGCGTGACCGGCCACATCGTGCCGTGGAACTACCCGATGCAGATCTTCGGGCGCTGCGTTGGCGCGGCGCTGGCCGCCGGCAACGTCTGCGTGGTCAAGCCGTCCGAGGACGCCTGCCTGTCGCTGCTACGCGTGGCGCGGCTGGCGGCCGAGGCCGGCCTGCCGGCCGGTGCCCTGAACGTCGTCACCGGCTACGGCCACGAGGTGGGCGAGGCGCTGGCGCGCCACCCCGATGTGCAGCACCTGAGCTTCACCGGCAGCCCGCGCGTGGGCACGCTGATTGCCCAGGCCGCCGCCGAGCGCCACTGCCCGGTGACGCTGGAGCTGGGCGGCAAGAGTCCGCAGATCGTCTTCGCCGACGCCGACCTGGATGCGGCCGTGCCATCCCTGGTGAACGCCATCGTGCAGAACGCCGGCCAGACCTGCTCCGCCGGCTCGCGCGTGCTGATCGAGCAGCCGATCTACGAGCCGCTGCTGGAGCGCCTGGCGCAGGCCTTCGAGGCGCTGCGCGTCGGCCCGGCGGCGATGGACCTGGACCTGGGGCCGCTGATCCGCCAGAGCCAGCAGCAGCGCGTGTGGGATTTTTTGTCGGACGCGCAGGTCGCCGGCATCCCCGTGCTGGCGCAGGGCACGGTGGTCGACGAGGCGCCCGAGACCGGCTTCTACCAAGCTCCGACGCTGCTGCGCGACGTGCCGCCGCAGCACCGCCTGGCACAGGAAGAAATCTTCGGCCCGGTGCTGGCTGCCATGCCGTTCGACGGCGAGGAGCAGGCCATGCAGCTGGCCAACGGCACGCGCTACGGCCTGGTGGCCGGCGTGTGGACGCGCGACGGCGCGCGCCAGCTGCGCATGGCGCGGCGGCTGGCGTCCGGCCAGGTGTTCGTCAACAACTATGGCGCTGGCGGTGGCGTGGAGCTGCCGTTTGGCGGCGTCAAGTCCAGCGGCCACGGGCGCGAGAAGGGCTTTGAGGCGCTGTACGGCTTCACCACGCTGAAGACGGTGGCGATCCGCCATGGCTGAGGTGCCTGGACAGGGTACCGGATGCTATTGAAGCGATAGCTTAAGGCCGTTATTTCATAAGGGCCATTGCGGCTTTTGGCTTGAAAATCAGCCGAGCACGTCGCGCAGTGCCCCCTCGTACAGGCCGGTCAGCTCATCCATCACCTGCAGCAAGCGCTCGCTGGTGCTGGCCACGTCGTCCAGCCCGCGCGCGTCCGGCGCGCGCTTGAGCGCCGCCTGGAAGAACATCCACTGCCCGCGGCCCAGCTCCAGCGCGGCGCGGATCGCCGGCGTGCTGATGGGCGCGGCGTCCAGCTGTGCCAGGGCGCGTTCGAACTCCGCCGCATCGTCCCGCATCTGCCGGCGCCCAGCGTCGCTGCCCAGGCCCGCAGCCGCCAGGCCGTAGTGCCGCGCCAGCCGCTGCGACAACATGCGCTGGCGCCCGGCGGTGTTCACTAGGCGCGCCGACGGGGCCTGGGCGAGTTGCTCCAGCGCCTGCGTTGCCTGGTCGGCGCTGGCCAGCAGGTGGTCGGCCTGCTTGCCGACCACCTGCCAGGTGTCGCGCGTCGGCGCCTGGGCCAGCAGCGCGTCCAGCTGACCGGCGGCCTGCTGCACCTCGACCAGCAGGCGCACCACGGCCGGTGGCCAGCCTTGGCCGTCCAGCGCGCGCAGGCCATCGCGCAGCTGCTTGCGCACTCCTTCCAGCAAGTCGCGCGAGCGCGCCGGCCCCACCTGCAGCACCAGCAGCCCATAGACCTTGGCGGCACGCTGCGACAGCGCCCGGTAGCGGGCGGTGATGTTGATGGCCGTGGCCAGTGCCAGCCGCGCCTGTGCCGACAGCGGCACCAGCGTGGGCCACAGCAATGCACCGGCAGCCATGCGTAGCAGGACACGCCGGCTGGAAGGTGCGCCGGACAGGCGGTGACGTGCCGGGCGGCGGATCGACATACGAAGCGGGCGGGAATAGCGCATGCACGCGATTGTCTGGACCAGCGCCCAACCGGCGGTTGATCAGCGTCACACGGCTCACGCTCCGACACGCCTCAAAAAATTGATGCACGTCAAGCACAAAGGCCCTGCTCCACGCCGCTCCACGGCGCCTGCGGCACAATTTGCCCATGGCCGAACGCGTCATCCCCATCGTGGACCATCGGGCGCCGGTCCTCAGCCCGTCCCGCTTCACCCAAGCCCCGTCTCCGGCACCCAGCGGCACCCTGCTGGACGCGCGCGGCCGGCCGCTGCGCGACCTGCGCATCAGCGTGACCGACCGCTGCAACTTCCGCTGCAGCTACTGCATGCCCAAGGAAGTCTTCGACAAGCACTACCAGTACCTGCCGCATGGCGACCTGCTGAGCTTCGAGGAGATCACGCGCATCTCGCGCCTGTTCCTGGCGCATGGCGTGCGCAAGCTGCGCCTGACCGGCGGCGAACCGCTGTTGCGCAAGCACCTGGAGCGGCTGGTCGAGCAGCTGGCCCTGCTGCGCACCGTGGACGGGCGCGCGCCCGACCTGACGCTGACCACCAACGGCTCGCTGCTGGCGCGCAAGGCGCGCGCCCTCAAGGACGCCGGCCTGTCACGCGTCACCGTCAGCCTGGACAGTTTGCAGGACGAGGTGTTCCGGCGCATGAACGACATGGACTTCCCGGTGCGGGCGGTGCTGGACGGCATCGAGGCCGCGCACGCCGTGGGGCTGGAGCACATCAAGGTCAACATGGTCGTCAAGCGCGGCACCAACGACCACGAGATCCTGCCCATGGCGCGGCACTTCCGCGGCACCGGCATCACGCTGCGTTTCATCGAATACATGGACGTGGGCGCCACCAACGGCTGGCGCATGGACGAGGTGCTGCCCTCGGCGCAGGTCATCGAGCGTCTGACGGCCGAGCTGCCGCTGGTGCCGCTGGCCGCCACCGCGCCGGGCGAGACCGCCAAGCGCTGGGGCTGGGCTGGCGCGGACGGCCGGCACGACCCCTCGCTGGGCGAGATCGGCGTCATCAGCAGCGTCACCCAGGCGTTCTGCGGCGATTGCAACCGCGCCCGCCTGTCCATGGAGGGGCGGCTGTACCTGTGCCTGTTCGCCTCCCAGGGCTGGGACCTGCGCGGCCTGCTGCGCGGCGGCGCCAGCGACGCCGAGGTGGAGGCGGCCATTACTGGCATCTGGGGGCAGCGCGAGGACCGCTACTCCGAGTTGCGCGCCAGCCTGCCGGCAGATACGGCGCAGACCGGCAAGCGCCGCATTGAGATGAGCTACATCGGCGGCTGACGACTTTCGTGCCTAGCTTTGCGCCTATTGCCGCCCATGACATCACCGCCTTGGTCCTAGCCGGCGGGCGCGGCAGCCGCATGGGAGGCGTGGACAAGGGACTGCAGCTGTTTCGCGGCGTGCCGCTAGCGTTGCATGCCGCGCGGCGCGTGCGGCCCCAGGTGGCCAGCGTCATGCTGAGCGCCAATCGCCATCTCCCTGAATACGCCGCTTGGGGCATGCCCGTGTGGCCCGACACCGACGGCAGTTTCGCTGGACCGCTGGCCGGCATCGCCGCCGGGCTGGCGCACTGCTCGACCCCGTGGATGCTCACTGTGCCGTGCGATACGCCGTTGTTTCCTCAGGACCTGGCCGCACGCCTTGCGCAGGCCGCGCAGCAGGCCAGGGCTCCCGTCGCCATGGCTGCGGCGCCACAGCCCGAACGCGATGGGCCGCTCCGGCTGCGCACCCACGCCGTGTTCTGCCTGGTGTCGGTAGCGCTGCATGAAGATCTGGAGGTTTTCCTGCGCGCGGGCGGGCGCCGTGTGCAGCAGTGGAGCGGGCAGCATGGCTGCGCCATCGCGGCGTTCGACCGCCCGGGAGACGATCCCCAGGCCTTTGCCAATGCCAACACGCTGGAGCAGCTGCAAGAGCTGCACCGGCAGGATGGAGCTGCCAGGGCCCCCTGAGTCTGGGCAGCTGGCCCGATCGCTCTAGTGCCGGATTGGCGCGGGCGGTCGGACGGTCCCGCTCTGCCGCTTCAGCTACCGCTGTAGGCAGGATTGATCTTGACCTTGAAGTTCATCGCGCCGACGGCCTTGGCCTTGACCAGCCAGTACGCTCCTCCATTCGCCACTGCGGCGCCTGACACGTTGGTGGGCTTGAGGTAGCGGTCCTTCGGCAATATCCACACCATTTCATCCAGGCTGGTCGGGTGTGCGGCCGTGATACGGCTGGTCTGCGCGTCCAGGCGAGCCTCACTCCAGACAACCTGGTTGCGCTTGTCCATGAAGTCCGCCAGGCGTTCGATCGAATACCATTTGAATTTCGCCTTCCCCTTGCTGTTGGCATAGGCAATCAGCCCCTTCATGACGTCCATCCAGTCGGCCGCCCCCGGCGGATGGGCATAGACCATCCGCGCGGTGTTCTGTGCGATGTCGAAGTCGATCAGCGCCTGGTACCAACCCAGCACGTCTGTTTTCGGAACGTTGAAGTCCTGGAACTCCTCGAACGTCGCGTAGTTGCCAAAGGGCGTCACGGGAGAAACCCATAGACGGGGGTTCAGCAGGGCCCCGTCGCGGTACTGGCGCGTGACGCCCAGACCCGTGTGCCCACCGAAATACGCGCCGACAACGCCCTGGCTCTCCAGCCACGTCATGGCCCACGTGGGATTGTTGCCTTGGGGCGCGGAGTAGTCGCGGCTGGGGCGGCCGATGGCATTGGCCACCGCACGGCGGTTCTCCACCAGGTACGGCAGGAACTGCGTTTCGTTGGTTTCGTTGGCGTTGTTGCCGTAATAGTCGTGGATCCAGCCCCCGTGAGAACCCACCGAATGCCCGAGCGCGACCATGCGCTGCAGGAACGCCCGTGCGGTGGGGTTATGGTCCAGGTCAAATCCGGCGCCGTCGCCGATGGTGATCGTGTCAGGGCCAGCTGTCATGTGCATCGAAGTGCCGGCGTTCTTGAAGATGCCCGCTTTTTCCAGCGCCAGCATCGGCGCCTGCGCGGCCTTGGAGTCGAGGTGCCAGTTGAAGGTGATGCCAGGAACAGCCTTGGGCATGGCCGACAGGCGGATGCCGTCCAGCACGTTCTTCACGAAGTAGCCCAGGAACCCGTGCATCGGCAGCGCGTCTGTGCGGCCCTTCAGGTAGGTCAGTGGCAGGTTGACGAACATCACCTGGCCTGCGCCGTAGTGGTTGACGCCTGCCACCAGACCGAAGTCAGGCGACGTCGCCAGCGTGGTGCCAAGGTAGTCACCTTCCGTCTGGTAAGTAGGATAGATCAGATAGCCCAGCAGGTAACCACTGTATGCATGGCGCTCGTCGGGGCCTGTGTCGGTGGCCGCCTTGGGCCACAGCGCATCCTGAGCGTCGGCGCCCTTGTCTATCTCGTCATCCGCGGCTACCAGCGGGCGGCTCGTGGACGAGGTCAGCGCAACCCGCGTGGAACGCGTCGGAGCTGCCCCCTTGAACGCCCTGCCGTAGCGGATCTTGACCGTGCGCGCGGGCTTTGCACTGGCGCCTGCGCGTTCGCGTTGTGAGTAGGACGGCAGCATCTGGAACTGCTGGGGATCGAATCCCCGCGCGCCCCCCGGGTCGGACACGCTGGGCGCCAGGTACAGCGACTCGTGCTCGGCGACGCCCGCCGCGTCGAGAAGCGGTATGCCTCGATCGCTGGCCGCCGCACGCGCCTTGCCCTGGAGGGAGGGCGTCGCTTCCGAAACTCCAGCCGACGAGCGTGCTGCCTGGGCATCGGGTGGGTAGGCTGCCGACTTGCCCGGCGGCACTAGCAACTCGCGCAGCGTGCTGCGCATGGCCGTCACCGGCCCCAGGCCCGTGGTCTTGTCCAGGTACTTGTCGTAGAGGATGTAGTCGACCCCTGCCAAGTCGCTCAGGCGCGACTTCGGAATTGGGAACACCGGCACGCCGTCGCCATTTAACGTCAGGGCGGCGAAGTCGAACGTCAGGAACGTCTTGCCCCCCGCCTGGGTGTAGGCCCGCACGGCAGCCACAAGTTCGTCGGTGCCGATGGCGTGGATCGAGTCGGGCAGCACCAAGCCGGCATAGCCCAGGGCGCCCGCGGTGCCCATGGACAGGAACTGCGAGTCCGTGACGACCGCGGTGCGCGCTCCGACTTCCGAGGTGGCATCCAGCCAGGCGGTTACACCCGGATCGGATGGCGAGAGAGCATCCGGGATGAGCAGCATGAGCTGCCCGGGATCGGCAGCCACCGCGGGTACGGCGGCAGGCGCAGCGGGCGGCGCATCCAACGACGCCGCAGCCAGTCGGCGCGTGGCGACCGGCACTCTTTCGCCAGGCGGCGGCGAGGAGGGAACTTCTACTGCCGCTCCTACCAGGGGTGCCACGGGTGAGGTGCCAACAGAGGCATGGGCTGAAACCGGGGCGGCTTCGTCCTCGCCTCCGCCCCCGCCGCATGCCGCAAGAGCCGTGACCATCGCCCACAGCACGGCCGGCGCCGCGGCCCGTCGCCAGAGCCCGGCGGCAGCGTGGGTAGTTCTCGCTTGGGCTGTCATGGTGAATTCCCTTGGTGGTGGGTGAACGGGCGCGACCTTGCTGGTTCAGCGCAGGCCGGTCAGGCTTTGGCGACAGTACGCGCCGCCGCTCGCGCGGCTCGCGCGACACTACGGCGCTCGGAGACGGACGCTTTGCTGACAAAGTAGGAATAGATGCCGAGCTGCGCGAGCACGGGAGGCAGAAAGGTCGCGAGCAGGTAGATGGGCAGCAGCACCAAGGTGTTCGTCTCATGCACGATCCACACCAGGGTGCCGACGTGGAACGGTGCGCTGACTACTACAAAAGCTACGGCAACCAAGGTGGCCAGAAGCTTTTGCAGCATTCCGAGCGGAAATATGTACAGCAACGCCGCGTGCAGCACTGGCATGATCCAGAGCAAGATGCCGTTGATCTGCATCAGGCTGTTGAAGTAATCCGACACCTGGACCTGGAACAGGGTTGGAAACCAGAGAAAAGCCAGGGAGCTCCCCATGCCCAAGAACGTCGTGACACGCCAGAAATAGATGAAAGGCAGATGGCGTCTAGGTACTAGCAGGGAGACAACGAACAAAAGCGCCAGCACCACCAGCGTCACCCACGCCTGCACCACCGTTGGGGCATTGGCCGTCACCTGCATGGTTACGGCATCCCACCGGCGACCGAGAAAATAGAAGGGCTCGAGCGTGATTGCCGACCCGGGTCCGATGCCCAAGCGCGGCCATGCCCATGCCAAGAGGTCATGCCACAGCGCCTGCACGTGGCGAAACCCCAATGCGAGACACAGCCAGCACACGAGCAGCAGCGCCAGCACTTCAAGGGTCTGCCCGGTGCTCCAGGAGTAAGAACGCAAACCGCGCTGCTGGCGGGTCGTTTCGATGCGGCGTGGGCGTATCGTCATGGTCGTCAGAAGTCCATAAAAATGCCGATTTGCAAGCCTGCGCGGTGGTAATAGGGATTGCGGTAGAGCTGCGTTCCCAGGACATAGCCCCAGCGCCGGGTGACCCATTGGCGCCACTGCAGCGTGGCCTCGGTGGAGCGAAAGCGCACATCCGCCGGCAAGTCCAGGCCTGCGGCCACCGGCAGGTAGCCCTCTTGGCCGTGCTCGAGGCGCAGCGCCACGGTGCGCTGGCCCACCTGTCCCACGGTGCCCGCGATGAACGCGCGCGTGCTCGTGACGGAGCCGGGACTGGAGCGGTTGACCGACACGCCAGCCTCCCCCGTCCAGCCGGCAGGCGCGTAATACAGCAACGTGGCGCGCAGGGCGTTGTCGTGGTGGATGTGGTCGCCGCTGGCGGCATGCATGAACGCAAGGCCTGTCACCCAACGGCGCTCCTCGCCCCATTTGCGGAACGCACCCGCATCCAGTCGGTAGCGGTTTTGAAAGCTTGCGGTGGCGCCCGAGATACCCACCAGGCCGTACCAGTCTGGCGAGAAGTCATAGACCACCGACAGAGCGCCGACGGTGCCGGTCTCGCCGAAATGCCGCTGGCTGGCCACGCTCCAGTGCAGCACGGTGCCCGAAGCCGGACTGAAGTGCCCGAGCGCGTAGCCCTCGGTCCAGTGCTGCAGCCCGTCGCTCAGATGCGCTCCCGCCACGCCCACCTCGACACTGCCGGTGGTCGGCTTTGGAGAGACCACGTCTTCCATTGTGGAGGCCAAAGGCATGGAGACGGCGTCGCCGCCTGCGGCCTGTGCGAGCGCGCCCTCCGCCAGGCAGCAGCCGGCCGCAATAATCAAGGCAGCGCGCTGTAAGGGCGGCGCGAGTGCCGGGATCGAACCAAAGCTCATCACGTTGCGTCTCCTGTCGGCAGGTTCATATGACACCCGGGAGTGGGGTGAGCGAAGCGCCCAACTGACGCGTGCAGGCAACGCCGATGGATCGATGCGCCAACGCCGCATCGGCCATGGCGTCCAGGACTGTCCAGCCCACGTTGCCAGACGACGAACGGACCGACAGCCGCCAGCAGGCAGCTTCGGCGGGTGCCAGGCCGTGGATGTTCCAAGCCACGATGCCCCATGCGTAGTGGTCGTTCTGGCGGTTCAGCCACGTGGCGCTGTATTGGGCTAGCCAGCCAGCCATGTCAGCCGCTGCCTGCGCTTTGGGCAACATGCCGCTGCCCCAGAGATACGTCGGCGCCAGCGCATGCGGATAAAAGCTCTCGCGCTCTAGCGCAGGCAGCGCGGGCAGCCACTGGCCGTTGTGGCGAAAGCGCTGTCCGATGGCAGTGGCCAGGTTCGCCGCAGCCGTGGTCTGACGGGAGATTTTCAGCGCCTCGTATACCTCGATGTTGTCCATAAGGTAGTACGCGGACTGGCCCGGAAACACCTGGTACAGGCCGTTGCCCGGGTCGCGCAAAGACACAAGCAGTGCAGCCGCGCGGCGCTCCGCGGTGCTGGTGTCGACGCGTTCGAGCATACCTATCCACCCGCGCGCCCTTGCCAGGCGGATGAGGTGGATGGTGGTGGCCGCAGTCGAGTCGTCGGCGTCCGCCGCCATGCAGGCCACCCATGTCGAGTCCTCACGTGTGCAAAAGCGGTCGAAGCCGCCGTCCTTGCGCTGGCGCGGCAGCAGCCAGGCCAGCCACGCTTTCAGCTCGACCCGCACGTCAAGGCCCGAGTCCATCGCGATGATCAGCGCCTTGTTGGCGAAGTATGGGTCCGCTACTGTGCCCCCCACCAGAACGGTGAAACTCCCGTCGGCGCCCTGGAAGGCCCGCCAGGGCGCGGGCTCGGGTACAGATGCAGACATCGCAGGGCCGCACGCCAAAAACAGACTGGCGACCAGCGCGGGCAGCGCGAGCGGCTTCACGAGGCCTCCTCCGACACATGGCAGCCGCCGACCGACGCGATCGCGCCGAACACAGCAACCGAGGGACCGAGCACGACATCCCAACCGGAGACGCTGCAGGGTATCGAAGGCGAGCCCGCGTGAGTGCCGCGCCCCAGTTCGACGCGCCAGCCCGCTGAAATCGGCCCCTGAATGCGATTGAAACCCCGGCAGCGAATTTGACCCTCGGCAAACAAGGCGCCCTGCGCGGAGGCGCCCTCTGCCAGATCGATGTTCCCGTGCGCCTTGACGTGGCCGACAACGCGTGCGCCTTCGCCCAGCAGGAGATTACCGCCCACCACCAGGTCGGCAAAGCGCACCTCGCCGGCTTCGATCAGCAAATCCCCGGCGTGCCGTTCAGGCATCAGCGCCAAGGGCGTGGGAGCACCTTCGGCCTCGACGTCTTCCGGAGGCACCAGCAGTGGTGCCGTGACGATGCATGGAGCCGCCATCCGAAACGCCTGGGAGCCTGCAGCCAGCACCACCAGCGATTCGGCGCTGGTGCGGCCGTTGAGCACGACCGGACCATGGCTCACGATGGACTCGGCGTGCACCAGGTGGCGTACCTGCGCCCCCCGCTCCATTTCCAGTCTCATTCCCGAGATCAAAATGTCAGCGGTAGCGTCTTGCTCCATGCGTACGGCCCGGGAAGTGCGCACCGACGGAATGTGGACTGCTATGGGCACCACGTAGGCTTCTCCCTTGAGCCAGGAACCCGCCTGCTCCACGGACGCGAGATCAGGCAGTTGCGGTGCCAGCACCTGAAGGCGGTAGGCCGTCTCGCCGCTGTCTGCATCGTCGATGGGAATGGGCCCGATGTCCCGCCGCTGCCTGAGTTCGGTGAAAGCAGGCAGCAGGGGCAGCAGGAACAGGGCTATCGCGACCGAGGTCCAGACCAGGCCCCAGCCGATGGGGTTCATTTCGGTCATGGTGCGGCCTCCCCGCGTCCGGAGTCAGGATGGCGAAAGCGTGCAGTTTTGTCCCATTGGAGCTTGCGGCGCAGCAAACGATCAAGAAACAGCCCGTCAACGCTGGCCTTGGTAATTGCCATCATGCTGACGAGAAAACCGCAGAACATTAGAGGCAACAGCCGTATGCGCTCGCGGTACCCGTCTAGGTGCGAGGCGACTGCGACCTGCACGAAAGCGGCGAAGTTTCCCGCCAGCGCCAAGGTGGTGACGAAGATCAGGAACCACAACTCCCACGATTGCAGGCCCTGCGCGAAATCGACTCCGGTAAGGGCCAGCACCGCTGAAAGCAGCCAGCCCAGCAGCAGCAGAGGCGACATGAAGAACACCCCGAGCAAAGCGAGACCATCAAGCCGCTGCAGCCGTGACAGGTCGCCGCTGCGCAGCACGCGCCCGAAATACGTCATCATGGCCGCGTTGTGGCCCTTGGCCCAGCGGCTGATCTGGCGAAAGCGCACTTCCCAGGATTGCGGCACCTCCTCATAGCACTCCGCATGGTTAAGGTAGGCGGTGTGCCAGCCTTTGAGCAGTAATCGGTAGGTCAGGTCGGTATCCTCGGCCAGGGTGTCGATTGTCCAGCCGCCGGCGTCGGCCAGAGCGCTGAGACGCACGCCGCCCACGGTGCCCCCGTACTGCGGCACCGACCCCAGGCAATAGCGCGCCTGCTGGTCGACCTGATAGCCGGCCGAACGCTCCAGATCGAGAATGCGTGTGAGCAGATTGACGCCCACATTCTGCGGCACCACCCGGCCCATGACGGCCCCCACCTCAGGGTCGAAAAACGGCGCTGCCAATTGCTTGATCAACTGCCGATTGGGCAGATAGTCGGCATCAAAGACGATGATCAGGTCCGCCACGTCCTGCGCCTGCACGTATTCGGTTGCGGCTTTGAGGGCGCGCACGCGTGCGATTTCCGCCTCTTCCGCCTGCAGCAGCTCCTGGTGGGCCTCGCGCTCGTCCTCGGAGTCGCGCAGCTGCCTGAACCCGTTACCCGTCACGATGTCGGTCGCGTCCTTGAGCGCGGCCGCCTTCCCTGGTGCACCTGCGGACCGATGATAAGGATGCAGCCGGCCCGGGTATCGCGCGGCATAGTGTTCAATGACCGCCCGCGTGCCGTCGGTCGACCGGTCGTTCACGGGCATCAACACCAGCCGGTCGCTCGGGTAGTCGCAATGCAAAAGCGCATCAATGCAGTCACCAATCACGGCTTCCTCGTTGTGCGCAGCGATCAAAACCACCACGCGGGGCCAGTTCGCAGTTTCGATAGAAGCATGCAGCGGCACCTGTGGCCGGAACATGCGGGTCAAGGCGAACCAGTAATGCCGCAGCGAATACAGCAGCAATAGACCCACCACGAAGGCCAGCAGTGCCCTGCACACCATCACGAATGCATTGCCCGATGCTCCCAGTGCGCTGCCGGCCGGCTGCGCGCAGGCCAACACCGGTGCCAGCATCACCGCCAGGGCCAGCACCGCCCGCGTCCTGGCAAGGCTGCGCTCCTCAAGGTACAGTGGCCGCGTAGTTTTTCCGGTCGCTCTCATGCCAGCTCCTCTGCACAAATGGAGCCCCCAGACAGGCAACTTGCTTCTTGTCTTGAGGGGCGCAGCGCGGACTCAAGGTGCGCCGCTATCCGCTGCGACGCCTTGCCATCCCCAAACGGGTTGACGCTTGCCTGCATGCCGCGATAGGCCTGCGCGTCGGCATGCAGGTGCAAAACCTGGTCCATGATGGCCTGGCGGTGTGCGCCCACCAGCATCGCGCAGCCTGCCTCGAGCACCTCGGGCCGCTCGGTTTCTTCACGCAGCACCAGCACCGGCACGCCGAAAGTGGGAGCCTCTTCCTGCAGGCCGCCCGAATCGGTCAGCACCAGCCACGCGTCGGCCAAAGCCTGCTGCATGGCCAAGTAGTCGAGGGGCTGGGTGAGCCGGACGTTGGGCAGCCCGCCGAGATGCCGATGCACCGGCCCGTGCACCACTGGGTTGAGATGCACCGGAAACAGCACTGGCAGATCAGGCAGCCGAGCCGCGATGTCGGCGATGGCCGCGCACACGTGGTCGATATCGTCACCCCAGTTTTCACGCCGGTGCATGGTGACCAGCATGTGGCCGCGCCCGGTTGCACGGCGTTGGATGTCCCGGCGCTTGCAAATCCATTCCTGCGCATCCACTACCGTATTGCCGGTTGTCCAGATGCTATGCGGTGCCACGTTTTCCGCCAGCAGCGCCTGCCGCGACCGGGACGTGGGCGAAAAGTGGAACTTCGCGATTCGTCCGATCATCTGGCGCAGACCCTCCTCCGGGAAAGGCCGAAGCAGATTGTGGGTGCGCAACCCTGCTTCTATGTGGGCTACCGGAATCTGCCTGTAGAACGCGGCGAGTGCTCCCTGGAAGGCACTCTCGGTGTCGCCTTGTACGATTACACACGCCCAGGGAGAGCGGTCCAGCAGCGCATCCAGCTGGACACGGCAGCCCATGCCGAACTCGAGCAACGAGTCGCCTGCGCGGACCAGGGAGATATCTGGGTCGATGTCGAAACACGTCAGGATCTGGTCGGCCATCTGGCTGTGCTGGCCGGTGTGCAGCCACGCGACGCGCGCCCAGCCGCAGCGCGATAGCTGATGGTAGAGCGGCGCCAGCTTGATGATCTCAGGGCGCGTTCCAGAGACCATCAGAATTGGTACAGGCAAGTGAACAGCGTCAGGCCACGAAGGCAAAAGCATCACAACACTCCAAGTGAGCCCGTCAATATCTTTGCTGCCGCGTGCGAGCCAGAAGCTCTCGTCGCATGGAGCGTCGTGCGCGCCATGCACTAGCTGGTGGTTGGCTACTCCGCAGATGCGGTGGCATACCTCCACATCCATGTATCGCTGAAGCACCCTCGTGGTTCGCGAATAGCGTGCCAAATACTATCTATAGTTAATATTTATTCTCAAACGAAATCCATTGTCAAAATCGAATGACAAAGTGTCAATAATCATTTCTGGAATATCTGATTAGCCAACTTTGCTCTTCTTCCGCTTCCTGCCATGGGCAGCGCCTACTTTTCGCCCGCTATACAAAATGTAACAAAGGCAAGAATAAGCAAGGGAGAGGTTCCTGCCCTTGTATGTCTATTCAGCCGGGGAAGTCATAGAAAAGAAACAATCCTCCACGCGCTAGCTTGCGATGGCCACGTCCCTGGCCGGGTCCCCCTGCGGGCTGCGGATGGGGCGTGCACTCCGGATAGTGCGGCAGGGCACGACCGTGTTACAAGAAAGGCGTCGGCGTTGTGCCGTCATCTGGCCCCGGTTCGGCGGCATCAGCTGTCGCTAAGTAAGCGATACAGGAAAAAGGGGGGGCGGACATGGCACGTGAGAGAACATGCCCGCCGCAGCGCGGCGTCGTACACGACCTATGCTTGAGGCCTCGCACCAACCTTCCGGAGCATCCCATGTCCTACACCGCCATTCACTCCGAAACGCCACCCACGCGTGAAGCCGTAGACCAGCTGCGCGGCGCTGCAGTACTTGAGTTTGGCGCGCCCTGGTGCGGATATTGCCGCGGTGCGCAGCAACTGATCGAGCAGGCGTTGCAAGACTTGCCACAGGTCGAGCACATCAAGGTCGAGGATGGCCCGGGCCGCCCCCTGGGACGCAGCTACCGCGTCAAGCTGTGGCCGACGCTGGTGTTCCTGAAGGACGGCCAGGAAGTGGCGCGCGTGGTGCGCCCGCAGACTGCGCAGGAGCTGGACGACGCGCTGGCCCAGGCCAACGCAGCCTGACACGGCGCGGCGCCGTGCGGCCGTTCAGGCCGCTGCCAGCGCCTGTTCCACGCCCCGATTGGCCAGCGCGTCGGCGCGCTCGTTGCCGGGGTCGCCCGCGTGGCCGCGCACCCAGTGCCACTCGATCCGGTGGCCGGCGTCGTGCGCCAGGGTGTCGAGCTGGCGCCACAGCTCGGCGTTCTTGACCGGATGGCCGGCAGCGGTGCGCCAGCCCTTTTTCTTCCAGCCGTGGATCCAGGTCATGATGCCCTGGCGCACGTACTGGCTGTCCAGGTACAGCTGCACGCTGCACGGGCGCTTCAGGGCCGACAGCGCCTGGATGACGGCCATCAGCTCCATGCGGTTGTTGGTGGTGTTCAGCTCACCGCCGCACAGTTCCTTTTCCAGCGTGCCGGCGCTCAGCACCACGCCCCAGCCTCCCGGCCCGGGATTGCCCTTGCAGGCTCCGTCCGTATAGATCACCACCTCGGTCACGCATCGCTCCCGTGCATTTCGTTGTTCATTCATTCATTCATTCGGGCGCACGCGCTGCGCCACCTGTGCCTGCGCGGCGGCCGGCACCGGCACGCCGCGCCAGCCCGGCTCCATCAGCCGCATGCCGTGCACGCGCTTGACGGCCACCGCCACGTAGCCTGCACCCAGCGCCGGCCACCAGCGCGCGCCCAGACTGTCCATCCAGCCAAAGCGCTGCAGCCACGGCTCGCTGTTCACCGCCGGGCGAAAGCAGCCAAAACTGAGCGACTCCAGCTCGAAATCCAGCAGCTGCAGCCAGTCGCGCAGCCGGCCGGGGGCGATGAACTCGCCGCCCTCGGGCAGGTACAGGCGCCCGCCCGCGCCCAGGCGCTGGTACAGCCGCGCGCGTTTCTGCCGAAAGCCCCACAGGCTCCAGGGGTTCAGACCGCTGATGACCACCCTGCCCTCGGGCACCAGCACGCGCTGCACCTCACGCAGCGCAGCGTGCGGGTCCACGCTCACCTCCAGCGTGTGCGGCATCAGCACCAGGTCCAAGCTGGCTTCAGGAAAGGGCAGCATCACCGGCTCGGCCAGCAGCGCCGCGGCGCTGTTGCCGGGGGCCTCGGTCTCGGCCGGGCCCAGCGCCAGCCAGCGGTGCGGCATGCGGTTGGCGCGCAGCGCATCCACCGCCGGCAGCCCGAGCTGCAGTGCATGGAAGCCGAAGACGTCGGCCACCAGTTCGTCATAGCTCGATTGCTCCCACGCCAGCAGATGGCGGCCGGGGGAAGTGTCGAACCAGTGATGCAAACCTATAATTTCGCCGCTCATGAAGTTGCTGCCGCTGCCCGCCTTCGCCGACAACTACATCTGGATGCTGCAAGGCGCCCAGAGCGCCGTCGTGGTGGACCCGGGCGACGCCGAGCCGGTGCTGGAGGCGCTGCGCCACTCGGGTGCCACGCTGGGGGCGATTCTAGTCACGCACCACCACGGCGATCACGTGGGCGGCGTCGAGACTTTGCGCCGCGCCACGCGCGCCACCGTATACGGCCCGGCGCGCGAACGCATCCCCCAGCCGGCCACGCCGCTGGCGCAGGGCGATGCCGTCACTGTCCTGGGACTGACCTTCCAGGTGCTGGACGTTCCCGGCCATACGGCCGGCCACATCGCGTACTTCTGTGCCGATGCGCCCGGCGGGCCGCTGCTGTTCTGTGGCGACACGCTGTTTTCCGGCGGCTGCGGCCGGCTGTTCGAGGGCACGCCGGCGCAGATGCTGGCGTCCCTGGACCAGCTGGCCACGCTGCCGGACGATACCCGCGTGTGCTGCGCACACGAGTACACCCTGTCCAATCTGAAATTCGCCCGCGCCGTGGAACCTTCCAACGCGCGGCTGCTCCAGTACCAGCACGACTGCCAGCTGCTGCGCCAGCGCGGCGAGCCCACCCTGCCCGCGCAGCTGGCGCTGGAGCGGCAGGTCAACCCTTTTCTGCGTACCCGGCTGCCCGCCGTGGCCGACGCGGCGCGCGGCTTCGATGCCGGCGTCGATGTGTCGTCCCCTGTCTCGGTGCTGGCCGCTCTGCGCGAGTGGAAGAACCAATTCTGATGCGCCTTTTGCACCTGCTCGTGCTGACCAGTCTGCTGTGGCTGGCCGGCTGCTCCACCACCGCCGTCTCCACTGCATCCTCCGACAGTCAGGACATCCCGGCGGCCATTCACACCCCGCTGTACCCGTCCGGCCCGCTGCGCCCGATCACCGCCGGCGCCGCGCGCGGCAACGCGGTGGCCGGCATCGACGCGCCGGCCGACCTGTGGGACCGCATCCGCCGTGGCTTTGCCATGCCCGACCTGGACGGCGAGCTGGTCGCCGACCGTGAGCAGTGGTATTCCACGCGCCCTGACTACCTGCAGCGCATGACCGAGCGCTCGCGCAAGTACCTGTTCCACATCGTCGAGGAACTGGAGCGGCGCAACATGCCGACCGAGCTGGCACTGCTGCCGTACATCGAGAGCGCCTTCAACCCGCAGGCCGTCTCCAGCGCCAAGGCCGCCGGCATGTGGCAGTTCATGCCCGCCACCGGCACCTACTTCGACTTGAAGCAGAACGCCTTCCGCGACGACCGGCGCGACGTGCTGGCCTCCACCCGCGCGGCGCTGGACTACCTGCAAAAACTCTACGGCATGTTCGGCGACTGGCACCTGGCGCTGGCGGCCTACAACTGGGGCGAAGGCAGCGTGGCGCGCGCCATCGCCAAGAACGAAAAGCTGGGCCTGGGCACCACCTACCCCGAGCTGAGCATGCCGGCCGAGACGCGCCTGTACGTGCCCAAGCTGCAGGCGGTGAAGAACATCGTCGCCGCGCCCGACCGCTTCGGCGCCGAGCTGCCGCTGATCGAGAACCACCCCTACTTCCAGACCGTGGAGATCACGCGCGATATCGACGTGGAGCTGGTCGCCAGCCTGGCCGGCATCCGCGAGCAGGACTTCCGCGCGCTCAACCCGTCACTGCACAAGCCGGTCATCCTGGCCGCCGGCATGCCGCAGATCCTGCTGCCCTGGGATAACGCGCAGGTCTTCCGGCGCAACCTGCAGGCCTATACCGAGGGCCAGTACGCCAGCTGGACGGTCTGGACCGTGCCGACCAACATGAGCGTCGCCGCCGCCGCGCAGCAGGCCGGCATGAGCGAGGCCGACCTGCGCCAGCTCAACGGCATCCCGCCGCGCATGCTGATCAAGGCCGGTTCGGCGCTGATGGTGCCGCGCGCGGCCACCACGCGCCAGGATGTGCCCAGCCAGCTGGCCGACAACGGCCAGATCGCCTTCACCCCCGAGATTGTCACGCGCCGCACCACGGTGCGCGCTGCCAAGCGCGGCGAGACCGTGGCGTCGATCGCCCACCGCTACAAGGTCACGGCTGCCGACGTGGCCGACTGGAACGACGTGAAGACCGGCAGCCGCTTCAAGGGCGGCGAGGCAGTGGTAATGTACCTGCCGGTGCGCCTGGCGGCCTCGTCGCCGGCACGCACCAGTCCGCGCCAGCCGGTGATCGCCAAGCACCCGGTCAAGGCAGCGGCCAGTTCGGCCAAGGCGCCGACGCGCGCCGCGCGCCCAGCACCGGCCCGCACGGCCGCCAAGTCGGCGCCCGCGCGCCCGGCGGCCAAGGTCGCCAAGTCCGGCCGCTGAGCCCCGCGCCGGCGGGCGCGCTCACAGGCTCAGGTTGTGCGCGCCCACCAGTCCCAGCACGCCGATCACGATCAGGTACAGCGCCACGATGTAGTTCAGCAGGCGCGGCATAACCAGGATCAAAATGCCGGCGATCAGCGCCACCAGCGGGCCAATGCTCAAATTCATGGTGCAACTCCTTTGTGTGGGGACATGCGCGCGACACGGCTCGGCGCCCGTTAGGCGCCCTGGGGCGTGTCTACACCCGCTCGATTTTCTCGCGCGCCTTGCGTGCCCAGGTATCGCTGTAGGTCTTTTCCAGCAGCACGCGCGTCTGCGCCAGCGCCATGGGCTGCATGCGCTGTACCGCGCGCAGCGCGGTCGCGGGCCCGTCGGCCGGCATGGTGCCGTCAGGCGACAGGGTTTCGCGCACCTTCTCGAACGCGGCCAGGTAGGCGCCGCGGTCGCCCAGTAGATAAGGCTTGGGCACCAGCCGCGCCAAGTCGGTGACGCTGGCGGTCTGCAGCCAGCGCAGCGCGCGCACCATGGCGTTGGCCAGCGCCTGGGTCTGGCGCGGGCGGCGCTGCACGAAATACTGCGGCGCGAACAGGCAGCCGCCCGGCATGGTGCCGCCATACATCTGCGCCGAGCCCTTGAGCGAGCGTGTGTCGGCCAGCACGCGCACGCTGGTGCGCTGTTCCAGCAGCGTCAGCACCGGGTCCGCATGGCACAGGGCGTGCACGCGGCCATGGCGCAGCGCCTCGACCGCCGCCGCGCCGCTGCCCACGGCGACGAATTGCACCGGGTGTTCGTCCAGCCCGGCCTGCTGCAGCCACAGGCTGGCCAGGTAGTGCGTGGACGAGCCCGGCGCCGTCACCCCCACGCGCAACGGGCGCAGCCGGGCCAGGTCCTCGTTGCGCTGCAGCTTGGCGCTGGTCAGCAGCGCGATCTGCGGCGCGCGCGCCAGCAGTACCAGGCTGCGCCAGTCCTGCCCGTGCAGCTGGCCGCGCATGACATGCTCGTAGCCGCCGCAGCACACGTCGGCCCTGCCCGTGGCCAGTGCCTGCACGGCCGCGGCGCCGGACGGGTGGTCGTCGATCTGCACCTTTAGGCCTTCGTCGGCGAAGAAACCCAGCTCCTGCGCCGCCAGCAGCGGCAGGTGGTAGAGCGTGCCGCGCGCGCCCACGGCGATGCGCAGCAGCTCGTCGGGCTCGGACAGCTGGGCGGTGGCCGAGGCTGGCAGCCCGGACAGCGCGGCCAGGCCGGCCCAGCGGTACAGCCATTGGCGACGGGATGCGGACGAGACAGACATGGGTGCAGGCACGTAAGGACGGTGGAACAACTTGGATGCTGCAGTGCAGCAATCGTGCCGCAGCCGCTGGTCGAAATTCCTGGGGAAAAACCCTGAACTGGCTACGTACGTATGGTCGGGCTGCCAGCCGGACACAGTCAGCTGCGCGGTGACGTCTGCCTGTCGTCCTGCAGCAACTGCAGCGTCAGTGCATCCGGCTGGCCTGCGTAGAACACCTGCAGTGCCTGCGCAAACTCGGGCTGCTGCGGCGCCACCTGGGCGAACAGCGTCAGGCACGAGCGCAGTTTGAGCGCATCCACCTCGCCCAGCATCTGCACCGCCGTGCGCTCGGGGTGCGACAGCAGCGCCCGCACGCACTCCACCAGGCGCGCGCCCAGCAGCGGGTGTGCGGCATAGGCGCGCGCCTCGGCGGCGTCGGCCAGGCCATAGAACTGCGCGTTGTGGCTGCGACCCAGGGCGCGCAGCTGCGGCAGCACATACCAGATCCAGTGGCTGCGCTTGGCGCCGGCGCGCAGCTCGGCCAGGGCCTGGGCATAGTCGTGCGCCTGCGCCTGCACGAAGCGCTCCAGTTCCGCGGTGTCGGAAGCAATGGGGTCCATGGTGGCATTTTCCAATGAAAAGCGGCCCGTGCCCATATGGGACATGGGCCTGCAGCTATCAAAAAAAGAGTGTCACCCGTTGAATTGTGTTGACGCTTTCACGCCGGGCGCAAGCGTGCCGCTTCCTGCTGGCCCACGTCCTTCAGGAAGGCCCACACCGCCTGGGTGCGCGCCAGGTGCCGCGACTCGGGCGGCATGCTCATCCAGAAGGTGCGGGTAAAGCGCGCCTCGCGTGGCAGCACGCGCGCCAGAGTCGGGTCGCGGTCGGCGAGGAAGGCCGGCAGCACCGCCAGCCCGGCGCCGGCGCGCACCGCCTCGTACTGCGCGGTGACGCTGGTGCTGCGCAGCGCGAAGCGCGCGGGCGCGCCGAGCTGGTCCAAAAACTGCAGCTCCTTGGTGAACAGCAGGTCATCGACGTAGCTGACGAAGTCGTGCTGGCGCAGGTCCTCGCGCCGCGCCACCAGCGGGCGGCGCGCCAGGTATTCGCGCTGGCCGTACAGGTGCAGCGTGTAGTCGGCCAATTTGGTGACCAGCACCGAGCCGCGCTTGGGCCGCTCCAGCGAGATGACGATGTCCGCCTCGCGCCGCGACAGGTGCAGCATGCGCGGCACGGCCAGCAGGTCGATGGACAGCTGCGGGTGCCGGCGCGCCAGCCGCGCCAGCTGCGGCGCCAGGATCAGCGTGCCGAAGCCCTCGGTCGCGCCCACGCGCACCAGCCCGGCGGGGCCGCTGGTGCCGCCCGCGGGCACCACGCGCTCGGCGCCCAGCACGGCCGCCTCCATCGCCTCCACTGCCGGCAGCAGCTGGCGGCCGGCCTCGGTCAGGCGGTGGCCCGCCGCCTCGCGCGCGAACAGCGGCACGCCCATCTGCTTTTCCAGCGCCTGGATGCGCCGCCCCACCGTGGTGTGCTCGACGCCCGTGCGGCGCGCGGCTGCGGCCAGCGTGCCGGTGCGGGCCAGCTCCAGGAAGTAGCGCAGGTTGTCCCAGTCCATGATGCCGGCCATTGTTGTGCAAATCTGCAGAGCCGAAGTGCGCTCTTGCGTCTTGTGCTCATAATTTTGCACACATACCATGGGCGCTGGCTTTGCCGCTCCCCTTCCCTCTTTCACCCACCGCAGGAGACCCCGCGCCATGGACGCATCCACCTCGCAGGCCGTGCAGGCCCCCACCGTCAAGCTGCTGATCGACGGCCAGCTGGTCGAATCGCAGACCACCCAGTGGCGCAACGTGGTCAATCCGGCCACGCAGGAAGTGCTGGCGCGCGTGCCGTTCGCCACGCCCGACGAGGTGAACGCCGCCGTCGCCAGCGCGCACAAGGCCTTCAAGACCTGGCGCAAGACGCCCATCGGCGCGCGCGCCCGCATCTTCCTCAAGCTGCAGCAGCTGATCCGCGAGAACATGAAGGACTTGGCGGCCATGCTCACCGCCGAGCAGGGCAAGACCCTGCCCGACGCCGAGGGCGACGTGTTCCGCGGTCTGGAGGTGGTCGAGCACGCCGCCGCCATTGGCAACCTGCAGCTGGGCGAGCTGGCCAACAACGTCGCCAGCGGCGTGGACACCTACTCCATCCTGCAGCCGCTGGGCGTGTGCGCGGGCATCACGCCGTTCAACTTCCCGGCCATGATCCCGTTGTGGATGTTCCCGATGGCGATTGCCACCGGCAACACCTTCGTGCTGAAGCCGTCCGAGCAGGACCCGATGGTCACCATGCGCCTGTGCGAGCTGGCGCTGGAGGCCGGCGTGCCGCCCGGCGTGCTGAACGTGCTGCACGGCGGCGAGGACGTGGTCAACGCCATCTGCGACCACCCGGACATCAAGGCGATTTCCTTCGTCGGCTCGACGCGCGTGGGCACGCATGTCTACAACCGCGCCAGCCTCGCCGGCAAGCGCGTGCAGTGCATGATGGGCGCGAAGAACCACGCCATCCTGATGCCCGACGCGAACAAGGAGCAGTCGATCAACGCCATCCTGGGTGCGGCCTTCGGCGCGGCCGGCCAGCGCTGCATGGCGGTGTCGGTGCTGGTGCTGGTGGGCGAGGCGCAGCAGTGGATCCCGGACATCGTGGAAAAGTCCAAGTCCCTGAAGGTTGCCGCCGGCACCACGCCCGGGGCCGACCTGGGGCCGCTGGTGTCGTGCGCCGCGCGCGAGCGGGTCGAGTCCTTCATCGAACGCGGCGTGGCCGAGGGCGCCACGCTGGAGCTGGACGGGCGCAACCCGAAGATCGACGGCTTTGAAAAAGGCAACTTCATCGCGCCGACCATCTTCAGCGGCGTCAAGCCCGGCATGAGCATCTACGACGAGGAAATCTTTGGGCCGGTGCTGGCCATCGTCTCGGCCGACAGCCTGGAGCAGGCCATCGAGTTCATCAACGCCAACCCGAACGGCAACGGCACGGCCATCTTCACGCAAAGCGGCGCGGCGGCGCGCATGTTCCAGGAGGAGATCGACGTCGGCCAGGTCGGCATCAACCTGCCGGTGCCGGTGCCCGTGCCGCTGTTCTCGTTCACCGGCAGCCGCGCGTCCAAGCTGGGCGACCTGGGGCCGTACGGCAAGCAGGTGGTGCTGTTCTACACCCAGACCAAGACGGTGACCGAGCGCTGGTTTGACGACAGCACACTGCACCAGGGCGTGAACACGACGATCAGTTTGAAGTGATGCCATGGCCCGGCCCCCGATTGGCACCCTCTCCCTCCGGGAGAGGGTGGGGGTGAGGGCCAGCGACAGGGGCGATGGCAACCCGTCAGCTTCAACCAGCCTGGGCCATCCCTCATCCCCGCCCTCTCCCAGAGGGAGAGGGAGAAACAGCCAAAACCCACCAAGGTCGTTGTAAATCAACGGCCAGCAGCTACAGAAAACAGAGCATCCGAGGAGACCTTCGCGCATGAATTTCGAGCTGACCGAAGACCAGCGCGCCTTTACCGACACGGCGCGGCAGTTCGCGCAGGCCGAGCTGGCACCCTACGCGGCGCAGTGGGACGCCGAGGGCACCTTCCCGCGCGAGGCGATCCAGAAGGCGGGCGAGCTGGGCTTTTGCGGCCTGTACGCGCCCGAGAACGCCGGCGGCCTGCAGCTACCGCGGCTGGACGCCACGCTGGTGTTCGAGGAAATGGCCGCCGTCGACCCCAGCACCACGGCCTTCATCACCATCCACAACATGGCCACCTGGATGCTGGGCACCTGGGCCACGGATGAAGTGCGCGCCGAGTGGGGCGAGCAGCTGACCAGCGGGCAAAAACTGGCCAGCTACTGCCTGACCGAACCCGGCGCCGGCTCGGACGCGGCCAGCATCAAGACGCGCGCCGAACGGGTCGGCCACGAGTACGTCATCAACGGCGCCAAGGCCTTCATCAGCGGCGCCGGCGCCACCGACGTGCTGGTGCTGATGGCGCGCACGGGCGACGCGCAATCGGGTGCCGGCGGCATCAGCGCCTTCGCCGCCCCCGCCAACTTGCCGGGCATTGAGTACGGCAAGAAGGAAGACAAGATGGGCTGGAACAGCCAGCCCACGCGCACCATCAGTTTTGACGACGTGCGCATCCCCGCCAGCCACCTGCTGGGCCGCGAGGGCGAGGGTTTCAAGATCGCCATGAAGGGCCTGGACGGCGGGCGCATCAACATCGCCACCTGCTCCGTCGGCGCGGCGCAGGGCGCGCTGCAGCATGCCCAGCGCTACATGAACGAGCGCAAGCAGTTCGGCAAGCCGATCGCCAGTTTCCAGGCGCTGCAGTTCAAGCTGGCCGACATGGCCACCGAGCTGGTCGCCGCGCGCCAGATGGTGCGCCTGGCGGCCGCCAAGCTCGACGCCGGGGCGCCGGATGCGTCCACCTACTGCGCGATGGCCAAGCGCTTTGCCACCGACGCGGGCTTCACCGTGGTGAACGACGCGCTGCAGCTGCACGGCGGCTACGGCTACATCCGCGAATACCCGCTGGAGCGCCTGCTGCGCGACGCGCGCGTGCACCAGATCCTGGAGGGCACGAACGAGATCATGCGCGTCATCATCGGCCGGCGCATGCTGGACGGCGACGCGCCGGAGGCCATCCGGTGATGCGCTGCGGCGCCCCCAGCGCGCCCGCCCGGCGCGCCAGCCTATCCACCACCCGCGCGGGGCATCCAGGCCGCGCATGAGCGCCGCGCTGCGCACTACCGTCGTGGCGGTGCACCGCGACGCCGAGCACCGCTTTTCCAAGCAGCTTGAAGACTGCATCGAACTGGAAGAAGGCCTGGGCGTCGTCGGCGACGCGCACCATGGCCTGACCGCGCGCCACCGCTCGCGCGCCAAGGCCGACCCGTTCCAGCCCAACCTGCGCCAGGTGCACCTGATCAGCGATTCGCTGTTCGCGCACCTGGCCGGCCTGGGCTTCGACGTGGCGGCGGGCGAGCTGGGCGAGAACGTGACGCTGGCCAGCGCGCCCGGCCTGGAATGGGACGCGCTGGTCGCCCTGCCCGTCGGCACCCGATTGCACTTCGCCCAGGGGCCGGTGGTCGAGCTGACCGGGCTGCGCAACCCCTGCGCCCAGCTCGACCGCTTTCACAAAGGCCTGCTGGCCGCCATGCTGGACAAGGACGCCGCCGGCCGCGTGCGCCGCAAGGCCGGCGTGATGGGCGTGGTGCGCGCGGGCGGCCCCATCGGTGGGGGCGACGCGGTGCGCGTGCGCCTGCCGCGCGCGCCGCACCGCGCCATGGAGTGCGTGTAGATGCCCGCCCGCCCCCTGCTGGATGCCACGCTGCAGCTCATCGACGCCGTGCGCGCCGCGCTGGCCGAGCGCCTGGGCGCGCAGGACGTGGTGGACGAGCGCACGCTGTTCGGCTGCCACGCCTTCATGGTGAACGGCAAGCTGTGCCTGGGCGTGAAGGGCGAGGCGCTGCTGGTGCGCCTGCCGCCCGCGCAGCACGCCAGCGTCGCCGAGCAGCCCGGCGTGCGCGAGCTGGACGCGCGCGGCGGCATGCCCGGCTACTTCTGGATCGACCCCGCCGGCTACGCCACGCAGGCGCAGTGGCAGCACTGGCTGGATGCCGCCCTCGCCTACAACCCGCTGGCCCGCGCCACGCCGCGCCGCCGCCGACCCTCTCTTCCTCCCTCTTCCTCTGGGAGAGGGCCGGGGTGAGGGCCGCCGCGCCCCAGATTCACAACCATTTATCCCTCTAGCCCTTATCCCTCAAGCGCTACCAGCTATCAATTCCGCAGCGTTTTTTCTTTTCCCTTCCTTTTCACTCACCCACCACCCCGGAGACACACCATGCAAATCGCCTTCATCGGACTGGGCCACATGGGCGGCCCGATGGCCGTCAACCTGCACAAGGCCGGCCACCACATCCGCGCCTTCGACCTGAGCCAGGACGCCTGCGACAAGGCCCAGGCCGACGGCCTGCACATCGCAGCCAGCGCCAAGAAGGCCGTACAGGGCGCCGAGGTGGTCGTGTCGATGCTGCCCGCCAGCCCGCACGTGGAGGCGCTGTTCCTGGGCAAGGACGGCCAAAGCGGCCTGCTGCAGCACATCGCCAAGGGCACGCTGGTCATCGACAGCTCGACCATCGCCGCCGCCACCAGCCAGAAGGTCGCCAAAGCGGCGGAGGGCATGGGCATCGCCTTCATCGACGCGCCCGTCTCCGGCGGCACCGGCGGGGCGATTGCCGGCACGCTGACCTTCATGGTCGGCGGCAGCGACACCGACCTGGAGCGCGCCCGCCCGGTGCTGGAGAAGATGGGCGCCAACATCTTCCATGCTGGCAGCGTCGGCGCCGGCCAGACCGCCAAGATCTGCAACAACATGCTGCTGGGCATTCTGATGATCGGCACCAGCGAGGCCATGGCGCTGGGCGTGGCCAATGGGCTGGATCCAAAAGTGCTGGCCGAAATCATGCGCCGTAGCTCGGGCGGCAACTGGGCGCTGGAGAAATACAACCCGTACCCTGGCGTGCACGAGAACGCACCGGCGAGCAAGGGTTATGCAGGCGGGTTTGGCACGGACCTGATGCTGAAGGACCTGGGGCTGGCGCAGGAGAACGCGATGGCGATGAAGGCGAGCACGCCGCTGGGCGGGTTGGCGCGGGCGCTGTATGCGGCGCATAGCTTGGGCGGGCACGGCGGGGAGGATTTCTCGAGCGTGATCAAGATGGTGCAGAAGAAAGGGTGAGCTGCTGAGGTAGTGGCTTTACCGAAACGCACGGGCGCTGTAGCATGTAGTTACAGCGCCCTTATTTTTTTAAGGGAAATTTTTGATTTCCTAAAGAGCCACACGTCGGGTACTCAGCTGCAACAGAACAATCGACATATTTAATTGAGTGAGGCACGCGACCTGATTGTCGTCCAATACCAGTTCCATATTAGAAAAATTTATCACAGGAGTAATTCATGGCAGAGAAGAAGAAACTTGAGGAAGTATTCAAAACAGTCGGCTTGCCGCCTTACACTTACATTAAACCGCCGTACTATGGCGAAGTGCGCTCCGATATCGTTCAACCCGGAAAACATTTGCTGATTGAAGGGCCGTCGGGAATCGGCAAGACCTGTGTTGTTTTCAAGGTTTTTGAAGAGCTCAAGTTTCGGCGGAATCACGACTTCTTGTACATAAGTTGCCGCGACGGTGGCGCAGCGGAAACTATCGACGGATTTCTCGATGCTGCTGCCAACGGAGAACCAACGCGCGTGCCAGTCTTAGTGATTGATGATTTTCACCTGCTGCGCGCCGAACGCCGAGCACAGATTGGCTCGCAACTAAAGAGGCTTAGTGACAGAACGTTTGAGCATGCCGCCCCTCCGAAGGCAATCCTTATTGGTATCCCGACAACTGGCGTTTCACTGCTATCAGACGCCTATGACCTAGGGCCTCGGCTAGGGACATATGTACTCAGCCGTGTCTCCGACTCGGAAATTGACAAGCTAGTGAGCGAGGGGGAGAACGCGCTGCAAGTGCTATTCGAAGACCGTGATGTCCTACTTTCTGAAAGTGCAGGCAATTTTTGGCTGGCCCAGTACATATGCAATAAGGTCTGTGCCGCGAAAGAGGTGTACGAAACGCAGGACGACACCCGAATTCTTACTTTTGACATTCTCGGAATCCGGGCACGGCTCATGACTGAGCTATCGCAGCGCTACATGCCGGTCGCGAAGACAATAGCGAAGGGTAAAAAGTGGCGCCCTGGAGGAAACAAGCCATATCTCGAAATTCTCTTGGCCCTATGCAAGATTCCCGAGTCTGTGGTAACGTTCGATAAGCTCTTGTATGTGCTTCCAGAGAAGCGGAAACCTGGAATTAAAGCAGTACGAGGTCGAATTGCAGAAGTCCTTGTAGATCCTGCAAAGCAGGTTGATATGAGAAAACAAATTGCCTTTGACCCTGAATCAGGTTTTTCTATTGAGGATCCCTTGTTCCGTTATTTTCTTACCAACCTTGACGCTAAACGACTCTACCAAGAGTTAGGGGTGGAGAATGAAGCCGTGGAGCAGGCAAATCTGTACTCGTACGACATAGGCTTCTCGTTCGCAGGCGAAGTCCGTCGTCTTGTGGAGGTTGCGAATGCAGAACTGAAAAAGGAAGATGTAGTCACCTTTTACGACTACGATCAACAGGCCGTGCTTCTCGCTCTTGATTTAGAAAACATTCTTGAGCGTGTATATGCTGAGTCTTGTCGATTCTATTTAGTCTTTCTTGATAAGCACTATCGTGAGAAGGTTTGGACTAAGTATGAGAAAGATGTAATGACACGCGCTGGTCGGAAAGACCACATCATCCCTGTCGTTCTGGATGACGCTGGCGCTGACGGTGCCGTGGGCATCCCGAAGACTGTGGGCCGCATCGATCTTCGTGACATATGGGCTGAAGTGCAGCGCACTGGAACCATCGACCAAGATATTGTGAACGCGGTGAGAAATCGATGCGTCTTACCTTTACTTGAAAAGCTAGAAGCGACCGGACAAGTCATTTGAGGTCGGTTCGCCCGACGCCTAGCCATTTCATCGAGGAGTGTCCAGCTGGCTGTGCCGTCTGAGCACTCATCATGTCAAGCGTTAGACAAGAGCCGGCATCAAGCGTCGAACTGTAGCCGCGCCAACCGCGCATATACCCCGCCTCTTGCCACCAGCTCCGCGTGGCTTCCTTCTTCCACCATCCTCCCCTGCTCCAGCACCACGATCCGATCCGCGTGCTGCACCGTCGCCAGCCGGTGCGCGATGACCAGGGTGATACGGCTGCCCGCGCGCTGGGCCAGCGCGGCGTCCAGCGCCTGCTGCACGGCCCGCTCGCTGTGCGCGTCCAGCGCACTGGTGGCCTCGTCCAGCAGCAGCACCGGCGCATCCTTGAGCAGCGCCCGCGCGATGGCGATGCGCTGGCGCTGGCCGCCCGACAGGCGCACGCCGCGCTCGCCCAGGAAGGTGTCGTAGCCCTCGGGCAGCGCCTCAATGAAGTCGTGGGCGAAGGCGGCGCGTGCGGCGGCGATGACTTCCTCGCGGCTGGCGCCCGGCCGGGCGTAGCGGATGTTGTCCAGCGCGCTGCTGGAGAAGATCACCGCGTCCTGCGGCACGGTGGCGATGCAGCCGCGCAGCGCGTGCAGGCCCCACTGGCGGAGGTCGTGCCCGCCCAGCGCGATGCGCCCCGCGCCCACGTCGTAAAAGCGCTGCAGCAGCTGGAACACGGTGGACTTGCCCGCCCCGCTGGCGCCGACCAGCGCCACCGTCTCGCCGGGCGCCACGCGCAGGGTGAAGTCGCTCAACGCCGCGCGCTCCGGGCGCGAGGGGTAGTGGAACGTCACGCCCTCGAAGGCCAGCGCCAGCGGCGCATCTGACGCAGCGCCCGGCTGGCCCGTCGCGCCGCTGGCGCCTTCGGGCGAGCGGATGTCCGGCTCGGTCGCCAGCAGCTCCATCAGCCGCTCCATGGCACCCGCCGCGCGCAGCAGGTCGCCGTACACCTCGCCCAGCACGGCCACGGCGCCGGCCAGAAACAGCGCGTACACGACGGTCTGGCCCAGGCTGCCGGCGCTCATCTGCCCGGCCAGCACGGCCTCGGCGCCGCGATACAGGCCCCACAGCAGCAGCGCGGCGTTGGCGATGATGATGAAGGCCACCAACAGCGCCCGCGCGCCGCTGCGGCGCACGGCGGTGCGAAAGGCGGTCTCGGCTGCGCTGGCGAAGCGCGCGGCCTCGCGGCCCTCGGCGGTGAAGCCCTGCACCACGGGCACGGCGGCCAGTACCTCGGCGGCGATGGCGCTGGCGTCGGCCACCCGGTCCTGGCTGGCGCGCGACAGGCGCCGCACGCTGCGCCCGATCCACAGCGTGGGCAGCACGACGACCAGCACGGCGGCCAGTGCCACCAGCATGACCAGCGGGTTGGTCCACACCAGCATCACCAGCGCGCCCGCGCCCAGCACCGCGTTGCGCAGGCCCATCGAGAACGATGAGCCGATCACCGTCTGCACCAGGGTGGCGTCGGCCGTCAGGCGCGACAGTACCTCGCCGGTCTGCGTGGTTTCAAAAAACGCCGGGCTTTGCCGCAGCACCTGCGCGTACACGCGGCTGCGCAGGTCGGCGGTGACGCGCTCGCCCAGCCAGCTCATGGCGTAGTAGCGCCCGGCCGAGAACACGCCCACCGCCACCGCCACGCCGAACAGCAGCGCAAACTGGCGGCGCAGCGCGCCCGAATCGGCAGCGCCGCCGCTGCCGGGTAGGCCCTGGTCGATCAACTGGCGCAGTGCCATTGGGAAGGCCAGGGTGGCCAGCGCCGCCAGTACCAGCAGGGCCAGCGCGGCGGCGATGGGCCAACGGTAGGGGCGCAGGAAAGGCAGCAGCGCGCGCAAGGCACGCGGCTGGCCGCGCGCCCCAGGCTCGGCAGCGGCGTTGCCGGCGCCGTCAATGGGGATGGCGCCGCCTGCCGGGTGGGTTGACCGATGAGCCATGCAGGTGCAGATCGATACAGGGGGAAAAGCAAACCCGCTCGCGCGGGCCCCGTCAATGCCTTGGCGGCTGCCGGTGCGCCAGAAAGAAGCGCAGCATCTCGGCGCTGGCGTCCACCCCGCCGGGCGCGGTGTAGCTGCCTGCGGCGCTGCCCCCCGACCAGGCGTGGCCCGCGCCCTGCAGTTGCCAGTATTCGACAGCGGCGGCACTGCTGCCCGCACCGTACACGGTGCGCGTGAAGCGCTGGCCGCCGGGCGCGCGGTCCGCCGTGGTTTGCCCCGGGCTGCTGCCGCGCGCCGCGCCCGCCACGGCCGCGCCGTTGGCAGGGTGCACAGTGGAGTCCGCGTCACCATGGAAGACGATGATCGGGCGCAGCGCCAGCCCGCTGGCCTGGCCTGCCGGCGCGCCGCTGCGCATGGCGGCCAGCGCCGATGGCAGGTCGGACGCCGCTCCTGTCGCCAGGCCCGAATGCACCCCCACCGCGGCGAACAGCTCCGGATAGGCCCGCCCCAGGATGTCCGCCATCGCCCCGCCCGCCGACAGGCCGGCGACATAGACGCGCGATGCATCCACGCCGTACTGGGCCATGACCTGGCGCGTCAGGCTGGCCAGCAACTCTGGCTCGCCGCGGCCGCGCTGCTGGTGCTGCGTCTTGAACCAGTTCCAGCACTTCTGGGCATTGGCGCGCTGGACTTGCTCGGGATAGAGCACCAGCACGCCCGCATCGCGCGCCAGGGCGTTCATACGCGTGCCGGCAGCGAAGTCATCGGCGTCCTGCGTGCAGCCATGCAGCATCAGGATCAGCGGGCGCGGCCCTGCATGCGCCGCCTGGGCAGGCGGCACATATAGCCGATAGGCCAGCTGGCGGCCCTGGTGGCTGTGACTGGCGCGCAGCCATTGTTCGGCGCCGGCAAAGTGACCAGGCGCGGAGGTGTCGGCCTGCGGATGGCCGGCGGGACGTGCAGCGTCATGGATTACGCGGGCTTCGGCATCGATAACCACGCCGGCGCCAGGGCGCTTCGGTGGCGGCGATGCGGCGGGGACGGGCGCTGTGCCGCCGTCGCCGCGCAGGGCGCGCTGGATCAATTGGGTGGCGGCCATCAGGTGGCCGCCCTGCGTCAGGCGCGTGGCCTCGCCCAGCATGTCTCGGAAGGGGTGGTTCATGGGTGATTTCTTCTTGCAGCGCACAAAGCGCTAGTGGATGCGCCCGGCCAGTGCGGCGCGGACCGCGGGGCTGGCGTGGAGCGCGCCCAGTACGGTGATGGATTCGATGGTGTCGGCGGCTAGCTGGGCTGGCACGTCCGGGGCGATGCTGGCCAGGCCCAGCACGCGGATCTGCAATGTCTCGCCTGCCGCCTGCACTTGGCTGAGGTCGGCCGCCGTGAAGTGCTGTAGTCCCAGCACCAGCATCTTGCGCGCCACGACCTGGCGCAGTGCGTCGCCGTGCGTGTTCAGGTGGTTGCGAATCGCCGTGCGGATGAAGTCGCTGCGGTTGGTGTAGAAGCCCTCTGCGACTAGCAGATCGATCTGACCCAAGTCGACGTAACCCAGGTTGATGGTGATTTTTTCGGTATCGCTGGCGCGGGGGGTGCTGGTGGTGGTTGCCATAAAACATCCTGTTGGATTCCAGATGGATGGTACACGGATGTTTTCAAGGACGTTTAGGAAACAGGACGTCCTTCAACCGCCAACGCCGGGCGAGGCTTCGAATGCGGGATCTCCATGGCTACCGCGACCGCCCTGGTGCGGAGCACGACGGTCGTGATTGCCGCTGACACCCGCGTCGCCCGCGTCGCCCGCGTCGCCCGCGTCGCCCGCGTCGCCCGCGTCGCCCGCGTCGCCCGCGTCGCCCGCGTCGCCCGCGTCGCCCGCGTCGCCCGCGTCGCCCGCGTCGCCCGCGTCGCCCGCGGTCAGTTGCTGGCAGCGTCCAGCATCCGCTGCGCGCGCACCAAGTGCGGCCGGTCGATCATCTGCCCGTCCAGGTTGATGACGCCGGCTTGTGGGTCGTCCCGGAAGGCCTGGACGATTCGGCGCGCCCATTCGGCCTGCGCGGCGCTCACGCCGAATGCGTCGTTGACCGGCTGCACGTGCGACGGATGGATGACGGCCTTGGCAGCGAAGCCGTCGCGCCGGCCTTCGCTGGTCTCCGCCTTCAGCCCGTCGATGTTGCCGACTTCGGTGTAGACCGCGTCGATGGGCAGCACCCCGGCAGCGCGCGCACTGAACAGGCACAGGTCGCGCGCCATCCGGTAGGGGCTGGTGTAGCGCCCCTGTTCACGATTCTCGTGGGCGCCGAGGTCCGCCGAAAGGTCCTCGCCGCCCCACAACATGCCCCACAGCCGGTCGCAACAGCCGCCATAGCTGCCCAGGCCCGCGATGGAGCGGGCGGTTTCGGTGACGATTGCCAGAATTTATTGGGGTCAGATTCCAATTTCCCGGGCTGCCCGGACTGACCCGTCTGAATTTGGGCGAGGTGAAATGGCCAGCCTCCCATATTTCGGCACTTTTCCCCGTTATCGTGTTTCATCCCGTATGTGATGGAAAATCAACCACTTGCGTGATTTCGCGAG
Source organism: Oryzisolibacter propanilivorax (assembly GCF_900103645.1). Taxonomy (GTDB): domain Bacteria; phylum Pseudomonadota; class Gammaproteobacteria; order Burkholderiales; family Burkholderiaceae_C; genus Melaminivora; species Melaminivora propanilivorax. The sequence goes on from NZ_FNHP01000001.1 coordinate 609,233, forward strand.
GCCCTGATCCGCTCCCACTGCACCACCGCATGCCGCGTCAGCGCCGTCACCCAACACGGCTCGGCGGGCACGAACGCGATGCCGAGTGCCGGGCTGACCAGGAACCCGGCGCGCTCGAACAACAGCGCATCGCGCTCGCGCACAAATCCGGCCAAGGCGCGAAACGGCACCGCCAACGTGTCCAGGTGCAGCACCTCGGCCCACACGGTCACTTCTTCCAGCCGCCCGCAGTCCTGAAAGCGGAACACCACGTCGCCATAGTCCAGCGCCGTCAGGCCGACCTCGTTGCGCGCCTGGCTGCGCGGCGGGCCGCGCTGGCGCAGCAGGTCTTCGCGCGTAGTGGAAAACGGCATGCCGTCCATGCAGTCATACGGTTGCAGGTGCATGCGGCCGATTGTGCGAAGGCGCTGGCACGCCCGCTGTGGGACGGCGGCACCACGGGTGACAATGGCCGGCGGTGGTGCGTGCCGCCACCGCCTTCCCCTCCCATTTTCACTTCAGCGCATCGACATGAGCCCACTGCCCACCTTTGCCCCCATGCCCGACGCCGCCGGCTTCTTCGGCCCCTACGGCGGCCAGCTGGTGCCGCCGCATCTGAAGACCGCGATGGACGACATCGCCGTCGCCTACGACACCATCCGCCAGCGCCCGGACTTCCAGGACGAGCTGGCGCAGCTGTTCGCCGACTATGTCGGTCGGCCCAGCCCGATCTTCCATGCCCGGCGCCTGTCCGAGCAGCTGGGCGGTGCGCAGATCCACTTGAAGCGCGAAGACCTGAACCACACTGGCGCGCACAAGATCAACCACTGCCTGGGCGAATCGCTGCTGGCCAAGTTCATGGGCAAGAGGAAGGTCATCGCCGAGACCGGCGCCGGCCAGCACGGCGTGGCCTTGGCCACCGCCTGCGCGCTGGTCGGCATCCCGTGCGAGATCCACATGGGCCAGGTGGACATCGAAAAGGAACACCCCAACGTCACCAAGATGCGCATCCTGGGCTGCAAACTGGTGCCGGTGACGCGCGGCGCGGCCACGCTGAAAGAGGCCGTGGACAGCGCCTTCGAGGAGTACCTGAACAACCCCACGGAGTACCTGTACGCCATCGGCTCGGTGGTCGGCCCGCACCCGTTCCCGATGATGGTGCGCGACTTTCAAAGCATCGTCGGGCGCGAGGCGCGCGAGCAGTTCCAGGCGCGCCACGGCCGGCTGCCGGACTATGTGGCGGCCTGCGTGGGCGGCGGCTCCAACGCCATGGGCATCTTCACCGCCTTCCTGAACGACGCGCAGGTGCAGTTGGTCGGCGTCGAGCCCGCCGGCGAGGGCACGGACAAGGCCGGGCGCCACGCGGCCACGCTGTCGATGGGCAAGCCGGGCGAGATCCACGGCATGAAGTGCTACGTGCTGGAGGACGCGCCCGGCGTGCCGGCCGCCGTGCACAGCATCGCCTCGGGCCTGGACTACCCCGGCATCGGGCCGCAGCACAGCTATCTGAAGGACATCGGCCGCGTGCGCTACGAGATCGCTGACGACCAGGAAACGCTGGACGCCTTCATGCGCCTGTCGCGCGTGGAGGGCATCATCCCGGCGCTGGAGAGCGCCCATGCCGTGGCCTGGGCGATGCGCACGGCGCCGACGCTGGCGGCCGACCAGCACATCCTGGTGAACCTCTCGGGCCGCGGGGACAAGGACGCGGATTACGTCGCCCAGAAGCTGGGCCTATAAGCCTTTCAGGCCTCTCGCCCTGATGGAGCAAGCGCCGGCAGCTATAGTTTTGTGATGCCCCAACGGGCACTGGGCGTTGGCTGCTCTGCCATGATGGGCGCCTGCCCTCCCTGAGTTTAGAAAGGACAACTCCCATGGCCCTGCCCCCGAACAAGCAACGCAGCCGCCGCCTGCGCAAGAAACTACGCGTCGGTGAATTCCAGGAGTTCGGCTTCGAGTACGAGCTGAAAGTCAAGCGCGAGCTGTCCGAGGACGAGCAGACCGCGTTGATGGACCGCATGGTCGACGAGCTGCTGGTGCCGCGCAACCTGGCCGCCGCCGGCTGGGTGCGCGAAGGCTTCGTCACCGGCTATCTGCGCGGCTCGGCCACCGAGGACGACCGCCAGGCAGCCCAGGATTGGCTGTCCGCCCAGCCCGAAGTGGCCGAGGCCACGGTCAGCGAGCTCAAGGATGCCTGGTACGTCGAGGACTGAGCCCGCGCGGCGCGCCCCGGGCCGTGCGCGCCCATGACGACGCTGCCCCTGCCCTGGCTGGGCACGCACGACCCGCTGCCCCCGCCCCAGCACGCATGGGGCGACGACTCGCCCGCGCCGGGCCTGCTGGCGGCCGGCGGCGCGCTGGACGTGGCGCATCTGAAGGCGGCCTATGCCCAGGGCACCTTCCCTTGGTTCAGCGATGGCCAGCCCATCCTGTGGTGGTGCCCGGAGCCGCGCATGGTGCTGCCGGTGGCCGAGTTCCGCCTGCACCGCTCGCTGAAGAAAGCCCTGCAGCGCTTCCGCGCCACGCCCGGCTGCGAGGTGCGCGTGGACCACGATTTTTCCGCCGTCATCCGCGCCTGCGCCGGCGTGCCACGCGCCGGCCAGTCGGGCACCTGGATCGTGCCGGAGATGGTGGCCGCCTACGAGGCGCTGCACGCCGCCGGCCATGCGCACAGCGTCGAGACCTGGGTGGAAGGGCGCCTCGCGGGCGGGCTGTACTGCGTGGCGCTGGGCCGCGCGGTGTTCGGCGAATCCATGTTCGCGCACGCCACCGATGCGTCGAAAGTCGCCCTCGCGGCGCTGGTGTGCATTGCCCGCCGCGCGGGCGTGCAGCTGATCGACTGCCAGCAGAACACGCGACACCTGGCCTCGCTGGGCGCGCGCGAGGTGCCGCGCGCGCAGTTCCTGGCGCAGGTGGCGCGCGCCAGCGCGCTGTCCGACTTCGCCTGGGACTGGCGCTGCCTATACTGGGACGAACTCCTGACCCCGCCTGCTGCCGCGTGACGCAACTCAACGACCTTCCGCTGCAAAGCCTGCAGTTCTACGCCACGGCGCCATACGCCTGCAGCTACCTGCCCGGCGCCCAAGCCCGTTCGCAGGTGGCCACGCCCAGCCACCTGATACAGGGTGCGGTGTATTCGGAGCTGGTGGCGCAGGGTTTTCGGCGCAGCGGCATGTTCACCTACCGCCCGCACTGCGACGGCTGCCAGGCCTGCGTGCCGCTGCGCGTGCTGGCGGCCGAGTTCCGCCCCGACCGCAGCCAGCGCCGCGCCGAGAAACGCCACGCCCAGCTACAGGCGCGCGTGCTGCGCCTGTGCTATGTGCCCGAGCACTACCAGCTGTACCTGCGCTACCAGATGGCGCGGCATGCCGGCGGCGGCATGGACCACGACAGCATCGACCAGTACACGCAGTTCCTGCTGCAAAGCCGGGTGAACTCGCGTTTGGTCGAGTTCCGCGAGCCGCCCGAGGGCGGCCAGCCGGGCCGGCTGAAGATGGTCAGCATCCTGGACGTCCTGGACGACGGGCTGTCGGCCGTCTACACCTTCTACGAACCCGAGGCGCAGGCCAGCTACGGCACCTACAACGTGCTGTGGCAGATCCAGCAGGCGCGCACGCTGGGCCTGCCGCACGTGTACCTGGGCTATTGGATCGAGCAAAGCGCCAAGATGGCCTACAAGGCGCGCTTTCTGCCGCACCAGCGGCGCGTCGCCGGGCAGTGGCGGCGATTTGAAGCCTGATCGGCCTGCGGCCCTTTATCCATATCGGCCTTCAGCTATTTATTCGATAGCAAGCGCGCTTCACGGCGCCAGGTCGAAGACCAGCACTTCGGCGTCCTCCCCGCCTTCCAGCAGCACCTGCGCCTCGTCCTGCAGCAGCAGTGCATCGCCCGCGGCCAGCGCCATGCCGTTGGCCTGCAGGCGGCCGCGCACCAGGTGCACATAGGCCTTGCGGCCCGGCGCGATGGGCAGCTGCGCATGCTCGGCCGGGCCGTTGAACAGGCCGGCATGCAGGCGTGCGTCGGCGTGCACGTCCACCAGCCCGCCTTCGCCCGGCGGCGCGGCGATGCACAGCAGCCGGCCACGGCGCGCGGCGGCATCCATCGCCGCCTGCTGGTAGCCCGGCGCGATGCCCGCCCGGCGTGGCAGCAGCCAGATTTGCAGGAAGTGCACGGGCGCGTCCGCCGAGGGGTTGAACTCGCTGTGCATCACCCCGGTGCCGGCGCTCATGCGCTGCACGTCGCCGGCCGGGATGACCTCGACATTGCCCAGGCTGTCGCGGTGCGCCAGCTGGCCGGACAGCACGTAGCTGACGATCTCCATGTCGCGGTGGGCGTGCGTGCCGAAGCCCTGGCCGGGGGCGACGCGGTCCTCGTTGATGACGCGCAGGCTGCCCCAGCCCATGTGGCGCGGGTCGTGGTAGCTGGCGAAGGAAAAGCTGTGTTGCGACTGCAGCCAGCCATGATCGGCGTGGCCGCGCTCGCCGGAGGGGCGCAGGGTGAACATGGCGATCCAGGGTGAAATGAAGCAACCCGCATGCTAGGGCCGCGCGCCCGGCCGCGCGGCGCATGCGCTTGACGGCATCATGCAAAGGTTTTCAACGCCCGACGCTGCCCTGCCAATGCACACCGCCCGCAACGCGCTGACACCCGACAACCTGGCCTTGCTGCAAAGCGTGGCCGACGCCGGCAGCTTCGCCGCCGCCGCGCGCGCCCAGGGGCTGGTGCCCAGCGCGCTGACCTACCGCATCCGCCAGATCGAGGAGGCGCTGGACGTGCTGCTGTTCGACCGCAGCGCGCGCCAGGCGCGGCCCACCGAGGCCGGGCTGGCACTGCTGCGCGAGGGCGCCCGCCTGCTGGAGGATGCCGAAGCCGTCGCTCAGCGCGTGCGCCGCGTGGCCACCGGCTGGGAGGCGCGCTTCACTGTCTGCGCCGACGGCGTGGTCTCGCCCGGCACGCTGCTGGAGCTGGTCGAGGCGTTCTACGCCCTCCAGCCGCCCACGCGGCTGAAATGGAGCGACGCCATCCTCAGCGGCGCGGCCGAGGCGCTGGCCCTGGGCACGGCCGACCTGGCGATCGGCGCCACGCTGGTCGCGCCCGACATGGCCGGGCTGCGCGCCGAGCCGCTGGGCGAGGTGGAGTTCGTCTTCGCGCTGGCGCCGCACCACCCCCTGGCGGCTCTGCCCGAGCCGCTGACCGACGCCACGCTGCGCGCGCACCGGCTGGTGGCGGTGGCCGACTCGGCGCGGCGCAACCCGGTCAGCATGGGCATTCTGCCGGGTCAGGACGTGTTCACCGTCGAGAACATGCGCGCCAAGGTGCAGGCGCAGCTGCGCGGGCTGGGCTGCGGCTTTCTGCCCGCGGCCATGGTGCGCCCCTACGTGCAGGCCGGCCAGCTGGTGCTGCGCCGCGTGGCGCGGCCAGTGCGCACCGTGCAGCTGAGCTATGCGTGGCGCGACGCTGGCGGCACACCCGGCCGCGCGCTGGCCTGGTGGCTGCAGCAGCTGCGCAGCCCGGCCACGCGCCGTGGGCTGCTGGAGCAGCACGCATGGGAAGTTGCCGCGCCGGCGCCGGTGGCACGTGTAGAGTAGCCACCACACCCGCCGCGCCGCCGCGCGCCCGGCCCTTTCTCACCTTCAACCGCGCCCGCGCCAGGCCCTGCCATGACCTCACATCGCCGCCCTGCCCCGTCTTCGTCCTCCCCTTCGGGCCCGCGTCGCTACGCCGTGGTCGGCGCCGGCATGGCCGGGGTGGCCTGCGCCCGCACGCTGGCACAGGCCGGGCACGAGGTGCTGCTGGTCGAGCAGCAGCCGCACGCCGGCGGGCGCACCGCGTCGCTGGACACGGCCTATGGCAGCTTCGACGCCGGCGCGCAGTACTTCACCGTGCGCGACGAGCGCTTCGACCAGGCGCTGGCCACCGTGCCCGGCCTGGCGCGGCGCTGGAGCGCCAGCACCGTGCGCGTGCTGGACGCCGCCGGCCGCGTGGCCGCCGCCGCGCCGCCGCCGGGCGAGGCGCACTGGGTCGCTACGCCAACCATGGACGCGCTGGTGCAAGCCTGGGCGCAGCCGCTGGATGCCGATGGCCGGCTGCTGACGCACACCCGCGTCACGCACATTGAGCGCGACCCCATGCGCGCCGGCGCCTGGCAGCTGCGCACCGAGGCGCTGGACGGCGGCACGCGCACTCTGGCGGGCTTCGACGGCGTGGTCTTCGCCCTGCCCGCGCCGCAGACACAGGCCCTGCTGGCCGCCTGCGACGTGGCGCCCGACTGGGCCGAGGCGCTGGCCGACGTGCAGATCGCTCCTTGCTGGACGCTGCTGCTGGCCTTCGCCCAGGCGGTGCGCCCGGGCCTGGTCACGCTGGGCCCGCAGTGGAACGCCGCGCGCAGCACGCACCACCGCGTGGCCTGGCTGGCGCGCGAGTCGAGCAAACCCGGGCGCAGCCAGATCGAGCGCTGGACGGTGCAGGCCTCGCCCGAGTGGTCGCGCGAGCACCTGCAGGATGAGCCGGCGCGCGTGCGCGCCAAGCTCACGCGCGCCTTCGCCGAGCTGACCGGCATCCATGCCGCGCCGACGCACGCCCAGGTGCGCTGCTGGCCGCATGCGCAGACGCAGTCGCCCCTGGGCCAGCCCTTCGTCTGGGACGAGGCGACGGGCCTGGGCGCTTGCGGCGACTGGTGCCTGGGGCACCGGCTGGAGGACGCCTTCGTCTCCGGCCTGTCGCTGGCGCTGGCCGCGGCCTGATCCTCCGACCACCCGCATTGGCCCGCTACACCGGCCGCTTCGCCCCCTCGCCCACCGGGCCGCTGCACGCCGGCTCGCTGGTCGCCGCCCTGGCCAGCTGGCTGGACGCCCGCGCCGCCGGCGGGCGCTGGCTGGTGCGCATCGAGGACATCGACGCCCCGCGCTGCCCGCCCGGCGCGGCCGAGCGCATCCTGGCCCAGCTGGCCGCCTGCGGGCTGCTGCCGGACGCGCCGCCGCTGTGGCAGTCCACGCGCGATGCGCGCTACGCCCGGGTGCTGCAGGACTGCGTGGCGGGCGGCTTGGCGTATCCCTGCGCCTGCACCCGGCGGGACATCGACGCCGCGCTGGCCGCACGCGGATTGGCGCACCAGCGGCACGTGGAGCGGCCCTATCCCGGCACCTGCCGCGCGGGCCTGGGCGGGCGCGCGCCGCGTGCCTGGCGCTTCCATACCGAGAAATATCAGTCAAATATGCCTTTGGCCCATATAAATAAAGGGCCTGCAGCTACATCTTCAATAGCACAGGACGGCGTGCGCTGGCACGATCGCCGTCTGGGCGCGCAGTCGCAGGACGTGGCCGCGCAGGTGGGCGACTTCGTGCTGCGCCGCGCCGACGGCATCTGGGGCTACCAACTGGCGGTGGTGGTGGACGACGCCGACCAGGGCATCACCGACATCGTGCGCGGCGCGGACCTGGCGGACAACACGCCGCGCCAGATCCTGCTGCAGTCGGCGCTGGGGCTGCCCACGCCGCGCTACCTGCACACGCCGCTGGTGCGCGGCGCCGATGGCGAGAAGCTGTCCAAACAGCACGGCGCTCCGGCCCTGGACGAAACGCGTCCCCTGGCCGCGCTGGCGCAGGCCGCGCAGGTGCTGGGGCTGCCCGCCGTGCCCGACGCGACCTCCACGGCGCAGGTGCTTGCCCTATGGGTGCAGGCCTGGCGCCAAACCTACAATGCCCGCCCGTGACCGATTTCCCCTCTCCTGCCTTGTCTTCCCTGCCCGAATCCCCCGCCCCGGCCGCCAGTGGCGCGCCCGCCGACGTCGCCCATCCCAAGGGCATCAAGAGCTACGTGCGCCGCGCCGGCCGCACCACCACCGGCCAGGGCAAGGCCCTGGAGGAGCTGGGCCCGCGCTATGTGTTGGACTACCGCGCCGCACCGCTGGACGCGACCGCGGCCTTCGGCCGCGCCGCACCGCTGGTGCTGGAGATCGGCTTCGGCATGGGCGAGGCCACGGCGCACATCGCCCAGGTGCGCCCCGGTGACAACTTCCTGTGCTGCGAGGTGCACGAGCCCGGCGTGGGCGCGCTGCTCAAGCGCATCGGCGAGCAGCACATCGAGAACATCCGCATCCTGCAGCACGACGCGGTGGAGGTGCTGGAGCACATGCTGGCGCCGGCGTCGCTCGACGGCGTGCACATCTTCTTCCCCGACCCCTGGCACAAGAAGCGCCACAACAAGCGCCGCCTGATCCAGCCGCCGCTGGTGGCGCGCCTGGCCAGCCGCCTGAAACCCGGCGGCTACCTGCACTGCGCCACCGACTGGCAACCGTACGCCGAGCAGATGCTGCAGGTGCTGTCGGCCGAGCCGCTGCTGGCCAACACCGCCGAGGGCGATGGCTACGCGCCCAAGCCCGACTACCGGCCGCTGACCAAGTTCGAGAACCGCGGCCTGCGCCTGGGCCATGGCGTGTGGGACCTGGTCTTCGTGCGCCGCGGCGAACGCTGACATCCCTCTCCCCCTTGCTGGCCACCCGTTCCTTCCTGCGGAGTTCCGATCCATGAAGCCCCTGCTGCAGAACCTGGCCGAGATGACCGCCCACCGCGACCACCTGCGGCTGGAGGTGTCGGTGCTGTCCACCCTGCTGCAACAGGGCCGCATGCTGGAGGTACGGGCGCTGGAGCTGTTCACGCAGAGCGGCGAGGCTTGGCTGCGCCCGCGCAGCTGGAGTCAGGATGGGGGCGAGTTGTTGTCCAGCCCGCACGAACCGTCGGCCGACCCGCAGGCGGTGCCGCTGGCCAGCGTTCCAGAGCTGGCGCAGTGCATCGCCGGCAAGGGCCGCGACGCCGTGCGCGACGAGCCCGGCCGCCACACCCTGTGGTTGCCGGTATGGCAGGGCGACCACGCCCATGCCTGCCTGGAGATCACCCAGGCCCAGCCGTTCAAGCGGCGCCAGCGCGACCTGATCACCGGCGTGTGCATGGTCTACCAAAACTACCAGAACCTGCTGGACTACAGCGAGCGCGACGCGCTGACCGGGCTGCTGAACCGCAAGACCTTCGACGAACAGTTCTCGCGCTACCGCAACACCGCCGGCCAGGCGCCCGGCCTGGATGAGCCCTGCCAGTGGCTGGCGGTGATGGACATCGACCATTTCAAGCAGGTCAACGACCGCTTCGGCCACCTGTATGGCGACGAGGTGCTGATCTTGGTGGCGAACCGGCTGCGCGGCATGTTCCGCACCGAGGACCGGGTGTTCCGCTTTGGCGGCGAGGAGTTCGTGGTGCTGCTGCGCTCGACCACGCTGGCCCAGGCACGCGTGGCGCTGGAACGCCTGCGCACCGCCATCGCGCTGCACGAGTTTCCGCAGGTCGGCCACATCACCGTCAGCGTGGGCTTTGCCGCCACCCATGGCGGCACCCCGGTCGAGGTGCTGGGTAACGCCGACCAGGCGCTGTACTACGCCAAGGGCCATGGCCGCAACCAGGTGCGCTTCCATGGCGACTTGGTGGACAGCGGCGCGCTCGCACGCAAGGTCGAGCACGACGAGGTGGAGCTGTTCTAGAAGGCTGGCGCACGCGGCCAGCGTGCCGCAGGCCCGCGCCGGCCGGCCTTCGGCATTGCCTGCAGTCCAGGGCTGCGCTGCTGCGCGGGCGACGCAAGCCGCCCCGTCACACAGCCCTGCGCGTCATGCGCGCTCGCCCACCCAGCCGGCCACCGAGGCCAGCGCCTGCGGCAGCGCCGCCGCGTTGGTGCCGCCGGCCATGGCCATGTCGGGCTTGCCGCCGCCCTTGCCGCCCACCTGCTGGGCGACGAAGTTGACCAGTTCGCCGGCTTTCACGCGGCCCACGCTGTCGGCCGTCACGCCAGCGGCCAGCTGCACCTTGTCACCGTCCACGGCGGCCAGCACGATGGCGGCGGTCTTGAGCTTGTCCTTGAGCTTGTCCATGGTCTCGCGCAAGGCCTTGGCATCAGCGCCGGGCAGCTGCGCGGCCAGCACCTTCAGACCGTTCACATCGACGGCCTGGCCGATCAGTTCGTCGCCCTGCGATGCGGCCATGCGGCTCTTGAGCGCGGCCAACTCCTTTTCCAGGCTGCGCACCTGCTCCAGCACCTGGGCCAGGCGCGGCTGCACCTCGGCCAGCGGCGCCTTGAGCGTGGCAGCAGCCGCCTCCAGCGTCGATTCGAGCTGCTGCACGTAGGCCAGTGCGTTGGCGCCGGTGATCGCCTCGACACGGCGCACGCCCGCGGCCACACCGCCCTCGGCGACGATCTTGAACAGGCCGATGTCGCCGGTGCGCGCCACGTGCGTGCCGCCACACAGCTCGCGGCTGGAGCCGATGTCCAGCACGCGCACCGTTTCACCATATTTCTCGCCGAACAGCATCATCGCGCCGGTCTTCTGGGCGCTTTCGATGTCCATGACGCGCGCCTGCGTGTCCTGGTTCGCCAGCACCTCCTGGTTCACCAGCCGCTCGATCTCGGCGATCTGGGCATCGGTGAGCGGCGCGTTGTGCGTGAAGTCGAAGCGCGTGCGCTCGTCGTTCACCAGCGAGCCCTTTTGCTGCACGTGGCCGCCCAGCACCTCGCGCAGCGCCTTGTGCATCAAATGAGTGGCGCTGTGGTTGCGCACGGTGGCGGCGCGAAGCTGCGCATCGACGCGCGCGGTGACTTGGTCACCGACGCGCAGCGTGCCCTGCGTCTGCGTGCCGTGGTGGCCGAAGACGTCGGCGCGGATCTTCTGCGTGTCGCTCACGCCGAACTGCACGCCTTCGGCGACCAGCACGCCCTGGTCGCCCACCTGGCCGCCGGATTCGGCATAGAACGGGGTGGAGGACAGCACCACCACGCCGCTCTGACCTTCCACCAACTCCTGAACCGGACTGCCTTCGTGGTACAGCGCGACGACCTGCGCGCCTTCTTCCAGGCAGTCGTAGCCGGTGAACTGGTGGCCGGCGCCGGAGTAGTCGAGCGCACGGTCCATCTTGAACTTGCCGGCGGCGCGTGCTTGGTTCTTCTGGCGCTGCATGGCGGCGTCGAAAGCGGCACTGTCCACTTCCACGCCGCGCTCGCGCGCCACGTCCTGCGTCAGGTCGAGCGGGAAGCCATAGGTGTCGTGCAGTTTGAAGGCCACGTCGCCGCTGAGCTGCTTCGCATCACCGGCCAGCGCCGTGTCCAGAATTTCCATGCCGTGCGCCAGCGTCTCGAAGAAGCGCTCTTCCTCCACGCGCAGCACCTCGGTGATGCGCTCCTGCTGCTCGCGCAGCTTCGGGTAGGCGTCGCCCATCTGCGCGACCAGGTCGGCGACCAGCTTGTGGAAGAATGGCGTCTTTTGCCCCAGCTTGTAGCCGTGGCGGATGGCGCGGCGGATGATGCGCCGCTGCACGTAGCCGCGGCCCTCGTTGCTCGGGATGACGCCGTCAGCGACCAGGAAGGCGGTGGCGCGGATGTGGTCGGCGATGACCTTCAAAGACGGGTTCGCCAGGTCGGCCGTGTGCGTCTCGCGGCCGGCGGCCTGGATGAGCGCCTCGAACAGGTCGATCTCATAGTTGCTGTGCACGTGCTGCAGGATGGCGGCCAGGCGCTCCAGGCCCATGCCGGTGTCCACGCAGGGGGCGGGCAGCGGGGTGAGCGAGCCGTCCTCCTTCATGTCGAACTGCATGAACACGTGGTTCCAGATCTCGATGAAGCGGTCGCCGTCCTCGTCCGGGCTGCCCGGGGGGCCACCGGGGATGTGCGGGCCGTGGTCGTAGAAGATCTCCGAGCACGGGCCGCAGGGGCCGGTGTCGGCCATCATCCAGAAGTTGTCGCTCTTGTACTTGCCGCCCTTGTTGTCGCCGATGCGGATCACGCGCTCGGGCGGCAGGCCGATCTCCTGCGTCCAGATGGCGTAGGCCTCCTCGTCCTCGTGGTAGACGGTGGCCAACAGCTTGTCGGCGGGAAGCCGGTAGACCTGAGTCAGCAGCTCCCAGCCCCAGTGGATGGACTCGCGCTTGAAGTAGTCGCCAAACGACCAGTTGCCCAGCATCTCGAAGAAGGTGTGGTGGCGCGCGGTGTAGCCCACGTTCTCCAGGTCGTTGTGCTTGCCGCCGGCGCGAAGACACGTCTGCACCGAGGCCGCGCGCACATAGGGGCGCTTGTCGGTGCCCAGGAACACATCCTTGAACTGCACCATGCCGGAGTTGGTGAACATCAGCGTCGGATCGTTGCCCGGCACCAGCGGGCTGGAGGCCACCACCGTGTGCCCCTTGGCGGCGAAGAAGTCGAGGAAGGTCTTGCGGATGTCCGCGACGGAGAAGGTGGGTGTGCTCATGGTGTGTCGGGGAAGGGTTCTGGCGCCCGGCAGCCGCGCTGCGGCGAACCGGCAATTATAGATTTCGGGTCTTGTCGGCAGGGCCGGCACAGGCTTCGCGGTGGCGTCTATGCTGGCGTGGATCCCACCATCGAAATGACACAGCGAAAGGACTTGCCATGAATGCCACCGCCCGCCCATCGCCCCTCGCGCGCCTGCGCGACGCCAGCCTGCTCAGGACCGACGCGCTGATCGGCGGGGGATGGGTGAGCGGCAGCAAGCGTTTCGCGGTGCACGACCCCGCCACCGGCGAGCCGCTGGCCGAGGTGGCCAACCTGGGCGCGCATGAGACGCAGCAGGCCATCGCCGCGGCCGATGCCGCCCTGCACGCCTGGCGTGCGCGCAGCGCCAAGGAGCGCTGCCAGCTGCTGCGCCAGTGGTTCGAACTGCTGGTGCAGCACCAGGACGATCTTGCCTGTCTGATCACCGCCGAGGGCGGCAAGCCGCTGGCCGAGGCCCGGGGCGAGGTGGCCTACGGCGCCAGCTTCGTCGAGTGGTTCGCCGAGGAGGCCAAGCGCGTGGACGGCGAGGTGCTGCAGTCCTTCGCCGCCGACCGGCGCGTGCTGGTGCTGCGCCAGGCCATCGGCGTGTGCGCAGCGATCACCCCGTGGAACTTCCCGCTGGCGATGATCACCCGAAAGGTCGCGCCGGCCATGGCCGCGGGCTGCACGGTGGTCGTCAAGCCGGCCGAGCTGACGCCGCTCACCGCCCTGGCCTGCGCCGAATTAGCGCTGCGCGCCGGCATCCCGCCCGGCGTGCTGAACGTGGTGACCGGCGACGACGCAGCCGCCATCGGCCAGGCGCTGTGCGACACCGACACGGTGCGCCACCTGTCGTTTACCGGCTCCACCGAAGTCGGCCGCACGCTGATGGCGCAGTGCGCGCCGACAATCAAGAAGCTATCGCTGGAACTGGGCGGCAACGCGCCCTTCCTGGTGTTCGACGACGCGGATGTGGACGCGGCGGTGGAAGGCGCCTTTGCCAGCAAGTACCGCAACGCCGGACAGACCTGCGTGTGTACCAACCGCTTCTATGTGCAGGCGGGCGTATACGACGAGTTCGTGGAAAAACTCGCCGCGCGCGTGCGCCAGGCGCGCGTAGGCAATGGCTTCGACGAAGGCGTGACCATCGGGCCGCTGATCGAGCGCGCGGCCATCGCCAAGGTGCAGCGGCACCTGCAGGACGCCGTGGCCAAGGGCGCGCGCATCGTCTGCGGCGGCCAGCCCCTGCCCGACCTGGGCTCGGGCCAGTTCTTCGAGCCCACGGTGCTGGCGGACGCTACCCAGGACATGCTGTTCGCGCGCGAGGAGACCTTCGGCCCGCTGGCGCCGGTGGTGAAGTTCGAGACCGAGGACGAGGCCATTGCCGCCGCCAACGCCACGCCCTTCGGGCTGGCCAGCTATTTTTACAGCTGCGACCTGGGGCGCATCCTGCGCGTGGGCGAAGCGCTGGAGGCCGGCATGGTTGGCGTCAACGTCGGCATGATCTCCAGCGAACAGGTGCCGTTCGGCGGCGTCAAGCAATCCGGCCTGGGCCGTGAGGGCTCGCGCCATGGCATCGAGGAGTACGTGGAGTTGAAATACCTGTGCCTGGGCGGACTAGGCGGCTGAGCACGTACGCGCCGGCGCTCCACTTTGCATAGCTGCCGGCCTTTGCCTTGCAAGGGCCGGGCCTGTGAAATGCTCTGTTTTAACGCAGGGATGGGGCGTGTCCAGGCTACGCTACAATCCGCCCTCCTTGCCCGGGTGCTCGCCCGGCAATGCGGGCGTCGTTCAATGGCAGGACCTGAGCTTCCCAAGCTCAAGACGTGGGTTCGATTCCCATCGCCCGCTCCAGATTTCGCAAGCACCTGGGGTCAAAATCCGACTCCGTTTCGGGTACGCAGCGCTGCATGGCTTTTTTCATTCCCTGCAGGCCGGCGGCAGGCGCTTTTTTGCAGCCATCTCGCGCCGCGTTCCGCCTACTCGAACCCAGCGGCCGCCGTGAATACCGCCAACTTCGCCTGAGTAGATAGCTCAGCGCGCCATGCGCGTGCACTGCGATTGCACTTTCCGACTGTTTGGCAAAACGACTGGCAACCGGACATCTGCTGTCACGGTCTGGAAAAATATCGCACGAAAAGAACAAAAGGCGCTCACCACACAATGGTGAACGCCTTTTGACTTATGGATGGTGGCGGAACACGGAACCGAACCCGCGTCCGAGTATGAGGTTCTTTAGAAAAGCACTGATCTTGAGGATGCTCGCCTCTATCAAATGGCCGTTTTGCATCGCGAAAAATCCAGGCTGGGTCGGCGTAGGGTTGCCACAGTCCCAAAATGGGACTAAACTGCACCCCATGCGAGTGATTGCCGTGTCCACCCTTCGAGCCTTCTGGGAGCGCCATCCCGACGCCGAGCAGCCGCTGAAAGCTTGGTATGAGGAGGCAACGAATGCGGCCTGGGCCCAGCCCGCTGACATCAAGGCGCAGTACCGCAGCGCAAGCGTGCTGAAGAACCGTCGCGTGGTCTTCAACATCAAAGGCAATGACTACCGACTGATCGTGGCCGTTGCGTACAAGTTGCAGATCGTCTACGTGAAGTTCGTCGGCACCCACAAGGAGTACGACGCCGTCGACGCAGAAACCGTTGAAATGGCCTGACCGGCCACGGAGGAAAAACATGGACATCCGCCCCATCCACACCGAAGCAGACTACAAGGCCACGCTCAAAGAGATTTCGGCCTTGATGGAGTCCGACCCTGATCTGGGCACGCCGGAGGGTGATCGCCTGGACATCTTGGCCACGCTGGTGCAGGCCTACGAGGCCAAACACGTGCCCATCACCGCGCCTGATCCGGTTGAAGCCATCAAATTCCGGATGGATCAGAGCGGTCTGTCCATCAAAGATCTTGAGCCGATCATCGGCAAAAGCAACCGCGTCTACGAAATCCTGAGCCGCAAGCGCCCGCTGACACTGGCCATGATCCGCAGGCTGCACAAGAGCCTGGGCATCCCGGCCGACGTGCTGATTGCGGAAACGGCCGCGGGGTGATCAGCGATCACGGAACTTGGCTTCCACGTTGAATAGCGTTGTCATGGGGGCATCCGTTTTGGAGATGAAGATGCACTACCCCGTGATGACTGAAAGGCAACTTGCCTTCCGCTGGAAGATCAGCCTGAAAACCCTGCGGCGCTGGCGCCTCGATGGCGAGGGGCCCGTCTGGCACAAGTTGTTTCAACACGTCCGTTACCACGAGGCGGACGTTCTCGAGTTCGAACGCCAGAGCGCACAGCACTGGACGTCGATCCTTGGAGACGGTGAGCGCCTCCCGCGCGCTGTCACTTATCCGCCGAAGACCGAAGGCGACCCTCAACCCTCCGATGGCGCCGAGCCCGAACTGCAGTACATCAGTGCCCAGGAGATCATCAAGGCGACTAGCCTACCTGCGCACCTGTTTACCGACCGAATCGAGCGAGAGCGCAAGCGAATTCCGCATCTGCTGCTGGTCAGGAACCTGCGTTTTTCGATGGATGCCATCCTGCAATGGGAACTGGCGAACAGCGTTCGGGGTGGCGTACCGGAAGCTGTGGTGCAAATCGTCGAACCAGAGCCTGAACCGGACGCCTCGGGTCGTGTGCCGCGCTGGCATGAACTCGTGAGGGAGCAGGACGGAGAACGGTGCGATTCCGTTCGGTGGCCTGAACAGATGTCCCCTCTTTTGGCCCAAAGTCCACCGTTTCGGCCATTTGTCCCTTGAAGGTGGAACATGGAACCGAACCCGCGTCCGCCTTTAAAGACGGAGAGGCAGTCGTTGCTATTTTGTCCTGAATTTGGATCATTTGGCCGTTTTCGTGGAAATTCGTCCGAACAGCAATAACCCGGGAGAGCCGGTTTAGGCGGCTGAAACTGGCTACCAAGCGGCACCCACACCTGCGCCACTGATCGCGTTCAATGTATTGACAACAGCTACACATTACGCGACAATTCGTGTATCTTTTGTGTATACATGAAGAGGAGAAGCCAATGCGTGACGCCGCCATCAACTTGCGAGCACTGCCCGAACAGCGTGACCTGATCGATCACGCCGCCAGCCTGCTCGGTAAGAACCGTTCTGACTTCATGCTCGAAGCGGCCTGCGACCGCGCTCAGTCCGTTGTGCTGGATCAGGTTTTCTTCAGCCTGGATGCTGACAAATTCAAACAGTTCACGGCCATGCTCGATGCGCCCCCCGGCCCGAATCCCGGGCTTGAACGCCTCATGGCCGTCAAGGCACCCTGGAGCACCGGCGCCGCATGAGCTTGCAGCTGAGTGCGCCGATTCCGCTCGCCGCCACCCATATCCTGGACGATTTCGCTTGCGGTGAAGCCAGTCTCGATGAATGGTTCAAGCGCCGGGCACTGACCAACCAATTGAGCGGTGCCAGCCGCACCTTCGTCGTCACTGATCAGGACGGTCGGGTCTATGGCTACTACGCGATGGCGGCGGGCGCTGTTTCACATCAGGCTGCAACCAGCAGCGTGCGACGCAATATGCCCGATCCCGTTCCAGTGATGGTTCTGGCCCGGCTGGCCGTCGACCATCGGGCCCAAGGCATCAAGCTTGGAGCTTCTTTGCTGCAGGACGCAGTCGGTCGCGCGGTGAGCGTTTCTCAGAACGCTGGTGTGCGCGCGCTGCTCGTCCACGCCCTCCACGACCGCGCCAAACAGTTCTACGAGCACTACGGCTTCCAAGAGTCGCCGCAGCATCCAATGACGCTGATGCTGCGCTTGAACACCGTCAAGGCTTGAGAGCGATGACCATCCACAAAATTCGCACGGAGGCAGAGTACCGCGCCACCCTCAAGGAAATCTCGGCGCTGGTGGATGCTGATCCTGATCTGGGCACGCCTGCAGGGGATCGACTCAACGCACTGGTATCGCAGGTACAAGCCTACGAATTACTTTGCGTGCCAGTCGTTGGCCGCATCCGACTCCTGACCGCAGGGATCGAGGTCGATCTCGATCAGCCGCTGCCGCCCGAGCTTGGCGACGCGGACATGCCCTGAACATCAGCTTGGCTTCTTCGGTGAACAGCGTTGTCATGGGGTCATCTGTTCAGGAGAAAAAGATGCACTACCCCGTGATGACCGAAAAACACTTGGCCGACCGCTGGCAGGTCAGTCTCAAGACGCTGCAGCGCTGGCGGCTCAATGGCGAAGGGCCGGTCTGGCACAAGTTGTTCCGCTACGTTCGTTACCACGAGGCCGACGTTCTCGAATTTGAACGACGCGGTGCGCAACACTTGATGGCCCTACTCGGCATGAACCGAGAGTTCATACCCGCCGACGAGGACGTTGGCGAGGCGTTCGATGCCCAAGGCAGTCGCTACCTCACTGCCAAGGACATTGCTGAAGCGGCGTCGCTGCCCATTCACATTTTTCAGGATCGCGCTGAACGAGAACGCAAACAGATTCTGTATCTGATGCTGGTCGGCAACCTGCGTTTTTCGCTGCAGGCAATCTTGGACTGGGAGATGGCCAACAGCGTGGTGGGCCATGCAGCGGCTGCTGTTGTCGAAGAAGCCGATGCCCCAGCAGAACCGTCCGCACCGGCCAAGCGCTGGTACGAGCTGGTCAGGGAGCAAGACAGAGAACGGTTCGATTCCGCGCCGTAGCCTGAACAGGTGTCCCCTGTTTTGACCGAAAGTCCACCGTTTCGGGCATTTGTCCACTCTCGGTGGAACACGGAACCGAACCCGCGTCCGCTTTCAGAACCAGATAGTACTGTATGGGTCTTGAGGGCGTGGATTCGACGATTTGGCCCAATTACCCCGCCATCCAGCAACTACGTGATGTCTGACCTGCCCCCTCGCAGCCGTACCAGCGTAATGGCAGCGAAGTCCGTCAACTTCGAGAATGACGGACATGAGAAAAAGCAGGTACACCGAGGAG
>NZ_FNHP01000021.1 GCF_900103645.1 Oryzisolibacter propanilivorax
CTCCGGCACGGCCTGGAACAGATCCGCCTCCAGCCCGTAGTCGGCCACCGAGAAGATCGGCGCCTCCGCGTCCTTGTTGATGGCCACGATCACCTTGGAGTCCTTCATGCCCGCCAGGTGCTGGATGGCCCCGGAGATGCCGACCGCGATGTACAGCTGCGGCGCGACGATCTTGCCCGTCTGGCCCACCTGCAGGTCGTTGGGCGCATAGCCCGCATCCACCGCCGCGCGGCTGGCGCCAATGGCCGCGCCCAGCTTGTCGGCCAGCGGCGTGAGCACCTCCTGGAACTTCTCGGCGCTGCCCAGCGCCCGCCCGCCCGAGACGATGATCTTGGCGGCGGTGAGCTCGGGGCGGTCGCTCTTGGTGACTTCGCGTCCGACGAACTGGCTCGTGCCCGCATCCGGCGCGCCCGCCACGCTCTCGACGGCAGCGCTGCCGCCGCTGGCCGGCGCCGCATCAAAGCCGGTGCCGCGCACGGTGAGCACCTTCACCGCGTCGCTGCTTTGCACGGTGGCGATGGCGTTGCCGGCGTAGATGGGGCGCTCGAAGGTGTCGCTACTGACCACCTTGGTGATGTCGCTGACCTGCGCCACGTCCAGCAGCGCGGCCACGCGCGGGGCGACGTTCTTGCCGCCGGCGGTGGCGGCAAACAGGATGTGGCTGTAGCCACCCGACTGTGCGGCGGCCAGCACCTGCGCGGCCAGGTTCTCGGCCAGCTGGTCCTTCAGGCTGGCGCCGTCGGCGTGCAATACCCGGGCAACGCCGGCGATCTGCGCGGCGGCCTGCGCGGCGCCTTGCGCGCCCTCGCCAGCCACCAGCACGTGCACGTCGCCGCCGCAGGCCAGCGCCGCGGTGACGGTGTTCAAGGTGGCGGGACGGATCGAGGCGTTGTCGTGTTCTGCAATGACAAGTGCGGTCATGGTGTGGTGTCTTTCGTTGGGTCGGGCGGGCTCACAGCACCTTGGCTTCGTTCTTGAGCTTGGCCACGAGGGTGGCCACGTCGGGCACCTTCACGCCGGCGCCGCGCTTCGGGGGCTCGCTGACTTTCAAGGTCTTCAGGCGCGGGGCGATGTCCACGCCCAGCGCTTCGGGCGTGAGCGTGTCCAGCGGCTTTTTCTTGGCCTTCATGATGTTGGGCAGCGTGACGTAGCGCGGCTCGTTCAGCCGCAGGTCGGTGGTGACCACCGCCGGCAGGCTCAGCGACAGCGTCTCCAGCCCGCCGTCGACTTCGCGCGTGACGCTGACCCGGCCGTCGGCCGCTTCCAGCTTGCTGGCGAAGGTGGCCTGGGGGAGACCGGCCAGCGCGGCGAGCATCTGCCCGGTCTGGTTGGCGTCGTCGTCGATGGCCTGCTTGCCCAGGATGATGAGCTGGGGCTGCTCTTTGTCCACCAGCGCCTTGAGCAGCTTGGCCACGGCCAGCGGCTGCAGCTCCAGGTCGGCCGGGGTCTCGACGAGGATGGCGCGGTCAGCGCCGATGGCCATGGCGGTGCGCAGGGTTTCCTGGCACTGCGCGACGCCGCAGGAGACGGCGATGACTTCGGTGGCCACGCCCTTTTCTTTGAGGCGCACCGCTTCCTCGACGGCAATCTCGTCAAAGGGGTTCATGCTCATCTTGACGTTGGCGGTGTCCACTCCCGTGCCGTCCGA
>NZ_FNHP01000016.1 GCF_900103645.1 Oryzisolibacter propanilivorax
CTCCTCGGTGTACCTGCTTTTTCTCATGTCCGTCATTCTCGAAGTTGACGGACTTCGCTGCCATTACGCTGGTACGGCTGCGAGGGGGCAGGTCACTATCAAAACAGGATTATTTCGGCGCCAGGCGGATGGCGCCGTCCAGGCGGATGACTTCGCCGTTGAGCATCTCATTCTCGAAGATGTGGCGCACCAGCTTGGCGTAGTCCTGGGGTGTGCCCAGCCGGCTGGGGAAGGGCACTCCGGCAGCCAGTGCATCCTGTACTTCCTGCGGCATACCAAACAGCATGGGCGTGCCGAAAATGCCCGGCGCGATGGTCATGTTGCGGATCCCGCTGCGCGCCAGGTCGCGCGCGATGGGCAGTGTCATGCCGACCACGCCGCCCTTGGAAGCCGAATACGCCGCCTGCCCGATCTGCCCGTCGTAGGCGGCAACGCTGGCAGTGGAGATCAGCACGCCACGCTCGCCCGTGGACTCGGGCTGGTTTTGGCTCATCGCCTCGGCCGCCAGACGGATCATGTTGAAACTGCCGATCAGGTTCACGTTGATCGTCTGGGCAAAGCCCGCCAGCGCATGCGCGCCATTCTTGCCAACGGTCTTTTCGGCTGGCGCGATGCCGGCGCAATTCACCAGACCCATCAGCTTGCCCAGCGACACGGCCTTGGCAACCACCGTCTGGCCGTCGGCTTCGTTGCTGACGTCGCAACGCACGAACTCGCCGCCGATCTCGCGCGCCAGGGCTTCGCCCTTGTCGGCCTGCATATCGGCGATGACCACGCTGCCGCCGGCATCCCGGAGCATGCGTGCCGTGCCTTCGCCGAGGCCCGAGGCGCCGCCGGTGACGATGAATACCTTGCCCTTGATGTCCATGGAACGGTCTTTCGTGAAGTGTTGAGATTGACGTGCACGTCAATTATCACCGACCGTTGCCAGGATGGCGAAGCGCCTGAGTACCCCACGCGACGCAGTGCTGTTTCAGCCGTGCTGCCCGTCCAAAAGAAGCCTGGCGTGCTCCTCGGACAGCCCGATGCGCACTGCATCGCCGGTGCCGATGGGCACCACATCGCAGTTGTGTCCGGCACCGCCCCGGTCCACGACCAGGAAGCGTGATGGCGCGCCCAGGGTGATGAGCGAGTGGTGCCAGACGCCACGGCGGTAGTTGACGCCCTGGTGGCCGTCGGTGACGAAGACCCGCAAGTCCTGCGCTCGGACCGTATCGCTTGCCGGCGCCACCACGACGATGAAAGACTGCCCTTCCAGTGGCATGAAGGCCTGGCTGCCCAGCGGATGCCGCTCCATCTCGCGCAGCAGCGGCGCAGCGGAATAGGGCAGGGCCTGGAAGATGTTGATCAGCGCATGTCCGTCCTCGCCGCCGGCGTCCACCCGTGCCAGGGCGTGGTAACGCTCGGTCATGCCCTGGTTGATGGAGATCGGCGTACGTTCCGAGGTCTCAAGCACTTCACCAAACGGCGCGAATGCCGCGGCGGTGAGCGGCTGGGATTGCACAAGATATGTCGTGGCAGGGCTTGTAATGGCAGAGGAGTCTAGGGCGATGCTCATAAGGGAGGGAACTGGACCAACTGGTAATACCAGTATGTTTTGACGCCGGCCTGCTGTCAAACGGATTTTTTGCTGTTTCCCCTAGGGTTTGTGCGCGTGCGCTTGGTCTACGGCTCCATTAAGGTTCGCGGCGCTGATCTCATACCGGTAATACCAGTTAGCAATCTGTCCACTCAAGGAATACCGATGTCCACTCTCTCCCATACCGCCGACATGCCCGCGCCGGCTCCCGGGCTGGCGACCGAATCCGCTGCCGAAACGGCGGTCTACCGTAAGGTGGCCTGGCGGCTGCTGCCTTTCATCATGGCCTGCTACGTGGCGGCCTACCTGGACCGCGTGAACGTCGGCTTCGCCAAGCTGCACATGCTGGCCGACCTGCAGTTCAGCGAGGCCATGTACGGCCTGGGCGCAGGCCTGTTCTTCATCGGCTATTTCTTCTTCGAGGTGCCCAGCAACATGCTGATGCACCGCGTGGGCGCGAAAGCGACCATCTCGCGCATCATGATCCTGTGGAGCCTGATCTCGGCCGGGATGATGTTCGTCACCACGCCGACGCAGTTCTATGTGCTGCGCTTCCTGCTGGGCGCGGCCGAAGCAGGCTTCTACCCCGGCATGATCCTGTACATGACGTACTGGTTTCCGTCATACCGGCGGGCGCGCATGGTGGCGCTGTTCATGTGCGCCATTCCGGTGTCGGGCATCGTCGGTGGTCCGCTGTCGGGCGGCATCATGGAGCTGATGCAGGGCGTGGCCGGGCTGCGTGGCTGGCAGTGGCTGTTCCTGATCGAGGCCATTCCCTCCATGGTGCTGGGCGTGGCGGTGCTCTGGTACCTGGACAACAACATCCGCAGCGCACGCTGGCTGACGGAAGACGAGAAGACGCTGCTGGAGCGCAACATCGCCCGCGAGAACGCCACTAAGGGCGACGGCCACATGACGCTGCGCGCCCTGTTCGCCGACAAGCGCATCATCAAGATGGCGCTGATCTGCTTTTGCACCGTCATGGGCCAGTACGGCCTGACCTTCTGGCTGCCGACGCTGGTGCGCCAGTCGGGCGTCGAAGGCGCCTTCCAGATCGGCCTGCTGACGGCGGTGCCGTTCTCAGTGGCGGTGGTGTCGATGATCCTGGTCAGCCGCAGCTCGGACCGCCTGCGCGAGCGCCGCTGGCACCTGATCGTGCCGTTCTGTGTGGGCGCGCTGGGCCTGACCCTGTCGGCCATCTTCAGCGGCAACGTCTATTTGTCGCTGGCCGCGCTGGCCCTGGCCGCTGGCGGCAGCTTGGCCACCTCGCCGCTGTTCTGGAGCCTGCCCACGGCCATCCTGTCCAGCGCCGGCGCCGCCGCCGGTATCGCGCTGATCAACTCGTTCGCCAACCTGGCGGGCTTCATCAGCCCCTACATGATCGGCCTGATCAAGGACGCGACACAGAGCACCAACGTGGCCATGTTCGTGCTAGCCGGGGTGCTGCTGTTCGGTGCCTTCCTGACCTACACGGTGCCGGCCAAGCTGGTGAACAAGTAACCCGCACAGGCTGAAACCAGAACAGCGGGGCGTGGGTAAGATGGCCGGCTTCGCTGCTCTTCGCGTCGTTTCGCATCCTTGCGTCATGCCCCATTCCTCCGATAGCAAAGTTGCCGTGGCCAGCCAGGCGGTGCATCTGATCCGCGGCTGGATCGAGGCCGGCACCTATCCGGTCGGCTCGCTGCTGCCGTCCCAGCGCGAGCTGTCCGAGCAGCTGGGCATCAGCCGTACCTCGCTGCGCGAGGCGCTGTCCACTTTGCAGGGGCTGGGGCTGGTGGTGTCGCGCTCGGGCAAGGGGGTCTATGTCACGCAACCGTCCCCCGAGGCGCCGGTCAGCGAGCAGTGGCGCTTCGGCGAGACGCATGCGCTGACGGACGTCTACCAGCTGCGCTATGCGCTGGAAGGTTTCGCCGCCACGTTGGCGGCGCTGGTGGTGCAACCCGAGGATTTGGCGCAGCTGCAGGACAACCTGCAGCGCATGCAGGCCTGCATCGAGGCCTCGGACTTCACCGAGGCCAGCCGGCTGGACTTCGAGTTTCACCTGCAGATCGCCCGCATCTCCGGCAACCATGCGATTGCCGACGTGCTGCGCGGCAGTGGCGAGGTGATGCAGGAAAGCCAGCGCCTGCCGTTTTACCGGCGTGGCGCGCGCCACGCCACGTGTGAGGAGCACGCCGCCATCATCGATGGCCTGGCGCAGGGCCGCTCCGAGCTGGCGCAGCAGGCCATGGCCACGCACATCGTGCGCGCCGCCCAGCGCGCGGGCGTGCATTTCCCGACCGGCTCCGGCGGCTGAACGTACGCGGCCGCGGGCTGCGCGCGGCGTTCCGTGTCTCTTTGCGCAGGTACAAAAAAAGAGGGCAGGGCCCTCCTTGTCGTCAGCCGGTCATTCCGGCCGGATCAGCGAAAGCCCACCCGGTCCAGCATCTGCTGCACCTTCACCGTGTTCGCGCCCACGGCGCTGATCGGGATGGTCTCGCTCTTGAACGGCTTGCCGCCGGTCATGGCCTTGAGCGCCGGATTGTCGAGCTCCACACCCTTGGCAGCCGGCCACTCGTTGTTGGCGTTGGCGAAATAGTTCTGCGCCTCGGGGCTGGCCAGGTACTCCAGGAATTTCACCGCGTTTTCCTTGTGCTTGGCATGCCGCGCCACGCCGCCGCCGGCGATGTTCAGGTGCGTGCCCCACGAGTCTTGGTTGGGAAACACCACACCCACCTTCTGCACCACTGCCTTGTCGTCGGCCTTGTCCGAGCGCATCAGGCGCGCCAGGTAGTAGCTGTTGGTGACGGCGATCTCGCACTCGCCCGTGGCCACCGCCTTGATCTGGTCGGTGTCGCCGCCCTTGGGCCAGCGCGCCATGTTGTCCACGATGCCCTTGAGCCAGGCCTGCGTCTTCTCCGGGCCCATGTGCTCCATCACCGCGCCGAACAGGCTCAGGTTGTAGGGGTGCGAGCCGGAGCGGATGCAGACCTTGTCGCGGTTCTTCGGGTCGCCCAGTTCTTCATAGGTGTCCACGTCCTCGGGTTTCACCTTGGCCTTGTTGTAGACGATGACGCGCGCACGCGTGGACAGGCCGAACCAGGCAATGCCGCCGTCCGCCGCGGGCTGGGCGCGCAGGTTCGCCGGAATCACCTCTTCCAGCATCTTGGAGCGCACCGGCAGGAACAGCCCGTCGGTCTCGCCGCGATAAAAGCGCGCCGCGTCCACCAGCAGGATGACATCGGCCGGCGACGCCGCGCCTTCCGCCTTCAGGCGCGCCATGATGCCGGCGTCGTCCGAATCCACGCGGTTGATCTTGATGCCGGTGGTCTTGGTGAAGCCGTCGTACAACGCCTCGTCGGTGGCGTAGTGCCGGGCGGAATACAGGTTCAGCACCTTGTCTTCCTGGGCATGGGCGGCGCCCAGGGTGGCGCCCAGGGCGCAGGACAGCAGCAAGGTCTTCAGGCGGAGAGACATGGTTGGCGTTCTTTTCTGAATGAAAACCCTCCGATCATAAGGCAGACGAGAATCATTCTCGAATGCCGTCCGTTCGGCGGGTTCTTTGCGCGCCGGCGCCATGCAGCCCGGTACGCGGCGCATGAAAAACGGGCGGCCTGGGCCGCCCGCGTTCAGCGCGCACGTCGATCAGCCAGTTCGGCTGGTCACTGGATGGTCAGCGTCGTGGCGCGGCTTTGCGGCTGCGCCTTGGCCAGCGTCAGGGTCAGGACACCTTTTCCAGCCGCGCGCTGCTGCCGCTGGCGTCGATCTCCTGGGCGAATTCCCAGGCGCGCTGCACTTGGCGCGGCGCGCCTTCGATGCTGGCAACGCGCACCTGGTTGTCTTCGATGGTGATGGTCAGCTGCTCGCGCGACAGTCCGGGCACGTCGAGCTCCAGGGTGATGGATTGCTCGTCCTGGCGAACCTGGGTCGGGGCCTGCACGGCGCTGTGCAGAAAGCGCTGCAACGCCTGGTCGGCAACGCGGGGATTGACAAAGGCGGTGTGGCGCAGCACGGGAGCGAAAATCATGGAGGGGCTTCCTTGGTTCCAAAGTGGGAGCGGCCTGCCTGCCGGAAAAGCCCTGGCCGGTGGCGCGCATGGCACCCACATAGGCGCGGCGAAACTGTTTTCAAGGCCGGGCCAAAACCGCCTGGTGCGGCGCCGCCCAGCGCCATCACGGCGTGCGCGCTGACAGGGCGTTTGCCCACTGGCACAGCCGACCTGGATGGCTGTCACGCAAAATTCGGCCTTCCGCGCCCTGGCGGCGCGCTCCCTAGCGAAGTCTTGTCCGATGCGCACCTGCATGTTGCCTTCCGTTGTTCCCTGTTCCGTTTTCCGCTGCGTGGCCGGCCTTGCCGGTGCCCTGCTGCTGGCGGGCTGTGCAATCCCCGACGCCGTTCCCGGCTTGGACAAGCAGGGCTTCACGCCCAACGACTTCGACAGCAGCAGCATGTACGTGCGCCGCATGGACGCGGCGCAGGCCGACACCTGCGAGGCCGCGCGCCGGGCGCTGCTCAGCCAGGGGTACTTGGTGCAGGCGGCCACCAGTGAAATGGTCACGGCGCGCAAGTTCTACCAGCCCAATCCCGATACCCACTACACGGTCGAGATGCGCGTGGTGTGCGCGCCCGAAGGCGATAACGGTGAGCGCTCCTCGGCCTTCGCCAGCGCGGTGCAGGACCGCTACGTCATCAAAAAGGTGAACAACTCGGCATCGCTGGGGGTAGGTGGCCTGGGATCGGTATCGCTGCCCTTCAGTGCCACCGACGACACGCTGGTGAAAGTGGGCAGCGAGACCATCAACGATGCGCAGTTCTACAGCCGCTTCTTCCAGCTGTTCGAGCGCTATGTGCGCGTATTGCCGATGGCGGAGGAGAGCCCGTTGCACGAGGTGCCGATGCAGGAACGCGAGGCGCTGCAGCGCAACTACTGACGTGCTGCAGGCCCTTCCTGGGCAATGTCATGGCGAGAAGAGGTGCTGATAAGAGGTGCTGATAATTCCGCAACCACCCGCAGACAACGTGCCGCAGGGTGGTTTTTGCGTGCAATTGAGCCCATTTTTCTGCGTGTTGAGGCCGCTGTTTTTTCTCGCGCCAAAATGCATGCATATACCTGCAACGATGCTCAATTGCATTCAAAAATGAATACAGATGCGGTCTTTTCGGGGTGCTCCCTGGCCAAGCGCTTTTTTGCAGCAGGGCTGTCCGGCAATGGCGGGATGCATTCCACAATCGCTGCCAGCCCCTGATCAGGCCTTTCGTTTCCTGCTTCCGTCGATCCCATGCTTTCTTTCAACCGTCGCCGCTTTCTGGCCATCAGCGCGGCTGCCCTTTCGATTTCGTTGTTTTCCCTGGGCGCGCAGGCCGCTGGCGCAGGCCCCATCCGCCTGGCACTGGTGGAAAGCCTCTCCGGCAGCTTCGCCAACACCGGCGAAGCCGTGTTCCGCAACATTGCCTGGGCGGTGGAGCGGGTGAATGCCCGCGGCGGCGTGCGCCTGCCCGCCAGCAGCGGCGGTGCCCGGCAGCTGCAGCTGGCGCGCTACGACAGCAAGGGCAGCAACGAGGAAGCCCTGTCGGCGCTGCGTGCCGCCATTGACGACGGCGCCCGCATCATCCTGCAGGGCAACTCGTCGGCCACTGCCGCGGCGCTGATCGAGGCCATCAACAAGCACAACCAGCGCGAGCCGGGCAAGCGCGTGCTGTTCTTCAATTACTCGGCGGTCGATCCCAGCCTGACCAACGACAAGTGCAGCTTCTGGCACTTCCGCTTCGACGCCCATGCCGACATGCGCATGGCCGCGCTGATGGACGTGCTGCGCGAGGACCGCCAGCTGTCGCAGGCCTATCTAATCGGCCAGGACTACAGCTTCGGCCAATCTGTGCTGCGCGAAGCCAAACGCCAGCTGGCGGCGCTGCGGCCGGATGTGGCCATCGTCGGCGAAGAGCTGCACCCGGTGGGTCGTGTCAAGGACTTCGCGCCTTACGCCGTGAAGATCAAGGCCAGCGGCGCGCAGGCGGTCATCACCGGCAACTGGGGCAACGACCTGACACTGCTGGTCAAGGCCGCGCGCGAGGTGGGCTACGAGGGCATGTTCTACACCTTCTACGGCAACGCCCTGGGTGCGCCGGCCGCTTTGGGCGACGCCGGCGTCGGCAAGGTGGTGGCCGTGGCCGACTGGCTGCCCAACGTGCCGACGGCTGGCAGCGAGGCCTTCTACCGCGCCTTCCGCGCGCGCTTCCCGGACCCGCGCGATGACTATGTGCACATGCGCATGCAGCTCATGGTCGAGGCATTGGCTCAGGCCTTCGAGCGCGCCGCCAGCCTGGACACCGTGGCCGTGGCGCGCGCGCTGGAGACTGCCGACGTCACCCTGTCCGGCCAGAGCGGGCGCATGCGCGCCGAGGACCACCAGTTCCAGCAGTCGCTGGTGGTCGGCGTCATGGACCGCGTCGGCGCGCCGGGCGTGCAGTTCGACGTGGAAGGCTCGGGCTACGGCTTTCGCGTAGTGCGGCAGATAGCCGCCGACCAGGCGCGCATGCCCACGTCCTGCCGTATGGCGCGGCCGTCGTGATAGCGCCCGGCCGGTGGCCGGGCTGCTGTGGGCATGCAGTCCGCCGGCTGCTGCATGCCAGCCGCCGCGATGACGGGGCGGAAGAAGGCGCCGCCGCCGATGGTCAACGCTGACGTGACGGCGGTTTGGGCCAGCGCAGGCGTGGCAACTGCCGGCGCAGCTGTGCCAGGGTCAGCGCCGGTTGCGGCGCATAGCGCGCGCGCTCCAGGCGCAGCAGCCATTGCGCCGCCGGCTGTGCCTGGGTGCCGAAATGCGCCTGCGCGCGCTCGGCCAGGGCGCGCGGCGGCAGGTGCGCGGGCAGCTCCAGCCCGGCCTGCGCCAATCGCCCCCGTGCCCGCGCCAGCAGGCGCTGCCACGGGTCCTGGCGCTGGCGTTGCCAGACGGTCCACGCGCCGCCCAGCGCGGCCGCCAATGCCGCCAGTCCGCCCAGCACGCGCACCAGATCCTGCCAGCCGGGTGCCTCCAGGCCCAGGCGGCGCAGCAAGCCCAACTGGTCCTGCTGGGTGTAGTTCAGCACCCACTGGTTCCAGCGATTGTTCACCGCCTCCCACACGGCGCGCAGGCGCAGCAGCGCGCTGGGGCTGACGACCGTGGACATGGCGTTGCCGAACGCGCCGCGCGGCGCCTGCAGGCGTTGGGGCAGCCCGATGCGGTCGGGCGAGACCGAGGCCGTCGGGTCCACGCGCACCCAGCCGCTCCCCTCCAGCCAGACTTCGGTCCAAGCGTGCGCATCGCTCTGGCGCACGGTCCAGTAGCCGTCCACGCCGTTCACCTGCCCGCCTTGGTAGCCGGTGACGATGCGCGCCGGCACGCCGCCGGCGCGCATCAGCACCGCGAAGGCCGAGGCGATGTGCTCGCAGAAACCCTCCTTGCGGTCGAACCAGAAGTCGTCGGCGGTGTGCTCGCCGTACACCCCTGGCTCCAGCGTGTAGCGGTAGCCGCCGCCGCGCAGCCGTGCCAGCGCCGCCTGGACGAAGGCCTGCGGCGCGGTGCCATCCGGGCGCAGCTCGTGCGCCAGGGCCTGGGTGCGCGGGTTCAGCGCCGCCGGCAACTGCAGGTAGGGGCGCAGCGCGCGCGTGTCCTCGCGCGGGCCGTGGCGGAACCGCAGGTGGCTGCTGGCCTGGTAGCGCAGTACGCTGGTGACCGGGCGCGAGGCCAGCCACTGCAGTTCGGGCGTCATCTGCGCGCGCCAGCCGTCGGGCAGGGCGGGTGGCTGCTCGGCAGCGTCCAGCACCAGCAGCCAGGGGTGGTAGCTGGGCTCCAGCGTGACTTCGTGCGGCACCGCCTCGCCCTGGACCTGCAGCTGCGCCGGCGCGGGCTGCGCCCAGGTGATGGCGCGTGCCTCGGGCTGCGACAGCGCCAGCCATTCGCGTCCGTCGAAGGCCGTTAGCACCGGGCCGCGAAAGTACAGCGCGCTCTGCGGCGGCGGCTGGCCGCCCGGCGTGAGGAAGCGCACGCGCAGGGCGATGCCGTCGTCCAGCGCCAGCTGCGCCACGCTGCCCACGCGCATCTGCGCCGACAGGCCGCTGCGCCCGGTGGCCATGTCCGAGGGCAGGCCCCACAGCGGCGCGATGCGCGGGAAGAACAGGAACAGCGCCACCATCACCGGCGCGCCCAGCAGCGTCATGCGCGCCGCCGTGCGCAGCGACTCGGCCAGCGGCGGGTGGCCGACCGGCAGGTGCGCGTTCACCAGCGCCGTCAGCAGGCCCAGCAGCGCCGCCAGCATGACCAGTGCCGTGGGCAGCGACTGCGAGAAGAAGAAGTTGGCGATCAGCGTAAAGAAGCCGAGGAAGAACACCGCCATGGCGTCGCGCCGGGCGCGCAGCTCCAGGGTTTTCAACGCCAGCAGCATGGCGATCAGCGTCACGCCGGCCTCGTAGCCGACGATGGTGCGGAACTGCGCCAGCGTCAGCACCAGCACCACGACCAGCAGCAGCGAACGCAGCCAACGCCCGGGCAGCGGCCGCGCGCGCCAGGCAAGCAGGCCGCGCCAGCCCAGCAGCAGCGCCGCCAGCGCGCTGGCCCAGGCCGGGATGTGCGCAATCAGCGGGGCCAGGCACAGCGCCACCACCGCCAGCAGGAACAGCACGTCGCGCGTTTCGCGCGGCAGCCTCGCGGTTTGGAGCGCGCTCACCCGGAACGCCTCCGACGCTCGCTGCCTTCCTGTTTGCTATTAAAATAATAGCAGTATGCCCTGGTGTTATATGGGCTGGAGGCCGATTTGGCTTGAAATCGGCTCAACACAACGCCAATGCCTCCAGGCAGGCCCGCCGATGCGCAGGGCCGGTGGCAGGAGCGATCTGCCGGCCAGGCACGCGCAGGCCGTAGTCCACGCCCATGCGGTCGGCCTGCAGCACCCAGCTGGCCAGGCGCGACAGGCGCGCTTCCGGCGCCGCCAGCCCGGTGGCGGCGGCGTCCAGCCACAGCTGGCGGCGCTGGCTGTGCTGCGTGTCGCGGCTGACCAGCTCGCCGCTGCCGGTGGCCAGCGCACGGGCGGCCTTCTTCCAGACCACCTGGCGCAGGCCGTCGCCGGCGCGCCAGGCGCGCACGCCGTCGAATTCGCCCGCGCCCTGGTGGCTGGCGCTGGCACCGCTGCCGGCCTGCGGCTCGCCAGGGGGCAACGGCGGCGCCGGTACTTCGGGCTGCGGATAGACCAGCAGCTGCGCCGCCGGGCGCCACAGCGTCCAGACCCGGAACGCACCCAGCGGGAACAGCGTCTGCGCGGTCAGTACCGGCACGTCGTGCAGCCCGCGCCGCGGCGCCGCGAAAGCCACCTGCAGCGTGGCGCTGCCGCCTGCC
Source organism: Oryzisolibacter propanilivorax (assembly GCF_900103645.1). Lineage (GTDB taxonomy): Bacteria > Pseudomonadota > Gammaproteobacteria > Burkholderiales > Burkholderiaceae_C > Melaminivora > Melaminivora propanilivorax. The sequence continues at coordinate 10,927 of NZ_FNHP01000016.1, forward strand.
GGCACGTCGGCCAGCGCCCAGTGGCCGCTGCCGTGCAGCGCCAGCGCGATGGCGCGGCGCGGGCTGCGCCGGCTGCTGTGCAGCTGCACCTGCAGCGGCGCGGCGCTGCCGGCGAACTGCGCCTCAGGCGCCACCAGGTGCAGCGTCAGTCCGCGCAGCGTGCCGTGGCAGACGTGCACGCTGGCCGCGGCGCAGCCGGCCAGCAGGAAGGTCAGCAAATAACCCAGGTTCAGCTGGAAGTTGATCGACGCCACCAGCAGCACCAGCAGGGTCAGCGCCAGCATCCAGCCGGCGGCGGTGGGCAGGATGTAGAGGTTGCGCTGCGTCAGCTCCAGCGTGTCGGTGCGCGGCAGGCGAGCGCTCCACCAGCGCTGCCAGCGCGCGGCCAGCGCGGCGCGAGGGCCGCGCCGGCGGGGCAGGGTCGAGGCGGGTGCAGCGGCGGCCGGCATCACGACAGCGGCGTGGCCTCGACCATGGCGCGCACCTGCTCGACCGCACCGCGCCCGGCGTCGCCCGTGGGCACCAGGCGGTGCGCGATGGTCTGCGCCAGGATGGCCTGCACGTCGTCCGGCGCCACGTAGTCGCGCCCCTCGATCAGCGCCTGCGCCTTGGCCGCGCGCATCAGCGCGATGCCGGCGCGCGGTGACAGGCCCTGCGCGAACCACCGCCCGCCGCGCGTGGCGGCGATCAGGTCCTGCACGTAGTTCAACAGTGGCTCCGCGGCATGCACCGCCAACACCTGCTGCTGCAGCGCGGCCAGTTCGGCGGCGGTCAGCAGCGGCTGCAGGCTGTCCACCATGCCGCGCCGGTCGCTGCCGGCCAGCAGCAGGCGCTCGGCGGCGCGGTCCGGGTAGCCCAGCGAGATGCGCATCAGGAAGCGGTCGAGCTGGCTCTCGGGCAGCGCGAAGGTGCCGAGCTGGTCCTGCGGGTTCTGCGTGGCGATGACGAAGAACGGCTCGGGCAGAGCGCGCGTCGCGCCTTCCACCGAGACCTGCTTTTCCTCCATCGCTTCAAGCAGCGCGCTTTGCGTCTTCGGACTGGCGCGGTTGATCTCGTCGGCCAGCAGCACCTGGGTGAACACCGGGCCGGGATGGAAGGCGAAGGCCTGGCTGGCGCGCTCGTACACCGCCACGCCGGTCAGGTCGCTGGGCATCAGGTCGGCGGTGAACTGCACGCGCGCGAACTGCAGCCCGAAGGTGCGCGCCAGGGCGTGCGCCAAAGTGGTCTTGCCGACGCCGGGCACGTCCTCGATCAGCAGGTGGCCACCCGCCAGCAGGCATGCCACGCAGTCGCGAACCTGCGAATTCTTGCCCACTATCACCGTGTTAAGCTGGTCCAGAAGCGCTTTGATCTTGGGCTGTGCATGCATGGCGCGACGTTATCCGAAAACCACCAGGGGACACGGTCAATGACTGCGGGCAGGACAGGCTATTACACCCACCGTGACTGCTGGAAGCACGAGATGGGCATCGGACACCCTGAATGCCCGGCGCGGCTGGACGCCATCGAGGACCGGCTGCTGGTCACCGGCGTGGGTGACCTGCTGGACCGGCGCGAGGCGCCGCTGGCGTCGCTGGCCGATATCGAGCTGGCGCACGAGCGCATGTACGTCGCCGCGCTGCGCGGCATGAACGACCGGCTGATCGAGGAGGAAGACGCCGGCGGCCCGGCCTACGCCCAGATCGACACGGACACTTCCATGAACCGCCACACCTGGACGGCGGCGCTGCGCGCGGCCGGCGCGGCGCTGGCGGCGACCGACGCGGTCATGGCCGGGGAGCTGGAAAACGCTTTCTGCAGCGTGCGCCCGCCGGGCCATCACGCCGAAAAGAACAAGGCCATGGGCTTTTGCTTCTTCAACAACGTGGCGATCGCCGCCAGGTACGCGCTGGAGCGGCATCACCTCAAACGCGTGGCGGTGGTCGACTTCGACGTGCACCACGGCAACGGCACCGAGAACATCCTGGCGGGCGACCCGCGCGTGCTGATGGTCGGCATCTTCCAGCACCCGTTCTATCCGTTCAGCGGCGACCAGAACCCGGCCGCCAACATGCTGAACGTGCCCGTGCCGGCCTATACCAAGGGCATGGACGTGCGCGACATCGTCGAGATGATGTGGCTACCGCGCCTGGAGGCCTTCAAGCCCGAGATGATTTTCGTGTCCGCCGGCTTCGACGCGCACCGCGAGGACGACATGGGCCAGCTCGGCCTGACCGAGCAGGACTACACCTGGATCACCATGCGCATCAAGGACGTGGCGCGGCGCTTTGCCAAGAGCCGCATCGTCTCGTGCCTGGAGGGCGGCTACATGATGGGACCGCTGGCGCGCAGCGTGGAAGCCCACCTGCGCGTGCTGGCCGATCTGTGACCGATGGAACCGTTGAAAGGAGAACTGCAGCCATGACCGAAGCATCGCCGCTGGTGCTGAGCGCGCGCGACGCGCGCGGCGTCTACACCCTGACGCTGAACGATCCCGCCCGTTTCAACGCGCTGGGCGGCGCCATGCTGGATGCGCTGCAGCATGCTCTGGACGAAGTGGCGCACGACGAGCAGGCCCGCGCGGTGGTGCTGGGCGGCGCCGGCAAGGCGTTCTGCGCCGGGCACAACCTCAAGGACATGGCCGCCAATCCCCAGCTGGCCTGGTACCAGCAGTTGTTCGCCCAGTGCAGCCGGGTGATGCTGGCCATCCACAAGCTGCCGGTGCCGGTCATCGCCCGGGTGCATGGCATGGCCACGGCGGCGGGCTGCCAGCTGGTGGCGCAGTGCGACCTGGCGGTGGCCAGCCTGGAAGCCAGCTTCGCCACCAGCGGCATCCACTACGGCCTGTTCTGCGCCACGCCCAGCGTGCCGCTGGTGCGCAATGTGCCCGCCAAGCAGGCCATGGAAATGCTGCTGACGGGCGACTTCATCGACGCGCCCACGGCACTGGCGCAGGGCCTGGTCAACCGCGCCGTGCCGGCGCACCAGCTGGACGCGCAGGTCGAGGCGCTGGTTGCGGCCATCGTCGAGAAGCCGCGCGCCGCCGTCGCCATGGGCAAGGCACTGGTCTACCAGCAGCGCGAGCTGGGGCTGGACGCCGCCTACCAGCTCGCCGGCCAGGCCATGGCCAGCAACATGATGGACGATGCGGCGCAGGAAGGCGCGCGTGCGTTTGCCGAAAAACGCCAGCCGGCATGGAAAGCGCTGCACGGCGCCTGACGGGCCGGCGCCACACATCTCGTCCGTTCGGAGGGCGCCAAAACCCCCCGAGCACTGGCATAATCTTGAAATAGCACGATCGTTCTTTTTATTCGCCAACGGATTGCCGCTGCGCCGCAGCCCCGATTCCACGGCCGATGTCCGGAAGCGGTCGCACCCATCCAATCACCATCGAAGGAGCTGCAGCAATGAAGGTCTTGGTCCCCGTCAAGCGCGTGGTGGACTACAACGTGAAGGTCCGCGTCAAATCGGACGGCACGGGAGTGGACACCGCCAACGTCAAGATGAGCATGAACCCCTTTGACGAGATTGCCGTCGAGGAAGCGGTGCGCCTCAAAGAAAA
>NZ_FNHP01000022.1 GCF_900103645.1 Oryzisolibacter propanilivorax
TGACCTGCCCCCTCGCAGCCGTACCAGCGTAATGGCAGCGAAGTCCGTCAACTTCGAGAATGACGGACATGAGAAAAAGCAGGTACACCGAGGAGCAGATCATCGGTTTCATCAAACAGGCCGAGGCCGGCCTGCCGATCAAGGAGCTGTGCCGCAAGGGCGGCTTCAGCGACGCCACCTTCTACAAATGGCGCGCCAAGTACGGCGGCATGGATGTGCCCGATGCGCGGCGGCTACGTGAACTCGAGGCTGAGAACAACAAGCTCAAGAAGCTGCTGGCGGAGGCCCACCTGGACATCCACGCGCTGAACACCGCCTTCGGGGTAAAGCGATAGCCCCGCAGGCCAAGCGTGCCGCTATCGCCGTGATGGTCGAGCAATGCGATCTGAGTGAGCGGCGCGCATGCAGGCTTGTGGGGCTCTCCCGCGACAGCTACCGCAATCCACCTGAAGTCGACGCCATGACTCAGGAGCTCAGCAGCAAGATCGTCGAGATCGCGCATGTGCGCCGGCGCTTCGGTTATCGGCGCATCCACGACATGCTGCGCCCGAACTTCCCTGGCGTGAACCACAAGAAGGTCTACCGGCTCTACAGCGCGGCCAACCTGGCCGTGCGCAAGCGCAAGAAGGCCAAGCGGCCCGTCAACGAGCGCGTGCCGCTGCAACTGGCAAGCACGCTCAATGAGGTCTGGAGCATGGATTTCGTCAGTGACAGCCTGAGCACGGGGAGGCGCATCAAGTGCCTGACGGTGGCCGACGACTTCAGCCACGAGTGTGTGAGCATCTCGGTGGATTTGGGCATCTCGGGGCAGTACGTGACACGTCTGCTGGACCAGGCGGCTGTCTTCCGGGGCTACCCGCTGGCCGTGCGTACCGACAACGGCCCGGAGTTCACCAGCCGCGCCTTCATGGGCTGGGCGCAGGCCCACGGCATTCTCCACATCTTGATCGAGCCGGGGCGGCCCATGCAGAACGGCTACATCGAGAGCTTCAACGGCAAGTTCAGGGACGAGTGCCTGAACGAGCAGTGGTTCGAGACGCTGCAACAGGCCAGAGCGGCCATCGCAACGTGGAGGCAGGACTACAACGAGGTCAGACCGCACAGCAGTTGCGGGCGCATCCCGCCGGCAAAGTTCGCCGAGCTGCATCGCCAGCGCGCTGGCGATGCAACTCAAAGCACTTCAACCACCACAGAGATCAATTAATCTTGCAACCCCGGACTTCCTCGTTATGAATGGCACGGCGGAAGGGGGCAGGTCA
>NZ_FNHP01000017.1 GCF_900103645.1 Oryzisolibacter propanilivorax
TATTGGCGGAATGGGGGTAGCCTGACGATGACCTACTTTCACACGGGAATCCGCACTATCATCGGCGCGAAGTCGTTTCACGGTCCTGTTCGGGATGGGAAGGGGTGGGACCGACTTGCTATGGTCGTCAGGCTTAAAAAGGGGTGCGCTCGGGGTAGCAGCTGGTGTGCTTGTCCGGGCGCTTTCATAGAGTCGATTTGATCAGCGTTGGCAACGGGTTTGATTGCGCTGGCACAACTAGTGTGTTGTGGTCTTTGTTTGCTCTGCGTTGTAGATGCAGATGTATTGTCAAAGTTATAGGGTCAAGCCGCACGGGCAATTAGTACTGGTTAGCTACGTGCATTGCTGCACTTCCACACCCAGCCTATCAACGTCGTGGTCTACAACGACCCTTCAGGGGGCTCAAGGCCCCGGCAGATCTCATCTTGAAACGAGTTTCCCGCTTAGATGCTTTCAGCGGTTATCTCTTCCACACTTAGCTACTCGGCGATGCCACTGGCGTGACAACCGATACACCAGAGGTGTGTCCACTCCGGTCCTCTCGTACTAGGAGCAGGCTTCCTCAAATCTGCAGCGCCCACGGAAGATAGGGACCAAACTGTCTCACGACGTTTTAAACCCAGCTCACGTACCTCTTTAAATGGCGAACAGCCATACCCTTGGGACCGACTACAGCCCCAGGATGAGATGAGCCGACATCGAGGTGCCAAACACCGCCGTCGATATGAACTCTTGGGCGGTATCAGCCTGTTATCCCCAGAGTACCTTTTATCCGTTGAGCGATGGCCCTTCCATACAGAACCACCGGATCACTATGTCCTGCTTTCGCATCTGCTCGACTTGTCAGTCTCGCAGTTAAGCACGCTTATGCCATTGCACTATCGCCACGATGTCCGACCGTAGCTAGCGTACCTTCGAACTCCTCCGTTACGCTTTGGGAGGAGACCGCCCCAGTCAAACTGCCCACCATGCACTGTCCCCGATCCCGATAGAGGGACCTGGGTTAGAACCTCAAACGCACCAGGGTGGTATTTCAAGGATGGCTCCATGTGATCTGGCGACCACACTTCAAAGCCTCCCACCTATCCTACACAGATCCGTTCAAAGTCCAATACAAAGCTACAGTAAAGGTTCATGGGGTCTTTCCGTCTTTCCGCGGGGAGATTGCATCATCACAAACATTTCAACTTCGCTGAGTCTCAGGAGGAGACAGCGTGGCCATCGTTACGCCATTCGTGCAGGTCGGAACTTACCCGACAAGGAATTTCGCTACCTTAGGACCGTTATAGTTACGGCCGCCGTTTACTGGGACTTCAATCAAGAGCTTGCACCCCATCATTTAATCTTCCAGCACCGGGCAGGCGTCACACCCTATACGTCCACTTTCGTGTTTGCAGAGTGCTGTGTTTTTATTAAACAGTCGCAGCCACCGATTTTTTGCAACCGCTTTGGGCTCCCTTTGTACAAGTTCACCTACTTGCGGCATACCTTCTCCCGAAGTTACGGTATCAATTTGCCGAGTTCCTTCTCCTGAGTTCTCTCAAGCGCCTTAGAATACTCATCTCGCGCACCAGTGTCGGTTTGCGGTACGGTCGTCAATAGCTGAAGCTTAGTGGCTTTTCCTGGAAGCAGGGTATCACTCACTTCGTGTGCAAGCACACTCGTTATCACGCCTCATCTTAGCTCTCCGGATTTGCCTAAAGAGCACGACTACACGCTTGAACCAACTATTCCAACAGTTGGCTGAGCTAACCTTCTCCGTCCCCACATCGCACTATTGAGCGGTACAGGAATGTTGACCTGTTTCCCATCAGCTACGCATCTCTGCCTCGCCTTAGGGGCCGACTCACCCTACGCCGATGAACGTTGCGTAGGAAACCTTGCGCTTACGGCGAGCGGGCTTTTCACCCGCTTTAACGCTACTCATGTCAGCATTCGCACTTGTGATACCTCCAGCAGCCTTCTCAAGCCACCTTCACAGGCTTACACAACGCTCTCCTACCACGCACAGTAAACTGTGCATCCGCAGCTTCGGTAACTGGCTTGAGCCCCGTTACATCTTCCGCGCAGGACGACTCGATCAGTGAGCTATTACGCTTTCTTTAAATGATGGCTGCTTCTAAGCCAACATCCTGACTGTTTTAGCCTTCCCACTTCGTTTCCCACTTAGCCAATTTTAGGGACCTTAGCTGGCGGTCTGGGTTGTTTCCCTCTTGAGTCCGGACGTTAGCACCCGGTGCTCTGTCTCCCAGGCTGTACTCTGCGGTATTCGGAGTTTGCCTTGGTTTGGTAAGTCGCCATGACCCCCTAGCCAAAACAGTGCTCTACCCCCGCAGGTAATACCTGAGGCACTACCTAAATAGTTTTCGGAGAGAACCAGCTATTTCCAGGTTTGTTTAGCCTTTCACCCCTATCCACAGCTCATCCGCTAATTTTGCAACATTAGTCGGTTCGGACCTCCAGTACCTGTTACGGCACCTTCATCCTGGCCATGGATAGATCACCTGGTTTCGGGTCTACACCCAGCGACTCGATCGCCCTATTCGGACTCGATTTCTCTACGCCTCCCCTATTCGGTTAAGCTCGCCACTGAATGTAAGTCGCTGACCCATTATACAAAAGGTACGCAGTCACCCCAAAGGGCTCCTACTTTTTGTAAGCATGCGGTTTCAGGATCTATTTCACTCCCCTCCCGGGGTTCTTTTCGCCTTTCCCTCACGGTACTGGTTCACTATCGGTCGATGATGAGTATTTAGCCTTGGAGGATGGTCCCCCCATGTTCAGACAGGGTTTCTCGTGCCCCGCCCTACTTGTCTCTAGCTTAGTACCACCAAACAGTTTTCGCATACGGGGCTATCACCCACTATGGCCGGCCTTTCCATGCCGCTTTGCTAACCGCTTGACTATCACTAGAAGGCTCCTCCGATTTCGCTCGCCACTACTTTCGGAATCTCGGTTGATGTCTTTTCCTCGAGCTACTGAGATGTTTCAGTTCGCCCGGTTCGCCTCGCACACCTATGTATTCAGTGTGCGATACCCTTGCGGGTGGGTTTCCCCATTCAGATATCTCCGGATCAATGCTTATTTGCCAGCTCCCCGAAGCTTTTCGCAGGCTATCACGTCTTTCGTCGCCTATCATCGCCAAGGCATCCACCACATGCTCTTAGTCACTTGACCCTATAACTTTGACTTCTTGCATCGCTGCAAGAATCCATCCATCACACGATCAAAGACCACTTGCGAGGTCTCGCACCTCGCGCGTTAGTTATGCCGTAATGCCAAATGTGCTTCTTCATCAAAGTATTGCTACTTCTCTTGAGAACATTCGTCATTACTGAACAATCCAAAGGATGTGTTCGTTTTGACGCAATCAAACTGGTTGCTGATGGCACGGTGCAGTTTCCTGCTTTCCATCAGCAACGCTGATTTCGACTCTATGAATTGTTAAAGAACAGCCGATTGATGCGATCAATGTCGCCTCAACAACGAAGCGGTCTGTCGCCAAACCGCTTGGGTGTTGAATGGTGGGTTGCCGGCAGTGCCGGTCCAGGCAGTGGTGGAGGATGACGGGATCGAACCGACGACCCCCTGCTTGCAAAGCAGGTGCTCTCCCAGCTGAGCTAATCCCCCGTTGTGTCTCGCCTCTTGCCTTGTGCCGCATACCAGTACAAGGAAAGGCCCGGGTGGTGGGTCTAGTTGGGCTCGAACCAACGACCCCCGCCTTATCAAGACGGTGCTCTAACCAGCTGAGCTACAGACCCGGCAGGCATCCCTTGCGGAATTCCTTTGGTTGTTTCAGCCGGCCACTGCCTTTCCTACAACCGATAAGTGTGGACGTTCAACGACTCTTTCATGCCCCTTCTGTGTTCCAGAAAGGAGGTGATCCAGCCGCACCTTCCGATACGGCTACCTTGTTACGACTTCACCCCAGTCACGAACCCCGCCGTGGTAAGCGCCCTCCTTGCGGTTAGGCTACCCACTTCTGGCGAGACCCGCTCCCATGGTGTGACGGGCGGTGTGTACAAGACCCGGGAACGTATTCACCGCGACATTCTGATCCGCGATTACTAGCGATTCCGACTTCACGCAGTCGAGTTGCAGACTGCGATCCGGACTACGACTGGCTTTATGGGATTGGCTCCCCCTCGCGGGTTGGCAACCCTCTGTACCAGCCATTGTATGACGTGTGTAGCCCCACCTATAAGGGCCATGAGGACTTGACGTCATCCCCACCTTCCTCCGGTTTGTCACCGGCAGTCCCATTAGAGTGCCCTTTCGTAGCAACTAATGGCAAGGGTTGCGCTCGTTGCGGGACTTAACCCAACATCTCACGACACGAGCTGACGACAGCCATGCAGCACCTGTGTTATGGCTCTCTTTCGAGCACTCCCAAATCTCTTCGGGATTCCATACATGTCAAAGGTGGGTAAGGTTTTTCGCGTAGCATCGAATTAAACCACATCATCCACCGCTTGTGCGGGTCCCCGTCAATTCCTTTGAGTTTCAACCTTGCGGCCGTACTCCCCAGGCGGTCAACTTCACGCGTTAGCTTCGTTACTGAAGAAATGAATCCCCAACAACCAGTTGACATCGTTTAGGGCGTGGACTACCAGGGTATCTAATCCTGTTTGCTCCCCACGCTTTCGTGCATGAGCGTCAGTGCAGGCCCAGGGGATTGCCTTCGCCATCGGTGTTCCTCCGCATATCTACGCATTTCACTGCTACACGCGGAATTCCATCCCCCTCTGCCGCACTCCAGCTATGCAGTCACAAAGGCAGTTCCCAGGTTGAGCCCGGGGATTTCACCTCTGTCTTGCATAACCGCCTGCGCACGCTTTACGCCCAGTAATTCCGATTAACGCTTGCACCCTACGTATTACCGCGGCTGCTGGCACGTAGTTAGCCGGTGCTTATTCTTACGGTACCGTCATGGGCCTTCTGTATTAAAAAAGACCTTTTCGTTCCGTACAAAAGCAGTTTACAACCCGAAGGCCTTCATCCTGCACGCGGCATGGCTGGATCAGGGTTTCCCCCATTGTCCAAAATTCCCCACTGCTGCCTCCCGTAGGAGTCTGGGCCGTGTCTCAGTCCCAGTGTGGCTGATCATCCTCTCAGACCAGCTACAGATCGCAGGCTTGGTAAGCTTTTATCCCACCAACTACCTAATCTGCCATCAGCCGCTCCGTGAGCGCAAGGCCCGAAGGTCCCCTGCTTTCATCCTGAGATCGTATGCGGTATTAGCAAAGCTTTCGCCTCGTTATCCCCCACTCTCGGGCACGTTCCGATGTATTACTCACCCGTTCGCCACTCGCCACCAGACCGAAGTCCGTGCTGCCGTTCGACTTGCATGTGTAAGGCATGCCGCCAGCGTTCAATCTGAGCCAGGATCAAACTCTACAGTTCGATCTTGAAATTGCGAGAGCTCCAAGGAGCCCTCTACTCATTTGACGGAAAAGAAAGACATCACAAAGACATCTCTCAAAACTGTTTCCATGAGCGTTTGTGCAAACCTTCCCGAGAGAAGATTCGCGTTTTGGAGCATTACTTGCACCATCAAACGCCCACGCTTATCGGCTGTATGTTGTTAACGTACCAGCAAGACCTGCAACACCGAAGTGGCTGCTTTTCTTGCGAAGCTCGCTGTGATCAGCGAAGCCTTGAACTATAACACAGGTTTTGAAGACCTTGCAAACTTCGGGGTCTTTCGATCCCGGCTTCCAACTGCTTGCCAGCACCTTTTAGCACCAGCGCTCCGTCAGAAGCGAAGCCTTGAACTATACAACAGAAATCTGCAGAAGATCAAGACAGAGAAGAAAAGT
>NZ_FNHP01000024.1 GCF_900103645.1 Oryzisolibacter propanilivorax
AAATGGCAAAAGGCAAGTTCGAACGTACCAAGCCCCACGTGAACGTGGGCACGATCGGTCACGTGGACCACGGCAAGACGACGCTGACGGCGGCGATCGCCACGGTGCTGGGCAAGAAGTTCGGCGGCGAGGTCAAGAGCTACGACCAGATCGACAACGCGCCCGAAGAAAAGGCCCGCGGCATCACCATCAACACCTCGCACGTCGAGTACGAGACGGCTGCACGCCACTACGCCCACGTGGACTGCCCCGGCCACGCCGACTACGTGAAGAACATGATCACCGGTGCCGCCCAGATGGACGGCGCCATCCTGGTGTGCTCGGCCGCTGACGGCCCGATGCCCCAGACGCGCGAGCACATCCTGCTGGCCCGCCAGGTGGGCGTGCCCTACATCATCGTGTTCCTGAACAAGTGCGACATGGTGGACGACGAAGAGCTCCTGGAGCTGGTCGAGATGGAAGTGCGCGAGCTCTTGGACAAGTACGACTTCCCCGGCGACGACACCCCCATCATCCGGGGTTCTGCCAAGCTGGCCCTGGAAGGCGACCAGTCCGACAAGGGCGAGGCTGCCATCCTGAAGCTGGCCGACGCGCTGGACAACTACATCCCGACGCCTGAGCGCGCCGTGGACGGCGCCTTCCTGATGCCCGTGGAAGACGTGTTCTCCATCTCTGGCCGCGGCACTGTGGTGACGGGCCGCGTCGAGCGCGGCATCATCAAGGTCGGCGAGGAAATCGAGATCGTCGGCATCCGCGACACGCAAAAGACCACCGTCACCGGCGTGGAGATGTTCCGCAAGCTGCTGGACCAGGGCCAGGCGGGCGACAACGTCGGCCTGCTGCTGCGCGGCACCAAGCGCGAAGATGTCGAGCGCGGCCAGGTGCTGTGCAAGCCCGGCTCGATCAAGCCGCACACGCACTTCACCGCCGAGGTGTACGTGCTGTCCAAGGACGAGGGCGGCCGCCACACGCCGTTCTTCAACAACTACCGTCCGCAGTTCTACTTCCGCACGACCGACGTCACGGGCTCCATCGAGCTGCCCCAGGACAAGGAAATGGTCATGCCCGGCGACAACGTGTCGATCACCGTCAAGCTGATCGCCCCCATCGCCATGGAAGAAGGCCTGCGCTTTGCCATCCGCGAGGGCGGCCGCACCGTCGGCGCCGGCGTCGTGGCCAAGATCATCGAGTAATC
>NZ_FNHP01000015.1 GCF_900103645.1 Oryzisolibacter propanilivorax
GAAAGTCAATGAAATCAACGGTCTACCCAGACCACCCCCGCGCCAGTGCTAGCTTTGCGTACCGTCACTTATTGCACTGAAAACGAGGAGACCCCGATTTCGTCCCAATGGGCGCGGACGTGCTTGATGTTGAGCGTGCCGCCGATCATGGGTTTCAGCGCGTCATAGGCGGCGTCGCCCTTCGGGATGTAGAGCTTGGTGTCGCCCAGGTCGCGGATGCGCGGCGCGAAGCGGAAGCCCAGGAGGTGCATCAGGGCGAAGACGTGATCGGTGAAGCCCGCCGTGTCGGTGTAATGCTCCTCGATCCGCAAGTCGGACTCGTGGTACAGCAGGCCGTCGAGCACGTAGGTCGAATCGCGCACGCCGACGTTCACGACCTTGGTGTGAAATGGCGCGTACTGGTCAGAAATGTGGGTGTAGAACGTCCGCCCTGGGCTGCTCCCGTATTTCGGGTTGATGTGGCCGGTGCTCTCGGCCTTGCTGCCGGTGCGGAAGTTCTGGCCGTCCGACGATGAGGTGGTGCCGTCGCCCCAGTGCTCGGCGAAGGGATGGCGGAACTGTGCGTTGACCAGATCGGCCAGCGCCGCCCCGTAGGTTTCGTCGCGGATGTGCCAGGCTTGCAGCCAAGCCAGCTTGGCGTAGGTCGTGCCGGGGCAAGACTCCGCCATCTTGGTCAGGCCCAGGTTGATCGCGTCGGCGAGGATCGTGGTCAGCAACAGGTTCTTGTCTTTGGCCGGGTCGCCCGATTTCAGATGCGCGAAATGCCGAGTGAAGCCCGTCCATTCGTCCACCTCCAGCAGCAGTTCGGTGATCTTGACGTGCGGCAGGATCATTGCCGTCTGGTCGATCAGCGCTTGGGCGGTGTCGGGTACCGCCGCGTCGAGCGGCGTGATCTTCAAGCCTGACTCGGTGATGATGGCGTCCGGCAGCTCGTTGGCCGTCGCCATACGGTTGACGGTGGCAAGCTGTGTTTCCAGCAGCGTCAGCCGGTCGTTCAGGTACCGGTTGCAGTCGGTGGCCACGGCCAGCGGCAATTCGCTGGCCTGCTTGAGGCTGGCGAATTTCGCGGGCGGCACCAGGTAGTCCTCGAAGTCCTTGAACTGGCGCGACCCCTGCACCCAGATGTCGCCGGAACGCAACGCGTTCTTCATCTCCGACAGCGCGCACAGTTCGTAGTAGCGCCGGTCGATGCCGGTGTCGGTCATGACCAGCTTCTGCCAGCGCGGCTTGATGAACTCGGTCGGCGCGTCGGCGGGCACCTTGCGGGCGTTGTCGCTGTTCATGCCGCGCAGCACCTCGATGGCGTCGAGCACGTCCTTCGCGGCGGGAGCGGCCCGCAGCTTGAGCACGGCAAGGAATTCCGGCGCGTAGCGGCGCAGCGTGGCGTAGCTTTCGCCGATGCGGTGCAGGAAATCGAAGTCCTCGGGCTGCGCAAGCTTCTGCGCTTCGGTGACGCTCTCGGCGAAGGCATCCCAGGACATGACGGCCTCGATGGCGGCGAACGGATCGCGGCCCGCCTGCTTGGCCTCGATCAGCGCCTGGCCGATGCGGCCGAACAACCGCACCTTGGCGTTGATCGCCTTGCCGGACGCCTGGAATTGCTGCTGATGCTTGTTCTTGGCGGCGTTGAACAGCTTGCCCAGGATGCGGTCGTGCAGGTCGATGATTTCGTCGGTGACGGTGGCCATGCCCTCGATGGCAAGCGCCACCAGGGTGGCATAGCGTCGCTGCGCCTCGAACTTGGCCAGGTCGGCGGGCGTCATCTGGCCACCCTCACGGGCGATCTTGAGCAGGCGGTTCTGGTGCACCGACCGCTCGATGCCAGAAGGCAGGTCGAGCGCCTGCCACGCTTTGAGGCGTTCGATGTGTTCCAGCATGTGCCGCGAATTCGGTTTGACGGGCGATTGGCGCAGCCAGGCCAGCCAGGTCGTTTTGCCGTTGTCCCGACGCTTGAGCAGATCGTCGAGGCGGCGGCGATGCGCGTCCGACAGCGGTTCGGCCAAGGCATCGTAGATGCGCCGGTTGGCGCGGGTGATTGCTTCGGCGCTCGCCCGCTCGACGGCGTTGAGGGCAGGCAGAATGACCGACTGCTGCCGCAGGTGCTCGATCAAGGTGCTGGCCAGCACGATGCCCTTGTCGGTCTGCAAGGCCATCTCGGTCAGCAACTGGACGGCCTGCCGGTAGTGGCCCATGGTAAAGGGCTGGAAGCCGAACACCGTTTGCAGTTCGACCAGGTGCTCGCGCCGGGTCTGCTCCCGCTGCCCGTATTCGTCCCAGCTTTCGACGCTGACCTTGAGCTGGTCGGCGACCAGTTTCAACAAGGGCGGAAACGGCGGCTCATCGACGCCCAGGATGACACCAGGAAAGCGCAGGTAACAGAGCTGCACGGCGAAGCCCAGCCGGTTGGCCGGGCCGCGCCGCTGCCGGATGATGGAGAGGTCGGTTTCGCTGAACGTGTAGTGACGGATCAACTCATCCTTGGTGTCCGGCAACGCCAGCAGGCTTTCGCGCTCGGCGGCGGACAGGATTGAACGACGTGGCATATTTACTGATCCGTTCTCAAGTATTGATACAGGGTTTCGCGACTGATTCCGAATTCACGAGCCAGCTTGGTCTTTTGCTCGCCAGCCTCGACACGTTGGCGCAGTTCGGCAATACGCTCAGACGACAGGGATTTCTTCCTGCCACGGTAGGCCCCGCGCTGCTTGGCGAGCGCGATGCCCTCGCGCTGCCGCTCGCGGATCAAGGCGCGTTCGAACTCGGCGAACGCGCCCATTACCGACAGCATCAGGTTCGCCATCGGCGAGTCCTCGCCGGTGAAGGTCAAATGCTCCTTAAGGAACTCGATGCGTACGCCGCGCTGGGTGAGGCCCTGCACCAGGCGGCGCAGGTCGTCGAGGTTGCGCGCCAGACGATCCATGCTGTGCACCACGACCGTGTCGCCTTCGCGCACGAAGGCGAGCAGCCGTTCCAGTTCGGGCCGCCGTGTGTCCTTGCCCGACGCCTTGTCGGTGAACACTTTATCCACCTGGATCTGTTCGAGCTGCCGTTCTGGGTTCTGGTCGAAGCTGCTGACGCGGACGTAACCGATGCGCTGACCGTGCAAGGTATCCTCCTGAGGGAAATGTGTCAGGAAGAAATCTATGACCCTTGACGGCGCATGTCAATCAATTCGGAAGGCAACTCTATTCTGACGATTTAGCGCCGGATGGTCTGACGCCAAGTTAGGGTATGCCTCAATCTGACGGTAGCGAGTCGCAGGCGTTCGGATCGGCATCGGTTTCGTTCCCTGTCTTGGCACGCGCTTCGAAGCGTTGATAACACTCCAACCCGCAGAAGTGCTCGACGTATTCCGCGCCTTCCGGGGTGAAGGCGGCATCGAGCGGGATTTCCTTGCAGCACACGCAGCAACTGGTGGTGGTCGAGTCACTTGCATTCATGGTGGCACCCCTCCATTGACTGACGAAGACGGCGAATGCCGCCGCCGGCATTGGCTTCGCGAACAGGAAGCCTTGTCCTGTGTCGCAGTCCGCTTGTCGCAATAGATCAAGACTCGCCGATGTTTCCACGCCTTCAGCCACCACATCCATGCCCAGCCCGTGCGCAAGCTGAATCACGGTGTGCACGATGGTTTGGTCGCGGCGGTCGTTGGCGAGCCCGGCGACAAACGATTGGTCGATCTTGAGCGTGCTGATTGGGCAGCACTTCAGATGTTGCAGACAGGAATACCCCGTCCCGAAGTCATCGGCGGCGAAGCGCACACCGATCTGCCGCAAGGCGTCCAGGGCGGGGAAGATCGCCGGATCACCAAACGCGACCGATTCGGTCAGCTCGATTTCGAGATACTCGGCGGGCAACTCGGCATCAGCCAGCACGCCCTTTACCCACCCGTCGAAGTCCGGTCCCACTTGGCTCGCCGAAACATTGACGGCCAGCCGGAACGGTCGCCATGCCAGCATTCGCCAGTCACGCATCTGGCGGCAGGCTTCGCCCAGCACCCAAGCGCCGATTTCAGGCATCAGGCCGGACGATTCGACCACGGGCAGGAACTGGCCCGGTGGCAATAGTCCAAGCGTCGGATGACGCCAGCGCAACAGGGCTTCCGCGCCGACAATCCCACCACTGCGCAGATCGACGACGGGCTGGTAGTGCAGTTCAAGCTGCCCGCGCTCGACCGCTTGGGCCAGTTCCGGCGTCGTCCATCCATCCGGCCGGAAAGCGCTCATTCTCTTTCCCTGAATGCCCGCAACGCCCGCGACAGGGACAGAAGGAACAGGCCGGTCAAACCGAGCGCCGCGATGACCCAATGCTCGCCGAGGAAAGCACCGGCGGTTGTGCCGGCCAGCACGACAGCGAGGATGGGCAGGTGGCAGGGGCAAGTCAGCACAGCCAGTCCGCCCCACAGGTAGCCGGTGATCGGTTTGTGCGTCTCGGACGGCAAGCGCTCGGGGTTGTTCATGGCAGACTCTCCGCGTGCTGTGCCGGCTCGGTCGGCAGGGTGGCCAACTGCACTTCCAGATCGGCCAACGCTTCGCGCCGACGCTCGACGAACTGACGCAGCAGGGCAAGCTGCGCGGCCGCTTCGTCGCCGTCCGCCGCATCCAGCGCCCGGCACAGCCGCGCCAGCGCGTCGAGGCCGATGCCCGCCTCGAAGGCCGCCCGCACGAAGCACAGCCGTTGCAAGGCGGCGTCATCGAACAAGCCGTAGCCGCCTGGTGTGCACGCCACCGGGCGCAGCAATCCGCGCAGCAGGTAGTCGCGCACGATATGCACGCTCACCCCGGCATCAAGAGCCAGCCGGGACACCGTGTAGGCGTTCATTGAACACCTCCTTTTTCTCACCCGGCGCAGCAGGAAAGCTGCTTCACATCCTTGTTGAAGGTCTGCGCCGCGAGCTTCAACCCCTCGACCATCGTCAGGTAGGGGAACAACTGGTCGGCCAGTTCCTGCACCGTCATGCGGTTGCGAATGGCCAGAGCCGCCGTCTGGATCAGTTCACCCGCTTCCGGCGCGACCGCCTGTACGCCGATCAGCCGATGGCTGCCTTCCTCGATAACCAACTTGATGAAGCCGCGTGTGTCGAAGTTGGCGAGCGCACGCGGCACGTTGTCCAAGGTCAAGGTGCGGCTGTCGGTCTCGATCCCGTCGTGGTGGGCTTCCGCCTCGCTGTAGCCCACGGTCGCCACTTGCGGATCGGTGAACACCACGGCCGGCATTGCGGTCAGGTCGAGCGCCGCATCGCCGCCGGTCATGTTGATCGCGGCACGGGTGCCGGCCGCTGCCGCCACATAGACGAACTGCGGCTGGTCGGTGCAGTCGCCGGCCGCGTAGATGTTCGGGTTGCTCGTGCGCATGCCTTGGTCGATGGCGATGGCACCTTGCGCATTGACAGTGACCCCCGCTGCGTCCAGCGCGAGGCTGCGCGTGTTCGGTGTCCGACCGGTGGCAACCAGCAGTTTGTCGGCGCGCAATTCACCGTGCGTGGTGGTCAGCACGAATTCACCGTCCATATGGGCGACCTGGCTGGCTTGCGTGTGCTCCAGCACCTCGATGCCCTCGGCACGGAAAGCGGCTGTCACCGCCTCGCCGATGGCCGGGTCTTCACGGAAGAACAAGGTATTGCGCGCCAGGACCGTGACCTTGCTGCCCAGCCGGGCAAAGGCTTGCGCCAGCTCCAGCGCCACCACCGACGAGCCGATTACGGCAAGGCGTTCGGGAATGGTGTCGCTCGCCAGGGCCTCGGTGGAAGTCCAGTAGGGTGACTCTTTCAAGCCCGGAATCGGCGGGACCGCCGGGCTGGCACCCGTGGCGACCAGGCAGCGGTCGAACATCACGACGCGCTCGCCACCCTCGTTCAAACGGACGGTAAGGCTCTGGTCGTCCTTGAAGCGCGCCTCACCGTGCACAACGGTGATGGCCGGATTACCGCCCAGGATGCCTTCGTACTTGGCGTGCCGCAGTTCGTCGACGCGGGCCTGCTGCTGGGCCAGCAGCTTACTGCGGTCAATCGTAGGCACAGTTGCCGCAATACCGCCATCGAACGGGCTTTCCCGGCGCAGATGGGCGATGTGGGCGGCGCGGATCATGATCTTGGACGGCACACAGCCGACATTGACGCAGGTGCCGCCGATGGTGCCGCGCTCGATCAGCGTGACCTGCGCGCCTTGCTCGACGGCTTTCAGCGCCGCCGCCATCGCGGCTCCACCGCTGCCAATGACCGCTACCTGCACCGGGGGCTCGTTGCCACTGTGCTTTTCGGCGGCGGCCATCCATCCCCGCACCTTGTCGAGCAGTCCGACGCGGTTGTCCGCCAGTGGCGCATCGGCTAGCGTTGCCTTGTAGCCCAGTCCGGCCACGGCGGCAGTCAGCGCGTCCGGCGATGTGCCCGGCACGATGGCGAGTTGCGCTGTGCCCTTCGGATAGGACACCAGCGCCGACTGCACGCCTGGCACTTTTTCCAGCGCTTCCTTGACGTGCGCCGCGCACGAGTCGCAAGTCATGCCGGTGATTTTTAGATGGGTCATGCAACAGATCCTTTATCGTTTGTGGCGCCAGACAATGACGTCCGTTGTGCTGCGGTGCCGTTTTCAGTGACTCACTGCTTGACGCTGGACGGATAGCCCGCGTCTGCGGTTGCCTTGGTCAGCTTCTGCACGCTGGTCTTGGCATCGTCGAAGGTGACGACCGCTTGGCGTGTCTCGAAAGTCACGTCAACTTTGCTGACGCCTTCGACCTTGGAAATCGCCTTCTTGACAGTGATCGGGCAGGCGGAGCAGGTCATGCCCGGTACGGACAGCGTGACGGTCTGGGTGGCGGCCCAGACGGGGGCAACAACGGCGGCGAGGGCGAGGGAGGCAAACAGTTTCTTCATGGTGAACTCCGATCAGTAGAAAAATGGCATGACGTAGGGAAATCCGAGCGCGACCAGAACCAGCGCGGCCACGATCCA
This sequence comes from Oryzisolibacter propanilivorax, assembly GCF_900103645.1. GTDB lineage: Bacteria > Pseudomonadota > Gammaproteobacteria > Burkholderiales > Burkholderiaceae_C > Melaminivora > Melaminivora propanilivorax. Next base: position 6,950 of record NZ_FNHP01000015.1, read on the forward strand.
GAAAATGAGCTTGTAAGTAGCTCGCACTTGGGGAATCGCGCAGACCTCACCCGGTTTGCAGGCCGCTGCCTGCCGGTAGATGCGCCGCCAGGCGAAGAACAACGCCACCAGCGCCACGCCGATAAAGATGGGGCGATAGGGTTCCAACACCGCCAAGTTGCCGATCCAAGCGCCGCTGAACCCCAAGGCGATCAGAACCAACGGCCCGAGGCAGCAAGCCGAGGCGAGGATGGCGGCAAGCCCTCCAGTGAAGAGCGCGCCGCGCCCGGTTTTTGGTTCAGACATGCGCTTGTCCTTTCGAATTGAAATTGGATAGCGTAACCTTACTTCCGTACTCATGTACGGAGTCAAGCGATATGGAAAACAATTTGGAGAACCTGACCATTGGCGTTTTCGCCAAGGCGGCCGGGGTCAATGTGGAGACCATCCGTTTCTATCAGCGCAAGGGCTTGTTGCTGGAGCCTGACAAGCCCTATGGCAGCATCCGCCGCTATGGCGAGGCGGATGTAACGCGGGTGCGCTTCGTGAAATCAGCCCAGCGGCTGGGCTTCAGCCTGGATGAGATCGCCGAGCTGCTGCGGCTGGAGGATGGCACCCATTGCGAGGAAGCCAGCAGTCTGGCCGAGCACAAGCTCAAGGACGTGCGCGAGAAAATGGCTGACCTGGCGCGCATGGAGGCCGTGCTGTCTGAGTTGGTGTGCGCCTGCCATGCGCGAAGGGGGAACGTTTCCTGCCCGCTGATCGCGTCACTACAGGGTGGAGCAAGCTTGGCAGGTTCGGCTATGCCTTAGCGTGCTTTATTTTCCGTTTTCTGAGACGACCCCTGCCTCGCCGGAAGTGGCGATGCTCGAGAAAAAAAGCCGCCTCGATCTCGGGCGGCTCCAGGGGAGGGCAGGGGGGCGATCACCGCTTGCAATGCACCAGGTCGTCGTTCACCCACGCACTTTCGACCAGGCCGTTTTCGCGCAGCTCGTCGCACGCTTCGCCTACCTGCTCGCGCCACTTCTTCGGCCGGGTGGAATCCGAGCCGCACATCAGCCGGAACGTCTCCAGCTTGAGCGGGTACGGCTCCTTGTGGGTGGCGAAGTAGTCGAACATGCGCCGCGCGGTGGGCGACAGCTTGCGGTACTTCTCCCACACGAATTTCGTGTAGTGGTCGCCGGCGAACAGCACCACGATTTCGGCGTCGATCTCGACCTGGCAGCGCGACGTGCGCTTGCCGCGATCCAGGACGCGGAAGCGCCGGATCAGCGACACCGATTCGAGCCGGCCGATGCGTTGGGATGAGAACTGCATGGCCGACGCCTGGAGCCGCGTCAGGCATTCCTCGGCCCTTGTGTAGTACCGACCGTTGATTGACCAGTCCAAGTCCTGGCAAAGCTCGTAGAACGTGAAGGAAACCGGCTCTCCGAGCGCGGTGCGCTTCGCGTACTCCAGCACCTGGGCGAATACCAGCTCGTCGTCGTCGGCGCGCAGCTCGATCCCGGTGTAGGTGATCTCCACGTCTTTGTTGACGTGGTAGATCGACTGGCCTTGCAGCGCGGCGCGCGGCACCTTCTTGTTGCGGACGGTGAAGATCGCCGACCGCCCGAAGTCGTTGGGCAGTGCCCGCATGTGATCCGGCCAGGGAGCCAGGTCGAACAGCGAGAGCTGCATGTCCTTGATCTGCTGCTTCGTGTGCTTGAGCAAGGCCGTCTGCTTGGCCTCGCTGACCTTCTCGGCCAGCTCACCGCCGGCCGTTCGCTTCTTGGTCGCCATCGCACTACTCCGTTTGTCCTGGGCCAGCGCGCCGATCTGCTCGGCCATCTTGTTCACGGCGGTGCGCGGTTCGGGCGGCAGGCCCATCGTGCGCGCAAGCTCGGCCGATTCCTGCGCCATGCGCTCGGATCGCTCGACGGCGGCACTTGCCGGCGTCGGTAGCTTCGGCGGCAAAGCCGCCTCGTTGTCGCCGGCCGTGGCCGGCAGCTCGAAGAGGGAACCGGCGGGGCGGAAGGCCCCGCCGGCGCTGCCCGAGTCCCTGCGAGCGGCGGCGGTACGGGCGGCAAGGTCGGTGGCGTCGGCTTCGCTAAGCCCGCCCTCGATGAGCTTGCGCCTGTATTCCTGCTCGTTGAACTCGTTCTGCATCTAATCTCCCTCCTAGCATACTGCCCGGCCGTGGCCGGGCCTGGCCTTACTGGCCGCCGCCTGGCGCTTTGGTGTCCAGGTATTCGATTTCCTCGGCGATGAAATCGAAGCCGTATTCGGTCTTGCCGTCCTTCTCGTACTTCGTCGGCTCGATGCGGCCCTGGACGAACACCTTGGAGCCTTTGCCCAGGTACTTGCCCGCGTTCTCGGCCAGGCCGCCGAACGACTTGATGCGGAAGAAGTCCGTCTGCTCCTGCTTCGCACCGGCTGCGTTGCGCCACACGCGATTGACAGCCAGGTCGAAAACGGCGCGGGCGCTGTTTTCGCTATGGCGAACGTCGGTATCGCGGGTAAGATTACCGATAAACTGGAACAGGTTGTGGCTCATTCGTCATGCTCCTTTCGCTAATGGAGTCGTCAGTTTAGCTAAACCTGCGTCCGTGGTCAAGAACTTTAGCGGCTAAAATTTTCTGCCGCCCGCACCGAGAAGGCATACGGGCCTTGTACAACTACATCTTCTTCACGAACGTGCTCCGGCTGCTCGATGAGCGGCACATGACGAAAAAGGAGCTATCGGACAGGTCGGGGGTTTCGATCTCCTTCCTGTCCGATCTCACTACTGGCAAAGCCAACCCCTCCCTAAAGGTGATGGAGGACATTGCGCAGGCCCTTGAAACTCCCCTGCCGCTCCTGCTTGAATCGACCGACCTGGACAAAGAAGCCCTTGACACCCTGGCCGGCGGCAAGGCACCCCGAAGCCTGCCGCCAGGCTTCGAGCGCGTGGCGGCCGTGCTGCCAGAACACCAGGCGTTCATCGTCAAGAAGTGGGGCGAAGCGACAAGGAAGAAACTTAGAGGGAGTTGACGCCAGGATGTGAGAAGGGAAGGGAAGCGGCGCGGAACTGAGCCACAAGAGCCAGCCAAGTTTTAGCCGCTAAAGCCCGCCGGGGTGGCTCAACCCCCGGACAACCCATAACGCAAACGCCACGGGTTCGGCGCGAGGGCGCACGGAGCATGCGCCGCGTTGTCGCCTCTTTCGCCCCTGCAATCCGCGATGCAACGTCGCGGCCGAAGTCACCCTTGTGCGCTTCGGTGTTGCGGTCGAAATTAGTTCGGTATATCGTATGAACCTGTGTAGAATGCGCGAAACGCAACGGCATACAGGGCATACGGAATGACCGACCAGAAACCAGAACACAACAGCATCAAGGAACGGGCGAAGAAGAAGCTCGAACGCGACATGGGGCCGGAGCTGCTGGCCGCCCTCAACGATCCCAAGACCGTTGAAATCATGCTCAACGCGGACGGCAAGCTCTGGCTCGAACGCCTGGGCGAGCCGATGAAGTGCATCGGCACGCTGCGCGTCGCGCAGGCGCAAGCCATCATCGAAACCATCGCGGGCTACCACGGCAAGGAAGTCACGCGCTCCAAGCCGATCCTGGAAGGCGAGCTGCCCCTTGATGGCAGTCGCTTCGCCGGCCAGCTCCCGCCGGTTGTGCCCGCACCCACCTTCGCCATTCGGAAGAAGGCCGTCGCCATCTTCACGCTCGATCAGTACGTCGAACGCGGAATCATGACCGCGCCGCAGCGCGAGGCATTGATTGCAGCGGTGCGCGCGCACCGGAACATCCTTGTGATCGGCGGCACCGGCTCGGGCAAGACCACGCTGGTGAACGCGATCATCAACGAGATGGTGATTCAAGACCCGACCGAGCGGGTTTTCATCATCGAGGACACCGGCGAAATCCAGTGCGCCGCCGAGAACTACGTCCAGTACCACACCAGCATCGACGTGAACATGACGGCGCTGCTGAAAACCACCCTCCGCATGCGCCCCGACCGAATCCTGGTCGGCGAGGTGCGCGGCCCCGAAGCCCTTGATCTGTTGATGGCCTGGAACACCGGGCACGAAGGAGGTGCTGCAACCCTGCACGCAAACAACGCCAAAGCTGGATTGGATCGGCTCGCCATGCTCATCAGCATGCACCCCGATTCCCCGAAACCCATTGAACCGCTTATCGGCGAGGCGGTTCACGTGGTTGTTCATATCGCCCGCGTCGAAGGCTCGCGGCGCATCCAGGAAATCTTGGAGGTTTCCGGGTTCGCCAACGGCCAGTACATCACCAAAACCCTCTGACTAGGAGTTACGACCAATGCAAGCAACCTTCCCGGCATTCCGCCTCAACCGCAACGCCCTGTTCTACATGGGCCTCTTCGCCCTCCTGGCGTTCTTCCTGCTGGCCCCCCAGCACGCATTCGCCTCCGAGGGCACCGGCGGCTCTCTGCCGTATGAGAGCTGGCTGACCAACCTCCGCAACTCCGTCACCGGCCCGGTGGCCTTCGCGCTGTCGATCATCGGCATCGTGGTCGCCGGCGGCATCCTGATCTTCGGCGGCGAACTCAACGGCTTCTTCCGCACGTTGATCTTCATCGTCCTGGTCATGGCCCTGCTGGTCGGCGCGCAGAACATGATGAGCACGTTCTTCGGCCGTGGCGCGGAAATCGCCGCCCTGACCGATGGCGCGCTGCACCAGGTCAAGGTCGCCGCGCTGGACGTGGCCGGCTTCCCCGGCGAAGCCGTCATGCGCTGGGCCGAGCGCGGCCACATCGCGGGGTAAGTCATGGCTCTGCGCGCGATCCCCATCCGTAGGGCCGGCAACCGAGAAAACCTGTTCATGGGCGGGGATCGTGAGCTGGTGATGTTCTCGGGCCTGCTGGCCGGCGCGCTGATTTTCAGCGCCCAAGAAGTGAGGGCAACGGTGTTCGGCATCGCCTTGTGGTTCGGCGCGCTCTTCGCGCTGCGCCTCATGGCGAAGGCCGATCCGAAGCTGCGACACGTGTACCTGCGGCACCGCCGGTACAAGCCGTACTACCCGGCTCGCAGCACGCCCTTCCGTGACAACACGCCGAGTCAAGGGAAGCAATACAAATGATCGAAGCAATCGCAATTGCCATTGCTGTGCTCGGTGCGGTTCTGTTGCTCATCCTCTTTGCCCGCATCCGGGCTGTCGATGCCGAGCTGAAGCTCAAGAAGCATCGCGCCAAGGATGCCGGCCTGGCCGATCTGCTCAATTACGCCGCCGTGGTCGATGACGGCGTGATCGTGGGCAAGAACGGCTCCTTTATGGCCGCCTGGCTGTACAAGGGTGATGACAACGCCAGCAGCACCGAGGAACAGCGGGAAATGGTGTCGTTCCGCATCAACCAGGCCCTGGCGGGCCTGGGGAACGGCTGGATGGTGCATGTCGATGCTGTGCGTCGGCCTGCGCCGAACTACTCGGAGCGGGGCGTGTCATCGTTCCCCGACTCCGTTTCCTTCGCCATTGACGAGGAACGCCGGCGCTTGTTCGAGGGCCTGGGCGCGATGTTCGAGGGCTACTTTGTCCTGACCGTCACGTGGTTCCCGCCAGTGCTGGCCCAGCGCAAGTTTGTCGAACTCATGTTCGATGACGATGCGGTGGCTCCCGACCATACGGCGCGCACTACGGGCCTGATTGCGCAGTTCAAGCGCGAGATCACCAGCCTGGAATCGCGCCTGTCCTCGGCGGTCAAGATGACGCGCCTGCGCGGCCAAAAAGTCGTGTCGGAAGAGGGCAGGGAAGTCACGCACGATGACTTCCTGAGCTGGTTGCAGTTCTGCGTGACGGGCCTCCATCACCCGGTCATGCTGCCCAGCAATCCGATGTACCTCGATGCGGTAATCGGCGGGCAAGAGCTGTGGGGCGGCGTCGTGCCCAAGATCGGGCGCAAGTTCATCCAGGTGGTCGCCATCGAAGGCTTCCCCTTGGAGTCAACGCCTGGGGTGCTCTCGGCCCTGGCCGAGCTGCCCAGCGAATACCGCTGGTCGAGCCGCTTCATCTTCATGGATCAGCACGAGTCCTTGAAGCACCTGGACAAGTTCCGCAAGAAGTGGAAGCAGAAGATTCGCGGCTTCTTCGATCAGGTGTTCAACACGAATACCGGCTCGATCAACCAGGACGCGGCCGCGATGGTCGGCGACGCCGAGGCGGCCATCGCCGAGGTCAACAGCGGCTTGGTGGCGGCCGGCTACTACACCAGCGTAGTCGTGCTGATGGACGAGGATCGGGAGCGCCTGGCGGCCTCCGCGCTCCTGGTCGAGAAGGCCGTCAACCGCCTGGCCTTCGCGGCCCGTATCGAGACGATCAACACGCTCGATGCGTACCTGGGCAGCTTGCCCGGCCACGGCGTCGAGAACGTGCGCCGGCCGCTCATCAACACGATGAACCTGGCCGACCTGCTGCCGACAAGCTCGATCTGGACGGGCAGCGCCACGGCTCCGTGCCCGATGTACCCGCCGCTGTCGCCGGCGCTCATGCACTGCGTGACGGTGGGCGCTACGCCGTTCCGCCTGAACCTGCACGTGCGCGACCTGGGCCACACCTTCATGTTCGGCCCGACCGGCGCAGGCAAATCGACGCACCTGGGCATCATCGCCGCGCAGCTCCGTCGCTACGCCGGCATGTCGATCTACGCCTTCGACAAGGGCATGTCGATGTACCCACTCGCGGCCGGCATCCGCGCGGCCACGAAGGGCAAGAGCGGCCTGCATTTCACGGTGGCCGCCGACGATGACCGCCTGGCGTTCTGCCCGCTCCAGTTCCTCGAAACGAAGGGGGATAGGGCCTGGGCGATGGAGTGGATCGACACCATCCTGGCGTTGAACGGCGTCAACACCACGCCGGCGCAGCGCAACGAGATCGGCAACGCGATCATGAGCATGCACGCCAGCGGCGCGCGCACGCTCTCCGAGTTCTCGGTGACGATTCAGGACGAGGCGATCCGCGAGGCCATCAAGCAGTACACGGTGGACGGCTCGATGGGCCACCTGCTCGACGCCGAAGAGGACGGCCTGTCGCTGTCCGACTTCACGGTGTTCGAGATCGAAGAGCTGATGAACCTGGGCGAGAAGTTCGCGCTGCCGGTGCTGCTCTACCTGTTCCGCCGCATCGAGCGCGCACTGAAAGGCCAGCCCTCCGTCATCATCCTGGACGAAGCCTGGTTGATGCTGGGCCACCCCGCGTTCCGCGCCAAGATCAGGGAATGGTTCAAGGTGCTGCGCAAGGCCAACTGCCTTGTGCTGATGGCGACGCAAAGCCTCTCCGACGCGGCCAACTCGGGCATCTTGGACGTGATCGTGGAATCGACCGCGACCAAGATTTTCCTGCCTAACGTCTACGCCAGGGATGAGGACACATCGGCGCTCTATCGCCGTATGGGCCTCAACGCGCGTCAGATCGAAATCCTGGCGACTGCCATTCCGAAGCGTCAGTACTACTACGTCTCGGAGAACGGCCGCCGTCTCTATGACCTTGCCCTGGGGCCGATGGCCCTGGCCTTCGTCGGTGCGTCCGACAAGGAATCGGTCGCCACCATCAAGAGCCTCGAAGCCAAGTTCGGCCACGAATGGGTGCATGAGTGGCTGGCCGGCCGTGGGCTGAATCTCAACGACTACCTGGAGGCCGCATGAGCATCGCCGACACCCTCAAGGGCTTGATCTTCAAGAAGCCCGCCAACTCCGCCGAGCCGCGCGATCCGCGCCGCTCGAAGGAACCGCTCGCCGGCGGCCGCCGTGCGGGCGAGGCCGAGAACCCCTACCTGGCCGCGCGCCGCACCTGGAACGATCACGTGGGCAGCGTCGTCTCGCAGCGCCAAACCTGGCAGGTGATAGGCATCCTGTCGCTGTTGATCGCGCTGGCCGGCGTGGGTGGCGTGATCCACATCGGCAGCCAGTCGAAGTTCATCCCCTACGTGGTCGAGGTGGACAAGCTGGGCCAGACGGTGGCCGCCGGCCCGGTGCAGGCCGCAGGGAAGGCCGATCCGCGTGTCATCCACGCCGCCGTTGCGGACTGGATGAGCTGCGCGCGCATGGTGTCGCCTGACGTGGCCTTGCAGCGCAAGTGCGTGTTCAAGGCGTACTCGATGCTCGCCCCCAACGATCCGGCGACGCCAAAGATGAACGAGTGGTTGAACGGCACGCCCGATTCCAGCCCGTTCAAGCGCGCCGAGAAGGAAATGGTCAGCGTCGAGATCAAGACCGTCATCCCGCAAACGCCCGACACCTGGCAAGTCGAGTGGGTGGAAACCACGCGCGACCGCCAAGGCACGCTGAAAGGTCAGCCCGTCACCTGGCGCGCGCTCGTGACTACCTACATCGCCGAGGTCACGCCCAACACCACCGATGAGCAACTGCGGAACAACCCGTTGAGCATCTACGTGCGTGATTACTCCTGGTCCCGCATCCAATGAATTCGAGGTCATCCACCATGAAGAAAACCCTCTCCGCTTTGATCGTGGGCGCTGCTGTGGCGGTGCCCTCCCTGGCTCTGGCCGCCCCTGGCGACGACATTGCCGACAAGTATTTCAACAAGACCAACCCGACGCTGACCGCTCAAGAGCGCGCGGCGCTCGCCATCGCCAAACGGTGGGAAGCGGGGTCGGCGACCGGCATCAAGCCGGTGGCCGGCTCGGGCGGTGCCATCAAGTTCGTGTACGGCGCGCAGCAGCCGAGCATCGTTTGCGCGGTGCTCCAGGTGTGCGACGTGGCCTTGCAGCCCGGCGAACAAGTGAACTCGATCAACCTGGGCGACACGGCCAGGTGGACGGTGGAACCGGCCATCACCGGCAGCGGCGCGACCGAGGTTCAGCACCTCATCATCAAGCCGATGGACGTGGGCCTCGAAACCAGCCTGGTTGTGACCACGAACCGCCGCAGCTACCACTTCCGCCTGCGCTCGCATCGCACCGAGTACATGCCGCAAGTCTCGTTCACGTACCCCGAGGAAGCGCAAGCCAAGTGGGACGCGATCCAGCGCCGCGAGAAGCAGGAACGCACCGACAACACCCTGCCGGCGACGGGCGAGTACCTGGGCGATCTCTCGTTCGACTATGAGCTGTCCGGGTCGGCGAGCTGGAAGCCTGTGCGCGTCTACAACGATGGCCGCAAGACCATCATCGAAATGCCCGGCACGATGCAGCAGACCGAAGCGCCGACGCTCCTGGTCGTGCGCAAAGAGGGCGGCTTGTTCACCGACGACGAAACGGTGCTGGTCAATTACCGCGTGCAGGGCAATCGCTACATCGTGGACACGGTGTTTGACCGCGCGATCCTGATTGCCGGTGTTGGCAGTAGCCAAGACCGCGTGACCATCAGCCGGAGGAAGTGACCATGCGCAAGATCGTCTCTCTCGCGCTGCTCGCCCTCGCCCTGGGCCTCGGCGGCTGCGCAACCACCAGCCAGTACGGCAACTTCGTCCAGTCGGCCGCGCTCGATCAGCAGAAGCTCGCCACCGACGCGGTGCAGCAGCTCGCCACGCTGTACGCGCCGGCGCGCACGCGCCTGGAGCTGCAACAGCCGACGCCCGATCCGTTCGGCCAGGCGCTCGTCAAGTCGCTGCGCGACAAGGGCTATGCCCTCCTGGAGTACGCCCCGGCCGGCGCTTCCACGCAGGCCCCGGCCTCGGCGGCATCGCAGGCGAGCGCACCGGCCACCACGGCCGCGTCGGGCGGCCTGCCGTTGCGCTACGTGCTCGACCAGGCTGGCGACTCGAACCTGTACCGCCTGACCTTGATGGTCGGCAATCAATCCATCACCCGCCCTTACCTGGCGCAAAACGGCACGTTCGCGCCGGCCGGGTACTGGGTGCGCAAGGAGTGACGCCATGACAGAAAACGCCGATCAGATGGCACCTGACGCTTCGCCTGGCGAAGTGTCCAAGAAGGCGGGCGTCCGTCGCGTCAACAACATGCCCATGTACATCCTCGGCGGCGTCCTGCTGTCGTTCGTGCTGGTCATGGCCCTGGTCGCGGCGGATCGCGCGGCCAAGCAGAACGCGCCGGCGGACGGCCCCAAGGAGAAGGCCGGCAACACGTCGATGTTCGCCAAGGAGATCGCAGGCGACAAGACCGGCGGCTTGATCGAGCCGGCAAGCCCGCTCAAGGTGCCCGACATGCCGACCGGCCCGGCGTCGGCTCCGCTGGAGATCGCGCGGCCGTCCAACCCGGACGCGCCGCCGGCCCCGCCGGCCAACCCCGGCAACCCGGGCCAGCCGGTGAACGACGACGAGGCCCAGCGCATCCGCATGGCGAAGATGCAGATGTTCGGCGAAGCCGTGAAGGCCAAGACCACCGTGCGCGTGGATGCCCCGCGTAGCAACGGCTCCGCGCCGGGTGGCCCGAGCACCTACACCGGCACGCCGCAGACGCGCGATGAAATGCTGAACCGCATCGCAGCGGTGCAGCAGCAAATCGACGCGCAGCGCAGCAACGATCCGACCGCCGCCTATCAAGCACGCCTGGCGCAGATTCGCGGCATGGGCGTCGGTGGTGGCGGCGCGGCTCCGGCCGCCGGCGGCATGGGCGCGGGCGGTGCGCCGCAGCTCCTGCAAACCTCGACCAGCGGCGGCGGGCGCAACAGCATGGCGCAGTTCGGCCAAGGTGGGCAGGGCGACCGCTGGAAGCTGGATTCGCAGCCGGAAGCGCCGCGCACACCGTTCGAGCTGCGCGCGGGCTTCGTCGTGCCGGCCACGCTCATTTCGGGCATCAACTCCGATCTGCCGGGCCAAATCATGGCCCAGGTCGCGCAGGACGTGTACGACACACCGACCGGCAAGCACCTGTTGATCCCGCAGGGATCGCGCCTCGTCGGCTCGTATTCGAGCGACGTGGCCTACGGCCAAGCGCGCGTGCTGGTTGCGTGGCAACGCATCGTGTTCCCCGATGGCAAGGCGATGGACATTGGCGCGATGCCAGGCGCGGACAGCGCGGGATACGCGGGCTTCCACGACCAGGTGAACAACCACTATGTGCGCCTGTTCGGCTCGGCCTTCCTCATGTCCGGCGTGACAGCAGGCATCACCTACAGCCAACGCCAGAACCAGGCCACAAACACCTATGGCGCACCGAGCGCCAGCAGTGCCCTAAGCGAAGCCCTCGGCCAGCAGCTCGGCCAGGTTACGGCGCAACTCATCGCCAAGAACCTGAGCATTTCGCCGACGCTGGAAATTCGGCCGGGGTATCGCTTCAACGTCGTGGTCACGAAGGACATGACGTTTTCCAAGCCGTACCGTTCCTTCGATTACTAACGCCATAGGAGAAAAGCACCATGAAGCCGAAGTTTTTAGCCGCTAAATTGGCCCTCGTCATTGCTGTTTCGAGCACGCTGGCGGTCACACCTGTGCAGGCTGGCATCCCCGTCATCGACGGCACCAACCTGTCGCAGAACATCATGACGGCCATCGAATCGGTGGCCCAGACGCTCAAGCAAATTGAGCAGTACAGCACCCAGCTCCAGCAGTATCAAAACCAACTCCAGAACACGATGGCCCCGGCCGCGTATATCTGGGATCAGGCGCAATCGACCATCAACGGGTTGATGAACGCGGTCAACACGCTGGATTACTACAAGACCCAACTCGGCAGCCTGGACAGCTACATCGGCAAGTTCCAGGACGTGAACTACTACAAGAACTCGCCGTGCTTTACGGCGGCAGGGTGCTCCGACGCGGAACGCGCAGCACTTCGGAATGTGGCCCAGCTCGCGAGCGAGTCGCAGAAGAAGGCCAACGATGCCTTGTTCAAGGGCCTCGATAGGCAGCAAACGAATCTCACGGCCGATGCAGCGACGTTGCAGCGTCTTCAATCGGCAGCGCAGGGCGCGCAGGGCCAAATGCAGGCCATCGGCTACGCCAACCAGCTCGCCAGCCAGCAGGCCAACCAGCTCTTGCAGATTCGTGGCCTGCTGATCGCGCAGCAGAACGCGATGGCAACCAAGATGCAGGCCGACGCCGACAAGGAAGCCCAGCAGGCGGCAGCGGCCGCACAACTGCGCCAGGGCAGCTACCGGGCCAGCCCGGCGCGCACCTGGTAAGGGGGATTCATGAAAGCAATCAAGGCTCTGTCCTTGGCCTCGGCCGCCCTCGTGGCGGCCTTGGTCGCCGGCTGCGACAACAAGCCGGCCACGGCCCCCATGCCGGAAGTGAACGACGAGAACTGCAAGCCCGAGAACATCGCCAAGATCGAGGACAAGGGCGTCCAGCAGGCTTTTTCGTCGCTGTGCTTGCGTCGTGGTGGGGATTTCAAGCCCAGCCCGAAACGCGAATGGTGAGGTGCTGACGATGAGAATGCCAGCCAATCTAAAAACCCTCGCCCTGCCGCTGTTCGTCTGGCTGGCGTTCTTCGCGGTCGATGCCCACGCGGCCATCGACAACGCCGGCGTGTTCGATAGCGTGCTGGATCGCTACCAGGCCGCCGCGAGCGGCTGGGCCGGTGTCATCACCACGGCCGCAACCTGGCTCTTCTGGACGCTGGTTGTGATCTCGATGGTCTGGACGTTCGGCATGATGGCCTTGCGCAAGGCCGACATTGGCGAGTTCTTCGCGGAGTTCGTCCGCTTCACGATCTTTACCGGCTTCTTCTGGTGGGCGCTAACCAACGGCCCTAACTTCGCCTCGTCCATCTATGCGTCGTTGCGGCAGCTCGCCGGCAACGCGACGGGCCTGGGCAATGCTCTGTCGCCCTCGGGCATCGTGGACGTGGGCTTTGCGATCTTCGACAAGGTGATGGATCAGTCCTCGGTGTGGTCGCCGGTGGACAGCATGGCCGGCATCCTCATGGCCGTGGCGATCCTGGTCATCCTGGCCCTGGTCGGTGTGAATATGCTTCTGCTGCTCGCGTCGGGCTGGGTGCTCGCCTACGGCGGCGTGTTCTTCCTCGGCTTCGGTGGTTCGCGCTGGACTTCCGACATGGCGATCAACTACTACAAGGTCGTCCTGGGCGTGGCCGCGCAGCTCTTCGCAATGGTGCTCCTGGTGGGCATCGGCAAGACCTTCCTCGATGACTACTACTCGCGCATGAGCGCCGGCATCAGCCTCAAGGAAATGGGCGTGATGCTGATCGTCGTCATCATCCTCTTGGCGTTGGTCAACAAGATTCCGCCGCTCATCGCCGGGATCATCACCGGCGCGAGCGTGGGCGGTGCCGGCATCGGCCAGTTCGGTGCAGGTGCTGCGTTGGGTGCCGCAGGCATGGCAGCAGCAGCGGCCGCGACCGGCGGCGCCGCTCTGGCCGCCGGCGCAGCCTCGGCCGCCGGTGGTGCCTCTGCCGTCATGGCCGCCTTCTCGAAGGCCAATGAGAACGTGTCGGCAGGCACGGACGTTATGTCGGCCTTCTCGGGCGGCGGCAGCTCGGGCGGCGGTGCGGGCGGCGGCGGCGACGCCGGCACCGGCAGCACGCCCTTCGCTCAGGCTGCGGGCTTTAGCGGCAGCTCCGGCGGTGGCTCTTCGTCGGGTGGCGGCAGCCCCTCGACCGGCAGCAGCTCGGGCAGCTCGAAGGGCGGCGATAAGGGCGGCGGCAAAGCCGACGCCGGCGGCCAGGGCAGCAGCTCGACGGCCAGCACCGGCAGCAGTGCCGACAAGGCCGCCAAGAACGAACCCAAGCCCGCCGGCGGGGCAGGGCAAGGGCAGCAGGCCGCACCGGGCAGCACCGGCCCCGGCTTGCTCGCATCGGCCGCATCGGCCCTCGGCACGGCCGGCCGCATCGCCGCCGACGCCGGCGCGAACTTGGCGAAGGGAACCGCCGATGTTGCCAAGGCCAAAGCCGCGAGCCTGCGCGAAGCCGCAGCCGAGCGGATCGCCGACACCACTGGCGGAAAGATCGCCGCCGCGATCAAGGCGCAAGGAAGCGGCACGGCCGAGAACATCGACGTGCCCGACCAGCAGCCCGCGCCGAGCTTCGGCGACAACAGCCTGGCAGGCGGCCCTGCCGATGCCGATCCCGAGTCCGAAGTAGCTGCGTTCGCCAACCGCGAGCAAGGCCGCGACGGCACAACTGCGTAACCAAGGAGAGTCCAACCATGAAGAAGAAACTGTTTGCCCTGGCCGCCCTCGTGGCAGCCCTCGGATCGACCGCCGGCACGGCCAGCGCGCAAGACGTGCTGACCGGCGACACGCGCCTGGCCTGCGAGGCGATCCTGTGCCTGTCGTCGGGCACGCGCCCGAGCGAATGCACGCCGTCGCTGTCGCGGTACTTCAACATCACGAAGCGCAAGCTGTCGGACACGATCCGCGCCCGCCTGAACTTCCTCCAGCTTTGCCCGGTGGCGAGCCAGACGCCGGAAATGCAGTCGCTCGTGTCGGCGATCTCGCGCGGCGCTGGCCGGTGCGACGCGCAGTCGCTGAACTCGACGTTGGTGATGTGGACGGGCGGCTACGACGATGGGCGCACGTACATCAGCAACCAGTTGCCTGACTACTGCGGGGCCTACACCGGCCACGCCTACACCGACTTCGCCAGCAGCGGCACGCTGCCGCGCTATGTCGGGACGCCAGAGCGGGGCGGGTATTGGGTCGAAGCGCGCGACTATGACCGCGCCTTGGCCGAGTACAACGAACGCATCCGGCGCGAGGACGAAGAGCGCCGCCGTCAGTCCTGGCTGAACTGAGGGAGGGGAGGGCATGCCGTTCTTCGCCGATCTGCCGCCGCAGCTCCAGGAGCGCGTCGTCTGCTCGATCTCGGCCGCCGTCAAGTACGAGGTGCCGGTCAACATCGTGTTGGCCGTCGCCGAGAAAGAGGGCGGCAAGCCGGGCCAGTGGGTGCGCAACTCGAATGGCACGCATGACGTTGGCCCGATGCAGTTCAACACCGCGTACCTGGGCGACCTGGCCCGATACGGCATCACGGCGAACGATGTGGCGGCTGCCGGCTGCTACTCGTTCGACCTGGCCGCCTGGCGGCTGCGGATGCACATCCGCAACGACAAGGGCGACCTCTGGACGAAGGCGGCGAACTACCACTCGCGCACGCCGCAGTACAACGCGGTGTACCGGGCCGACTTGATGCGCAAGGCGTCGAAGTGGGCCGATTGGCTCGAAGCTCGGTTCGTCACGCTTGACGTGACGAAGGCCGGGGCCACGCCCTCGACGCCCAGCCAGCCCGCGACGGTGGCCCAGCGGGCGACGCCGGCGGCCAGGCCGGCACCAGCACCCCAGCAGGCCGCCCCAGCGGCCGCAGCAGCTCGCAGCGTGTCGGTGGCCGGCTACGTGCCCCGCACGGTGTCTTTCAACACTTCACGCGAGGGGTCGGCCGAGTAGGCCGGCTCTTCCGATTTAGCGGCTAAACATGGACAAATTCCACGCCTTCATGATGCGGTACACGCTGGGCGTCGGCCGGTTGCTTCAAGCCTATTGCAAGTGGGCGGAAGGGCAGGCCAAGAACCAGCTCGATTTGCTTCTGCTGGGCCTCGGCCCGATCTTCGCCTTGGGCCTTCTGCTGTGGGCGCTGCCGGCGTGGATCGGCAAGCCCATCGCCTTCGTGCTCTCACTGCCAGCGCTCTACATCATCTTCCTGGTGCTGCGCGCCTACGCGATTCGCGGGGGCCGGCGCTGATGAAGGCCCTGCGGATTCCTGATGGAACCGTCGAAGCGTTGAAGTGGCTCGCACTGGTTCTCATGACCGGCGATCACGTCAACAAGTACCTGTTCAACGCGACGCTGCCGGTGCTGTTCGAGGCCGGCCGCGTGGCGCTCCCCCTTTTCGTGTTCGTCCTGGCCTACAACCTGGCCCGGCCGGGCACGCTCGAACGCGGCGTGTACGGCCGCACCATGTCGCGCCTGGCGATGTTCGGCGCGCTGGCCTCCGTGCCCTTCGTGGCCCTCGGCGGCCTGTACGCCGGTTGGTGGCCGCTCAACGTGATGTTCACGCTGCTGGTCGTCACGGCCACGGCTTACCTGGTCGAACGTGGCGGCAAGCTGCACCTGGCGGCCGCCGGCGTGGTGTTCCTGGTCGGCGGCAGCTCGGTCGAATATTGGTGGCCGGCCGTGGCTTTCGGCCTGGCGGTGTGGTCGTACACGCGCCGGCCGAGCTGGGCCGCCGCGGCGGTCGCGGTGCTGGCCTGCGCGGCCCTGTGGTTCGTCAATCGCAACCTGTGGGCCTTGGCAGCCCTGCCGGTGCTCTTCCTGGCCTCGCGGGTGGATGTGCGCGTGCCGCGCCTGCGCTGGGCCTTCTACGCCTATTACCCGCTGCACCTGGCCTCGCTCTGGTTGATCCGCATCCCCATGAGCAAGGCCGGCTACCTGTTCTTCTGATTGGAGTCCTGCCCCATGCGAAAACCCGTTCTTCTGGCCCTCTCTCTGGCGTTCCTGGTCAGCGCGCAAAGCGCACTGGCCGCCGGCGACGCCGGCAACTTCGGCACGCCGATCAAGTCCGGCGTATCGGTGTCCTTCCCCGACAGCAGCGCGACATTCCAGCCGACGCCAGAGGCCCTGGAGCTGCTGGCCGACGCTAGGAATGCGGCGATCATCTACATCAGCGGGCGCACCAGCACACTACGGCCCAGCGCGGCCGATGAGGCCCTTGCACTACGCCGTGCGCTCTCGGCCAGGTCGTACTTGGTGGCGCGCGGCGTCTCGCCGCTCAAGATCATGGTGAACTTCGCATCGGCCGCCGATTTCGTGGCAGACAACTCGACGGCCGAGGGCCGGCGCGAGAACCAGCGCGTGGACATTGAGGTGGTCTACATCCCCACCTACTGAGCGATCCGGCATCGCCATTCCTGGCGGTGCTGCAGGTCGCTCCAGCAGCTTCGCATCGTCGGCTCTGACGATGCAGGCCCGGCCGGCTTCCCTTGACAGCATCGCCATTTCTGACGATGCTGGCCAAGTCCCGATTTACTCCAGGAAGAAGGCCATGAGATACCCCGGCGGCAAGGGCGGTGCCGGCGTCTACCAGACGATCATCAACAACATCCCGCCTCACGACACGTACATCGAAACGCACCTGGGCGGCGGCAACATCCTGGAGCGCAAGCGGCCCGCTGCCCGCAGCGTCGGCATCGACGTTGATCCCGAGGTGATCGAGGTCTGGCAGCAGCTCGACGTGCCCGGCCTGGAGCTGCACCACGGCGACGCCGTGGCCTGGCTGGAGTCCCACCAGTTCACCGGCTCCGAGTTCGTCTACGCCGATCCGCCCTACGTGATGGACAGCCGGCGCGGCGGCAAGCTATACCGCCACGAATACGACGACGCCGACCACGTGCGGCTGCTCGACGTGCTGGCCGGCTTGCCGTGCGCGGTGATGGTGTCGGGCTACAGCTCAACGATCTATGACAGCTCTCCCTTGGCGTCATGGAGAACCATCGACTTCAACGCGATGACGCGCGGCGGCATCGCTATCGAACGGCTGTGGATGAACTACCCCGAGCCGGCCGAGCTGCACGATCTGCGCTACCTCGGCAGCAACTTCCGCGAGCGCGAGCGCATCAAGCGGAAGAAAGCCCGCTGGCAAGCGAAGCTCGCCAAGCTCGATCCGCTGGAGCGGGCGGCGATCATGGAATGCCTGCGCGAGCTGGAGGCGGCCGAGTAGGTCACGCCTGCGCCTGGTTGTGCAGCGCCCATACGCGCTTGACCTGGCTTTCACTGCACCCGGCCAGCCTGGCCGTCTCTGGAATGCTGTGGCCTGCGCTGCGCAGCGCCACGATGCGTTCATGCACCTTTGTGTTGGCCTTGCGGCCGGTGTAGCGGCCGGCGTCCTTCGCCAGCTCGACGCCCTGCCGCTGCCGCTCGCGGCGATCCTCGTAGTCGTCGCGGGCCATCTGCAACGCCAGCTTCAAAAGCATGTCCTGGATCGACTCCAGCACCACCTTTGCCACGCCCTTCGCCTCGGCGGCCAGGTCGGATAGATCGACCACGCCAGGGACAGCCAGGCGCGCGCCCTGGGCGCGGATCGAGGCCACGAGGCGTTCGGCCTCGGGCAGCGGCAGGCGGCTGATGCGGTCGATCTTCTCCGCAACGACGACTTCACCGGGTTGCAGGTCGCCGATCATGCGCAGCAGCTCGGCGCGATCGGCGCGAGCGCCCGAAGCCTTCTCGCGGTAGATGCCGGCGACGTAGAAGCCGGCGGCCCTGGTGCTCTCCACGATGGCGGCCTGCCTGGTCAAGTCCTGCTCGTCGGTGCTGACGCGCAAGTAGATGCGCGCGACCTTGAAAGCGACGCCGGCGGCCTGGTGCTCGGTCGGCGTCCGCATGATGCGGTCGGCACCTTCGACCAGGCCATCGCCGCCGACGCGCAGCGGTGGCGTCTTGGCGAGCGCCTGGCGCGCTGCGCGTGACTGGCGCGGCATGGCCGCAATCTGTGTTTCCTGGGCGGTGCGCGGCGTGATGATCGCGCTGCGCTTCGCCTTGGTCTTGCCTGGGAAGTAGCCGTTGCGGCTGGTCATGGGTTCCTCCGGTCATTTTGGGTATACGCAAAGTGTCCGGTCATGCTACCCCCGGCCAAAAAGGCCGTCATGCGATTTATCTTGGCCGGGTCGTTATTGGCGGGTCTAAATGGCCGCTCCGTGGATCTCATCGCCAGAAATGGCGATGCGAGATCCAGGGCAGGGCGGCCGCCATCGTCAGACCTGGCGATGGTCGACGCCGGCGCGCATCGTCGGATGTGGCGATGCGAGCTCGAGGTCGGTGGCCACCGCCGGCGACCTGGTGCCATCGTCGGCAATGGCGATGCTGCAGCTCGACGTGCGCGGCCTGGTCGTCTCGGCATCGTCGGATGCGGCGATGCTCGAGCGAGGCGAAAAAAAACCGCCTCGGGGTGTCCGAGGCGGCAAGTCTGCATGCGGTTCAGGGAGGAAGAAACCGCGCCGGCGATCAGGGAGGAAAACCGCGCGGCCTGATGTGCAGCTCGGCCACTTTAGCCGGATTTTTCGACTTATCCGATGCGAGCGGCCCGCCGTGGGCGCTGCTCGATCTGCTGTTGCTTTTTCTCGACGTGCTTCTGCTCCTGGTGCTGCTGCTCGTCGCGCTGCACCTGGCTGATGGCCGCGCCGATCTGCCGCTTCACGCCCTCGATGCCCAGCTCGCTCTTGTGCGCCAAGTCGTTGAAGTCGGTGTGCTGCTTCATCGTGGACAGCGCCGCGATCTGCGCGCCGCTCAACATCGACGCCTTGAGCTTGGCCGCCTCGTCGCCGGCCAGCTCGACCTTGCCGGCGGCGGCGTCGGCAAGGCGCTGCTCGGCGCGCAGGTGGGTCTTGAAGCTGTCGGGCGTGATGGCGGGCAAGTCGCGCGGGTAGGTGTTCTCGGCCGGCGCGAAGATCGGGAAGATCGCCTTGCCGCCCACGGCCTGGGCGGCCGCCTCGGCCTTCTCCCGGCCGGGGTTGTTGCCGTGGGTCATGACCAGGTGCCGGTCGTCGTCGCCGGCGATGATGATCGGCTTGTCCGGGAACTTGGCGTGCAGCGCCTTCGCCACGGCCTCAAGGTTGCCGCTGTCGAAGGCGGCGACCGTGGCGTGGCCCACGGCCTCGGCCACCTGGGCCGCCGTGGCGTAGCCCTCCGAGATCACCAGCGCCGGCGCGGCCGCCAGGGCGTCCATGCCGCCGACCGGGTGGAAGCATCCTTCCTTCTTCGAGTCCTTGGCGAACCGCTTAGTGCCGTCCTCCTGGATGTATTGCATCGTCCATTGCTTGCCCTCTGCGTCGAAGGCCGGGATGTAGGTCTTCTGGCCTTCGCGGTCGGTCATCACGCCGGCCTGCGCCTGGATGCCTTTGGCTTGCAGGTAGGGCGTCGGCTGCTCGATGGGCACGAGGTCGGCCATCTGCCGACCGACGCGCTGCGCGGTGGCCTCCTGGGCCTTGTCCTGCTCGACGGCTCGCTGTGCCAGCTTCTCGGCCGCCTCGGCCTGGAGCTTGGCCTTCTCCTGGTCGCTCAAGGCGTAGCCCTTGCTCTTCCAGGTAATGTCCGTGCCGGTCTTGTTGTTGATGATCCGCCCGGCCGGGTGCCCGTCCAGGTGGCCCACGTAGAAGCCATCGAGCGCGCCCTTCTTGCCGCCCTCGACCGGCACGCGGTGCCGCTTGCCATCCATGATCGGGTGATCGCCCTGGGCGTTGCTGCCGGTGAACAGGCCGGCGCTGCGCATGGCCTCGGCGAACTCTTCCCTTGGCGTCATCGCTGGCCCTTGCTGGGCCTGCACGTTCTCGGGCTTCCAGCGTTCGAGCTTCGCCGCGTCGGCGCGCGGGCCGACATACCAGGACTTCGCGGCCTTGTCCCAAAGCGCGCCGGCGGCCTTGGCCGCGTTGCGCTGCTCGTAGGGCACGGCCAGGTACTGGCGGGCCTGCTGGGCCTGCTGCGCGGGCTTCTGCGCCTCGCCCTGGGCTTCGGGTGCCGGCTGGGCCGAACGCGGCTCTACGGCCGCTGTAGCGGCTCCCTGCGCCCATTTGGCGAAGGGAGCGGCATCGGTGCCCGGCGGCACGTACCAGGACTGTTGCTGCCGATCCCAACGCGCCCCGAGGCTCTTGGCCTCGTCCTTCTCCTTGTACGGCACGTTGATGTACTGCCGTTCGGGCTTCTCGGCCTGCGGCTGCGCCTGCTGCCGCTCGCGTTCCTGGCGCTCCAGCTCGGCCGCGCGGCGCTGCGCGTCGCTGTCGTTGAGCATGGCCGACGCCTCGGCGGTCTTGCGTGCCTCTTTAGCGGCTGAAATGTCCTCTTCGGTCGCGTTGGGGTCGCGCCGTACACGCTCTTCCTGCACGCGGGCCAGCTTGGCGGCGCGCTCGTGCTGGTTGTCGGTGCCCAGCGCATCGACCAGGTGCAGGCGCTCGGTCAGAGCCTCGGCCTGGCCCTCGGTGCGGGTGCCGGCGACGAAGGCAAAGGCGTCCTCGCCGAACTGCGCATCGGCCTTGCGCGCGTAGACCTGGAACGCCTGCGGCTCGATGCCGGCCTGGGCGGCATCGACGGTCTGGCCGTCCTGCTCGGCCACGCCGACGATGCGCAGCTCTCCGCTCCAGTCGGGCGGCAGCTCAACGCCAAGGTGTTGACGGGTCGCGTCGGCGAACGCCTGGCCGTCGATCTCGCCGGCGGCGAGCTGCCGGCGCGCGGCGGCGGCCTGCTCGATGCCCTGCACCGCGTCGGCAGGATGGGCGGCCAGCAGGGCGGCCGCCTGGTCGTTGGTCGGTGGGGTCATGTTCGCCTCCTGGTCTGCGACGGCCGCTTGCTGCTGGGTCAGCGCCGGCAGGGCCATCAACTGGTCGGGCGCGTAGTTGTTCAGCTCGTCCAGGCTGCGAACCTGGTGGGGTTCACCGTCCTGGTCGTGGAACGCAAAGATGCGCTGGCCGTCGCTCCACCTGGCTTCGGCGTCGATGCTCGACACGATCTGTTCGCCGTGCTGCTGGAGCTGCTGCGCGAGGTGGAGCTGTTCGGCCATGTTGGCGAACTCTTGCGCCAAGCCCTTGCGCTCCAGGTAGGCGTTGTCGGTGTCGGTGTGGCTCGGGTCGATGCCGAACACCGGCGACAGCCGGTCATGCGCGACCGCGTAGAACTGCTCGGGATCGGTGCCGGTGATGCTGCCCACGGTTTCGAGGCCACGGCTGCGCAAGGCGTCTTCCAGGGTGTCGCCCTGGAATGCCTGGTAGTGGCTGAAAGACACGTCCGGGTTGTCCAGGACTTCGGCAATGTCCACGGCCAGGGCCTGGGCCACGGCTTCGTCCTGGGCCTGGCTCTGCTGCTGGTCTTGCTCCTGAACCTGCTTCTGCTCGAAGGCCAGCACGTAGTCGTGAATCTTCTCGGCATCGGCGGCCGCGCGGAACACCTCCAGCGGCTCGTCTTGCAGCGCCTTGATCCACGAACCCACATAGGCGGCGTGCTGGCCCGGATCGTGGCCGATGCCCAGCTCGTCGCCGACGATCATGGAAGCGATTTCGGCGCGCAGCTCTTCCTTGGCGTACCCCTCGCTCCCGAACGGGTGCGCCAGGTCGCGGTCAAGGCGCGAAGCGTGGCCCGTCCAGTGGCCCAGCTCGTGCAGCGCGGTCGCGTAGTAGCGGTCGGAGCTGGGGAACTGGCCGCGCTCCGGCAGGGTGATGCTGTCGGTCGAAGGGCGGTAGAACGCCCGATCACCGGCGGCGTGGGTGATCGTCGCGCCCGAGGCTTTCAGGATGTGCTCGGCGCGCTCGACGGCGTTCCAAGTCTGTTCCTTCTTCGGCTGGAGCGGCGGCAGGCCGTCGATCTGCTCGCCGTTGAACACGGTCGCAAAGAACACGCGCGGCCGCTCCAGCATGACGGTTTCCTTGACCGGCTGGCCCTTCGCATCGAGGACGGGCCGGCCGCTGTCGTCCAGCTTGTCTTGCTCTTCGCTGAACTTCCAGTATTGAACCGGCGTGCCTTTCTCGCCCTTGCGAACCTGCGCGCCCACGGCGGCGGCCTGCTTGTAGGTCATCCAGCGCGCATCGCTGCGGCCCTGGGCCATCAGGTGGATGGCGTTGATCCCTTTGTACCGCTTGCCGGTGGTCGGGTTCATCGGCAGGTAGGCGTTGGGTTCGCCCGGCTCCCACGGCTTTTGCCACGGTGCGGTGCCGGCCTTGAGCTGCTCGATCAGCTTTTCGGCCACGACTTCGTGAAACGGCTTCTTCGGCTCCATGTTCTCGTCCCTTCGGAATAGCTCGTTGAACTGAGGGAAGTTCTGCTGTGTCCGGGAACGGTCGCGCAGGCCCTGGGCGACCATGCACACGATGTTGTGCAGGTCGTCGGCCTGCATGGGCCGCACGCGGGCGATGCAGGTTTCCGTGAATGACTGTTGGCCGCGCTGCTGCACCTGGTCGGCGACCTGGTGCTGGCTCGGCTCGATGCCCTCGCAGTGCAGGGCAAACACTTCCTCGGCGCGCACGTCCAGGGACTGGCCGGCATAGCGCCGGTTCACGTCATCCCATAGCGGCTTGAGGGTGGGTTCGTTGCGGGCGGCCGCCAGGCCGTCCAGCAAGGCGCGCTTCTCGCCCGGCGCGAAGGTGTTGGCCCCGTAGTGGCCTAGCACCTCGTGCCGCAGCGTCATCAGTAGGTCGCCGGCGCTCTCGACGTTCTGCAAGGGCACGTCCACGCGGCCACGGTAGGCGCGGCCGGCGTGCAGCGTCTCCTTGGGCACGTAGCCGCCCTTCATGTCGGCCGGCACCTCGGCCGCTCGCGGCCCGTACAGCTCGGCCGCGTCCTCGCGGAACTTGTAGGCCAGCTCCAGCGCGCCGGGGTAGTCGCGGACGAAAGCCCGCGTCACCCCTTGCGCCTCGGCTTTCGTGATCGGCATGGGTCAGCCCTCCGACGCCTTGCGCGCGGCGGCCTGGGCAACCGTCTCGCCGGGCCGCAGGTCGTACAGCTCGCGGGCGTTCGTGGTGGTGATGAACGGCGGGATGTCGGCGCTCGGGCCTTCGTCGTCCAGGAATGCCGGCTCCAGCGCGCCATCGACTTCCACCAGGTCGTCGCCGCTCGCGGCGGCGTCCTGCTCGGACAGCGCGTCCTCCACGAACGCGCCCACGCGCTCGGCTTCGTCGGGGTCGAACTCGACCTGGAAGCCGGGCGTCAGCGCGTCGGCCATCTTCTCGCGCACGGCCTCGCGGCCGGCGGCGTCGTCGTCAACCGGCGGCAGGACGGCCAGCGGCTCGTCGTGGGCGGCGGTGTTGGTGGTGGTTTGCTCGTTCATGGTCGATCTCCTTCGCTGTGGTCATTCGGATGCCGGGCCGTTGCGGCCCTTGCTGTAGTCGGGCCGACCCTTGAGGTCGGGGTAGGTCTGCTTGCATGTGGGGAAGTTGCTGCAACCCCACCAGAATTGCCCCTTCTTCTTGCTCGGCCGGCGCGACAAGCCGCTGCCGCAGGCCATGCACTTGTGAAGGGATGACACCGGCGCGGCTTCCTTGCCGCCGGCGATGGTCACGGCTCCGCTGTTGGCCTTCGCCACCTGGTCGCGGATGAACGTCTCTTGCTTCGTGATGAAGGCGTCCAGGGCGGCCGTGCCCTGCTCGACGCCTTTCAGCATCCGCTCGTAGAGCGCGGTCAGCACCGGGCTTTTCACAACCTCGGGCAGCGCGTCGATGACGCTGCGGCCGAGGGTCGTGCTGATGATCTGCTTGCCTTTGACGGCCAGGAACTCGCGCCGCTTCAACTCGGAAATGATCGACGCACGGGTGGCCGACGTGCCGATGCCGTCGCCCTCGCGCAGCATCTTCTTGTGCTCGGCATCGCTGACGAACTTGTGGATGTTCTCCATCGCGCGGATCAGCGTGCCCTCGGTAAAGCGCGCTGGCGGCTTCGTCTTGGCGTCCTTGCGGGTGGCGTCCGTGCAGGTCACGGCGTCGCCCTGGGCCATCGACGGCAGGGCCTGCGTGCCGCTGTCGTCGTCCTCGTCCTTCTCGCCTTCCTCGTCGGCCTGGCTGTACACGTCACGCCAGCCGTTGCGCGTGACTACCTTGCCGCTCGCGGCGAAGTTCTCGCCCGCGATCTCGACGCCCACGGTGGTCTGCATGTACTCGTGCAGCGGGTAGAACTGCGCCAGGTAGGCGCGCACGATCAGGTCGTAGATGTTGCGCTCGCGCTCGCTGAGGGCGGCCTTGCTGCCCTTCTGCATGGTCGGCACGATGCCGTGGTGCGCGGTGATCTTCGAGTCGTCCCACGTCTTGGACTTGATACGCGGATCGGCACCATCGACCAGGCCGGCCAGTTCGGGGTTGACGTGCTTGATCGCCTCCAGCACGCGCGGCGCGTCGGCGTGCTGCGACTCCGGCAGGTAGGCGCAGTCGGTGCGCGGGTACGAGGTCAGCTTGTGCGTCTCGTAGAGCGCCTGGCAGGTGTTCAGCACGTCCTCGGCGCTGTAGCCGAACTTGGCCGAGGCCAGTGCCGTAATGTCGGACAGGGCGAAGGCCAGCGGCTGGTTCTGCTTCTTGGCCTCCTGTTTGTACGCGGCGATGGTGCCCGGCTGGCCCTTGACGGCGGCCACCAGGGCGTCGGCGACGGCGGTATCGACAAGGCGGCCTTCGCTGTCCAGACCGGCTTGATCCTCCTTCGCCTTCCATGCGGCGGCGAAGCTGCCGCCGGCGTGCTGCACCACCGCCCGGATGGTGTGGTACGGCACGGCCTTGAATGCCTCGATCTCGCGGTCGCGGGCGACCACGAGGGCCAGCGTCGGCGTCTGCACGCGGCCCACGGTCAGCAGGGCGCGCGAGCCGCCGCGCTGCGCGCGCAGCGTGTACGCGCGGCTGAGGTTCATGCCGATCAGCCAGTCGGCGCGCTGCCGCCCGCGTGCAGCGTCGGCCCAGCCTGCATAGGTGGTGTTCTCCTTCAACGCGGCCAGGCCGCGCTTGACGGAAACGGAGTCCTGCGCGCTCACCCAAAAGCGGCGCACCGGCTTGCTGTTGCGGAAGTGCTCCAGCACTTCGTCAACCAGCAACTGGCCTTCGCGGTCGGGGTCGCCGGCGTTGACGATCTCCTTGGCCTCCTTGAGCAGCTTGCCGATCACGGCGAGCTGCTTCTTCGCGTCGTCCTTGGGCTTGAGAATCCAGCTCTCGGGGATGATGGGCAGCTCATCGACGCGCCAGACCTTCTTGCCGGACTGGCCGCGCGGCACGTCATCGGGCGTGTACTCGTCGGGGTCGGCCTGTTCGAGCATGTGCCCGAAGCACCAGGTCACTTTGTCGGTGCCGCACTCGATGAAGCCGTCGCCCTTGCCGGTCGCGCCCAGCTCGCCGGCGATGGCCTTGGCGACGGACGGCTTTTCTGCGATGAAAAGGCGCATGGTGTGTCTCCCTACCAGGTGATGACCGGACGGATCACGGTCTTGATTTGCGAACGATTGATCGGGCCGAAGTAGCGGCCGTCGAAGGATGTGGCGCTCACGTCCGACATAAGCAGCACCTCGGAATTGCCGAGCGTGTAGCTGTTGGACTGATAGCGCGGCAGCGGCCGACCGGCCTTGTCGGCCTTGATCGGCGCGCTGAGGGGCAGCAGCTCGCCGTTGACGCGCACGCCGTCATCGGCGACGGCGACGGCATCGTCTTTAGCGGCTAAAACGCGCTTCATCATGTAGCCGTAGCCGCCCTGGCAGAAGCCGGCCCCGATGTAGCCCCTCTCCTTGGCGTCATCGAACACGCCGAGCTGCGGCGGGCAGAAGAGGACGTAGGCCCCCTTCTCCACCGGCGCGCTGCTCGTCCAGTACAGGCCGACCGGAATGCTCTTGGTGGTGTTCACGCGGGCACCGGCGGCATAGCCGCCGGCGGCCAGCAGCAGGGCGGCCACGCCCGCGATGACGACGCCTGCCGCGATGCGTTTCAGGATGCGGCTCATATCGTGATGCCCTCCCCTTCCGTCTCGGCCTGTGCGACGGCGCGCAGGCGGTCGCTGACCTTGGGCGCAGGGATCGCGGCGCGTGCCGAGAACACTGGGTCTTTGAAGTACAGGGGTTGCTTGCCGTAGATCGCCGGGTAGCCCGCGACGTAGATCACCATGTCGCCGGCTTCTTCGATCTCGCCCTGGGCGTTCTTCTTTGGCCCCGGCATGCGCAGGCATTCGTCGGGCGTCAGCAAGGGCCGCTGCACTTCCTGGTAAGTGCGCGACACCTGGCCCAGCATCGCCGCCGTGCGGCGGCCGCTGGTCGTGATCTGCTCCTTCACCACGGTGGTCTGCCCGGTGAGGCGGGACAGGTGTTCGGCCGTCTCGACGCGGTTGGGCGGGTAGGCGTTCTGCACGTGGCAGTTCGACGTGATGCTTTCGTCGTGGCCGTAGCCCGTCTCGCGGCTCTTGAGCTGGTTAATGTCCTGGCAGATGAGGTAGCACTTGATGCCGTAGCCGGCCACGAAGGCCAGCGACTCTTGCATGATCTCCAGCTTCCCGAGGCTCGGGAACTCGTCCAGCATCATCAAGAGCCGGTGCTTGTAGTGCGCCACCGGCCGGCCGCCCTCGAAGTCCATCTTGTCGGCCAGCAGGCGCACGATCATGTTCACCATGACGCGCACCAGCGGCCGCAGGCGGGCCTTATCGTTGGGCTGGGTGACAATGTAGAGGCTTACCGGGTCGTCCTCGTGCATCAACTGCTTGATGCGGAAGTCCGACCGGCTGACGTTGCGGGCCACCACGGGGTCGCGGTACAGGGCCAGGTACGACTTGGCCGTGGACAGCACCGATCCGGCTTCTTCCTCGGGCCGATCCATCATGTCGCGGGCCGCCGAGCCGATGGCGTGATGGTTCTGGCCGTCTACGTGCCCGTAGGTCGCCATTTCCATCCAAAGCTCGCCAATGTCCCGGTTCGGGTCGGCCAGCATCGCATCGACGGACGGCAGCGTGGCGGTGCCGCCATCGTCCTTGGCCTTGTACAGCGCGTGCAGGATCACGCCGACCAGGAGCGCGAAGGCGGTCTTCTGCCAGTGCGAGTCCAGGCCCTTGCCGTCCGGGTCAACGATCAGCGTGGCAAGGTTCTGCACGTCACCCACCTCGTATTCGGTGCCGAGGCGGATTTCGTCCAGCGGATTCCAGCAGACGCCGCCCGAGGTGCTGGCCGGCTCGAAGCGCAGCACCTTGTTCTTGGCGTGCTTCTGCCGCCAGCCGGCGGTCAAGGCCCACAACTCGCCCTTCAAGTCGGTGATGACGCTGCTCGCGCCCCACGACAGCAGCGTGGGCACCACCAGGCCGACGCCCTTGCCCGAGCGCGTGGGCGCGTAGGTCAGCACGTGCTCGGGGCCGCTGTGCCGCAGGTAGAAGAAATTGCCGTCCTTGTCCTGCCAGCCGCCCACGTACACGCCGGTAGCCGTGGGTGCGGCCTTGCCGGTGACGATCTCCAGGACGTTGCGCTCGCGTGGCAGCAGGCCGGCCGCCTGAATGTCCTTCTTCTCGGCCCAGCGGGCCGAGCCGTGCAGGTACTCGTTCGCCTTCGAGCTGTTGGACGTGACGACCTTCGCCACGGCCACGCCCAGCAGGCCCACGGTCGAAACCAGCATCCCCATGCTGCCGGCCTTCATGATCTCGTCCGGGTACTGGCTGTACCACTTGTACGTCCAGTGCAGGATCGACCAGGGCGCGTACACGTGGCCCACGTTGGGGCCGAGGGTCGCGTGATAGGCGAACGTGTGGGCGAAGAACTGCGTCGCGGCCTGGAGGCCGCCGACCATCGAGGCCGCGCCCAGCACCGGCAGCAGCTTGCTCGGCTTCGGTTTGGCGGTTCGGACTTGCGGCCCTACCGCGTTGTTCATCTTGATCTTCATCTACTCCTTCCTTTCGACGTTTTGATGGAGCCTTTCGCGGTGATCGAGACGGCATCGCCGACCGCGATGCGCGTCAAGCGCCGGGCCGTGGCCTGGTCGATGGGCATAACCATGACCTCATCACCTCGTTTCAAGAGGGCCAGCGCCTGGCCCTCGATAGTCCTGGTGCCCTGGAACGTGAGCGCACCATCACCGGCAGTATATCGGGAATGCTTCGGTATATCGAAACCTTTTAGGCGCTTTGCCTCGCGTTCGGCGATGTACTTGTCGGCGGCGGCGACGCCCGGCGGCGTCTGGCCTACTCCTGTTCCTGGCCGAGAAATTCCCCGTCGCAGTGCGTGATCTGGTTGGGTTCCTTGCTGCTCCACGTGACGAGGAACATCACGCGGCAATAGCACTTCACTTCCGCCGGCGATGCGAACCACACCGAGTTCGGACAGTGCTCGCAAACGGTGCTGGCTTTGGGGCGGCGGTTTTCTTCCAAGGCGTCCAACGTCGGGCTTCCGGTGGACGGTGGCGGCGTGAAGGCCGGCGTCGGCGCGGTCGCCTCGGCCGGCGGCTGGCCGGCCGTCGCCTGCTCGGGCGACGGCTGCGGCTCCGGTAGCGTGCTGGTCGGCAGCGGGCCGCTGTCCAGGGCCGCCAGCGCCGCGTCCAGTTCGTCCTCGATGCTCTGGTCTTTCGGTTCGCTCATGGGTGTTCTCCTTGTTCAAAAGCGCCTGCCGCCGGCTCTCAAGAGCCGGATCGGTGAAGGTGATGGGTAGCTGGGAATCGACGGCGGCGCGGATCATCTGCGCCTTGAACTCCACCGTGCCGTTGACGGTGATGCGGTTGCCGTAGCGTTGCATCGCCAGGCGCAGGGCTTCTTGCAGCCCTTCGCGCGTGGCCTCGCGGGAGACTTGCAGGCGGTCACCGTCATCGCGCACGGCGCTCATGCCGGCGCGGAAGATGATCGTCCCCTTCTTCGTGATGTTGTCCACCGCCGGCGCGTGGCCGGGCTTCGCCTGGCCCTCGCCCCGGATGGTGTTGCCCTTGAGGCCCTGGGCCGCCTCGCGGGCGCGCAGGGCGGCCAGGGCGTCGGCGCCGCCGTGCTGCGCCTCCTTCTTGAGCCAGTCGGCCCACGTGCGCCGGCTGTGCTCGGCGTAGAGGGCCGTGCGCTCCTGCTGGAACTGCTTGTTGATCGCCTGGAGTTCGCTGCGCAGGGCCTTGCTCGCCTGGGCGTACAGCAGCTTCTTGTTCGCGCGGCCCTCGCCGACCACCTTAATCGTGGCGCGGCGCAGGCGGTTCGACCTCTTGGCCGCCTCGATCAGCCGATCCTTGCGATGCCGGGCGCGCTCCAGGGCCTGGGCGCGCGCCGTGGTCAAGCTCTGCTGCTCGGCCTTGTACTTCGCGTACAGCTCCACGGTGTTGACGCGAAGGCGGATGGGGTCTTTGCGGTACTGCCGCTTCGCGGTGGTTTGCGCCTGCCGTTCGGGCGAAGCCTCGAACGGGCCAAGCCGCGCCTCCAGGCTCGGCTTGGAAAGGTCGCGGGCTACTGTGCTCGCCTTCACCATCGTTCCGTCGCCGGCCTCGAACACGAGGCCATTGGCGCGGACGCGCAGCTCCATTCCGTTGTCCCGCATGACCTGGTGCAGTTCCTGCCAGGACTGCGCGCCCTTGATCTCGTCCAGGCACTCGCGCTTGATCCAGCCGACCAGGCTTTCAACGCCGGCATGCCGCTCCATGTCGGCGGCCCGGCCCTCCGCGCCGCGCTTGCGCGGCTCGTGGTTGTCGCGCTCCAGGCCGTAGTCGCGCTCCAGGGCCGTGCAGAGTTCCGCCAGCGCCCGGTGCGGGTAGTACGGCTCGTGCATCGTGTGCCGCGTCGGGTGAATCTTGTTGATGGCGATGTGGATGTGCAGGTTGTCGGTGTCGTTGTGGACGGCACTGATTCGCTGATGCTCGCCATAACCCAGCCCGACGCAGATGCGTTCCTCAATCGCGCGCAAGGTGTCGGCGCTGGGCTGCTCGCCGGCCCGGAAGCTGACGATCAGGTGGTAGGTCTTGTCGCCCTTCGCGCGGGTGTTCGTGTGCTGGGTCGCCAGCACCTCCGTGATGGCGTCCTGGATGGAACCGGCTTCGCAGTTCGTCGCCTGCACGTGGCCCAGCCGGTGGTCTTTGCTTTGGGCGTCGGTGATGTAGTTCGCCAGGCCCGCGAAGTCGCTCTTGCCAAGCGAGCGCATCGGCACGTGCTTGGCGATCATGGCCGCCCCTCCGGCTTTTTAGCCGCTAAAGAAGTCAAGGCTCGGCCCTCGGCTGAACCACGGCCTTCATGATCCGGCTCATTTCGTCCTGGGTGGCCTCGATCCGGCCCAGCAGGGCCAGGATGGTCGCCTCGCCGAACTGGAGCGTTCGCACGTCATCGGTCAGCCAGAGCTTGAGCAGGCCGCCAAGGCGGCCAAGGTCGCCGTTGACGCGCACCAGCTCGCGCACGTGCTGGTAGTCCATGACGCCCTTGATCTGGTAGCCCTGGCCCACGTCGCGCAGATAGCGCGCCACGCTGACGCCCGCCCTCTTGGCGTTCGCCTCGATCTCGTCTTTCTCTTCGGGGAACACCGGCACCCGCAGGTGCTGCCGCCGCCGGCGGCCGTGTTCCTTTTCGTCGTTCTCCATGCCTCGCCTCGTCTCTCATGCCGGCGGTAGCCGGCTGCCTCGCAGAGCAGGATGACCCGTTGAGCGCCCCCGGCGCGAATAAGGGACAGTGAAGATAGATAACCGGCTCGCCGGTTAGCTAACTTCACACATCCTGCCCGCCTTACGGCGTTAATAACACCAAGGAAAGTCTACACCAGCCATTACGATTTATCCGCAACTATCGCGCTATCAGGCCGCAAAAGCAGCAACGGATATAGCGAAAACCGCCACAATGGCCCATAATGCCGCTATCGAAGCGTGCCAATGCACGCCGATAGCGGACTTTTTGCGTTTCCGTAGCGCCGCTTAGTAGCGTTACATTTGCGATGAGAGGATTAGATGGACGAACACGATGCCAAAGACCTACCCCGAAGAGCTGGCTGAATGGGTGAAGGGACGGGAAGCCAAGAAGCCGCGCCAGGACAAGCACGTGGTCGCGTTCCTGGCCGTCAAGAGCGACGTTCAAGCGGCGCTCGATGCGGGCTATGCGATGAAAACGATCTGGGAGCACATGAAGGAAACCGGCCGGCTGCGCTGTCGGTACGAAACCTTCACCCAGCACGTGAAGCGGTACATCAAGGCCGCGCCGGTAGCTTCCCCGCCGCCTCCCGCCACTCCCCCGGACAGCCAGCCCAAGGGCGCGAAGCCCGAGCCGAAGGCCGCCCCGCCGGCCTCGGAATCCAAGAGTGAGCCGCCCAAGATCGGCGGCTTCACGTTTGATGCGACTCCAAAGAAAGAGGATTTACTGTAATGGCGAAAATTCACATGGTTCTGCAAGGCAAGGGCGGCGTCGGCAAGTCGATGATCGCGGCCACCATCGCGCAGTACAAAGCC
Source organism: Oryzisolibacter propanilivorax (assembly GCF_900103645.1). Lineage (GTDB taxonomy): Bacteria > Pseudomonadota > Gammaproteobacteria > Burkholderiales > Burkholderiaceae_C > Melaminivora > Melaminivora propanilivorax. The sequence goes on from NZ_FNHP01000015.1 coordinate 38,573, forward strand.
GGCAAGGGACAGAAGCCGCTTTGCATCGACACCGATCCGGTGAACGCGACGTTCGAGGGCTACAAAGCCCTCAACGTGCGCCGGCTCAACATCATGGACGGCGACGAGATCAACACCCGGAATTTCGACGCCCTGGTCGAGATGATCGCGTCGGCCGAGGGCGACGTCATCATCGACAACGGGGCCAGCTCGTTCGTGCCGCTGTCGCACTACCTCATCAGCAACCAGGTGCCGGCGCTGCTCCAGGACATGGGCCACGAACTCGTGGTGCATACGGTCGTCACCGGCGGCCAGGCCCTGGTGGACACGGTGAGCGGCTTCGCCCAGCTCGCCAGCCAGTTCCCGGCCGAATGCCTGTTCGTGGTCTGGCTGAACCCGTATTGGGGGCCAATCGAGCACGAGGGCAAGGGGTTCGAGCAGTTGAAGGCGTACACGACCAACAAGGGCCGTGTGTCCGCCATCATCCAGATTCCGGCGCTGAAAGAGGAAACCTACGGCCGCGACTTCGCCGAAATGCTCCAGGATCGGCGCACCTTCGATGAGGCCCTGGCCGATTCGGCGCTCACGATCATGACGCGGCAGCGGCTCAAGATCGTGAAAACCCAGCTCTTCGCCCAGCTCGAAAACGCGGCGGTGCTCTGATGGCGGCCGACGACAAGATCGAGGAGCTGATACGGGAGATCGCGGCCAAGCACGGCATCGCCGTGGGCCGCGACGATCCGATCTTGATCCTCCAGACCATCAACATGAAGCTGATGCAGGACAGCGCATCGGCCCAGCAGGAAATCTTGGACGCCTTCAAGTCGGAACTGGAGTCCATCGCCCACCGATGGGGTGATGACGCCAAGGGAAAGGCGGAAAGGACGCTCAACGCGGCGTTGGCGGCCAGCAAGGACGCCATGACGCGGGGAATGCAGGAGGGCGCGAAGGCGGCCGCCGAGGCCGTGCGGCGTGAGGTTGAGGCGGTGACGGCGCAGCTCGTCGCGCCGATCCGCGAGGCGCGGCGCGTCGCCATGATGAACATGGTCGCGGCCGGCATGGCGGTCGTGGCCGCCGGCCTGGCCCTGTGGGCCTCGCTGTAGATGGCGATGCGGGATCTCATCGTCAGAACTGGCGATGGTCGACCGCGCCGGCGGCATCGCCAGGTTCGGCGATGCTGGCCAGCTCCCGGCATCGTCGCTTGTGACGATGCTGCAGGATGATTCCACCAGGCCCTCGGCGGGCCTCCCTCGCCAGAAATGGCGATGCTCGAGAAAAAAGCCCGGCGACCGCCGGGCTTCGTTTTTATGCGGGCCTGGCTGACAGGCCCAAGGACTGCGATCTCCCTGGCCGCTCCTGGGCCTGGGATTGCTTGCGCTCCTGCTCCTGCTTGCGCATCAGCAGCTCATGCCGGCGGGCGGCCTCGCGCATGGCATCCCAATCGGAAGCCAGCTCGGGGTTCTCGGCGCGCATCTTGCGCGTCGCCAGCTCTTCGATCTTCGGCGAGTGCAGGCCCATGCCTTCCTTGATCTCGCGGACGGCCTCCAGGCGCGCGTGAAGCGTCTGCAAGCGGGCCTGCTGCTGCGCCTGCTGGTTCTGCCAGGCTCGCTTAGAGCCGGGCAAGGAAAGCCGGCCAGGCGCGGACGCCTGGGTCTGCTGCAAACGGGCCTGCTGCCGGTCGATCAGGTTTTCTAGCCTGTCCTCGATGTGCTCCACCTGGTCGTGCTTGGCCTGCACGTAGAGCGCCAGGGTTTCGGGGTAGGACTGCTCGACCGGGGCCGCCTCTAGGGTGGCCTGCTGCTCGATCTCGGCCGCCTGGGCGGCCTCCAGCAAGTCGGCTCCGGTGTCCTCGCGCGAAGCGCCGAAGGCGGCACCGCCGAGGGTGGCCGGCGCGCTGACGCGGGCCGGCTTGGTGGCGCGGCTCTCGGTGCCGCTGCCGGGGATGGTGAGTCGTTTCAAGGGCGTGCCTCCTTTTTAGCCGCTAAAGCTACATGGAGCGCCCCCGCGTCAGTTTCGGGGCCTCTGCGGCGACTGCCGCCTTGCCCTGGGCGTTGTAGCTGATGCTCTTTGCGCTCCCAATTTCAGGTACTTTATCGAAATCTGACCGAGCGTGCATGACAAAGTTCTTGCCGATCTGCTGGTACACGTTGGTGGCGTCGGCATGAACGATCACGCCGGCGTGGGTCTGCTTCTTGTCGGCCGCTTGGGCCGTGTACAGGTTGTAGATGCCGGGCTTCAACGCGCCCGCCTTGTCTACTTTCTGATTCGTCCAAGCGCCGTCCTTTTCGGCCTGAACGATGCGTTGACCGTTCATGACCAAGAGGCGTTCTTTCATCGGGCACTCCTATGGTTGCCGTAGTTCTCAAAAGGGTGATGGTGGCCCCATGCAAGCCGCGCTCCAACAAAAAAGCCGACCTCGGCAAAGCGAGGCCGGCTCTTCCCAGCGGCCGGGTTGTGCGTTTTGTCAGGGTTCCAGGGTAATTTTAAGGAAAACCAACCGATTTATCAGGTCTTTTTGCGTCCGCCGCTGGTCGGATCGGCCGCCCGGCCTTGCGCCATGACGGTTTCCAGGGCCTCCAGCCGGCCGCGAAGCCCGGCCGCTTCCTCGCGGGCCTGGGCAGCGTCGCGCTTCGCCTGGTCGCGCTCGCCCTGGGCGGCGGTCAGCCGCTCGGCCTGGCGGTGTGCCTCGGCCGCCATCGCCTTGCGCTGCTCCTGGTGGGCCTGCTCGGCCGCCTCGGCCTTGGCCTGCACCTTCACCAGCTCCGCGCGCACCTGGTCGCGCTCGGCGGCGGCCGCCTCGGTGGCCTTCCGCTGCTCGGCCTGAGCGGCGCGCGCCTGGTCGGTCGCCTGGTTCGCCCGCTCCAGGTCGGCACGCAGCTCGCCGGCGCGGCGCTCGATCTCGGCGGTACGGCTGTTCGCGGCCGCGAGGTCGGCCCGCAGGGCCTCCACCTGGTCGGCGCTGGCCGTGGCCCTCTCCTGGGCCTTGTCGCGCTCTGCGCGCGCCTGGCGGGCTTCCTGATGGGCGTGATCCAGCTCCGTGCGCAGCTCGCCGGCCCTGGCCTCGGCCGTGGCCGCGCGCTCGCTGGTCGCCGCGAGCTTGCCGCGCAGCTCGTCGGCCTCGCCCTTGGCGGCCGCCTCGACGGCCTCCAGGGCCGCGATGCGGGCCTTGGCCTCGTCCAGCTCGCCGGTGAGCTGGTCGGCCAGCTCTGCGGCTTCCTGGCGCGCTGCTTCCGTCTCCTGGCGCACGGCCTCCAGCGCCTCGCGCTCGGCGGCCAGGCGGTTGTTCGCCATTTCCAGCGCCACGGCCCACAAGTCGCCGCCCAGCTCGGCCAGCTTGTCAGTGATCGCCTGCGGTGCCGGCTCGCGGATCGGGGCGGCCTGGCTGGCCTTGCGTGCGCGCCACTCGTTCATCGCCTCGCTGATGGTGGTGAAGCTGCCGCTGCCGAGCTGCTTGCGCACGTTCGCCAGCGTGGGGTTCTGGCCGGCCGCGTCCAGTTCGTCGGCCACCGCAAATATCTGCTCCTTCGAGATCGCCATGTCGGGCCTCCTTTGGCCGGTTGTATGTTGTAGCGTGAAGCATACTACAACATACAACACTACGCAAGCGGTTTAGCTGAACTTTTTTTAGCGGCTAAAACGCGGGCAAAAAAAGCCCCGCTCGATGGCGGGGCGATGGGTGGGGGTCGGTGGTCGGCGATGCCCGGCGCTGGGCGTGTCAGCCCTCCAGCAGCGCGACAAGCTGCACGGTGCCAAGGTCGGCCTCGAACTCCTGGCCGTCATCCTCGTATTTGAGCCAGGCCCAGCCCTCGGCCGGGGGCCGGCGGTTGAGGATCAGCCGTGCCGGCCGGTCGTCGTGCTTGACCTGGATGATGGCCTTCTTGAGCTTGTCGGGGTCGGCCTCCTTCGGCTCCTTCTTCCCCTTGGCGTCATCATCCTGCGGCCCCTGCTCGCCGTCGCCGGCCTCGGCGTCGGTCTTGCCGGTCAGCGCATCGACGGTGTTGGGATCACGGTCGCCGTCCTCGTGACTGCGCTTGTCCTCCAGGAACTCGCGCAGCAGCTTCACCGAGCCGCGCGTCAGCTCCTGGCTGTCGTCGGCCAGCCAGGCGGCCACCTCGTCGGGGTTCTTCTTGTAGGCCGTCACCAGCTCGTTGATGACAGTCACGTCCTTGCCCCGGCCGCTATTGAACGCCTCGGCAATGGGTTCGGGCAAGTCCAGCAGCGTGACGTGCTGCGTGACGAAGGCCGGCGACTTGCCGATCTCCTTGGCGATCTCGCCCTTCTTCTTGCCCTTCGCCAGCTCGCGGCCGATGAAGTCGGCGATCTCACGCGCCGTCAGCTCGTTGCGTTGCAGGTTCTCGATAACCTGGTCGGCCTCGTTGTAGTCGTTGTCGATGAAGGCCGGGATCGTGGTCTTGTGCGCCCACTTCGAGCCGCGATAGCGCCGCGCGCCGTGGTTGATGAGGTAGCGCCCCGGTGCGTCCGGGTTCTCGCGCACGCTGATGGGCGACTTCACGCCGCGCGCTTTGATCGTCTCGCCGATCTCCGCGATGCTCTCCGGCGAGAAGCCGGGGTTGTCGGCCGTGCGCGGCTGGTGCGGGTCTTCGTCGATCAGGTCAAGCGGCAGCTCCTGCGGGCCTGCGCCGCCGGCGTTGGCCGCCGGCTGCTCGTTCAGCAGGCCGGCCAGGTCGCCCAGCCCGTCCAGGCCCAGCCCGGACGATTGCGGCTTGTCCTGCTCCTTCTTCTTGGCGTTGGTCTTGGCGCTCATTGCGCGATCTCCATCTTCGTGAACACGTAATCCGCCAGCGCACGCACCTCCTGGGTGGCCTTCCGCGCGGCGGTCTTCTTGATCTTCCACACCGGCATCTGCTCGCCCAGCGCCTCGGCGATGCTGTCACGCGCGCCGATGCTGAACGGCAAGATGAGCTGCGGGTATGCCTGCTGCAACGTCGCCAGGTTGTTGACGTGGCGCGGCTTCCGCGCGTCCACCTTGTTCGGCACCATGCCGAGGAAGCGCAGCTTGGGGTTCTGCTTGCGCAGGTTGCTGATGACCGCGACCATCTTCTTCATGCCCTGCAAGCTGTACGCCTCCATTTCGATGGGCGACAGCATGTAGTCGGCCGTCAGCACGGCCGCCGTCATGGCGACGCCAAGGGAGGGGGCCGTGTCGATCAGGCACACGTCGAAGAACTCGCCCAGCGCGGCCACACTGGCCCGCAGCGCGGCGGCCGCCTGGGAAAGCTCCATCTTGTCCAGGTTCGCCAGGTTGGCGTCTGCCGCGATCAGCGCCAGGCCGTCATCCTCCCGGTCAGCGAACCAGGCGCGCAGCTCGTCGCCGCCGGCGGTGAACATGCGACTGGCGGGATAGCCCGAGTCGTGGCCGGCCAGCGTCCAGCTCGCATTGCCCTGGGTGTCCAGGTCGATCACTGCAACCCGAAGGCCGCGCTCCTGGAAGTCGAACGCCAGGTGGCAGGTTGCGAACGTCTTGCCTTGACCGCCTTTCTGAATTGCCGTGACCAGTGTTTTCATGAGTTGGGTTCCTGTTTCCTCTTTCCCTTGGCGTCGGCTTCCCAACGCTTGACGATGAACGCTTGATGCTCCGGCAGTACCGCCGTCACCCGCTCGAAGCCCTGCGGGAGCACTTCCCCCGCCACTGCCCACACGCGGCTGACCGCTTGCGATACCGCCCCCTTGGTCAGCCCCAGCGAGGCCACAAACTCGGCCTGGGGCCTTCCATCGACCAGCACGCCGCGCGCTATGTCGATGGTCTGTTGCCCGATCTCCAGGCCCTTGATCGCCGCCTGGAATTGGGCTTCGGTTAGCCGTTTCTTCATGGAGAACACCCATATAAACTCCACACCCGGTTGTTGAACAAAAGGCGGTGCCAGCCGCCGACCATGTGCAGAAGTTTAGCTAAACTCGCCGCCCGCGTCAAGCGTTTTAGCGGCTAAAAATGGGCGCGTGATCTTCTTTCTTGGCGTTCAACCTGGCCGCGTCAGCGGCACTCATGAAGAACGTCATCAGCGGGCCGACCGTGCGGCTCGAACCGTTGGCAAAGCACACGTCGAACTGACCGCCGGCGGTGTGCGGATCGACGCCTTCCACCAGTCGCCAGGGGTCAAGGCCCCATTCCTCGGATTGCGCGCTGTACCAATAGGCCGGCGCATCGCCGTTCAAGTCGCTGGCCGCGTACTCGCGCACCAGGACGGCCACCCGGCCGGTGTTCGGCTCCACGAATCCCGGCGGGTAGGGTAGGGTCTGTTTTTTCATGTCAAAGCCCCTTCGGCTTGTAGATCGAAACGAAGTAGGTGATCGCGGTCAGCACCGCGAAGTACGCCAGGAACGACCAACCGGCATACACGCCAGGCGTGTTCCAGTGGTAGAGCATCCGCACGAACTGGAAGAAGGTGGCAATCGACAGCACCCACTTGAGGATCGGCCAGACCAGCACGGTCGCCACCCATACGAACTTGACCAGGCCGGCCAGCAGGCCAGCACCGGGGGCCTTGTTGGGGGCAGCAGACGCGGCGGCAGGCTCCACCGGCGCGGGCGCGGCGGGCTGCTCGATCTCCTTGGGGAACTTGATGATGTTGGACATAGCTTGACCCTCCACGCGCTTACGTGTTGAATGCTGGGTGCTCCCACTCGGAAGCATGGTTACGGTGTGCCAGCACCAGGCCAAGCGCCCCGGATCACTCCGGGGCGTTCCTCCACCTGGGGCCGCCCTTGATCTTGCCTCGGCTCACGCAATACTCCTTCTTGGCGTCCTCGATAGGCCCGGCCGTTGCCGACCGGGCCATGTGCTCTTACCAGCCGGCCCGGCGCTTGGCCTGCTCGACGGCTTCCATCGACCAATGGCCCTTGGCCTGCCCCTCCAGGGAGCATCCGGCGAAGTACGCCTTGCCGCGCAGTTCCTCGGCTTTGCACACCAGCTCGGCCGCCTCGGCCATCATGGCCGCGATCTCGTCACGGCGGGCCGGGAAGTCGGTCGCTGCCGCGCCCTCCAGCTCGTCAATCCAGGGCATAATCTTGTTGTCGCTCATCGGACTTTCTCCGGTAGTTGACCTGGGCAATGTGCCCGGCCTTCAAGTGCTATATTAGGGCAAAATGCCCTAACCTGTCAAGCACTTTAGCTAAACTTTTTTCGCTTTACCGGAATCCGAAGGCTAAACTTTAGCCGCTAAAACCTTTCCCTTGGCGTCAATCCTCTTTCCAGATCACGCCCAGCCCGGCCTGGTCGCACAGGATCGCCCATGCCGCATAGGGAATCGGGGTGTCCTCGCCGATCCAGCGGCGGATCGTGCGGTCGCCCTTCGCGCCCAGCCCCAGCGCCTTCGCGGCCTTGCTGCCGCTGAACCCGGCCAGGCGCAGCACCTCTCGGACTTCCTCGCCGGTCGGTTGCGCCCAGCGTTCGGCCGGCTTCAAGCACTCCAGCCGGATATTGGCGTCGTTCGTCATTCGTTCGTTCTCCTGGTCAAGTGATAAGCCGCAACTGGTCGAAGCCGTAGATCGACTGGATGCAGCTCGGGTCTGAATCGACCACGCGCCGGCCTGCGCGATTGGTCTTGTACGTTACCGGCCTGTCGTCGTGCGCCCACACCTGGCGGGTGTCGGGATGCACCTTCACGATGATGATGCGCTTGCCGATGTAGCGGTCGAAAACCGGGTGATGGACGCTCACGATCTCGCACCGCTGGCCGGGCTTGAACTCCACCAGGTCGGCCGGGCCTCCATCGCCATTCCTGGCGATGCTGCAGGTTGCCGCGCTCGCTCGCGGCATCGTTGTTTCCGGCGATACAGGCCCGCCCTCGCCCGGCTCGGCATCGTCGGCTTTGACGATGCTGCAGGTCATCGTCGTTTCTGGCGATGCGGGATCTCGCTCCGGGCCTGCGCCGGTGATTTTTCCCTTGGCGTCCAACCCGGCGGCCCTGGCCGCCTTGATCCTGGTCGCGGCCTCGGCCGCCCAGCGCCTGGCGATGAAGGCCCGATGCGAGGGCAGCACCACATCGACCAGGACGAACCCCGGCGGCACCAGGACGGTCGCCGGTGCGCGCCGCGCCGGCGGCTCCAAGCCGGCCAGCCAAGCGGGCAGGGGAGCATCGGCCAGGCGGTCGCGGTAGCTGGCCTCGACCATCACCGGGCGCTTCTTCTCGGCTCGCTGCGCAGCCAGGATGCCGCGCGCAACCTCGTCCACCGTCATGCAGCCCTGCGCCGTGTCGAAGTGCGAGCGGTAGCCCGTTTCGGAGATAAACGGCCTGTCCAGGTCGATGACGTGGAACTGGAAGTGGGCACCCAGCGGCCCGCCGTAGCCGGCCTCGTACTCCACCAGGGCGCGCATGTCGCCATCCGCGACCAGGAACTGGCCGCGCTGGCCCCACAAGGGCACGTCGCCAGGCACCGCCGCGCAATGGCGCTCGATGACCTGGCCGGGCGCGTCGTGGTCGGCCATGCTGCCCACGTGCGTTCCGCCGTTCATCTTCCAGATGACGGCCTCGTATCGGTCGCTGGCCGCCTCGGCGGCCGCACCGTCACCGCGCATGATCGCCGCGTCGATCTCCACCACGGCCGCCACGGCGGCGGCCAGCAGCTCGTCGCGGTCGGTGGGCAGCTCGGCCAGCAGCTCGGCCGCCGGCGCGTTCCAGTCCTGGCCCGGCTGGGCCGGCGTCTTGCGTTTCTTCGCCATCGGCCGGCCCCTCAAGTGTCAGCACGCCGCCACGCGATCACGTCGCGGGCTTCGTAGCCGTGGCGCTTGCAGTCGTCGCAGAATCCCGAGCTGAACCCCTTGTGGTTCGTGCCGATCCATGCGGCCGGCTTGCCGCATTCGTGGCCGTAGGTGCCCGGCTCGGCGTTGTGGCACTTGCCGTCCGTCGCGTAGCTGTTCGTCGGTGCCTGGGGAGCGTTGTTCCTGGTCATGGTCGCCTCCTGGAAGCCCCGGCCGAAGCCGGGGCCGCCCCTCATCAGTCAATAGCCCGGTAGATCGCGGCCGCCTCGGCGTGGCTGGCTGCGAAGCCGCGCAGGAAGTGATAGCGGTCGATCAGGGCATCGCCGGCGTCCGTGTCGGCGGCCTCGGCCGCGAGCTGACCCAGCGCGAACAGGGTTGCGACAATGCCGGCGGCGTCGGCCGACAACTCGCCTCGGAAGCCGTTGCCGTCCACCTCGATCTCCAGGCGGTCGGCCAGGTCGGGGGCCATGTAAAAACCGCCGTCCGACAAGGTGTAGTAGTGCCAATACGCGCCGCTGTAGCGTTCGCAGAGCCGGCGAAGCCAGGCATACACCAGGGCCTCGCCGCGCATCATCAGACGCGGGCCGAAGTAGGCGGGCAGGAAGTCGAGGCGCTGGGCCTCGGCGACCAGGGAAGCGGTAACGGGTTGCTCTTGGGTGTTCATCGGACTTTCTCCGGTAGTTGACCTGGGCGAAATGCCCGGCCTTCAAGTGCTATATTAGGGCAAAATGTCCTAATCGTCAAGCACTTTAGCTAAACGTTTTAGCCGCTAAACCTTGCCCTTTCCCTTGGCGTGCATTACAATGTAATTCACGAACCCAACCGGAGAACCAATCATGGCTGCAAACCAGCTCGTACAAACGCGCATCGACGGCGCGATCAAGGAAGAAGCGGCGGCCGTCCTGGCCGCGATGGGCCTTACCGTGTCCGACGCGGTGCGGCTGCTGCTCACGAAGGTGGCCCAGGACAAGGCGCTGCCCTTCGAGCCGCTGATTCCGAACGCCACCACCATCGAGGCGATGAAGGAAGCCCGCAAGGGCAAGCTGCCGCGCTTCGCCACCGTCAACGATCTGATGGCCGATCTGCATGCGGCAGATTGAGCGCACCGGCCAGTTCAAGCGCGACTACAAGCGCGAGGCGAAAGGGCAGCACCGGGCCACGCTCGACGCCGACCTGGTGCCCGTCCTGGTCGCGCTCGCCGACGACCAGCCGCTGGAACCTCGGCACCGCGACCACGCGCTGACCGGGGACTGGAAGGATCACCGGGATTGCCACGTCAAGCCCGACCTGGTGCTGATCTACCAGAAGCCCGACGCCGACACGCTGCGCCTGGTGCGCCTCGGCTCTCACTCCGAACTCGGCTTGTGATCGGCGCGGGCCTGGCCCCGCGTCTCACGTTTCATTGACACTTGAGGGGCGCTTTCCGCGCCACCGGCCGAGCTGGCCGACCCCCTTCCTTGGCGTAAAACCTGCGGCGGTGGAGCTGCTGCGATGCTTGAGGATCGCGCGGCCGGTCGAACCGCGGCGACCTGGTTGGGGAGTGTGAGGGGGCTTTGCCCCCTCGCAAGCTCTCGAACTTACTGCCTTCCGCCAGGCGCTTGCGCCTGGCTCTCCTAAGCCGTAGCGCCGAAGGCGCTCCATTGTGGGGTGAGGCCGCAAGGCGGCCGAGGGGCGTAGCCCCTGGGGGGATGGGAGGCCGCTTGCGGCCGGGTGGGATCGAGAAGGGGGGTTTCCCCCCTTCGGCGGCCGGTCATGCTGCGCGGTAGCTTGGGCCGTGTTGCCGTTTTTTTCGCCAGCCTCTGGTTAAAACTACCTGGTTATATAAAAAGGTTATAAAGACGGTTAAAAACCTGGTTAGCATGACCGAAAAACGCGCGTAAACCGTTGTCACGCCAAGGAAAAGCGCGAAGAGGCCGCCCCTCAAGTGTCAATGGATAAGCCCCCCATGTGTCAATACGCTGCCCCTCAAGTGTCAAGAACCGCGCCCCTCAAGTGTCAGTAGGGCCGCCCCTCAAGTGTCAATACCGGGGCAGGGTTCCTAACAGGGTTATCCACAACTTCGGTGGATAACTCCATGCCGATCAGGCACTTAGGCCGCCTCGGCGGCCGCCTGGACGGCTCGACCAGGCCGAAATCGGCCGCTGCCCCCCAAGTGTCAACATCGCGCCGGCCCCGCTGCCCCTCAAGTGTCAACGTCAGGGCTGCGCCGGCCGGCCTCGGCCGACTTGTCCCGAAACTGTCCACAACGGCCGCGCCGGTGGGGCAGGGCAGGGAAGGCCCCGGAAACGGGCCAGGAAGGCCCGTCAGGGCCGCAAAGCCCAGCGGCGAGGGCCACCGGCCCGGTGAGGGGTCTCCTCGTTTTCAGTGCAATAAGTGACGGTACGAAAAGCTAGCACTGGCGCGGAGGTGGTGTTGGTAGATCGTTGATTTCATTGACTTTC
>NZ_FNHP01000019.1 GCF_900103645.1 Oryzisolibacter propanilivorax
GGGGTCTCCTCGTTTTCAGTGCAATAAGTGACGGTACGCAAAGCTAGCACTGGCGCGGGGGTGGTCTGGGTAGACCGTTGATTTCATTGACTTTCCTGTTCGCTTTGTAAGCGGGTATGGTGGCCTCCCACTTTTGAGGTTCACGATGCAGGGTTGGCACACAACGTTTTTGGGGATGCGTGGGCTCCCCCGCGATATCAGCGACTTCGAGATGAAGGCATTTTTCACCTTCGATGGTGCCGAGCGCGACGCAATCAATGCACGCCGAGGTGATTCCCACAAGCTTGGTCTGGCGCTCCATATTGGTTTCCTGCGCATGAGTGGGCGTTTGCTCGGTGCCTTTCGGGTAATTCCAGTAGCCTTGTGGCGCCACCTTGGCAACGAGCTTGGCATTGCAGCACCAGAAGTCGCCTCGCTGAGAGCCATGTATGAACGCGGGCGCACGCTATTCGATCACCAACAAGTAGCCTGCACGGTCCTTGGATTCCAGTGGATGAGCGAGCACCAGCGCCGCTCACTGGTACGTGAACTGCGCGACGAAGTGGCGCGCTGCGCCGACCGCGATCAGCTACTCGTGCGGGCGCGTCAATGGCTGTACAAGAACAAGCTGGTGATCGTGCACGAGCGGGCAATTCGGACACTGATTGCGGCGGCACTTGCCCAGCTTGAAGTTGAAACAGGCACCGCCATCGCCGCCAGCGTTGATCCAGCAACACTTGATCGCTGGCGAGCCTCAGTTTCAGAGCTGCGCCCAGATGGACAAACCCAGCAGAGTTGGCTATGGGCTGCACCGGCGAAACACTCAACCCGCCAAATCAGCGAGGTACTGGAGCGCATCGACCTGCTTTACACGCTGGACGTTCATAAGCACCTGGCAGACATCCCCGATCTCATCTTGCGCCGCTACGCGCGCCGACTTGTCTCCAGGCCGCCCTCAGCCGGAGCCAAGATCAAAGAGCCAGCGCGCACCGTGGAGGTCGCATGCTTTCTTCGGTATTGCCTGTTCACCACCACAGACCAGTTGATCCTTATGGTGCAGCGCCGGATCGCCGATCTGTGGCGTCAGGCTGCCGCCGATGTCCCCGCTACCGTCAATTGGGCCGCAATGTACAAAACGCTGCTCGGCGAACTTGTTGCCTTGAGCGCGCAAGGTGCGGTGCCAGATGCTGAGTTGCGTGCCCGTCTTGAAGCCTTGATCACCGAAACCCAGAAACGCAAACCACCGAGCAGGGCCTCCCTGGTCCGCGAGGGATTGATTGATGGAATTCGCCCCGTGCGGTCGTTGCTCGTCGCCATTGCAAAGCTGCCCTGGCAGGCCACCGGCGAGCATCCTGCCATCGAGTACCTTGCCAAGCTGCAAGCTTTATATCTCAAAGGATCCAGAAAGCTGCCAGTTGAAGTGGTGGCACCAAGTCTGGGAATGATCTGGCAGGTTTCGATCTCCAGCCCAGACCGGGAACGGGCGTTTCAGGCGTTGGAGGTGGCCACCCTGTTTGCCCTGCGCCGCGCGGTGCGCAATGGCTCGGTCTGGATTGAGCACAGCCTGAGCTTTCGGGGTCGTGCGCGCTTGTTCTTCACGGACGAGCGTTGGCAGGCAGAGTCCAAGAAACACTATGCCCGTCTATCGTTACCCAGCAAGGCTGCCACTTTCTTGAAGCCTTTGCTGGCCAGAGTAACTGCCGGTGTCGATGCGGTGGCCGCTGCAGCCCGCAGTGGCGTACTGCGCGTGGATGATGAACTCCATTTGTCGCCATTGCCCGCAGAGGACGAAGACCCAGAAGTGACCAAGCTGCGCGCGGCTTTGGATCACCGCATCGGTGAGGTTCAATTGCCGGAAGTGATTCTGGCCGTTGACGCCCAGGTGCGCTTTAGCTGGATCATGCTCGGACGTGAGCCGCGCTCTACCGACGAGCTGCTGATGGTCTATGCCGGCATCATGGCCCACGGCACCAGTCTGACTGCGGTCGAATGCGCGCGCATGATTCCGCAATTGTCTGCCACCAGCATTCGCCAGGCCATGCGCTGGGCGCGGGACGAACGGCGTCTGAGCCAGGCCTGCCAGGCTGTGCTGGAATTCATGCAGCGACACCCGATTGCCGCCACCTGGGGGCGGTCCGATTTGGCATCTTCTGACATGATGACCATGGAGACCACCAAACGGGTGTGGCAAGCCCGGCTTGATCCTCGGCGCAACACACCTTCCATTGGAATCTACTCCCATGTAAAAGACCGGTGGGGCATCTTCCATGCGCAGCCCTTTGTGCTCAATGAGCGCCAGGCGGGCGTGGCCATTGAAGGTGTCATCCGCCAAGAAAAGCTGGAGACCAGCCAGCTTGCTGTGGATACCCATGGCTACACCGACTTTGCCATGTCACATGCCCGTTTGCTTGGTTTTGATCTTTGCCCGCGGTTGAAGGAACTCAAACAGCGCCACCTCTTTGTGCCACGCGGCACCAAAGTGCCCGCAGAAATCGCTGCGGTGTGCGAAGCCAATGTCGACGTCGCTTTGATCGAAAAGCATTGGGATAGTCTGGTGCACCTGGCAGCCTCGGTCATGAGCGGACATGCCAGTGCGGTGGCAGCTCTTGCGCGGTTCGGTTCTGCCGCCCAGGGCGATCCAATCTATGAGGCTGGCGTGCAATTGGGGCGGTTGCTGCGTACGGCGTTTTTGGCTGACTACTTTGTCAAGGACGCTTTCAGGAACGAGTTGCGCCGGGTGCTCAATCGGGGCGAGGCTGTTAACGCCCTCAAGCGCGCCATTTATACCGGCCGGATCAGCCCGGCGCAGGCCAAACGTGTCGATGAAATGCAGGCTGTGGCCGATGCGTTGAGCCTGATGGCCAACATCGTGATGGCGTGGAATACCTCACAGATGCAGGCGGTCCTGGATCGCTGGTCGAACCGCCGCCAGGTCATTCCACCGGAACTGATCGGGAAGATTGCGCCCACCAGGCTGGAGAGCATCAACTTGCGGGGTGTGTTTCGCTTCCCGGTTGACCGCTATGCTGACCAAATCCTGCCTTCGCGGCCAAATGCATCGATAACTGGCACCAATGGATGAAACCGACCACGGTTTGACGCCACGAATCGCAGATTTGAAAGTGAACAGGAAAGTCAATGAAATCAACGATCTACCAACACCACCTCCGCGCCAGTGCTAGCTTTTCGTACCGTCACTTATTGCACTGAAAACGAGGAGACCCC